>CAZWJF010000001.1:0-401210 GCA_964634325.1 uncultured Rhodoblastus sp.
GTCGGCCCCAGCCAACTCATCCGAGCCGAACTGCGGTCCTCGTCGGAGGCGTACCATGAAAGGCTCTGGTGTGTGTTTGTGTCGGCAACAGCATCAAGACCCGTTCGGCTTCGCCATCAGCCCAAGCACGATGTCCGCGCCGCATCCATACCGCCGCATTTGAATAAGGCGGGTTCGCATAAATTCTTTTCCCATCCCAAGGCCGGGTTAGCCCGTCGTCATCTTCTGTAAAAATGCGTTGGGCACGAACGGCGGCGTTAGGATGGCCGCATGGATCAAGACAGATGTCGCCACCCAAGACGAATTCGATTTCACGCAAGAATTCGGGTGGCGTGAACCGATTGTCTCGGGTGCCGGGCATTTTGCCCCAACGAGCGGCTGTGAAGTTGGCACCGAAGTTCGGTGCGATGATTTTGACTATCGCGCCTGCCGTCGAGATGTGCCCACGATCCATCTCGACCCTGCCAACAGCAGAAATCGATACACCTGACTTCTCTGCTAACTTCGTTGCGCTCCAACCAAGGCGAAGACGACGGTTCTTGATACGGGTTCCAAGCGATTTTCCTCGCGCAATTCCCGTCCATTCCAGTCCCAATCGAGCAGAGACACGAGCGAGTAAATCCATGCTGCCGCTGTTGCGGGTTTCAAGTTCCCAAACATTATTTGGACTGCTGCCGACTGCGTTGGCCAGATCGAGAAGCGTCAGTCCTTTGGCCTTTCGTGCTTGGCGCACGAACCGTCCGAAATCCATTCGATTGGCTCTCACGAATCAGGTGTATAAAAACACCTTATACATTATGCGAGATATGCCGGGCATTCTTGTTCGGGCGTCCTCGGCTCCGAAGATGGATCATCTGATTTCGATATCGCCTCGAATGTTTAGTTTGTGTGCGTGTCATCGAGCAGCCCCGGTGGGGTTTGTATCTCTTCAATATCAGGCGACAGTTTTCTGATTTTGGAGGCGAACTGCTCGTCGTCCAATTTCAGAAAAACCAAATCTTGCTCGTCTTCAAGATAGATTTCGAACCAGTAGGCGCGAGCCAGAATCAGGAACGCGCCGCTGACAGATCGACGCATGATGCGGTCGAGTTTCTTCCAGACTGCGTCCATCTGCTCTCGGGTCTTGAATTTGTATTCGCCGAGATTCCAACGGCTCGACGCCGTGAAGGTGTGCGTCCGAATGAAATCGCTGGCGCATGAAGGGACGGATTTGAGGTCGTCGCCCTCACAATATGAGCCAATGGCTTTCGGAACGCCGCCTACATAATAGGTGCGTGTCCAGACAAATTCCTTCCAGTCGAGGCCGCCTCTTTCCCATACGATCAGGCCCCGATTGATGTTCAGGTTTTTGGTCGCTTTTTGTGCTCCGTTGTTTGCTCGTGTATTCATAAGTTTTTCCATGTTGCTCCTTCAATGCGGTTTCTAATCCGATCCAGCACATCGTCGGGCGATGGTCGGTTTGCCGGTCTTGGTTTTGGTTCGTTGGTTCTGGCCATTATGCGGGCCAAAATGTCGTTCGGCTCTGGCCTGATTTTCTCTGATGCTGTCGCCGCAGTCGGCTTCAAACCTTTTGTAAAATCATTTGGAATGAGTGTTTTGTGATTGTTGTTATTGTCTTCGTTCATGTCCTCTGTCTCAATCGGAACTGCTCTCACGCTGGTCGTCGGTGAAATCGCGCTCAAAGCCGCTGTTTCCTTGGCAATCGTGGCACCGCCCGTTTGCGAAATGGGACACTCTGGGGAGGCCAACTTCTTGCCGACGGAGGCGCGCGAGACGAGCGAACTGATGGTCAGATTGGGCAGCAGGTCGGAAATGAACTCGCGGAACCACTGGTGCCAATCCGGCTCGTAGTCGTCGCAAAACTTCGTCTTCGTGCCTTCGTAGGCTTGCGAATATCGAAACCGCATCTTCGTCATGTAGCCGGCGAGGTCGGCGAGATTTTCAGCGACCGTGCGGGTCTCGTAAATGGACCTGATGAGAACTCGACGATGACCGGGGAATGCCGCCGCGACCGCCTTCCGATAGCCCTCTTGATGCCCTTTGGCATCGACAACCGCATGGTAATGGACGAGGAGAATACGCTCGTCCTCCTTTAGGTGCCCGATGTCGATACCTAACTCGGTTAGCAGTCGCCGCTTGTTTTCGCCACCGAGCAAATCTGGGCGGAGCAGGTCGATCTCGACATTGCCGTGGTAGCGAGTTCCGCGTTTCACATAGCCGCTCGTCGCGAAAGATTTCCGCCAGTCGCGCTTGAAGTTCGCCACCACCGTTCGAACGAGTGGGACCGGGTCTGTGGAACTGTCGACGACGATGGCGTCGATTATAACGGTGGCAAAGGAAAGTCGTTCGCGAGGCGTGCGATAAAGAACGCCCATGCCAGTCGTGAAATCGTTTCTCCAATCGTTGGTTAGTTCATAAAATCGCATAAGTCGTGAAAAATAATATCTGGATATAATACATCACGCCGGGTCGCATTCGCAACCTAAATACGACGATGACGAAACATATTTACTTCCCGTCGTCGGGAGGCGTGCCCGAAGATGCCGATTGGCCGACTGCGGCCGATTTCTGCGGGGTGCCTGTTCGACCGGGCATCAGGAACTTCTGCCGCCAAGCATCGTGTGCGAAGTGCGTGAGGTTCGCGTCAGAAGCCCGCTGGCGCGTTTTCGTCGCCGACTGCGCCCAAGGTAGCCGACGGGGCGACGAAGCTCGCTGGGCTACCGTCTCTGCCCCGGCAAATAACTTTCACCGATGGCGAGGTGTGGTCCATGACCGTCTGGTCTATCGAAGGGCTGTCGATCTGCGACGATGGCGAGAGTTCGGAATGCTGGTCCGATGGGACGGACGCAAAGTTGTCGGCGTCGCCCATCTTTCCGTTCTCGGCACGCTCGACCTTATCGACCTTCTGGCCGGCGACGATGGTTCGGCTGGCATCAAGAACTTCTCTCGCGACCCAGAAGCTGCCGCCGCCGAACTTTTGACCGTCGAGCCGACTGCCGAACTCGATATCTCACTGAAAGGGATTTTCTACACGGCCCGACCAAGAACCGACCGGCGAACTATCGAACGACCCCGGCGAACGCACTGGGATGAGCCGATGCCGTTCCTATTCTGAAAGAGACGGCGTCCGGTAAAATCCGCATCGGCGATAAATAACTTCATGACCGATACATCATCTCGTTTCATCGTCTCGGACGGCGCCCTCGCTGGCGATATCAAACAGGAACTCACTGCGGCAGGCTCTGCGTGTTCAGTTCGCAAAGTCATGCCCGGCAGCCCTGTCGGCAACTATGGCGATTATGTTTTCGAGACCTCAACCGCAGACGCCGTTCTCATCGCGCTTCGTTATCCTGACTTCGTTCGAGGCCTGCAATGAGGATGTGGGAGATTTTAGAAACGGACGCCGAGCTTGTCGAAAGGCTCGACGAACTTGGCTCCGCGAAGTTGAGCGATACTCGCGCTGGGCGCATGACACTTCGCGATCTCAACCGCGCCAAAAAGCGTCGCCGGCTTGGCGAACTGGAAAAGGCGAAGAAACAGGATTTGCTTGTCGCCATGTATGGGCTCGACGAGCCCGACGACGACGCACTGAAAATCGAAAAATCCGAACTCGACATCGTCGGAAAACGGCTCGCCAATATGGGCAAGGCCGTCGATGTCAGACGGAAGAAGCACGAACTCGATGATGCGTCGGGAGGCCCGACAGAATAGCGAAGAAAGTTTCTTGCTGCGTGCGCGCATTTTCATAGAAATCGGCGTTCCGCAAATGTTATAATAGGGCTTCAACCCCTAACGATTTCTACAATGGATTTTCAATCGACAACATACCACCAGAGGAGCGATAACAACGATACGGACGAACGCAGGGCAGCGAAAGAAGCAGTCATTCGACTGGTTCAGGCACTTGCGCGCAACGCAGCCCGAGAGGACGCGGCGCGAGCAAGGGCTGCTCGGGAGGGCCGGGCATGAAACGAGCAGCACTGTATGCGAGGTATTCGACGGACCACCAAGAAGTTCGGTCTGCGGATGACCAACTTCGTTTCTGCCGAGAGTTCGCGGAACGGCAAGGGTTCAAGGTCGTCCTTGAAGACAAGGACGAAGGCAAGTCCGGCACTTCTATTATAGGCAGGCTCGGATTGAGCAGGATTATGACGGCAGCCGAGAACGGCGAGTTTGGCCTCCTCATTGTCGAAGCACTGGATCGCCTCGCACGCGACGCGGCTGACGCGAACTTCATCCGCAAGCAGTTCAAGTTTCTCGGCATTGAGATAATCGGCATCAATCAATCTGAACAGCCGCTCGACTCCTTCATGTTCAACATCCACAGCGCGATGAGTGAACACATGGTCGAGGAGACACGGAAGAAGGTGCGGCGAGGGATGTCGAGCCGCGCGCTTGACGGCTTACACATGGGCGGGGCGCCGTATGGCTATCGAGCCGACCCTCTGAACCCCGGTAAGCCGTCAATCAACGAAGACGAGGCGGAAGTCGTGCGCCGCATCTATCAAGAGTGTGCTGACGGCAAGACGCCGCGTGAGATAGCGCGGGGCTTGAACGCTGATGGCATCCCGGCTCCGCGTGGTGGGTTGTGGAACGCAAGCACCATCAACGGCTCGCGGCAACGGCGCAACGGCATACTACGCAGCGTTATCTACAAGGGCGACTTGGTCTGGGGGCGAAACACGATGATAAAGAACCCCAAGACAGCAAAACGCCTCTCACGGAGCCAAGAGCCACTGGCAGAGGTGGAAGGCGTCATGCCGGCAATCGTGCCGACTGAACTATTTGACCGGGTCGCGGAAATCATGGCGCAGAAGGGCGGCGGGCATCCGACGACCGCCCGCCGCGCTCTGCGTCCGCTCTCCGGACTGCTTCGCTGCCATTCGTGCGGGGGCGGCATGTCATCGCGTGGGACGGACAAGACGGGCAAGACCCGTATCCAGTGTTCCCGACATGCGGAAAGCGGCACCTGCGCCGACCCCCGAACCTATTACCTCGAAGCGGTGGAGCAACAGGTGTTGAGCCTCTTGGAACGCGCGTTGAGCGAGCCGGACAGCGTGAAGCAGTTCATCGACCTGTATAACGAGGCGATGCTCTCGGAGGAGGCAGACAGCCGTCAGGAACGCAAGGACATCGAGCGGCGTCTCGCCAAGATCGACGCCGAATGTGCTCGCTGGACGGACATGCTCTTCCGCCAAATCGGCGACGAGCAGTATATCGACACCCAACTCAAGACGCGGAAGGCCGAGCGGGAGGTGATTCGCCTGCGGCAGGCTGAACTCGACGAAGCGTCGCTCGTGCCGTTTGAGCCTGACCCGGACGCGGCCAAACGCTACGCTGATGTGGCGGCGATCCTCGGAAAGGTGATAAAGTGCGGCGGGCAGGTTCCGGATGACATCAACCGTGAGATACGAAGCCTCGTGTCCTCGGTAGTCGTAAGGCCGGCGCCAGACGGCGGCCCAGATACGGAAATCTTTGGGCTAATCAACGCCTTGGCATTGCCACCAATCCCGTCGGGGGGGCTGATGGTAGCGGAGGAGGGACTCGAACCCCCGACACAAGGATTATGATTCCTCTGCTCTAGCCGGCTGAGCTACTCCGCCACGCGACGGCGCAGACCAAGTCGTGCGTCGTCGAGCGCGGCGATATAGGCCTCGCCCTCCGCGAGTGTCAAGCCAGCGTCGAGGATTGGAGCTTGCGCGCGAATTCCTCGCCGTCGCGCAGGCCGAGTTCATAAGTCTGGCGGATGCCGACGGCGTCGGTCACCGAAAATTTGTCGATGCGAATCGGGACCGAGGGGCGCACGACGGCGCGCACCGAAGTCGATTCCAGCGGTCGCGCCGAGCGGGTCGATAGAACGAGCGTTCTTTCGCCGCGCGCCTCGAATTCGGCGAGCTTGTCCAGCGGCGGGTTGTCGACCAGGCCGCCGTCGAGCGCCGCTCGGCCATTGACGCGGCCGATGGGCATGAACGGCGGCACGGCGGCGGTCGCCATCAGCGCGTCGGCGATCTCGACCGGACCTTGGACGCCGTGCGTGGAGACCCAGTCCGGTTCGAGGCCCAGATAGCGCCCGGCGCGGGAGTGGGCCGCTCCGGTCAGCGCCTTTTCGATCTGATAGGCGGCGATGGAAGACAATGCGGCGAACGACCCGGGCGCCCAGTCCGGCGGGTGGGCGACCTGAATCAGGATTTCCGGCGCGCGCCGCAGCGCCGCCAGCTCCTCTGGGCCGAAAACTTCGGTCAGGAGCGCGCGATACATTCCGCCGACGAGGAACGGCGACCGGCCGCGGACGAGCAGCGACCAGTCGAGGCCGCTCTGCGTGCGTGCGCAGGCCTCGATCACCAGGCGTCGGACGCGGTCGCCCGCGCCTATGAGCGAAAAGCAGGCCTGAAATGCGCCGGCCGAGACGCCGACGACCCGGCGCGGCCGCTGCGGACGGCTGGCCGTCAGCGCGTCCCAGAATCCACCCTGCCAATAGCAGCGATTGCCGCCGCCAGCGAAGGCGATCGCCGCGAAATCGCCGGCGTCAGGAGCGGAACCGAAATTCGTCATCGCGGCGAGGACTAAAGCGCGTCGGCGCGCAAGTCGAGACGGTATGCGCCGATGGGGCTTGGCGGGCGACGCCGAGACGTTATTGTGTCGGCCAACTTCGGCCGCGGCCGGACAACAGAACGATGGGAGACGAGCATGCGCGACTATTTGAAATTCTACATCGACGGAAAATGGGTCGATCCGGTCGCGCCCAAAGCGCTCGACGTGATCAACCCGGCGACGGAAGCCGTCGCCGGCCGTATCTCGCTCGGCTCGTCGGAAGACGTCGACCGCGCGGTGAAAGCGGCGCGCAAGGCGTTCGAGACATTCTCGCGCACCAGCCGCGAAGAGCGCATCGACCTCATCCAGCGAATCATGGCGGAGCTGAAGAAGCGCCATGAAGACATGGCCAAGGCGATCACCGAGGAAATGGGCGCGCCGGTGTGGCTCGCCCAGCGCGCGCAGGCCGCCATGGGCGCGGCGCATTTCGGCACCGCGCTCAATGTGCTCAAGACCTACGCCTTCGAAGAGCCGCAGCGCGGCACGACGCTGATCGTCAAGGAGCCGATCGGCGTGTGCGGTTTCATCACGCCATGGAACTGGCCGCTGAACCAGATCGCCTGCAAGGTGGCGCCCGCGTTGGCCGTCGGCTGCACCATGGTGCTGAAGCCGTCTGAAATCGCGCCGTTCTCGGCGCAGGTCTTCGCGGAAGTGCTGGACGCAGCCGGAGTCCCGCCGGGCGTGTTCAACATGATCAACGGCGACGGGCCCGGCGTCGGCGCGGCGATTTCCTCTCATCCGGGCGTCGACATGGTGTCTTTCACCGGCTCGACCCGCGCCGGCATCGAAGTCGCGAAGAACGCCGCGCCGACCATCAAGCGCGTGCATCAGGAACTCGGCGGCAAGAGCCCGAACATCATTCTCGAAGACGCCGACTTCAAGTCCGCAGTGACCGGCGGCGTGCGCGCGGTGATGACCAATTCCGGCCAGTCCTGCAATGCGCCCACGCGCATGCTCGCGCCCAAGACGAAAATGGCCGAGGTCGTGGCGATCGCCAAGGCCGCGGCTGATGCGACGACCGTCGGCGACCCCAACGGCAATGCGCAGATGGGCCCAGTCGTGTCCGAAACGCAGTGGAAGAAGATTCAGGGCCTGATCCAGAAAGGCATCGACGAAGGCGCGACGCTGGTCGCCGGCGGCACGGGCAAACCGGAAGGTCTCGACAAGGGGTATTACGTCAAGCCGACGATCTTCGCCGATGTGACGCCTGACATGACGATCGCCAAGGAAGAAATCTTCGGACCCGTGCTGTCGATCATCAGCTACGATACGGTCGAACAGGCCGTCGATATCGGCAACGACACCGAATACGGCCTTGCGGCTTATGTCTCGGGCGGCGATTTCGCCAAGGTGAGGGACGTCGCGTCGCGTTTGCGCGCCGGCCAGGTCGCGCTTAACGGCGCCGGACCCGATCTGATGGCGCCGTTCGGCGGCTTCAAGCAGTCGGGCAATGGCCGCGAATGGGGAGACCATGCGTTCGGCGAGTTCCTCGAGACCAAGGCGATCCTCGGAATGCCGAAACTCGAGGCCGCAGAATAATCGCTGCGCGCGCATCCGCGCGCGCAGACCTGGCTGATCGGCCGCTTCGCTCAGGCGAGGCGGCCGACTTGCAACAAAGCTTCAAGACAGGTTGACGCGTCATTCTGGGGACATGTCTTGCGACAGTCCCTTTCGCCGGCGCGTTCGGCGTCTGCAGAGCGCCGCTCTTGATCCGCCCAGCGCCAGATTGCGCGCCGCAAGTCTGCTCGTCGGCGCGAGCCTGATGTTGGGCGCTTGCGCGCGAACCGCGGACCAGATCGGTCCCGCCAACAACAGTCAGGCGTTTCCGGAAGCAGGAATCGGCTGCGACGCGCTTTCGCACCGCAAGGCGCGATTGGCCGAGCAATTGCTGTTCGCCAGCATCGAGCAAAATCAGGTCGCGCGTGAAGACAGAGAGCGGTTGTTCGGCCTCGTCCCCTCGATGTTCGGCACATTGTTCCGGGGCGACGTATCGAAGCGCGTCGCGGCATTGAAAGCCGACATCAACGATGTCGATTCGCGGCTCGTCGCCTTCGGCTGCGCGGCGCCGCGCGGATAGGGCGAGACGCGCGCCGCGCGAGACTGATTGCGCGATCAAAGCTCGAGATATGCGCGGCGCGCGCTTTCGTCGCGGAGCAAGGCCTGCATCGCGCCCTCGAATTTGATTTCGCCGCGTTCGAGAACATAGGCGCGATCGGCGACGAGGGCCGCGAAACGAAGGTTCTGTTCCGACAGGATGATCGATACGCCCTCGCGTTTGAGGTTCAGGATCATGTCCGCCATCTGCTCGATAATGACCGGCGCAACGCCTTCCGACGGTTCGTCCAGAAGGATCGCAAGCGGATTGCCCATCAACGTGCGCGCGACAGTGAGCATCTGCTGTTCGCCGCCTGACATGCGGCCGGCCGAACGGTTGCGCGCCTCTGCGAGATTTGGAAAGAGTTCGAAGAGACGCTCGGGCGTCCAGGCGGGGCGCACGTCGGCAACCGCGCCGGTCGGCGCCAATTTTCGGCCGATTTCAAGATTCTCGAGAATGGTCAGATCGGTGAAGATGCGGCGATCTTCGGGAACGAAGCCAAGTCCGAGGCGGGCGATCTGATAGGGCTTCAGTCGCGCAATGTCGCGCCCCAGAAATACAGCGTGTTCGTACCGTCGTTCGATCATACCCATGATCGCTTTCATCGTCGTCGACTTGCCGGCTCCGTTGCGCCCCATCAGCGCCACGGTCTCGCCCGACGCGAGGTGAAGATCGACATCGAACACGATCTGCGCTGCGCCGTAGAACGCGCGAAGGCCTTTGATTTCGAGGATCGGCCGCGCGTTCATCTCAATGCTCCGCGACGGCGCGACCGCTGCCGAAATAGACCTGGCGGACCTGCGGGTCGTCGCGCACGACGTCGGGCGGCCCCTCTGCGATCAGTCGGCCGCGCGCGAGAACGATGAGACGATCTGCGTAGCCGAACACGACATCCATCGAATGTTCGGTGAACAGGACGCCGATGCCGGCGTCGCTCGCCAGTTTGCGCGTCAGCGCCATCAGCGCCTGGCGCTCGGCAGGCGCCATGCCGGCGGTGGGCTCGTCCATCAGGAGGAGTCTTGGCTTGTTGGCGAGCGCCATGGCGAGTTCGACCCGCTTGATGTCGCCATAGGCGAGCACGCTGCATGGACGATCCGCCTGATCGGCCATGCCGACCTGATCGAGAAGGCCGAGCGCTTCATCGCGCGCAAAGCCCCTTGCCGGGCGCCACATATCGAACAGCTTGCGCTCGCGCGAAATCAACGCCGTCTGCACGTTCTGCGCCGCGGTCATCGAAGCAAATGCAGCCGCAATCTGAAATGTTCGCGCGACGCCGCGTCGCCAGATTTCGTGCGGCGGCCGACCGACCAGGTCCTCGCCGTCGAGCAGGACACGGCCCTTGTCCGGTGCGAGCTGTCCGTTGACCATGTTGAAGCAGGTCGATTTTCCCGCGCCGTTAGGGCCGATCAGCGCCAGCAACTCGCCGCTCCGGACCTGAAAGCTCACGTCGTCCACCGCGCGAACGCCGCCGAACGACTTGCACAGGCTGTCGACTATCAGCAACGTCATGCGCGTTCCGCCCGCGGCCGGAATGCGCCAACGAGTCCTGCCGGGAAGGCGAGCACCAGCAGCAGGATGAAAAGGCCGAGCATCGCACGCCAGTACTCGACGTGGCGCGTCGCTTCGTCCTGCAGGAATATGTACGCCGCGGCGCCGACGATTGGACCGACGAGCGTGTCGACGCCGCCGAGCAACACCATGACGAGGCCGTCCACCGATCGCCCGACGGCGATCGTCTCAGGCGAGATGCTTCCCTTGGAGAAAGCAAAGAGCCCGCCGGCGAGCCCGCAAACGGCGCCGGCGACCGTGAAGCCGATCCACTGGATCCGCTTCACGTCGATGCCGATCGCCTCGCTGCGCAGCGTTGAATCCCGGCAGGCGCGCAACGCAAGACCGAAAGGCGAAAAGAGCGCGCGCCACAGCGCGTAGACTCCGACGACGGCGAGCGCCAGCGCCAGGTAATAGTAGGCGCGTTTCGAACTCGCCCAGGCGGAAGGCCAAACGCCTATCAGACCGTTGCTGCCGCCGGTCAGCGAATCCCATTGATAGACGATCGACCACACGATCTGGCCGAAGGCGAGCGTGAGCATCGCGAGATAGACGCCGGAAAGGCGTACGCAGAACCAGCCGAAAACCAGTGCGCCGATCAGGCCGCCGACGGGCGCCAGCGCCAGCGCCGCCTCCATGGGCCAGCCCAGCGACTTGACCACGAGAGCGGCCGAATATGCGCCGAGACCGAAGTAGGCCGCGTGGCCGAACGAATGCATGCCGCCGGGGCCCATGATGAAATGCAGCGACGCAGCGAACAGGATCGCGATGAAGATGTCGATCGCCAGCACGAGGGCATAAGAACGATCGCCAGTCGCGAGCGGGAGCAGCGCGAGCAGAACGATCGTCGCGGCGGCGGCGAGCCAGAGGCTGCGACCGGGCGCCTGAAGGACGCTTGCATCTGTCGCGTGGCCGCGGATCGTTACGTCCGGTCGTCCGAGCAGACCCCAGGGACGCAGGACGAGCACGACCGCCATAACGAGAAATTCTGCGACGAGCGTGAACTTCGGGAACGATACGACGAAGCCGAACGGCGTCGTCCAGTCGCCGAGCGCGATGCACAGCCCTTTGATCTCGGCGATGATCAGCGCGGCGAGATATGCGCCCGGGATCGAGCCCATGCCTCCCACGACGACCACGACGAAAGCGTCGCCGATCGCGCTCAGATCCATAGCGAGATTGGCCGGCTCTCGCGGCAGCTGCAACGCGCCGCCCAGGCCCGCGAGTCCGGCGCCTAGCGCGAATACGGTCGTGAATAGAATCGACTGGTTGACGCCGAGCGCGCCGACCATTTCGCGGTCTTGTGTGGCGGCGCGAACGAGCACGCCCCAGCGCGTTCGAGTGAGCAACAGTCCGAGCGAGACGAGTACGAGCGGACCGATGACGATCAGCGCGAGATCATATTGCGGAAACTGGCGGCCGAGTATGGTTACGGCGCCCGACAATCCCGGGGCCCGCGGTCCGAGTAGGTCTTCGGCGTCCCAGAAATAAAGCGTCGCGTCGCGAATGACGAGCGTGAGCGCAAACGTGCCGAGCAACTGGAACAGTTCCGGCGCGCGATAGATTCGGCGCAGAACGACGAATTCGATCAACGCGCCGAGCGCGGCGATCGCAAGCGCGCTGGCCACGATCGCAGTCCAGAAGCCGATCATGCCGGAAAGGCGCGTCGTTAGAGACCACGCGACATAGGCGCCCAGCATGTAGAGCGATCCATGCGCAAAATTGACGATGCGCGTGACGCCGAAGATGAGCGAGAGGCCCGACGCAAGCAGGAAGAGCGTGGACGCGCTTGCTAGCCCGTTGAGGAGCTGCAAGAGGAGACCCGAGAAGTTCATGTCGGCCCCGCGTCCGCAGCGGCGACGTTGCGCGTCGCCGCTGCAGGTTGGTCAGTCGGCGGGCCTCATTTTCTTGACTTCCGCATCGCTCGGCTGGAAATCCGCGCCGTCGCGATAGGCGAAGTCGACCATGACGCCCTTGCCGTCCTTGATCGCGATCTTGCCGACGTAGGCGCCCATGGTCGACTGATGGTCAATCGCGCGGAACGTCGCCTTGCCGATCGGCGATTCGAACGGCAGCCCGGCGAACGCGGCGATAAGCTTCTCGGCGTCCGCTCCACCCGCCTTGGCCATCGCAGTCGCAAGCGCCTTGATCGTCGAATAGCCGACGACCGAGCCGAGCCGCGGGTAGTCGTTGTATTTCTTCTGATAGGCGGCGAGAAACGCCTTATGCTCGGGGGTCTCGATCGCGTACCAGGGATAGCCTGTCGCGATCCAGCCGACCGGAGCCTCGTCCTTCAGCGGGTCCAGATATTCAGGCTCGCCCGTCAGCAGGCTGACGACGGACGCGCTCTTGAAGAGACCGCGCGTATTGCCTTCGCGCACGAATTTGGCGAGATCGCCGCCGAACAGGACGTTGAAGATCGCATCGGGTTTGGCGTCGGCGAGCGCCTGGGTCACCGGACCGGCGTCGATCTTGCCGAGCGGCGTCGCCTGGTCGCCCACGAATTCGACGTCCGGTTGCGCGGCCTTCAGCAGCGCCTTGAACGTCGCGACCGCCGACTGTCCGTATTCGTAGTTCGGATAGACGAACGCCCAGCGCTTCTTCTTCAGTTTCGCGGCTTCGGGAACCAGCATCGCCGACTGCATGTAGGTCGAAGGCCGAAGTCGGAACGTGTAGCGGTTGCCGCCCTGCCAAACGATCTTGTCGGTCAGCGGCTCGGAGGCGAGGTAGACGATCTTGCGCTGCTTGGCGAAGTCGCCGAGCGCAACGCCGATGTTGGACAGGAAGCCGCCGGCCAGGACGTCGACCTTTTCGGCCGAAACAAGTTCTTCCGCCATCCGCACAGCATCGCCGGGATTCGCGTTGTCGTCGCGCGTTACGACCTCGATCTTTCGACCCGCGACGCCGCCGGCCGCGTTCACTTCCTCGATCGCGAGCTCCATGCCCTTCTTGTAGGGATCGAGGAACGCGGCGAAGGCCTTGTAGCTGTTGACCTCGCCGATCCTGATCGGAGCCTGCGCCTGCGCCGCGCCGGCGAGAATGCTGGCGGCGAACGCCAGACCCAAGAATTTGGCTTTCATTCCCTCTCTCCTGTTTGAGCGCCGGGCGAACATTTCGATTCAGCCTCTCACGCTGGCCGACGAACATTTGGGCATTGCAGCGCAGCAGACGTCAACCATTCAAGACGTCGCTGTCGCGCGTTCCTGCGGACAGCGCTTCGCGCCTGCGGTCTCACGCGGGATTCTTGAACGTGAACGCTGCTTGACAGACGACGATCTCCGAGCCGAGTATTTGCATACTAACGATCTCGTCGCCGCTGTAAATCGGATTGAGGATCGCTCGAGGAAAGATCATGACGGATCTGGTCGACGACAAGGTTCGGTGCGACGCATGTCCGGTCATGTGCTTCATCAAGCCGGGCCTGCTCGGCGCGTGCGACCGGTACGCCAATGTCGACGGCGCGCTCGTGCGGACCGATCCCCACGTGCTTCTGGCGCGCGCCATCGACGGCGGGGCGCCGGTCAAACCGTTCCTCACCGGAGCGTCGGACTGGGACGGCGAGATCATCCGCAACGACCAGACATTCGTAACCGCGGTCGGCGCAGGGACGACCTATCCCGATTACAAGCCGGCGCCGTTCATCGTCTCTTCTCAGGTCGAAGGCGTCGATCTCGTGACGGTCGTCACCGAGGGCATCTATTCGTACTGCGGCGTCAAGGTGAAGATCGACACCGATCGGCATCTGGGCACCGAATGCAGTCTGGTGCGTGTCGAGGGCGAACCGGTCGGACATGTCACGACCGGCGAATATGGTTCGCAGATGCTGTCGCTCGGCGGCGTGAACCACTTGACGCACGGCGGCAAGAAAGAAGGCCGCGTGACCTGCAAGGCGCTGATGGATCTCGGCAACGGCAGACCGGTGGAGATGACCGTCGATGGCGGCGCCTCAATTATCGTCCAGGCCGGACGGCCGCCGATCGTCGACGGCGTTCTCGAAGAGCGCATGCGTGTGGGATGCGGGTCGGCCACCATCGGCATGTTCGCCAAGCAATGGGCCGGCAAGGTCGATGAAGTCGTGGTCGTCGACGACCACATCACGGGCGTCCTGTCCGAACACCAGGCCGGCAAGCTGCTCGGCGTCGCCGAGACGGGCATTAGGATGCGCGGGCGGCGCTCGACGCCCGGCCGCTATTTTCACGTGGCGGAGCCGGGGTCCGGCTGGGGCGGGACGAATGTCTCCAATCCGCTCGACATCGTGAGCGGTTTCGACGCCCGTAAAGGCGCGCGGCCAGGGCTGCGCTTGTTGATGGTGTCGACGACCGGAGAGCAGCACGCCTATTTCGAGCTCGATGAGGAATTGAAGCCGATCGAACGCGACCTTCCGTCGGCGCTGCAGCAATCCGTGGAACGCATCAAGGAAAATTGCGAACCGGCGATGTGCACGGTTCTTTTCATGGCAGGCGCCGGCGGCTCGTTGCGCGCCGGCGTAACCGAGAACCCGGTGCGCCTGACGCGGTCCGTCAAGTCGGCGCTCACGCGCGTAACGGCTGGCGGCGCGCCGGTCTATGTGTGGCCTGGCGGCGGCATCACCTTCATGGTCGACGTGACGCTGCTGCCCGCCAACTCATTCGGCTATGTGCCGACGCCGGCGATCGTCGCGCCGATCGAATTTACCATGACGCTCGACGATTACGCGGCGCTCGGCGGGCACGTCGACCATGTACGGCCGCTCGGCGACGTCCTCAGACAGCAGGGCAAGCAGATCGATCCGTTCGACTCGGGTCAGCCCTGGCCGCTACGGAAATCGGAACCTGGCGCATGAATGCGCGCATGCAGGCGACCTTGCTGGCTGGCGACCGCCTGCATCTCAATGACGGGCCGATCGACTTGATCATTGGAGCCGAAGGCGCAGAAGGCGCGCGCGAACGCGCCTTCGCCGCGGCGACGCGTCGGTTCGCCACGATTCTGGAAGAATTGTGCAGCGAGTTGTCGTTGTTGCGCGCCGCGCCGCAGGGCGAGCTCACGCACGCGCAAGGCGACGTCGCGCGCCGTATGGACAAGGCCGTGCGCCCGCTCAGCGCCGACCGCTTCATCACGCCGATGGCGGCGGTCGCCGGCGCAGTCGCCGACGAAATGCTGGCGGCGATGGTCGCGGCGGCGCCGCTGACGCGCGCCTATGTCAACAATGGCGGCGATATCGCCTTGCACGTCGAAGGCGGCGCATTCTTCACCGTAGGCCTCGTCGACCGCCCGGACCGTCCGGGCCTGTTCGGCTCCTCGGTCGTGCGCGCGAAGGATCGCGTGCGCGGCGTGGCGACGAGCGGTTGGCGCGGCCGCAGCTTTTCGCTGGGAATCGCGGACGCCGTCACCGTGCTCGCTGCCGACGCCGCGCGCGCCGACGCTGCGGCGACGTTGATCGCGAATGCGGTCGACCTTCCAGATCATCCGCGTATTTCCAGAACGCCAGCGCGGGATCTCGATCCGCAGACCGATCTCGGCGATCGTCTCGTGACGCGCGACGTTGGCTCCTTGACGGACGAGGAGATCGTTCGCGCGCTCGACAACGGCGCGCGCGAAGCCGTGCGGTTGCTCGATGCAGGCGCCATCGCGGCGGCGGCGCTGCGTCTTTGCGGCCGAACGCGCGTCGTTGGGGAAGCGCCCACGCAAAAGTCGATCGAGTCGCACCTGGCCGCCGCCCCAAGTTGAGGAGGAGACACGTCATGAGCCCGGACATCCGCAAGATCGTCACCGTCGTCGAAGAAACGATGACGGAAATGGGCAAGTCGATCGATCCGCCTACGCGTCGCGCGGCTGCGATCGCCGTGATCGCCAATCCATTCGCCGGCCGCTACGTCGAAGACCTGACTGGTCTAATGGATATCGGCGAGGCTCTCGGCGATCTGTTGACAAAGCGCGCGCTCGCGGCGCTTGGCGTCGTAGGCGGGAGGGTCGAGAGCTACGGCAAGGCGGCGGCGGTCGGCGAGAACGGCGAGCTGGAGCACGCCGCTGCGATCCTGCATCCGAAACTCGGCGCGCCCGTCCGCAAGGCGCTGGGCAAAGGCGCCGCGTTGATCCCCTCGTCCAAGAAGCGCGGCGGGCCGGGCGTCGCACTGGACATTCCGCTCGGCCACAAGGACGCGGCGTTCGTGCGCAGCCACTTCGACGGTATGGAAGTGCGCGTCGTCGACGCGCCGCGCGCCGACGAGATCATGGTCGCCGTCGCGATCACGGATTCCGGACGTCCGCTGCCGCGCGTCGGCGGTTTGAAAAAAGAGGAAATAAAGGGCGAGGACGGCTTGCGCTAATTGGCCGCGCACTCACACTTCGCGCTTTCCTTTGATCGCGGCGAGCAGACGATCTGGCGTGGCAGGCGTGCGGCGCACCACCACGCCCGTGGCGTGACGGATGGCGTTGAGGATCGCCGGCGCGGTCGGTATCAACGCTTGCTCGCCGATCCCTTTCGCGCCGAAGGGCCCGGCGGGGTCTGCCTTTTCGACCAGGATCGTCTCGATCGGAGGCACGTCGCCGATGGTCGGGATCAGATAGTCGTGCAAATTCTCGCCCCGCCCCGGGTGGAATTCCTCCATCAGCGCAAGTCCAAGACCCTGGGCGACGCCGCCTTCGACCTGGCCTTCGAGCAGGGTCGGATTAATGGCGCGGCCGACGTCGTGCGCGGCGACGATCCTCGAGACCTTCACAGCGCCGAGGCGGATGTCGACCTCAACGTCCGCCATATGCGCGCCGAAACCATAGAGCGCATAGGGCGAGCCCTGTCCGTCGGGATCGAGCGGCGTTGTGGGCGGGTCATATGTCTCTTCCGCGCAGAGCAGATAGCCGTGCGTATCTGCGGCTAGAGTCGACAGGTCGATCGAATGGCGCCGACCACCGTCCGCGATGCGCAAGCCGCCCTGGGCCAGTTCGATCGTCGCACGATCTGCGACGTTGGCGAGCCGCAGGATCTTCGCACGCAACGCGGCCCCGGCCGCAGCCGCCGCACGACCGGTCACAAAAGTCTGGCGTGAGGCCGACGTCTTTCCGCAATCCGGCGTCAGATCGGTGTCGCCGCTCACGAGATCGATGCAATCGACGGGAACGCCGAGCGCAGTCGCGGCAATTTGCGCGATGACGGTGTTGGAGCCCTGGCCGATGTCGACCGCGCCCTGGTGTAACGCGATGCGCCCATCGGGCTTCAGGCCGATGCGGATCGTCGAGGGGTTCGGCAGCGAAGTATTGCCGCAACCGTACCACATGCCGGCGACTCCGGCGCCGCGTCGCACGGCGCCAGTCGCGGTCGCGTTGAATTGTTCGGCCGCGGCGCGCGCGGCCCGCCACGTATCGCGCAATGCTTCGAGGCATTCCTTGAACGCGACGCCGTCGCCGAGAAGCTGGCCAGTGGCGGTCGGCGTGTCGCCGACGAGCGCGTTGGCGATACGCAGCTCCAGTGGATCGATGTCGAGGCGCAGGGCGAGTTCGTCGAGCAATTGCTCCTGCGCCACCGCCATCTGCGGTACGCCAAAGCCCCGGAACGCGCCGGCCGGCGCGCAATGCGTGTGAACGGCGCGCGTGAGCGCGCGATAATGCGGAACATAATACGGGCCGGACGCATGGACCGGTACGCGATTGGCGACTGTCGGCCCCCAACTCGCGTAGGCGCCAGTGTTGAAGTCGGCGGCGAAGTCGATGGACGTCAGTCTGCCGTCGCGCGTCGCTGAAATACGTGAGGCGATGCGCGCGGGATGACGCTTGGTCGTCGTCGCGATCGATTCAGGCCGGCTATAGATCATCGCCACGGGCTTGCGCGTGACCCAGGCGGCGAGCGCGATGTAAGGTTGCACGGACAGGTCGAGTTTCGAGCCGAAGCCGCCGCCGACGGCCGTTGGTATGATGCGCACGTTCTCAGGCGCGAGCCCTATGATGGCTGCGACGTCGTCGCGATCCATGTAAGGCGCCTGGGTGCAGGCCGATATCTCGATACGGTCGCCGATGCGTTCGGCGAATCCAGCTTCTGGTTCGATGTAAGCGTGTTCGACGAAGCCGGTTTCGAAGACTCCTTCGACCGCGACGTCGCCCTTGGCCTGCGCCGCATCGATGTCGCCTTTGACGACGCGTCCCCGCACCAGAACATTGCCCTCGCGCGTTTCATGCAGCAGCGGCGCGTTCGGCGCCAGCGCGTCGTCGACGGTCAGGACGTGGGGCAGGGGCTCCCAGACGATAGGGAATTTCGAGAGGTCGAGTTTGGCGACCATTTCGCGTTCGCCGACGACGGCGGCTACCGCTTCGCCCCTGAACCGCGTTTCGGCGATTGCAAATACGGGCTGGTCGGCGAACGGCGGGATGACGCCGTGCGCGTTGCGGCCGGGCACGTCGGCGGCTGTGAGCACACGCAGCGCGCCGGCATGAGCTGCGACATAGGCGTCGAGATCGCCGAATGAAAAACGCGCGCGATGGTGCGGCGAGCGGATTGCGCGAAGCAGCAAGGCGTCTGCGGGTATGCCATCGGCGCCGAAGAGGTCGCGTCCTTCCACCTTTGCGCGTCCGTCGACGCGCGGCAGACGCGCGCCGACCGCGCCGTCGCACGCAGTTGGCGCTGGCTGCCGTCCGGCCGCCGCGCGCACTGCGTCAATGATCTTGCGATAGCCCGTGCACCGGCACAGGACGCCGCCGAGCGCGTCTTCAATCTGCGCGTCGCTGGGCGCTGGATGGAGGTCGAGCAGCGCTGCCGCGCTCGTCAGCATGCCTGGCGTACATGCGCCGCATTGCGCAGCGCCCGCTGCGTGGAAGGCTTCCTGCAATCGAGCGCCGGAGCGCGTGTGTTGCGTGAGGCCCTCGATGGTGACGATCGATGCGCCGTCGACCTGTCCTGCCGCGATCAGGCAAGAGCACACTGGCTCTCCGTCGACCAGCACCGTGCAGGCGCCGCAGTCGCCGGCGTCGCAGCCGACTTTCGTTCCTGTGAGGCTCAGCCGGTCGCGCAACACGGATGAGAGGCGCTCTGCGCCGTCGGCGTGAAGGATACGCTCCTCCCCGTTGATCCTGAGCTTGAGAAGCGCGCCGACGTCAGACATAGGCCACGCCTGCAAGCTCGAGCAACGCACGGCGCACGAGTTCGTGCGCCGCCTCCAGGCGATAGGCGGCTGTCGCCCGCACGTCGTCGATCGGATTCAACGCCGCGAAATCGGCTGGCGACAGATCGTCGGCGATGCGCGCGTCCGCGGGGCGTCCGATCAAGCGCGCCTCGAGGTCGCGCAGGCGCTGTGCGGTTGGGGATGCGGCGCCGATTGCGATGCGCGCGGCGCGGATCGTGTTGTTGCGATCGATGTCCAGCAACGCCGCAACCATTACGATGGAGATGACGAGGTAATCGCGCGCGCCGAGTTTCAGAAAGGTCGAGCGCGCCGTTGCAGGTTGTTGCGGCATTATTACCGCCGTCATGATCTCGTCGACTGCGCGCGCGGTGCGGCGATTGCCGAGCGTGAATTGCTCGAGCGGCATACGTCGCGACCCGCGCGGCGAGGCGAGCTCCACTTCCGCGTCGAGCGCGAGCAGGGGCGGCGCGCCGTCGGCCGCCGGAGACGCGTTGCAGAGATTCCCGCCGATCGTGGCCCGGTTCTGTATCTGGACGGCGCCGATCTGCCGCGCGGCTTGGCGCAGCATGTCGAAGGCCGGCGGCAACGCGGACTTCGCGATCTCGCTCCAGGTTGTCGCCGCGCCGATCCGCAGCGTGCTGGAGTCCGACGTCACGCCCTTGAGGTCGCCGAGGCGCGAGAGGTCGATCAGGGCGGCAGGCGGCGGGCGATCGACGAGCGCCGGGTAGATGTCCGTGCCGCCGGCGATCGGCGTGCCTTCGCCGCCAGCGAGCAGCGCAAGGGCTTCGGCGGTCGATTGCGGTCGGTGCAGCATGCCCTGTCGCTTTCCGCGCTCGACCGAGATTCTCGATCGATCGTTCGTATGCAAATAGTCCGGCGCGTCCGACGCCTTGTCAAGGCGGTGCTGCGGCGTGAACATGGCGCGAGTCGCCAGGCTGGCGTCGGAGAAACCATGACCGAGACCATCGATACGCCATATCCCGCAGACGAGGAGAGTGGCGCGGCACGATATGTCCTCGATGCGCAGATCGGCTTTCTCCTGCGACAGGCGCAGCAGAGGCACACTGCGATTTTCGCGCGCCGCATGATCGAGGACGTGACGCCGACGCAATGGGCGGCGCTTGCGAAACTGGCGGAAATCGGCCCGACATCGCAAAACCTGCTCGGTCGACATGTCGCGATGGATGCGGCCACCATCAAGGGCGTGGTCGACCGGCTGCTGGCGCGGGGCTATCTGGAGGCGAAGGCGGATCCAGCGGACAACCGGCGGCTGACGATTGCGTTGACCGAACGCGGCGCAGATTTCGTTGCGCGCGCATCGAGCGTCGCTGTGGCTATCACCGAAGAAACGCTTGCGCCGCTCGACGACGGGGAGCGCGCCATGCTCCTCGCGCTCGTCGCGAAATTGCTCTAGCCGATCAATGCGCAACCACTTCAGGTATGCGTGTCGCGGGCGGCGTGTTGCGGCTGCGGCCTGCACGCACGATTCCGTCAATGACCACCATTCCGACGCCGGGCAGGTCGCCAAGTCGCACGCTCTCGAGCAGTGAACTGGCCGGCGAATGCTGCGCCTTGTCCATCAGGGTGAAATCCGCCGCGCGCCCCACCTCGATCAGGCCGCAGTCGAGATTGCGCATGCGCGCCGTATTGCCGGTTGCGAAGCAAAAGGCGGTTTCCGCCGGGACTTCGCCGAGCGAAGAGAGCATCGAGACCATCCGCAAGATGCCGAGCGGCTGCACGCCCGAGCCCGCCGGTCCGTCGGTGCCCAGAATGACGCGCGACAATTCGTTCATCTCGCGCGCGGTGCGCAGGGTGAAGAGCGCCGAGCGCTCGTTGCCGTTGTGCACAAGCTCGAGACCGCGCTTGCAGCCCTCGCAGATGCAACGGATCTGGTCATCAGGCAGGGCGGTATGGCCGCCGTTGATATGGCCGACGATATCGGCGTCGCATTCGAGCACGATGTCCTTGTCGATCAGGCCCGAGCCGGGAATCGATGGGCCGCCTGTGTGAATGGTCGACTGGATGCCGTGCTTGCGCGCCCATTCCACCATCTTTCGGCCGGTCGGTCCGTCCTTGACGCCGCCGAGGCCGATCTCGCCGAGCAGCTTCACGCCGGCGGATGCGAGTTCGGCGAAGTCGCTCTCGACCATGCCGTTTTCGATGACCGGCGCGCCCGCGTGCAGTTTTACGCCGCCGGGACGGAAATTCGCATAGGCGCGCTGCGCTGCGATCGCCATGGCCTTGAGTCCGACAATGTCGCGGGCGCGGCCGGGCGTATGCACTTCGCCGGCTGAGATCATCGTCGTCACGCCGCCGTGCATTGAGGAATCGATCCAGTTGAGCTGGCTCTGGCGCGGCGTCCAGTCGCCAGCGACAGGATGAACGTGGCTGTCGATCAGACCCGGCGCGAGCGCGCAGCCATTGGCGTCGACGATGGTCGTCGCGCCTTCCGTGTCGAGATCCTTCAGCCGCCCGATCGCTGCGATCCGACCGTCGATCGCAACAAGCGCGTCGGCGTCGAGGATCGGGCGCTCCAACGCGCCCGACAACATCAGGCCGATGTTGCGGATGACGAGCTTGCCGGAAACTTCGGTCGCGGCGTCGTGAGCCATGGATGCCTCCCGTTCGGCGCGCTCAGGCGCATGCCATTAGCATACAAACGAAGGCGCAGGCCGCAAGCCGTTCTCGCGCGCCGTGCGCTGTGGTTTCAACGCCTGGCGCGGGCGCGCAGAGGGATATGACGTAGCAGCGCCAGCGAGGCGTTCCAGCCGACGCAGATCGCCAGAGCGAAGCTCAACGCGAGAGGCGCCCCGAAAGGCAGGACGGTCAGGTGCAACGCCGCGACCGCCAGTCCGAAACCGACCAATCCGAGAAGCGTGTTGGCCAGCACTGCGGAAGCTCCGGGGCCGCCGATGCGCGGATGCAGGATGACGGCGAGGCTGAACATGACGATCGGAACGAGCGCCGCCACACCGGCCGCCGCAGGCCCGAGGAAGCGACCGAGCGCGACCGTTGTCCCGACGAGGCACATGACCATGATGGCGCGAAACGGAATGTCCCACCAACGCGACTGCGGCGCTCTGGCTGGCGGCGTCGCGCGGCAGACGCGCGTAGCCAGAAACGATGGGACGAAGACGAGAACGTTCAACGCGCCGGCCGTCGTGAGCGTCCACGGCGCACTGACGACCAGCGCGGCGGCGACGAGCCACAGACCGAAGGAAACGCTCAGAGAGACGGCGAGAGAGCGCGTTTGCGCGAGCAGCGCGTAAAGCGCTCCGAAGCCAAATGTGACCGCATTTACGGCGAGGCTGGTCAGGGTTGCGCGCTCGATGAACGCGCCGCCATGTTCGGCCGCCAGAAAGACGTAGGACGGACCGGCCGAGATCGGCAAAGTCGCAACCATTGCGCCGACGAAAGGGCCGGAGCGCTCGACGATCTTGGAGGCTCCGACGACGATGATCGCGGTCGTCGCCATTTTGGCGACGAGCAGTGCCCAAAATGAATCCATGTTTTCCGGCGCGACGAGGGTGGCGTCGCCAATTGCGTAGCTTCTCCGTCGGCCGAACGCCACCGCGCGCCGGCATGGCTCCCATGCCGGCCAATCCAAAATGTGTCGGGCGCATCGAATCTCTGCATGGCGGCGGCGGTTCGGCTCGACGCGGAATGCTGGTCGTGGCATGCACTTCGCAAATTTCAGGAGATGTGCATGAGCGCCGAGGCGGGAGTCGTCATCGTGGGAGCCGGGCACGGCGGCGTGCAGGCGGCCGCCTCCCTGCGTGAAGAGGGTTATCAGGGGCCAATCGCTTTGGTCTGCGACGAGCCGCATGCGCCCTATCAGCGCCCGCCGCTGTCCAAGGCGTTCATGAAAGGCGACGCGACGGCGGATTCGCTGATCCTGCGCGGGCCGACGTATTATAGCGAGAAGAACATCGACCTGCGGCTCGGCGAACGCGTGGTCGCAATCGACCGCGCCGCCCACGTCGCAACGCTCGCGTCGGGCGAGGCGCTCGCCTATGCGCATCTGGTGTTGGCGACGGGCGCCATCGCGCGGCCTGCGCCATTCGCCGGCGCGGAGCTGGCGGGCGTCCTGACCCTGCGCGACATGAACGATGCGGCGCGGCTCAAGCCCTTGCTGGAGACGGCGCGCGATGTCGTCGTGATCGGCGCCGGGTTCATCGGGCTCGAATTCGCCGCGACTGCGGCCTCCAAGGGCGCGAACGTGCAGGTCGTCGAGGTCGCGCCGCGCGTGATGGGCCGTGCGGTCTCGCAGACGATATCGGATTTCTACGCAGACGCGCATCGCGCGTTCGGGGTTCACCTGCACCTGGGCGCGGGCGTGGCCTCGGTCCAGGGCCAGGACGGACGCGTCGCGGCTGTGCATCTGTCGGATGGGCGCCGCCTGCCCGCCGATCTCGTGCTGCTGGGGATCGGGATTCTCGCCAACGAGGCGCTTGCGGCAGCGGCAGGGCTCGCCGTCGACAACGGGATCGTGGTGGATGCGGCCATGACGACTTCTGACCCCGACATCTCCGCGATCGGCGATTGCTGCGCCCACCCCAATCCCTACGCGGGCCGGATGTTCCGACTGGAATCCGTGCAGAACGCCACGGACCAGGCGCGCGTGGTCGCGCGCAAGCTTGCAGGCAAACCGGCCCAATATGACGCCCTGCCGTGGTTCTGGAGCGACCAGGGCGACCTGAAGCTCCAGATCGCCGGGCTCAACATGGGCTGCGACCAGTTCGTGACGCGTGGCGATCCGGGCGCCCGTTCCTTTTCGGTCTTCGGCTTTTCCGGCGGTCGGTTGCGCGTCGTCGAATCCGTCAATCGGGCGGCCGACCACATGATCGCGCGCAGGATGATCGCCGCCGGCGCGCCATTGACGCCGGAGGAAGCGGCCGACCCGTCCTTCGACCTGAAGGCGCGCGCCATGGCCAAGCCGGGCGGCTGATCCCAAGCGCCGCCTGCGCCGTCCGGCGAAGTTCATCCATTCTTAAGCCGCGTTCACTAACGTCGCGTCCGATATGCGCGTCGGAGACCCGCGATGACCAGGCACGGCACGAACGGCCGCCGATTGGGGTTCAGGGCCCCGACATCGGCCCGCGCGCGCGTTTATGACGATGCGGGACGTTCGGTCGAGGTGTTGCTCAAGGACCTGTCCGCGCATGGCGCACGACTTGCCGCTGCGGCTGAGGCGTCGATTCCCCGCAAGTTCCTGATGCGCTTCGGCGAATACGAAGCGCGTGGGGAAGTCGTCTGGCGCAAGGGCGGCGAAATCGGCGTGCGCTTTATCGTTCCGGGCGAGGAGGAGGGCCGCGTTCGCCCCCGCGTCGCGGCTCCGGTCAAGAAAACCCCGATCGAAGACCTTCGCGGCGCAGTCAAGCGCCGCCGGCGCGTTTTCGGATTTCTGTTCAGCTGATCAGCGCGACGAAACGCGGATCAGCTTGCCCAGCGACGTTCCGACCGATCCGATCGAATCGCGCATTGATTCTCCGATGCCGCCGATGTGCCGCATCAGGTCTGCGCCAGACGGCACAAGGCGCGCGAGAGGCGAGCCAGACGTCTGGGGCTGCGCTGCTTGCGCCGTCTCGACACGTGCAGCCGGCGAATGACGCAGGTCGGCGGGCCGGACAGGCGGCAGCGGCGCGGCGGCAGCGACCTTGAGCTTCGGAATTTGCGGCGGCAGCGGCGCCAAAGCCACGGGCGCGATCGAGGGAGGCGCAACATCCCGCACGGGTTCGGTCGTCCACGCGAACCCGGGTTTGAAATTGCGAATGCTTTGGTCGGCTGCGGCTTCGCGCGGATAGAAGACCAGCTCGCGCTTCTCGATCTGACCGGCGTCGAGCCGAACGATGCTCTTGGTCTCCGCGGCGACCGGCGCCGATGCGATCATGCGCGCGCCCTGAGCGAGAACGCCCCCGAGCAGCAGCGCGGCGGCCGCCAACGCATACATCTCCCTGCGGTCGGGTCTGGTTTCGCCCCGCAATATCTGGACAAGCGACATCGTCTTGGCCCCTCAACCTTTCGAGAAGATTTGAGCGGCGGATTTGGTCGAATTGAAGGCCGCAATTTGGCGGTCGACCCGCGGCAGCGCGGCTATCCCTTGGCGCGGTCCGGATAGGAAACAGCCATCCCGTCCCGGACGTCCTGCTGCACGCCGTATTGCGGGAATGGGTACCGAAAGCCGTTCTTGGCCAGCGCCTCCATGCCTTCGATCGCCTTGGCGAGCATCTCCGGGGGAAGCGCCATCAGCATTTCGTCGTCTAGAACGCCGCCGTAGCGCCGCTCCGCGAAACAAGGGATCGACAGCGAGGGTTCGCGCCGCGTCAACGCCCGTCCCCAGGAATCGGCGCATGCGCTCTCGCCGACCACGCTCCAGTCGAAACGTTTGTAGCCCGCCCATTGCAGGCCGTTGATGAAGTAGATCATCGCGCCCGGCGTCGCGTAAAAGAGCGCGATGTCCGGGTCGGCGATCCGGCCGGAGGCGAGCGGCGCCACGGCGAGAGCCTCGTAGCGCCCGTCCGGCACGCAATGCATGGACGCTTGGTGGGCGCCGGCGTCCTCGAGCGTCGAATACCAGACGCCGGTCATGTGCTTGCCCGACTTCCACTCATCCGTCTTGGCGCCGCCGAGCCCTACGACCGCCCGGCACTGCGCGCCGACAAGGTCGTCGGCGGTGATCCCCACCGTCCAGCCGAGCCGTGCGGCCTGCCCGACGATCTGGTCGAGCGTATGTACGGCCTTGGGACGGCGGATTCGCGGGATCGCCTCCATGTCCGCCCGGCTCTCGAACAATTTCATGCAGAACGGTATCGAGCGAAGTTTCAGAAGGCTTTCGAGGCGCGTAGCTGCGGCTCCGGCGTTTTCCGGCATCATTTTCCTCCCGTTTGGTCCGATGATGCGCAGAATGCCGGCGGACGCAACGCGGGCCTTTCGTTTTCACCCCTGCGAAACCTATATGTGGCCTTATCGTAGTCCGGGCGGAGCCGACCGGCCCGAGAGGGAAGCCTGAATGCTGCATGTCCAACGCCGCCAAAGCGCGCCTCCGCTGGTCGACCGGTTTCGCTCGGCCATGCGCAGGACTGCGGCGGGCGTCGCCATCGTCACGACGCACGGCCCGGCCGGGCGAGGCGGCATCACGGTTTCAAGTTTCAGTTCCCTGTCGCTTGAACCGCCGTCCGTTATCGTCTGCATCCGGCGCGAGAGCGCCACTCTGGAGCGTATTCTGGCCAACGGCGTGTTCGCGGCGAATGTCTTGGCGGAGGACCAGGCGGGGCTGGCGGAGGCGTTCGCCTCGCCAGCGACGCCGCATGACCGCAGGTTTGCGCTCGGGCAATGGAACGACGCGGCGCCCGGCGGCCCGATTCTGACCGGAGCTGTCGCCTGTATCGATTGCAAGGTCGCGGATATTTTCGATTACGGGTCCCACCGAATTCTGATCGGCGAGGCTCTGGACGCGGTATCGCATGCGGGCCGTCCGCTGATTTACGCGGAGCAGGGCTTCCACAGGCTCCCCTGACCGCGTCAGCCTTTCAGCCAAGCGGCGATCTCGCGCCATTCGTTTTCGAGCGTCGCGCGTCCCATGAACAGGGACAGGTGGCCGCAATCGGATTGCGCCTGCATGCGATCCGCCGCCGGCGTCGCGACGAGGTCGAGGGCGGCCAAGGCTTGAGGCGGCGGCGCTATGGCGTCGCGCGCACCTGTCAGGACATAAATCGGGGCGGAGATCGCGGAGAGCGGCGCCGGGCGGCCGAACGCAGGGAAAACGCCGTCCGCGAGCCGGTTTTCCCGGAACAGCCACACGAGAACCTGCATGTAGTAACGGCCGGGCAAGTTTACCGCGCGCGCGTCCCACGCCGCGTAACGCGCAAGCAGGCCGGACGGGCAGGGGGGATCGACCTGCAGAATGTCGCAGGCGTCGGACTCCGCGTCTCCCATCGCCCGAAACGACGCCAGCGTCGAGCGCCCGGACACAAGTCCGTTCGCGGCGGAGATCAGTTCCTCCACGTATTGCGGGACGACGCTTCGCGCGGATTGGGCGATCTGCGACGGAAAGGACGTGTCGACCGGGGCGCCGGCGACCGCGAGTCGTCGCGCCTTGCCGGGAAAAGCCGCCGCATAGAGCAGCGACAGCCAGCCGCCCTGGCACAGTCCGACGAGGTTCGGGACGGCGCCCAACAAGTCCACAGCGACATTCAGGTCGGCGAGATAGGCGTCGATCGTGAATGAGCGCATTGCAGGCGTCGCGGACTTCCATTCGGTCACCGCGATCGGTCCGAGCCCTTCCCGGGCGAGGCGTTCGACCAGACTATGGCGCGGCGCCAGATCGGCGATGCCGGCGTCGTGAACGGCGAACGGCGCGACGATCAGAGTCGGCGGACCGGACGCGTCGTCGGTTCGGAAACGACGCAGCCGCATTGTCGGCGTGTCTGCGACAATATCGTTGGGCGTGGCCCACTCGATCTCCGGCTTTTCGCTTGCAGCCGCCATGAGGCCGAGGCCAAGCCGCAAGGGCCAAAGCCAAAGATCAAATGCGGTCTGATCGTCCTCCACGCGCATCTCCCTGCCCTGATAGAAGCGCGGTCGCTCCGATCGACGCAAGACAATTCGCTTCCCGCGGGCGGCCGAGCCGTCGCCGAATTTTCGCCGCGCGCTGGCGACATTCCAGACAAATGCGGGCGATTTGCCGCGATGCGGCGCCTTCACGAGCGCGTTAACGGTCGTTAACTATCCAGCATCTGCGGATTCGGATAAGTCTGCGGAGGGAGTTTGCGCTGGCGGACGGCCGCGTCGCGTATACGATGGGAATGTTCATTGCCGGCGTCTCTACTGTGCCGATCGGGCGGCAAGCTCCGTCTCGCCATCGCCCTGACTGCCGGAGTTTCCGTCGGCGGATGCGATTTCGGCTGGGACAAGCCCTCCTTTCAGACGCCTGATCCGCCGAAATTCAGAGCGGCCGCCGAAAAAGCCGCCGAACCTGTTTCCGAGCGTTGGGCGGACACGTTCGGGTCGAAGGAGCTCTCGGCGCTGGTCGACCGGGCGCTGAGCGACAATCTGGACATCGCCGCGGCAATTGCGCGGATCGATCAAGCGGACGCGCAGGCCAAGGTGTCGTCCGCGCCGCTGTTTCCGCTCGCTACGTTCAACGGATCGTCGCAGCGCGCGCGAACGCCCGGCACAGCCGCGAGCATGCTGCCGCCCAAGCAGGACGACGGAACCTACAATTTCACCGGCTCATACCGATCGCTCAATTCGCTCGGCCTGACCGCCAGCTACGAGATCGACTTCTGGGGCAAGAACCGAAACGCCTCCGGCGCCGCCCGTCTGCTGGCGGAGGCGAGCCGCTACGACAGGTCCGTGGTCCAGCTGGCGACCGTCGCTTCGCTGGTCAATTCCTATTTGGCCGTGCTCGGCGCACAGGACCGGCTGCGGATCGCACGCGACAACGTGCGGATCGCCTCGGAGGTATTGCAGGCGATCAAGGCGCGTGTGGCCGTCGGAACCGCCTCCGAACTCGACCTCGCCCAACAGGAGAGCGTGCTCGCCACGCAGCGCGCGAATATTCCGACGCTCGAACAGACGGTGCAGCAGACCCGGAACCTGATCGCCGTGCTGGTGGGCCAGACGCCGGAGAGCTTCGACATCCGGGGCGGCAGCCTCGGCGCGCTGCGCGCGCCGCGCGTGCAGCCGGGCCTGCCCTCGCAATTGTTGCTGCGCCGGCCTGACGTCGCCGAGGCGGAAGCGAAGGTGGCCTCGGCCGATCTCTCGGTAGCGCAGGCGCGGGCCGCCATGTTCCCATCGATCTCGCTCACGGGATCGTATGGCGTGGAAGCGCAATTGTTGAAGTTCCTGTTCCGGCCGGAAGCGGTCGCATGGAGCTACGCCGGGCAGTTGGCGCGTCCGATCCTGGACGGACGAAATTTGCAGGGTCAGCTCGATCTGCAACGCGGCAAGTACGCCGAATTGCTGCACGACTACCACAAGCAGATCCTGACAGCCTTCTCCGACGTCGAAAATGCGCTCGTCGCCGTGCAGAAAAATGCAGAGCGCGAGCGATTGCAGCGTGCGGCCGCCGCCGCCTCGCGGCGGGCCTACAATGCGTCGATCCAGCGCATGCGGGAAGGCACGATCGACATCGTCACCCTCTCGACGACTCAAACCACCCTGTTCCAGAATCTCGATCTGGTTTCGCAGACGCAGCTTGCGCGCTTCCAGGCGCTCGTCTCGCTCTATCAGGCCTTGGGCGGCGGCTGGTCGCAACCGAACAAAGACATTGCGCGCCTGCAGGAGGGCGAGGCCTTCAGCGATCCCAAGGGGCTCATACCGTGAAGCGGTTCTATCTGCTCGTCGCGCTCGTCGCCGTCCTTGGCTACGTCGGCTGGCGCGCCGGCTATCTGCATCTGCCGTCGTCCAAGACCGGCTCGGACGACACATTTACGCCGGGCGGCGGTGGACCGGGCGGGCCCAGCCCGACGATGGGCGACGGACGCGGCGGCGATGGGACCGTTGTGATTACAGCCCGCGACATACGCACGGCCGATGTGCCAGTGACGCTTGACGCGATCGGCACGGCGCAGGCTCTCAACACCGTGACGGTGAAGCCGCAGGTCGACGGCAAACTCATCGAAGTGAATTTCAAGGAAGGACAGGACGTCAAGGCCGGCGACGTCCTCGCGCGGATCGATCCGACCACCTATCAGGCGCAATACGATCAGGCAGTCGCCAAGAAGGCGCAGGACGAAGCGCAACTCGCCAATGCAAAGATCGATCTCGACCGTTATGCGAAGTTGGCGCAGGGGAATTTCGGGCCGAAACAGCAGGCTGACACGCAGCGCGCACTGGTCGCCCAACTCGACGCCCAGGTCAAACAGGATCAGGCCACCATCGACAATACGAAGGCCGTTCTAGGCTACACGACGATCCGCTCGCCGCTCGCCGGACGCACGGGCATCAGGCTGGTCGACCCCGGCAATGTGGTTCAGGCGGCGAGTTCGACGGGTCTGGTCGTGATCACGCAGATCAAGCCGATTGCGGTGGTGTTCACCATGGCGCAGCAGAATCTGCGGACGATCAACGCCGCTCTCGCGAAGGGCCCGCTCGACGCCCAGGCGCTCGACTCGGGCAGTTCGACCACGGTCGCGCGCGGGCAGGTGACGGTCGTCGACAATCAGGTCGACCCGACGACGGGGACAGTCAAGATCAAGGCGGTCTTCGACAATTCCGACATCGCGCTTTGGCCGGGTCAATTCGTCAATGTGCGCCTGACTGTCGACGTGCTCAAAGGCGCGATCGTGGCGCCGACGGCGGCTGTGCAGCGCGGGCAGAGCGGCGCTTTCGTCTATGTTGTGAAAGACAACGGAACGGTCGCACAGACGGCCGTCGTCGTCGGGCAACAGAACGAGCGATTTGCGGTCATTCAATCCGGCCTCGCGCCGCCGGCGCGAGTCGCAACGACCGGCTTTGCGCGTCTGCGCGACGGCGCCAAGGTGCGCGTGATCGAAGCTAGCGCAGGGGGCGCGCAATCGCAGGACGAAAGCGCCGCTGCGCCGGCGACGGATGCGCCGGCCGCAGGCGGCGCAAGCGAACGGCGGCGTCAGGGGCGGCGCGGCGGGCCTGGCGGCGGCGCGTCGACGCCATCGCAATGATGCAGGAGAGCCGGCGCCCATGAACGTCTCGGCGCCATTCATCGCGCGTCCGGTCGCGACGTCGTTGCTCGGAATTGCGATTCTGCTCGCGGGTCTGCTCGGTTATTCGCGTCTTCCGGTGTCGCCGCTCCCGCAGGTCGACTTCCCCACCATACAGGTGACGACGCAGCTGCCGGGCGCCAATCCGGATGTCATTGCGGAATTGGTGACCGCCTCGCTCGAGCGGCAGTTCGGACAGATTCCGGCGTTGTCGACCATGTCGTCGCAATCTTCGTTCGGCCTGTCGCAGATCACGCTGCAATTCGATCTCGACCGCGACATCGACGCGGCCGCGCAGGACGTGCAGTCTGCGATCAATGCGGCGGCTTCGACGTTGCCGCGCACGCTGCCTTATCCGCCTGTCTATTCGAAAGTGAACCCGGCCGACGCTCCGGTTCTGATTCTCGCGCTGACCTCGAAGAGCACGTCGCTGCGCGCCATGAGCGATCTCGCCGACACGCTGATCGGTCCGCGCCTCAGTGAGATCAGCGGCGTCGGGCGTGTTTCCATCGAGGGCGGCATCAAGCCCGCGATCCGCATTCAGGCGGACCTCGCGCGGCTGGGCGCGAACCAGCTCGGCCTCGAGGATGTGCGTCTTGCGATCGTGGCGGCCAATGTCGCGGGCGCCAAGGGCTCGCTCGATGGCGAGCGGCAGAGCTACACCATCGACGCCAACGATCAAATCATGTCCGCCGAAGCCTATCGCAAGGTGATCGTTGCGTTTCGCAACGGCGCGCCGATCGTGCTCGGCGACGTCGCTACTGTCGTCGAGGGACTCGAGAATTCGCGCACCGGCGGCTGGTATCAGGGCGAGCCCGCGGTGATCGTCGACGTGCGGCGTCAGCCTGGCGCGAACATCATCGCTACGGTCGATCTGCTCAAGAAAGAATTGCCGCGCCTCCAGCGTTCGCTGCCGGCCGGCGTCGAACTCAAGCTCGTTCACGACCGCACCGATGCGATCCGCGCCTCGATCGCCGACGTGCAATTCACGCTTGTTCTCGCCACTGCGTTGGTGGTTCTCGTCGTCCTCTTGTTCCTTAGAACTTTCCGCGCGACGCTGATCGCCGCGGTGGCGCTGCCGCTGTCGATCGTGGCGACCTTCGGCGTGATGTATCTTGCCGGGTTCAGCCTCGACAACCTTTCGTTGATGGCGCTGACGATCGGGACAGGATTCATCGTCGACGACGCGATCGTGATGATCGAGAACGTCGTGCGCAACATGGAAAACGGCATGTCGCCTTTGAAGGCGGCTTACGCGGGCGCGCGCGAAATCGGCTTCACCGTCATTTCGCTGACGGTGTCGTTGATCGCCGTGTTCATTCCGCTGCTGTTCATGACCGGGCTCGTCGGGCGCATGTTTCGCGAATTCGCGCTGACGCTTTCGATCGCCGTCGTCGTTTCAGCGGCGGTCTCGCTGACCCTGACGCCGATGATGTGTGGACGTCTGCTCAAGTCGCGAAAGGCGTCTGGAGAAGCCGCAAAGGAGGCCGAACAGGCCACCGGATGGATGGCGAACTTCTACGAACGCACGCTGCACTGGGCTGTCGACCACGAATTTCTGATGCTGGCGCTGACGGCGGCGACGCTCGCCGTGACGATCTGGCTCTACGCCATCGCGCCGAAGGGCTTTCTCCCGCTGCAGGACAATGGGCTGCTCGATGTCGTCGTGGAGTCCGGCCCCGACGCGTCGTTCGCGCATATGTCGCGCGTTCAGGAAAAGGCCTCCGAATTGTTTCGGCGCGACCCGGATGTGCGCAGCGTCGTCAGCGTGCTCGGCGTGGGACAACTCAACGCCACGACAAATGTCGGTCACCTTGCGGTCGTCCTGAAACCGCGTGACGAGCGCGCCGCAACGGCTGCAGAGATTGGCGAAAGGTTGAAGCGCGCAGCCGACGAGATCGGCGCGAACCTCTACGTCAAACCCGTGCAGGACATTCAGATTTCAACACGCGCGAGCCGCTCGCAGTATCAGTACACGCTTGCAGGCGCGGATGCCGACGAAGTCGCGGACTGGGCGCGGCGGATCGGCGACGAACTGCGCAAGTCGCCGAACCTACGAAATCTGGCTGACGAGACGCAGGATGGCGGTTTGCGGACGATGGTTCATATCGATCGCGACGCTGCGGGACGACTTGGGGTGACCGCGCAGAATATCGACGACGCCTTGAACAACGCGTTCGGCCAGCGGCAGGTGTCGACCATCTATGCGCAGTCCAATCAGTATCGCGTGATCCTCGAGGCGGACCCGCGCTACCAGCAGGATCCCGGCGCGCTGAACAAGCTCTACCTCGCAGGCTCGGCGGGGGGCGCGCAGACGCCGCTTTCGGCGGTTGCGCGGTTCGAACAGATCGAAGCGCCGCTGGTGGTCGCACATCAGGATCAGTTCCCGGCTGCGACGCTGAGCTTCGACCTAGCGGCCGGCGCATCGCTCGGCGATGCGGTCGACCAGATAAAGAAGATCGAGACGCAACTCGGCATGCCCGGCTCGATCACCGGATCGTTCTCGGGCGACGCGGCGGAATTCCGCAAGTCGCTCGCGAGCGAACCCTGGCTGCTGCTGGCCGCCGTCGTCACCATCTATCTCGTGCTCGGCATGCTCTACGAGAGCTACGCCCATCCATTCACGATTCTGACGACGCTTCCGTCGGCGGGCGTCGGCGCGCTGCTCGCATTGACGCTGACCCGCAATGATCTCTCGGTCGTCGCCCTCATCGGCATCGTGCTGCTGATGGGCATCGTGAAAAAGAACGCGATCATGATGATCGATTTCGCGCTGGAGGCCGAGCGCGGCGAAGGCTTGAGCGCGCGCGACTCCATTCTGAAAGCCTGCAAACTGCGTTTTCGGCCGATCATGATGACGACGCTGGCGGCTCTGTTTGGCGCGCTGCCGCTGGCTTTCGCAACCGGCGTGGGGAGCGAGTTGCGCATTCCGCTCGGCGTCACGATCGTCGGCGGCCTGCTGCTCAGCCAGTTGCTGACCCTTTATACGACGCCGGTAATCTACCTTGCGGTGGAACGGCTGCGCCTGCGGCTGGGCGGGCGGGCCTCCGGCGCCGGAGACGAGGCCGAGGCTCAGACGCGCGGAGGCGCGGCGTGAATTTTTCCGCGCCCTTCATCAGACGGCCTGTCGCGACCACGTTGATTGCGGTCGGGCTCTTTCTTGCGGGCGCGGTCGCTTATGTCTTTCTGCCGGTCTCCAGTCTTCCGTCGATCGATTTTCCGACCATCCGCATCATCGCGGCGCGGCCCGGCGCAGACCCGGCGACCATGGCGGCCAGCGTCGCGGCGCCGCTCGAGCGACGACTGTCGGAAATCGCCGGCATAGCGGAACTGACCTCGACAAGCTCTCTCGGCGCATCGGTCATCACGGCGCAATTCGAATTGACGCGCCCTGTCGACAAGGCTGCCCAAGACGTCCAGTCTGCGATCAACGCCGCCGCGACGGATCTGCCATCCGACCTGCCGGTTCTTCCGCAGTTCCGCAAGGCCAACCCAGCGGCCATGCCGGTGCTTATCCTCGCGCTGACGTCGGACACGATGCCGGCGAGCGCGATCTACGATGCGGCCGACACTGTGATCGCGCAAAAACTGTCGCAGGTCGAAGGCGTCGCTGAGGTCCAGGTGAACGGCGCCGAACAACCGGCGATCCGCGTTCAGGTCGATCCTTCCCGCCTGGCGTCGATGGGCATTGGCCTCGACACCATCGCCAACTCGATCGTCGGCGCGGACGCGCACGGGCCAGTGGGTTCCTGGGAAGGCGCGCAAAAGTCCGGGAGCTATGCGGTCGACGACCAATTGGCGACGCCGGAGGCATATGGTCGGGTCGTCATTCGCACGCCAGGCGGGCCGGTGCGTCTGGCGGACATCGCGAAGATCGACCTGTCGGTGCGCAACAGCCGATCAGCGGGATGGTTCAATCGCAAGCCCGCGGTGCTGCTGTTCATCACCAAACAGCCGGACGCCAACGTCATCCAGACAGTCGAGCGTGTGAAAGCGCTTCTGCCGGAGATCAAACGCTGGATTCCGGCGGGTATCGACATATCGGTCCTGACCGATCGAACCACGACGATCCGCGCCAGCATCCGCGAAATTCAGTTCACCCTTCTGGTCAGCATCTTCCTGGTGATGACCGTGGTTTTCGTTTTCGTCAGGCGCGCCGCCCCGACGATCGCCGCCGGCGTGACGGTGCCGCTGTCGCTCGCTGGCACGTTCGCGTGCATGTATGCGGCGGGATTTTCGATCGACAATATCTCGCTGATGGCGGTGATCGTCGCGGTCGGTTTCGTCGTCGACGACGCCATCGTCATGATCGAGAACGTGTACCGCAACATGGAGGCGGGCAAGCCTCCGCTCGCCGCAGCGCTGGAGGGCGCGCGGCAGATCGGATTTACCGTCGTCTCCATCAGTCTTTCGCTGGTCGCCGCCTTCATTCCGCTGATCTTCCTGCCGGGCATTCCCGGCAAGCTGTTCCGCGAATTCTCCCTGACCATGGTGTTCGCGATCGCCGTGTCGACCTTCGTTTCGCTGTCCGTGACTCCGATGATCTGCGCGCGCTACATGCGCGCCGGCGACCACGCCAAGCAGACGCGGTTCGACGCTGTCATCGAGGGTCTGCTCGCCCGGCTCATCAAAGGGTACGGCCGAAGCCTGTCGATCGCGATCAGCCATCCCTGGTGGTCGCTGGTTGCGATCGCCGGCGTGATCGGCCTGACCGTTCAGCTCTACCGGATCGTGCCGAAGGGATACATCCCGCAGGACGATACGGGTTTGATCTTCAGCTTCACGGAAGCCTCGCCGGATGTCTCCTTTCCCGCGATGGCCGCATATCAGCAGCGGGCGGTCGACGTCATATCCGCCGATCCGGATGTGCAAAATGTCGCTTCGTTCATCGGCGGCACGAACTCGGTCAATCAGGGGCGCATTTTCATCGCGCTCAAGCCCGAAGGCATGCGCAAGGGGTCGTCGCGAGACGCAATCAATCGCTTGCGCAAGGAATTGGTCCGCGCGCCGGGCGTAACAGTGTTCATGTTTCCGGTGCAGGACATCCGCGCGGGCGGGCGGCAAAGCAAATCGCAGTATCAGTACACGCTATGGGACCCGTCGCTGGACGAGGTGGTCGAGTGGACGCCCAAGATACTCAAACGGATGCGGCAGATTCCCGAACTGGCCGACGTCACGACGGACCGCGAGCAGGGCGGGTTGCGGGCGAATGTCGTAATTGATCGCCAGGCGGCGGCGCGTCTTGGCGTTCGCATTCAGGACATAGACACCGCGCTGAATACAGCGTTCGGCCAGAGACAAACGGCGATCATCTATACGCAGCGCAACCAGTACCGCGTGATCGTGGAAAGCTTGACGTCGCGTCAGCGGGACCCGACCGACCTGTCCGGTTTGTTCGTATCCGCCTCGGCGACGGTCGCGACGCCGCCGACGACGTCAAATTTCGTCGCGCCGGCGCGCTATCAGGTGCCGCTATCATCGGTTGCGCGCGTCGAACGCGGCGCCATGGCGTTGCAGGTCAATCACCAGGGCTCGTTTCCGGCGGTTACGATCAGCTTCAACCTCGCGTCGGGCGCGACGCTCGACCAGGCGACGCATGCGATCGACGCAGCGATCGCGGAAATGAACATTCCTGATGGGCTGCGTACTGAATTCGCAGGCGAGGCGCGCGATTTTCGGAGATCGACCGGCGGTCAGGGCGTGCTTGTCCTGATCGCGTTGCTGGCGGTCTATCTGATCCTCGGAATACTCTATGAAAGCCTGATCCATCCCGTCACGATCATCTCGACGCTGCCGTCGGCCGGTCTCGGGGCCTTGCTCGCGCTACTGCTGTTCGGTTCGGAACTGACCTTGATCGCGTTCATCGGAATCATTCTGCTGATCGGCATCGTGAAGAAGAACGGCATCATGCTCGTCGATTTCGCGATTTCGGCTGAGCGCGAGCGTGGACTGACCGCTGCGCAGTCGGCCTACGAGGCTGCGCTGGAACGCTTTCGTCCGATCCTCATGACGACGCTCGCAGCGTTGTTCGGCGCCTTGCCGTTGGCGCTCGCCACCGGCGCCGGCGCCGAGCTTCGTCGCCCGCTTGGCATCACGATCGTCGGCGGGCTCGTTCTGTCGCAGATTCTGACGCTCTATACGACGCCGGTCATCTACCTCTTGATGGACAAGCTGTCGCGCAAGACGCGCGACAGCGCGGAATTGGCGGAAGCGCCGGCGGAGTGAGGCTCACTTGCCCCGGAAATCGGGCAACCGGCGCTCGGCGGTCGCCTTCACGCCTTCCTTGAAGTCTTCCGTCCGCCGCTGCCAATCCTGTTCGACCAGTTCACGTTCGGTCGCCGCCTCGACGGCGTCCGCAAGGCCCCGACGCAAGGTCTCCCGGATCGAGAGAACTGCGAGCGGCGCGGATTGTGCGATCTCCGCGGCCAGCGATTTTGCAGCGTCGAGGACATCGTGTTCGGCGACGAGAACGTCGGCCAGGCCGATGCGATAGGCTTCCTCGCCGGAAATTCTCCGACCCGTGTAGAGGAGCAGCGCGGCCTGTTGCGCACCGACGAGGCGCGGCAGCGTGTGGCTGAGGCCGAACCCTGGATGCATTCCAAGACGAGCGAAATTGGCGGAAAAGCGAGCCTCAGCGCAGGTCACGCGGAAATCGGCCATGACGGCAAGGCCGAGGCCGCCGCCGATAGCTGCGCCATGGACTGCGGCGACAATCGGCTTTTCGGCGCGGAATAGCCGGGCAGCCTCTTTGTAGAGATGCTTGCCGCCCTCGGCGATCGTGCCTGTGTCGGAGCGGTTGACGAGGTCGGCGCCGGCGCAGAACGACTTGCCGTCGGCCGCCAGCACGCTCGCGCGAATGCTCGGGTTGCGATCAGCGGCCTCGAAGGCGGCGGCGAGTTCGCGGATCAGCGCATTGTCGAAATAATTAAAGGGCGGCCGGCGAATGGTGACGATCTGCACGTGGCCTTGCGTTTCGACTGATATGTCCTTGTAGGGGGTCATGGGCGGTTCCTTCTTGAAGTTCTTGGAGTCGTCATCGCGAGGGGCGAAGCGACGCGGCAGTCCATCCCTCAATCTTGATGGCGCTTTGGCGGATGGATTGCTCCGCTTCGCTCGCAATGGCGGCGTGTCGTACTTGTCTCACCTCAATCCCAAGCCGCGCGCGATCATGCCGCGCAGGATTTCGCGGGTGCCGCCGCGCAGCGAGAAGGAGGGCGCGTGCAATATCGTGTGCGCGAGAACCGCGACGTAGGGGTTGCCGGAACCGCCTTCCGGTTCGGCGTCTACGATGAGGCGCAGGACCTCGACCATTTCCTGTTCGAGGCTGGTGCCGAGCTCCTTGACGATCGCGGCGTGGACGGCTGGATCCTCGCCACGCTGGAGCATGCCGGCAATGGAGCGCGACATGCGACGCAAGGTCATCAAGTGCGCGATGATACGGCCGAGCGCGATCGCAGCGCGATCGTCGACCTTGTCCTGCAGCATCGCGAAGCCTTCAAGGAGCAGCGTGAAGGTCGAGAGAAAGCGGTCTGGGCCTGAACGTTCGTACGCGAGTTCGCCTGTCACCTGCTTCCAGCCGTCGCCCTGATGGCCGAGGAGGGCGCTCGCCGGCAAGAACATGTCCTCGAACACGACCTCGTTGAAGTGATGTTCGTGCGAGAGATCGTAAATCGGGCTGACTGTGAGACCCGGCGTCTTCATGTCGACGATGAACTGGCTGACGCCGCCGTGACGATCATCGCCCTTGGCGTCGGTGCGGCAGAACAGAATCATGTAATGCGCGACATGGGCGCCCGAGGTCCAAACCTTCGTGCCGTTGACCTTGAAGCCGCCTTCCACCGCAGTCGCGCGCGTGCGCGTGGCGGCGAGGTCGGATCCCGAATCCGGTTCACTCATGCCGATGCAGAAGAAGAGTTCGCCACGCGCGATTTTCGGCACGAAGAATTGCTTCTGCTCCTCCGTGCCAAAACGCAGGATGGAGGGCGCCGATTGGCGGTCCGCAATCCAATGGGCGCCGACAGGCGCGCCAGCCGCGAGCATTTCCTCCAGGACGACATAACGTTCGAGCGCGCTTCGCTCGTGGCCGCCGTACTTTTTCGGCCAGGTCATGCCGATCCAGCCGCGTTCGGCCATTTTCTTCGAAAAAGCGGGATCGCGGCCGCTCCACGAGGAAGCGCGCTGGCGTGGGGTCATGTCAGCGAGTTCGGCGGCGACGAAGGCGCGCACATCGGCGCGCAGCTTCTCGGTCGCTTCGGTATTGGGCGGCGGCGGGGCGAACGTCAGTTGCGTCATGTCTTCCTCACGCCGTCACGATGTCGGACCAGATATTCTTCGAACCGACCCTTGCGGCCGCTCGACCAATGATCAACGCCCAGTCGCTCTCCTTGCCGAATTCGTCGCGCCACGACCACAGACGTTTGGTGAGGTAATGCAGCATGTGTTCGCGCGTGAAGCCGATGGCGCCGTGCGTCTGATGTGCGATTGCAGCGCCGATGCTTGCGGCTTCGCCGCAGCGCGCCTTGGCGGCGGCGATCGGTAGAGGGCTCATGCCATTGGCGGCGGCTTCGGCGGCCATGTCGGCAGCTGCGTTGGCGGCCGCGGAATGAGCGGCGAGCATGGCGAGGTTGTGCTGGACCGCCTGGAATTTGCCGATCGGCTTGCCGAACTGCACGCGCTCGCTGGCGTATTGCAAGGTGATCTCGAGCGTGCGCGAGAGGGCGCCCGCGATCTGGTTGGACCGCATTGCGGCGCCGAATGCGCGTAGGGTCTGCATATCGACGCCATCGCGCGCCAGCGCGACGTCGCCCTGACCGAGATCGCAATCAAAGGTCACGTCGTCGCGCGGCTCCATCGCGAGATTGCGTCCGTGCTCGACCGTGCAACCGCTCGGATCGACGCACGCAATCATGATCGCGCCGTCGGCTTCGGCGAGAACGAGGACCGCGGCTGCGTTGCGCGCGAAGGGGACGCGTTTGGCGCGGCCTTCTAGGCGCCAGCCGGCGCCCGACTTTCTCAGTGCGAGCGTCGAACCATTGCTCGCCGGAGCGATAGTGAGCGGCCCTTCCGGCAGTGTGAGCGCCTCGCCTGCGAGCCAGCCTGCAAGCATGGTTTCTGCAAGCGGAACAGGCGCAGCATGGCTTGCCGAAATGCGTAGCGCCGCGAGCGCGTCCTCGATCGCAAGGCCGGAGCCGCCCGCGCTTTCGGGGAGAAGCGCGCTGGCGAGGCCCGCGTCGACGACCTCCCGCCACAGTGCGTTCTGGAATGCGCCGTTTTCCGCCGCAGCGAGGACGGATTTTTCGCAAGATGCGCCGAACAGCTTTTCCGCCATGTCGCGGATGAGGTCAGTGGTTTCGCTCATCGTTCGTTCCGTCCCAACGCGTCCGACATTAACGCTTGGCGTCCGCGCGATTTTCGTATCATAATTTTGTAGGGCGATTTTCGAACAAGTCTGGCGCCAAGGCAAGTGCGCCATCAACGCGCCACGGGAGGAACAGCCATGAACGAGATGAGTATGAAATCCGCGGGCTTCGGGCTCAACCCCGCGGACGAGCTCAACGACCTCCGCATGTCGGAAAAGGCCAAGCCGCTGTACGACCACGTGCGCAAGTTTCTGAAAGAGACCGTTGCGCCGATGCAGGTCGAATATGACGCGCTCGGCAAGGGCAAGACGGATCGCTGGAGCTTCGCGCCGGGTCAGCTCGAATGCCTGCAGAAGGCCAAGGACAAGGCGAAAGCCGAAGGCCTCTGGAACTTCTTCCTGCCTGACGCCGAGACGGGTGAGGGCCTGAGCAATCTCGACTACGCCTTCATCGCCGCCGAGCTCGGCAAGTACCCGCTTGGCTCCGAAAGCATGAATTGTTCTGCGCCCGACACCGGCAATATGGAGGTGCTCGAACGCGTCGGAACCAAAGAACAGAAGGACAAGTGGCTTAAGCCTTTGCTGAACGGCGAAATCCGTTCGGCCTACGTGATGACGGAGCCGAACGTCGCCTCCTCCGACGCCAAGAACATTTCGACGACCGCTGTGCTCGACGGCGACGAATGGGTGATCAACGGCGAGAAGTACTACATCTCCGGCGTCGGCGATCCGCGCTGCAAGATCATGATCGTGATGGTCAAGACGAATCCGGACGCTCCGCCATCGAAGCAGCAGTCGCAGATCCTCGTGCCGAAAGATACGCCCGGGGTCGAGATCATCGGGCCGATGCACGTGTTCGGGCACGATCACGCCCCGCGCGGACACATGCACATGCGTTTCAACAATGTGCGCGTGCCGAAGTCCAACATGCTGCTGGGCGAGGGCAGGGGGTTCGAAATATCGCAGCTTCGGCTCGGGCCCGGACGCATCCATCATTGCATGCGCACGATCGGTAAGGCCGAGAAGGCGCTCGACCTCATGGTAGAGCGCGGCCTATCGCGCGAGGCGTTCGGCAAGAAGCTCGTTCATCTCGGCGGCAATCTGCAGATCATCGCGCAGGCGCGCTGCGAGATCGAAGCCATGCGGCTGATGGTCCTGAAAGCCGCCAAAGCCATGGACGTGCTCGGCAACAAGGAGGCGCGGGTCTGGGTGTCGATGGTCAAGGCGATGGTGCCGGAGCGCGCATGCAAGATTATCGATCAGGCGATCCAGATGCATGGCGCAACGGGTATTTCGAACTGGACGCCGCTCGCCGAAATGTACACGGACGTGCGCCACCTGCGCTTTGCGGACGGTCCCGACGAGGTGCACTGGATGGTGGTCGGCCGCAACGAGGTGACCAACCGCTGAATGTGAGGGCCGCCGCCGGATCCTGGCGACGGCCTCATCCCGGCCATGTGACGGCCGTCAGACGTCGGCCTATCCATTCGCGCGCTTCAGGTTTCCGGAAAGCCGCCGGAGATCGCGAAGTGCGCGGTCGGATTGCGCGGGTTGGGCGTTTCGCGCGCCTGAAGCGCTTCCGACAGCATGGCCTTGTCGCCGCGCCGGCCGAGCGCAATCGCCATCTCGACATGAAAATCGTCGGGAACATTCAGTTCCCGTCGCGCCTTTTCGAAGTCGATTCCAATCATGGCATGCGCCGGCCAACCGAGAATCGAGGCTTCGAGCGCGAGATAGGCCCAGGCGGCGCCGGCGTCTAGCGAATGCGATCGGGACGGGGCGTCCTTGTCTGCGCCAGGCGGCCTGATCAATTTACGCGAGACCAGAACCATCAGCACCGAAGCGTTCTTCGCCCACGTGCGGTTGCCGTCGTTGACGATCGACAGGAATTTTTCGAACTCCGGCGCGCCGCGCTTGGCGTAAAGAAAGCGCCAGGGTTGCGCATTGTAAGCGGACGGCGCCCAACGCGCGGCTTCGAAAATGCGATTGAGATCGGCGTCGGAAATTTCCTCGCCGGTGTAAGCGCGCGGCGACCAACGGTCGACAAAGAAAGGCGAGGCCGGATGGTCGGCCTTGCGCGGGTTCTGAAACGTCATGCGGGACCCGGATTTTGTTGCGAAACGGCGGCTCAGCGCCCCTTCGTCGGTATCTGATTGAACGGCGCGTCCTTGTCCACACGGATATCGCCGGGCAGGCCGAGCACGCGCTCAGCAATGATGTTGCGCATCACTTCGTCTGTGCCGCCGGCGATCCGCATGCCGATCGCGCTGTAGAGCATCTGATAGAGCTTGCCCTCCGCGCTTGCGTCATCGCGTGCGACCGCGCCCATAGGGCCCTGCAACTCCAGGGCGTACATGGCGATGTCCTGCATCATCGGCGCCGCGACCAGCTTGCCGATGGAGTTCTCGGGCCCCGGACGTTCGCCGCGCGATAGCGCCGAGATCGCGCGCCAGGCCGTATATTTCAAGCCATTGGCGCGCGCGGCCCAATGCGCAAGGCGCGCGCGCACGGCGGGATCGTCGATGGCGAGCGATCCGTCGGCAAGCTTCGCGCCCGACGCGAAGTCGAAGAATTCAGGCACTCCGGTGGCGAGCCGGGCGCCGATCGAGAAGCGCTCGTTCATCAGCGTCGTCAGCGACACGTTCCAGCCGTCGTTCACCTTGCCCAGCCGTTGGCTGTCGGGAATGCGTACGTTGGTGAAATAGACCTCGTTGAAGCCGGAATGTCCGCTCGCCTGCTTGATCGGCCGCACCTCGACGCCCGGGCTCCGCATGTCCAGAAAGAACATGGTGAGGCCCTTGTGCTTGGGCAGCGTCGGATCGGTGCGTGTGATGAGAATGCCGTAATCGGAAAAGTGCGCGCCGGTGGTCCAGATCTTCTGGCCGTTGATGATCCAGTCGTCGCCGTCCTTCTCGGCTTTCGTGCGCAGGCCGGCGAGGTCAGAGCCGCCGGCTGGTTCTGAGAAAAGCTGGCACCAGACCTCCTCGCCCGACGCGAGCGGCGGCAGATAACGACGCTTCTGGTCTTCGCTCGCGTAGGCCATGACGGTCGGTCCGCACATGCCCTGACCGATCGCGAAGGGCTGCGACAGCGCGCCGTACTTGCCCTCTTCCTGATCCCAGATGACGCGCTGGATCGGCGTGGCGCTTCTGCCGCCATAATCCTTCGGCCACGTGAGGCAGGCCCATCCGCCGTCCGCCTTCTTCTTCTGCCACGCCTTTGCGGCGCGCAGAATCTGCGCCGTGCGCGCGTCGCGATCCTTGATTTCATCGGCGGCGGCGAGGTCGCGCATGAGATCGTCTGGACGGTTCGCCTCGATCCACTTGCGCGCGAGCGCGCGAAATTCAGCTTCCTGCGGGGTGTCGTCGAAGTTCATGTGAACCTCCCGGTTCTTCGGTCTTGCTTGTTGGCTTGTATTCTTTCCGCGTCATGCCCGGCCTCGCGCCGTGCATTCACGCCGAGTCGCTTCGCAGTCGCCTGGCGTGGATGGTCGGGACACGCCCGGCCATGACGGCGCGCGCGCCTCACGCAGCTGCGTTGCGCTTGCGCATCTCGTCGATCAGCCGGTTTTCCCACATGGTCTGGGAGCCGAGCGTCAACGCCAGCAGGTTCGAGCGGCGGTAATACAGATGGCAGTCGAACTCCCACGTGAAGCCCATGCCGCCGTGCACCTGGTTGTTGTTCTTGGCGCAGAGCTGGTAGGCCTGCGTCGCCGACACGCGCGCATTGGCGGCGGCTTCCGGCAGTTCGCCCGAATCCGTCGAGAGCGCCCAGGCGCCGTAATAGGCGTTGGAGCGCGCCAACGTCGCCGCGACATACATGTCGGCGAGCATGTGCTTGACCGCCTGGAACGAACCGATCGGGCGGCCGAAAGCGATGCGGTCGAGCGCGTAATCGCGACCCATTTCGAGCGCGCGGTCTGCGCCGCCGATCTGCTCGAAGGCGATCAGCACGGCGGCGCGATCGAGAACTTTGTCCACGTACGCCCATGCGTCCGCTGGCGAGCCGAGCGGTTCGGCCGCCGCCTTGTCGAAGACGATCCGGGCGTGGTTGCGCGAAGGATCGACTGTCTCGATCATGTCGCGCTTTACACCAGCGCTATCGAGTTCGACGAGGAACAACCCCTCGCGTGCGACGACGATCGCGAAGTCGGCGATCCCGCCGTCCGGCACCAACGTCTTGGTTCCCGATAGCTTGCCGCCTGCGGCCGTCGTCTTGATCGATTGCGGCGTCGGGTCGCCGGCGCCCTCGACCAGCGCCAGCGCGCCGATCGCTTCGCCCGCGGCGATCTTCGGCAACCATGTCGCTTTCTGGGCGTCCGAGCCCGCAAGCATCAGCAGTTCAGCGGCGAGATAGACCGTCGACGAATAGGGCGCAGGCGCGAGCGCGCGGCCGATCTCCTCGGCGATGACGCACAATTCGAGATGACCTGCGCCGGCGCCGCCGTATTCTTCAGGGATCGCGACGCCAATCAGGCCGAGATCGGCGAGCCCCTTCCACAAGGCGCGATCGTAAGCATCCTTGCCTTCGAGAATCGCGCGGACGTGCTTGGGCGTACAGTTCTCGCTGAGAAAGCGTCGCGCCTCGTCGCGCAACTGCTTCTGCTCGTCGGAGAAGTCGAAATTCATGAAGCCGCCTCCCTCGCGCTCGCGCGCGCACCGCGCCCTTTCACGGGGCGCTTTTTCAAAAGCAAACCCCATTGCAGGCTCTTAGTCAATCGACTAATTAATTGAGAAAGGCTCCGGAGAGAGCTCGCAAGGAGCGGGAAATATGGCGGGGAGCGCGGAAGCCCTCAATGCGCGGGCGCCGAACACCAAAGATCGGCTGATTTCCGCCGCGCGCGAGATCATGACCGAACGCAACGCTGTCGAATTTTCGTTGCAGGACGTGGCGGCGCGATCAGGCCTCAATTCAGCGCTGGTCAAATATCATTTCGGCAACAAGGATGGGCTGTTGCTCGCGATCCTCGAACGCGACGCCGAACTCTCCTTGAAGCAGGTCGAAAAGCTCGTGGCGCGCGACCTGCCGGCGACACAGAAGCTGCGGATGCATATTTCCGGCATCATCGACACCTATTTTCGCAAGCCCTACATGAATCGTCTGGTTCACCTGATGATTCACGAGCGCGCCGACGAGGTGTCGATGCAAGCGCTGCGTTTCTTCGTCGAGCCGCTCGCCGGATTCCAGCGACAGATTCTGGAGCAGGGCGTCAAGAGCGGCGAGTTCAAGGAAGTCGATCCCGGATTTTTCTACCACGCTGTCGGCAGCGCTTGCGACGCGCTGTTCCGGTGGCATCCGGAATCCCGGCGTATCTGGGGCGTGGCGACGATCAACGACGCGCAGCGCAGACGCTACGCGGATTTCGTGGTCGACCTCGTGCTCAACGGGCTCGTCAAGCGCGACTGACAATCAAGACAAGGAAACGCTCATGTACCACCCCTATCATCACGCGCGCGCCATGCCGGACAAGCCGGCCGTAATCATGGCTGGCTCTGGCGAGATCATCAGCTATGCGCAGCTCGATGCGCGTTCCAATCAAGGCGCCAACCTGTTTCGGTCACTCGGCCTGAAGCGCGGCGATTCCATCGCGCTTTTCCTTGAAAATCATCCGCGCTATTTCGAAATATGCTGGGCCGCGCAGCGCGCCGGTCTCTACTACACCTGCATTTCCTCCGCGCTGACGGCGAGCGAGGTGGAATACATCGTGCGCGACTGCGGCGCGAAACTGTTCATCACGTCGAAGGCGAAGGCGGGCGAGGCGGAAAAGCTCGCGACGCAGATCGCCGAACTCAAGCTCTATTCGCTGGACGGGGCCTGGGGACCCTTTGCGGATTTCGAGGCTGATCGGGAGAAGATGCCCGATACGCCGATCGCCGACGAGGCGCCGGGCGTCGACATGCTCTATTCGTCCGGCACAACTGGGCGGCCGAAGGGCGTGCGAGTCGAGCTCAAGGACGAGCCGATCGATGCGGCGAATTCTTTGGTGCAGCTTGCCGCGGGGTTGTTCGGGTTCAACAAGGACACCGTCTATCTCTCGCCTGCGCCGCTCTACCATGCCGCGCCCTTGCGCTGGTGCATGACGACGATGCGGCTTGGCGGCACTGTGGTCGTGATGGAGAAGTTCGATCCCGAGCGCGCGTTGGCGTTGATCGAGAAATACAAGGTCACCGCCTCGCAATGGGTGCCGACGCATTTCGTGCGCATGCTCAAACTGCCCGAAGACGTGCGCAAGAAATACGATCTGTCGTCGCTCAATTGTGCAATCCATGCGGCGGCGCCATGCCCGGTGCAAACCAAGCACGCGATGATCGAATGGTGGGGACCCGTGCTGAAAGAATATTACGCGGGCAGCGAGGGCAACGGCTTCTGCTACATTTCGTCGGAGGAATGGCTGAAGAAGCCGGGCTCCGTCGGCACCGCGAAGATCGGCGTCTTGAAAATCTGCGACGAGAACAGCGACGAGGTCGCAACAGGATCCGACGGCACGGTCTATTTCGCCGACGGGACGCCGTTCGAGTATCACAACGATCCAGAGAAGACCGCGCAGTCGAAGAACAAGCATGGCTGGACGACGCTTGGCGACGTCGGTCATGTCGACGCGGACGGTTATCTGTTTCTGACCGACCGCAAGGCCTTCATGATCATTTCGGGCGGCGTAAACATTTATCCGCAGGAGCTCGAAAATCTGCTCGTCACCCACCCCAAGGTGGCGGACGCCGCCGTCGTCGGCGCGCCCGACGAGGAGATGGGCGAGAAAGTCGTGGCGGTCATCCAGCCGATGAACTGGGCCGACGCCGGCGACGCTCTGCGCAGCGAACTGATGGCGTTTGCGCGCGCGAACATTTCGCACGTGAAGGCGCCGAAACAGATCGACTTCATGGAGGAGCTTCCGCGCCACCAGACCGGCAAGCTCTACAAGCGGCTCGTGCGCGACGCTTATTGGGGGAAGAAGTCGACGATCGTGTGATGCGCGTTCCCTCTCCCCGCGTCGTGCGGGGAGAGGGGGAGACGCTACGATGCGATCGTCACGCCCCCGTCTGCTACTACAATCTGGCCGGTCATGAAGGCCGCCGCCTTCGAGGCGAGAAAAGCGACGACGCCGCCAATCTCGTCCGGCTCGCCGATGCGGCGCAGCGGGCTCGTGCGCGTGCGCTTTTCGAGGAAGTCGGGATTCTCCCACAAGGCGCGGGCGAAGTCGGTCTTCACGAGACCAGGCGCAATGCAATTGGCGCGTACGTTCTTCGGGCCCCATTCCACCGCGAGATTTCGTGCGAGCGCGAAGTCAGCGGCCTTGGAGATGCCGTAGATGCCGAGCGTATCGGTGCCGCGGATGCCGCCGATCGACGAGACGATGATGATGGAGCCGCCGCCCTGCGCAGCCATCTGCGGCGCGACGAGATTGGCGAGCCAGATGTTGCTCTTGACGTTCGCGCCCATCACCTTGTCGAAAGCCTCGTCGGGCAGGCTCGCCAGCGGTCCATAGACCGGATTGACGGCTGCGTTGCACACGAGCGTGTCGATTCGTCCCCAGGCGTCGAGCGTTCCCTTTACGAGTGCCTCGACCTCGTTCTTGCGCGAGATGTTGCAGGGAATGACGATCGCTTCGCCACCCTTCGCGCGGATGCCGGCGGCGACCTCTTCACAAGCGTCCGCCTTTCGCGATGAAACGACGACTCTCGCCCCCATCTGCGCCATGATCTCGGCGGCCGATCTCCCGATGCCGCGGGAAGAACCGGTGACGACGGCGACCTGGCCTGTGAGATCGAAGGGGTTGCTCATGATGGCTCCAAAAGAAAAGGCCGGGCGTCGCCCGGCCTCGTCATATGCTGTCGCTCAGGCCGCGATCAGGCCGCCCATGTCGGCCAGGCGCGCCAGGTGGAACTCCACGTCGCCGAACATCATGTCGATCATGGTGTTGCGCTTGAAGAAATGGCCGACCGCCAGTTCGTAGGTGACGCCGACGCCGCCATGCAATTGCACGGACTGCTGGCCGACGAAACGGACAGATTTTCCGACCTGCACCTTGGCGGCGGACATGGCGCGCGCACGTTCCTTCGCGTCGTTTTCGGACGCCATCATCGTCGCATACATCGTGATGGAACGCGCCTGTTCGACGAAGACGAACATTTCCACCGCGCGGTGCTGAAGCGCCTGGAACGAGCCGATCGTGACGCCAAACTGCTTGCGCGTCTTCAGGTATTCGACAGTCTGCTTGTGCGATTCCGCCATCGCGCCGACCGCTTGCGCGCAGAGCGCAGCAATCGCCTCGTCGGTCACGCGCTCGATCGCCGGCAGCGCCTTGCCCGGCTCGCCGAGCACGTGGCCGGCTTCGACCTTCACGTCGGCGAAGGAGATTTCCGCCGATCGCGTCGCGTCCTGATTCCAGTAGCCGCGGCGCGATACGCCGGGCGCTTTGGCGTCGACGAGGAAGAGGCCGATGCCGTCGCGATCGCGTGGGCCGCCGGAGACGCGCGCCGACACGATCAGGTAGTCGGCCGCGTCGCCGTTGAGAACGAGCGACTTTTCGCCGTTCAGCACATATCCGTCGCCATCCTTCCTCGCGCTCGCAGCGACATGGGCGAGATTGTACCGCGCCGGACGTTCGTGATGCGCGAAGGCGAAGAGCTTTTCGCCGCCTGCGATCATCGGCGCGAAGGTTGCGCGCTGTTCGTCGCTCGCGGCGTGGCGTAGCAGGCCGCCGGAAAGAACGACAGTCGCGAGGTAAGGCTCGACGGCGAGCGCCTTGCCGAGCGATTCCATGACGATCATGGTTTCCACCGGGCCGCCGCCGAAGCCGCCGTCAGCCTCCGCGAAAGGCAGGGCGAGAAGGCCGAGTTCGGCGAACTGCGCCCAGATCTCGGGCGAGAAACCGTGTTCGCCCTTCAGATATTTCTTGCGCGCCTCGAAGTCGTACTTGTCGGCGACCAGACGGTCGACCGAATCCTTGAGCATGCGCTGTTCTTCGGAGAGATCGAAATCCATTTTCTTCAGCCTCTATTTTCAATCGTCATCGCGCCGAGCGAAGCGACGAACCCATCCATCCCTGCGAACAGTTTCGACGGATGGATCGCTCCGCTTCGTTCGAGATGACGAACCATGTCTGTGCGTTCAAAGACCCAGAATCGCCTTGGCGATGATGTTCTTCTGAATTTCGTTGGAGCCGCCGTAGATCGACACCTTGCGGTAGTTGAAATAGGCGGGCGCGAGAGGCGACGCCCAGTCGGGGCCGGCCGGCGGCTCGTTCCAGCCGTGCGCCTCGTCTTCGGCGCGATAGGGCGCGACATAGGGGCCGGCGACTTCGAGCGCCAGTTCGGTAATCGCCTGCTGGATTTCCGAGCCCTTGATCTTGAGAATCGAAGAAGCCGGGTCCGGCTTGCCTTTTTCTCGAGTGCGCTCGGCGGCGACGACGCGCATCTGCGTCATTTCAAGCGCCTTCAGCTCGACTTCGAGCGACGCGAGTTTCTCGCGGAAACGCGGATTCTCGATCAGCGATCTGTCGCCGTCCTTCTCGGAAGCGGCGAGTTGCTTGATACGGCGGATGCGCTCCTTCGAAGCGCCGACGCGAGCGATGCCGACGCGTTCGTTGCCGAGCAGGAATTTGGCGTAGTCCCAGCCCCTGTTCTCCTGCCCGACGAGGTTTTCGACCGGCACGCGCACGTCGTCGAAAAACACCTCGTTCACTTCGTGCCCGCCGTCGATCGTCTGGATCGGGCGCACGGTGATGCCCTTCGACTTCATGTCGATGAGCAGGAAGGAGATGCCTTCCTGTTTCTTGGCGCCTGGATCGGTGCGCACGAGCATGAAAATCATGTCGCCGTGCTGGCCGAGCGTCGTCCAGGTCTTCTGCCCGTTGACGACGTAGAAATCGCCGTCGCGCTTGGCCGTTGTCTTGAGACCCGCGAGGTCGGAACCGGCGCCGGGCTCGGAAAAGCCCTGGCTCCACCACGTGTCGAGATTGGCGATCGCCGGCAGGTACTTCTTCTTCTGCTCCTCGGTTCCGAAGGTGTAGATGACGGGACCGACCATGCTGACGCCGAAGGCGAGCGTCGGCGGCGTGGGAAAGAGCTGCGATTCCTCAAGGTAGATATATTGCTGCGTGGGGCTCCAGCCGGTGCCGCCGTATTTCACCGGCCAATGCGGAACGGCCCAACCCTTCTTGTTGAGGATGCGCGTCCAGCGGACGAGATCGTCCTTGCTGGGGTGCAGACCCATCACGAGCTTCTCGTGAATGTCCTTCGGCAGGTTTTCCTTGAAGAAGGTGCGGACTTCGTCTCGAAAGGCGATTTCCTCGGGCGTGAAACTGAGATCCATATTCAGCCTCTCTGGTTGAGTTCGTTCGATCGGGGAAATGACGGGCGGACGCCCGGCAGCGCCGCCGCTCCGCAGAACGACGCTGCGGCCCGAAACTCTGGTTCGATCTGCGAAACGCCTCGCCGACGGCGGCGCCGAATTCATTCCTCCGCCCTGGCTGCCGTGGCCTTTCGGCGAGCGGCGCCCGGAAAGGGCCGTTCTCGCGCGAGTGTCCGACAATTTTGCAGCGCAGTTTGCACTTTATCGTTTGACCGAGACGCTAGTTTGTGATCGATTTCAAGTCAACGAAAACACTGATCAATCGCATACGGATTTCGCAGATGCGAAGCGAGTTTCGAACTGCGGAATTCGAGATGCGAAACAGGCGCCTGACAGACAAGAGCGCCGACGCGGACTGAGGAAGAGGGTGGAAAGCCAAATGGGTTCAGGCGTTAGGGCTGGGCGTGGCGCGTCTCGTCGCGTGCGCGGCCGTTTGATTGCGGGAGGCCGTCGATGAGCGCGCATGCGACCGGCGGGACGCCATTGCTGGAAGTGCGCGACGTGGCCGTCAGGTTCGAGGGCATCGTGGCGCTGGACGGCGTGTCGTTCAGTTTGCAAAAGGGGCAGGTGCTCGGTCTGATCGGCCCCAACGGGGCCGGCAAGACGACGATGTTCAATTGCCTGAGCCGCCTCTACACGCCGACCTCCGGCGACGTGCTGTTCGAGGGCAAGAGCATTCTCGGCCGGCCCGCGCACGAGATGGCGGCGATCGGCATAGGCCGCACATTTCAGAACGTGGCGCTGTTTTCGCGGCTGACGGTGCGCGAGAACGTCCTGATCGGCGGGCACTCGCATACGACGAGCAACTTCTTCAACGATTCGTTGCGGCTGCCGGGTTCGCGCAGCGTCGAGGTCGGTCTCAACGCACGCGCGCAGGAACTGATCGACTATCTGGATCTGGGAAGCGTGGCCGATCGTCCGGTCGCCGGTCTGCCGTTCGGCACGCAGAAGCGCGTCGAGCTTGCGCGCGCGCTTGCGGCGACGCCGAAGCTGCTGCTGCTGGACGAGCCGGCGGGCGGCCTCAATCACGACGAGGTCCATGAGCTTGGTCGTCTCGTCAAGCAGATCCGCGACGATCGCGGCGTGACGGTCCTGCTGGTCGAGCATCACATGGGCCTGGTCATGTCGATTTCCGACAATGTGGTCGCGCTCAATTTCGGCAAGAAGATCGCCGAAGGCGCGCCGGACGTCGTGCGCAAGGATCCGGAGTTGATCAGGGCCTATCTCGGCGGAGAAGCCGCATGACCAAGCTTCTCGAAGCCAAAGGGCTCACCGCCGCCTATGGTCAGGTGCGCGTTCTGCATGGGCTCGATTTCAGTCTGGACGAAGGCGGCGTCACGACCCTGCTCGGCGCCAACGGCGCCGGCAAGACGACGACGCTGCGCGCCATCTGCGGCATGGTGAAGTCGGGCGGGGAAATCCTGTTCGAAGGCAGGAATATTCTCGGAAAATCGACCGAAGACGTCGCTCGTCTCGGCGTCGCCCATATTCCCGAGGGACGCGGGACGTTCACGCGGATGACGGTCGAGGAGAATCTGCATCTCGGCGCGATCACGCGCAAAGACACGCAGAACATCCTCAAAGACATCGACAAGATGTACGACCACTTCCCGCGATTGAAGCAGCGCCGGACGCAGCAGGCGGGCACGTTGTCCGGCGGCGAGCAGCAGATGCTGGCGATTGCCCGCGCCCTGATGCTGCGACCGCGACTGATGCTGCTGGACGAACCTTCGTTCGGCCTTGCGCCGCTCGTGGTCCGCGAGATGTTCGACATTCTCACCGCGCTGAACCGTGAGGAGAAAGCGTCCATGCTCATCGTCGAGCAGAACGCGGCGCTGGCGCTCGGAATCGCCGACGAAGCCTACCTGCTGGAAACCGGATCGATCGTGATGTCCGGCCCGGCCAAACAGATCGGCGCGGACGAAAACGTGCGTCGTTCCTACCTCGGCTACTAGGAGTTCGCGGTATGGAGCTCTTCACCCAACAGGTTCTGGCGGGCATTTCGACCGGCGCCATTTACGCATGCATGGCGCTCGCCGTCGTCATGATCTATCAGGCGATCGACCATCTGAATTTCGCCCAAGGCGAAATGGCGATGTTTTCGACCTTTATCGCTTGGCAGTTGATGGAAATGGGGCTGCCCTACTGGCTCGCCTTCATCCTCACTGTCGTGATTTCGTTCATCGGCGGCGTCGCCATCGAGCGAATCGTCTTCAAGCCGATCGAGCATGCTCCCGTGCTCAGTCATGTCGTCATTTTCATCGCGCTGTATTCGGTCATCAATTCGATGGCTGGCTTCATCTGGGACTTCACGGTCAAGAGCTTTCCTTCGCCGTTCGGTTCGTCGCCGCTGTTTGGCTCGAGCCTGATCTCGGCGCATCAGGGCGGCATGGTGGCGGTGACGCTCGGTCTCCTTCTGCTGCTCTACCTGTTCTTCAGTTACACGAGCGTCGGCCTCGCCATGCGCGCGGCGGCGGCCAATCCGGCGTCGGCCCGGCTCGTCGGCATCCGCGTGTCGTGGATGACGGCGCTGGGGTGGGGCATGGCGGCCGCGCTCGGGTCGATCGGCGGCATGCTGATCGCTCCGGTCGTGTTTCTCGAACCGAACATGATGATCTCGATCCTGCTCTATGGATTCGCCGGCGCCGTGCTCGGCGGATTGACGAGCCCGGGCGGCGCCGTCCTCGGCGGCTTCTCTGTCGGCGTGATCGAAAATCTCGCAGGCACCTACATCCCCGTCATCGGCGCCGAACTCAAGCTGCCGATCGCGCTGGTCGTGATCGTCGTGGTGCTGGTCTTCAAACCCGCGGGCCTGTTCGGCCGCGTCGTCGTCTCGCGAGTCTGACATGTCGGCACACGAAGAAACCGTCGTCCATCACGACATCGGGGAGTCGCCGGAAGGCGAGAACCGCGCCATCGCGCGTCCTGCCGCGCCTGCCACGGGTTCGACCTCCAAGGCGCGCTTGTTTGTTTTTCTGGCGATCCTCGCGCTCGCGCTTGTTCTTCCGGCCCTTCTGAAGAACTTCGTCGTATTTCAGCTCACGCAGACGATGGTCTACGCGATCGCCATCCTCGGGCTGAATCTGCTGACCGGCTTCAACGGCCAGTTCTCGCTGGGCCATTCGGCTTTCTACGCGGTCGGCGCCTATACGGCGGCGATCATGATGGAGCAGTTGGGCGTGGGATATGTGTGGACGCTCCCGGTGGCCGGAATCGTATGTTTCGTGCTCGGCTTCCTGTTCGGACTGCCGGCCTTGAAACTCGAGGGCGTCTATCTGGCGCTCGCGACATTCGCGCTTGCGGCGGCGACGCCGCAAATTCTGAAACTCTCGCCGCTGGAGCACTGGACCGGCGGCGTGCAGGGCATCGTCATCACCAAACCGGATGCGCCGTTCGGGTTGCCGCTCAATCAGGATCAGTGGCTCTACTATTTCACTCTGATCGTCGGCGTCATCCTGTATCTGGCCGCGTCCAATCTGGTGAAGAGCCGGACGGGCCGCGCGCTGATGGCGATCCGCGACAATCCGATTGCGGCGCGCTCCATGGGCGTCAACACGTCGCTCTACAAGGCGAGCGCCTTCGGGCTGTCGGCCTTCTACACGGGCGTGGCCGGCGCGCTCGGCGCCATCATCGTGCAATTCGTGGCGCCGGACAGCTTCACGCTGACCTTGTCGATTGGCTTCCTGGTCGGACTGGTCGTCGGCGGCGTCGGCTGGTTGCCGGGCGCGCTGTTCGGCGGAGCGTTCCTGCTGTTTGTCCCCAACATTGCAGAAGGCGTCTCCAAGGGCCTTTCCGGCGCAGTCTACGGCCTGTTGCTCATCCTGCTCATTTACGTGATGCCGTCGGGGCTTGCCGGTTTTCTGCAAATGATCGTCGGGCGCGCCCGGAGCGCGACGAAGTAAGCTGCTTCGCGCGAATGGAATAAGGGCGGCGTGCTTGCGCCGCCTTTTTCATTGCGTCACTCTTCATGCAAAGTCGACCGCGGGAGCCGTCAAATGAGCCGCACCTATCGCATCGCCGTGATTCCGGGCGACGGCATCGGCAAGGAAACGACGCCCGAGGGCGTGCGCGTGCTCGAACAGGCCGCAAAGAAGTTCGGGTTCGGACTCGAACAGGACTGGTTCGATTTTTCGAGCTACGATTACTACGCCAAGCACGGCAAGATGCTGCCGGACGACTGGAAGGAGAAGATCGGCAAGCATGACGCCATCTTCTTCGGCGCCGTCGGCTGGCCCGAGAAAATTCCCGATCATGTTTCGCTATGGGGCTCGCTGCTGCTGTTTCGGCGCGAGTTCGACCAATTCGTGAATCTTCGACCGGTCAAGCTGATGCCTGGCGTGCCGTCGCCGCTGGCCAATCGGAAGCCCGGCGAAATCGACTTCTTCGTTGTCCGCGAAAATACGGAGGGCGAATATTCCTCGATCGGAGGCCGGATGTTCGCTGGCACGGAACGCGAGTTCGTCGTGCAGGAGACCGTCATGACGCGCACTGGCGTCGACCGCATTCTGAAATTCGCCTTCGATCTCGCGCAACGGCGTCCGAAAAAACATCTGACATCGGCCACCAAGTCCAACGGCATTTCGATCACAATGCCGTACTGGGACGAGCGCGTGGAGGCGATGGCGAAGGCCTATCCGAACGTGAAGTGGGACAAGTATCACATCGACATCCTGACGGCGCATTTCGTGCTGCATCCAGACTGGTTCGATGTGGTCGTGGCCTCCAATCTGTTCGGCGACATTCTTTCCGATCTGGGCCCGGCCTGCACGGGTACGATCGGCATAGCGCCGTCGGGAAACATCAACCCCGACGGCGATTTCCCGTCGCTGTTCGAACCCGTGCACGGATCTGCGCCCGACATTGCAGGGCAGGGGATCGCCAACCCCATCGGCCAGATTTGGTCGGGCGCGATGATGCTCGATCATCTCGGCGAGCGGGAGGCGGCGGCTGACATCGTGTCGGCGATCGAACGGACGCTGGCCGAACGCACGCTGCGCACACGGGATCTCGGCGGCAATGCCGATACGACCGCCTGCGGCAAGGCGATCGCGGAGGCCTTGGGTTGAACGTCGACCCGACCGAACCGGCGGCGTGGTCGCTTATTTCTCGCGCGGCGTATCAAATTCGTCGTAGGAAACCGAGAGTTCTCTCTTTCCGGTCACGTCGACATAGATGATCACGCCGCGGTTCGCATCGACGAAAGCATAGGAATGCCAGCCGTTCGCCTCGGCCATGCGCGCGTTGAGTTTGTTGTAATAGGCGTCGTTGACCCCGACGATAGGATCGCCGGGCAGAGCGACCGTAAAGATCGGATAGACGCCGCCGTTGCACAATTCGACCTTGTCGATTCCGACGCGCGCGCTCTCCATGACCTTGCGGGTCGGATGCGACCAGGCTTTCAATTCAAGCGCGCGGCAATCCTTGGCCCGTTCCCGATAAAGCGACGTCCGGTCGAGCGGCTCGGCCTGGAGCGTCGTGGCGGACAGACCCAGCAGCAGGATGGCCGAAAGCGACGACAAGATATTGCGCGTCATGACGAACCTCGCGCGGCGTGATGATACTCTCAATAGTTTATAGCGCTCGCGAACCATTCGATGTGCGTTGGCGCAAGTCCCGGCGCCTGGTGGAAATGCCGGGTCGGCCCGGAGATCGCCGACGTCTTCCGCAACAGCTCGTCATCCATGCGACAATGTAGTTTGCGCCTGCGGTTCATGCGGGGCAATGTGCGCGCGGAGACGAGTATGAGCGAAAATCTTCACGTCGATATTCACGAGGGCGTCGCGGAGGTGACGCTGAACCGGCCGCGTCAGCGCAACGCACTGACTTTTTCGATGTACGTGCGGTTGCTCGGATTCTGCGAGAAGGCGGCGCGCGACGGCGACCTGCGCGCGGTCCTGATTACGGGCGCGGGCGACAAGGCCTTTGCGGCGGGCACCGACATCGCCGAATTCCATACGGTGAGGACAGCAGAGGACGGGCTCGCCTACGAGGCCAAAATCGAACGCGTTCTTTCGGCGTTGGAGACCCTGCCGGTTCCGACCATCGCAGCCATCGCGGGCGCTTGCACGGGCGGCGGCGCAGCGATCGCGGCTTGTTGCGATCTGCGGATCGCCACGCGGTCCCTGAAATTCGGTTTCCCCATTGCTCGTACGCTCGGCAACTGCCTGTCCGTCGCCAATTACGCGCGGCTCGCCCATCTGATCGGACCTGCGCGCGTGAAGGACCTGTTCTTCACCGCGCGATTGATGGAGGCGGACGAGGCGCTTTCCTGCGGCGTCCTCAACGAAATCGTGGACGATCATGAAACGCTGATGCGCCGCGCGCGGGATCTCGCTGCGACAGTCGCAGGCCACGCGCCGCTCACGCTGCGCGCCACCAAGGAAGCTCTGCGCCGCATCAGCGCGGCGCAGACGCTGCCGCCTGACGACGACCTGGTTGGTCTGTGCTACGGCTCGAAGGATTTTCGCGAGGGGATCGACTCGTTTCTTGCGAAACGTCCGCCGCAATGGAAGGGCGAGTGATCCCGATGATCGAAGACGGACCGGCTGCGCAATGAACCGACTGTTCGACGGCCTCAGGGTGCTCGATTGCGCGAGCTTTATCGCTGCGCCTGCGGCCGCCACCGTGCTTTCCGATTTCGGCGCCGACGTCATCAAGATCGAACCGCCGACCGGCGACGCCTATCGGCAGACCGGTCTTGCGCCCGGGCAGCCGGCGACCGAGCACAATTTTCCGTGGATCGTGGACGCGCGCAACAAGCGCAGCCTCGCCGTCGATCTGGCGAGCGCTGACGGAAGGGAAATCCTGCGGCGCCTCGTCGCCGGCGCCGACGTCTTCATCACCAATTATCCCGCGCGTGTGCGCGAAAAGCTCGGCTTCAATTTCTCAGCGCTCGAGAAGCTCAACACACGTCTGATCTATGCGTCGTTTTCCGGCTACGGCGACAACGGCCCGGAGGCGGACAAGCCAGGTTTCGATACGACGGCATGGTGGGCGCGTTCGGGCATGATGGACGCGGTGCGCGCGGCGGGCGCCCCGCCTGCGCGCTCGACAGGCGGCATGGGCGATCATCCCTCATCGCTCGCCGTGCTCTCGGGAATATTGATGGCGCTCTATCGGCGTGAAAAGACTGGACGGGGCGCGGAAGTCACCTCGTCGCTGATCGCCAACGGCGTCTGGGCGAACGCCTTTCTCGTGCAAGCGGCCCTGTGCGGCGCGGTCTTTCCCGAACGCAAGCCGCGCGAGCATGCGAGCAATGCGCTGGCGACTTTCTACCAGTGTCGCGACGGCGAATGGCTGATCCTGTCGATCCACAACGAGGAAAGACTCTGGCCCGAGCTTGTCGCTTGTGTCGAACGGCCGGAGCTTGCAGGCGATCCGCGCTTTCTGACGAAGCCCGACCGGCTTGTCCATGCGCGCGCGCTGATCGACGAACTGGACGCCGCATTCGCTGCGCGCGATCGCGACGACTGGCGCCGCAGGCTCAACGCGCGCGGCATATTGTTCGAGGTCGTCGCGCCGGTGACGGACGTGCCGACTGACCGCCAGGCGCTCGAAAACGACATTCTCGTGCCGTTCTCCGACAGTGAACTGAAGACGGTCAATTCGCCGTTCTGGATCAGCGGCGAAACGAAGGTTCGTCCACGTATGGCGCCCGAAATCGGCCAGCATACGGACGAGGTGCTGCGCGAAATCGGATACGGCGCCGACGACATCGCGCGGTTTCGCGCGGTCGGGGCGGTTGTTTAGCGTGGGATTTACTTGCCCGTCGTGACCATGATTTTGCCGAGGTGGGCGGAGCTTTCCATCAGTTCGTGAGCCTCACGGGTCTGCTCCATCGGGAAGGTCGCGTGAATAAGCGGTCTGACCGCGCCCGAGTCCAGCAGCGGCCATACTTTCTCGCGCAATTCCCTGGCCACCGTCGCCTTCTGCGCCAGCGTTCGCGGACGAAGCGTCGAGCCGGTCAGCGTCAGCCGTTTGACCATGACCGGCAGGAAGTTGAGCTTTTCGACCATCGGTCCCTGCAGAAAGGCGATCTGCACAAGGCGCCCCTCGAGCGCGAGGAGCGAAACGTTCTTGGCGATATAGGGACCGCCGACCATGTCGAGAATGACGTCGACGCCGCGTTTGTCGGTGATCTTCATGGTTTCGGCGACGAAGTCCTGCGCGCGATAATCGATCGCGTGATCGGCCCCGATCTTGCGGCAGAAGTCGCATTTCTCCGGCGAACCGGCAGTCGCGATCACCTTCGCGCCGAAATGCTTGGCGAGCTGGATGGCGGTCGAACCGATCCCCGACGAGCCGCCGTGGACGAGGAGAGTCTCGCCAGCGGCCAGGCGCCCGCGCGTGAAGACGTTGTCGTAGACAGTGAAATAGGTCTCCGGGACGCCCGCGGCCTCGAGCATCGACAAGGCCTTCGGACGCGGCAGGCAAAGCACGGCGTCGGCCAGCGCATATTCCGCGTAGCCGCCAGAGCCCACGAGCGCGCAGACCTCGTCGCCGATCCTCAGGCCATCGACGTCGGGACCGAGCGCAACGATTCGGCCGGCGATTTCGAGACCGGGAATGTTGCTTTCGCCGGGCGGGGGCGGATACATGCCGGTCCGCTGGATGCAGTCGGGGCGGTTGATTCCGAATGCGGCGACCTCGACCAGCACCTTCCCGGCGCCGGGCGTCGGAACCTCGGCTTCCGCAAGCTTGACGACCTCGGGGCCGCCGGCGCCATCGAAGACGACCTGACGCATTTTGGCGGGGAGAGCGGCCATGATTTCCTCCATTGGTCTCCCGCAATTAGGCGATCGTGCGCGATGGGGCAACGCCAGCGGCGCCAAACGTTGCGTTCAAGCTCTCGTGAATTGTCTGAATTCGCGCTTTTTTGCCGCGAATCGCAGGCCTCACTAGAGTAAGAAGCGCTGTGCTGCGCTCGCCGAGGGGAAGGCGCGTCGCCGGAAATTGGTGAAAGAAAAGGGCGATACGCAATGAATTTCGGAGCGAAAGCGCAGGAACGTTCGGTGACGCGCCTGCTGGCTCAGCTCGTGGGCGTCGCGCTCGCCGGCGCGGCGATTTCCGCGGTCGGCCTGGGAGGGTCGCTGGCGGCGCTCTGCGCGGGCCTTGCGGCCGGTCTCGCTCTGGCTTTGCTGTCGCCGGAACGCCGGCCGTTCTCTTCGGCCTTGCGGCTTGGCCTGTTCGACGCTCTCGTCGTCGGCGTCTACGGCCTGCTGTGCAATCCTGCCGGCGTCCTGTGGCGGACTCCCGCGAACTGGCGCGAGTTGTTCTCCTTCACGCCGGTCGGCGCGTCCTGTGCGGCGGGCCTCTACATAGCGTCTGTCCTGATCATCATGGCCTATACGGGCCGGCGCCCGCAGACGAAAGCGACCAGCGCGCTCGCGCTCATCCCATTCCTGTTCAGCGTCTTCATCGGGCTTGGATCCGACTTGCCGGAGCATGTCGGACAAATCCTCGCCTTCGGCGCGCCCGTTTCCGCTTCGACGGCGGCGGCGCTCGGCCGCACGATCGGCCTGTTTCTCATCAATGAGGCGATCATCGCCGGCGCGGCCATCGCGCTCGGGCGCGCGATGCCGCGCGATCAACGTCTGCACGGGGTGCTGTTCTTCGCGGCCCTCTACGCCTCGTTCACGCCGATCATCGCGACGCTCGGTTCCGGCCCGTTCGCGCAATCCCTACCGCCGCTCGCGCTGGCGCCGTTTTCGGCGCTGACGGCCGGTCTCGCGCAGGCCGGCCTTTGGGGCGAGACCTATCTGGTCACGCAGACGATCGCCGATCTTCTGCACGGGTCGCCGCCGATCGAACCGGCGGTGCGCAAGCCGTGGGCGTCCGGCGCAGCGAAGGGCGCGGTCTACGGTTTCGTGTTCATGGGCTTGCTGACGCTCGTCGGCGCGCTGATGGAGGCGCAGTCGATCTTCGGCTTGTTCGTGGCGAGCGGCGTCGTCGGCGCCTCGGTGCTCGGCGCCGCCTTCTATCCGGTCGGCCGAACGATCATGGAGAGCACGGATTCGACGCCGCCCTTTCCGTCGCGCCTGATGCGCGAACTGCAGCGTCCGAAGAATTACCTGCGCGGTCTGGTGGTCGGCGCGGCGGTCTGGCTGGCGGCGGAGCACATCGTGTCCGTCTGGACAGGACTCGACCGCTTCCTGTTCGGCGCATTCGCCGGCGCCGCGGCTTATGCGGGCGTCGATTTTCTCAGCGACGTGGCGCCGATCGCGACTCGCCGCCGTCGTCGCCTGTCGAGCTGGCGCGTCTACTTCTTCGGCGCGCTGCTCGGCGGCATCGTCGGCGGCGCGATCGCCTGGTATTTCGACGCGGCGCAGCTCGAGACGGTCAACGCCAAATTCTACAAATATACGGCGACCTATTACCCGCACTGGGGCCGGGCGATCGAGAACTACAATATCTGGCCGCTCTTTTCGAAATGGGGAACGACGAATCTCGGCCCGGTCGAAGGCGGCGTGAAGCTGTTCTACATCGAGTCGGTGTCCGGCGTGATCCAGTGGATTTTCGCGGCGCCGCTGTTCTCCATCAATCTGTTCTTTCTGACCTCATTGGTGAAGCGCGATCTGAAGCCTCTGCGCAAGCTGTTCAGCGAGGACGGCGTGCGGCAACTGGTCGACAACGCGATCATGGTGTTGCGCTGGGGTCTGTGGATGGCGCCGGTCATCTACACGTTCCTCAAGGCCGTGCCGGAGCCGGCCTGGTATAATCAGGACGGCTTGGTGCGCACCGGCGTCGCGACGTTGATCGCCGCGACGCAATCGCCGAAGGCCTTCGTCGACTGGAGCCTGGCGATCTTCACGGCGATCCTCGCCTACGACTGGCTGCGCGTACTGATCTGGTTCGACCATATGGGCTTGCGCGTGGCGACGCTGGTCAACCTGTCGTTCGTCGGCGGCGATGCGCTGGACGAATCCTCGGCGCGCTTCCTCGGCAAGGCGCAGACGAGCCGCGCGATCCCGGAGGGGCTGAGGCGCTTCGGCACCTGGATGCCGCTGCTGCTGCCCTTCTACATTCCGTACGGCGCGGATTGGGACAAGGCGTGGACCGGCGCAGAGAAACTGCGCGCCGTGAGCAATCCTCCGCTCAGTCTGCTGCTCGGCTATGCGCTTGTCGCGGCCGTGATCGCGCTTGCGCTCGGCGCGTTTGCGCTCCGGCGACTGGCGGCGGCGGGCAAGCGGAAGGAAGCGTTCGGCACCGGCGTCGCGGGCCTGTCGGATTCGAAGCCCTTCATCCTGACAAACGGGTATCTGACGAGCGAGTGGTACGACGACGGGCAGGGCGTCAGTCGCGTCGAACGCTCGGCGCGCAACGGCGCGCAAATCGACATCACGCGTCGGCCTGACGATCCTGGCCAGCCGCGCGGCAAGTTCCTCTATTTCCGCGAAGGCGACGGCGCGCTCTGGTCGCTCGGCAATGCGCCGGTCCCCGGCGGAGATGCGACGCGCCTGCAACGCCTGTCGCCGACGCAATTGTTCATGACGCGCACGATGAACGGCCTGCGCGTGGAGGCGACCATTGAGGTCGTCGAAGACGAGGCGGTCGAGGTGACGCGCGTGAAGCTCGTCAATCTCGAAAAACGTCCGCGCCGGCTCACGGTGTCGACGCTGCGCGAATGGGTGATCAACGAAACGGGCGTCGAGCGCCGCGATGCGGCCTACAACGCGCTGCACGTTGGCACGTGGTTCATGAATGAGCCGGCGGCTATCGTCGCACAGAACCGGCTGCTCAAGACGTCGCATGCGAAGCAATCGCAACGGCGCATGTCGCACGAGGTGGCCTTCCACGCAGCGGGACCCGGAGAAACCGGCGACGTAAGGCTCGTCGGCTACGAGGACATGAAATCGCGGTTCTATGGCCTCGGCACGCCGGCCGATCCAGACGCGCTCACCGGCCGGGCGTCCATGCGTCCGGGGAGCGACGACGGATTGCTGTACTCTTTCGAGCCGTGCGCGAGCCTTTCGTTCGAGGCGCGGATCGCGCCGGAGAGTACGACCGAGATGGTGTTCGTCGACGGATGGGCGCGCAATTTCGCCGGCGCCGTCGATGCGATCGCGCGCCACCTGAACGCGACTGCGCCGGACGCGCAGGAGCTTGCGCGCCTCCAGGCGCGGCAGCGCGATCTTCTACCTGCGCCAGCCGCGGCGGGCGCATCGTTCGCCTTCTCTGACGACGGCCGTGAATTGCGCGTGACGCCGGGAACGTCGCGTCCCTTCGCGCATGTCATCGCCAATTCCTTCGGCGAGGGTGCGGTCCTGACCGCAGACGGCGACATATTCTCCTTCGCGGTGAACGCGCGTCAGAATTCGCTCACTCCATTTCGTATGGGCGAAGGGCGCTTCGGGCCGGCTGGTCAGGCGATCTACGTGCGCGACATGGCCAGCGGCGATACGGACTGCGCGACGTTCATGCCGCTGCGGCGCAAGGACGGCGCATACGATGCGATTTTCGGCCTCGGTCACGTCGTCTACAGACGTTCGCGCGTCGATCTCGATCTCGAACTCACGACGTTCACACCGCCCGGCCGCGCATGCGAGATCAAGCTGCTGCGTATCGTGAACAAGACAAGCGCGGATCGTATGTTCACGGTCGCGCCCATAGCTGAGATCGCGCTCGAAGAGACCATGGTCGAGAGCCAGGGATCGATCGAGGTTGAGGCGGATCCGAACGGCTGCGCGCTCTACTTCCGAAATCCGAAGAACCATTTCGCCAAGGGCTGGGCCTTCGCCTCGACGTCTTTGGCGGCGGAATTCGCCGAGACGTCGCGTGCGCGCGCCATGGGGTCCGGCGTGCGCGAGACGCGCGTTCCATATCTGGTCGAGCACGGCCATCCCGACGCGGACGTCGAGCGACGCCAGCGGACGGTCGCCGCCTTCTGCGGCCCCGTCGAAGTGAAAGGCGGCGGGGAGGCGCTCATCACCTTCGTTCTGGGGCAGACCGGAACCCTGGAGGACGCCGCGCATTTCGCGCAAGCCGCGCGACATCCCGGCTGGGCGCTGCGCGCGTTCGAGGAGACTAGGCAGTTCTGGGCGGATCAGCTCGATGTCCTGCGCATCGAAACCAACAAGCCGGAATTCGACCGGTTGGTGAACGACTGGCTGCCTTATCAATTGCTTGCATCGCGTCTGTGGGGACGCACGGGGCCAGCGCAGCGTTCCGGCGCGACCGGCTACCGCGACCAGTTGCAAGACGTCTTGCCGCTGGTGTTCCTCGCGCCCGAACTCACGCGGCGTCAGATTCTTCTGCACGCAGCGCGGCAGTTCATCGAAGGCGACGCCGTGAAATGGTGGCATACGGCGCCGGGCGGCGGGACGGGGCTCGCCGATCGCACGATCGCATCGGACCCGCATTTGTGGTTGCCGTTCGTGACGATGCGCTACATCGAGGCGACCGGCGACGAGGCGGTGCTCGACACCGACGTGCCGTTCATCGAGGGCGAAGCTCTGCCCAAGGGGCAGGAGAGCAAGGCCGACGTGCCGCTGCCGTCGCGCGAGGCCGCCAAATTGTTCGACCATTGCCGGCTGGCCGTCGAATGGACGCTCGCGCGCATGGGACGGCACGGGCTTCCGCTGATGGGCGCCGGCGACTGGGACGACGGGATGAACCTGATCGGCCTTGAAGGACGCGGCGAAAGCGTGTGGGTCGGATTTTTCCTGCACGGCATTCTCGTCGATTTCGCGAAGCTCTGCGAACGTCGCGCGCGTCGCGCCTATGCGGCGCGGTATCGAGACGCGGCCGAGAAGCTGCGCGCGGCGCTGGACGAATGCTGGCGCGGCGACCGCTATCTGCGCGCCTACGCTGACAACGGTCGCGAGGTGACGCCGATGAGCGCTATGACGGCGTCGTGGCCGGTCATTTCACGCGCCGTCGATTTCTCGCGCGGCGTAGAGACGGTCGAAAAAGCGCTGGACGTCCTGGAGCGGCCCGATCGCATTCTGCTCGTCAATCCGCATTACGACGAGCAATCCGACCCATTCCCCGGGCGATCCGCCGAATATCCGCCGGGCGTGCGCGAGAACGGCGGACAATATTCGCACGGCGTCTCGTGGTTCGTGGACGCGCTGGTGATGCTGGCGGAACAGGCGGCGCGCAAAGGCGACGAACAGGAATCCGCCCGTCTGTTCGCGCGCGCATTTCAGTGCTGGGTCGAGATTTCACCCCTGTCGAAATACGCCACGCCGGAGGCCGCCGAGCGCTACGGCTTGCCGCCGCATCAACAGCCTGCCGACGTGTACGAAGGCCCGGGCTACGAAGGCCGCGGCGGCTGGGCGTGGTACACAGGGTCGGCTGCGCGCATGATGATCGGGGCTTACGCCTTGCTCGGCCTGAAATTGGAAAAAGGCGAATTCTCGCTGCGCGACGACGCGTTCAGGCCCAAGGGCGACTTGCAATTGAAGCGTGTCATCTATCGCGGCAAGAGCTACGAGGCCGGCGCCGAGCAGGCCGCGCGCGACACGGCGTAAGGGAACTCGCGTTCCAAGGGCGGATTCGCCAGCGATTGGCGGATCACATTGTCACACGCGGCGAGCGCTATCCGGAGCGCCGCCTTATGTGGCCATTGTCCGCGGCGGGGTGCTCTAGACACGGGGTGAATACGATCTAAACTGGCCGCACAGCCATTTTTTCTTTTGTTTATTATGTTGCGCGCGTTTCTTTTCATTCTTGGATGTATTGCGTCCGGCGTCGCTTATGCGGGCGCGTTCATGCAAGCGCCTGAGCATGGGCAGGTGATCGCGGAACTCGGGTTCTCTGAAGCTGGCGTAGCCTACGACGCTTTTGGTCGCGAGGGCGCGATCCCCTCTTGGCGCAAATTCGAATTGTCGGCTTACGGCGAATATGGTCTCGCGGATTGGCTGACGCTGATCGGCGAGCCTTCCTGGTTTGCGTTCCGCGCGAAACCGCCCGGCGTCAGCCGCACGCGTCTTGGCGCGAGCGAAGCAGGCGCGCGGGTCCGGATCGTCGAATGGGAGGACAACATCCTCTCGGCGCAGGCGACGGCGCGTTATGCGACCGGCGGACGCGGCGGCGCAGAATTCTCGGATATGGGCCAGCGTGCGCAGGTGGACGTGCGCCTGCTGTATGGGCGAAAGATCGAGCTGTTCGGCTTCGGCGGCTATGTCGACACGCAAGTGGGATTTCGCTCGCGTGGCGCTTACGGCCATCAGTTGCGTTTCGATGCGACCTGGGCGCTGCGGCCTCTGACCAGCCTCACGCTGATGCTTCAATCGTTCACGACGATCACGCCGGGACGGCTCGGCGACAAGTTCATGCTGTCTCAAAAGATCAAGGCGAGCGCGGTCTACGACCTCACGCAATCCCTTTCATTGCAGGTCGGCCTGATCGCAGCGCTGCGCGGGGTCAACGCGGCGGCCGAACGCGGCGTTGTCAGCGCCGTGTTGTGGCGTTTCTGACGCGCGGTCCATCGAACGATGTCGCACAACTTGGCGAACGCGCCAGAGCGGGCGATGCTGCGCCCATGCAGGATGACAAGATCGACTATTCCATCGCCGGCGACGCGGCGGCCACGCTCGGCGTGATTCTCGCCGGCGGGCGATCGCGTCGCATGGGTGGGAAGGACAAGGCGGGCATCTTGCTGGGCGGCCGGCCGTTGCTGGCGCATGCGCTGGCCCGCCTGCGTGGCCAGTGTGGCGGTCTCGTCATCAACGCGAATGGGGATCCGGCGCGTTTCGCCGCCTTCGGCGCGCCGGTCGAGCCGGACGACGTGTCCGGTTTCGTAGGGCCGCTCGCCGGCGTTCTGGCCGGCCTCGAGCGCGCACGGACAGACGGCTTCGCGTTCGTGATCACCGCGCCGGTCGATACGCCTTTCATTCCCGACGATCTCGTGGCGCGGTTACACGGCGCGCGGCGCGCGGAGGACGCCGACATCGCGGTCGCAGCGTCTGGCGGGCGGATGCACCATGTCGTCGCGCTCTGGCCGGCTGCGCTCGCCGCAGAGTTGCGACGCGCTCTCACGGTCGAAGGGCTGCGAAAGGTTCAGGAGGTCGCCGGACGTTACCAGCGCGCGACAGCGCAATGGCCGACGGAGCCGTTCGATCCGTTCGCTAACGTCAACACCCCGGACGATCTGGCGACCGCCGAAGCGATCCTGAGTCGGTCAGGTTGACGCGTCTGACTGCAACGGCGCGATTCCATCCCACCAAGCCGAGAGCGCCGCTTCTGTCGGCGGCGCCTGCGTATCGAGGCCGCCGGCGAATTCGTTCCATGCGTCGAGAAAGCGCGTCGGCACGGCGATCAATAGCGCCAGGCCTTCGGCGATCGCCGCGGCGATTTCGGCGCGCATGCCGCCGCCTTCGGCTTCGAGGCGCCCGAATCGATTGACGACGAGAAGGTCGGGGCGGCGCGCGCGCGCCGCGTCCAGCCGCTGCGCGCCGATCGCGATCTGCGCAGGATCGACCGCGCAGCCCTCCGCCGCCGCGCCGAGGTCTTGCATGATCGCGAAAGTCTCGCCGGTGTCGAGGTCGCGCATGAACACCTCGTCCTCGCCGGCGCCAGGCTCCTGCGTCAGTCCGGAGACGCGCACGCCCTGCGCGCGCACGCGCTTGATGAAAGCCGCCACGATCGTGTCCACGGGATCGTTCCGTTCGAACAGGATCGCGACGAGCCGACTCCTGGCGGCTTCGTCTATGGCTTCCGCTTTCGTCATCGCCTCTGCTAGATACAGGATCATGTGGAACGACGGAAGAAGAGGGCGGTGGCCATGCGCGTGATCGGCCTGGCCGGATGGAGCGGCGCCGGGAAGACGACGTTGATCGTGCGTTTGATTCCCGAGCTTGCGCGGCGTGGATTTTCGGTGTCGACGCTCAAGCACGCGCATCATGCCTTCGACATCGACAAGCCCGGCAAGGATTCCTACGAACATCGCGCCGCAGGCGCGAGCGAGGTGCTCATCGTCTCTGCAAGCCGTCTAGCCCTCATGCGCGAGCTGCGCGGCGCGCCGGAGCCGAGCCTCGCCGATCTTCTGCGCATGTTCGACGCCGTGGATCTTGTGCTGATCGAGGGCTTCCGTAACGAAGCCCATCCGAAGATCGAAATTTTCCGATCCGAGACAGGCAAGGACGTGCGCTATCCGACCGATCCGCATGTCGTGGCGCTGGTCAGCGATCTCGCCGACCCGCCGGCGCATCTGCCGCATGCGCATATCGACGACGTCGTCGGAGCGGCCGATCTGGTGCTCGCCCATGCGGCGCCTGTCGAGTCGGTCATCGAACAACTACAGGCTTCGAGCTGACCGAAATATCACCGCTCGCGGGGCTTGGCGCTCGTCGGCAAATGCTGTTTCCTAGCACGTGGATTTGCGGGGGGAACAATTTGCCTGACATGTGTTCACGTTGCGCGGTTCGCGCGGCCGGTCTCGTCTTGATTGCGGTCATATCCGCTGTCGCGACTCCAGTTTTCGCCAATGACACCGTTGCTGCGCTTACCACCGGCGGGCTCGTTTTCGGCAAGACGTCCGACATCGAAATGCGCTCGGAAGACTTGTCGATCTCCGAAAAACAGATCGTCGTCCGGTACCGCTTCTTCAATCGCGCGGCCGTCGACCAGACCGTGACCGTCGCCTTTCCGATGCCAGACGTCGACTTCAACGATGGCAACAATATTTCCGTACCGAACGACGAGTCCGACAATTTTCTCAATTTCAGAACGATGGTCGACGGCGTTCCGGTGAAGGCCGATGTCGAGCAGAAGGCGGTCGTAGAGAGCAAGGACGTGACGAGCCGTCTCAAGGCGCTCAAGGTCCCTTTGATGCCGCGCGCCAAAACGACGCATGCCGCGCTCGAGGCTTTGCCGAAGGACGTTCAGAAGCAGCTCGAGGCGGAGAAGATCGCGCACACCGACGAGTTCGACGCAGGCAAGGGCATGGAGCGTCACGCGGCGCCGGACTGGACGCTGAAGCAGACCTATTTCTGGAAGCAGACTTTTCCCGCAGGCCGCGAGATCGTCGTCGAGCACCGCTATGCGCCGAGCGTCGGCGCGACGGTGCAGACATCGGTCGCTTCGAAAGATGCGACGCCCGAGGAGAAGCGCGAATACCAGACGCGCTTCTGCACGGACGCCGACTTCGTCAGGAGCGTGCAGGCGATGACGCGTAAGAACAAGGGCGCGCCGCCGCCGGAATGGCGCATCGCCTATGTGCTCAAGACGGGCGCAAATTGGGCTGGGCCGATTGGCGACTATCGCCTGACAGTCGACAAGGGCCGGACGGACGCGCTCGTCAGCTTCTGCGAGACCGGCGTCAAGAAGATCGGCCCGACGACTTTCGAAGTGCGCCGCCAGAATTTCATTCCGACGCGGGATCTGGACATTCTCATCGTCCGCATCCCGACCGAATAATGCGATCGAAAGGCGACGACATGACAGGAAGATACGCGATCGCGGGCGCCGTTGCGATCTGCGCGCTGGCCGCGTCCGCCGCCCACGCTGCGCAGCGAACGGTCCAATGCACGCTGACGGTGAAAGGCAAAGCCTACCTTGATGGGCCGTGCCAGTTCGAGGCCGATCCAGACGGTTCGTTCCGTATGTTCGGCAAGGATTATTTCGCCTATGTCAACGTGACCGGAAAAGTAGCGGAAGCGAGCTGGAACGGCGAGGAAAAGGCCTCGCACGCGCATGCCTCGCTCGGAACGCTCAGCCGCAAGGGCGCGTGTTGGGAAAACGCGGACGCGCGCATCTGCGCGCGCGCCCTGTCGCCCGCGAAAACAGCGGCAGCCGCCGCCGCGCAACCCAGGGGCGAAATGATCTATCCCGACTATCCCGGCGCGTCGCAGAGCTGCATCGTGCCGCGCGACGGGAAATGGGTCGAGGGCGCCCCGCTGACGCTCGACAATTGTCCCAGCGATTCCTCCGCCAATCGCTTCAAGCGCGGGTCCGACGCCATTTCGATCGACAAGGCCGAAGGACTCTGCGTCGGCGTGTTGCGCGGCGGACCGAAGCCTGTCGCTGCGTTACAGAAATGCGGCGACGCCAGCGCGAAATGGTCGTCCAGTTTCAAGTCGGGAGACTCCGCGACGGTGCGCTCGCCCGACAATGCATGTTGGACGATCCCGAAGATCGTCGACGAAAATGCGAAATTTCCGTTCGCCGTGGAGATCGCGCCATGTGATCCCAAGGCTGACAAGCAACTGAAGTTCTTTTTCGAAAAGTCGTGACGTCAGGCGCGCTGACGTCCTTGTCCGAGCGCAGCGTCGATGGCGGCGTTGATTTCCGTCATCAAGGCTGCATCGCCGCCGATGTCGGGGTGGATCTCGCGCGCGATCGACCGTCGCAGAGCGCTCAGCCGCGTTGCGTCGCCGGCCGCGCTTGCGAGAGCGGCCCGGATGCTCGCCAAATCCAGAGGTCTGCGCGGTCGTCGCGCCGGTTCGTCGCACTCGGCGTAGGCGGAAAGCGCGTCACCGGCGAACCCTGCGCCTTCGCACCCGGTCGCCTGCGGAATGCAAGCGAAGCCGTCCGCGAAGCGCAGCGGCTGCAGCGACATCGTCGCTTCGGAGCGACGCCGGATCTGATCGAGCGCGGCTTGGAAATTCGTCATGGATCGCCCGGGCCGTATCTTGTCTGGAGATCATGCAGGGGCAGGCGATAAGAAAACGTGGACGGCGATGTGATTCACGCCTGCCGTTGGGGCGCCAGCGCAGCGTATGCAATCGCAGCGACAATCGCCGAACCGCCCGCAAAGATCGCGTAGGCCGCCAGGGGGCCGGAGGCCGACCATATCGCGCCGAACGTGGAATTGCCGACGAGCAGGCCAACGGCCGAAGCGATATTGAAAAGGCCGAAGGCCGTTCCGCGCAGCGATTCCGGCGCGGTGTCGGCGACGAGTTTCGACATCAGTCCCTGCGTCAAGGCCATATGCGCGCCCCACAATGCGACGCCCGCGAAAACGATCGGCAAGCCCGTCGCAGCCGCCAGCGTCGCCTCCGCAAGGCAAAGCGCGATCAGAGCGGCGACGATCAGCGCGCGCGCCGACAGCCGATCCGAAAGAGCGCCGGCCGGATAGGCGCCGAAGCCATAGACGATGCTCATGCCCACCAGAACGAAGGGCGCAAACGCGGGGTCGAGTCCGAGACCCGTCGCCCGCAGGACGAGGAACGCCTCGGCGACGCGCGCCGCTGCAAGCGCTGCGCCGAGCGCGACGACGATCCAGAAGGCGCGCGGCATGCGAGCGATCGCCGTGCGCGACAGGGGAAACGCCGCGGATCGCGGCGTCGCGCGATCTTTCGGCACGAACAGAACAAGCGTGACGACGGACAGGACCGCCGGGATCAGGGCGAGCGCGAAGACGAGACGATAATTGTCGCCGCTCGCAAGCATCAGGCCGACGGCGGCCAGCGGGCCGAGCACGCCGCCGATCGTGTCGAGCGCCTGCCGCAGGCCGAACGCAGCGCCGCGCTGGTCGGCCGGGGAGAGGTCCGCAATCAGGGCGTCGCGCGGCGCGCCGCGTATGCCTTTGCCGAAGCGGTCGACGACATGCGCGGCGACGACGAGGCCAGCGCCGGTCGCGAGCGCGAAGATCGGCTTGGTCGCCGCAGCCAGACCGTAGCCGATCAGCGTCGGCTGCTTGCGACGGCCGAGCCAGTCGGAGATCGCGCCCGAGAAGATTTTAGCCGCGAGCGTCGTGGCTTCCGCGAAACCCTCGACGATACCGAGCATCGCGGCCGAGAGGCCGAGCACGCTGGTCAGGTAGATCGGCAGCAGCGCGTGGATCGCTTCGGACGACACGTCCATGAACATCGAGGTGAAACCGAGCGCCCATACGGCGCGCGGCAGACGCTGCGACGGATCTGTTTGTTTCATGTTCCGTCGCGGCCGCTATGTACGCCGACTGGAGCGGCGCATTGGAAAGGCGCAGGCGCCACTAAAGCGTCCACATGCGGGCGACCGCTTCCGCCCGTCTCGTGGACGCCGCCGTCACAGGTCCGCCTTGCGCGGCGGCGGCTGCGGCGAGACCTGCGGCGACGCGGGGGCCGGCCTCCGGGGCTGCAAACGCAGCTGTGGGGTCGGCCGAATTCAGAGCGCGGGCGACCGCGTCCCGCTCCTGCCCCGTCCCGCCGATGCGTAGAGCCAGCGCGCAGGCGAGCGCGGCCAGATCGTCAGGCGCGTCGTGCCGCGCGATGCGATAGAGATTGACGAGACGATTGACGCCGCGCGGCGAGGGGCCGGCGAGTTGGGCGAGGGCGGCGAGCAGTTTCGTCTCGGGCTCGGCCAGCGGCAGGTCGAGCTTGGAGACGCTTTGCGCCGGTCGCGACGCGCGGGCCATCGGCGCCGCGCGGCCGGCGAGTTGATCGACGAAGGCGCTCCAGCCCGGCGCATCGGTCGACGTCAGGTTGAACGGCGTTTGAATCAGACGGGACAGGGCGACGCCTGCGCCTTCGACGCTGTCGAAATGACGCGGATCAAAAGCGACGAGGAGTGCGAAAGCCGGACGGGCGACCGCCGAGGCGACGGCGCTGTAAACGGCGAGGCCTTTTTGCGGAGGCAGCCGGTCGAGCGAATCGATTGCGATGACGAAACGCGAGGGCGTCGCGCCGGCGTTCTTTCCGCTGTCGCCGGAAGCGATCAAGTCCAGTGCCAGCAGATAGGCGCGCGCTTCGGCCGTGCGCGACGGGCCGGCGAGCAGGAAGGCCGGCGCCACATGGCCTGCGCGGTCGGCGCCGCCGGCGCGGCGGTCCGCCTCGGCGGCGCGCTCGGCGAGCGCGTCGGCCTCGCGCGCGAGGGCGTCGACGCGTTGGGCGTGATGGGCGATCTGATGGTCGAGGTCGGTCTTGCGCGCAGCGATGTCCCCGTCCAGCAGTTGCGCGCCGCGCCACAGCGGCTGAGCGAAACGCCATGCGCGCCACAGCAGCCATGCGAAGCAGGCGAAGCCGATCGCTTCCGCGATCCGGCCCGCCGTCGCGAATCCGCGCAGATGCGCCAAAAGCCAGCCAGCGGCGGATTTCATCGAGTCGCCGCCGTTCTGTAGCGGCGCGAGCCACGACGTATCGCTCGCCAACGCCGACAGGAGCCAGGAGAAAACAAAGAACACGACGCCGAACGCCATCAGCTTCTTCTGGCCCTTGTAGGCCCAGAGCGCGCGCAGCGAGGCGAGCAGCCGGTCGCCCGTTCCGCCGCTTTCGGCGAGCGTCTGGACAAGCCCTTTGAAATCCGCGGTGGGATCGGCGCTGGCGAAACCGAACGCGCGCAGCGCGGGTTCGATACGCCCCCGATTGGCGCGGGCGTATGCGTCAATCTGCGAACCCGGCGTCTCGTACAGCACGGTTTCGGTCAAACGGGCGCGGCGGGTCGCCGCGTCGTCGCGCGCTTCGCGCTCGGCGGTCAGACGCTTGCGCGCGTCGTCGACGTGGTCGGCCAGAGCCCGCGCCGCCTGGCGCGGGTCGGAGGAGGCGTGTGCGGCTTCCTCCGCCGCACGCTGCGCCACATGCGGATATTCCCGCGCGAGCCGCGCGTGCAGCCGCTCGGCGATCGCCGCCTCGGGCTCGTCGCCCAGGTCGGGCGCCTCGATGCGAAGCGTGGCGAGGCGCGACAAGAACGGACCGCCCGACGACGACAACGCGGCGGTGGCGATGAGGCCCGCGCCTTCGACCACGTCCATCAGCGCATGGCTCTTGCCCGAGCCCGGACCGCCGAGAATGGCGATGGACAGCGGTCCCTGGGCGCCGCGGTGCGCGACTAGCTCGGACAGGCGCGCCAGCGGCGCGGCGCGGCCGAGCGCGTCCGGTCCGCCGGCGGCGTCGGAAACGAATACGGCCCGGGCGGCGGGCGGAGCGGGCGGTTGAATCGGCGTGGCGGGCGGCAGAGTGGGCGCGGGCTTCGCTATCGGCGACGGCGGCTCCGACTCAACGGCCTTGGGCGAAGCCACCGGCGGGGCGGCAGCCTGCGCGCTGCGCGCCGGCGGATAGATCGGGCCGTCGCTGAAGGTCGGAGGTATGCGCTCTTTTCCGTCGTTCGCCGGATCGCCGCCCAAGGTCTTCTCCATCGCCGCAGGTTCGAATCTTCCGATCGTTCGCATGCATAGCATATGCGTCGATTTGAAGACGCCGTCACGCGCGCAGGGCTTCCCTGTCGCGCCCCGGCCGTCTAAAAGCGGCGCGACTTTCCTCTTCTTTCGAGAGACAGACGAGCCCATGGCGCGCCAGTTCATTTATCACATGCAGGGTCTGACGAAGACCTATCCCGGCGGCAAGAAGGTGTTGGACAACATCCATCTGTCCTTCTACCCGGACGCCAAGATCGGCGTGCTCGGCGTCAACGGCGCGGGCAAATCGACGCTGCTGCGCATCATGGCCGGGATCGATCAGGATTTCGCGGGCGACGGCTGGGTGGCGGAAGGCGCGCGCGTCGGCTATCTGCCGCAGGAGCCGCATCTCGACGCCGCGCTGACCGTGCGCGAGAACGTGATGCTCGGCGTCGCCGAGAAGAAGGCGATCCTCGACCGTTATAACGAACTCGCCATGAACTACTCGGACGAGACAGCGGACGAGATGACCAATCTGCAGGACGAGATCGAGGCCAAGGGCCTGTGGGATCTCGACAGCCAGATCGATCAGGCGATGGACGCGCTGAACTGCCCGCCCGACGACGCCGACATCACCAATCTGTCGGGCGGCGAGAAGCGCCGCGTGGCGCTCTGCCGCCTGTTGCTGGAGCAACCCGAACTATTGCTGCTCGACGAGCCGACCAACCATCTGGACGCGGAGACGGTGAACTGGCTGGAAGGCCATTTGCGCAGCTATCCCGGCGCGATCCTGATCGTCACCCACGACCGGTATTTCCTCGACAACGTCACGGGCTGGATTCTCGAACTCGATCGCGGCCGCGGCATTCCCTACGAAGGCAATTATTCGAGCTGGCTGAAGCAGAAGCAGAAGCGTCTCGAGCAGGAAGGCCGCGAGGAAGAAGCCCGCCAGCGCGCGCTCGAAGCGGAATCCGAATGGATCGCGTCCTCTCCGAAGGCTCGACAGGCCAAGAGCAAGGCGCGCATCCAGCGCTATGAGGACCTGCTCGCCAAGCAGAACGACAAGGCCCCGACGACAGCGCAGATCATCATTCCGGTGGCGGAGCGGTTGGGCCAAAACGTCATCGAATTCGACGGCCTGTCGAAGGCGTTCGGCGACAGGCTGCTGATCGAAAACCTGTCGTTCAAGCTGCCGCCGGGCGGCATCGTCGGCGTGATCGGGCCGAACGGCGCGGGCAAGACGACCCTGTTCCGCATGATCACCGGGCAGGAGACGCCCGACGCCGGCAAGATCGCGGTCGGCGAGAGCGTGCAGCTCGGCTACGTCGATCAGAGCCGCGACGCGTTGCACGCCGACAAGACGGTGTGGGAGGAAGTCTCGGGCGGCAACGACGTGATCTACCTCGGCAAGCGCGAGATCAATTCGCGCGCCTATTGCTCGGCCTTCAACTTCAAGGGGCCGGACCAGCAGAAGAAAGTCGGCCAGCTCTCGGGCGGCGAACGCAACCGCGTGCACTTGGCGAAGATGTTGAAGAGCGGCGCCAACGTGCTGCTGCTCGACGAACCGACCAACGACCTCGACGTCGACACTCTGCGCGCACTCGAAGAAGCGCTGACGGATTTCGCCGGCTGCGCCGTCATCATCTCGCACGATCGCTTCTTCCTGGACCGTATCGCCACGCACATGCTCGCCTTCGAGGGCGACTCGCACGTCGAATGGTTCGAAGGCAATTTCGCCGATTACGAAGAAGACAAGAAGCGGCGGCTGGGGATCGACTCGATCATCCCGCACCGGCTGAAGTACAAGAAGTTTTCGCGGTGACAGGCATCAAATGTTTGGATCGCGTTCGGCAAGGCCTGCCTCGCTGAGCGACTTTCTAATCACGGCGCGAATGAGATTGAGATTTTTCGGACGTATTCCGAAAGCAGTGTACTCGTTCTTGAATTCGTAGCCGTCATGCTTCTCGACCTCGATAATTTTGACGCCGTCAGCAGAGTCGTCATACGTGTGGTTATATTTCCAGTCGTCGTTCTGGGGCATGTTGACCCGGTCTGGTAGGTTCGCCAGGACGCGCTCAACGAAGGCAAAACTCAAATATGGACAGTATCTGACTTTGTGAAGATTGGTCATCAATTCGTGCTCGATCCGTTGTTTATCGAACACCCAGACATTAACTCGGTTAAGAAAGCCAGCTTTCTCAAAACGGCCGTATGACAGCCATGGCGACCAGTCCGACCAATCCATATTGCCTCTAATGCAGCCCCAAGGATTAATCCGACTTTCGCTCTTGCCGAAACAGAATTCATTTGGGCGGTACGCGTCTTGTCGCGATGATGCGCACCATGCAAAACCAAACACTTCATCCCAACTCATTTGAGCGCCGTCGAGATAGCACCTCCGGTTCCGAATTCCGGATAGTTCCTTTGCAAGTTTGACGGCATTTTCGAATTCATTCAGTGGCCAATTTGCCGAATACCAAGCCTTCTTGTTTTCAACGCGACTCGAAAACGCCGCCGCTGTTTGCGCGACCTTGAGGGCGGCAGGAAAAGCTGCTGCCGTGGATTCCGAAAATTCGATCGTCCAACCACTTGGTTGCGGCGTTAGAGGTTGTATGGCCGATGGTGCCTGAGCGCCTGCTGCCGGAGCGCCGCAGTTTGGGCAGAATTTCGTCGCGTTCGAGACGTGCGTTCCGCATGTGGAGCACGCAATTTCAATGCTCGTTTGTGTGACGGCTTCCTGCGCCTCGTGCAGCATGACGCGAAATTGGCTATCCGTGAGGCCGATGTCGGTCCCAAATTTCAGCAGCAGATTTTGGCCCGTCTCTGTCATGTTCTGGTCGATGGCGGCTATTCTCAGCATGTCATCGAAGTTTCGTATTTTGGTCGCGAACGATCCGACCGGTGTCAGACTGTGTTGGCCAATTTGGACGGCTTTGTGTGCGACCTCTATCAGAGATTTCTTGGCACCGATCTCCTTTCTGGAGGCTTCGATCAGCGCTTGTCGGGTTGCTGAAGACGCGCTGTCGCAATGTGCGATAGTGATCAGATTCTTCAGATATTCAAGTTGTTCAAATTCGTTCATATTTCACTCAGCAATTTTTTGTGTTTCGTCGACTGCCGCTACTGACGGCAGCTCTAAGACCGTCCTGCCTCGTCACATGATGGCAAGCTACTATCCGCGCAAGGCTGCGTCGATCGGCTCGACAATTGCGGCTTGCCTTGAGTTGCTGCCTAGCTAGCCATGATCGCAATCAAGTATGTTTGAATTCCAAGATACTGAACCATTTCCGTTCGCGCGACAACGCGGGCCGAACCAACCAGACGAGTCCCCATGCGCGCGATCCGTTGCCACGCCTACACCGGCCCGAAAGACCTTCGCCTCGAGGAGGTTCCAGATCCCGTCCCGGGCGCGGGGCAGGTCTTGATCGCCGTCGAGGCCTGCGGGCTCGGCTTTGTCGACGGGCTGCACGTGCAGGGCAAGTATCAGGTGAAGATTCCCCTGCCGTTCACGCCGGGCAGCGAGGCGGCGGGGCGCGTGATCGCGTTGGGCGAGGGCGCGCCGGCGGAGCTTCTGGGCAAGCGCGTGGCCGGGTTCGTCATGGGCGGCGGCCTCGCCGAAAAGGCGCTGATGCTGGCCTCGAGCTGCGCTGTCCTGCCGGAGGACTTCGATCCGACGGCGGCGGCCGCCGCGTTGATCAATTACGGCACGGCGATCTACGGCTTCGAGGATTGCGGCCAACTGAAAGCGGGCGAAACCGTGCTTGTGCTCGGCGCGTCGGGCGGCGTCGGCATGGCGGCGATCGACGTCGCGCGCGGGCTTGGCGCCACCGTGATCGCCGCGGCGTCCTCGGATGAAAAGCGCAAGGCGGCGCTGGCGCGCGGCGCGCACAAGGCGATCGACTACACGCAGCCGGACTGGCGCAAGGCGCTGGCCGAGGCCTTGGAGGGCAGAGGGCTGGACGTGGTCTACGATCCTGTCAGCGGCGAATGGTCGGAAGCGGCTTTCCGCTCGCTCGCGCCGGGCGGACGGCATCTGGTCATCGGCTTTGCGTCCGGCGAAATCGCCAAATTGCCGCTCAATCTGGCGCTGCTGAAACGCTCTTCGCTGGTCGGCGTCGACTGGGGCGGCCACGTGCGCGCGCACCGGGACGAGGGGCCCAGGTTGACGCGCAGGCTGATCGACCTGGCGGCGCAGGGCAAGATTTCGCCGCGCGCGGATTCCGTGCACGCGCTCGCCGAGGCGCCTGACGTGATCGGGGCCATGCTGGCGCGCAAGATGATCGGGAAGCCCGTCATCACACCGCAAAGCTGAAGCTGGTCATCTCCCGTTCATCTTCGGCGGAGCTAGATCTGCGCCTCGGCTTCAGCCGATTCGGAGATCTCTCATGAAGAAGACCATTCTCGCCGCCTCCGCGCTCGCCTTTCTGATGGGCGCGCCCGCTTTCGCTCAGACCGCCGCCCCGGCGGCCGCGCCCGCCAAGCCCGCGGCCGCCGCGCCCGCGAAGGCGGAAAAGGCCGCGGCCAAGCCGCGCAGCGCGGAATCGCTCGAATGCTCCAAACAGGCCGACGCCAAGGGCTTGCACGGCAAGGATCGCAAGAAATTCCGCAGCGATTGCATGAAGGCCGCGAAGAAGAACTGACGCCTGATCTCCAGGCGCAACGGCCGGGCCTTCGCCCGGCCGTTTGTATTTTGAGCTGGCGGCCCGCTTGCAAACCGTTGGAAGATACGTATAAAGATATCTTTATATCTTTCATTCGCATCCGACGCTCATGGCCCCGCCGCATCAGGTTCCGCCCACGCAGGTCTCGCTCGACGCCGCTCTGGCCGCGCTCGCCGCCGCCGGCGAAGAGACGCGGTTGCGAATCCTTGCGCTGATCGCCCAGACCGAGCTCGCTGTTTCCGAACTCGTCGCGATCCTCGGGCAGTCGCAACCCCGCGTGTCTCGCCATTTGAAGCTTCTGGTCGAAGCCGGGCTGGCGCAGCGGCATCGCGAGGGCGCCTGGGCCTTTTTTCTGGCTGCTCAATCTGGCCCCGGAGCGGAAATCGTGCGCGAGATCGCCGCGCGGCTCGACCCGCGCGATCCGGCGCTCGCGGCCGATCGCGAAAGGCTCGCAGAAATCCGGAAGGCGCGTGTCGAACACGCCGCGCGCTATTTCGCCGCCCACGCCAAGGACTGGGACCAACTGCGCAAGCTGCATGCGCCCGAGGCCGAGGTTGAGCGAGCGATCCGCAGCATGGTCGGCGGCCGGCAAGTCCAGCAACTGCTCGATTGCGGCACCGGCACTGGCCGGATGCTGGAATTGCTCGGGCCGCTCGCCGACCGCGCCATCGGCGTCGATCTGTCTCCGGCGATGCTGTCTGTAGCGAGGGCCAATCTCGACCGCGCCGGCGTTCGCAACGCGCAACTCAGACAAGGCGACATCTATGCGCTGCCGGTGGAGCGCAATTCCTGCGATCTGACGATCCTGCATCAGGTCCTGCACTATCTCGACGATCCCGCGCGCGCGCTGCGAGAGGCGGCGCGTACGCTCAAGCCGTCCGGACGTTTGATCGTCGTCGATTTCGCGCCGCATGCGGAAGAATATCTGCGCGAGAAACACGCGCACCGGCGGCTCGGATTTTCGCACGAAGAGATTTCAGGGCTGCTGTCGGATGCGGGCCTCGACGTGCTGGAGCGCCGCGACCTCGCGCCCGCGCGCCCCGCGCCCGGAAAACTTATCGTTTCGATCTGGCTGGCGCAGGACCGCCGGCTGCTCGCCGACAAGGCGCCTGCGGGCGCGACGGAGTTCGCCTGAGATGGATGACCAAGCGCGTTTGAGCCGGGGGCCGCACAAGCCCGTGGACGTTTCGTTCGAGTTCTTTCCGCCGAAGACGGCGGAGATGGAGGTCGCGCTCTGGGAGGCGATCGAACGCCTCGCCCCGCTCGCGCCGAGTTTCGTCTCCGTGACTTACGGCGCCGGCGGCTCGACGCGCGAAAGAACGCATTCGACAGTCGCGCGCATCGTGCGCGAGACGAAGATAAAGCCCGCTGCGCATCTGACCTGCGTGGCGGCGACGCGCGAGGAAATCGACGACGTGGTGCGCGCTTACTGGGAGGCAGGCGTGCGCCATATCGTGGCGCTGCGCGGCGACCCGACCGGCGGCGTCGGCGCGACGTACGAGGCGCATCCCGGCGGATACGCCACGTCGACCGATCTCGTGCGCGCGGTGAAGAAGATCGGCGACTTCGAAGTGTCGGTTTCCGCCTATCCTGAAATGCATCCCGAGAGCCGCTCGTTCGAGCAGGACATCGACGCGCTGAAGGCCAAGATCGACGCTGGCGCGACACGCGCGATCACGCAGTTCTTCTTCGAGAACGACATCTATTTCCGTTATCTCGACCGGGTGCGGAAGGCGGGCGTGAACATCCCGATCGTGCCGGGCGTCGTCGCCGTTCAAAACTTCAAACAGACGGCGGGCTTCGCGAAGAAGATAGGCGCGAGCGTGCCGCAATGGCTGGCTGACCGCTTCGAAGGCCTCGACAACGATCCGGCGACGCGCCGGTTGATCGCTGCGGCGGTGGCCGCCGAACAGGCGCTCGACCTGATGGATCGCGGCGTCGAGCATTTCCATTTCTACACGATGAACCGCGCCGATCTCGTCTATGCGACGTGCCATCTTCTCGGCGTGCGCGCGAAAGCCGGAGTTTCCGCGTAATGACCAAGGTTAGCGACCTCGCCCGCGAGCGCATTCTCGTTCTCGACGGCGCCATGGGCACGATGATCCAGCAATTGAAGCTGGACGAGGCGGACTTTCGCGGCGACCGATTCCGCGAGTGGGCGCATGATCTGCGCGGCAACAACGACTTGCTGATCCTGACGAAACCCGACGCGATCCGCGAGATTCACCTCGCCTATTTCCGCGCAGGCGCAGACATCTGCGCGACGAACACGTTTTCGTCCACGACGATCGCGCAAGCCGACTATGGCCTCGAAGCCTTCGCACGCGAATTGAACCGCGAGGGCGCGCGGCTCGCTTGCGAGGCGGCGCGCGCGGCGGAACAAGAAGACGGCCGTCCGCGTTTCGTCGCCGGCGCCATGGGGCCGACAAACCGTACGGCTTCCATCTCGCCCGACGTGTCGAACCCCGGCTTCCGAGCCGTCTCCTTCGACGATCTGCGCGGGGCCTACAAGGATGCGGCGCTCGGTCTGATCGAAGGCGGGGCGGACATTCTGCTGGTGGAAACCATCTTCGACACGCTGAACGCCAAGGCCGCGATCTATGCGATCGAAGAAGCGTTCGAAGAGACGTGCAAGCGTCTGCCGATCATGATTTCCGGCACGATCACAGATCTGTCGGGGCGCACCTTGTCGGGGCAGACGCCGCAGGCCTTCTGGAATTCAATTCAACATGCGCGTCCGCTCTCGGTCGGGCTCAACTGCGCGCTCGGCGCGCGAGAAATGCGCGCGCACCTGGCCGAGATTTCGCGCGTCGCCGATACGCTGGTCTGCGCCTATCCGAACGCGGGTCTGCCGAACGAATTCGGCCTTTACGACGAGAGCCCCGAATATATGGCCTCGCTCATCCGCGAATTCGCCGAAAGCGGCCTGGTCAACATCGTCGGCGGCTGCTGCGGCACGACGCCGGACCACGTGTCGGCCATCGCGCGGGCGGTCGCGGAGCTCGCGCCGCGCGCGGTTCCGACGATCGCGCCGCGCTTGCGTCTGTCCGGTCTCGAACCGTTCGAACTGACGCCGGACATCCGCTTCGTCAACGTCGGCGAGCGTACGAACGTCACGGGCTCGGCGAAATTCCGCAAGCTGATCACGGCAGGCGATTACGCCGCCGCGCTCGATGTCGCGCGCGACCAGGTGATCAACGGCGCCCAGATCATCGACGTCAATATGGACGAGGGCCTGCTCGACTCCAAGAAAGCGATGGTCGAGTTTCTCAACCTCGTCGCCGCCGAACCCGACATCGCGCGCGTGCCGGTCATGGTCGACAGCTCGAAATTCGAGGTGATCGAGGCGGGACTCAAGTGCCTGCAAGGCAAAGCGGTGGTGAATTCCATCTCGCTCAAAGAGGGCGAGGTGGCTTTCAAGGCCCAAGCCCGGATCGTCCGGCGGCATGGCGCCGCCGTCGTCGTCATGGCGTTCGACGAAAAGGGGCAGGCGGACACGAAGGCGCGCAAGGTCGAGATTTGCGCGCGCGCGTACAAGATCCTGACGGAAGAGGTCGGGCTGCCGCCGCAGGACATCATCTTCGATCCCAACATTTTCGCGGTCGCGACCGGCATCGAGGAGCACGATAATTACGGCGTCGATTTCATCGAGGCGACGCGCGAAATCCGGGAGCGCATGCCGCTCGTACATATTTCCGGCGGCGTGTCGAACCTGTCCTTCTCGTTCCGCGGCAACGAGCCGGTGCGCGAGGCGATGCACTCGGTGTTCCTGTATCACGCCATCGCGGCAGGCATGGACATGGGCATCGTCAACGCCGGCCAGCTCGCCGTCTACGAGAAGATCGATCCTGAATTGCGGGAAGCCTGCGAAGACGTCGTGCTCAACCGGCGCGAGGACGGCACGGAACGTCTGCTGGCGGTGGCGGAAAAATTCCGCAACGTGAAGGGACAGACGCAGGTCAAGGACGAGAGCTGGCGGCAGGCGCCGGTCGAGAAGCGGCTCGAACACGCGCTGGTCAACGGCGTCACCGAGTATATCGAGGCTGACGTCGAAGAGGCGCGGCTCGCCGCGAAGCGTCCGCTCGACGTGATCGAAGGGCCGTTGATGTCTGGCATGAACGTGGTCGGCGATCTGTTCGGCGCCGGCAAGATGTTCCTGCCGCAGGTCGTCAAGTCCGCGCGCGTGATGAAGCAGGCGGTCGCCTATCTTACGCCCTATCTCGAGGCCGAGAAGGACGCGCGGTCGAGCGCCGGCAAGATTCTGCTGGCGACGGTGAAAGGCGACGTGCACGACATCGGCAAGAACATCGTCGGCGTCGTGCTCGCCTGCAATAATTTCGAGATCATCGACCTCGGCGTGATGGTCCCCGCCCAGAAGATTCTGGAAACCGCCCGCGCCGAAAAGGTCGACGTCATCGGGCTCTCGGGCCTGATCACGCCCTCGCTGGACGAGATGTGTTTCGTCGCCGGCGAACTCGAGCGCGAAGGTCTCGACGTCCCGCTGCTGATCGGCGGCGCGACGACGAGCCGCGTGCATACGGCAGTCAAGATTCATCCGAATTACCGTCGCGGACAAGCGATCTATGTGACCGATGCGAGCCGCGCCGTCGGGGTGACGCAGGCGCTGATCTCGCGCGAGGCGCGCGGGCCGTACGTCGAACAGGTGCGCGCCGAATATGCGCGCACGGCCGAAGCGCACGCCCGCGCGGAAGCCGACAAGCAACGTACGCCGATTGCGAAGGCGCGGGCGAACGCGCTGAAGACGGATTGGGTGGACTACACGCCGCCGAAGCCGACCTTCACCGGCGCGCGGGTGTTTTCGTCCTACGATCTGGCGGAGCTTGCGCGTTACATCGACTGGACGCCGTTCTTCCAGACGTGGGAGTTGAAGGGCCGATATCCCGCAATTCTTCAGGACGAAAAGCAGGGCGAGGCGGCGCGCGCGCTGTTCGCAGACGCGCAGGATATGCTCAAACGCATCGTCGAGGAACGTTGGTTCAATCCACGCGCGGTCATCGGCTTCTGGCCGGCCAATTCGGTCGGCGACGACGTCGCGCTCTATTCTGGAGAGTCGCGCGCGGAGAAGATTGCGACGTTGCACACGCTGCGCCAGCAATTGTCGCGGCGCGACGGGCGGCCGCACCTGGCGCTCGCCGACTTCGTCGCCCCGGCCTCGAGCGGCAAGGCGGATTACATCGGCGGCTTCGTGGTGACGGCGGGCGTCGAGGAGGAGAAGATCGCAGACCGCTTTGCACGCGCCAACGACGATTATCGTTCGATCATGGTCAAGGCGCTGGCCGATCGGTTCGCCGAAGCCTTCGCCGAGCGCATGCACGAGCGTGTGCGCAAGGAGTTCTGGGCCTATGCGCCCGACGAGGCGCTGAGCCCGGACGAAATTCTCGGCGAAACCTATCGCGGCATCCGCCCGGCGCCGGGCTATCCCGCTCAGCCCGACCATACGGAGAAGGCGACGCTGTTCGATCTCCTGCAAGCGGAACGGCGCACGGGCGTCAGGCTGACGGAGAGCTACGCGATGCAGCCGGGCTCGTCGGTTTGCGGTCTCTATTTCTCGCACCCGCAAGCGCATTACTTCGGCGTCGCCAAGGTCGAGCGCGATCAGGTGGAGGATTACGCCTTGCGCAAGGGCATGGACATCGGAGCGGTCGAACGCTGGCTCGCGCCGGTCTTGAACTACGATCCGGCGGCCTTTGCGAAAGCGGCGGCGGAGTAGGGCTTACTCCAGCCGGTTCAATCGCATCACATTGGCGATCAGCCTGTCGAGCAGGCGATCGGGCAGGATGCGCGGAACGATCCAGTTCTTGAAGCGGCCGGGCACGACTGGAATGCGCGTCGGCGGCTTCGGCGCGACCATCGCGCGCAGCACCGAGGCTGCGATCCGCTCAGGCGGAAAGCCGGCGCGGCCCTCTTTGAGAGCGCGTCGCAGCAGGCCGGTCACGGCATCGCGATAATCGGTCTGCATGTATGGCGAAAGGTCCATCGCTTCCGCCTTGTCCCAGATGGGCGTGGCGACCGAGCCCGGTTCGATGACGACGACGTCAATCCCGTAGAGCATCAATTCGCGCCGCAGCGAGTCGGATACAGCTTCGAGCCCGTGTTTGGAGGCGGCGTAGGCGCCGAGGAACGGCGCCGCCAGGCGTCCGGCGACGGACGACATGTTGACAATGCGCCCGGGCGGGCCGGATCGCGCGCGGTCGGCGCCCAGCAGCGGCGCAAAGGCCTGGATGACCGCGACCTGCGCAACAAGATTGATTTCGATCTGGCGCCGGAACTCTTCGATCGGCTGATGCAGCAATGGGCCGGCCGTGGCGATCCCTGCATTGTTGACGAGGCCTGCGAGCGTGGTCGCGCCGAGCCGCTGGCCGACGTCCTTCGCCGCTTCTGCGACGCCCTCCGGGTCGGTTACGTCAAACACGAGCGGGGTCAGTTCGTCGCCGATCTCTTCGGCAAGCCGGTCCGCGTCGTCCATACGGCGCACGCCGGCGAAAACATGAAACCCCTCGCGCGCCAGCAATTGCGCGGTGGCGTAGCCGATGCCGGTCGAGGCCCCGGTGACGACGACGGATCGTTTCATGTGCCGCTCTCCTGCTGCCGGCGATCCTGAGAACAAAGCGTCGGCGAAAGCAAGGGCGCCTCTCGCGCGCTACGGCGCCCGCGCGTAAAGGCGGCGCGGTCGACCGGCGGTTGCGAGGGCCGCGCCCCGGACAGGTCGCGGGAGGTCGGTCGTCAGGCCAGACAGCTTCGCAAGGTGGCGACAGTCGACGGGTCGGCCACGCCGTCCACGCGGCCGGGCCGCCACCGGCGCTGGAATGCTTCGACTACGGTCCTGGTGCTCGCGTCGTATACGCCGGTCGACTCGACGCCGTAGCCGAGGCTCGACAGTCCTTGCTGCAGGCGGGCGACCGTGGCGCCGCTCGCCCCAAATCCGAGAACGAGCCCTTCCGTATCGGGCGCGGGCGGCCGCCAGAGGCCTACGCCTTCGGCCGCCAGCCGGTCCCATGGAAAGTTCTCGCCGGGGTCGACCTTGCGGCCGGGCGCGATGTCCGAATGGGCGAGCACGCGGGCGGGCGGTATGGCGCGGCGGCTCATGATGTCCCGGCAGAGCTTGGCGACCGCGTCGATCTGGATGTCCGGAAACGGCGGCAGGCCGCCGTCATGCCCGGGATTGACGATCTCGATTCCGACGGAGGCCGAGTTCATGTCGGTTTCGCCAAGCCACGACGACCGGCCCGCATGCCAGGCGCGGCGACCTTCCGGGACGAGCTGGGCGATCCTGCCGTCCTCGAACACGAAATAATGACAGGAGACCTCGGCCTTCGGGTCGCAGAGCAGGGAGAGCGCGCCCTCCGCAGTGGGCATGCCCGTGTAATGCAGAACGATGCAATCCGGCGCGCGCCCGCGGCGGTCGCCGTGGTTCGGCGAAGCCTGCACGAAATCAACGAGCTGCGAATCCGGCGCGAAGGTCTGCATGGGAACATTATAGCGCGCCGGGGCGGCGTGGGCCCCCATGCCCGCGCGAGAATGTCGGTCAGCATAAATTCGTTAGCAAAAAGTAAATACCATTTTTCTTTGCGAATATAATAAAGACGTGCGTCGATTGAGATAACGCATCCGTGCTTTCTTATAGTTGTTGCAGTGCAATATATGAACATTCTTTGGTCACATTTCTCGACGATAAGCCGGCCGTCCCCCAACAATTTCGACAGGAAGATCGAGACAATGACGAAATTCGTCACGACTCTATTCGGCGTGTTTCTTGCCGTCGCTGCGATTTCTGGTGCGCGCGCCGACGATACGGAAGGCCGGTTCTGGTTTCTCAATCAGGGCATGCAGCCCCAGGGCTTCGCCACGGCGGCCCCGTCGCGCGCGGAACCCAGCGCGGAAATTCGCCGCGGCCACGTGAAGCAGGGCGCGGCTCTCGGCTACGAAGTCGGAGCGCGCGGCTCGGTCCGCGACATCATAGCGCGCCACGCCGCGGCCAATGGCGTGCCGTTCAAGCTCGCGGACGCCGTGGTGCGGATCGAGAGCCGCTACAATCCCCGCGTTTCGAACGGGGGCGCGCTCGGTCTCATGCAGATCAAGCCTGCGACTGCGCGCGGCGTCGGCTTCGCGGGCTCGGCCACGGCGCTCTATAACGCTGAAACGAACATCACATTCGGCATGCGCTATCTCGCGCAGGCCTACCGCATGTCGGGCGGCGACGTCTGCGCGACGGTCATGCGTTATCAATCCGGGCATTACGCCAACCACATGAACGCCGCAAACCGCGCCTATTGCACGAAAGCTCGCGCTATCATGGCGAGCAACTGATCCCGGAAACAGGATCGGTAATCGAGGCGACCGGCGGCGGACCGAAAGGTCCGCCGTTTGCCTTTTCGAGCTTGTCGCCGGATCAGAACTCGCCGGCCGACGCCTTGTCCATCACATTCAGGATGATCTGCCGGACGTGCTCGGCTTCGGCGCGCAGGTCGGGCGGCAAGGGCTTGCCGCCATGGATCATCATGTCCATGTCTAGCGAATAGAGCCAGAGCGCGCCCTTCTTGTCCTCGACCAGCGCGACGCGGCACGGCAGATAGGCGGAGTAGGCTTCCGAATAGTCGACCATCTTCGCGGCGGTCAGCGGATTGCAATACAGATAGATCTTCAGCTTGCGCCACGGCTTGCCCTGCATGGCCGAGACCTGGTCGCCCAGAGGCAGGGCGCCGACGTCCTTGATGTTCTCGGCGTTGGCGATGGACTTGATGGACTCGTCCACTTCGTCGAAGCCGACGCCATCCTTCACCTTGCGCTTCCACACGGTCGCTTCGGCCGCGTTGCCGGTTTCGGCCAGACGCTTTCCCATCTGCCAGTAGACCGCGGCCGCCTGCGGATCGAAGCCTGCAAACGAACCGGCGATCCAGGCGAGCCCGACGAGCGCCGCGAGCCCCACGAGGGCGAAGATGTTCCTGATCAATCCCACAGCGTCCTCCCAGCCAATTTCAAATATTTGAATTGCTGAATATTGCTGTCCTCCCAGCGCGTCTTGTCAAGCATGCGTTCCATGCGGCGACGCGCCTTGACAGGGACGGCCGACGAATTTCGGTTTACGCACAACGGAACAAAGGGAAGGAAGCGCCGAACATGGTCGGATGGCCCGAAGACGAAACCGCAGGCGTCTTGCGCGAGGAAACGCATTACGACGGCCGGCGCATGCTCTGCTACGCGGAGCGTCCGCAGTCGCTCGGCGTCATGCTCGACGATCTCGTCGCGCATTTCGCGGATCGACCGGCGATCGTCGAGGACAGGCCGATCACGTATCGCGACCTCGATGGGCTTGCGCGGACGATCGGCGCCAATTTCGCCGCGCGCGGCGTCCGCCCCGGCGACCGCGTCGCGCTCTATCTCGGCAATTGCTGGGAGTTTCTCGCTGTCCTGTTCGCTTGCGTCCGCATCGGCGCGATCGTCGTGCCGATCGGGACGCGCCAGCGGCATGCGGAGCTCGAATTCCTGCTCAACGACAGCGGCGCGAAGGTCTTAATCCACGAGCCCGACCTCGCCGAGTTCATTCCTGCGCCGACCGAAGTCCCCGAGCTCGAGCGCCGCTACGTCATTCGCGGCGAAGTCGCAGGCGCCCGGCCTTTCGAGGAACTGCTGGCGCAGGGCGGCGCGTGTCCGACGCATGACGCTCACGAGGAAGACACGGCCGTGATCCTCTACACCTCGGGAACGACGGGTCGTCCCAAGGGCGCGCAACTCACGCATCTCGGGATTATTCACTCTTCGCTGGCCTTCGCGCGCACGTTTCGTCTGACCGAGCAAGACCGCGGCTTCGTCGCCGTTCCCCTGTCGCATGTCACAGGGCTTGTTGCGGTCGCGACGGCTTCGATGATCGTCGGCGGCGCAGTCGTTCTGATGCGACAGGCGTTCAAGGCGCCCGAATTCCTGGCGCAGGCGGCGCGGGAACGGATCACCTTCACGATCGTCGTGCCGACGATCTACACGTTGTGCGCGATGAACCCGGCGATAGACGCGGTCGATCTCTCGGCTTGGCGCATCGGCAGCTTTGGCGGCGCGCCTATGCCGGTCGCGACGATCGAAGCGCTGGCGACGAAGCTGCCGCATCTGCATCTGCTCAACGCCTATGGCGCGACCGAGACCACGTCGCCGACGACGATCATGCCGCTGCCGTTGTGGCGCGACCATGTCGACAGCGTCGGGCGCGTCGTGCACTGCGGGGTCATCCGCGTCGTCGACAACGACGGCGTCGACGTCGCGCCGGGCGAGCCCGGCGAATTGTGGATCGCAGGCCCCATGGTCGTGCCCGGCTACTGGAGGCGGCCCGACGCCAATGCGAACGAATTCGTCGATGGTTACTGGAAATCGGGCGATATCGGCTCGCGCGACGCCGAAGGCTTCGTGCGCGTGTTCGACCGCAAGAAGGACATGATCAATCGCGGCGGGTTCAAGATTTTCTCTGCGGAAGTCGAGAACGTCATCATGGGCCTGACGGGCGTGGTCGAATGCGCCATCATCGGCAAGCCGGATCCGGTTCTGGCCGAGCGCGTGTGCGCCATCGTCGTCGTCGAACCGGGCGCGACCGTAAGGCCGGAGGACGTCCGCGCCCATTGCGCTCGGCGCCTGTCGGATTACAAGACGCCGGAATTCGTCACGGTGCGAATGGAGCCGCTGCCGCGCAACGCCAACGGCAAGGTGCTGAAGCCGCAATTGCGCAAAGATCTGGGATGAACCGGCCCCCGGATCGCGCGGAATTCGCGCGTCCGGGACGCCGTCGTCGGATCACATGCGCTTCATCGCGCAGATCTTGTTGCCGTCCGGGTCGCGGAGATAGGCGAGATAGAGCTTGACCTTGCCGCCGTCGCGCACGCCCGGCGGGTCCTCGATCGCGGTTCCGCCATTGGCGACGCCTGCCGCGTGCCAGGCGTCGGCCTCCGTCTGGTCGTTCACCGCAAAGCCAATCGTGCCGCCGTTGGCGTGATGGGCGTCCTTGCCGTCGATCGGCTTGGTCACCATGAACACGCCGCCGTTGTGCAGATACATGAGGCGCCCCTTGGGATCGACGATGGCCGGCTTGCCGCCGATCGCGCCGAACAGGGCGTCGTAGAATTTCTTGGACCGGTCGATGTCGTTCGACCCGATCATGACGTGGCTGAACATTTTTCCTCCCGCACGGATTATGGACTTTGAGCATTCGCGCTCTGATCGCATGGTCACATGAACGCTTCCGCCGCGCCATAGCTATCTGGCGCCGTCGAATGCGCGACTTGCAAATCTGCGTCCGCGCGCCTATCCCCAATCCGCCAGTCGGCCGGATGGCCGCTGTCCGCGAGGGCAGAGGAAAGTCCGGGCTCCACGGAGATACGGCGCCGGATAACGTCCGGCGGGGGCGACCCCAGGGAAAGCGCCACAGAAAGCAAACCGCCCAAGCCTTCGGGCGCGGGCAAGGGTGAAAGGGTGCGGTAAGAGCGCACCGCGCGGGCGGCGACGTCTGCGGCATGGCAAGCCCCGCCGGGAGCAAGACCGAATAGGGGCGACAGGGTTTCGCGGCGACGCGAGGCCGGGCCCGTCTCCGGGTCGTCGCCCGGGTTGGTTGCTAGAGGCGGCCGGAAACGGCCGTCCCAGAGGAATGGCCATCACGCGGGCGGCGTTCGCGCCGTCCGCCATACAGAACCCGGCTTACAGGCCGACTGGCGCCTTCTGGCGCATCACGCGCCGGACAGCGGATGAGCGAACGACAGGACACCCGCAGCAAGCTCGAATTCGCCAACAGCCTGCGCGGCGTCGCAGCGACGTCGGTGGTGGTGACGCATCTCTTGGACGCGTTCTGGGTCAGCCAGCCGCTGGTCGTATCGCTGACGGGAATGCCTGCGCTGTCGATCGAGCAGCCCTGGTTCACGCACGCGGTGGGCGCTATTCCCCTCAATTTCGCGTCGTTCGGCGTGGGCCTGTTCTTCGTGATCAGCGGCTTCGTCATACCGTTTTCGCTCGAACGTTACGACGCGCGCGCCTTTCTGGTCGGGCGTCTGTTGCGTATCTATCCAACCTACTGGGTCGGTTTTTCGATCACGGTGGCCGCTGTCGTCCTCGGCACGACGCTCGACGGCGGACAGCCGCCCTTCACTGCGGGGCAGGCGGCGCTGCATTATTTTCCGCCGCTGCGCGCGTTGCTCTATTCCAAGCAGATCGACGGCATCATCTGGACGCTGGAGATCGAGCTCTTTTTCTATCTGCTATGCGCGGCGGTCGCGCGCGCGATCGGGCGGGGACGGCTCTGGGTCGGCCTGCTGCCCTTTGCGATATTCGCCGCTTGGGCGCCGGCCTATGCTTTCGCCGCCCATCCGCCGGCCGGTCTGGAAAAGATCGCCGGACGCATCGAATTCGTCGCGGTCTACCTGCCTTTCGTGATCTTCATGTTCACGGGCGTAGCGCTGAACTATCGACAGCGCGGGTTGATCGGCCGCCGCCTTGCGGGCGCGTGGATCGTCGCCTGCGTCAGCCTTTTTCTGGCCGCTTGGGCGACGCGTTACCTGGGCGCCGGCTGGCGTCCCCTCCTGGAAGGGGCGATCGAGCCCGTCGGCTATCTGACGGCGCTGGCGCTGTTTCTCGTCGCGATGGCGGGCCAGAAATTCTTCGCCGTGCATCCCGCGTTCCGTTTTGTGGCCGATATTTCCTATCCGCTGTACGTCGTGCACGGCGTCGCCGGCTACGCCGCGCTCCAGCTTCTGGCCAAGCGCGGGGTCGAGCCTAATCTGGCGCTCGGCCTGACGCTCGCGGGGGTGTTCGGCGCGGCCTGGCTCATTCATCGCTATGTCGAAGAGCCGACCCACCAGTTCGGGCAGTCGCTTGCGCGCGGCATAGCGGCGCGCGACAGGGCGCGGGCGGCGGCGCCGGCTACTTCCTGAACAGTTTGGAGCCAGACAGGTCCATCAGGCGCTCGCGCTGATCCGCGCACCAGCGGTCGACGCCGGCCGAACGCGGCTCTTCAGCGCGCCGGGCGTATTCGACTTCGAGGGCCCGGTCGAAGCGCGCCTTGCCGAAAGCCTTCTCTCCAGCCTGCGCGAACGCGGCCTGCGCGCGGCGCGCGAGATTGACGTCCACATCGAAATCGACCGCGCAGCTCTGTTCGATCTGGCGCATCAGGCTGGCCGAGCGGGCAAGGCCGTCCATGGTCACGTCCTGCGCGGCCGCCGTCTGCGCTAGCGCCGCGAAGGCCAGCGCGCACGCGGCCGAGGCCAGAGATTTTCGCATGTGTTTCGGCCCCCCAAACGCCGTGAATCAACCAACTCTTAACTTTAACGAAGCCTAATGCAGGGCACGAAGCCGGAGTCCCGTTTCGACTCATATTCGCGTTGACGCCCATAATATCCCATGCTATCCCAAACCATCCCGTCGAGTTCAGCGCAGTCGAGTTCCGAACCGTCCGACCGAGAGGTTGTGGCGGACCGGGGAGATGCGCGCGTCGCGTTGGCGGAATTGAGTTCGTGTGGGCGTGCGTATGGCGGAGCGGGAGCTCTTTCTCGGCAACTTCACCAGTCGGATCGACGCCAAGGGGCGCATTTCGATTCCGGCCGCCTTCCGGGCGGTTCTGGCGAAGGACGGATACGAGGGCCTGTTCGTCCATCCGGCGCTGGACGCGCCGGCCGTCGACTGCGGCGGCCATGCGTTGCTGGCGGAGCTGGACGCCATGCTGGAGACCTATCCTCCCTACACGGAGGATCGAGACGTCCTTTCGCGCGCCCTGCTGGGGATGAGCGAGCGTCTCAAGGTCGACCCGGAAGGCCGCGTGCTGTTGAGCGAGAGTTGCAAGGCGCAGGCGTCGATCGTTGCGGAAGCGACCTTCGTCGGCATGGGCCACAAGTTTCAGATCTGGGAGCCGGGACGTTTCCGCGCGCAACAGGAAGAGGCCAGAAACCGGGCGCGCGACCTGCGGAAACTGACCAGCGCCAGAGGGGCGGCGGGCCACACGCCGCCCGGGCATGGAGCACGGGAATGACGACGGGCCGCGGGAATGCGCAAGAGCTTCCCGCAGGCGGACCGGCCCGCCACGTTCCCGTGCTTCTCCATGAGGTTCTCGATGCGCTGCGCCCGCGCGACGGCGGGCTCTATGTCGACGGCACATTCGGGGCCGGCGGCTACACGCGCGCCATTCTCGCCGAACCGGGCGTCCGGGTCGTCGCTTTCGATCGCGATCCGACCGCGATCAGCGCCGGGCGCGAACTGGTCGCCGCCTCGAACGGCCGGCTGACGCTGATCGAAGCGCGCTTCGGCGATCTCGCCCGCGAGACGCGCGCGCTGGGCATCGAGCGCGTGGACGGCGTCGCGCTCGACATCGGCGTTTCGTCGATGCAGTTCGATCAGGCGGCGCGCGGTTTTTCGTTCCGGTTCGACGGGCCGCTCGACATGCGGATGGAGAACGCCGGACGCAGCGCGGCCGATCTCGTCAACGAGGAGTCGGAAGAGCGCCTCGCGGACATCATCTATCACTACGGGGAAGAGCGGGCGTCGCGCCGCATCGCCCGCTTCATCGTCAATGCGCGCAAGAATGCGCCCATCCTGACGACCGCCGCGCTCGCCGATCTGGTCCAACGCGCCATCCCCGGCAAGCCGGGCGACATACATCCCGCGACCCGCACGTTTCAGGCGCTTCGCATCGCCGTCAACGACGAACTCGGCGAACTCGTGCGCGCGCTCGCCGGCGCCGAAGACCTCCTCGTCGAAGGCGGCGTCCTCGCCGTCGTCACGTTCCATTCTCTGGAAGACCGCATCGTGAAACAGTTTCTGGCGCAACGGTCGGGCCGCGGGGAGGCGCGCTCGCGCCTGTTGCCGGGCGAGGCGGCGCCGCCTGCGCCGACGTTTGCGCTCGAGGCGCGCCAGCCGGTCGCGCCGTCGCAGGAAGAAATCGACGCCAATCCGCGCGCGCGCTCGGCCAAGCTGCGGGTCGCGATCCGCACGGCCTCGCCCGCGCGCGGTCTGGACGCGCGACTGGCTGCGAGCGCGGCGCTGCCGGAGCGCGAGCAGGGGAGGCGCAAATGATCCGTTTCCTGAATGTCATCGCCGCCTGCGCGCTGATCGGTTCGGCGGTCTACGCCTATTCGATCAAGTACCAGACGCTCTATCGCTCCGATCAGATCGCCAAGATGACGCGGCAGATTCAGCAGGAACGCGACGGGCTCGCCATGCAGCGCGCCGAATGGGCCCATCTCACGCGCCCGGACCGGCTCGCGCCGCTCGCCGACAAATATCTGACCGAGCTCGACATGACGCATCCCAACCAGATCGTGACCTTCGCGCAGTTGCCGGACCGCGCGGCGCGAGGCGACGAGATCGGCAAGAAGCTCGAAGCGCTCGGGCTCGCAGAGCCGACCAGCACGCCTACGGGCTCCGTGACCGCCGGCGCGACGACGCCCGCAGCGAGGAAACGCTGACATGAGCGCCGATCACATTCCCGCGGAAGCGTCGCAAGCCGACGAGCAGGCGCAAATGTCGGAAGCCGATTTCGCTGCGACGCCCGCGCTGCGCGCGCCAAAGCCCGATTTGACGACCCGCGCGCGCCAGTGGGCGCGACGCCTGTTTTCGACGCAACTCGAAAAGAGCGATCGCCGGATCAAGCTGGTCGCGCTGGCCTTCGGGCTCGTCTATTGCGTCGTCGCCGGCAAGCTCGTCTGGCTGGGCTTCAAGCCAGATCCGCAGAGCATGCGCGCGGCTGCGGCCGCAGCCAGCGCCGCCGCGCGCCCCGATCTGCTCGACCGCAACGGCGAAACGCTCGCCACCGACGTGAGGGTCATGTCGATCTTCGCGGAGCCACGGCGCATCATCGACAAGGATGAGGCGACCGAACTCTTGACCGCCGTTCTGCCAGACGTGGACGCGCGCGAACTGCGCGAAAAGCTCGGGTCGCGCAAAGGCTTCGTGTGGGTGAAACGCGAGGTGACGCCCAAGCAGCAGCAGGAAGTCTACAGACTTGGCCTGCCGGGCGTCGGTTTCTGGCCCGAGAACAAGCGCGTCTATCCGAACGGCCCACTGGCGGCGCACGTGCTCGGATTCACCAACGTCGACAACCAGGGCATCGCCGGAATGGAGAAATACATCGACGGGCAAGGGCTCGCCGATCTCCATGGCGCAGGCTTCGACCTCAGCGCCGAGAACCTGAAACCGATCAAGTTGTCGCTCGACGCCAAGGCTACTTTCGCGGTGCGCGACGAACTTCAGAAGGGCATGGAGCACTTCCGCGCCAAAGCGGCCGCCTCCGCCATCCTCGACGTCAACACCGGCGAAGTCGTCGCGTTGGCTTCCCTGCCGGACTACGATCCCAACAATCCTGCGGACGCGCTGAAGCCCGATCACATCAACCGCATGAACGTCGGCGTCTACGAGATGGGTTCGACGTTCAAGGCGTTGACGATCGCCATGGCGCTCGACGCTGGCAAGGTCAACCTCAATTCGCAGATCGATGCGCGCGGCGCCTTGCGTTACGGCCGGTTCAAGATCCACGATTACCACGGTCAGAACCGGGCGCTCTCTGTGCCGGAAGTGTTCACCTATTCCTCGAATATCGGCACGGCCCGCATGGCGCTGATGGTCGGCGTCGACGGTCACAAGGCCTTTCTGCGCAAGATGGGCCAGCTCGAACGCATGCGAACCGAATTGCCGGAATCCGCGGAGCCGATCATTCCGAAAACCTGGGGCGAACTGAACACGATGACCATCGCTTTCGGCCACGGTCTGGCGGTCGCGCCGTTGCAGGCGATGATGGCGGTCGGCGCATTGGTCAACGGCGGTTACCTGATCAAGCCGACCTTCATCAAGCGTAGCGAGGAAGAGGCCAAGAAGAGCGCGCCGCGCGTCGTCAAACCGGAAACAAGCGAAGCGCTTCGCTACGTCATGCGCCTCAACGCCGAAGTCGGCAGCGCGCGCAAGGCCAACATCGCGGGGTATTTCGTCGGCGGCAAGACAGGCACGGCCGAGAAAGTCATCAACGGCCGCTATTCCAAGAACAAGGTTTTTACGACGTTCATGGCGATCGCGCCGGCCGACCATCCGAAATATCTCATTGCGACCGTCATGGACGATCCGCAAGCCGCGCCAGAAACGCACGGCTTCACGACCGCCGCGTGGAACTCCGGCATGGTGACCGGAAAAATTATCGAGCGCGTCGGTCCGCTGCTCGGCCTCGAGCCGCGCTTCAAGCCGCCCGAGCTGCCGTTCCCGCTGCTCGCCAAGCTTGGCTACAGCAAAGCGAATGTCCCGCAATCCAAGGGACAAGAAGAGGATTGATGCGGCTCGACGCGCTCATACCCGAGGCAGCGGGCGGCGCGTGCGCGGCGCTCGAAATCGGCGGCCTGGCCTCCGACAGCCGCAAGGCGCAGGCCGGCTCTCTGTTCTTCGCAGTGCCCGGCACGCACGCGGATGGTCTCGATTTCGCGCCGGACGCGGTCGCGCGCGGGGCGGTCGCCGTGGTCGCCGCGCGCGCGTCTGAAAAGAGCGTCGGCGCGCCGGTGATCGTCGTGAGCGACGTGCGCGAGGCGGTGGCCCAAGCGGCCGCGCGCTTCTTCGGCGTGCAACCAGCCACCATCGCCGCCGTGACCGGAACGAGCGGCAAGACCTCGGTCGCCGCGTTCCTGCGGCAGATCTGGCTATCGTGCGGGCGACAGGCGGCGTCGCTGGGAACGATCGGCCTCGTCGCGCCCTCAGGCGATGTCTATGGGTCGCTGACGACGCCGGACTCGATCACGCTGCACGAGACATTGGCGCGCATCGCGGGAGAAGGCGTCACGCATCTGGCGATGGAGGCCTCGTCCCACGGGCTCGACCAGCGCCGGCTCGACGGCGTGCGACTCGCGGCCGGCGCCTTCACCAACCTGTCGCGCGATCATCTCGATTATCACGCGACGCTCGACGATTATCTCGCAGCGAAACTCCGCCTGTTCGACACGCTATTGCAACCCGGCCAGCCGGCTGTGGTCGACGCCGACAGCGACGTCGCAGGCCGCGTCCTCGCGGCGTGCCGCGCGCGAGGCCTTCGCTTCCTGAGCGTCGGCCGCGCGGGCGAGGCGATCCGCTTGCTGGATCGTACGCCGGACGGTTTGGCAACCCGTCTCTCGCTCGCTTGCGAAGGACGCGTTCATCGCGTTCTGCTGCCGCTCGCCGGCGAATTCCAGACGTCGAATGCGCTCGTGGCCGCCGGGCTTGCGATGGCGACCGGCGAAAGCGCTGACGCCGTGTTTGAAGCGCTCGAACATCTGACGGGCGCTCCCGGGCGGATCGAACTGATCGGCCGGCGCAACGGCGGCGCTGCTTTCGTCGACTACGCTCACAAGCCCGGCGCGCTGGAGAGCGCCATCGCCGCCCTGCGTCCCTTCGCGCGCGGCAAGCTGATCGTCGTGTTCGGTTGCGGCGGGGATCGCGACCGGGGCAAACGTCCGATCATGGGCGAGATCGCAGCGCGCCTGGCCGATGTGGCCATCGTAACCGACGATAATCCGCGCAGCGAAGACCCGTCGGCCATCCGGGCCGCCATCCTGCATGGCGCGCACACGCATGTCAGCGCCGACGTGCGCGAGATCGGCGACCGCGCGGCGGCGATCGCGGCGGGCGTGGCGCTGCTGGGCGAGGGAGACGTGCTGCTCGTGGCCGGCAAAGGCCATGAAACCGGCCAGATCATAGGATCGAAGACGATCCCGTTCTCGGATCACGACGCCGTTCGCGCGGCGCTGGAAGACGCAAAGCCATGACGCAAAGACCGCTTTGGACCGCTCTGGGACTCGTCGCGCCGCTCGGCGCGCGGGTGAGCGGCGGTTTGCCGGAAGGCGGCGTCGGCGGCGTGTCGATCGATACGCGCACGCTCGCGCCCGGCGATCTCTTCGTCGCCATCAAGGGCGATGCGAGCGACGGCCACGATTATGTGCGCGCCGCCTTCGAGAAGAGCGCCGCCGCAGCGGTCATCGACGAGGCGCACGCCGCTGCGCTGGCGGGCGCAGGGCCATTGTACGTCGTCAAGGATACGCTCGCCGCGCTCGAGGGGTTGGGTCGAGCGGCGCGCGCACGCGCGACGGCGCGGATCGTCGCCGTGACTGGCTCCGTCGGCAAGACGACGACGAAAGAACTCTTGCGCTGCGTGCTATCGAGCGCTGGCGAGACGCATGCGTCCGCAGCATCCTACAACAATCATTGGGGCGTGCCGCTGACGCTCGCGCGGATGCCGGAATCTGCGCGCTACGGTGTGTTCGAAATCGGCATGAATCACGCCGGCGAAATCACGCCGCTCGTGGGCATGGTGCGCCCGCATATCGCCATCATCACGCGCATCGCGCCAGTGCACCTCGAGCATTTTCCGTCGATCGACGCGATCGCCGATGCGAAGGCCGAAATATTCGCGGGGCTGGAGAAGGGCGGCGTCGCCATTCTCAATCGCGACGATGCGCAGTTCGAACGGTTGCGGGCCGCTGCTGCGGCGGCGGACGTCCGGTTCGTGCTGTCTTTCGGCGAACACGAGGAAGCGGACGCGCGTCTGCTCGCCTGCGAGGTCGACGGCCTGTCGACCCGCGTGCGCGCCCGCGTCCTCGGCGCCGACCTCGACTATGTCGTCGGAGCGCCGGGGCGGCACGTGGCGATGAATTCGCTGGCCGTGCTCGTGGCGGCGCGCGCGGCGCGCCTCGATCTGGCGGCGGCGTCTGCCGCGCTGGCGAATTTCACGCCGCCGGCCGGCCGCGGACAGCGCGAGACGCTGCATGCGGCCGACGGCGCGTTCACGATCATCGACGAGAGTTACAACGCCAATCCGGCCTCGATGCGCGCGGCGCTCGACCTGCTCGGGGCGGCTGCGGGCGCGCGACGAATCGCCGTACTCGGCGACATGCTCGAACTGGGGCCGGAAGGTCCGGCCCTGCACGCGGCGATCGCCGAGGATATCGAAAGAAACCAGATCGATCTGGCCTTTCTCGCCGGGCCGTTGATGCGGTCGCTTCACGAGGCTATTCCGGCGGACAAGCGCGGCGCCCATGCGCCGACCGCCGCCGAACTGGAATCTGTCGTCCTTGGCGCCTTGCGCGCAGGCGACGTCGTCATGATCAAAGGCTCCAACGGGAGCCGCATGGGACCGCTCGTCGCGGCGATGCGAAAGGCCTTCGCGTCGCTCGAGACCGCGCCCGCCTGAGGATTGCCCAATGCTGACCTGGCTTGCGGACTTCAACCATATTTTCAGTCCGCTGAACCTTTTCCGCTACATCACCTTCCGCGCCGGCGGCGCGGCTGCGACGGCGTTGTTCTTCGTTTTCTTTTTCGGGCCGAACATCATCGCGGCGTTGAGGATCAAACAGGGCAAGGGGCAGCCGATCCGCGAGGACGGTCCGCAATCGCACCTTCTGACGAAGAAGGGCACGCCGACCATGGGCGGTCTGATGATCCTCTCAGGGCTGATCGTCGCCACCTTGCTGTGGGCGAACCTCAAGAACGCGTATGTATGGATCGTCCTGCTGGTGATGATCGGTTTCGGCCTGATCGGTTTCTATGACGATTATCTCAAGGTCACGCGTCAATCGCACAAGGGCTTTTCTGGACGCATGCGGCTGGCCTTCGAAGCCGCCATCGCGCTGATCGCCTGCATCGCCATGATGCGGGTCGGTCCTGCGAACGCCACGATGCTGGCGCTGCCGTTCGACAAGGGCTTCGCCTTCAATCTGGGATACGGCTTTCTCTTGTTCGGCCCGTTCGTGATCGTGGCGGCGGGAAATTCCGTGAATATGACGGACGGCCTCGACGGCCTCGCCATCGTCCCCTCGATGATCGCGGCCGGCGCTTTCGCGCTGATCGCCTACCTCACCGGCAATGCGATCTTCTCGTCCTATCTGTCGATCAACTACGTGCCGGGCACCGGCGAACTCACCGTCGTGTGCGCGGCGCTGATCGGCGCGGGTCTCGGCTTCCTCTGGTTCAATGCGCCGCCTGCGCAGATCTTCATGGGCGACACGGGCTCGCTGGCGCTCGGCGGGCTCATCGGCACCATCGCCGTCGCCGTCAAGCACGAGATCGTGCTGATGATCATCGGCGGCCTGTTCGTGCTGGAAACGCTGTCGGTGATCGTACAAGTGACTTCGTTCAAGCTCACCGGCAAACGCGTCTTCCGCATGGCGCCGATCCATCATCATTTCGAGCAGCTCGGCTGGTCCGAGCCGCAGATCGTCGTGCGTTTCTGGATCATCGCCTTCGTGCTGGCGCTGATCGGCCTGTCGACGCTCAAGGTGCGCTGAGATGATTGCGGCGACCACATTCGCGGGAAAGACCGTCGCGCTGTTCGGGCTCGGCGGCTCCGGGCTCGCCACCGCTCAGGCGCTGGCGGCCGGCGGCGCGAAGGTCGCGGCGTGGGACGACAATGAGAGCGCGCGCGACAAGGCGCGCGCCGCCGGCTTTGATCCGGTCGACTTGTCTGCGGCGGACTGGGCGACGTTCGACTCGTTTGTCCTGTCGCCGGGCGTGCCGCTCACGCATCCTGAACCGCACTGGACAGTGATTCGAGCGAAAGAGGCCGGCGTCGAGATCATCGGCGACATCGAAATCTTTTGCCGCGAGCGGCGTGTGCACGCGCCCAAGGCGCCGTTCGTCGCGATCACCGGCACCAATGGAAAGTCGACGACGACCGCGTTGATCGCGCATCTGTTCCGCGCCTTCGGCAAGGACGTGCAAATGGGCGGCAACATCGGGACGCCCATTCTGTCGCTTGCGGAATTGACGAACGAACGCGTGTACGTGATCGAACTGTCCACGTTCCAGATCGATTTGACGCCCTCGCTCGATCCGACCGTCGGCGTGCTGCTCAATCTCACGCCCGACCATATCGATCGCCACGGGACGATGGAGCATTACGCTTCGATCAAGGAGCGCCTGATCGCGGCGGCCGATCGCGCCGTTGTCTCGGTCGACGATCATTTTGTGCGCGAGATAGCGGAACGGCGTCTTGCAGTCGGCAAGGACACGACGCTGATGTCGGTCGCCCACCCCAGTCTGAAGGACGGCCTCGTCGCGCAGGAAACAACGATCGAAATGCGTTCCTCGGGCGTTTCGACGCCGGTCGCGGACCTTGCGGGCGTCGCCTCGTTGCGGGGTCGGCATAACGCGCAAAACGCGGTCGCAGCCGTTGCTGCGCTCGGCGACCTCGCCAGAGATCATGGGCGCGTGCAGGCCGGCCTGGCGAGCTTTCCGGGACTGGCGCATCGCATGGAGCAGGTCGGCCGTCTCGGGCGCGCGCTGTTCGTCAACGATTCCAAGGCGACCAACGCAGACGCCGCGGAAAAGGCGCTGCTCACCTTCCACGATGTTCACTGGATCATCGGCGGCAAGGCGAAGGAAGGCGGCATCGAGCCGTTGCGCGCCTTGTTTGAACGTGTCGCGAAAGCCTATCTGATCGGCGCTTCGAGCGACGATTTCGCGCGGACGCTCGATGGCGTGGTGCCGTACGAGCGATGCGGGACGCTCGACGTCGCCACGCGCGCGGCGGCGCGGGATGCGGCGGCTTCGCAGGCGCCCGAGCCTGTCGTGCTGCTGTCGCCGGCGTGCGCCTCCTACGACCAGTTTCCCAATTTCGAAAAACGCGGCGACGCCTTTCGCGCCGTCGTGTCCGACATCCTCGAGGCCGGAGGCGCGTCATGATATCCCGGGCGGACCGTTCCCCCATTTCCGACTGGCTCTGGACAGTCGACCGCTGGTTGCTCGGCGCCCTCGGCCTTCTGATGGTGTGCGGGCTCGTGTTCGGTATGGCGGGGTCGCCGCCGGTCGCCGAGCGCCTGCATCTGTCGACGTTCTACTTCGTCAACCATCAGGCCATGTATCTCGTCCCGGCGATCGCCGTGCTGATCGGGTCGTCGTTCCTGTCGCCGCGTCAGGTCCGGCGCACGGCGCTGGTCGTGTTCATCGTATCGATGGCGCTCGTTTTCGCCGCCCTGCTGTTCGGCGCGGAAGTCAAAGGCGCGCGCCGCTGGATTTTCGGCATCCAGCCGTCGGAATTCGTGAAGCCGGCCTTCGCCGTTCTCGCGGGGTGGGCGTTCTCGGAAGGCGCGCGGCGGCGCGACATGCCCGCTAATCTGCTGGCGATCCTCATCCTGCCGGCGACGGTCGTGCCGCTCGTGCTGCAACCGGACTTCGGCCAGACCATGCTGATCTCGCTGGTCTGGGGCGCCTTGTTCTTCATGGCCGGCCTGCACTGGTTCTGGGTCGCCGGCATCGGCGGCGCAGGCGCGAGCGCGGTCGTGCTCGCCTACAAATTCGTGCCGCATGTGCGCGCGCGCATTCTCAAGTTCCTGGAGCCGCAGGCGGCGGGCGGCGTGACGGATACGTTCCAGGTCGACACCGCGCGCGACAGTTTCATCGCTGGCGGCTGGTTCGGGAAAGGTCCGGGCGAAGGCACGCTGAAGCGCATCCTGCCGGATAGCCACACCGATTTCATTTTCGCGGTCACCGGCGAGGAATTCGGCGTCATCGTTTGCATCATGCTGGTGACGCTGTTCGCCTTCATCGTCATCCGCGGCCTGTCGAACGCAGCGAAGAACGAAGATCCGTTCTGCCGGTTCTCGGCGGCGGGACTGACCATGCTGTTCGGCATCCAGAGCTGCATCAATCTGGCGGTGAACCTGCATCTGATGCCCGCCAAGGGCATGACGTTGCCTTTCATCAGCTACGGCGGTTCGTCATTGATCTCGCTGGCGCTCGGCATGGGCTTCCTGATCGCGGTGACGCGCAAGAGGCCGCGCACGGAAGTGTTGATGGACGCTGCGCTCGAACCGGCTCACTCGCACGCATGAGCGACAATTCGATCATGGTGGCCGCCGGCGGAACGGGCGGCCATCTCTTTCCGGCCGAAGCGCTGGCGCATGCGCTGCGCGCACGCGGGTTCGCCGTCGATCTTGCGACGGACACGCGCGCTGAGAAATACGGACAGGCGTTTCCGGCGCGCGCGATCCACGCGATCCCGGCGGCGACGCCGACCGGCGGCGGCGCGGTGGCGCGCGCCAAGGCGATCGCGACGCTCGGGCGCGGCGTCCTGTCTTCGCTTGCGCTCCTCAAGCGCGTAAAGCCCGTGGTCGTCGTCGGGTTCGGCGGCTATCCGACGGTGCCGCCGCTGGTCGCTGCGAACCTGCTGCGCATCCCCAGCGTGTTGCACGAGCAAAACGCAGTGATGGGACGGGCGAACCGATTTCTGGCCGGCCGGGTCGATCGGATCGCGACTGGCTTCAGGCTCGCGCGGGCGGAGAGCGCGGTCCTCGACAAGGCGGTTGTCACCGGCAATCCGCTGCGCCCCGCCGTACTGGAGGCGGCCAAGCGGCCTTACCCGACGTTCGAAGGCGGCGCTCTCCATGTGCTCGTCACAGGGGGCTCGCAAGGCGCAAAGGTCTTTTCCGACATCGTGCCTGCGGCAATCGAGGCGCTGACCGCCGACGAACGCGCGCGCATCCGGCTGGTTCAGCAAGCGCGCGGCGAGGATCGGACGCGCGTGGCGGAAACCTATGCGCGGATCGGATTTCAGGCGGAAGTCGAGCCGTTCTTCAAGGACTTGCCAGACCGGATCGCGGCGTCGCATCTGGTCGTCGCGCGGTCCGGCGCGTCGACGGTGGCCGAACTCGCCGCGATTGGCCGCCCGGCTATCCTGGTGCCGTTTCCCTTCGCGCTCGACGCCGATCAGGCGGCCAATGCGGCGGAACTCGCCCGCACGGGCGCGGTCGAAGTGATCGACCAGAAACAGTTTTCGGTCGAACGCCTGACAGGCCTGCTGAGAGCTGCGCTCGCCGATCCGCAAGGCTTGACGAAGCGGGCGGAAGCCGCCAAGAGCGCAGGCATTCTGGACGCTGCGGAGCGTCTTGCCGACATCGTCGTCGGCCTCGTCCGATCCAAGGGTTGAACCTGATGAAACTGCCGCGCGATCTCGGCCCCATACATTTTGTCGGCATCGGCGGCATCGGCATGTCCGGCATCGCGGAAGTCCTGATCAATCTCGGCTACGCCGTGCAGGGATCGGACGCCGCGGAGAACGCCAACGTCAAACGTCTGGCGGACAAGGGCGCGAAAGTCTTCGTCGGGCATTCCGCAAACAATCTCGGCGACGCCGGCGTCGTGGTCGTCTCGACTGCGATCAAGCGCGACAATCCCGAACTCATCGCTGCGCGCGAGAAGCGCCTGCCGGTGGTGCGCCGCGCCGAAATGCTCGCGGAGCTGATGCGGCTCAAGCAATGCGTCGCGATCGCCGGCACGCACGGCAAGACGACGACGACGTCGATCGTCGCCACGCTGCTCGACGCCGGCGGCCTCGATCCGACCGTCATCAACGGGGGCATCATCAACGCCTACGGCACCAACGCGCGGCTCGGCCTCGGCGACTGGATGGTCGTGGAGGCCGACGAGAGCGACGGCACGTTCCTGAAACTGCCGGCCGACGTCGCTATCGTCACCAATATCGATCCCGAACATCTCGATCACTTCAAGACGTTCGACGCGATCAAGGAGGCCTTCCGGCAGTTCGTCGAAAACCTGCCGTTCTATGGCTTCGCGGTCATGTGCCTCGACCATCCGACCGTGCAGGAACTGGTCGGCAAGATCGAGGATCGGCGCGTCATCACCTACGGCGAAAATCCGCAAGCCGACGTGCGGCTGCTCGACGTGGACCTGACCGGCGGCGTGTCGCGTTTCAACGTGCTGGTGCGCGACCGAAAGTCCGGCGCGGCGACGTATCTGGAAAATCTCGTGATGCCGATGCCTGGCCATCACAACGCCCTCAACGCGACGGCGGCGATTGCGGTTGCGATGGAGCTCGGTCTGTCGGCCGAACAAATCCGCAAGGCGCTCGCCTCGTTCGGCGGCGTGAAGCGGCGATTCACCCGCACGGGCGAATGGAACGGCGTGGCGATCTTCGACGACTACGGGCATCATCCGGTCGAGGTCTCCGCAGTGCTGCGCGCAGCGCGGGCCTCCACCAAGGGGCAGGTGATCGCCGTGGTGCAGCCGCATCGTTATACGCGGCTGCAGAGCCTGTTCGATCAGTTCGCCACCTGCTTCAACGACGCCGATACGGTGATCGTCGCCGACGTCTACGCCGCAGGCGAACAGCCGATCGAGGGCGTCGACAAGAACGCGCTGGTCGCCGCGATCACAGCGCACGGACATCGTCAGGCGATCGCGCTGGACAAGCCGGACGATCTGCCACGCCTTGTGAAGGAGATCGCGCGGCCCGGCGATTACGTCGTGTGTCTCGGCGCGGGCAACATCACGCAATGGGCCTACGCGCTGCCGGCGCAGCTGGCGGCCGGGTGAGGTCGTGAGCGGTCGCTGCATCGCCATCCGGCACGTCGCCTTCGAGGACGCGGGCGTCCTTGCGGACGTTCTGGCGGCGCGCGGCTGGAGCCTCGACTATTGCGAGGCCGGCGTCGAGGCGATAGACGCCCGGCGGATCGAGGCGGCCGACCTTCTGGTTATTCTCGGCGGCCCGATCGGCGTCTACGAAACGCGCGAATATCCGTTTCTCGTCGATGAGATCGATGCGTTGCGCGCCCGGCTCGCTGCGGATCGCCCGACGCTCGGCGTCTGTCTCGGCGCGCAGATGATCGCCGCGGCGCTCGGCGCGCGCGTCGCGGGGGGGCCGGCCAAGGAAATCGGCTATGCGCCGGTCGCGCTGACGCAGGAGGGCGCGTGTTCGGTTCTCGCGCCGCTCTCTGGCGAACAGGTTCTGCACTGGCACGGCGACAATCTCGATCTGCCGGAGGGATGTGCGCGGCTGGCCTTTACGGAGGCGTGTCCGGTTCAGGCGTTCTCAAGCGGGCCGCGTATTCTCGGTCTGCAATTCCACATCGAGGCGCGTGCGACGCGGATCGAGCAATGGCTGATCGGCCACGCCGTCGAACTTGGTCGCGCATCGATCGATCCTGTTTTCTTGCGCAAGCAGGCGCGCGAGATCGGCCCCGCGACCGAGGCGATCGGGCGGCGCGTTCTCGAGGCCTGGCTTGATGGAGCCGTAGCGTGACTTTTCCAGACATCACGCCCGCCTTGCGGGCCGGCATGCCCGAATTGCGCGGGCGTCTGTCCGCCAACGAACAGCTCGCGCCGTTCACCTGGTTTCGCGTCGGCGGCCCGGCGCAAGCGCTGTTTCAACCGGCCGACGAGGAGGATCTGTCCTATTTCCTGTCGCGGCTGCGGCCGGACATTCCGGTTCTCGTCGTCGGCCTCGGTTCGAATCTGATCGTTCGCGACGGCGGCGTTCCGGGGGTCGTGATCCGGCTGGGCGGCAAGGCATTTTCCGACATTGTCGTCGAGGAAGGCCACAGACTTCGGGTCGGCGCGGCTGCGCCCGACCGGTTCGTCGCCAAGCGCGCGGCGGAGCTCGGCATCGACGGGCTGGCGTTTCTGTCGGGCATCCCCGGCGCCATCGGCGGCGCCTTGCGCATGAACGCCGGCGCGCACGGCGGCGAAACCAAGGATGTGCTGATCGAGGCGCGCGGCGTGGAGCGCTCCGGCGAGATCATCGAAATCAGCAACGCCGGCATGGGTTTCTCCTATCGCCATTCCGGCGCTCCGAAGGATGTGATCTTCACGCAGGCTCTGTTTCAGGGCAGGGCGGGCGATAAATTCGCGATCCTCGCCGAGATGGAGCGCATCACCGAGGCGCGCGAGAAATCGCAGCCGATCCGCGAGAAGACTGGCGGCTCGACGTTCAAGAATCCGCCGGGAAACAAGGCCTGGCAGCTCGTCGACCAAGCCGGTTGCCGCGGGCTCGTCGTCGGCGACGCGCAGGTCAGCGAAATGCACTGCAATTTTCTGATCAATCGCGGCAAGGCGGCAGCCGCCGATATCGAGGCGCTCGGCGAGGAGGTGCGCCGACGCGTGCGCGAGACGAGCGGCGTCGAGCTCGAGTGGGAAATCAAGCGCGTCGGCGTGGCGGCGTGAAGTCGAACGCGGCGCGAAACTCCCTTCGCGCGGGGATTCGGGAGAGGGCCGGGGTGAGGGGCGCGAACGCAAATGTGCGCTGATGGGATCGCCCCTCGCGCTGATCCGCTCCCTGCTGGCGGGCAGAGGGGAGGCGGGAGTGCGTCCGGCGCGTCCTTGTCGATTTTCCTCGGCTCGCGGGCGCTCGCCGCGATGATCGTCGCTCTGGCGATTGCGCAGCAGGCGGCAGGCCATCTCAACGGCGACGATTCGTGGTTCATCCTGTTCGCCGAGCGCGTCGCGAACGGCGCCAAGGCCTATGTCGACATTTCCGATCCGAATCCACCGGCAGGCTTTCTGGCGTACATGCCGGCGGTCCGCGCGGCGCGTTGGCTTGGCGGCTCCGCCGAATTCTGGACGGTCGTCGAGACGTTTCTCGCAGCCTTCTGTTCGCTCGCCCTGAGCGGCGCGATCCTGCGCGCGACGCGTACGCTCGCGCCAGATGAGACGGGCCTTTGGCGCAACGCCGCCCTCTGGCTCGTGCTGCTCGCGGCGGGTTTCGGTTTTGCGGAGCGCGAACATTTCGCGCTGATCGCCTTCCTGCCGTTTGCAGCGGCCGCCATGGCGCGCGCGGAAGGCGCCAGACCGCCGCTCGCTCTCGCGTTCGTTGCTGGCCTCGGCGGCGGGATCGCGCTCTGTTTCAAACCTTATTTCGCTCTGCCGATCGCAGCCGTCGTCCTGTTCGCGGGCTGGCGGCGCCGCGCGCCCTCGACCCTGTTCGCGCCCGAGAATTTCGCCGTCGCGGCGACGGCCGTCGTCTATGGCTTGTTCGTCTGGTTGCGTTATCCAGATTACGTCTGGGGCGTCGCGGCGCTGGCGACGGAAGTCTACGCTCCGGCGCGTTACGGCTTCTGGCAGGTCGCGGCCTCGCCGCCGTTCCTGTTCAATGCGGCTGCGCTGGTCGCGGTTGGCGTCGGCATGGCCTACGCCGGTTTCGAGGCGCGCGCCGCGCTGCTCGCCGCCGCGTCGGCCGGTTTTCTGGCGACCTACGTCATTCAGGCGAAGATCTGGTTCAACCACGCCTATCCCGGCGAGGCGCTCGGCGTTCTGGCGCTGGTCGCGCTCGTGACGGGTCGTCTGGCCACGTCGCCGGAGGCCGCGTCGCGGCTGGGGCGCATGGCGCTGCTGCCTGCGTTGATCCTTGCGCCGTTCCTGATGGCGGCCCAAATGAATTTGCCGGGCGCAGAAGAATATCCGGGCCTCACAGCCGCCGTGCGAGCGAATGCGCCTGCGCGGCCGAAAATCGCGGTCCTCGCCCAGCAACTCGACGTCGGCCATCCGCTGACGCGCCGGGTCGGCGGCCGATGGATCGGCCGGCGCAACGCCCTGTGGGTCGACAATTGCGTACGCCAGATCCTGTCCACGCAGAAGGTCGACGAGGAGACGCGGGCGCGGCTCTTGGCCTATGCGGCGGAAGAGCGGGCCGAACTCGCCGAAGACGTCGCGAAGGGCAAGCCGGACATTCTTCTGGTCGAGACGCCGCAGCTGCGGCAATGGGCGCAGGGCAAGCCGGAATTCGCGCATCTGCTGGACGGGCTCGTCCGGAAGGCGCAAGTGGGCGATATCGAGATTTGGGCGCGAGCGGGCGGCTGAGGCCGACAAGCCGGGGACGAAGCAAATGGCCAAACATGTCGCGGTGCTGATGGGCGGATGGGCGTCGGAGCGGGCGGTGTCGCTGCGGTCCGGCGAAGCCTGCGCCAAGGCGCTGGAGAGCGTCGGCTACCGCGTCACCCGGGTCGACGTCGGGCGAGACGTGGCCGAGGTTCTGGCGAAGCTCAAGCCGGACGTCGCCTTCAACGCCCTGCACGGTCCGGGCGGCGAGGATGGAACGATTCAGGGCGTGCTCGAGGTGCTGCGCATCCCCTACACCCATTCGGGCGTCCTCTCCTCGGCGCTCGCGATGCAGAAGGACAAGGCCAAGACGATTCTGGCCGCCGCCGGCGTGCCGGTGCCAGCCGGCAAGGTCGTCAGCCGGTTCGAGGCGGCGAGGGCGCATGTGCTGCCCGCGCCCTACGTGCTGAAGCCGGTCGCGGAAGGATCGTCGTTCGGCGTCTTCATCGTCAAGGAAGGCCGTTCCCATCCGCCTCAGGAGCTGGTTTCGACGGAATGGACCTATGGCGACATGATGCTGGCGGAGAAATTCGTCGACGGCCGGGAACTGACCTGCGCCGTGATGGGCGACCGCGCCTTGGGCGTGACCGAGATCAAGCCTGTTTCCGAAGCGTTCTACGGTTATGACGCAAAGTACGCAAAAGGCGGATCAATTCACGTCGTGCCCGCTCAAATTAAAGAAAATATTTACCAACAGATTCAAGAGTTGGCAGTTGTGGCGCACAGAGCGCTCGGCTGTCGCGGCGTGAGCCGGACGGACTTTCGATACGACGACCGCCCCGGAGGTACGGGCGAACTCGTCGTGCTGGAGGTCAATACCCAGCCGGGCATGACGGAAACGTCTCTGGCGCCGGAGTTGGCGGCCCATGCGGGCCTCTCGTTCGGCGAGCTGGTAAAATGGATGGTGGAAGACGCGTCCTGCGATCGTTGACGGAGCAGCTTGCTGCCCCGTTCGCTTTCGCTGTTGCGCGTCCGCAACTCGCTTCGTCGCCTTCCGCGCCGCGTCCGGCGCCCCGCAGCCGCCTCGTACGCGCTCAACGCAGGAGTCGAATCGAACGTCTTCATGCGGCCGCCCGCCACCCGCTGGCGACCGGCGCGCTGCTGGTCGGCGTGCTAGCCGGCTCGTTCATGTATGGAGCGGTGCGCGGCGGCGCGTACGACCAGTTCATTCACGAGGTCGGCACGCCCGGAGACCTGATCGCGCGCGCATTCGGCATGGGGATCGAGACCGTCACGATCTCCGGCATCAGCGAGCTCAAGGAGACGGAAATTCTGGCTTACGCCGGCGTGAAGGCGCGCAATTCGCTGCCGTATCTCGACGCCGTGGCGATGCGCGGGCGGCTGATGTCGGTTCCGCTCATCCGAGACGCGGAAGTCCGTAAGTTCTATCCCAACCGGCTGGCGATTTCGGTCGTCGAGCGGCAGCCCTATGCGCTGTGGCAGAAGGACGGACAGATTTCGATCGTGTCCGCCGACGGTATGCCGATCGACACGATGCACGACGACCGCTACGCCAACCTGCCGTTGATTGTCGGCGACGGCGCCAATCAGCGTATCGACCAGTATCGCAAGATCGTCGAAGCGGTCGGCGACCTTGCGCCGCGCATCAAGGCCGGCGCGTTGGTTTCGGGACGGCGTTGGTCCCTGTTCTCGACGAACGGCGTCGAAATCCGCCTGCCCGAACTCGATCCGGAAGGCGCGGCTGCGGGCTTTGCGCGCATGCAGCGCGACTACCGGATTCTCGACAAGGACATCGTCGCGGTCGATCTGCGCGTCCCCGGGCGCGTCGAGGTTCAGTTGAGCAGCGAGGCGGCGAGCGCCCGCCTCGAGAGTTTATCCCGCAAGACCAAAGGAAAGGTCTGATGGGCGGTTCTGTGCATCTCCCGCGTATGCGTCCGCTGTCCGCGCGCAAGAGCGCGATGTTGTCCGTGCTGGACGTCGGCACGTCCAAGATCGTTTGCCTGATCGCGCGTCTCGATCCGATGGAGCAGGGCGCGGCGGCGCGTGGGCGAACCCACGGTTGCCGCATCCTCGGCATCGGCCATCAGCGCTCGCGCGGCATGAAGGCCGGCCAGGTCGTCGATATGGAAGAGGCCGAAACGGCGATCCGGCTCGCAGTGGACGCGGCGGAGCGCATGGCGGGCGTCCAGGTCGACAACATCATCGTTTGCGCATCCGGCGGGCGGCTCGGCTCTCAGCATTTCCAGGCCAAGGTCGCCGTTGGCGACCGGGCGGTCGGCGAGGCCGACATCCACCATGTGCTGGAGGCGACATGCACGCGCAGCGCGCGCGACGGGCGCGCCGTTCTGCATTCGCTGCCGACGAGCTTCTCGGTCGACGGCGCGGAGAACATTCACGACCCCAAAGGCATGATCGGCGACGAGCTCTCCGCTCATCTCCACGTCGGAAGTTGCGACGCCGCGGCGGTTCGAAATCTCGGACTGGCGGTCGAACGCTGCCATCTGACGGTCGAATCGTTCGTTGCTTCGCCCTATGCGTCGGCGTTGGCCACGCTCGCTGACGACGAAGCGGAGATCGGCGCGACGGTGATCGATTTCGGCGGCGGCACGACTTCGGTCGCGGTGTTCGCCGGAGGCGCGCTCATGCATCTCGATGCGGTGGCGGTCGGCGGCAATCACGTGACGCTCGACGTCGCGCGCGGCCTGAACGTGCGCCTCAACGGCGCCGAACGGCTGAAGACGCTCTACGGCAGCGCGATTTCCTCGCCCTCCGACGAGCGCGAGACGGTGGCGATCGAGCATGTCGGCGACGACGCCGGCCAGACGACGCATCTGCCGCGCTCGCAGCTGGTGCGGATCATCCGGCCGCGCGTGGAAGAGATCGTGGAGCTTGTGCGCGACCGGCTGCGCCAGCAGGGCAGGCCGCTGCACGCGGGCTCGCGGATTGTGCTCACGGGCGGCGCGAGCCAGCTCACCGGGCTTCCCGAGACGGTGCGGCGGATCATCGGCGGCCAGGTGCGGGTCGGACGGCCGGTCGGCGTTCAGGGGTTGCCGGAGTCCGGCAAGAGCCCGGCGTTCGCCGGCGCCGTCGGACTGCTGGTCTACCCGCAGGTGGCCGGGCAGGAGCATTTCGAACCCAGCCGCGAGCGTCTGCCCGCGGCGGTCGGCGCGGACGGTTACTTCGCCCGGGTCGGGCGGTGGCTGAAAGAGAGTTTTTGAGTGATCCCGGATCGGGGGAGGCGCGGCGGCCGAACCCGGACGGAACAGTGAAACCGGGGCGCAGTGTGCAGTCCCCATCAATGAGGCTGAGGCGATGACGATCAATCTGAAGGGACCCGAGCTGCGCGAGCTCAAGCCCCGTATCATGGTGTGCGGCGTGGGCGGCGGCGGATGCAACGCCGTCAACAACATGATCGCCTCGGGGCTCTCAGGCGTCGATTTCATCGTCGCCAACACGGACGCTCAGGCGCTGATGTCGTCGAAGGCCGAACGCATCATTCAGATGGGTCTGCAGGTGACGGAAGGCCTCGGCGCGGGCGCGCAGCCGGAAGTCGGTCGGGCCGCCGCCGAAGAGGCGATCGAGGAAATTCGCGACCATCTCCAGGGCGCGCACATGTGCTTCGTCACCGCCGGCATGGGCGGCGGCACGGGCACAGGCGCGGCGCCGGTCATCGCACGGACTGCGCGCGATCTGGGCATCCTCACCGTCGGCGTCGTCACCAAGCCGTTCCAGTTCGAAGGCGCGCGCCGGATGCGCACTGCCGAAGCGGGGATCGGCGAGCTGATGAAGAGCGTCGATACGCTGATCGTCATCCCCAACCAGAACCTGTTCCGCATCGCCACCGAGCGCACGACTTTCGCCGACGCCTTCGCGATGGCCGACCAGGTGCTCTATTCGGGCGTCGCCTCGATCACCGACCTCATGGTCAAACAAGGTCTGGTCAATCTCGACTTCGCCGACGTCCGCTCGATCATGCGCGAAATGGGCAAGGCGATGATGGGCACCGGCGAAGCTTCGGGCGACCAGCGCGCGATCCACGCCGCCGAAGCTGCGATCGCCAATCCGCTGCTCGACGAAGTCTCGATGAAGGGCGCGCGCGGCCTGCTGATCTCGATCACCGGCGGCGCCGACATGACGTTGTATGAAGTCGACGAAGCGGCCAGCCGCATCCGTCAGGAGGTCGACGAGGACGCCAACATCATTCTGGGCGCGACCTTCGACGAGTCGCTCGCCGGCGTGATCCGCGTTTCGGTGGTCGCCACCGGCATCGACAAGCCGGCGCTCGCCGCGGAAATCGACGACGCCCAGGCCAAGATCGCCGAAGCCGCCGAGCGCCTGCGGCAGCAGGCCATGGCTCGCGCCGCCGCGACCCCCGCCCCGGCTCCGCAGCGCATGCCCGAACCCGAGCCGGTCGTCGCCTATCACCACGCCCCTGCGGAGCCCCAGCCCATGCAATGGGCCGCGCCCGCTCCGCAGCCAGCCCCGGCGCCTGTCGCTGCGCCGGCGGCCGTCGAACATGTCCATGTCGCGGAAATTGCGCCGCAGCCGGCCTATTATCCGCCGGAGCCCGTCGTCGCCGAGCAGCCGGCCCGTCCGGCCGGTCCCTATGTTCCCCCGACGCCGGAACAGCCCATGCGCCAGCAGCGCATGCCGCAGATCGAAGACCTGCCGCTGCCTGTCCAAGAGCAGTTGCGCGCCTACCGCGCCGGCGCGCAGGGCGATTCCGTCTCCGGCGTCGAGCAGCGCCGCCGCACCCTGCTCGAGCGTCTCGCATCCTTCGCGTCCAGCCGCGAGGAATCGACGCGCGGCCATCATCAGGAGCCGCAGCTGGGTCCGCGTCCGGCGCCGGTCGCGCCGCCGCAACCCCGCCCGTCCCAACCTTCGACCTCGCATGCGGATTACGCCAAACGGCCGGCCGCGCCGCCCCAGCGCGCTTCGGGCGTCGATGGCTATGGCCGCGTCGCGCCGAGCCGTCCCGCGGAAGAGGAGCAGCTCGAGATCCCGGCCTTCCTGCGCCGCCAGTCGAGCTGAAGCGCTGCGGCGCCGGGCGGTCGACGTCCGGCGCCGCGCCTTTCCTGAGCGTGTATTTCAATATACTGATATCAAATATATTTCTCCTGGCTGACAGCTTTAACAATCGTTCATAAACCGTGATTTGGCGCACTCGGTGCGCCAGTTTAGTTTCCGGCCACCGTGCGGAACAGGTTTCCGCTCCCGACCGTCGACGCGCAGCGTATCCGCGCGTTCGTCGAAACAGCCTTGCGGCACGGCAGACTGGATGCGGATGGCCCGTCTCGAGATCGAACGCACTGAATCCGGCGCGCATCGGCGTGCGATCGCGTCGGCGCGCCAGAAATCGCTGCGCAGCTCGGTGTCGCTCGACGGTCTCGGGGTTCACTCCGGCAAGCCAGCGCGGGTGACGATCCATCCGGCCGAGGCGGGCGCGGGCGTCTCATTGATGCGCGGCGACGCGGCCGGCGAGCCGATGGCGCAAGCGCACTGGTCGAACGTCTGTTCGACGGAATTGTGCACCGGTCTGGCGCTCGACGATCGTCACGCCGTTTCGACGGTCGAGCATGTGCTGGCCGCCCTGCTCGGACTTGGGGTCGACAACGCCCTGATCGAGGTGGACGGACCTGAGATTCCCGTCCTGGACGGCTCGTCGGCGGATTTCGTCGCCGCGATCGAGGAGGCGGGGGTGGTCGGCCTCGGCGCGCCGCGGCGCTTCATCGAAGTCCTGAAGACGGTTCGCGTCGAACGCGGCGGCGCCTTCGCGGAGCTGTCGCCCGCCTCCGGCGGGTTGTCGCTCGACGTCGAAATTCAGTTCGACCACGCCGCGATCGGCCGGCAGCGCAAGGCGTTGAAGTTGGACGCCGCGACCTTCCGCCGCGAGATCGCGCGCGCGCGCACTTTCGGCTTCCTCAAGGACATCGAGCGGCTTTGGCGCGGCGGTTTCGCGTTGGGCGCGTCGCTCGAGAATTCAATCGCGCTGGCGGATCAGGGGGTCGTCAATCCGGAAGGCTTGCGGTTTCCGGACGAATTCGTGCGTCACAAGATGCTCGATGCGGTCGGCGATCTTGCGCTCGCGGGCGCGCCGCTGATCGGAGCGTTCCGGTCGCGCTGCGGCGGCCACGCGCTCAATCACGCCGTGCTGCAAGCGCTCTTCGCCGATTCCTCGGCCTGGCGTTTCACGCAGGCGCCGCTCCGCCGCGGCGAGACGCGTCCCGATATCGGCGCTATCGTCCAGCCCGCGCTCGCTCCGGATCGGAGCTGAGCGCCACGCGACTTCAGAACGCCATAATCGCAGGTCATTGGCTTTGAGGTGAATATTGGCGTTGGGGGCCGAATTGCGCTAAGACGCCCGTGACTTCGTTCGACCTGCGCCGGATCGGTCCGATTCGCACGGGTCGCGTTTGATTGAGTTACGCCCGGTCGGGCGGGAGTATCGGGGGCGGTCGGCGGCCCTCGGGCTTATTGATGCCACGCCGCCGCGAGAACTGACGATGCAGAGCGTGTTCCGTTCGATTTTGGCTAGCGTGTCCGGAAGCCGGCGCGTCGCTTTGGCGGCGGCGGCGTCCCTGCCCCTAGCCGGCTGCTCGGCGCTCGACAGCGTCTCGAATCCCTTCAGCGGAATTTTCGGCGGCGGCGAGAAATACGAGACCAAGATTCTTCCCGACGTTCCGGCCGACAAGATCTACGATCAGGGTCTGGCTCGCCTGCACAAGCGCGACTACGACGGGGCCGAGAAGAAATTCGGCGATCTCGAGAAGCAATACCCGAATTCCGGCTGGTCGCAGAAGGGTCTGCTGATGCAGACCTACTCGCAGTATACGGAAGGCAAGTACGACGACGCCGTCGCGACGGCCAACCGCTATATCGGCCTGTACCCGAATTCGAAGGACGCGCCCTACGTCTATTATCTGGCGGGCATGTCCTACTACAATCAGATCCCGGACGCGGATCGCGATCAGGAGCGCGCCGAGAAATCGGTGGTCGTCTTCAACCAGCTTGTCGAGAAATTCCCGAAGTCGGAATACGTCACCGACGCCAAGTTCAAGATTCAGGTCGCCAAGGACCAGCTCGCCGCGCGCGAGATGAAGGTCGGCCGCTTCTATCTCGAACAGAGCAATTACACCGCCGCGATCAACCGCTTCCGTGAGGTTCTGGGCAAGTACCAGTCGACCCGCCATACGGAAGAGGCGCTCTATCGTCTCGTGGAAGCCTATCTGCGGCTCGGCATCACCAACGAGGCGCAGACCGCGGCGGCCGTGCTCGGCCACAACTATCCGGACTCGCAATGGTACAAGGACGCCTATGCGCGTCTGCGCGAGGGCGGCCTTTCGCCGCAGGAACAGTCGGACTCCTGGATCTCGAAATTGTTCCGCAAGACGGTCGGCTGATTCCGGAAGGCGCGTCGGACCGATGCTGGTTCAACTCGCCATCCGTGACATCGTCCTGATCGACCGGATCGATTTCGATCCGGATCGAGGCCTCACCGTGCTGACCGGCGAAACCGGCGCCGGCAAATCCATCCTTCTGGACGCATTCACGCTGGCGCTTGGCGGGCGCGGCGACGGCGCGCTCGTGCGCGCCGGCCAGACGCAGGGCCAGGTGACGGCGGTGTTCGATCTGCCGGCCGATCACCCCGCGCGGCTTGCGGCCGGCGCGCAGGAGATCGACGTCGACGGCGACCTCATCCTGCGCCGCGTTCAGATGGCCGACGGCCGCACGCGCGCCTTTGTCAACGACCAGGCGGTGAGCGCGCAAGCGCTGCGCGCCATCGGCCGTGCGATCGTCGAGATTCACGGCCAGCACGACGAACGCGCGCTGACCGACGCCGCGACCCATCGCGCGTTGCTCGACGCCTTCGGCGGATTGCAGAAGCAGGCGGAGGACGTGCGCGCCGCGCACCGGCGCATGCGCGCTGCGGCCGAGGCGCGCGAGGCCGAGGACGCGCGGCTCGTCGCCGCCCGCGCCGAGGCCGATTATCTGACGCACGCCCATGCCGAACTGTCGAAACTCGCCCCGGAAGCCGGGGAGGAAGAGAAGCTCGCTGCGCATCGCCAGAAAATGATGCAGGCCGAAAAGGTCGCGGCCGATCTGCGTGAGGCCTACGAGGCGGTCGGCGGCGAGAATTCGCCGGTCTCGGCCCTGTCGATGTCGTTGCGTCGGCTGGAGCGGCGGCACGGGCAAGCGCCGGAATTGCTCGATCCCAGCCTCGGCGCGCTCGCCGCCGCGCTCGACAGCGTGGAAGCCGCGCGCGCGACGCTCGAAAGCGCGCTGGAGGAAGCCGCCTACGATCCGCGCGAACTCGAGCGCACCGAGGAGCGGCTGTTCGCGCTACGTGCGGCCGCGCGCAAGTATCAGAGCGGCGTCGAGGACTTGCCGAAGGTCGCGGCCAAATTCGCCGCCGATCTCGAAGCGCTCGCGCAGGGCGAAAGCACGCTCGCGCGATTGACGGCCGAAGCCGAACAGGCGCGCGCCGATTTCGCCGGCAAGGCGGCCGAACTCTCGAAGGCGCGCAAGGCGACCGCCGCCAGGCTGGACAAGGCCGTGATGTCCGAACTCGCGCCGCTGAAACTCGAACGCGCCGCCTTCACGACGCGCGTCGACAGCGATCCCGACAATGCGACCGCCGACGGGATCGATCGCGTCGAATTCTGGGTGCAGACCAATCCGGGCGCGCGCCCCGGGCCGCTGATGAAAGTGGCGTCGGGCGGCGAGTTGTCGCGCTTCATGCTGGCGCTGAAAGTCACGCTCGCCGACAAGGGGTCCGCGCCGACGCTGGTGTTCGATGAAATCGACACGGGCGTTGGCGGCGCGGTGGCCGACGCCATCGGCCAGCGGCTGGCGCGGCTCGCATCGCGCGTGCAGGTGCTGGCGGTGACGCACGCTCCGCAGGTCGCCGCGCGTGCAGGCAAGCATTTCCGCATCGCCAAGGATGCGATGGACAAGGGCAAGCGGGTCGCCACCTCGGTCGCCGCGCTGGATGAAGCCGCGCGCCGCGAGGAGATCGCGCGCATGCTGTCGGGCGCCTCGATCACCGAGGAAGCGCGCGCGGCGGCGGCGCGGCTGCTGGAAGGGGCGGGGTAGCGCGCTCCAAGAGTTCCGCACTCACGCTGGCCGACGCGCCAGCGCGTTGAGCGCCGCCTCCGCGCCGCGGGAGTCGCGAATGGAATCGAGCGTGAAGCGGGCCTGGATCAACTCGCCTTCCGAATCCGTCGCGGTCGAGCGCGACACTTCGACGTCGCCAAACCCGTTCGGCTGGTCCTTGCGCGCGACCTCGAAAATCTGCCGCGCCTCGATGCTTTCCACCGACTTGCTTCGACCGCTCTCGATCTTGAGCAGACGCTGGTCGGTGACGACATAAAGCGTGTTGCGGCGTTTGCGGATCGCGAGCCAGGGACTCGCAAGCACGCCGAACCCGACGACCACAAACGGCGCGCCGAACAGGGCGAAAGCGAGCGCGAGCCATCGCGGCGTGCGCGAGACGTTGTCGCCGATCCAGGCGTCCCAGGCGAAGGCGACTGCGAGCCATTCCCACAGTATGGACATTCCCGTCCAGAACAGGCCGAAAACGATGAGAAACGCGAGGGGCAGGAGCGGGGCGGGGCCCTCGGGCGCGCCGGCCCAGCGCACGATTTCGCCGCGCCGCAATTCCCCGCGCGCAGCGCTCGACAATCCGCTGACGATAGTTTGCGTCATGCTGCGTCGAGCTAGCGGGCGCGGCGCGGACAAGTCAAGACGCCGCTCCGGAATTTCCCGCGTCAGCGCTAACGATCAGTTGCCGCGCGGCTTCTCCGGCCTCGCCATCCGCGCTACATCTGGCGCATGAAATTCAAGCCCATCGACCAGATGTCGCTCACCGTCGCGCGCGCGGAGCATAAACTGCTCGGCGCGGAGATCGCGGAGCACGACCGGCGCTACTATCAGGAGGACGCGCCCGCCGTCTCGGACGCCGATTACGACGCGCTGCGCCGTCGGTACGAAGCGCTGGAGGCGGCCTTTCCCGAACTGCATTCGGCGGAGTCGCTGACGAAAAAGGTCGGCGCGGCGCCGAGCCAGAAATTCGCCAAGGTGAAGCACGCCGTGCCGATGCTGTCGCTCGGCAACGTGTTTTCCGATGAAGAAGTCCACGAATTCGTCGCGCGCGTGCGCCGCTTTCTAGGGCTCAAGGACGACGCGCCGCTCGCTTTCACTGCGGAGCCCAAGATCGACGGTCTGTCCTGCTCGTTGCGATACGAGGCCGGCGCGCTCGTGCAGGCGGCGACGCGCGGCGACGGGTTCGAGGGCGAAGACGTGACCGCGAACGTGCGCACAATCGGCGAAATCCCGCACAAGCTGCACGGCGATTTTCCCGCAGTTCTGGAGGCGCGTGGCGAGGTCTACATGAACCGCGCCGATTTCGACGCGCTCAACGCGCGCCAGGCTGAGGTGGGCAAGATGATCTACGCCAACCCGCGCAATTCGGCGGCGGGTTCGTTGCGGCAGATCGACGCCGACGTGACGGCGCAGCGGCCATTGCGCTTCTTCGCCTACGCCTGGGGCGAGCTGTCGGCCATGCCAGCGAAGACGCAGAAGGGCATGCTCGATTTCCTGCATCGCGCGGGCTTCGTCACGAACAAGCTGACGAAGCTCTGCCATTCGGCGGAGGAGATGATCGCGCATTATCGCGACATTGAGGCTCGGCGCGCATCGCTCGGCTACGATATCGACGGCGTGGTCTACAAAGTCGACGATCTTGCTTTGCAGGAACGTCTCGGCTTCGTGTCGCGTGCGCCGCGTTGGGCGATTGCGCACAAATTTCCCGCCGAGCGCGCGACAACTGTGTTGCGCGCCATCGACATACAGGTCGGCCGCACCGGCGCGCTCACGCCGGTCGCGCGGCTCGATCCAGTCAATGTCGGCGGCGTCGTCGTGCAGAACGCCACGCTGCACAATGCGGACGAGATCGAACGCAAGGACATTCGCGTCGGCGACACCGTCGTCATTCAACGGGCAGGCGACGTCATCCCGCAGGTCGTGGAGGTCGTGTTCGACAAGAGACCGAAACACGGACTGCCGAAGTACGAATTTCCAACGAAATGTCCGCGATGCGATTCTGCTGTTGTGCAGGAGATGGATGAGGAAGGGGCAGCCGATGTTGTCCGCCGGTGTTCGGGCGGGCTCGTCTGTCCGGCGCAGGCGGTGGAGCGGCTCAAGCATTTCTGTTCGCGACTCGCCATGGACATCGAGGGGCTCGGCGACAAGCAGATCGAGCTTTTCCACGAGAAGGGCCTGATCAAGGAGCCCGCCGATATCTTCACGTTGCAGCGGCGCATGGAAGCCGGCGAATTCAATTTGATGGAATGGGAGGGGTTCGGCGAGACGTCCGTGCGTAATCTCTTCGCGTCAATCGAGGCGCGGCGCACGATACCGCTCAACCGATTCATCTATGCGTTGGGCATCCGCCGCATCGGGGAAACCAATGCGCGACGCCTTGCGCGCCACTTTGTCACTTTCGACGCGCTTCGCGTGATTGCGCGAAAAGCCAAAGAAGGATCGGACGAGCGCGCGGAAATCAACAATATCGATGGCGTCGGCGACGTGGTGGCCGAAGCAGTCGCCGATTTCTTTCTCGAGGAGCATAATGAGAAAGCGCTCGACGCCTTGCTGCGCGAGGTCGAGCCTCAGCCTATGGAGGCCGTGAAGAACGACAGTCCGGTCGCCGGCAAGACGGTCGTGTTCACCGGCGCGCTCGAACGCCTCACGCGTGACGAAGCCAAGGCGCAGGCCGAACGTTTCGGCGCGAAGGTCGCGGGCTCCGTATCGAAGAAGACAGACCTCCTCGTCGCGGGGCCGGGCGCGGGCTCGAAGCTGACGAAGGCCCAGGAATTCGGGATCGAGGTGATCTCGGAAGACGAGTGGTTCGCGCGAACGGGACAGGGATAACCGCCGCGTCCCGCACGCGGGGAGAAGGGGATATGCTCGCAGGTCAGCCGATCCTGCGCGTCGCCCCCTCCAGCCACTTTCGCGCATCGGTTGACACCTTGCCTTGGAGCTTCTCCCACACCGCCTTGTGATAGGCGTTCAGCCACGCGATCTCCTCGCGCGTCATCAGCTTCGTATCGATGAGCGCCGTATCGATCGGCGCGAACGTGATCGTTTCGAAGCCGAGCATCTTGCGTTCGGCGCCATCTATCTTGCGTTCTTCCACGACGATCAGATTCTCGATGCGGATGCCGTAGGCGCCTTCGCGGTAATAGCCGGGCTCGTTCGACAGGATCATGCCCGGCAGGAGCGGCGTATTTGCGAGTTTCGATATGCGCTGCGGGCCTTCGTGTACGGACAGATAGGCGCCGACGCCATGGCCGACGCCGTGATCGAAATCGCAGCCGGCTTCCCAGAGCGCGCGGCGCGCGAAAGCGTCGAGATGGGCGCCCGTTGTTCCTGGCGGAAAGACCGACGTCGCAATGGCGATGTGCCCTTTCAGCACGCGCGTATATTTGTCGCGCATCTCGCGCATGGGGCGGCCTACGATCGTCGTGCGCGTGATGTCGGTCGTGCCGTCCAGATACTGGCCGCCGGAATCGACGAGATATATGCCCTTTCCAATCTTCGTGTCGCGCGGCGCTGTGACACGATAATGCGGCAGCGCGGCGTGCGCGCCGAATGCGGAGATCGTCGGGAAGGAGATTTCCTTCAGCTTGCCGGTCGCGCGACGGAATGTTTCGAGCGCTTGCGCGGCCGACACCTCGGACAACCTTCCCTTCGGCGCCGTTGCTGCGAACCATGCCAGAAACTCGACCATCGCCGCGCCGTCGCGGATATGGGCGGCGCGCGCGCCGCGCAGCTCGACGGCGTTTTTCTGCGCTTTCATCAGCGCGATCGGATCGACGGCGACGTCGGCTGCGCCGCCGCTCTCGCGATAGTGGGTCGCCAGTTTTTCTGGCGCGGTGGCGGAATCGAACAGCAGTCTCTTCTTCTCGCGCGCGAGTTGTTCGAGATCGGCGATCATCGCTGCGGGTTCGCGCACGTCGGCGAGGTCTTCCAGCGCCGCGCGCACCGAATTGGAAAGCTTTGCGCCTTCGACGTAGAGCCGCGCGCGGCCTTCGCGGGGAAGGATCGCCCATGACAGCGGCAAGGGCGTGTGCGCCACGTCGCCGCCGCGAATGTTGAACGTCCAGGCGACGGCGTGGGGATCGGAGACGACGAGGCCATCCGCTCCGCCGAGCGCCTGCGCGATGCGTCGAAGCTTGGCGGCGGCGGTCTCGCCCGCCAGCCGGTCCGGATGGAGCGCGATGGGCGCGCAGGGCGCCGCCGGACGATCGGTCCAGATCGCGTCGACGGGATTGGCGTCAAGAGCAACCAACGCCGCGCCGGCCTGTTCGGCGCCCTTGCGGAGCGCCTCGACCTGCGCGGGCGTGTGCAACCACGAATCGTAGCCGACCTTTCCGCCCTTCGGCGCATTGCGAGCGAGCCAGCGCGAGGGCGGCTCGGAGACGAGATCGCAAAACTGAAACAGCCTGCCGTCGACCTGTTCGCGCGCCTGGATCGTGTAGCGCCCATCTACGAACAGCGCCGCTTTGTCTACGAGAACGACGGCGGCGCCGGCAGAACCCGAGAAACCGGTCAGCCACGCCAGCCGCTCCGCCGAAGGCGGGACATATTCGTTCTGATGTTCGTCGGCGCGCGGAACGACCCAGCCATCGAGCCCGAGGCGCGTCAGCGCCTCGCGCAGCGCGGCCACCCGCGGACGCGCGCGGGCCGAGTTGCTGGAATCGTCGAAAGTCTGGAAGCGCGATTCGAAAGAAAGTTGCGGCATGGCGAGAGGTTAGACGCGCCTTGGGAAAATTCAATTTCGACGCGCGTCAGCCGCGCCGATGCGCGCTTCGCGCTCCAGCCATGCTTATTGTGCAGTGCAAAATCAATAGTTCAGCCACCATCTCGGCCCATACAAGAGGGCAATGGCGACAAGCCGAATCTGGGGTCGGAACGTCGGGGCTCTTCAACGTCTGAAAGACGGAGCAGAACCATGGCGACGATGATCATTCCTTCCAAGGCCTATGGCGCGCGCGCGAAGAAGTCCGCGCCGCACGGCCTGTTTGCGCGTTTGATGAGCGCGCTCAAGACGGCGCGTCAGCACGAGGCCGACGAAATCGCCGCGCAATACATGACCGGGCGCTGGTCGGACTCGGTCGAGCGCGAAGTCAACGAACGGCTGACGCACGCCGAGCTTCACCGCCTGTTTTGACCCGCGGTTTCAGTCGAGGTCGTACAACGGGCGCGGCGCTTGGCCGCCGCGCCTGAGAACGAGCGTCGCCCAGCCGTCAAGATCGCTGCGACGGACGAGCGCAAAGCCTTGCGCCGCATAGGCCGACAGTACGCCCGCGACGTCCCGGGCGAGCAGGCCCGACAGGACGAGCTCTGCGTCATGCGCGGCGACGTCGGCGATCTGCGGGGCCATCATGCGCAGCGGCTTCGCGAGAATATTCGCGAAGATCAAATCATAGGGCGCGCCGGCCTGAATTCCCGGATGCATGGTCCCGCGCGCCGTCACCGGACGAACCCAAGGCGAAGCGCCGTTCAATCGGGCGTTGGCGGCGGCCGCCTCGGTCGAAACGGGGTCGATGTCGCCGGCCGCGACCGTCTTGCGCCACAGACGCGCGGCGGCGATGGCGAGCACGCCGGTGCCCGTGCCGATGTCGAGAATGCGCGAGGGCCGGCGGCGCTTGGCGATCGTGTCCAGCGCCTTGAGGCAGCCGAGCGTCGTGCCGTGATGGCCGGTGCCAAAGGCGAGCGCCGCCTCGATCTCAAGCCCGATGTCGTTCGAACGAGGCGCGCCGCGATCATGCGAGCCATGCACGAGAAAGCGGCCGGCGCGCACGGGGGCGAGGCCCTCGAGCGATGCGGCCACCCAATCCTTCTCGTTGACGCGGCCGAAAGCGAGGGCTTGCGCCGGCGCTTCGCCGGCGACGGCGCGCACGAGATCGCGGATCGCATCTTCGTCAGGCTCCGGGCCGAAATAGACCTCGACCACCCATTCTTCGCTTTTCCAGCTGTCGGTCGACGGATGCTTTTCGAAGGCGGCGGCCGCGGTGTCGGCGGGGTCGAAAGTCTCGACGATCGTGTCGGCGACGAGCCGCGCGGTCGCCTCGTCAGTTTCGAGGCGCACCACATAGGCGGCGCCATTGGGGGGAAGTCCTTCCAGCATGGGGCGCGCTTAGCATGGGCGGCGCGCCCTGTCATGCCGGCTGCCCTGCCGGTCCGCATGCGCCGCTACCGGTCCCCGCGCGCGAGCACGTGGGCGCGCAGCCACGTCAGCCGGAAAGATCCGTTCGGCCTGTCGTTCATCGACAGGTTCTCGACCAGCAGCACGATCCGGCCGTCGCCGCCCGACGGTCGGAGGAGCGGCGCGTCCTTCAATTTGCCGCCATCAGCGAGCCGCGCAGCGATCTGCTCATAGTCGAACGTCGCGGGCTCGCCTTGGCCCAGGCGGACGGTGAACGCCGTCGAGGTAGCCTCGATCGTCGCGGCGCCCAGAGACAGCGTCTTGGGGAATGGCTCGGACAAGATCGCCGTCCCGATCAATCGATAGGCGTCGAGCTCCGTCGGCGCCGTCCAAATGCCGGCGGCGTTGTAGGCGCGATAGCCGGCCGGCGGCGGCTTGTCCCCGGTTTGCACGAGCGCCGCGAGTTTCTCTTGGGCGCGCCCGCCGGGGTCCGGCAGAACGAGATCGAGCGCCTGCTGGCTTGCGAGATACGAGAGCGCTCCGCTCCAACGACTACTCTGGCGGGCGGTCAACGGCGCGCGGGGGCCGCCTTCGATGACGACGCCGTCGCGGATCAGGCCGTGCTCCGCGAGAATCGAGCGCACGGTCTGCGCCTGCCAGCGCGTCGACGCGCCGATCGCGCCCCATGGGCCGAAACTCGCCGCCAGGAACGCCAACGCGGCGGCAGCTGGAGCAAAGCGGACGACGCGATCGCGTCCCATCAAAGCGACTGCGACATTCGACGCGCAGAGCGCTGCGAGCAGCACGGCCACATATCGCTGCGCTGTGAGGCCGTAGGCATCGAGACGCTCGAACAGCGCGAAGCCGAGGAGGATGAGCGGCGCGACTGCGAGCCAGGGCCAAATGCGCCAGAACAGACGGACGTGCGCCGACCCGGATGCGCGCTGCGGATAGGCCAGGAAAACGGTTGCAAGCGCCGTGAAACCGAAGAGGCCGACCATCCAGCCGATCTGCCCGTGCGGCAGCATGCGCTCGAAGCCGATCTTGGCCGCGTAGAGCCATAGAAGCGCCGAGTAGATCAGAACGAAGGGAACAAGCGCCCAGGAAACGAGGATGGCGAGCGCGCGCCGAATGAAGTCGCGCGCGCCGGCGTCGAGCGCGCCCGGCGCAAGCGGCGGGAGGATCGCAAGAAAGGCGCTCGGCGCGATGATGCAGAAGAAGGTCGCGGCTGCGTAAGACGCGTAATGGCGGCGCGGCCAGTCGCCGATCCCAAACAATTTATCGGCGCTCCAGAACGTCGCGACCGTCGCAATGAAGCAGATGAGCGCCGCCGCGCCCGCGAGAAGGCCGGCGAGCGCGACCTTCTCGCACCAGACCCAATAGGATTCGGCGTCGCGAAATGCGCGCAGCGGCGCGGCGAGACAAGCGACCGCAAGGCCCGCATAGAGCAACGGCGCAAACAGGCCGATTTGCTTGTCGAACCAGACGACCGCCGCAGCCGCCGCCGCGACGGCGATCTGGAACGCAAGCCCCGCAGTTGGTCGCCAGCCCACGCTTTGCGCGAACAAGCTTGCTGCGGCGCCGGCGAACCACGCAGCCGCGAACGCGCCGAACAGATGCGCGCGCGTATCGTTCACGGTCGTATCGCTATAGACGACCGCCGCCGCAGCGACGCCGAGAGCGACGCTCGGCGCGAACCAGGTCTTGAGCCGGATGAAATCCGGCTTCAGCCAACCAATCGCCTGCGTGTCGGTCATGGTTCGTCCTCGGACACGATATCGCAGTTTAAGCGCGCGCGTGCGGCCAAACTTGGCCGGTCGACGCGGCGTTCGGACGCGGCCGCGTGCGCGGCGGCACGGATCGCGCGCGCATTCTGCGCGAGAAAGGACAAACATTGGAGACGCCTTCCATGTCGCCGCCCGCCTTCAAATTCCTTGCCCGCTCGAGACGCTTCGCAGCAGGGCTCGTTTGCATTGCTGCTCTGGTCGCCGGCCCTGCGCGCGCGGAGATCGCGAAGATCATGCGCGATTGCGGCGCAAAGGGCGACATGGTTCGCCTTTGTCCGTTCTTTCGTCCGTCGTTCAAACCGCCGCCGGGTTGGATCGTCGATGAGAAGTCCGGGTTCGACAAGGGGATCGATATCTTTCTGCCGCCGGGCAAGACGTTCGGAAACGCGCCGGTCCTGATCTTCGGCGAAGCGCGGCCGAACAACGGCAAGACGCCGCTCGCCACTTGGGTGCGGGTCAGCGACGAGCGTTGGGCCAAGGTCAGCAATGAACTCAAGGTGACCGAATTGCCGAGCCTCGATCTCGGCGCCGGCAAACGGGAGGTGATCGTTCACCGATACGAGAACCCCGCGTTGCGCGATCAGCCGTACGAAATCATCGGCTATTTCGCCGAGGACGATAGCGACGGAAACTCATTCGTCATTCGCCTGACGCTGAGCGGGTTCAAAGCCGACGAGTTGGAAAAGGCGCGCGGCGTATTCGACGACCTGCTCAAGAACTACTGACGGGCGGGCCTCGGGTCGGACGCCTTCGCGTGAAAAACGCTTTTCACTTTCGCGCCGCACGCTCTAACCTGCGGCATGTTCAGATCCGCAATTGCGATGTTCGTCTGCTTGATCCCCTTGCTCGTCCGCGCGGACGAGCAGGCGCCGGACCGGCAGGCGGAAACGGTCGCCGTACAGGCTTGGGGGCGCGTCCATTCCGAATGCGCGGAATGGAGCGACGGCTGCGTCGTCTGCACACGTGAGGGATGTTCGACGCCCGGCATCGCCTGCACGCCGCGCGAAACGTCCTGTCGCAAGGACTGAGTCGACGGCGTAGCGTCCCGCTTACATCCAGCGCATGATCAACGGCACGACCAGCGACGTGGCGATTCCGTTGAGGCCCATGGCGATTCCGGCGAATGTTCCGGCCACTTCGTCGACCGCGAAGGCGCGCGCCGTTCCGATGCCGTGCGAAGCTAGGCCGACCGCGAAACCGCGCGCCGCATAATCCTTGATCCCGAGCGCATTCATGAGAGGCGTGACGACGATCGCGCCGATGACGCCGGTCGTGATGACGAGCACGGCGGTGAGCGCAGGAACGCCGCCGAGATTTTCCGAAACCGCCATTGCGATGCCGGCTGTCACCGATTTGGGCGCCAGCGAAACCAGCACCTGTCGCGGAACTCCGAAGGCGGAAGCGATGGCCACGGCCGATACGGCGGCTGTAATCGCGCCGGCGACCAGCGCCGCCGCCATCGGGAGCAAATTGGCGCGGACCAGCGCGCGATGGCGCACAAGCGGGACGGCGATGGCGACCGTCGCCGGGCCCAGCAGGAAGTGCACGAATTGCGCGCCTTCGAAGTAGGTCTTGTACGGCGCGCCGGTGAAGACGAGAATTGCGCTCATCAGGGCGATCGACAACAGAACGGGATTGACGAGCGGATGGCGTCCCGCGGCGCGCGCGACGGCGTCCGACGCGAGCCACACGACGAGCGTCAATGTCAGCCACAGAAGCGGCGAAGCCGACAGATAGACCCAGATGGCGAAGGGATCGGTCATGATGCGCTGCGCCCGCGCGCGACGAGGCGTTTGACGAAAAGGAACACGTAAACCGTGACGAGCAGCGTCAGTATGGTCGAGCCGACCAGCGCGACGAACAAGGCGACGCCATAAGCGCCGACGACGGGCAGTTGCTGCACGACGCCCACGCCCGCTGGCACGAACAGCAGTCCGAGCGAGCCGAGAAGAGCGCCCGCGGCGCGGCCAAGGCCAGTCTTTTCGATCGCGGAGAGGTCTGCGCCCGTCATGCGCGCATGAACGAGCGCGCCGACCGCCAGCAAAGCCAGTCCGATCACCGGGCCCGGAACCGGCAATGCGAGCGCGCGCGAAACGATCTCGCCTGCAAGCTGACAGCCGAGCAGCAGCGCGAGAGCGGGAATCATCGCGCCGCCGGCGCGATGCGAAGGCGTAGCCCGTCCTTCGGCTGCGGGATCGGCCAGAGCCTCCAGTCCGGCGCATAGCCGGCCGCGACGGAGACCCGCGATTCTGACAGCAGGTGATAGGCGAAACACTTGGCCTGCATGTAGGCGAAGTTCAGCCCGAGACACATGTGCGCGCCGCCGCCGAACGGAACGAATGCGAATTTGTGCCGCGCGCGCGACGCCTCGTCGGTGAAACGCATCGGGTCGAATTTCTGCGGCTCCTGCCATACGTCGGGCATATGGTGCGTATAGACGGGGTTGACGCTGACGCGCGCGCCGAGCGGAAGCTTGAAACCCGCGAATTCGGTATCGCGCACGGCGCATCGTGGGATCGAGGGCACCGGCGGAATGATGCGCAAGGCCTCTTTGAAAGCCATCTCGGTCAGCGGCAGATCGTCCAGCCGTTCGTAGGGCAGGGGCTCGCCCGGGGCGAGACCGAGGCCGCAAATTTCCGCCCGCAATCTGTCCTGCCATTGCGGATTGGCGGCCAGATGCCAGACGAAGGACGTAAGCGACGACGTCAGCGTGTCGTGCGCGGCCATCATCAGGAAGCTCATATGGTCGATGATTTCCTGACGCGTCAGCAGCGCGCCGTCGTCGGTCGTCGCCTTGCAGAGATGGGTGAACAGATCTTCGCCGGCGCCTGTGCGGCGCGCATCGATCTGGCGGCCGAAATAGTCGATCATGAAAGCGCGGCCGGCGACACCGCGCGCCATACGCGTGCCCGGCCATGGCTTGCGGATGACCGCTACGGCAGCCGCCACCATGTCGACGAAAGCGCGCTTGACCTGCTCGACATCGGCGCCGATGTCCTCTCCGAGAAACGAGACCGCCGCGAGGTCGAGGGTCAGTTGCTTGACGGCCGGATAAAAGAGCATGTCCGGCCCCTGCGTTCGCCAGCCCGAGAGGCCGGCGGCGATCCCGCGATTGAGGCTCGCGAGATAGGATCGCATCGGGCCGGTCTTGAAGGCGACCGAAAGCGCCTTGCGGTGCAGGCGATGTTCGTCGAAATCGAGCAGCATCAGGCCGCGCGGGAACAGACGGTCGAGGATCAGGCCCCAGCCGTTGGCCGATGAAAAAGTCTTGGCCTGATCGAACAATACGAATTCGTTGGCCTCCGGCCCGAGCAACGCGACGCTCCGGCCGCCGAACGCGCGATTGCGGAACACGGGCCCGTATTGCGCCGCCATGCGCTCGACGACGCCTTTCGGATCGGCGAGCAATTGCAGGGTCGAGCCGAGGACCGGCCAGCCGTCCGTGCCGGGAATATGCGAGAGTTGATCGAGCGACGGCTCCCTGATGTAGCGCGTACGCTGTGGCTGCGAAGAGTCGATCGCGATCGACGACATATGGCCTCCGGCGGTTGCTCTGGAATGCGGCGTTTCGCCGATCGTTCTTGTCTGAACCAAGCTAGGGCGGGTCGCTTGGCGCTGCAAGCGCGCTGAGCGATCCCGACCGAGTCCGCGCTTGGTCGCCGTGCGTCCGTCGTGCGAAAGTCGCGACGTGCGATCAGGAGATACGGAATGCGCAAAGGGGTGGGCTCGAGAGTTTCTTACTGTCTTGTCGCTGTGGCGCTCGCCTCGGGCGCGCCGGCGTTCGCGCAGAAGGCAGGCGCGGTTTTCGACAAGCCGGCGTCCACGAAAAAGCTGCAGACGAAGCCGGACGCGCCGGAGGTGATCTGCACGTTCTATTCAGATGCGATGGTGCGCGAAGCGCATGACGGCCCGACCTCCGAAAACGCCATGCTCGTGCGTGGCGCAACCGCAGGCTGTGCGGACAAGGCGCCGACAGGCGCAGCGAACATGGAGACGGAAGGCCTCGCTCTGGTCGGCCGCAAGGGCGACTATCTCGTGTTTTCTGCAATGGATCCGAACGGCGCGGCGGACTTTTCCGTCATCGACGCGCGCACCGGCAAGACGGTCTTGAAGGACGCGACCTACGGAACGCCCGAGTTCAAGTCCGCGAGCGCGACAGGCGGCAAGACGACGCTCGCTTACAAACGCGGGATCAATGCGCCCTGTTCGCTGCTGAACAGCGGCGCGCGCTGCTGGGGCAGTCTCGTCGACGACGGCAAGATTCCCGAGAGCCTCGCGCGGCCGGCGCCGAACCCGTCGCTGTGCGCGGCCTCCTACAAAGCTGGAAAGTCGCCCAAGGACAATCCGAGCATCATTGCTTTTGATGTGGAGACTTCGATCGACGGGTCGGGAAAAGTCGCGACCATCGCGAAGGGGAAGGCGAGTTGCGATCCGATGCCGTGAGCTACGGCTTCACACCGTTGACAAAAACCCAGTATTGCTGGCGGCGCGTCTCGATATCCTTGAAGCCTGCGCGTGCAAAATAGTTCTCGAGCTCTTGTGGCGTCGAAGACTTGCTGATGAACGGCGGGCGGTCCTTCGGCGGGATCGCCGCGTGATCCATGAAGATTTTCCAGCCCTCATCCGAGGTCGCGTCGTAATTGTCGACGAGCATGCGCCCGCCGGGCTTCAAGACACGCAGGCCTTCGCGCACGTATGCGAAGCGATCCCATTCGTCGATGTGCATGAACACGATCGTCGAATACACGACATCGATCGAGGCGTCGGGGATATTTGCGAGATCGTAGCCGCTGATCTGCTCCACGCGAACATTGGGCAGGTGCGCCAGGCGCCGACGCGTGTGCTCGACCATATGACGCGACACGTCGCAACCGATCCACTGCTTGCAGACCGGCGCAAGCGCCGCGCCGACGCGACCGACGCCGCAGCCGATTTCCAGAACCACGTCGTCCGGTCCGACGCCGAGCCATTCGACAAGGTGTTGCTTTGTCACCTGGCCGGAGCGTGCAAATTGCTCCTCGTCGGTCACACCGAGAACGACATTTTTCGCTTGGGTCTCGTCTTGCGAATGCGCTTCCCATACCCGTACATAGTCGCCACGCTCGTATCTCGCGCGGCGACGAAACCGCGCCGAGAGACGGGTGAAAAGGCCTGCTCGCAAAATCCGCTCCGTGCCGAGGAAGAGAAGAATGGCGCAGGTAAAGCGCGCTGGGAAACAAATGTCCAGCCCAGCGGTCAGGCTCCCATCTTCTCCCAAAGATGTCGGACGAGCATGCCCGCGCGCTTCTCGATCGCTTCGGCCGCGTCGAGCGCAAGATCCTCGCGATAGCGGCCAGCGATCAATTGTACGCCGATCGGTCGACCTTTGTGCAGCGACACCGGCACGACAGCGGCCGGCAGGCCGAGCACGTTGATGGCCGAGATGAAGCGGATATCGTTCCAGAAGAAATCTTGCACGGCCTTCTTGCTCGACACGTCGTGGCGCGCGGGCGGAGTCGCCTTGACGGATGTCGGCGCCAGCACGACCGGATAACTCTCGAAGAACATCTGCCAGGCGCGAATATGGGTGGACCGCGCCGCGATGGCGCGCATGAAACCCGTCTCGTCGAGAACTTGCGCCTTCTCCTTCATCCCGCCCCAGGCTTTCTTGAAATCGTCCGAGGTCACCGCGTTCATCGCGGCCTCCTGAAGCAGGACGACCTCCGTCGTCAGGATGTCGTTCCAGACCTGCCAGACGCCATTGATGTCTGGAACCTCGACTTCCTTGACGCGATATCCGGACTTTTCGAGATCGTCGGCGGCCTGCCTGAGCGCCGCGCGATTTGCTGGATCGACGTCCATGTCGTCGGGCAACTTGGCCAGAGCGACCTTGATCGGGCCCTTCGGCTTTGGCCCGACCAGCGGCGCCGGCACCCACCAGGGATCGCGCGGATCGCGCGCGCTCATCGCCTCGAGCGCGAGCCGCACATCTGCGACCGAGCGTGCGAGCGGGCCCTGGCACGACATGAGAGAAGCCAGCATCGGCCGTTCGGCCGGAGCGCTTTCGTTGTAGGCGGGAATGCGTCCCTGCGTGGGCTTTATCGTCGCCACGCCGTTGCAGAAGGCGGGGATGCGCAGCGAACCGCCGATATCGTTGCCGTGCGCGATCGCGCCAACGCCGGCGGCCACCGAGGAACCCGCGCCGCCGGACGAGCCGCCGCAGGTGATCTCCGGATCCCACGGATTGAGCGTCAACCCGTGCAGCGGATTATCGGTGAAGGCGCGGAAGGAGAATTCCGGCGTGTTGGTCAGACCGAGCACGATGGCGCCCGCCTTCTTGAGATTTGCGACGACCGGCGCGTCAGAGGGCGCGATCAGGCTCATCAATGCCGGCACGCCGTTGGGATTGGGGCGGCCCTTGTAGTCGACGTTCTCCTTGATGGTGACCGGCACGCCATGCAGCGCACCGAGTTCAGCGCCCTTGGCGCGGGCGCGGTCGGCGGCGCGGGCCGCCTTGATGGCCTCGTCGGACAAGTCGACGACGACCGCATTGAGCTTCGGATTGACCGCGCGCATGCGTTCGACGTGGGCCTTGGTCACTTCCTCGGCGGAGATTGCGCCGGCGCGGATGGCGGCCGCGGTTTCGACCGCCGACCATTGCCAGATCGGCGTGTTCGGCATGCGCGCCTTTCGGGCGGATTTCTTCGTCGCCGCCTTCTTGGCGACGGCCTTGCCGGGCGCAGCCGCCTTTTTTGCGGACTTCTTCACCGCCGTCTTCTTGGTCGCGGTCTTTTTCGATGTCGACTTCTTGGCGACGGATTTCTTGGAGACGGACTTCTTGGCCACGATTCACACCCCAGGCTGTTTGGCGAATCGTAATCTCGACAGGGCCGACGTGTCGAGACGGCGCGGCGCGCGCTAGGACCATTCCGGCACGCTGGAAACGCGCAATGTTTCGACGTCGGGGAGGTCCATGCCGAAATGCCGGCCGAGCAGATCGCGCAGGGCTGCGCGATCTTCGAGCTGGAAGCTGCGCGTTTCGCCGTCTTCACGGATCGTGACGGCGCGGTTCATTGCGGTCACGCGGCCGCGCGGCGTCATGGCGCGCAACATCAGATTGTGCCGAAACAGCGATGTCGGATGCGCGGAGGTCCAGTAATTGCCGAGTTCGAAATCGATCGGGTTGTCGCGATCGAGACCGACCGACCATGCGGACACGCATTTGTCGCCGCTCTCGATCTTCAGCGTCGCGCCATGTGGGTCGCTTTCGAAACCGAAAGTCTCGCCGCCGTCCCCCACGCGCGCGCCGGACGCCGGGATCGGCGTGCGGCAGCCAAAGCCGCCGAAACCGGGGTCGACGACGAAATCGCCCTCTGGTAGGCGCACGATCAGAAACATATGCGTGCGCGGCGCCTCGTGAAGGGGCAGCGCGACAGTGACGCGCGACGTGCGCGCGGTCGTCTCGAAGCCGAGCGCGCGCAGCGCCGCATCGAACAGGGTCGTCTGCTCGAAACAATACCCGCCGCGCCTGTCGCGCACGATCTTGCGTTGCAGGCTGTCGAGATCGAGCGCGATCGGGCGGCCGAGCAGGACATCGATGTTCTCGAAATGGATCGAATTCATGTGCGCCGCCAGCAGGCCGGCGAGCGTTTCGTATGTAGGCTCCAAAGGGCCATTGTAGCCGATCCGGGCGAGGTAGGCGGGCAAATCGAGGCTTGGCATGAGCGCTCCCGAGGCGATGCGCCCGTCGTGCAATGCCTGAGAGAGCGTATCGGGGGCTCGGGCGATTACCCCCGCTGCACAAAGCTCTCCAGCACCATCTTGCGGCCGGCCTTGTCGAAATCGACGGTCAGCTTGTTGCCGTCCACGGCGTAGATCGCGCCGGGGCCGAATTTCTGGTGGAATACGCGATCGCCGCGCTGAAACGCGGAGGCGGCGGAGGATTTGGCGACGAGTTCGCCTTCGATCGTCAGCGGCCCGCGCCGCGCGCTTTGCGTCTGCGCGCGACCGGCTGAGAAAGGCGATTGCTGACGCTCGCCGAAACCGCCGCCCTTCGCCTCATTCGCCCTGGTTTGCGCGCGCTTCCAGCCCGGCGTCGAATAGCTCGACCCATACGTATCCATGTTCTCGAACCGCGACAGCGCGTATCCGCCGTATTGCGAGGCGCTCGGCGCCTCGACCACCTCGACGTGCTGCGCGGGCAGGTCGTCGAGAAAGCGCGAGGGGATGGTCGATTGCCACAGGCCGTGAATGCGGCGGTTGGTGGCGAAGTAGAGTTTGGCGCGGCGTTTGGCGCGGGTGATGCCGACGTAGGCGAGGCGGCGCTCCTCCTCCAGTCCGGCGCGGCCGTTCTCGTCGAGCGAGCGCTGGTGTGGAAACAGGCCTTCTTCCCAACCCGGCAGATAGACGGTCTCGAATTCGAGACCCTTGGCGCCGTGCAGCGTCATGATCGAGACGCGTTCGCCTGCGGCGGCCTCGTCCTTCTCCATCACGAGCGAGATGTGCTCGAGGAAGGCGGCCATGTCGGGAAATTCCTCCATGGCGCGCACGAATTCCTTGAGGTTCTCGAGCCGCCCGGCGGCTTCCGCCGTGCGATCGGCGCGCCACATGTCGACGTAGCCCGATTCCTCGAGAATGGTTTCGGCCAGTTCGTTGTGCGGCTTCTGGTCGAGGAGCGCGGCCCAGCGCGAAAAATCCATCAGGAGATTGCGCAGCGACGTGCGGGGCTTCGGCTTCAGCTCCTCCGTCTCCACCATCGTCGCAGCGGCGCGCATCAGCGGAACGCCGGACGCGCGCGCGTGGTCGTGCAGCAGTTGCAGAGTTGCGTCGCCCAGGCCGCGCTTGGGCGTATTGACGATGCGTTCGAAAGCGAGATCGTCGGCCGGTTGCGCGACGCAACGCAGATAGGCGAGAGCGTCGCGGATTTCGGCGCGTTCGTAGAAGCGCGGGCCGCCTATCACGCGGTAGGGCAAGCCCAGTGTGATGAAGCGCTCTTCGAATTCGCGCATCTGGAAAGACGCCCGCACGAGAATGGCGATTTCGTCGAGGCGATTGCCCTGCCGCTGCTGCTGCTCGATGTCCTCGCCGATCGCGCGCGCTTCTTCCTCCGAATCCCACACGCCGCAGACGGTCGGCTTGACGCCTTCCTCGCCATCGGTGAACAGCGTCTTGCCGAGGCGGCCCTTGTTGTGTGCGATCAGCCCCGCCGCTGCGGCGAGGATATGGCCGGTCGAACGGTAGTTGCGTTCGAGGCGGATGACTTTCGCGCCGGGAAAGTCCTGCTCGAAACGCAGGATATTGTCGACGTCGGCGCCGCGCCAGCCGTAGATCGACTGGTCGTCGTCGCCCACGCAACAGACATTGTCCCTGCCTTGAGCGATCAGGCGCAGCCACAGGTACTGGACGGTATTCGTGTCTTGATACTCGTCCACGAGAATATATTTGAACCGCTCTTGCCAGGCGCGCAGCACGTCGGGATGTTCGCGGAACAGACGCAGCGTCTCAAGCAGGAGGTCGCCGAAGTCGGCGGCGTTCAGGACCTTCAAACGGTCCTGATAGACCGCGTAGAGCTTTGCGCCCTTGCCGTTGGCGAAGCTCTCGGCTTCGCCGGCCGGAACCTTGTCGGGCGTGAGGCCGCGATTCTTCCAGGCGTCGATCTGCCAGGCCAGGGTGCGGGCCGGCCAGCGCTTGTCGTCGATGTTTTCGGCCTGAATCACCTGCTTGAGCAGGCGGATCTGGTCGTCCGTGTCGAGGATGGTGAAGTTGGACTTGAGGCCGACCAGCTCGGCGTGTCGACGCAAGATCTTGGTGGAAATGGCGTGAAACGTGCCGAGCCAGGGCATGCCTTCCGCCACCGGGCCGGCAAGCGCGCCGACCCGCTCCTTCATCTCGCGGGCGGCCTTGTTGGTGAACGTGACGGCGAGGATTTCGGATGGGCGCGCGCGGCCCAGCGCCAGAATGTGAGCGATACGGGTGGTCAGCACCCGCGTCTTGCCCGTGCCGGCGCCAGCCAGCACCAGCACCGCGCCGTCGATCGATTCCACCGCCTCCCGCTGCTCGGGATTCAGGGTCGACAGCCAGGGCGCAGCCCGCGCTTCGAGCGCGCGCGCGCGTATCCCGCCGGGGGCGGGCGCGTGGTCGCGCGGGCTGAGGCTTTCGTACGGCAAACCTTTGGTCCAGTCCGTTGATTCGGGCTCCGGGCCAATGTGGGGCGGCGGGCGCCGGATGTCACGGGCGAGCGGCGGCGCCTTTGCGTTTTGGCTAGGCTGAGTGTAGTGTCCGGCCTTCGTCAGACGCCTGTCCAATGCCTGCGTCTGGCGCATTCCGCCCAAACGGCAGGCGGTGCGATCTGCGACACGCGCCACGCCGGAGGCGGTCGGGCGTTGCGCAAGGACTATCGGCACGAAATGGCGACCCAACAGGGACCTGCGAAGATTCTGAAGACGCTTTCCCCGCGCCGGCTGCTGGAGCTGGCCGCGAGCCCGACCGTGCTGGACTTTATCGGCCGTGATCGCGCCGACGCTGTGGCGTCCTTCGTGAACAACAATTTGATGCTGAAGCTGCGCCAGCGCCGCGCCGGCATGAAATCGGACGACGCCGAGGCGAAGGAATATCTGCGGACGCATTTCTGCCGCCGCCCTTTCACGACGCTCGAGACGACCCACACCGGGCTGGTGTTCTCGTGCTGCCCGGTCTATCTGCCGACGCCGATCGGACGTCTCGACCAGGACCACCGCGACGTCTGGCACAGCGAGATCGCAAACAAGATCCGCGAATCGATCATCGACGGCACCTATAGCTATTGCGACCATGTGAACTGCCCGTTCATCGCGGGTCGTCTGCTCGAGCCCAATGACAGCGAGGAGGTGCGCGAATTCATCGCCCACCACCGCCAGGGGCGGGCGGCTGCTCCGCCGCCGTTGCAGGTGGTTCTGAGCCACGACAAGTCCTGCAACCTCGCCTGCCCGTCCTGCCGGTCCGGCATCTACGTCGCCAACAAGGCGCGGCAGGCCAAGCTCGACGATCTGACCGAGAAGTCGCTGCTGCCGATGCTCAAAGACGCCGGCGAGGTGATCATCACGGGGTCGGGCGACGCCTTCGGCAGCAACCATTTCCGCAATCTCATCAAGCGGCTGACGTCCAGCGACGACTACCGGAACCTGAAGATACACCTGCACACCAACGGGCAGCTGTTCGACGAGCGCGCGTGGAAGGAACTGGGGCTCGCCGGCCATGTCGGCGCCGTGCAGATTTCCATCGACGCCGCGACGGCCGACACCTATTCCTTCGTCCGTCGACCGGGCAATTTCGCGCGCCTGCTCAAGAACCTCGCCTTCATCAAGCGGATGCGCGAGGCCGGCGAAATCCAGCATCTGATGTTCTCGATGGTGGTGCAGGCGCGCAACTACAAGGAAATGCCGGCCTTCGTGAAGATGGGACAGGATTTCGCGGCCGACAGCGTCATGTTCAACATGTTCCGCCAGCGCGATATTTTCAGCCGCGGGGAATACGAGGAAGCCTTCATCGGCGATCCCCATCATCCGGAATATGCGGACTTCCTCGAAATCCTGCATGCGCCCGAATTGTCCGCGCCCATCGTCACGCTCGGAAACATGGCGGCTTATGCGCCGCCGGGCTGGCTCGATGCCGAGAAGGCGCAGCCCGCGCACGCGGCCGAATAAGCGTCGTCAGCGCGCGCCCTGCGCGCGGCGCAAGCCGTCCAGCAGCATTCGAAGATCCTGGGCGGGTTGATCGGCGTCGCGCGCAAATCGCCGCCAGCGCGTCGCCAACTCGTCGTCGAGCGCGGCATCCGCCCCGCGCAGGTTCGCCGCAAGGTTCTGCGCAATTGGCAGAATGCGAATTTCCGCGCGCAGACGATCGCATTCATCGACGCGCCAATCCGCGATGTCGACCGGTCCGAGCATCACATCCCCCATGAGCCGCCGCGATACCTGACGCGCCTGTTCGTCATGCGGCAGTGTCGAAGGTCATATGCGACCGCGGGTCGCGGCCTTGCGTTCGCGCGAAGTCGGGATAGCCTCGCGCCAGGCTCAGTCTATCGACAAGTCGCAAGCAAGGAGCGCGCCATGGGCATTTCCCTCTATGACGTCAGCGTCGCCGGATTTCTCCAGACATTGGCGGGCGTCGCGGGCTTTTTGGAGCGCGGGCGCGTCCATTTCGCGGAAAAGGAGGGCGCCTTGGCGGAAGTCGTCGAGACGCGCCTGTGGCCGGACATGCTGCCGTTCCGCTTTCAGATCGTGTCAGTCGTGCACCATTCGCATGGCGCGATCGAGGGCGTGAAGAAGGGCAGCTTCTCGCCGCGCACGGAGCCCGGGCCGCAGGATTACGCGGGTCTGCAAAGCATGGTGGCCGACGCGCGCGCCGCGCTGAAGAGCTACACGCGCGAGGAGATAGAGGCGTTGGAGGGCAAGGACGTATTCTTCGAGTTTCGCGACGTGAAGCTGCCGTTCACGGCCGAGAATTTTCTGATGTCGTTCTCGATCCCCAATCTGCAATTCCATGCGACCACGGCCTACGACATCCTTCGTCTCAAGGGCGTTCCCATCGGCAAGCGCGACTTCACCGGCCCGCTGCGGCTGAAGAAGTAGACGACAGCTCACGCGGCCCGGCGCTCGACCGGGCCATGCGGCGGGAGTAGATTTCGCGCAAATCGATATCGGGAGAGCCCAAGTGACCGAACATGATCCCGCCACCGCGCGCTTGAGCGCGCGTCCGCCGCAGGCCGCCATCGACGAGACCGTCGCGGCGCTGGCTGCGCGGTTCGGCAACAATCTCGTCACCTCGATGGCCGTGCGCCAGCAGCACGGGCACAATCTCTCGTGGACGCCAAACCAGCCGCCGGACGCTGTTGTATTCGCGCATTCGACCGAGGACGTCTCCGACGCGGTGAAAATCTGCGCCGCGCGCGGCGTTCCCGTCATCGCGCTCGGCACCAACACTTCGCTGGAGGGGCACACCAACGCGCCCTACGGCGGCGTCTCGATCGACGTCTCGCAGATGAACCAGATTCTGGAAGTGCACGCCGAGGATCTCGACGTCGTTGTGCAGCCCGGCGTCACACGCAAGGCGGTCAACGAATATCTGCGCGACACCGGCCTGTTCTTTCCGATCGACCCCGGCGCGGACGCTTCCATTGGCGGCATGTGCGCGACGCGCGCCTCCGGCACGAACGCCGTTCGCTACGGCACGATGAAGGACAACGTGCTGGCGTTGACGGTCGTGATGCCCGACGGCAAGATCGTGAAGACCGCACGGCGCGCCAAGAAATCTTCCGCCGGCTACGATCTGACACGGCTGTTCGTCGGGTCGGAGGGCACGCTCGGCATCATCACCGAGATCACGCTGAAGCTGTACGGCATTCCCGAGGCGATTTCCGCGGCGACCTGCCAGTTCCCCTCGATCAAGGCCGCCTGCGACACGGTCATCGAAACCATCCAGTCCGGATTGCCGATCGCGCGCATCGAACTCGTCGACGCCATGACGGTGCGCGCCTTCAACAATTACGCCAAGCTCGGGCTCACCGAGGCGCCGATGCTGTTTCTGGAATTCCACGGCACGGAAAACGGCGTGGAGGAGCAAACGACGCGTTTCAAGGAATTGGCGGAAGGCAATGGCGGCGGTCCTTTCAACTGGACGACCAAGCCGGAGGAGCGCACGAAGCTCTGGCAGGCGCGCCACGATGTCTACTGGGCGCATCAGACGCTCAAGCGCAAACCCGAGATGTCCGGGTTCTCGACAGATGTCTGTGTGCCGATATCGCGGCTCGCCGACTGCGTGACGGAGACGATAGCCGACGCCGAACGACTCGGCATCGTCGCGCCGGTGGTCGGGCATGTCGGGGACGGCAATTTCCATACAGGGCCGTTGTTCGATCCCAACGACCCCGAGGATGTCGCGAGAGCCAAGACCTTTGTGGAGCGGCTGGTGCGGCGTGGCCTCGAAATGGGCGGGACCTGCACGGGCGAGCACGGCGTGGGCCAGGCGAAAATCAAGTATATGCGCGAGGAGCATTCGCCCGAGACGCTGAACGTGATGCGCGCGATCAAGCGGGCGCTCGATCCGCAGAACATCATGAACCCCGGCAAGGTGCTGGACGCCTGACGCGCGGCGCATCACGTATTCTTGACTGCGCCTGTGATCGAACGAACGATATAGCGGACCAGTTCGCAACGATCGGGGCGAGATGGTCATGCTGAAATTTGTCGCGCGCGCCTGCGCGGCCTTGGCCGCAGCGGTCGCGCTATCGGCCGCGCTGGCTGCGCCGGCGCCCCTCTCGCCGCGGCCCGGTTGGGCGATCATAACGACGCCTCACACGTTCTCGGCGCTGTCCGACCGCCTCGACCAGGCGATTGCGGACGCCAGGATGAATCTCGTCAACTCGGCGAGCGCATCGCAAGGCGCCAAGGCGCAAGGGATTTCCATTCCCGGTAATCGCGTGATCGGCGTGTTTCGCAACGATTTCGCGAGGCGGATGCTCGCGGCCAGCGTTCCCGCCGGCATCGAGGCGCCGATCAGGTTCTATATCACCGAGAACGCCGACGGCGGGGCGGCTCTCTCCTATCGTACGCCCAGCGCGACGTTCGCGCCGTATTTCGAAGACGGCGGGCCTGCGCTGCGCGAACTCGCTACAGAACTCGACGCCATCTTCGCCGGCATCGCGGCGCAGGCGACCAAGCCATGAGCCTGACGACCGCGACGCAGGCGGACGAGCGCAATCCACAGATCGTGGTCGTCGCGCTCGCTGTCGCCGGACTCTTCGCGCTTGCTGCGTTCGGCGCCCGCGAGGCGGGCTGGAGGCAAGCCGCGCTTGCGGGAGTCGGATTCTTCGCGGGCTTTGCTTTGCATCGGGCTTCGTTCGGCTTCGCCTCGTCATGGCGGCGGATGATGTTCGACGCGCGCGGGCGCGGCGTGCGCGCGCAAATCCTGATGATCGCGCTCGCGATTGCAGTCTTTTTTCCGGCGCTCGAAGGCGGCGCGATCTTCGGGCAGCCGGCCGCCGGCTTCGTCATGCCGGTCGGGCTCGCTTTGTGCGTCGGCGCGTTCCTGTTCGGCGTCGGCATGCAGCTTGCGGGCGGCTGCGGTTCCGGAACGCTCTACACAGCCGGCGGCGGCAGCCTTCGGATGATCGCCGCGCTCGGGGCTTTCGTCCTCGGTTCGCTCGTCGCCACGGCGGATCCTCTGAGCTGGCGCGAATGGCCCGACATCGGCGCGCATTCGCTCGTCGAAGCGCTCGGCGCGACGAAGTCGCTTGCAATCGCGTTCGCAATTCTCTTGGCGGCCTATGCAGGAGCCTACGGCTTCGAGCGCGCGCGTCACGGCGTGGTGGAGCCGTTGGCGTCCACGCGCGGGGAACGGGGGCTTCTTTGGGGACCCTGGCCGGCGCTGGCCGGGGCCGCGGCCCTCGCGTTCGTGAATATCGCGACGCTGGCGCTCGCCGGGCGGCCTTGGGGCATCACGTCCGGCTTCGCGCTGTGGGGCGCGAAGATCGCAGCGGCGGCAGGCCTCGATGTCGCCTCCTGGCCCTACTGGCGCGACGAGGCCGCGCTTGCGCGCAGCCTGTTCGCCGATGCGACCTCGGTGATGAACTTCGCGATCATGCTCGGCGCGGCCGCTGCGGCGGGGCTTGCGGCTGTTTTCTCGCCGCGGGTCGATGTGGCGGCGCGGTCGCTGGCGGCGGCCGTGGTCGGCGGCCTGATCATGGGGCTCGGCGCCCGCCTGTCGACCGGTTGCAACATCGGCGGTTTCTTTTCCGGCGTCGCCTCCGGCAGTCTGCACGGATTGGTCTGGCTCGCTTTCTCTGTGCCCGGCGCGCTGATCGGCGCGCGTCTGCGCCCATGGTTCGGGTTAAGCCTGTGAGCGGGCAGCCACGCGCGCGCCACGAAATCGGATAAGATCGACCCGTAACGAAATTCGGATCGGTCTTGCGCGAAATCCTGACGATCATCGCGGCCTGCCTCGTGGCGGCGCTCACGGCGGCGCTCGCCATTCCGCCTTTCATCGACTGGGACGCGCGCCGCGACGAGATCGCAGCGCAAATCAGCGAGCGCATCGGCGGCCCGGTGGAGATCGGCGGGCCGGTCGCGTTGCGCCTGTTGCCGGCGCCGCGCCTGACCGTCGGTTCGCTGTCGGCCGGGCGCAGCGGACTGACTGTGCGCTCGCACGCCGCCGCGTTCGAGCTCTCGCCGACGTCGCTGCTGCGCGGTCGCCTCGAATTCACGGAAATCGCCCTCGACAAGCCGACGATCGCAGTCGATCCGAACGCTTTCGTTCTCTCGCCGCAGGACAGTGCGCGCGTTGGGGTCGAAAGGTTGATCGTTACGGACGGCGCGATCGAGGTCGCCGGCGAAAAACCAGTGAGCGTGACGCATGTCGACCTCACGGGGGCGATGGATGCGCTGCTCGGGCCGTTTCGCGGAAGCGGCGTCTGGCGGAGCACGACGTTTCAATTCGCAACCGCAGCGGTCGAAGATGGACGGTTGCGCGGCAAGATCGCTCTTGATGAGCCGCCTGCCGGGTTGCATGCCGAGTTCGATGGAGACGCGCGCTTCGAAGGAGGCGCGTTGTATTTTGTGGGACGTGGCGCATCGAGCGGCATGGGCGGCGGCCGCACGCCGCCGTGGCGCACGACTTTCGACATAGCGGCGACCCCGGACGCCCTTCGGTTCGATAATCTGGAGGCGCGCGTCGGCGACGACGACCATGCCCTGAGCTTTTCCGGCGCAGCGCGCTACGCGGCGGGCGCGCCGCTCGATATCAAACTCAAGGCGGCCAATCTCGATCTCGATCGATTCCGCGCGTCGCATGATTTCGCAACGGTTTCCGGCTGGGCGTCGTCGCGCGCGCTCGACCTCCGCGTCGAGGCGGATAGCGCGACGCTCGGCGGTGAGACGCTGTCTCAACCCGCCGTCGCGTTGCGCCTGTCTCCCGGCGCGCCCGCGCAAGCGCTGATCGACGCCGGATTGCCGGGCGCCACGCGACTTCATTTCGACGGCGCGATCGACCAAACGGATTGGCGGTCGTTCGACGGCGCAGCGCGGATCGAGACGCGCGACGTGCGACGGCTTGCCGATTATGTCGCGCCGATTGCGCCCGAGGCGATCCGACGGCTCGCCGCTGCATCATTCAACCGGCTTGCTTTCGATGGTCGCATCAAGACGGCGCCTGATCGCTTCGAAGCGCAGGCGCGATCGCTCGATCTCGATCGCTCGCGGCTGAGCGGTCGGTTTGCGTGGCGCGCGGCGGAAGCGGATTCGCGTTCGCGCATATCCGCTGCAATCGAGGCGTCGGTGCTCGATATCGATGGTTTGCCCGACCTGCGCGCCTTGGGCGGCATTGGTCGCGATGACGATCTCGATCTCAGCGTCGATGCGAAGGCCGTTCGGATTGCGGAGGTCGGCCAATCCTCGGCCGCCGCAGGTCGCATTCGCGCTCATCTCCTGCGAAAGGACGGGGTCACGACGCTCGAGGAATTGTCGATCGCCGATCTCGGCGGCGCGACGCTCACGGGCGTCGGCCGCTTGACCGCGCAAGGCGGGGGGCTCGATCTCAAACTCGACGCGCAGCGGCTTGGCGATCTGGCGGCGCTGATCCGGCGCGTAGCGCCGGGCGCTGCGAGCGATGCGCTCGTCGCGCGGGCCTCGGCGCTATCCCCGGCGAAGGCGACCATGGGCGTCGCCACAAACGCAGCCGGCGCGTTCACGCAGCTCAATTTGGAAAGCGAAGCAGGCGGGGCCCGCTATTCCGCGCAATTGCAGCCGACGGGCGATGGTCGTGTGAAAGCGCAACTCGTCGCAAATGCGCCGGACGCGTCGGTTCTGTTGCGACAGTTCGGCTTTCCGGTCCTGCCGCTGAGAGGCCTCGGCGCTGCGCGCGTCGAAGCGGTCGGCGAAGGCGCCTGGGGCGGCGCTTTGTCGACGCGCGCACGCGTCGAACTGCCCGGCGCATCGATGACGTTCAATGGCGAGACGACCGCGTCAGCCGACAGGCCCGCGATGCGCGGGCGCATCATGCTCGACAGCGCGGACGCTGCGCCGCTCATGCAGTTGTTTGGCCTCGGCGCGCCTGATCCGACGCAACGCGCGCCTGCAAAAGCGACGGCGACCGTCGCGATGGACCGCGAAGGGCTTTCGCTCGACGGGCTGACAAGCGAAGCGTTCGGCGCGAAGGCGACAGGCGGTTTGCGGCGCGGCGCGGACGCAATCTGGCGCGGCGAGCTGGCGATCGATCGCCTGTCGGCCCCGTTTCTTGCTTCGTTCGTTTTGGGGCCCGCGCAACCAGCGCTCGCCGGCGCGCTCTGGTCGACGCTGAAATTCGCGCCGCAGCGCGTCGATCCGCCGGCCGCCGATCTCAAACTTGCGATCGGCCGGTTCGATCTCGGCGTGTCGACGAGCGCCGGCGCGCATCTCGAGTTGACGCTCGGGCAGGGCTTGGTCGAGGCCCGCAAGATCGACATGCCATTGCTTGGCGGACGCTTGACAGGCGAGGCGTCGCTGCGGCGGGAGGGCGGGGCCGCGACAGCGCGCGCGCGTCTCGCCGTACGGTCGCTCGACTCGACGGCGGGTCCCTTCGCAGCGAAGGTCGACGGCGCGTGCGAGATCTCTGGCGCTGGCGGCTCGGCAGCCGAACTCGTCGCATCGCTCGCCGGATCGGGCAACGCGCGGCTGCAGGACTGGAGCATCGCGCGCGCTGCGCCAGACGCCTTCTCCGACGCCGTCGCGCGATTGGCCATGGACGACGCGACAACCGCACGGGAGGCCGTCGTCTCTGAGCTGGCGAGCGCGCTCGACTCCGGCGCGCAACGTCCTGCGCCGGTCGACGTTGATTTTACGCTTGCGGCTGGGCGCCTGACGATTGCGCCTGTCGAATTCGAGGCCGCGCGCGCGCGGGGCCGGATGAGCGGCGTATTCGACCTCCGCACGGGGCAAGTCGAAGTTCGCGAAAATCTGAGAGCGCCTGCGCCTGCGGACTGGTCCGGCGCGCCGCCGCAGATTGATCTCTCATGGAGCGGCCCCTGGAGCCAGCCGGCGCGCGCATTGTCTGCGGAGGCGCTCATCGCTGCGTTGACGGAGCGCGCGATCGAGCGGGAGTCCGAACGCAATGCGGCGCTGGAGGCCGATATACGCGAGCGGGCCTTCTTCAATCGCCGCCTGAAGTCCGATCGTCGGCTCGACGCCGAACGCCGCGCTCAACAGGAGGAAGAGCAGAAGGCGCTCGACGAAGCGCGCAAGCTGCTGCGGCCGCTGGAGCCGATCTCTCCGGACAAGCAGGCGCCGCCCCCGCCGCCGAAGCGTCCGCCGGCCGCCTTCGCGCCCGCCCCGCGCGGCGCGACGCCCGACCCGTCGACCGCCGGTCGTTATTGAGGATGTGTCAAACCGCTTCTGCGGTGAAGGCATGCGACGGCGCAACAAACTCCTGTTGCGCCTCAACCAGAAGCAATTCGCGCGCGCCGGCTTGATAGGTCTTCGTCAACAGCCCGAAGATCGACGATCCGGCGCGTTCGAGCGCGAGCCGCGGGGATTGCGTCTCCATGCAGTGAGCGAAGAACAGAGCGGCGACAGCGTCGCCGGCGCCGTTGAAATCGACGGGCAGGCGGGGCGTGCGCAGACGAAAGACGCCTTCGAAAGAGGAGACGAACAGATCGACCGACGCGTCCGGCGTGTCGGCAAGATGCGCCGAGGTGACGAGAATGATTCTGGGACCACGGGCGTGGAGCGCGTCGAGCGCGGCGCGCAGACTCGACAGGCCGACCACCGGATTTCCCGAAAGCCATTCCAGCTCGAACTGGTTGGGGGTGAAGATGTCGGCGACGGCCATGGCGGAGCGCGCGAAGAACTCCGGCACGCCCGGCCGTACGAACACGCCGGAGCCAACGTCGCCAATGACCGGATCGCAGCAATAAAGCGCGGCGGGATTGGCGGCCTTCACGCGCTTGACGGCGCGCAGGATCGCCGCCCCGGTTTCCGGCGCGCCGACATAGCCGGACAAAACGCCGTCGCAAAGGTTCAGCGCGCCGCGCTCGGCGACGCCGTCGACGCAATCGTCGATCAGTTCGGCGTCCAGCACCTGCCCCTTCCACGACCCGTAGCCCGGATGATTGGAGAACAGGACGGTGTGCACCGGCCACACTTCGTGGCCGATCCGCTGGAGCGGAAAGACGGCGGCTGAATTGCCGACATGTCCGAAGGCCACGTGCGACTGGATGGACAGGATGTTCATGCGGCGACTGTGTCATTCCCGATGCGTGCGGCGCAAGCATCGGAAAGTCGGAAATACGAGGCCGGCCGCGCGGCGACCCGTCACTTGACCGTTTGCGCCGCTTTCCTGGCGAACCGATCGTCGAAGGTGGCGGCCAGGTCGATCTTGGCGTCCTTCAGCTCCGGTGTGAAACGGGCGAGCATGTCGAGCGCGCTCTTCATTCCCGCAGCGTCGATCAGGCCGGTCTGCGAATAGGCTGCGCGCGTCGCCTGAAATGCGGCCATATAAAGCTTCTTGTCGCCGAGCAGATAATTCTCCGGCACGATCGCGGCGACGTCGTCGGCGCTCGCCGTCTTCATCCATTGAAGGGCTTTGTATTCTGCATTCACGATCGCCTGCATCGTGTTCGGATTGGCGTCGATGAACGCTTTCTTCGCATAGATGACGGCCGCCGGGTTCTCGCCGCCGAACAGCGCGCGGGTTCCTTCCTCCGTGCGGGTATCGGCGATGGCTTTGATGTCGCCGGATTGTTCGAGCATGGTGATGACGGGTTCGAGGTGGGAGATTGCGTCCACCTGGCCATTGCGCACCGCCGCGACCGCCGAGGCCGCGCCGCCGACGCCGATGTAGGCTGCGTCGTCCGGCGACAGGCCGTTCTTCGCGAGGAAGAATTTCGCGAGCATGTTGGTGGAGGAGCCTGGCGCCGTAACTCCGATCTTCATTCCCTTGAGATCGGCGGGCGTCTCGTATTTCACGCCCTTGCGCACGGCGACGACGATGCCTGGAAAGCGGCCGAGATCGACGGTCGCGCGAATATCCTGCCCTTTCGCCTGCATGTGGATCGTGTGCTCGTAGGCGCCGGCGACGACATCTACGGAGCCGCCGATCAGGGCCTGCAAGCTTTTCGAACCGCCGGCGAAGTCGATGATCTCGGCGTCGAGGCCCTGCTCTTTGAAATAGCCCTTCTGTTCTGCGATGGTCAGGGGAAGATAATAGAGAAGAGACTTGCCGCCGACGCCGATCACGACTTTCGGCTTTTCTATATTGGCGACCTGCGCGCGTGCGGCGGCGGAGGTCGCGGCGAGCGCGAGCAAGGCTGCGGCGATCTTCAGGACCTTCATCGGGCGTTTCCCTTCTAGTTTTGCGAATGCGGTTGCGGCCGCCAGACGAGCAGCCGATTTTCCACCAGCGTGACCGCCCAGTCGATGGCGATGACGAAAATGGCGAGAACGATCATGCCGGCGAAGACGCCCGTCACGTCGAACACGCCTTCCGCCTCGTGAATGAGATAGCCGAGGCCGGCGGCCGCCCCCAGATATTCGCCGACGACCGCGCCGACCAACGCAAACCCGACGGAGGCGTGCAGCGACGAAAACACCCAGGTGAGCGCCGAGGGCCAATAGACGTGGCGCATCAGCTGGCGGTCGCTCATGCCGAGCATGCGCGCGTTGGCGAGCACGACTGGCGGCACTTCCTTCACGCCCTGATAGACGTTGAAGAAAACGATGAAGAAGACCAGCGTGACGCCGAGCGCGACCTTGGACCAGATCCCGAGGCCGAACCAGAGCATGAAGATCGGCGCGAGCACGACGCGGGGCAGCGAGTTCGCCGCCTTGAGGAAGGGATCGAAGACCGCAGCGAGCGCAGGCCTGCGTGCGAACCAGAAGCCGACAACGCCGCCGGCGAGAGAGCCGATGACGAAGGCGAGCCCGGTCTCGGTCAACGTGATCCACAGATGGCGCCAGACAATTCCGGTGGCGAACATCTTCCACACGCGGCCGAGCACGTCAGCGGGCGTCGAGAAGAAGAATTTCGGCATGAAGTACACGCCGAAGATCGGTACGCTCGAGCCGATGTGCCAGATGGCCAACAACGCGATGGCGACGCCGACCTGCCAGGCGAGGAGAGTGGGACGGGTCATGACGTCTTGCTTGCCATCAGCGGGACGAGCCAAAAGGCGACGAAGCAATCCGTCTCCAAATCGGGATCGGCTTTCGGCGAACGGACTGCTTCGTCGCTCCGCTCCTCGCAATGACGGCGATCCTTCACGCTGCGCCTCCGGCCTGCGCCTGATAGGTCTTCAGAACCTCCTCGCGCAGGTCGTCCCATAGGGCGCGCTGCAAGGCGTGAAATTTCGGATCGAGCCGGATCTCGTTGATCTCGCGCGGGCGCGGCAAATCGATCGCGCGGTCGGCGACGATATGAGCCGCCGGCCCAGCAGACATCACGACGACGCGGTCCGCCAGCGCGATCGCTTCTTCGAGATCGTGGGTGACGAACAGGACAGCCTTGCGATCGGCGGACCACAGATCGAGCAGGAGATCGCCCATCAGCGCGCGAGTCTGCGCATCGAGGGGTCCGAAGGGTTCGTCCATCAGCAGAATCTGCGGATCGCGGATCAGCATTTGCGCCAGCGCCACGCGCTTGCGCTGGCCGCCGGACAATTGATGCGGATAACGGTCGCCGAACGCCCCGAGCCCGACCTTGGCCAGCCAGGCTTGCGCGCGCTGTTCGGCGTCGACGCGCGCGACGCCCTGCGGCTCCAGAGCGACGGCGACGTTGTCGCGCGCCGTCTTCCAGGGCATCAGGGCGTCCTGCTGGAAGAGATAGCCGCACGAAGCCATGACGCCCGACACGGCGTGTCCGAGTACGCGCGCCTCGCCGGCGGCCGGTTTGAGCAGGCCCGCGACGACGTTGAGCAGCGTGGACTTGCCGCAGCCAGTCGGGCCGACGATGGCGACGAATTCGCCGGACGCGACCGCGAGGCTTGCGCCTCTCACTGCCGTGTAGGCCGACGTTCCCGAACCGAAAGCGACGCTGACCGCTTCCAGCTGCACGGCGGCGGGCGGGGGTGGAGCGGTCTGCGGCATACGATCCGGGAACATGACGGTGGGGGCGCACGTTGGCCGATCGCTCCGCCGGGCGCAAGGGAGGGACACGGCCGGTCCGAGCGGAAGCTTCACAAATGTTGCGTTCGCAGGGTCGAGGGTGCTCTCATCCCGCCGCCGCGACTCGCGCGTGGGAGGAGTTGGAGCGATGAGGCGTCTGGCCGATTGGATCGACCGCGGCGTCGGCTCATGCGTCGACGCCGGCAAGTGGCTGGCGCTGCCAGTCGTGCTTCTGCTCAGCGCGCAGTGGCCGCTACGCGATCTCGTGCGCTGCTGTTCGCGGGAGGCCAATGACCTCGGCCAATGGCTGTTCGCGTTGTTTATCGCCATCGCGGTGACGGCCGCGACGCGCGCAGGAACGCATTTGCGTGCGGATTTCTGGGCGAAGCGGTTCGAACCTCGCACACGACGTCTGCTGAACGCTGCGGGCGCGGGGCTGCTGGCGGCGCCCTGGTCCATCTTCATTCTCGTCGTGTCCTGGCGGGACGCCTGGCGCTCCCTCGTGGCGTTGGAGCGTTTTCCCGAGACCAACAATCCCGGCTATTTCCTGATCAAGCTCGCAGTCGTCATACTCGCGGCGCTCGTCGCAACGCAGGCGCTCGTGGAGCTGATGCGCGCATTCGACGCTGACGAGGATCAAGCGTGAGCGCCTGGTTCGGCGTCGCCCTTCTTCCGCTGACCGCGGTCGCGATGCTGGCGACAGGTCTGCCGGCCTTTCTGGTTCTGATCGGCGCAGCGGGCCTTGGAGCCTTGTGGGTGCAGGCGAGCGGCGGCGACACGGCCTTGCTCGCCGCGCTCGGCGCGCGCCTCGTCGCGTTGCTCGAGGGCGATCTTCTGCAAGCGCTGCCTCTATTCGTGATCATGGGCGTTCTGCTGAACCGGTTGCCTCTTGTGGAGATCCTGTTTCGAACGGGCTGCGCGATCGGGCGGCAGGGCGTGCTTGCGCCGCGATTGTCGGCGCTCGCCATCGGCGCATTGGTCGCGCCCATGAACGGCTCGGTGGGCGCAAGCGTCTCCATGCTGTCGCGCGGCGTGCGGCCGCTGCTTGCGCGCCACGGCGTGGAGCCGGCCGAGCGCGTCGCTCTGGTGGCTGCAGCGAGCACGCTCGGCGTCGTCATTCCGCCGTCGCTGGTTCTGCTGTTCCTGGGCGATGCGATGATGAACGCGCACAGCATCGCCATGCGCGCGATCGCCGGCTCGGACCGCGTCGTCAACACGCAGGACATTTTTCGAGCAGCGGCCGCGCCGGCCGCGCTGACGATGGGCTTGTGGATATTGATCGTCGCGCTGCGCGCGCGCGCCTCGGGCGTCGCGGCCGAAAGGAATGCGCTGTCGTTGCGCGAAGCCCTGATTTCCGCGCTGGTCGTGACCTCTGTCGTGTTGTTGTTGGGCGGAGTCGCCGCCGGCATGTTCTACGCGGTCGAGGCGGCGGCGACCGGATGCGCCGCGCTGCTGGCGGTCGGCGTGCTCACGCGCGCCTTGACCCTGCGCGTGCTCGCGGAGGTGTTGCGCGAAGCGCTGGCCGTGTCCGGCGCTCTTTTCGCTCTGCTCGCGGCCGCGACGACATTCACGCTTGTCATGCGCGTGCTCGGCGTCGATCGGCTGGCGACCGACCTGCTGGCTTCGGCGCCGGGGGGGCCGGCGGCGGCGGCAGCGGCGGCGCTGGCCCTGATGGCCGTGGCGGCGCTGGTGCTCGATGCTTTCGAAATCGTCTTCGTCATTGTGCCGATCGTCATGCCCGGCGTGCTGATGCGCGCGCCGGACGCAGCCTGGGTCGCCGCGCTGGCCGTCTTGACGTTGCAGGCGAGCTTCCTCAGTCCGCCGCTCGGCTACGCCATCATGATGACGCGCGCGACCAAGACAGTTTCGGTATCCACGCGCGCGATCGCGTGGGAAGTCGCGCCATTTCTTATGGCGTTGATCGCGGTGATCCTCGTCACGCTCGCGTTTCCGAGCATCGCGCATGTGTTCGACCGGCCAGAGACGGTGAAAGTCGGCGCGCCGGCGCCATTGCCGGAGAAATTCGACATACCGCTGCCGGAGGCCCCGCCGCCAGAGATCAAGTGACACGGCGCCGCGACGCAGCTTAGGGTGGCGGCGGAAACTGAGGCGAATTCAGGGGAAGAAAGATGCGCGGCATTCTGCTTGTTGGTCTGGTCGGCGCGCTGTCGGTCGGCTGTGCGTTTGCGCAGGCGGCTCACCCGGGCGCTCCCGGCGCCGCGGCCGCCAAACCGAAGGCCGCGGGCAAAGCGCCGGCCAAGACGCTCGAGGGGACCATCAAAGGTTTCGAATGCGGCGATAATTGCTACCTTACGATCGTCGTTGCGTCCGGCCGTGAGGAAACGGGGCTCTGCGAAGCCAAGGCCTGCACGCCGTGGTTTGAAAATCAGGAAATGCCGAAGTCGCTTCTCGGCAAACGCGTGCGGGTCACGCTCAGCGTCGGCGTTCAGCGCGACGCGTCCGGCAACGTCATGGGCAAGATGACGTCGTTCAAGACGATCGAGTTCGTCAAATAGTCAGCGGCTATCGCCCCACAAGACGGCCTGGAGCCGGTCAAAGAGCGGCGTCTTCGTCAGTTGTTCTTCTGTCGCATCGGGCGTCGGCTCGCGTTCCTCGTTGAATTCGACCTGCGCGTCGGGCGCGGGCGTCAACGCGACGATCCGGTCGCCATAGCGCAATGCGTCGAAGGGATCGTTGCTCGCCATCAGGATCGCGAGCCCGCTTTCATCCGCTGCGCGCGCGAGCGCGTTCGCTGTCAGCAAGCGCGCGCGGCGATCCATCGGCGAAAACGGATCGTCGAGGCAGAGCAGGGCGGGGCGAGCGGCAAGCGCGCGCGCAATGGCGAGCCGCTTGTAATGCCCGCGCGACAGTCGGAACGGCTCGTGGTTCAGGTAGGCGTCGAGGCCGAGGTCGCAGAGCAGCGCGTCGGCGCGGTTTGCGGCGTCCGGCTCTGCAATCATCGCTTCGGCGACGATCGTGCGCGCGCTCTTCGTATCGTCGAGGCGCGTGTCGTGCAGGACAAGAGCCGCTGCGCCCGCGCGTTCGATCTTGCCTGACGTCGGCGCGATCTCGCCGGCGGCCAGCCGCAGCAGCGTCGTCTTGCCCACGCCGGGCGGCGCGATCAGAAAAGTCCATTCGCCCTGGCGAAGATCGAAATCGAGATCGGCCAGTATGGGCGTCTCGCCGATGCGAAAGGCGGCGTGAGACGCGCGCAGCGCGAGGGGCGGCGGCAGGTTCACGATCGGAGCGGATCCCAAGAAAAAGCCCGCCGCGCGGTCTGCGCGACGGGCCCGATATTCAGAGCGGGACGAGGATCAGTTCTTGTCCTTGTCGACCAGCTTGTTCTTGCCGATCCAGGGCATCATGGCGCGCAGCTTCTCGCCGACCTCTTCGATCTGGTGAGCATTGTTGCGGGCGCGAACGGCCTTGAACGACGTCTGGTTGACCTTGTTCTCCAGCATCCAGTCGCGCGTGAACTTGCCGGTCTGGATGTCGTCGAGAACGCGCTTCATCTCGGCCTTCGTCTCCGGCGTGATGATGCGCGGGCCGGTGACGTATTCGCCGTATTCGGCGGTGTTGGAGATCGAGTAATTCATGTTGGCGATGCCGCCCTCGTAGATGAGGTCGACGATCAGCTTCACTTCGTGCAGGCACTCGAAATAGGCCATTTCCGGCGCATAGCCGGCTTCGACCAGCGTTTCGAAGCCCGCGCGGATCAACTCGACCAGACCACCGCAGAGCACGACCTGCTCGCCGAACAGGTCGGTCTCGCATTCTTCCTTGAAGGTCGTCTCGATGATGCCGGCGCGGCCGCCGCCGATGGCGGACGCATAGGAGAGTCCGAGATCATGAGCGTTGCCCGAGGCGTCCTGGTGGATGGCGATCAGGCAGGGCACGCCGCCGCCGCGCTTGTATTCGGAGCGCACGGTATGGCCCGGGCCCTTGGGGGCGACCATGAGGACGTCGAGATCCTTGCGCGGCTCGATGAGGTTGAAATGGACGTTCAGGCCGTGCGCGAAGAGCAGGGCGGCGCCCTTCTTCATGTTGGGAGCGAGTTCGGAATTGTAGATGTCGGCCTGGAGTTCGTCCGGGGTCAGCATCATGACGACGTCGGCCCACTTGGCGGCCTCGGCCACCGTCATGACCTTGAGGCCTTCGCCTTCGGCCTTCTTGGCCGTCGCGGAGCCCGCGCGCAGGGCGACGCAGACATCCTTGACGCCGGAATCGCGCATGTTGAGCACGTGGGCGTGGCCCTGCGAGCCGTAGCCGACGACGGCGACCTTCTTGCCCTTGATCAGATTGATGTCGGCGTCCCGATCGTAATAAACGCGCATTTTCTCATTGCTCCTTGGGTATGGCGGCCGCCGCGGGCGGGAAAATTTCGTCTTCGCGGCGCTTGGTGACGGTTTGGACGGGGAAGGTCAAGTCCCGGCGGTCCGGGGGCTCAGATCGGATCGGGCCCGCGCGAGATGGCGGCGACGCCGGTGCGGGAGACCTCGACGAGGCCGAGCGGGCGCATGAGCTCGACGAAATCGTCGATCTTGGCGGTGGCGCCGGTCAATTCGAACACGAAGCTTTCGGTCGTCGCGTCGATCACCTTGGCGCGGAAGGCTTCGGCCAGCCGCAGGGCCTCGACCCGATTGTCGCCCTTGCCGCGCACCTTGACCATGGCGAGCTCGCGCTCGATGGCCCGCATGGTCAGCGTGAGGTCGGTCACCTTGTGGATCGGCACGATGCGCTCGAGCTGATGCGAAATCTGCTCGATCACTTCAGGCGTGCCCGTCGTGACGATGGTGATGCGCGAGAGATGCTCGCCGTGAGCGACTTCCGCGACGGTCAGGCTCTCGATGTTGTAGCCGCGACCGGAGAACAGTCCGACGACGCGGGCTAGAACGCCGGGTTCGTTGTCGACCAGCACGGACAACGTATGGCGCTCGGGGTTCGACTTGCCGATGGCCGAGGAATAGGGCGAGGGCGGGGAGGCGGGAGTTGGGATTGCGGCGTTCATGGGCGAATTCCTGAAACGGTCTCGTACGGCTTGGCGCTATCGGCGGTCGCGTCGCGACCGCCTGTCGCGCGTGGTTTGAAGTCGCTGTGCGACTTCAAACGAGCATCTTGCCCTTGTCGTCGATGATCGAGCCGATGTCCTCGACTTCGTCCGGCAGGATCATGTCGTTGTGGGCCTTGCCCGAGGGGATCATCGGCAGGCAGTTCTCCGCCTTGTCCACCAGACAGTCGAAGATCACGACGCCGGGGTGGTCGATCATCTCCTTGATGGCGTCGTCGAGCTTGGCCGGATCGGAGCAGCGGATTCCATGCGCGCCGTAGGCCTGCGCAAGCTTGACGAAATCAGGCAAGGCCTCCGAGTAGGACTGGGAGTAGCGCCCGCCGTGCAGCAATTCCTGCCACTGGCGCACCATGCCCATGTACTCGTTGTTGAGGATGAAGATCTTGACCGGGCAGCGGAACTGCACGGCGGTCGACAGCTCCTGAATGTTCATCAGGATCGACGCTTCGCCGGCGATATCGACCACCAGCGCGTCGGGATGCGCCATCTGCACGCCGACGGCGGCCGGCAGGCCGTAGCCCATGGTGCCGAGACCGCCGGACGTCATCCAGCGGTTCGGCTCCTTGAAGTGATAATGCTGTGCGGCCCACATCTGATGCTGGCCGACCTCGGTCGTGATGTAGGTCTTGCGATCCTTGGTCAGTTCATAGAGCCGCTGGACGGCGTATTGCGGCTTGATGGTTTCGCTCGACGGGCGATAGGCGAGCGATTTGCGCGCACGCCACTTGTCGATCTGCTTCCACCAGGCGTCGTGCGCCTTCTTGTCTGTTTCGTGCGATTCCGCGCGCCACAGCGTGACCATGTCCTCAAGCACATGGGCGCAGTCGCCGACGATGCCGAGATCGACCTTGACGTTCTTGTTGATGGAGGAGGGATCGATGTCGATATGAATCTTCCTGGAGCCCGGCGAAAAGGCGTCGAGACGGCCAGTGATACGGTCGTCGAAGCGCGCGCCGATCGCGATCATCAGATCGCAATCGTGCATGGCGTTGTTGGCTTCGTAGGTGCCGTGCATGCCAAGCATGCCGAGCCATTGCGGATCGGGCGCGGGATAGGCGCCCAGCCCCATCAGCGTCGAGGTGATCGGGAAGCCGGTGAGCTTGACCAGTTCGCGCAGCAGCGTGGAGGCCGCAGGCCCCGAATTCACGACGCCGCCGCCCGTATAGAAGATCGGCTTCTTGGCCGCCGCCATCATGGCGACAGCCTGCTTGATCCTGGCGCGGTCGCCCTTGAGTTGCGGGTGATAGGTCTTGTGCTGGATATTGCGCGGGAAGGAATAGGCGCCGGTGGCGAACTGCACGTCCTTCGGCACGTCGATGACGACCGGGCCGGGACGTCCGGAGGAGGCCACGTAGAACGCCTCGTGCAGGATGCGCGGCAGGTCCTCGATACGTTTGACGAGATAATTGTGCTTAGTGCAATGGCGGGTGATGCCGACCGTGTCGCATTCCTGAAATGCATCGGAGCCGATCAGGTGCGTCGGCACCTGGCCGGTGATGCACACCAGGGGAATCGAATCCATCAGCGCGTCGGTCAACGCCGTCACGGCGTTGGTCGCCCCGGGGCCCGACGTCACCAGGAGCACGCCGACCTTCCCGGTCGAACGGGCGTAGCCCTCGGCCGCATGGCCCGCGCCCTGTTCATGGCGCACCAGCACGTGCTTGACCTTATTCTGGTGGAACAAGGCGTCGTAGATCGGCAGAACCGCGCCGCCGGGATAACCGAAAATGACGTCGACGCCCTGATCTTTCAGGGCTTCCACAATCATTTCCGCGCCGGTCATCTGTCTCGACATGGCCATCTCCTCGAACTGCGGTCTTTTGGCGGATTTCAGGGCAATAAAAAAGGCCCCTTTCGGGACCTCGGATTGAGCGCCATCGGCGGAGTGTCGGGGTTCAGTCCCGCTCCGTCTCAGGCGCTCGCGATACGATAAGCTTCGTCATGCTGCGCTTGGTAGCGGAGCGGACGCGCGGGGTCAAGGCGCATGGCCGGACAGCGTGGTCGGCCAAAACGTCGCGGGCGCGTTGACAAAATCACCCGGCTTGTTAATCAGTCAATTAATTAATGCGCCGCCTCGAACGCGCGGCCGGGAGGAGACGCATGCCGACGCACGCTCGCTATCCGCTGCTGTTCAGCCCGCTCGATCTGGGCTTCACGAAACTCAAGAACCGCGCGCTGATGGGCTCCATGCATACGGGGCTGGAAGAAGCGGAGGATGGCTTCGCCAAACAGGCGGCGTTCTTTGCCGAGCGGGCGCGCAACGGCGTCGGCATGATCATCACCGGCGGCATACCGCCGAACTTCGAAGGCGGCGGACGCGGGTCGAAACTCACGAACAAGGACGAAGTCGCGCAGCACCGTCTGGTGACGGAGGCCGTGCACGCGGCCGACCCCGACGTGAAGATCTGCATGCAGATCCTTCATATGGGGCCGCTGGCGCGCACCGATCAATGCGTCGCGCCCTCCGCGGTGAAGTCGCGGATCGGCGCCTTCGCGCCAAACGCGCTGACCGAAGAGGGGATCGAGAAGCAGATTTCCGATTTCGCGCGCTGCGCCGCGCTGGCGCAGGAGGCAGGCTATGACGGCGTCGAGATCATCGGGTCGGCCGGCTATCTGATCTCGACATTCCTGGTTGAAAAAACCAACCGACGCACCGACGCCTGGGGCGGCGCCTTCGAGAACCGCATGCGTTTTCCGGTCGAGATCGTGAAGCGCGTGCGAAGTGCGGTCGGACCGAATTTCATCCTCGTTTTCCGTATTTCCGCGATGGACATGTTGCAAGGCGGGCTCGCCTGGGAGGAAGTCGTCGCGCTCGGCAAGGCGATCGTGGCGGCGGGCGTCGATATCGTGTCGACGCATTTCTGCTGGCACGAGGCGCTGGTGCCGACGATTGCGACGATGGTTCCGCGCGCGGCGTTCACGCAAGTGACGGGCCGTCTGCGTAAGGAATTGGGCGTGCCGATGATCACGTCCAATCGCATCAACATGCCGCAGGTGGCCGAAGACGTTCTCGCGCGCGGGGATGGCGACATCGTATCGATGGCGCGCCCGATGCTCGCCGACGCTGAACTGGTGCGCAAGGCGGCGGAGGGACGCGAGGACGAGATCAACACATGCATCGCCTGCAATCAGGCCTGCCTCGACCACACGTTTACGGGGCGGCTGGTGAGTTGTCTCGTCAATCCGCGCGCCTGTCACGAGACGGACCTGAATTACCTCGCGACAAACGCGCCCAAGAGAATCGCCGTCGTCGGCGCCGGGCCTGCCGGCCTCGCCTTCGCCGTGACGGCGGCCGAACGCGGGCACAAGGTCACGCTATTCGAGGCGCGCGACGACATCGGCGGACAATTCAATCTCGCGCGGCGCATCCCCGGCAAGGAGGAGTTCAACGAGACGCTGCGTTACTTCCGTCGCATGATTTCCGTGCGCGGCGTGGACCTGCGACTCAATACACGCGTCGACGCCGACGCGCTCAAGGAAGCCGGCTACGACGAAGTGATCGTGGCGACCGGCATCGAGCCGCGCACGCCGGACATTCCCGGCGTCGATCATCCTAAGGTCGTCGGCTATATGGACGCCATCCTCGGTCGCAAACCGATCGGCCGGAAAGTCGCGATCATGGGCGCGGGCGGCATCGGTTTCGACGTCGCCGAGTTGATCTCGCACGCGGGCGTGTCGGCGGCGCTCGATGTCGACGTGTTCGCGCGCGAATGGGGAATCGATTTCAAGAACCATCCGCGCGGCGGCGTCACCGGGGTGGAGCCGCATGTCGAGACGTCCGGCCGCGACATCACGCTCATGCAGCGCAAGACGGACGCGCTTGGCCGAACACTCGGCCGCACCACCGGCTGGACGCACCGGCTGAGCCTGCAACGGCGCGGCGTGAAGATGGTAGCGGGCGTCGAATACGTGAAGATCGACGACGAGGGCCTGCACGCGCGAGTCAACGGCGAGCCGAAATTGTTCGATGTCGATACGGTGATCGTGTGCGCGGGACAGACTTCGCTGCGCAAACTCTACGACGATCTTCAGGATCGCGGCGTCAAGGCGACGCTGGTCGGCGGCGCGTATGAGGCGGCCGAACTCGACGCCAAGCGCGCCATCGATCAGGCGTGCCGCCTTGCAGCTGTGATGTAGGGCGCGTTCGCATTCGCAGCGACAGCGTTGTGTCGGCTGGACTTCGGCCTATTCTGTCACATGACTCAAGCGGTCATCCGACAGGAGCCAGACGTGGCCAAGGAATATGCGAGCCTCACGCCAGAATTGCGCGAGTTCATCACGCGCCAGCACGTTTTCTTCGCCGCCACGGCCGCGCCGGGCGCGCGGGTGAACGTTTCGCCGCGCTCGACGCGCGAATTTCGTGTGCTCGACGACAACGACGTGTGCTGGCTCGATCTCACGGGTTCCGGCGCGGAGACAGCGGCGCATCTGAAGGCGGACGGGCGGCTGACCGTCATGTTCTGCGCCTTCGACGGGCCGCCGAGCATTCTGCGGCTCTACGGGCGCGGCGATGTCCTGCATCGCGACAGCGCGGAGTTTTCGCGCGTGCTGTCGCAGCATTTCGGCGACGAGCGCCCGGTCGGAACGCGACAGATCGTGCGCCTCTCGGTCGATCTCGTGAAGACCTCCTGCGGTTACGGCGTGCCGGCTTTCGACTACAGACAGGAGCGTCCCGCGCTCGACAACTGGGCCGCCGCCAAGGGCGCGGCGGGCATCGAGGATTATTGGCGCGAAAAGAACGCCGTCAGCATGGACGGGCTGCCGACGGGGATCGTCGAGACGATCTAGCCTAGAGAATTCCGCGTCTGGCCAATTCCGCCGCGAGGTCGACCTGCGGCGTGTAGAGAATGCCGGGCATCCCGAGTTTGTCCGCCGCCTCGATGTTGCGCGGGCTGTCGTCGACGAACAAGAGGTCTTGCGGATTCCGCCCGGCGCGCGCGAACAGCAACTCGAAGATGCGCGGGTCCGGCTTCGCCACGCCTTCGCGGCCAGAGACCACGATGGCGTCGAAATCGTCCAGGAATGGATAGATATTGCGCGATTGTTCGAACTTCTGCGCGGGATAATTGGTGAGCGCGTAGACCGGACGGCCTTTTGCCCGCAATGCGCGGAGGACTTCGAGGTTCTCCTGGATTGGACCGTCGAGCGTTTCGAGCCAGCGCTCGTCGAACAGGCGAAGCTCGTCAGCGAATTCGGGAAACTCTCTCGTGCGTCGCGCAATGGGGTCGGCGAAGTCCGCGCAGCCGTCGATCGAATGAATCCACGACAGGGCGCAGGCGGAGTCGAGAAAGCGCTCCATGCGCGCCTCGTCGGCGAAAACCTTACGATAAAGGTAGCGCGGATCCCAGCGCAACAGCACATTGCCGATATCGAAGACGACGTCCACGGAGTTTCTCGCACGACATTGATCGAAGCCGACGATCTAGCGCATATTCGCGTCGCAGTCGCGGGAGGACGGGATGCGAGCGCCGAAGGCTTTCTTCTTCGACATTTTCGGCACGATCGTGGACTGGCGCGAAGGCGTCGCGCGCGAGGCGCGGCTGGTTCTCCACCCGCTCGGCCACGATATGGTCTGGACCGCTTTCGCCGACGCGTGGCGCGGCCAATATCAGGCGGGCATGGAAGAAATTCGTTCGGGACGCGCGCCTTTCGCCAAACTCGACGAAGTGCATCGACGCAATCTCGAACGAATTCTCGGCGATTTTGGTCTTTCGGATATTTCCGGAGAGACGAAGCGCGCGCTCGTACTGGCCTGGCATAAGCTCGACGCCTGGCCGGATTCAGCACGCGGAATAGCGATGCTGCGCAGGCGCGGCTTCGTCGCGCCGGTCTCCAACGGCAACGTGTCGCTGATGGCGGCGCTCGCGCGCCGCAATGGCTTCCATTGGGACGCGATCCTCGGCGCGGAATTCGCGCGCGACTACAAGCCGAAGCCCGACGTCTATCTCTCGGCGTGCGCGGCCTTCGATCTCGCGCCGGAAGATTGCATGATGGTCGCCGCCCATTCCGACGATCTGGCGGCGGCCGCCGCCTGCGGCCTGATGACGGGCTTCGTCGCGCGGCCGAACGAAAAGGGGCTAGGTCGGGGCGAGAGCGCCCCGAGAATTGCGGTCGATGTCGCGGGCGACGATCTCGTCGACCTCGCCGAGAAACTGTTCGGTTGAACGTCCGCGCTCATGCGCACTTGGTCTCGGGCATGATCCAGGTGTCGAGCGGCTTTCCGGTCTCCAGCAGGCTCTTGAGGCTCGCCAGCACGCGCGGCCATCCCTGACGGATGCGCGAATCCATGTAGGAGCCCGCGGTCAGGCGATCATGCGTCACCGTCAGTCGCGTCATCTCGCCGAGCGGTTCGATCTCGAAGGTCACCCTCGACACATTGGCCGGATCGGACGCGTCGGATGCGCGCGACCAGGAATAGGAGAGTTTGCGCGGGGGATCGCTTTCAATGATTTCGCCCGTCACCCTGTCGGCGTTCGAGTCGGCAAGGTTGACGGCGGTCCATTTCGATCCTTTCGTCCATTGGGACTGCATTTCGACGTTCCAGTATTGGCGCGTAAATTCCGTCGTGGTCAGCGCGCTGAAAATCTTTTGCGGCGTCGAGCGGATGTAGGTCACGTAGACGAAATCGGGACTATGCATCGTCAGTCTCCTCGAGAGCAGCCTTAAGGTTGGCGAGCGCGAGCAAGCGCGCGCGTTCGTACTTGCCGATCCAGCGGACATAGATGTCGTTGATGGGCGCCGGGTTCAGGTAATGCAGTTTCTCGCGCCCGCGCCGCACCGCGACGACGAGCCCGGCGTCCTCGAGCAGGCCGAGATGTTTCGTCACGGCCTGCCGGGTCATGTCGTGGCCGTCGCAAAGTTGACCGAGCGTCTGTCCGTTTTGCCGAAACAGACGGTCGAGCAAATCGCGTCGGCTCGGATCAGCGAGAGCCTTGAACACCTTGTCTGTCTGGCTCGCCTCGCTGGTCATGACCCTAATATGCAACCAAAAAGTTGCATGTCAAGCCCGAAATCGAGCGCCGACAAGAAATTGGCCTATAAGACGGGGATGGCTCGCCGATTCTTCACTCTGGACGTGTTCGCGAAGGACGCGCTGTCCGGCAATCCGCTCGCGGTCGTTGTCGACAGCGAGGGTCTCGATGCAGCCTGGATGCAGCGCATCGCACGCGAATTCAATCTGTCGGAGACAGTGTTCGTCCTGCCGGCGCGCAACGCGATCAATACGGCGCACGTGCGCATTTTCACGCCGTCGATGGAATTGCCCTTCGCGGGCCACCCAACCGTCGGGACCGCGGTGCTGCTCGCCAGCCTGCGCGCGCCCGAAATGGCAGGCGCGCGCGACCTGTCGGTTGTGCTGGAGGAGGAGGTCGGCGACGTCGCTTGCTCGGTGCGGCTCGAAAGGCAGGGCGCATCCTTCGCCTATTTCAGCTTGCCGCGCCTGCCGGAAAAAGTCGGCGAAGCGAATGCGCGCGCATTGGCGGAGGCCCTGTCGTTGTCGCCCGAGGATATCGGTTTCGACGGCCACCGGCCGGTCGTCTATTCCGCCGGGACGCCTTTCTGCTTCGTTCCCGTGTCCGGCCTCGGGGCGATTGCGCGCGCGACGCCCGATGCGCAGAAGCTGACGCCAGCGTGCGCGGGCGGCCGCGGCGCCTATCTCTACACGCGCGAGACGAACAATGCCGACAACGCGGTCCATGCGCGCATGTTCAGCGCGCTGATGCCGGGCCTCGAAGATCCGGCGACCGGTTCGGCGGCTGCGGCATTTGCAGGCGTGGCTCTGGAATTCGAAAAACCCGACGATGGCGAGCACACTTTGGTTATCGAACAGGGTTTCGAAATGGGCCGTCCCTCGCTCATCGCGCTCGGCATGAACGTGCAGGGCGGGGCGCTTGCGGCGGCGACGATCGGCGGCCATGTCGTGCGCGTTTCGGAAGGGACGCTCGCGCTGTGAGCGACGTCGCGCGAATCTTTCGGGTCGCGAAGATCGAGACGCGCGTCGTCGACTTCGACTGGCCGTTCGCGCGCGACAGCGCCGAGGCGGTCGCCGCTCATTGGGCAGGGATGGTCGCGAAGAATCCGACGCTGTTCGACGGCCGCGTCCTGCTTTCGAACCGCAGCGAACATGCGGCGCGCGACGGCGTCTTGCAGAGCGACTATTTCGAGACATCCTTTTCGGCCTTCATGGCCTGGCGCGATTTTGGATTTCCCGACCGCGCCATCGTCAACGGTTTTGCGATGGCGGCGTTGCGCTCGGCCGACGGCGCGTTCCTGCTCGGCGAGATGGCCGCGCATACGGCCAACGCTGGAAAAGTCTATTTTCCGGCGGGCACTCCCGATCTCGACGATATCGTCGGCGCGAGCGTCGATCTCGCCGGCAGCGTGGCGCGCGAATTGCGCGAGGAGACCGGCATCGAGCTTTCAGACGAAGAGATCGATCCGGTCTGGACGATCGTGCATCTTGGTCCGCGCGTCGCATGCATGCGGCCGGTTCGTCTGAGGGCTTCCGCCGAGGAGATCGTCGCGCAGGTCGCCGATTACCTCGCTCGCGACGAACATCCTGAACTGGCGGGCATGCGGATCGTGCGCTCGATGGCCGATCTGGACGGACTGAAAACGCCGGAGTTCGTCCGCGCCTATCTCGCGCACGAATTCGGTACGTAGGCCGCTTCAGCCGGGATAGCCGTGCCGGCTCTTGCTCGCGCGCACCAGCGCCTGCGCCTCGCCGTCCCTGCCGGCCGCGCAAGCGGCCGCCGCAGTCGAAATCTCGCTTTCGATCTGCTTGTAGACACTGTCGTTGACGTTGCCGGTCTCGTGATCGTTGGCGATGACCGCGCGATAGCGCTCGACCGCGCCCGAGCAGCCAGCCCCGTCAGGCAGCTTGAAGCCCGGCGGCGTGATCGGCGAGACATAGCGCTGCTGCGACGCCGGCGTCTGGGGCTGCGGAGACTGTGGTTGCGGGGCCTGCGAATTGCAGCCGCCAAGCGCCATGACGCAAAGTGCGGCGGCGCCGAGGCGGATCGATCGAAGAATCATGGCCGTTCGCTCTCGATGGGGCCGCGAAAGTCGCGCGGGCGCCCGCGCCGGTCAAGCGCGCTTTTTGTCCGCGTCGCCGATCAGCTTGGCGATCGGTTCGCCGATCTTGAAGACGCCATTCACCCGGGCCACCAGCGTTTCGTCGGCGTAGATGAGCCCCTGCGCGAAGACGAGATTGCGGGTGACGCGCAAGATGTCGGTGCGGCTGTTGAGCCACGACCCCAAGGGCGCCGGCGCGAGGAAATCGACCGACATCGACACGGTGGGCAGGAAATTGCGCCCGACCTTGGGATGGCGATGCGCGGCCATCGGCAGCATCATGTCGGCGAAGGTCATGAGCCAGCCGCCATGTCCAACCCCTCGCGGGTTGCAGTGGCGATGTTCGATGCGCATGCCGAGCTGAAAACCAGCCGGGCCGTCCTCGCGAAAGAAAAGCGGACCGTTGCGGTCGATGTAGCCGCCCCGGAAATCGAACAGGGTCCACCCCTCGGGCGCGGGAGGATCGCAGGTCAGCACAGGCTCTTCGCTCATTTCGTCGGCTCGTTTTGTCGGACATCATTTTGAGCCGCTTATAGCGTTGCGGCAAGGCCGAGGGCGCGTGAATCGTCGTAGCGACGCTTTCGACGTTGACGTCCGACAATTCCAATATAAAATACCGATCGGTCGGTTTTAATAAGAGTCCGGCATGCCCAAGATCAGCGCTGCGCGCAAAGACGAAAGACGCCGTCAGATTCTCAATGCCGCACTGGCGCTGTTTGCGCGCGACGGCTTCCATCAGGTTGGCATGGCGGAGATCGTGAGCGCCTCGGGGCTCAGTCGCGGCGCGGTCTATCTCTATTTCTCCGGCAAGGACGAACTGATCGAGGCGCTGGCCGACGACCGGCATGCGGCGGAAGCGTCGCTGAACGTCGAGGCGGTGCGGCAGGCCGACCCGCTCGCCGCGCTCCACGCGCTCATCGCGGCCTACGCCGAAGCTCTGGTCGATCCGCAGGCCGAAACGCGCCGGCGCGTGTCGGTGCATGGCTGGGCCGAGGCCCTTCGCAATGAGCGCGTGCGGGCGCGCGTCATCGAGGGCGTCGATCTCCCGCGCCGCCTGATCGCCGGCCTCGTCGCGCGCGGACAAGCGACCGGCCAGCTCGCCGGCGATCTCGACCCGGACGCGGCGGCGCGAACCCTGATCGCGACTTTCCAAGGGTTCGTGCTTCAGGCGAGCTGGGGCGAGCCGATCGACGTAGCGGCATGTATGGCTGCGGTAAAGCGAATGATCCGCGGCCTCGCTGCGCGCGACGGCGACTGACATGCTCCCCGATCTCCTCGTCGGCGTCGCCATCGGGTTCGTCGGCGGCGTCGCGTCGGGGCTGACCGGTACGAGTCCGGGCGGCGCGCTCGTCGTCCTCTCCTCGGCGCTTCTCGGCGCCGACCAGCGCGCTGCGCAGGGCGTGGCCCTGCTTGCGCAAGTTCCGCCGACGAGCCTGTCCGGCATCGCGCGCTATCGTGCGGGCGGCGCCTGCGCGCCGTGGCGCTGGATATTGTGGCTCACGGTCGGCTTCGTCGCCGGCGGACTGGGGGGCGCATTCGCCGTCGGCGGCGTGTCGGACAGGGCGTTGCGTTGGACCTACGTCGTCTATCTCGTGCTGCTCGGCGCGCTGGCGGGTCTGCGGCGGCCTGGAGGCGGGCTCGGCCGGGTCAGCGCGTCGCCGGACGAGGCGTCTGCGGCCGCGCTTTTGGCGATCGGAACCGTCGCAGGGATTTCTGCGGGCTTTCTCGGGATTGGCGGCGGCCTGGCGATCACAGTCGGGCTCACGGTTCTGCTCGGCGTCTCGCAACATGAGGCGCAGATGGTCAGTCTCATCCTCGCGCTCGCGCCGGTAAACCTGCCGGCCGCCTGGGTTTACTATCGGCAGGGCTGGATCGCTTCGTGGCCGGCGCTCGCCGGCGTCGTGGCCGGGCTGGTCGCAGGAGGCGACATCGGCGCGCGGTTCGCCAACCGATTGAGCGCCGCGCAATTGCGCGGGGTGATTCTGGCCGTCATCGCCGGCATGGCGGCTTTCATGGCGTGGAAGGCGGCGACCTGAGCGCCCGAACGGCTGGGACGGCGCCCGGGAACGCTTGCAGCGCGGGCGGGTCTCATGTATCCATGATTTGTTCGTGCGCGATCGGCGCATGACGTTGTGCGAGGATTTCGTGGCTCAATCCGCCACCAGCGCTTCGATTGAAACCCGCAGGTTCGCCTGCGCGGGTTCGCGCGCGCTCGCCTCTGCAAAGCTGCTTTCGGGCCTGCTTCTTCTTAGCCGCCCCTGAGCGCCGGCTGGGCTTTGCCTGGGCGCTGAGGGGATGAGCAGAACCCACGCCGCCGGCCGCCCTATATCATCGACAGCGTAGCGCCGGCTTCGACCGAAAATTCGATTCGAGGACTAGCACCATGACCGCCGCCACCGTAACCGGCTCCAACAAAGACCGCGTCATCATATTCGACACCACGCTGCGCGACGGCGAGCAATGCCCCGGCGCGACCATGACCTTCGAGGAAAAGCTGGAAGTGGCCGAGCTGCTCGACGACATGGGCGTCGACATCATCGAGGCTGGCTTTCCGGCGGCGTCGGACGGCGATTTTGAATCAGTGGCGGAGATCGCGCGCCGCTCCAAGCGTGCGGTGATCGCCGGCCTGTCGCGCACGGCGCTGGCCGACATCGACCGCTGCGGCCAGGCGATCAAGCCCGCCAAACGAGGCCGCATCCACACGTTCATCTCGACATCGCCGCTGCACATGTCGGTGAAACTCGGCATGACGCCGGAGCAGGTGTTGCAGGCGACGATCGACGCAGTGACGCGCGCGCGCCAATACACCGACGACGTCGAATGGTCGGCAGAGGATGCGACCCGCACGGAAATGGATTTCATGTGCCGGATCGTGGAGGCGGCCATCAAGGCCGGCGCCACGACCATCAACCTGCCGGATACGGTCGGCTACACGACGCCTGCCGAATATCAACGCATGTTCGAGGAGGTGCGCGCGCGCGTTCCCAATTCGGACAAGGCGATCTTCTCGGTCCATTGCCACAACGATCTGGGCATGGCGGTCGCCAATTCGCTCGCCGGCGTCGCCGGCGGCGCGCGGCAGATCGAATGCACGGTCAACGGCATCGGCGAACGCGCCGGCAACGCCTCGCTGGAAGAGATCGTGATGGCGGTCCGCACGCGCGCAGATGTGCTGCCCTACGACATCGGCGTCGAGACGACCATGCTGAATCGCGCTTCGAAGCTCGTTTCCGCCGTGACCAGTTTTCCGGTGCAATACAATAAGGCGATCGTCGGCCGGAACGCCTTCGCGCACGAGAGCGGCATCCATCAGCACGGCATGCTGAAGAGCTCGCTGACCTACGAGATCATGACGCCGGAATCGGTGGGCGTCTCGAAGACCTCGCTGGTCATGGGCAAGCATTCTGGCCGCGCCGCCTTCCGCGAGAAGTTGAAGGAGATGGGCTACGAGCTGGGCGAGAACGCCCTGAACGACGCTTTCCGCCGGTTCAAGGATTTGGCCGACCGCAAGAAGATCGTTTACGACGAGGACATCGCCGCTTTGGTCGACGACGAGATCGTGACAGCCAACGACCGCATCAAGGTCGTGGCGCTGACCGTGATCGCGGGAACGAACGGTCCGCAGTCCGCGGCGCTGACGCTCGATATCGATGGCGTGAAGCGTACGCATCAGGCGACCGGCAACGGCCCCGTCGACGCGATCTTCAATGCGGTGAAGGAGCTGGTGCCGCACAACGCCAGTCTGGAGCTCTATCAGGTGCACGCCGTGACCGGCGGCACGGATGCGCAAGCCGAGGTGTCCGTGCGCCTGTCCGAGGATGGACGCCAGGTGACGGGCAAGGGCGCCGATCCGGATACGCTGGTGGCGTCGGCGCGCGCTTACGTGGCGGCGCTGAACAAGCTCGAGGTCAATCGCGGCCGCGAGAAGGCGCAGGACATGCGCGCGGTCTGACAATCGGATTCGACGCTTTCAATAAAGGGGGGCCGAGCGCCCCCCTTTTTTGTTGGCGGTTGTCGGCGCGTCGGGTTGTCGCAGAAGCCGCGCATGCGCTTTTGAGGCGAAGAGACGATCCCCATGTCTCGTTTGCGATCGATGCGGTCGCACATGAGAGGGTTCGAGACATGCGGACGAAATTCTTAGCAATCGCCGCGGTCGCCGTTGGCGCGTTCGCCACGGCGCCGGCATTCGCGCAGCGGATGGAGTCAGGAACTGGACCCGTCGCCGCCTCCTGCCAGCAGGACATCGAGAAACTGTGCGCAGACGCCGTTCATGGGCGGGGCGCCGTTCGGGCCTGCCTCGAGCGCAACAAGGCGAAGGTCAGCGCGGCTTGCGCGCACGCGCTGGAAACGACCGGACCCGGGCGTGGTCCCGGCCGATGAAAGGCGCGCTCCCCGCGCGGAAAACCCGTGCGGGGAGAAAAATCCGTCTGCGGGCTAGACAGGGCGTGGGGTGTTTGCTATCTCGCCGCCTCCGGCCGAAACGCCGGGCGATGGGCGCATAGCTCAGTTGGTAGAGCAGCTGACTCTTAATCAGCGGGTCCTAGGTTCGAGCCCTAGTGCGCCCACCATCGTTTCCTACTCTCCAAGAGAGAACGCCTGGGCCGCTCCGATGCGGCTGCCGGCGCGACGACAGAGCCCGCGGCGATTGCGCGGCGGGCAGGTCGCACGCGCGCCTGCAATCCCAATGCGCGGACATATGCACGCGCCGCTCTCCCAATTTGCGCAGGCCTTTCAATTGAAAGTATCCAGCGACGACGCGCCGCTCCCGAAGCGCAAGCGCCGTTCAAGGCTTGGATCGCCTACGGGTTGCGCCTGCGACGCCGATGCATCGAAACTCTGCGTCGCGCGCAGTTGACTTGACGACGACCCCTGCCGACAATCCATCAAAATCAAGGGATGAAACGGAGGGTGAAAATGCGCAAAATTTCTCTGCTGATCGGCGCGGCGGCTGCGCTGATGGCCAGCGCGGCGCTTGCGGAAGACACTGTAAAGCTCGGTTACATCGATCCGCTGTCCGGCGGCGGCGCATCGGTCGGCGAAGGCGGCCTCAAGACGTTCCAGTGGCTTGCCGACGAGATCAACGCGTCGGGCGGGCTGCTCGGCAAGAAGGTCGAGATTCTGCCGCTCGACGACAAGACCAATCCGCAGGAAGCCGTGGTTCAGGCGCAGAAGGCGATCGACGCCGGCGCCCGCTACATCACGCAGGGCAACGGCTCCTCGGTCGCCGCGGCGCTGTCGGACTTCGTCACGAAATACAACGACCGCAACCCCGGCAAGGAAGTTCTGTTCTTCAATTACGCCGCAGTCGATGACGCGTTGACCAACGAGAAATGCTCGTTCTGGCACTTCCGCTGGGACGCCAACTCGTCGATCAAGATGGCCGCGATCGCCAACTATCTGAAGGCGCAGCCGAGCGTCAAAAAGGTCTACCTGATTAATCAGGACTATTCGTTCGGACAGGGCGTCAAGAAGCTGGCGCGTGAAATGCTCAAGGCGCAGCGGCCCGATGTCGAGATCGTCGGCGACGAACTGCATCCGCTGCTGAAGATCACGGACTTCGCGCCCTACGTCGCCAAGATCAAGGCCTCCGGCGCCGATTCCGTCATCACCGGCAACTGGGGACAGGACATCGCGCTGCTGCTGAAGGCGGCCGCCGACGCCGGGTTGCAGGTCAACTGGTACACCTATTACGCGGGCGGCGCGGGCGGCCCGACCGCGATCAAGCAGACGGGTCTTGCCGGCAAGATCCACGACATCGTCGAAGGCGACGCCAATACGGCGGTCGAGGCGGCGCAGAAGACCGAAGTCGAATTCCGCAAGAAGAACAACATCGGCATCTGGTATCCGCGCGCGTTCAACGAGATGCGCATGTTCGCGAAAGCGGTGAAGGAGGCCAATTCGCTCGATCCGAAAGCGGTGGCCGCCAAGCTCGAGGGCATGACGGCGGACGTGTTCGACGGCGGCAAGGGCACGATGCGCAAGGACGATCACCAGTTCTTCCAGGATATGTACGTCCGCTCGTTCGGGCCGCTGGCCGCTGGCCAGAAGTTCGATGAGGAAAACACGGGCTGGGGCTGGACGGTGAAGGGCAAGGTCGCCGCTGCGGACACCAACGTTCCGACGACCTGTAAGATGGAGCGGCCGTAAAGGGTCTCCCCTTCTCCCCGCGTGCGGGGAGAAGGCGGCCCAAGGCTGGGCGAGGGGTCGACGAGCCCTCGCGTCTTTACTCAGGCCCCGCCCCTCATCCTTGCCCTCTCCCCGCATGCGGGGAGAGGGGACGACTTGCGTCAGTGTCAAAGCCCCATGCTTCAACTCATCACCTTCTCGACGCTCAACGGCGTGCTCTACGGCATGCTGCTCTTTATGATGGCGAGCGGCCTCACGCTGATCTTCAGCATGATGGGCGTGCTGAACTTCGCGCACGCGTCGTTCTACATGGTCGGCGCCTATTTCGGCTTCGAGATATCGCGCCGCATCGGCTTCTGGCCGGGGTTCGTGATCGCGCCCATTCTGGTCGGCGTGGTGGGCGCGTTGATCGAACGCTTCTGTCTCAGGCCAGTTCATCGCTTCGGACACGTCGCCGAACTGCTGTTCACGTTCGGACTGGCTTTTGTCATCGAAGAATTGGTCAACATGATCTGGGGCAAGTTGCCCGTCGACTACCGCGTTCCGCCGTCGCTCGACTTCGTGGCCTTTCGCCTGTTCGACACGACCTATCCCGCCTATCGCATGTTCATGCTTGCGACCGCGGTCGCGATGTTCATCTTCCTCGTGCTCGTCCTCAAGAGGACGCGGGTCGGTCTGATCATCCAGGCGTCGCTGACGCATCCGAACATGGTGGCCATGCTCGGCCACGACGTTCCCACCGTCTTCATGATGGTGTTCGGCGTCGGCGCGGCGCTCGCGGGCCTTGCTGGCGTGATCGCCGGCCCCGCGCTGGTCACGCAGCCGTCCATGGCCGCGCTGCTCGGACCGATCCTGTTTGTCGTGATCGTCGTCGGCGGGCTCGGGTCGCTGGGCGGCGCATTCTTCGCATCGCTGCTGATTGGCCTCGTCCAGACATTCGCCGTCGCGATCAACGTGTCGCTCGCCGACCTTGTCGGGTCCGGCCCTGCTTCGCTCCTGGGCGAGTTGGGCAGCGTTCCGCTGGCGCAGATCGCGCCGCTTCTGCCTTATCTTCTGCTGGTGCTCGTGCTCGTCTTCAAGCCGACCGGCCTTTTCGGGAATCGTGAATCGTGAGCGAGGGCCTGCGCACCACTCTCGCCTTCGTCGCGTTTGCGCTGGTTCTCGCGCTCGCGCCAATGGCGTTTTCGTCGGGGACGGCGATCACGATGATGAGCCTGATGGGCATCATGATCATCTTCTCGCTGTCCTACAACATGCTGCTCGGGCAAACCGGGCTGCTGTCGTTCGGCCACGCGGTTTATTACGGCCTTGCCGGGTTCTGCGCCGCGCACGCCGTCAATTACATCGCGCGCAACAAACTCGGCGCGCCGTTGCCGCTCGTGCCGATCGTCGGCGCTTTGGCCGGTCTGTTCTTCGGAATCGTGTTCGGCTCCATTTCGACGCGGCGCGCGGGCACCGTGTTTTCGATGATCTCGCTCGGCCTCGGCGAACTGGTCGCATCGTTCGCGGGCATCCAGCGTTCGTTCTTCGGCGGAGAGGACGGCATCGCCATCAACCGTACGAAGCTTCCGGCGTTTCTGGGTTACAAGTTCGGCCCGCAGATTCAGGTCTACTACCTGATCGCCGTGTGGTGCCTGATCTGCGTCGCGCTGATGTACGCCATCACGCGCACGCCGTTCGGCCGCATGTGCAACGCCGTGCGAGACAATCCGGAACGCGTCGAATTCGTCGGCTATTCAGCGCAACGCGTTCGGTTCACAGCGTTTGCCCTGTCGGCGGCGTTCGCCGGGGTCGGCGGCGCGCTCGCCGCCGTCAATTTCGAGCTGATGAACGCGCAGGCGATCGGGGCAGGGCAATCCGGCATGGTTCTTCTCATGACGTTCGTCGGCGGCATCGGCCATTTCATCGGTCCGATCATCGGGGCCGTGCTGATCACGTTCCTGCAGATATCGCTGTCTGACATCACCAAAGCCTGGATGTTGTACTTCGGCCTGATGTTCATTCTGGTCGTCATGTTCGCGCCGGGCGGCATCGCAGGATGGCTTGCGCTACACGCGCCGCTGCTGAAGGGCGGCCGCATCTTCAGACTCGCGCCGGCCTATGCGCTTGCGGCTGCGCCTCTTGCGGCGATGGTCGCCGGCGGCATCCTGCTCATCGAACTGGCGCACCACATGCTCGTCGAAGCCCAGACCGACGGCTCGAAGATGTCGGTGTTCCACATTCCCATGGACGGCGCGAGTTTCGGGCCGTGGCTTGTCGCGGCGGCGCTGTTCTTCGGCGGGGCGTTCGGCTTGCGTGCGGTCTGGCCGAAGATCGGCGACGCGTGGGCCGCCGCTACGGCCGGCATGGGAGCCAAGTCATGACGGCGGCTCTGTCGCTCAAGGACGTCCGCAAGAATTTCGGGCCGACCGAGATCATTCGCGGACTCGATCTCGACATCGCCGCCGGGGAGCGTCACGCGATCATCGGGCCGAACGGCGCCGGCAAGTCGACGATGTTCCATCTCATCAGCGGCCGCATAAAGGTCACGAGCGGGTCGATCCGGCTGAAGGGCGAGGAGATCGTCGGTCTCGAACCCTATGAGATCAACCGGCGCGGGTTGTCGCGCTCGTTCCAGGTCACCAACATCTTTCCGAAGCTGTCGGTGTTCGAAAATATCCGCTGCGGCGTATTGTGGTCGCTGGGCTATCGCTATTCGTTCTGGCGGTTCGTCGACCGCCTGCGCGACGCAAACCAGCGGGCGAACGACGTGATGGAGTTGATCGGGCTCGGCGCGCGGCGCGATACGCCGGCTGGCATCCTCACCTACGCAGAACAGCGCGCGCTCGAAATCGGCATCACCATCGCGGGCGGCGCGGATTTCATCATGCTGGACGAGCCGACCGCCGGCATGAGCGCGGCCGAGACGGAGCAGGCCGTCGCCCTGATCCGCAAAATCTCCGAAGGCAGGACGCTGGTCATGGTCGAACACGACATGAGCGTCGTCTTCGGCCTCGCCGATCGCATCTCCGTGCTGGTCTACGGTCAGATCATCGCCACAGGTTCGCCGTCGGAGATACGCGCCAACAAGGCGGTGCGCGAAGCCTATCTGGGCGAGGAACAGCACGCATGACCGCGCTTCTCGAAGTCGAAAACCTCAACGCCTACTATGGCAAGAGCCACATCCTACAGGGCGTGGATTTTTCCGTGCGCGAAGGGGAGATCGTGTCTTTGCTCGGGCGCAACGGCGTAGGTCGTTCGACCACGATCAAGGCGATCATGGGCGACGTTCCGCCCCAGGGCTCCATCCGCTTCAAGGGCCGCGAGATCGCTGGCATGAAGCCGCATCAGGTCGCGCGGCTCGGTCTCGGCTACGTGCCGGAGAATCGCGACATATTTCCGACTCTCACTGTTCGGCAAAACCTGCTGCTCGGCCAGAAGTCGGCCAGACAGACCGGCCGATGGGCGATGAGCGACATGTTCGCAATTTTCCCGCGCCTGGAGGAGCGCGCCGATACGGCGGCCGGCGTGCTTTCCGGCGGCGAACAGCAAATGCTCACCATGTGCCGCACGCTGATGGGCGATCCGGATCTCGTCATGATCGACGAGCCGACCGAAGGGCTGGCGCCGATGATGGTGGAGCTTGTCGGCAAATTGCTGGGCGAAATCGCCGGTCGCGGAATTTCGATCCTGCTGGTCGAGCAAAAGCTGACGATTGCGCTCAAGATCAGCCACAGGCTCTATGTGATGGGGCACGGACGGATCGTGTTCGAGGGCACTCCGGAGCAATTCGCTGCGGACACGAATGTTCGTCAGCAATGGCTCGAGGTTTGAGCCGCTCGGTCGAACGCGCGCAGTCTTGTCGCAATCCTGTGCAACGGACTAGTCTTTCGTCTGTTTGAGCGCAGGAGTCGATCTCATGTCCGACATGGTCGCAATCGTTTATCCGTCCGAGGCGACGGCCGAGGAGATGCGCAAGAAAATTCTCGACCTGCAGAAGGAATATGTCATCGAACTCGGCGACGCGGCGATCGCCGTCAAGCACGAGGACGGCAAGGTCAAGCTCAATCAGTTGATCAACACAACGGCGGCGGGAGCGCTGTCCGGCGGCTTCTGGGGCAGCCTGATAGGCCTCATCTTCCTCAACCCGCTGCTCGGCGCAGCGGTGGGCGCGGCGTCCGGCGCGCTTGGCGGCGCGCTGACCGACTACGGCATCAACGACGCCTTCATGAAGGACCTCGCGTCGAACCTCCAGCCGGGAAACGCCGCGCTGTTTCTCGAGATTCGCAAGATGACCGACGACAAGGTGCTCGACGCCATGCGCGGCACCGGCGGCGTCGTGCTGCGGACCTCGCTCGACAAGACCAAGGAACAAGCGCTGCGCGACGCGCTCGCCGGCAAGGCCTAGGGCGTCGAAAGGCGTCTCCGGCCTGCCGACGCTGTCGGACGACATGCTTGCGGCTTAAGAATGATATGTTATAACATATCATTCAATCGCGCTGTGGAGACGCTCGATGGGTCGTCTCGCGCAAAGCTCCGTGGACAAGAATTCAGGATGGACGGCTGCGTATTCTGTTTTTGGACCAAGTTTAAATAGCCGAGTTTGCGTTGACCCTCGACCTTCTTGATCTTTAAACGTGAATCAACCGAACCGATCAGGATGATTCAATGCCCGCTTCTCTAGCCGTACTGAGCAGCCGGCGCGCCTCTCGACTGGCGCTCGCCTTCGCCTTCGCGGCTCACGCCAGCGTCGCGCTGGCGGACGACGAATTGCAGCCGAGCCTGCCGCAACCGTCCGTCGCGACCTCGCTGCCCGAACCGCTGAAGACGTTCGGCGGCTTGCGTCCTTGGCTGTACGATCGCGGCATTACCTTCGCCTTCAACTATCAGCAGGATCTGCTCGGCGCGACCACGGGCGGAGTGCGGCGCGGCACGACCTATATGGGTCGTCTCGAAGGCGTTGTGGAAGTCGATCTCGAAAAGGCCTTCGGCTGGACCGGAGCGCTGTTCCACGTGGGCGCTTACCAGATTCACGGCATGGGGCTGTCGCGGCATTTCCTGCAGACGATCCAGCCAGTGTCCGATCTGGAGGCGCTGGCGACGACGCGGCTCAACGAAATCTGGATCGAGCAGAAATTCGGCGACAAGGCGTCGCTCCGCATCGGCCAGCTCGCGGCGGACGCCGAGTTCTTCCTGACGCCGTTCCACGCCTTGCCGGTCGGCGGCGCCTACGGCTGGCCGGCCATTCTCGCGCCGAACCTGCCGAACGGCGGCCCGGCCTATCCCTTCGCCTCGCCGGGCGCGCGCGTGAAAATCCAGCCGACCGACAACATCGTCGTGAAGGCCGCGATCTACGACGGCGACCCTGTCGGCCCGTCCTGCACGACCGATCCGCAGAAGTGCAACCGCAACGGGATCAACTTCCGAATGCGCGATCCGGCCTTCGTCATCGCCGAGTCTGAAGTCGGCTACGAACTGCCGGCGCAGGGCGGACTGACCGGACATACGCGGATCGGCGGCTGGAAGCATTTCGGGCGCTTCGCCGACAAGCGGTTCGATATTTTCGGCGTGCCGCTCGCCAGCCCCGCCAGCGTCGGTCTCGGCTTTCAGCATCGCGGCGATCACGGCCTGTACGCCACGTTCGATCAGCAGATCTACCGTCCCGGCAAAGAAAAGGACGACGCCGATAAGGGCATATTCGTCTATGGCCGCATCGCTGGCGCGCCGGGCGACCGCAATCAGGTCAGTTTCTATTTCGACGGCGGCGTGAACTTCGTGGGGCTCTTGCCCGGCCGGCCAAACGACCAGTTCGGGTTCATGGGGGCTTACGCCCGGATCAGCCCGGGCATACAGGCGAACGACTGGGATACGCGTCTGTTCTCGGCGTCGTTCGGGCCAATCCACGATTACGAGGCGCTTTTGCAGGCCACCTATTCGATCCAAATCGTCCCTGGCTGGAACCTTCAGCCGAACATCCAGTACGTCATGCATCCCGGCGGGCACGTCGTCGATCCGACCGATCCATTGGGTCAGCGCGCGGCGCGCAACGCCCTCGTGCTCGGACTGCGCTCGTCGATCAAGTACTGAACCGGAGCGTTTGACGCGGGCGGCGCGACGCGCGATGCAAGATCATCTCCTGCATCTTCCGCGAGGCCCCATGCCATTGCCGCAACCCGTCGCCCGTCGCCACATCCACAGCCGCACCGTGCAATGCGAGGGCTATCTGCGCGAGGACGGCCTGTGGGAGGTCGAGGCCGCGCTGCTCGACGTCAAGCCGTTCGCGCATGACGATTTCGAGCGCGGGCGCCGTCAGCCGGGCGATCCCGTGCACAAGATGTCGATCCGCCTCGCGGTCGACGATCATCTGGTGATCGTGGAAGCGTCGGCCGCCATGGACGACGTGCCTTACGCCACTTGCAACGACGTGCCGCCGCGCGTGGCGGCGCTGGTGGGATTGAAACTCGGCGGCGGCTGGCGCGCGGCGGTGCGCGCGCGGCTCGACAAGCGCGCGGCCTGCACGCATCTGACCGAACTGATCGGCCCTGCGATCACGACGTTGTTCCAATCCATGTCGTATCGCGACATGGAGACCCTGAGCGCGGACAGGAAGAATACGCGCGCGCAGAAACCCTATTTCGTGGACGGCTGCTGGTCGTGGCGCGCCGACGGGCCGACGCTGAGGAAATACTTTCCGCAGTTTGTCGAGGGGGCGGAGTAGGGCGGGCTTCGCCCCTGCCCAAGAGGGGAGGGGAGAAGACGCATGGGCGGCGCGCTTACGCAGCTCGCTCGAATACCGCAGCGATGCCCTGACCGCCGCCGATGCACATCGTCTCCAGACCGAACCTTGATTGGCGCCGCTTCATCTCGTGCATGAGATTGGCGAGAATGCGCACGCCGGTCGCGCCGATCGGATGGCCGAGCGAAATGCCGGAGCCGTTGACGTTGAGAATGTCGCGGCGCGAGTCGTCCTCCGACCAGCCCCAGCCCTTGAGCACCGCGAGCACCTGGCTCGCGAACGCCTCGTTGAGTTCAACCAGGTCGATGTCGTTCCACTTCATGCCGGTGCGGGCGAACAGACGCTCGACCGCCGGCACCGGACCGATGCCCATGCGCGAGGGATCGCAACCGGCCGCCGCCCAGCCAACGAACCAGCCCATCGGCTCGAGGCCGAGCTTCTCGAGCTGGTCTTCGGCCACGACAAGGCAGGCGGCCGCTGCGTCGTTCTGCTGGCTGGCGTTGCCGGCCGTCACCACGCCGCCCTTCTCGATCGCGCGAAGGGCGCCGAGCGTCTCCATCGTCGCGTCGGCGCGATAGCCTTCGTCATGCGCGAAGACTTTGGGGTCGCCCTTTCGTTGCGGCACAGCGACGGGCACGAGTTCGTCGGCGAACTTGTCGTCCTTCCACGCTTGCGTCGCGCGCTGGTGGCTCTTCACGGCGTAGGCGTCGCAGGCCTCGCGGCTGATCTGGTAATCGCGCGCGAGATTTTCCGCTGTCTCGATCATGCCGGATATGACGCCGAAGCGGCTGATGGGCTGGCTCATCACGCGGCCGCGCGTGAGACGATCGTGCAGCGTCACTGATCCCGAGCGTGCGCCGTTGCGCATGTCGGTCGAATAATATTCGACATTGCTCATGCTCTCGACGCCGCCAGCGACGACGACGTCGGCCGCGCCCGTCTGCACCATCATCGCCGCGTCGATCACGGCCTGGAGCCCAGAGCCGCAACGGCGGTCGAGTTGGTAGCCGGGCACGGATATCGGCAGATCGGCGGCGAGCGCCGACCAGCGCGCGATGCAGGGCGCTTCGCCGTTGCCATAGCCTTGCGCATAGACGACGTCGTCGATCTTCTCCGGGTCGATCTTGGTCCGCGCGACCAATTCCTTCAGCACGATAGCGCCAAGGTCGCCAGCCTGAATGGACGACAGCGCGCCCTGGAATTTGCCGACCGCCGTGCGGATCGGCGAGACGATGGCGGCGCGGCGCAGACCGTTCTGGCCCATGGCGTTTCTCCTATTGGTATGTCGTGGCGCGCAAACTGGCAGAGCGCGCGCTCCGGGTAAAGTTCGGATTGCCTGATTATCGGCGGATTTTGTCGGACAGCTTGGCAAACGGCGGCGGATCGGTTCTCTTGCCTGTGAGCAAGCGCTGCGGGCGCGTCCGCGGGACGCCGATCTAATTTCGCAGTTCGAAACAACAAGCGCATCCGTCGCGCCGGGCGCGACGACGCCGACGAGGGGAAACATATGGGACCGCTGAAAGGCGTGCGCGTCGTCGACATGAGTCAGGTGATATCCGGGCCGCTGGCGGCCGCCTGGCTCGCCGATCAGGGCGCGGAGGTCGTCAAGATCGAGGATTCCAAGGGCGACCCCTCGCGGCTGATCGGACCGCGCAAGGAGGATATGAGCGCGCTCTATTTTGCAGCCAATCGCGGCAAACGCGGCGTCGTCGCCGACCTCAAGAACGCGGAGGACCGCGAACGCGTCTGGGCCGAAATCGAGAAGGCCGACGTGCTCGTGCAGAATTTCCGGCCGGGCGTGGCGGAGCGCCTGGGCTTCGGCTACGCGGCCGTCGCCCAACGCAACCCGCGTCTCGTCTATTGCTCGATTTCCGGTTTCGGCCCGCACGGCCCCCGCGCGAAATCGCGTGCCTACGATTCCGTCCTGCAGGCGCTCGCCGGGTTCGCGGCCTGCCAGGCCGGACCCTCGGGCGAGCCGGAACTGGTTCGCTCCTATGTCTGCGACAAGGTCACTGCGCTCATCGCCGCGCAGGCGATCACGGCGGCGCTTGTTTCGCGCGCGACGACCGGCGTCGGACAGCATGTCGAGGTCAACATGTTCGACGTAGCCATCGCCTTCAACTGGCCGGAAGGCATGTGGAACCAGGCCTTTCTCGACGATCCGCCGGATCCCGCGCCGGAGGTTTCGACAAGCTATCGGCTGTGGCGCACCCGCGACGGCTACGTATCGCTGTCCGCCTTGCAGCAGGTCGAATTCGAAGCGCTTTGCCGGGCGCTCGATGCGCCCGAAATCGCCGCCGACCCGCGCTTCGCGACGCCGACGCTGCGGATGGCCAATCGCGTCCCCTATCGCGAGGCGATGGAGGCGAAAGTCGCCGCATGGACCACGGCGGAACTCGACGCGCGGCTCGCGCAGGAGGATGCGCCGGGCGCGCGGGTCAATTTGCGCGAGGAGCTGCTGACCGATCCGCAGGCGATGGAAAACGGCAGTTTCGTCGAGATCGACGCTGGCGATCTCGGACGGTTGCGCGCGGCGCGCCATCCCGCGCGGTTCGGCGCGACGCCGGTCAACCCGCGTCCGCACGCGGCGCCGCGGTTGCGCGGGAAAGGCTAGCGGCCGACTTTCCTCGCTTCGTGAATGAACGCGCCGCCGGATTGTCGATCCGGCCCTTTGTAGTTTCCCGACGCCTGCCGCTACACTGCGCGCGTCGACGGGGCGGCGATGGGCGAGGAGATCGAATCGCAGGGATTTTCACGCGAGGACGAGGCGCTGTTCGCCGAGCGCCTTGCGCGCGAAACCGCGCATCTCAAGAGCCTGTTCGCGCGTCATGGACTTTCGCAGGATGGATACGTTCTCGGCTTCGAGATCGAAACCTGGATTCTCGATCACAATTATTTCCCCGCGCCGATCAATGCGGAGGTTCTCGCCGCGCTCGACGATCCGCTTGTCGTGCCGGAATTGTCCCGCTTCAACGTCGAGCTGAATTGCGATCCTCTGCCGCTGCGCGCCGATGCGCTGTCGCGCGGGCTCGAGGCGTTGCGGGATCTGTGGGCGCGTTGCAACGCCGTCGCCCACGCGCACGACGCCAATCTCGTGATGATCGGCACGTTGCCCACCATCCGCGACGCCGACATGACGCTCGCCAACATGTCGCCGCTCAATCGCTACTACGCGCTCAACCGCGAGGTCCTGCGCCGCCGGAGCGGCCATGCGCTGCGCGTCGAAATCTCCGGCCGCGAGAGCCTCGTTTCGGAACACCGCGATGTGATGCTCGAAGCCGCGACGACCTCATTCCAGATCCATCTCAAGACGCCTGCGCACGTGGCGCATCGCTATTACAACGCCTCGATCGCCGCGTCCGGGCCGATCCTCGCAGCTTGCGGAAACGCGCCGTTCCTCTTCGGGAAGTCGCTGTGGGAGGAGACGCGCATCGCGCTGTTCGAGCAGGCGGTCGTCGTGCCGGGTCCGCCACGCGTTTCGATGGGATCTGGTTACGCGCTGCATTCGCTGTTCGACGTCTTCGACGAGAATGCGCGCATCTACAATCCGCTGTTGCCGATGACGTTCGACGGGCCGGTTGGGGAAATGCGGCATCTGCGCCTGCACAACGGTGTGATCTGGCGCTGGAACAGGCCGCTGGTCGGCTTCGAGGAAGATGGCGCTCCGCATCTGCGGATCGAACATCGTGTCCTGCCGGCCGGGCCCAGTTTGATCGATATGATGGCGAACGCCGCGCTCTACATCGGACTCGCACGCGCGCTGGTCGAGGATCGGACCGCGGAGCGCATGCCGTTCAGCGACGCCTGCGCCAATTTCTACACGGCGGCGCGCGACGGGCTGGACGCGCGTGTAGTCTGGCCCGAACTCGGAGCGATCGCGGCCGATCGGCTGCTTCTGGAGCACGCGATTCCGATGGCGCGCGAAGGCCTGTCGGAATTCGGGATCGACGAAGGCGGCCTGCTCGATATCGTCGAGGCGCGCGTACGGTCGCGGCAGACCGGCGCGGTATGGCAAAGGCGTGCAATCGAGAGACGCGAGGGCGACCTCATGTCGATGATGGCCGCCTATTGCGAGGGCCAGCGCTCCGGCGCGCCCGTGCACGAATGGGCGACGTGACGGTCAGCCCTTCTGGATCAGGCTCCTGAGCTTGTCCAGAGCGCGATCGGGCTTTTCCTGATAGCCGATCACGCTCACGAACCGGCCGTCCTTGCCCATGAGATAGACGAAGGCGGAATGGTCCATCGTGTAATCGCCGCCATCGAGGGGGACCTTGCGGTAGTAGACCCGGAATTCCTTGGCGACTTTGGCGATTTCCTCGGGCGTTCCCGTCAATCCCACGACGTGCGGCTCGAACGACGCGAGATAGTCCCTGAGCACCGCAGGCGTATCGCGCTCCGGGTCGACGCTGACGAAAAAGATCCTGAAGTCCTTGGCTTCGTCGCCGAGCTTGGCCATCAACGCCGCCATGTCGGTCATGGTCGTCGGGCAGATCTCGGGACAATGCGTGAAACCGAAGAAGATCGCATAAGGCTTGCCTTTCAGCGCCTCGCTGTCGACGATCTCGCCGGTCTGGCTCTTCAATCGGAATGGACCGCCGATAGCGGCGGGCTTCGGACTTGAAGCAAAGTAAATCAAGCCCCCGAAGACGACGGCGGCCAAAGCCGCCGCCATCCAGAGGCCAATGCGCAATTTCTTCATTGGCGTCGGCTCGCGATCAGTGCGATTTGTGACCGTCCATGCCCTTGGTGTCCATGGGCTTTGCGCCCATCGCCTCGACCTTGTATTCGACCGGCACCGCGCCGGCCTTCTCGAAGGTCATTACGCCCTTGACGGTTTCGCCGACGGCGAGTGGACGCTTCAGCTGCATGAACATGATGTGATAGCCGCCCGGCTTGAGTTCGACGCTCTTGCCGGCCGGCACTTCGAGGCCGTTGATCGGGCGCATTTTCATCACGCCGTTGTCCATCGTCATCTCGTGCACTTCCACCTTTCCGGCGACGTCGGCTGTCGCCGACAGAAGCTTGTCGGCTGTCGCGCCGTTGTTCTTGATGGTCGCATAGCCTGCGCCGACCGGCGCGCCGGTGGCCGTCGCCCGAGACCAGGGATGTTCGATGGCGATATCGCCGGCGTAGGCGGCGCCGGCGAGGGTCATCGCTGCGGCGAAGGACAGGGTGAGTTTCAGCTTGGCGTTCATTTCAGGTGTTCCTTGTCGATCGATTGGGTCGCCGGCGCGGTGAGCAGCCGGTCGGTCATGCGGCGCGAGGCGCCGCGCAGCGCGCCATCGTCTGCGACGGCTGCGCGCCGGCGACGACATACCGCTGCGGAAATTTCAGGCTGTCGGCGGTCCGCGCGAATTCGGCGCGTAGACGATCGAAGGTTTGAATTGCGCACGTTGCGCAGGCTCGCATTTCGTCACGCGAGCAGTCGGCGCGACCAATGCGGCCTGGGCGGGCGGCGGCAGTCCAGGCGCCGAGGTCAGCGCGCAGGCGTCGCAGCGGTCCGAGTGGGCGTGGTCGCCGGGCGGCGCATGGTCTTGCGACGCGCCACAGATCGGGGCCGGGCCGAATTCGGCGATAGCGGCGACCGCCCAGTCGGCATGTGCGGGGAAGATTGGCTTGTGCGCGAAGCCAAGCCCTATCGCCGCCACCGCATAGAGCGCGGCGGCGAGGGCTGGAAAGTAAATCTGGCGCAACCGGCCTAGCATGCGGGGATGCAAACAGAGCCGCCGAATGCTGTCAATTGCGCGCCGGCGATCCCTGAAGTCGCACCGGGGCCTATTTTTCGATCGGGCCGCCGGCCGCCGACCAGGCCGCGATGCCGCCTGCGACGTGGCACACGTCCTCGATGCCCATGTCGAGCAGCGTTTTCGCCGCAAGCGTCGAACGCCCGCCCGATGCGCAGAAAAGCACGAGCTTTCGGCCGGCCAGCTCCCTCTTGTGCATCGGGCACTCCGGGTCGGCCATGAATTCCAGGAAGCCGCGCGGCGCATGAACCGCACCCGGTAAAGTGCCGCTTTGAGCGATTTCGTGCGCCTCGCGGATGTCGACAAACTGCACGTTTGGGTCGCCGACGAGGCGGAGGGCATGCTGTACGTCGATCGTCTCGATGCGCGCGTTGGCTTCGGCCAACATCTGCTTGAAACCTTTGCGCAGCGGCGTTGCGGTCATTGACCTCTCCTATTCGAATATATGTATCCCATGGCATGCGCCGGCGTTCGTCGCAACGCCCCCACATTGCGCGAAGCTTTGGGGCGACCTATCGTCGCAATCGAGACGGCTGGCTTGCCTCGCCGGTCGATCGCAAAGGGACAGGCGCATGAAGGTGACGGTCAATATCGATTGCACGCCCCTGGAGGCGCGGCAATTCTTCGGTCTGCCCGACGTACAGCCGATGCAGGAGGCCATGATGGACGCGCTGCAGAAGCGGATGATGAAGGAAATGGAGAACTATTCGCCCGATCGCCTGTTCGAGGCGTGGATGCCGCTGATGAGCGCCAACCGCGATCTGTTCCGCAATTTCTTCACGGCTTTCTCGCAAGGAGCCGCGACCGCCGGCGGCTCCGGCGAGGGCGGAAAATAGACGGCGTCGACGCGGCGTCCTGGAAATCCGATGATCCATTCGATCCATCATCTGGTCGTCGCGACGCCGAATCTCGAAACGGCCGTCGCGGACTACGAAGCTCTGTTCGCACGGCCGCCGGACGGCGCGATCGAAACGGAGGGGGCGCGGCAGGTCTGGTTCTCGACCACGAATGTTCGATTCGTTTTGACGGCGCCGAGCGGGCCCGGCGCCGCCGGCGACGCGGTTCGCACGCGGCTCGGATCGAACGGCGAGGGTCTCTGGCGGATTGCATTCGGCGTCGACGATCTCGCGAAGACCTCGAACCTGTTCGAGCGGCGCGGGCTGACGCCCGGGCCGTCGTTCGCAATGCCGATCGAGGGCAGGGGCGGGGCGGACGCCGCGCCGGCCTGCTCGCTCGCCCTTCCAGCGACGCACGGCGTCGAGATGGCGCTGGTGGAGGCTAGACGAAACCCTGGGGTTGCGGCCGCCGACGCGGGCGTCTCCGGGCTCGACCATGTAGTGATCCGCACGCCGGACCCCGAGCGCGCCGTGGCGCTCTACGGGGCGCGTCTCGGTCTGGACATGCGGCTCGACCGGTCCAACCCCGCATGGGGCGCGCGACTGATCTTCTTCCGTTGCGGCGACCTGGTGGTCGAGATCGCGCATGAGCTGAAATCAGGCGTCTCGCAATCGCCCGACTGGTTCGGCGGCCTGTCATGGCGCGCACCCGATCTTGCGGCGACCCGCGCGCGGCTTCTCGCGCATGGCCGCAACCTGTCCGACATCCGCAAGGGGCGTCGCCCTGGCTCGCATGTTTGCACCCTGCGCGACGGGACTGCGAATACGCCGACGATCCTGCTCGGGCTCGATCCCGCATAAGACTTCGGAGGAAGCATGATCTACGAAATGCGGGTCTACCGCTGCCTGCCGGGGCGCATGCCCGCGCTGCTGGCCCGGTTCGAGAACACGACGCTCGGGCTGTGGAAGCGCCACGGCATCCACCCGGTGGGGTTCTGGACGACCGAAGTCGGCGCCTCGAACCTCGAACTCACCTATATGCTGCGGTGGGACTCGATGGCCGAACGTGAGACCAAATGGACCGCTTTTGCGACCGATCCGGAATGGATCGCCAAGCGCGCCGAGAGCGAGAAGGATGGGCCGATCCTTTCCAATATCGTGAATTCGTTCCTGAGGCCGACCGCCTTTTCGGCCCTGCAATGAGGCGGAGGCGCGAATGCCGCACGTGGTCGTCGAATATTCCGCCAATCTGGAAGAGGACCTCAGCCCTCGCGCGCTGATCGAGCGTATCCACGCGACAGTGCTGGAGACAGGCGTTTTCCCGATCGGCGGCGTACGTACGCGCGCCGAGCGACGGGACGTCTTCGCCATCGCCGACGGCGATCCGCAAAACGCGTTTTGCGCGATTCTCATTCGCATCGGCCGTGGCCGCGACGAGGCGACCCGCGCGCGCGTATCCAAGGCCGTTCTCGCGACTCTGGCCGAAGAGACCGCCGTCGCATTCGCCAAGCGCGGTCTGTCGCTGTCGGTCGAAATTCAGGAAATCGACGAGGCCGGCGCGGCGCGCAAGAACAACCTGCACGAGCGTCTCGCCAATCGAAAGGATTGATCCGCCATTCGAAGGCGGCCGCTTGATGCGGCGACGGGCGAGCCTATCTGGCGTCTGATCCGATTCGTCCTGGCGACAGAGGCGACTGGCAAGCGATCCAGGCAGGCGACAGGGGGGCGAGCATGCCGACCACGATCCCGCCTTCACCCAGCTCCGGCAGGCGGCCGGGGAATTCGCGCGACCTCGAGGGCAGGGGCTCGGGCAAGCGGCTCATGCCGGCCTGGCTGGCCGGCGTTCCGATCGTCGCCGCGATCGTTCTGCTGCTGTCGGCGCTCGCCTTGCTCAAAGTCGGGGGGCGGACAGACTCCACGCGCGACCCGCCGACGCCGGTCCCATCGCCCTCGCTGCAGCGGCCGTGAAACTCAGATTCCGCGAGAGTGCCGCTCGCCGCCATGCTCGAGATGCGCGTCGAAGGCCGCGCAGATCGACCGGATGAAGTCGCGCCCCATGTGCGTCGCCTGCACCGTCGCGCCATGTATTTCGGCGACGCCGTCCTGCTCCATGGTCCGGACTTGCTCGAACGCGTCTTCGAGCTCCTCGACCTGTCTGCCATGTCGGCGGCAGACGTCCTCGAGGTCGACGACGAAGTCGCACATCAGGCGTTCGATGATTTCAGCGCGGAACCGGTCGTCGGCGCTCATTTCCACGCCGCGGGCGACAGGCAACTCGCCCTTGTCGAGCCTTTCGCGCCACTGAGGCACGGCCGCCGCGTTCTGGACGTAGCCCTGCGGCATGCGGCCGATCGACGATGCGCCAAAGCCGATGAGGACCGGCGCCTCGTCCGTCGTGTAGCCCTGGAAATTGCGGCGCATGCGGCCTTCGGACGCAGCGGCGGCCAGGCTGTCGTCGGCGCGCGCGAAATGATCGAGCCCGAGCCGGCGCCAGCCGCGTTCCTCCAGAAGGTCGGCGGCGCGGCGCTGCATGTCGTACCGCAGGCGCGGCCCCGGAAGTTCGTCGTCGCGAATCAACTTCTGATGCGCCTTCATCCACGGCACGTGGGCGTAGCCGAACAGGGACAGGCGGTCCGGCCCCAAAGAGAGCGCCTGATCGATCGTGCGCTCCAGGCCCGCCAGCGTCTGACGCGGAAGGCCGTACATGAGGTCCATGTTGAGCGAATGGACGCCGGTCTGCCGCAAGAGCTCAGCGGCGCGGGCCACGACCTCGTAGGGCTGGTCGCGATTGATCGCCTTCTGGACGTCCGGGTCGAAATCCTGCACGCCGAGGCTCGCACGGTTCATGCCGCCGTCGGCGGCTGCGCGCACCCAGTCTTCAGTGAGCGTGCGGGGATCGATTTCCGCCGCGATTTCCGCGCCGGGCGCGAAGTCGAAGCGCTGCGCGAGACGGGCCAGAATCGCGCCGATTTCGTCCGGCGCCAGCATATTGGGCGTACCGCCGCCGAAATGGATATTTCCGATCTCGAGACGTTCGGACAGGGTGGCCGCAACCAGATCGATTTCGCCGAGCAGGCGGCCGACGTAGTCCTGAATCGGCGAACGCCTGTTCACGACCGCGGTGTTGCAACCGCAGTACCAGCACATCTGGTCGCAAAAGGGCACGTGCAGATAGGCGGAAATTGCGCCCGAATCGCGGCGCAGCGTCTTCAACCACGCGCCATATTGCCGCGCCGAAACCGAGGGCGTGAACTGCACGGCCGTCGGATACGAGGTGTAGCGCGGGGTGCGCCCGCCGTAGCGTTCGATCAGTGCATCGAGGGAATCGACTGCATTTTCATGATCTTGAGCTATTTGCGCCGTCTGCGTCGCCATGGAACTGTCCTCAACGTCTCCGCCAAATGGCTGAGAGCGCGCGTACGACACCTTGACGCATGTCAAAGTCTGAACGCGCTGCGATATGCACTTTGGCGACGGCGCGCGGCAGGTTTGTCGCGCTCCCGCCGCTACGATTCTCGCGCAACAGGGCAAACTCATGGCGCAAGCAGCTCAAACCGGGAAAAGCATGCGAGTAGGCGAACTCGGCCTGATGGTCGTTTTCGCGGCTCTCGCCCTCTTTTCCATCTACGTCGCGTCGAAGGCGTGGACTCCCGAATACGCTTTTCACGCATCCCTCTTCGCTCTCGGCAGCATCGCGGCCGTCATTGCGATCTTCAAGCGCTACAGCGCGCGTCCGGCGGAATATCCGCCGCAGGAGATCGACGGCCGGCCGAACTACAATTACGGCCCGATCAAGTTCACGTCTGTGATCGCGCTGTTCTGGGGAATCGCCGGATTCCTCGTCGGCCTGATCATCGCGCTGCAACTTGCGTTCCCGGCGCTGAATTTCGACCTGCCCTGGATCGCTTTCGGGCGTTTGCGCCCGCTGCACACCTCGGCGGTGATTTTCGCGTTCGGCGGCAACGTCCTGCTCGCGACGTCGTTCTACGTGATGCAGCGCACCTCGCGCGCCCGCATCGCCGGCGATCTCGCTCCCTGGTTCGTGGTGCTCGGCTACAACTTCTTCATCCTGATCGCGGGCACGGGCTATCTGCTCGGCATCACCCGCAGCCACGAATATGCGGAGCCGGAATGGTACGCGATCCTGTGGCTGGTGGTCGTGTGGGTGGTTTACCTGCTGGTGTACCTCTTCACGCTGGCCAAGCGCTCTGAGCCGCACATCTACGTCGCGAACTGGTTCTACCTGGCCTTCATCGTGACGATCGCGGTGCTGGTTCTCGGCAACAACACCGAAATCCCGATCTCCATCTTCTCGTCGAAGTCGGTGATCGTGTGGTCGGGCGTTCAGGACGCGATGGTTCAGTGGTGGTACGGCCACAATGCGGTGGGCTTCTTCCTGACCGCCGGCTTCCTCGCCATCATGTACTACTTCGTTCCGAAGCGCGCCGAGCGGCCGGTGTATTCGTACCGCTTGTCGATCGTGCACTTCTGGGCGCTGATCTTCCTGTACATCTGGGCGGGCCCGCACCATCTGCACTACACGGCGCTGCCTGACTGGGCGCAGACCCTCGGCATGACCTTCTCGATCATGCTGTGGATGCCTTCGTGGGGCGGCATGATCAACGGTCTGATGACGCTGTCGGGCGCGTGGGACAAGCTGCGCACCGATCCCGTGCTGCGCATGATGGTCGTGTCGGTCGCCTTCTACGGCATGTCGACCTTCGAAGGTCCGCTGATGTCGGTGAAGGCGGTGAACGCGCTCAGCCACTATACGGACTGGACGATCGGCCACGTGCACTCCGGCGCGCTGGGCTGGGTGGGCTTCGTGTCCTTCGGCGCGATCTACTGCCTGGTTCCGTGGGTGTTCAACCGCAAGGGCCTCTACTCGCTCAAGCTGGTGGACTGGCACTTCTGGCTCGGGACGATCGGCATCGTGTTCTACATCTCCTCAATGTGGGTCGCGGGCATCATGCAGGGTCTGATGTGGCGCGCTTACACCCCGCAGGGCTATCTCGAATACTCGTTCGTCGAGACCGTCGAGGCCATGCACCCGATGTACGTGATCCGCGCGCTCGGCGGCGGCATGTTCCTCCTCGGTGCGTTGATCATGGCCTTCAACATCTACAAGACCATCGCTTCGCCGGAAGCTTCGGAAGTCCCGAGCGGACGTCCGGCGCTGGCGCCGGCCGAGTGAGGAGAAAGAACAATGGCTAACACTGCTCAATCTTCCTCTCTCTGGCACAAACACGCGGTCTTCGAGAAGAATTCCATTATTCTTCTCATTGGCATCGTCGTGATGATCGCCATCGGCGGTCTCGTCGAGATCGTTCCGTTGTTCTACCTCAAGAGCACGATCGAGAAGGTGGATGGGGTTCGCCCCTATTCGCCCCTCGAGCTGGCGGGCTACAACATCTACGTCCGCGAGGGCTGCTACGTCTGCCATTCGCAGATGGTTCGTCCGCTGCGCGACGAGGTGGAGCGCTACGGCCACTACTCGCTGGCGGCCGAAAGCATGTACGACCACCCCTTCCAGTGGGGCTCCAAGCGTAACGGCCCGGATCTGGCCCGTATCGGCGGCAAGTACTCGGACGATTGGCATCGCGACCACATGCGCAACCCGCGCTCGGTGGTTCCGGCGTCGATCATGCCGGGCTATCCCTTCCTCGAGAAGACTCCGCTCGACACGAAGCATCTCGGCGATCAGATGAAGGTTCTGTCGATCGTCGGCGTGCCCTACACGCAGGAAATGATCGACAGCGCCGAAAAGGACGCGGTCGCTCAGGGCACGGCGGACAGCAAGGACGCGGCTGGCCTCCAGAAGCGCTATTCGAAGGCGATCGTTCGCGACCTCGGCGCGGACAAGGGCAAGCTCACCGAGCTCGACGCCGTCATCGCCTATCTGCAGCGCTTGGGAACGCAGGTCGATTTCAAGCTGTACGACGACAAAGCCAACATCCGGTGAGGGCGCGTCATGAGCTCCTACCACTTTTGGCGTGAATTCGCGGCGACCTGGGGATCGCTCTATTTCGCCGCGATCTTCTTCGTCGCAGTCGCCTACGCGCTCTGGCCCTCGAAGCAGAAAAGCTTCGATGAGGCCGCCCAGATACCGCTCATCGAGGATTGATGAACATGGCCAATGCAACTGACCCGAGGGTCGACGCCCGAACGGGCACGCCGACGACCGGCCACGAGTGGGACGGGATCGCCGAACTCAACACCCCGCTGCCGCGCTGGTGGCTGTGGACGTTCTATATCACGATCATCTGGTCGATCGGATACTGGATCGTCTATCCGGCGTGGCCGGGAATCACCGGCTGGACCAACGGCGCTTTCGGCTGGAATTCGCGTACGGCCGTCGTGGAGGACCTGAAGGAACTCCAGACCCTGCGCGGTCCTGGCGAAGCCAAGCTCGCGGCCGCCAAGCTCGAAGATATCGAAAAGAATCCTGAATTGCTGGCGATCGCCCGCGCGCAAGGCGGCGCGGCCTTTGCGAACAACTGCGCGCCCTGCCACGGCGCCGGCGCGCAGGGCTCGGCGGGCTATCCGAACCTGAACGACGACGACTGGCTGTGGGGCGGCAAGTTGGCCGACATCCAGCAGACCTTGCAGCACGGCATTCGCTGGGACGCCGACAAGGATACGCGTTCGGGCGCCATGCCGGCCTTCGGCAAGGACGGCACGCTCAAGGCCGACGAGATCAAGAACGTCGCGCAATACGTGCGGTCGCTCTCGGGTCTCTCGAACGAAGGCGGCGCGGATATCGCGAAGGGCAAGAAGATCTACGCCGACAATTGCGCGGCCTGCCATGCGGACGACGGCAAGGGCAATCAGGATCTCGGCGCGCCGAACCTGACCGACAAGATCTGGCTGTATGGATCCACGACCGCGGCGATCGAGCATCGCATTACGGTCGGCGGCGGCGGTCAGATGCCGGCGTGGGGCGACCGCCTCGATCCAACCACAATCAAGGCGCTGACTGTGTATGTGCACAGCCTCGGCGGGGGCAAATAGTTGGATACACAAATTGACGTAAGTCAGGCCGGGGAGCGCAACTCCCCGGCCCATGTCGTTTCGGGGGCCCACGCGGCTTCCGACGACGCGCCTTTGTACGAGGCGCGCAAGCAGATTTATCCGCAAAGCGTCAACGGCACGTTCCGGCGGCTCAAGTGGGCCATTCTGGCGATCACTCTGGGCATCTACTACCTCCTGCCATTCGTGCGATGGGATCGTGGACCGGGCGCGCCGAACCAGGCTGTGCTGGTCGACCTCGAACATCACCGCTTCTACTTCTTCTTCATCGAAATCTGGCCGCAGGAAGTCTATTACATCACCGGCCTGATGATCCTCGCCGCCTTGTCGCTGTTCCTGATGAACGCGCTCGCCGGTCGTGTCTGGTGCGGCTATTTGTGCCCGCAGACGGTCTGGACCGATCTTTACCTGATGATCGAGCGGCTCGCCGAGGGAGACCGGCGTGAGCGTATGCGCAAGGACGCCGGTTCTTGGACCGTGCAACGCGTTGCGGAAAAGATCATCAAGCATTCCCTGTGGCTCGCCATCGCATGGTGGACGGGCGGCGCCTGGGTGCTCTATTTCAACGACGCGCCGACGCTCGTGCGGCAGCTTGCGACGTTCCACGCTCCGGCCATCGCGTATATCTGGATCGGCATTCTCACCTTTACGACCTACACGCTCGCCGGCTTCATGCGTGAGCAGGTCTGCGTCTACATGTGTCCCTGGCCGCGCATTCAGGCCGCGCTGACGGACGAGAACGCGCTCAACGTCACCTATCGCTACGACCGCGGCGAACCGCGCATGTCGGTCAAGAAGGCGAAGGCGCTGAGGGCGGTCAACGGCAAGGCCGGCGATTGCGTGGACTGCGGACAATGCGTCGCCGTTTGCCCGACGGGCGTCGACATCCGCGGCGGGCCGAACATGGGCTGCATCCAGTGCGGACTATGCATCGACGCTTGCGACAATGTGATGCGCAAGATCGGCCGACCGGCCCGCTTGATTGCGTATGATACCGATGTCAACATCAGGCGTCGGATCGAAGGGAAGGAGAACGTCTTCCGTCCGGTGCGCGTCAGAACCGTGCTTTACGTCGTTCTGATTCTGGGCATCGGCGGGCTGATGGCGGGCAAGCTGTTTACGCGCGCCGACGCAGGGGTCGCCGTCATCCATGATCGCAACCCGCTGTTCGTGTCCTTGTCGAATGGGGAAATTCGCAACGGTTATACGGTGCGCTTCTCCAATATGGCTCCGGTCGAGAGACGCTTCGTTCTCAAGGTGCAGGGCCTGCCGGGCTCTCGCATCGAGATCGTCGGCGAAGACAAGAATACGAGCGGCCGAGAGGATGTGGAGATCGGGCCGGACCAGACGCGTGAGAGCCGTCTGCTCGTGTTCAGCGGCGCCGCAAAGCCGGAGGGCAGTTCAACGCCGTTGTCCTTCATTCTGACCGACGAAAGCGGAAAGGTCGTCGCGACCGCGAAGGACTTCTTCCGCGCACCCTGAGGAAAGCAAGATGCCGACTGTATTGCCGAGCACGGAGACGAGCCGCGACGTCGAGCCGGAGGGCGGCTGGAAACTCACCGGATTTCACGTGCTCGTCATTCTGGTGCTGTTCTTCGGCTCGGTGGCGGCGGTCAACGGCGTCATGATCTACGATGCGCTGTCGACCTTTCGCGGCGAAGTCGTCGCGCATCCCTATGAAAAGGGAATCGCCTACAATTCCGACATCAAGGAAGCGCGGGAGCAGGAAGCGCGCGGCTGGAAAGTCGACGGCGTCGTCAACCGCGAAGCGGACGGAATGGCGCACATCGCCGTGACCGCGCGCGACGCGACCGGAGCCGCGCTCGCCGGGCTTCAGATGCACGCCACGCTGGAGGCGCCGGCGGACGTGAAGCGCGACAAGCCGATCGAGCTGAGCGACGCGGGCGGAGGCGCCTATCAAGGCGCGACGCAGGCGCAGCCGGGCGTCTGGGATCTCGAGTTGACCGCCTCGCGCGACGGCAAGGTGCTGTTCCAGTCCCGAAACCGGATCAAACTGCGCTAGGGCGCGGCCATGTTGATGGACGTCGATCTCTCGGGTTTTGTTCGCCATAACGACGACGGCTCCCGCCAGATCGATTTCGCGATCGACGGCATGACCTGCGCCGCCTGCATCGTCGAGATCGAGCAGGCGATGAAAAAGATTCCCGGCGTGCAGCAGGCGCGGGTGAATTATTCCAACAGCCGGCTCGCGCTCGGCTGGAAGGAGGACGGCCTCGATCCCGCATCCGCTGTCGAGCAATTGCGGCGCATGGGCTACGTCGCCCATCCCTTCGAACTGGCGGAAGCGGAATCGCGGGAGGCTGAAAACGCGCGCTATCTGTTGCGTTGTCTCGCCGTGGCGGGCTTCTCCGCGATGAACGTGATGCTGTTGTCGGTGTCCGTGTGGGCCGGCAATTTGTCCGATATCACGTCCGAAACGCGGGACATGTTCCACTGGATCTCCGCGTTGATCGCCTTGCCGGCTGCGGCTTTCGCCGGACGTCCGTTCTTCACGAGCGCGTTCGGCGCGCTCAAGCGCCGCTCTCTCAACATGGATGTGCCGATATCCCTCGGCATCGTTCTGGCGCTCGGAATGAGCGTCGTCGAGACGGCGAACCACCAGCGGCACGCCTATTTCGACTCGGCGCTGATGCTGATCTTCTTCCTGCTGGTCGGGCGCTATCTCGAACAGTCGATGCGACAGCGAACGCGAGCGGTTGCGGGCAATATAGCGGCCTTGCGATCGCCGTTGGCGGCGCGGGTCAATGCGGACGGCTCGGTGCTGCAGGTGCCGACGGCGCGCATCGCGCCGGGCGACATGGTGCTCGTTCGACCCGGCGAGCGCGTTCCGGTCGATGGAACGGTGGTCGCCGGCGAGAGTGAGATCGACGACAGCATCGTCACGGGCGAAACGGCGCATCGCGCAATCGGCCCCGGCGCCGAGGTCTACGCGGGAACCCTCAGTTTCACGGGCGCGCTGCGAGTGCGTGCGCGCGGCGCGGCCGCCGGAAATTTCCTCGATGAGATCGAGCGCCTCCTCGATAATGCGGCAAGCGCTCGATCCCGGTATGTCGGCCTCGCCGAACGCGCATCGAAGATCTACGCGCCGGTCGTTCATCTGACTGCGCTGGCGACCGCGCTCGGCTGGCTCGCTGTGGGCGCGAGCCTGCATGACGCGATCGTCACCGCCATTGCGGTCCTGATCATCACGTGTCCGTGCGCGCTGGCGCTGGCGGTGCCGGCGGTGCATGTCGTGGCGAGCGGCGCGCTGTTCCGCTCCGGGGTGCTGCTGCATGGCGGGCACGCCGTGGAGCGTCTGGCGGAGGCCGATACGATCGTTTTCGACAAGACGGGAACCTTGACGCTGCCGGAGCCGCGTGTCGCCAACGCCGCCGATTTTCCCGCCGACTTGATCGAGACGGCTGCGCGGCTCGCACGATCGAGCCGACATCCGCTGGCGCGCGCGCTGGCGCAGGAATCCCCGACCGGCGCGCCTTATGACGGCGCGCGCGAAGAGCCGGGCGCTGGCGTCGCGGCGATGGTCGACGGCGCCGAGGCGCGTGTCGGCAGCGCAGTGTTCTGCGGGCTGGACATTTCGGCGGCGGATGCGGCTCGCGGCGACGACGCGTCGATCATCTGCTATCGGCGCGGCGATCAGACGGCCGTCTTCCGCATCAGGCAGGCGTTGCGGGTCGACGCAGCGGAGACCGTCGCGCGGTTGCGCGCACGCGGGTACGAGATCGAAATCATTTCCGGGGATTCTCCGAAGGCGACCGGCGCCGTCGCGCAGGCTCTGGGCGTCGCGGAATGGCGCGGCGGCGCACGTCCAGCAGACAAGGTCGCGCGCCTCGAGGCGCTGAAAGCCGCCGGCCGCAAGACGCTCATGGTCGGAGACGGGTTCAACGACGCCCCGGCGCTGGCGGCCGCCCACGCGTCGCTCTCGCCGGTCAGCGCGGCGGATGTCGCGCAAGCCTCGGCCGATGCGGTGTTTCTGGGCGAAAGGCTCGCGCCGGTCGCGCGCGCGCTGCGCGTATCGCGTGTCGCAAGCACGCTCATGCGACAGAACCTCACCATCGCGATCGTCTACAACGTCATCGCCGTGCCGCTCGCGATCCTCGGATTTGTCACGCCGTTGATCGCCGCGCTCGCCATGTCCGGGTCATCCTTGCTTGTGACTGGCAACGCCCTGCGGGCCGGCGCAGGCGAGGACGAGGCGCGGCCGGACGCGTCGCAAGCTCCGACCGGCGATGTGGATGGCGATTGCAACGGGCCGCAACCTCACCTAAGGGCAGCGGCATGAGCATTCTCCTGTTTCTCGTGCCGATAGCCCTGCTGCTCGGATTGACGGGGCTTGTCGCCTTCGTCTGGTCGCTGCGCAGCGGGCAGTTCGACGACCTCGACGGCGCGGCGTCGCGCGTGCTGTTCGACGACGACGTCGGCGAACGGCCGCGAAAATGAGTTACGCCGACCTCGACCCCTCCGCGGGCCGGGCCGGGCGCCTCGATTGCGTCTGCGCCCCCGGCGAGGAGGGAGCGACGCGCGGCGGCGAAGCGCTGGTGCGGCTGACCGCCGGCTTCGGCCTCGCCATTCTCGCCCAAACGCTGGTGCTGGCGGCATTGCCGCTGGCGGCGGCCGCGGTCGCGCCGCGGCCGGAACTGGCGGGGCTGCCCTACGCCATTACGCTGCTCGGCGCGGCCCTGGCTACGTTTCCCGCGTCCTTCCTGCTCGACTCCTTCGGACGTCGGGCGGCGTTTTCGCTCGGCGCCAGTCTCGGCGTCGCGGGCGGCGTGGTCTCGGCGTGGGCGGCGCTGCACCAGCAATTCGTCGTCCTGTGCATCGGCGCGTTGTGGCTCGGGCTGGCGCATGGATTCGCGTTGTTCTATCGGCACGCCGCAGCCGCCACTGCCGTAGGACCGCGCGGGGGGGGCGTCGTCTTCGCGGGCGGGGCGCTCGCCGCGCTGCTGGCGCCGAGCCTTCTGCAAGCGGCGTCGGCTTTCGCCGGCCCCTATTCGGATGCGGCGACGTTGGCGGCCGCCGGCGCCGTCGATCTGATCGCCCTGGTGATCGCGGTGACGCTGCCGCACGCGCTTGCGCCAGCGCAGTCGGTCGGGCGTCCGGCGCCTGCGGCGAGGGGCTTCATTGTCGCGACGGTCGCGGGCGCGTGCGCTTGGTTCGTCATGACCATCCTCATGGCGCGCGCCGCGCCGACGCTGGTCGCTTGCGGCGCCGCCGCCGCCGCCGTCGGCGGCGTCATCGCTTGGCATCTCGTTGCAATGTATGCGCCTGCGGCGGTCATTCGTCTGGCCGGCGCCGAGCTGCGGCCGGAAATCGCTTTGGCCAGCGGCGGGACGCTGCTGATCGGCGGCGCCGTTCTTTTTGCGGCAGGCGTGAACGTCGTGTCGGTGGGCGTCGCGATGGCGGCCGCCGGCGTCGGCTGGTCGCTGGTCAACGCCGGGTTGCTGCAGTGGATTTACGGCGCGGGGACGCCGACGCGCCTGATGCTGGCCGCCCACGATTTTGCGCTGCTGGCCGCAGCGTTGGGCGGCGCCTTGCTCGCTCCGCTAGTGTAGGCCGCCCGTCGCCGACAGGGCCCCGTCGAGCGTCAAAACGCGGCCGGCGCGCGCAGGCGCGAACGACCGGACCAGCGGCGCGCCGCTGGCGCCGAGCGGCGTCCATGGCTCGACGATTACTTCCCGGCAGCCGTGGGTCTGGGCCAGTCTGTCGAGCGCATCGTGCAGGGCGTGATGGATCGCGTCGCCGATCAACTGGAACGTCGCGATGTGGGCGACCCGCATGCGTTTGATCGCCTTGGGGGCGTCCGAGACGCCATAGCTGAAGATCGCGTGGTGCCGGTCGCGACGGTCGACGAGGCAGACAAGTCGGTCTGCGCCTTCGGCGCTCTCCGCCTGCCTGACGTAACTGGTCCACTTTTCGAGCGTGATGGCGGGGTAGCGGCATGAGACGAGCGGAAAGGCCATATGAGCCTCACTCGACCTCAGCGCTCTCGCAGTGAACATGGGCTCGGGCCTCGCCTCCCGGCGGGAGATGCCGCCTCAGGTTCAACAAATGAAGGCTGGCGCGGGATACGGTCCTTGTTGTAAATCAATGTAGCCGGGGGAAAGGCGCATAGAGCGACTTTGCCGATTTGCGCGAAATGGGGAGAGCATGAATCATCTGGCGGCAGGCGAAACGCGATCGCACGTGTCGTGCGAATGCGCCGATCTTTGCCGAGGATGCGAATCCCGCGCGCTCAGCGTATGCGGGTCTCTCGAGGACGACGCCTTTCACGGACTGCAGCGTCTCAATCACCCCATTACTTTTCCGGCGCGCGGAGTCCTGTTCAATCAGGAGACGCCCGTCCGCCATGTTTTCACCGTCGTCCATGGCGTGGTTCGCCTCTACAAACTCCTGCCGGACGGTCGGCGCCAGATCGTCGGCTTCGCGCTGCCGGGCGACTTCCTCGGGTTGGCGCTCGCCGATGGTTATGGATTTTGCGCCGACGCCGTCACGCCGGTGACGGTCTGCCGGTTCTCGCGCGATAATTTCGCGGATTACGCGGACAATCATCCGCAAATGCTGCGGCGACTGCACGACATGGCGACGCATGAGCTTGCGCTGGCGCAGCAGCAAATGGTTCTGCTTGGCAGACGCGACGCCGAAGAGAAGATCGCCTCATTCCTGCTGAGCCTGCAGAAAAGATGGGCGCGCATTTCCGGGCGCGTTTCGGTGACGATCGACCTGCCGATGGGCCGACAGGACATTGCCGATTTTCTTGGTCTGACGATCGAAACAGTCAGCCGCACGCTGAACCGCATGGCGCGCGACCGGCTGATCGTGATCGTTCCCGACGGGGTGCGCGTCCTCGAGGCGGACCGGCTCGAAGCCATCGCGTCCGCCTGAACGCGACTTGAAAGCAGAGCGGAAGTCTGGTCCGCTGCGCGCATGAGCGCCCAAGCCGAACGATCGAACTGCGCAGAACGCGCTCCCTCCCTCGACACGATCCGCGCGTGGTCCGTTGCGACGGCGGGCGCGCTTGCCGCGATCGTCCTCTCGTATCTGTTTCTGGATCGTCCCTTCGCGAGTTTCGCTTACGCCAACCTGCACGGCTATCAACTCGCGTTTCGCAAGCTGACATATATTTCCGAGATCGCGCAGGGGCTTTCCGTGGTCGTCATACTGTGGGGCGTCTTACGATTTGCGCGCTGCAAGGCGATCGGACCGACGCTCGACGTTCTCCTGCGCGCATCAGCGGCGCTGTGCGTGACCTTCGCCGCAAAAGACCAGCTCAAATATGCGTTGGGCCGCACCTGGCCAGAGACCTGGGTCAACAACAACCCGTCTTTCATCACGCATGGCGTGTTCGGGTTCTTCCCCTTTCATGGGGGAAGCGGCTGGAGCGCCTTTCCGTCCGGCCATACGGCGACGATCGCCGCCGCCGCCGCGACTCTTTGGCTGCTATGGCCGCGGGGGCGGCCGCTTTATGCGCTCGCGGTCGGGCTGGTGGTGATCGGGCTCGCCGGCGCGGATTATCACTGGATCAGCGACATGATCGCCGGCGGCGCGCTCGGCGTCGCGATTGGAACAGTCGCCGCCCGTATCGGGCGCGCATGAGCGGGAGGCGCGGATGCTAGCGGACGGCCAGCGTTATCCCGACGCGGCGATCGAAACCCTCGACAAGTCCTTTGCGCGCTACACGATCTTCAACGCCGCGGTCGAGCGGTTGTGGACCGGCGCGCGCTGGTGCGAAGGCCCGGTGTGGTTCGGCGACGGACGCTACCTCTTGTGGAGCGACATTCCCAACGACCGTATCCTGCGTTGGGACGAGCCGACCGGCGCGGTTTCGACTTTCCGTCAAACCTCGCACAACGCCAATGGCAACACGCGCGACCGTCAGGGACGGCTCGTGACCTGCGAGCACAGGGGCCGACGCGTGACGCGCACCGAATACGACGGTTCGATCACGGTCCTGATGGACGCCGTCAACGGCAAGCGGCTGAACTCGCCAAACGACGTCGTCGTGACAAACGACGGCTCGATCTGGTTCACCGATCCGACCTTCGGCATTCGCGGATATTACGAGGGCGAGAAGGCGGAACAGGAGATAGGCGCGAATGTCTATCGTGTCGACGCCGCGACGGGTCGCGGGACAATCGTCGCCGACGATATCGATCAGCCGAACGGCATTTGTTTCTCGCCCGACGAAACGCGCTGCTACATTGTGGAATCCGGAACGCGGCCGCGTCGCATTCGCGTTTATGACGTGATCGACGGAACGAAACTCGTCAACGGGCGCGTGTTCTTCGCGGGCGAGGGCGAGCAGGCGCCCGATGGCTTTCGGTGCGATGTCGACGGCAATCTATGGGCGGGCTGGGGCGGTGGAGAGGGGCATGACGGCGTGACGGTGTTTGCGCCTTCCGGAGACGTGATCGGCCGCATCCATCTGCCGGAGCGATGCGCGAACCTGTGTTTCGGCGGCCGTTGGCGCAATCGGCTGTTCATGGCGGCGAGCCGCTCGCTCTACGCGCTCTACGTAAATACGCAGGGCGCGCCGGGCGGCTGAAGGCGATCCGGCGCATTAACCTTTAGAGCGGTCCCGCATTATCGGGATTTTAGCGGCAGCGTGGTATCGAAGACCTCAGGCGCAGATCTAATTTAGGAGGGCGCCATGGGTTTCTATCTCCACTTCATCGACGACCGACCCGTCGAGCACGCGCCGATCGAACACCTGATCGACCGCGATGGATTCGTCTTCACCATCACGACAGTCTGCATCGTGCTCGCCGCCGTGGCGCAGCTTTGGCAATGGGGCGTCCTGCAGGCGTTGGGGAGCGCATTCTTCGGCGGCTAGGCCGCGCTCAGACGCGCGCGGCCATCGCGCGAAACTCGCGTCCCTCCTGTAACCAGCGCACGCGCTCGTCGCGCAACATCGTTCGGCGCACTTTGCCAGCGTCGTCGCGCACCGGCTCATTGGCGACTTCGTAAGACTCGGGATGTTTCGGCCGGCTGAGAATGTCGGCGAGGAACGACGGCATGCCGCCGACGACAGCCTCCGCGTTCGCACCGTCGCGCAATTGAAGGACCGCGTGGATCGACGACCCGAGATCGGGATGCGGCAGGCCGACGACCGCGCAGGACATGACGTCGGGATGCGCGATCAGCGCGGCCTCGACTTCCGCAGGATAAACATTGGCGCCGCCGCGCAGGATCATGTCGGTGCGCCGGTCGGCGAGCCAGATGTATCCTTCCTCATCGATGCGGCCGACGTCGCCGAGAGATTCCCAACCGTCGGCTGTGCGCTTCGGCTCCGCGCCCAGATAATGGTAGGTGCTGCCGGCGCCTTCCGCCGCCTTGAGGTAGATCTCGCCAGTTTCGCCCGGCGGCAGATCCTGTCCGTCGTCGCCGACGACCTTCGCTGCGCCGATCTCGACGCGCCCGACCGAGCCCTTGCGCTTGAGCCATTCGGTCCCCGGGATGACGGTATTCGCCTGCCGTTCCGTGCCGCCATAGAGTTCATAGATGCGCTCGGCGCCGAGCCAGTCGATCCACGCTTCCTTGAGCCATGGCGGCATAGGCGCGGCCATGTGGAACACGACACGCAGGCTCGAGAGATCGTAGCGCTCGCGTTCGGCCGTCGGCAGGGCCCAGATGCGGCTCATCATCGTCGGTACGAAATTCACCCATTCGAGTTTCCAGCGCTCGATGAGCGCCAAGGCTTCGGCGGCGTCGAATTTCTTCATGCCGACGACGAGGCCGCCTTCGAACAAGGCGTAGTGAGAGAGAATGAAGGGTGCGTTGTGATAAAGCGGACCGGGATTGAGCAGGCGCACGCCTTCGAATTGAAGGAGCTGCGGCGTCTTGGGGTCGAAGACGGCGGGATGATGGTCGACGATGACTTTCGGCCGGCCGGTCGAACCGCCTGACGTCATCGCCTTCCAATAGCGCGCGATGGGAGCGTCGATCCGTTCGTCCGAACGATCCAGGAATGCGAAATCCGCGGGCAGACGTCGGGGCGCCTTCCAGTCATCCTCGCCGCCGACGACGAGCGCTGGTTTCAGCAATTCGAGAATGGCGGAGGCTTCGCCGCGCGGCAGGCGATAAGACAACGAGCATGGCGTCGCGCCGCATTTCCAGATCGCGAAGGTCGTTTCGTAGAGAGCGTTGGAGTTCGGCAATCCGACAGCCACGAAGTCGCCCGGCTTGACGCCCTGTTCCATGAAGACGCGTGCGCGCGCGTTGGCGCGCCTTTCGAGTTCGGACCAGGTCAGCCGGTCTTCGCCATGCGCTACAGCGACCGTGTCAGCAGGCTTGCGTTCAGCATACCAGCGCGGGACATCGGCGATCGGAATGAGCATATGGGACGTTTCCTGATTTGAATTGTCTGGAACCAGTTCGCGGATCGACGCCTAACCGGCTCGTATTCCCAATGAGATCAGGAGAACGACAATGCGCAAAGCATTTTCTTACGCGCTCGCCGGCGCGCTGCTCTCCAGTCCGATCGTCGCGAAGGCCGACAGCGTCAGTCGCGACGCTGCAGCAGGCGCTCACGCCGGATTCAAGGCTCTGGGCGTTCCTGGAGCGGTCGTCGGCGGCGCGATCCTCCCCGCGGACGGCGTCGAATATTACGTCGTTCCCGACGATTATGGCGTTCGCGGATACCGCGACGCTGTCATCAACGACACGATCGTGCTTGTCGATCCCGCCAGCCATCGGATCGTCCAGATCGTCGGGTAAGCCAGACGCCTGACGACGCTTGGTCTTTCCGGGGCCGGCGCCGATGCGCCGGCCGCCGCCATTCGTCGCGACGCGGTTGACGCGATGTTTCGTTGCGGGTTTGCTTTGCGTCTGCACTTGCAGGCGCAATCAAATCGGAGCCGTCATGCCCGTCGTCAATCGCATCGCCGAACTCGCCGACGAGGTCGCCCTCTGGCGACAGGATCTGCATCGTCATCCCGAACTTCTGTTCGACGTGCATCGCACGGCGAGCGTGGTGGAGCAGAAACTGAAAGAATTCGGCTGCGACGAAGTCGTCACGGGTCTCGGCCGGACAGGGGTCGTCGGCGTGATCAAGGGGCGTAAGGGCGCCGGCCGCACGATCGGGCTGCGCGCCGATATGGACGCGCTGCCGATCGCCGAAGCGACCAACGTTTCCTACAAGTCGGAGACGCCGGGCAAGATGCACGCCTGCGGTCACGACGGACACACCGCGATGCTGCTGGGCGCGGCGCGCTACCTGGCGGAGACGCGCAATTTCGCCGGGTCGGCGGTGGTGATTTTCCAGCCGGCGGAAGAGGGCGGCGGCGGCGGCCGCGAAATGGTCGCGGACGGGGTGATGGAGCGGTTTGGCGTCGAGCAGGTGTACGGCATGCACAATATGCCTGGAATTCCACTCGGCGTTTTTGCGATCAGGCCAGGCGCGTTTCTCGCTTCGGCGGATCGGTTCGAGGTGGAAATCACGGGCCATGGCGGCCATGCCGCGCAGCCGCACGACTGCGTCGATCCGATCGTCGCAGGCGCGCAGATGGTCAACGCCTTGCAGACCATCGCGTCACGCAACGTCGGCCCCGTCGATTCGGCCGTGGTCTCGGTGACGCAGTTTCACGCCGGCACGGCCAACAACATCATTCCGCAAACCGCGCACTTGACCGGCACGATCCGCGCCCTGCGCAACGAGACGCGCGCGTTGGCCAAGCAGCGCTTTCACGAAATCGTAAAGGGCGTCGCGGCGCTCAACACGTGCAAGGCCAAGATCGATTTCGAGGACGGTTATCCAGTCACCATCAATCATCCGGCCGAGACCGAGATCGCGACGCGCGTCGCGCGCGAGATCGTCGGCGTGGAGCGCGTCATGACCAACGTCCCGCCTGTGATGGGCGCGGAGGACTTTTCCTACATGCTGGAGGCGAGGCCGGGCGCCTTCATCTGCATCGGCAATGGCCCGACCGCCGGTCTGCATCACCCCGAATACGATTTCTGCGACAAGGCCATTCCGTTCGGTATGAGCTACTGGGCGCGACTGGTGGAAACGGAGCTTGCGGCGTAGTCGGCGCGTTCGACCCGATCTCATTTCACCAGGCGCAATCGATCCAGAGTCGAGCCGATCTGGTTGAACACATTGACGATAGCCGACGAGTCCTTTGCGACAAAGGCGTGGTCCGCGCCAGACGCGCAGTTGTTGAGCAATTGCAATCCCTCGGTGTCGATCGGATCGCTCGGAACGCTGAAGCCGATCGTGTAGATCACGACCCCGGAGGTCTTGGCGTTGTTGCACGCGGCGAGCAGCGCCGAGTCCATCTGCATGCGCCAGTTGCTTGCGGTGGTCGGCCCGTCGAAGACCGGCGCGCCGAAGGGCGGCGGATAGGTTGGTCCGCCGTACGCGGACAACCGGTTATTCGTATAATAGCCGAGCGAATTATATTCCGATTTGTAAGCGTAGCCGTCGTTGCTCCTCCAGTTGTTGAAGCCGTCGGTCATAAATACGATGATCTTCGAATTGCCTGCGACGTTGTACGCCTTCGGGGCGGATGCGCCAGTGAAGGGGCCATTTGGCGAGATCGTGCGCCAGCCCCACATGAAGCCGGGCAAGAGGTTCGTTGTGCCGCCTGCCTGCATCGAATTGATCTTCGCGGTCAGCGCGCTCGCATTGTTCGTCAGCGGCAACAACGAATTGCTGATACACCCGCGATTTGGGCCGTTTGACGACACGCTCGAGGAAACGCCCGTAACGCCTTTGTACTTGCAAAGCTTGGTCGCGCCGCTCCCGCGCGACACGGGGTCCGCCACGTCGGCCGCCTCGTACGCGTCCGAAGCGCTTGCAGTGCAGACGCCGCCAAAATCGTAGAGGTAATTGTTCAAGGCGTTGCCGAAGTCCCAGTTGCTGGGCGAATAGAGTTTCGCGCCGCGGCCGGAGCCGACAATGTTCGTTCCAGGCAGAAACGCCACGCCCGTTCCGGCGACGTCGCCTTCGTCCGGCCAGAGATAAGGAACAAACAGACTGTCCGGTTGCGCTGGCGAGGCGGGTATGTCGGTTGTCAGAAATGGATCCGGGCGCTCTTCCACGCAACCGCCCCAGGTAGCGCCCATCTGCGTCAGCAATTCGAAACGGGACGAGGGCGACCATAGCGCAGAAGCCGGTCGTTGATAGTTCTGCCAATGGATGGAAGAACGTCCGGTCGTGTCGAGCCAAGCTGCGCCGAGATTAGACGCGCCGACGTTGACGGACGTCGAAAACGGCACGATTGAAAATGAAGTGCTCGAGCCGGAGGCGGCCAATTGGTTGATCAGCGACAGCGCGGCCTTTTTCGCGGAATCCAGCTTCGATTGGCCGCCCGCCGACTCCGACATCGAGCCTGTGTTGTCGAGAACGAGCGCGATTTCGTACGCTCCTCCGCCACCCTTCGTGGTTGCGCAACTCGTCACAGATACGTTGATGGATGAAATGCCGACCAGTACTGCGGCGATGCTCGGCACTGGCTGAGTCGCGGCGATGCAGACCTGCGAATTGTTGTCCGAGAGAGAAGCGTTGACGATGGCCGCTCCGCTATTGCCGGCCGCGGCCGCGAGCGCCAACGACGCCTGATCTCGCAGGCCGGCGCTCGTCGTCGATGAATTGGCGTTGCGCGCAAGGGCGAGCGCTGCGGAATCGGCCGCGCTCTGGAGCGCGACGCGCGCCCCGACAGAGCGGCTGTAATCCAGGCCGCCGAAAACCAGCAGGGCTACGACAGGCGCCGAGACGGCAAATGCGACAACGACGCTTCCGCGCGAGCTTCGAACAAAACACTCACTTTCCCCCATGGCGCGACACTTCCTTTTTGTGCGAACGGATTCGGCCGGTCCGCTTGCGTGTTTCGCTAACCTATTGAGACAGCGTAATAAATTAAGAAACGGGCAATTCGCATCGCGCTGAAAGGTTGATAAAACCAAACGTTTCGGAGTTACCGATGCGAAACCGCGTCGCTAAGCCGAGCTGTGCGAATGCGTACCTTGAGGCAAATCAATCGATTGAATTTTTGTCGCTACGTAAACGGTTTGAAAGTGCGACGCGGGAGCGCTGTCTGCTTCGAGTTTTTGGAAATTAAATTTTAGCGCTGACGCTCGATCGTCGCGCGAGCGATCGCATCGGCGATGTCGTCCGGCGCTCCCGCAATGGGGACGATAATCGGTCGCTCGTCCGCGCCGGGCCGCTCCAAGGTTGCGAACTGACTATCGAGCAGGCTCGTCGGCATGAAGTGGTCCTTGCGCGCGCGCATACGCGCGAGGATTTCGGTCTTCGTCCCGTCGAGCAACACGAGGCGTACGTCCTCACGGGCCCCGATCAGGACGTCGCGATAGACGCGCTTCAACGCGCTGCACGAGACGATCGCATGGCCCTTGCTTGCTCGGACATGATCGATATGCGCTGATATCGCCGCGAGCCACGGCCAGCGGTCGTCGTCCGTTAGCGGCTGGCCGGCGCGCATTTTTTCGACATTGGCGGGCGGATGGAATTCGTCCGCGTCGGCGTACGGCCAGTCGAGGCGTCGCGACAGGGCAGCGCCGATGGTCGACTTTCCGGAGCCGGCGACGCCCATGAGCAAGATGACCGATGGCGCAGTCATGACGCCTGTCGCCACCTGCGCCCGTCGCGCGCGAGCAGCGCGTCGGCCTCTGTGGGGCCAGTCGAGCCGGCGCGATAGAGCGCAAGCTTCTGATCGCCGGCTGCGCGCCATGCGTCGAGAAACGGTTCGACTGCGCGCCATCCTGCTTCCACGCCGTCTGCGCGCTGATAGAGCATGCCGTCGCCGATCATGCAGTCGTAGAGCAGGGTCTCGTATCCGGTCGCAGGCTTGGCGTCGAAGAAGTCCGCGTAGCGGAAACGCATTGCGACGGGCTGGATCGAAAGGCTCGGGCCCGGAGTCTTGGCGTTGAACTGCAGGGTAACGCCTTCCTCCGGCGCGATCTGAAGCACGAGATAATTGGAGTGCATGCCGTCGAGGTCCATGCCGCGGAACATGGAAATCGGCGCCTCACGGAATTTGATGGCGACTTCCGTGTAGCGCCGGGCCAGCGCCTTGCCAGTGCGCAAATAGAACGGAACGCCAGCCCAGCGCCAATTGTCGATCGACAGGCGCAACGCCACAAACGTTTCGGTCGTACTCGTCGCTGCGACATCGGCTTCGTCGCTGTAGCCGGCAGTCTTCTTACCATCGATAGATCCGGCGACATATTGCCCGCGGACCGAATTCGCCAGCGCCTCCTGCGGCGTCATGATCCGGATGGCGTCGAGCGCGCGCGCTTTCTCCGATCGTACGCTGCGGGCGTCGAGCCGCGCCGGCGGCTCCATGGCGACGAGCGAAAGCAGTTGAAACAAATGGTTCGGCACCATGTCGCGCAGCGCGCCGGTCGCATCATAGAAAGCGCCGCGCCGCCCGATGGTCACTGTTTCGGACACTGTAATCTGAACGTGGTCGATATGTTCGCGCTTCCAGATCGGCTCGAACAGGCCGTTGGCGAAGCGCAGCATCAGGATGTTCTGGACCGTCTCCTTGCCAAGGTAGTGGTCGATGCGGAAAATCTGGTCCTCATCGAGGATTTCTCGAAGGTCGGCATTGAGTTTCATCGCCGAGGCCAGATCGGCGCCAAACGGCTTTTCAACGATCACGCGCGCAAATGCGCCATCACGCTCCTGGGTGAGTCCGGCCGCGCCGAGCGCACGCACGGTCGGCGCAAAGCCGGAGGGCGGAATCGCGAGATAGAAGATGCGATTGCCGCCCGCGCCGACGCTCTTGTCGAGGTCGGCGAGGCGCTCTCTCAGTTCGGCGAACGAATCCGGATGAACGGCGTCGGCGACGGCGATGCGGACGCGCGCCAGCATATGAGCGGCGATGCTCTCGTCGAGCGGGGCGGCTACGAATTTCTCGAGGCCCTCGCGCAGGTGGGCGCGCATCGTCTCGAGAGCGTAGGGGCTGCGGGTCACCGCAAGCACGCCGAAGGCTTCAGGAAGCAACCCCTGCGTCGCCAGATTGTAGAGCGCAGGAAAAACGAGGCGCTGCGTGAGATCGCCGTTGGCCCCAAACAGTACGAAGACGCAGGGCGGCGCGACGCGGGTCATTTCGCCTCGCCGTGGCCGCCGAAGCCTTTGCGCATGGCCGACAAAATCTTGTCTGCGAAAGTCATCTCCTGGCGAGAGCGGAACCGGGCGTAGAGGGCGGCCGTCAGCACAGGCGCGGGCGTCGCTTGTTCGACCGCCTCCTGCACGGTCCAGCGTCCTTCGCCGGAATCCTCGACCTTGCCCGTAAAACCGGCGAGCGCAGGGTCTTTGGCCAGCGCCGCGGCGGTCAAGTCGAGCAACCATGACGTGACGACGGAGCCGCGCCGCCAGACTTCGGCGACATCGGCGACGTCGATCGCAAAGCGCTCGTCCGGAGGACGGCTTTGGTCGCCGGCATGGCGCAGCAGGTCGAAACCTTCGGCGTAGGCCTGCATCAAACCGTATTCGACGCCGTTGTGCACCATCTTCACGTAGTGGCCCGCGCCGACCGGACCGCAATGCAGGTATCCGCGCTCGGCTGTGGGATTGTGCGCCTCGCGGCCAGGCGTCCTGTCGATGTCGCCCGAGCCGGGAGCAAGCGCGGCGAAGACCGGATCGAGGCGTTGGACGATCGCGCTCTCGCCGCCGATCATCAGGCAGTAGCCGCGTTCGAGGCCCCAGACGCCGCCGGACGTGCCGACGTCGAGATAATGCACGCCGCGATGCGACAGTTTCCTGGCGCGCGCGATATCATCGCGCCAGAACGTGTTGCCGCCGTCGATGACGACGTCGCCGACGGAACAAAGGCCGGCTGCCTCCTCGATCGAACGCTCTGTTATTTCGCCGGCTGGCAGCATCATCCAAAGGACGCGCGGCGGCGCGAGTTTCTCTACGAGATCGGTGAGGCTGCTCGCGGGCGTCATGCCCTCCCTGGAGAGTTCCTGCACAATGTCATCGTGGCGGTTGTAGCCAACGACGGAATGGCCGGCGCGCATCAGGCGGCGCGCGATGTTGGCGCCCATGCGGCCGAGGCCGACAATACCGATCTGCATGGAACCTCCGCGTCCAACCTTCTGGACAACAGAACTAGGTCGTCTCAGGATCGGCGCCAAGATCGAAACCGGATCGAACAAGAGCCGCGCGGCGGCCGGGGGGAGGGTGAGGATGCGACTTGCGGGCAAGTCCGCCGTGATCACGGGCGGCTCAGGAAATATCGGCATGGCGGCGGCCGCGCGGTTTCTCAGCGAGGGCGCGCGCGTGCTGATTGTCGACCGCGACGCCGAACGGGTCGACGCGGCGCTGTCCGATCTCTCGAGCAACGCGGCCCATGGACTGGCGGCGGACGTCACACGCGGCGACGACGTCGCGCGCTACGCCGCCGAAGCGCAGGCGCTGTTCGGGCGCGTCGACATCTTTTTCAACAATGCGGGCGTCGCCGGCGCCGTCGTGCCGCTCGACGCCTACGCCGACGACGCCTTCGACGCCGTCATGGCCGTCAATGCGCGGGGCGTCTTTCTAGGTCTGAAGCACATGCTGCCAGTCATGAAGGACGGCGGTTCGATCGTTTGCACGTCGTCCGTCGCCGGCTTGCGCGGCAGCGCCGGCATGGCGGCCTACGTCGCCAGCAAACACGCGGTCGTGGGCCTTATGCGTGTGGCGGCGATCGAGGCCGCGCCGCGCAAGATCCGTGTGAACACGATTCATCCCGGTCCTGTGCGAGGCGACATGATGCAAGAGCTGGAAAGCGGGATGGCTCCGGCCGATCCGACCGCCGCGCATGCGCTGATCCTGCAACGTATGCGGCTTGGCCGTTACATCGAAACACGAGAGATCGCCGACCTCGTCACGTTTCTCGCCAGCGACGAGAGCCGCATGATCACCGGCGCGACCATGGTGATCGACGCTGGCATGGCGACTTCGTGACTGTTGATGGCCAATCGGCGGCGCTGCGCCGGCGCCGACGCAAATACTGGAAGGGTTGAATGAACATTCCTCCGCTGCATCCGTTCAATGGTCTGGACGTGGCCGAACTCGTGCGGATCCGCGCGCGCACGCGCAAGGATCATCCGTTCCTCATCTGGGAGCCGTTCGAGGGCCGGGGCGATATGCTGACCTACGGGGCCTTCCATGATCGCGTCGCGCGGCTCGCCGCGGGCATGGTCAGGCGGGGCGTGCGGCCGCGCGAATATGTTCTGATTCACCTCGACAATTGTCTGGAGACGCTGATCGCCTGGTATGCGTGCGCATATCTCGGCGCGGTTCCGGTGACGACGAACGCGCGCTCGTCGCTGGACGAACTGCAATATTTCGCGAGCCATTGCGGCGCCATCGCCGCCATCACGCAGCCGAAATTCGCCGACCTCGTGAACAAGGCTTCGAGCGATTTCCGCTTCATCGCGGTCACGTCCCACGACAACGGCGCGCCGCCCGCGGCGGGCCATGCGCCCGGCTCGGACAGTTTCGAGGCGTTGTACGGTGAAGCGACCGACGCGCCGAGCCGCGCGGTCGATCCGCTGCATCCGATGGGCGTGCAATATACGTCGGGCACGACGTCGCGGCCGAAAGGCGTCTTGTGGACGCACGCCAACGCGCTCTGGGGCGCGCGCGTGAACGCCGTGCATGAAGACCTGCGCGCGGACGATGTCCATCTGGTCTATCTGCCGCTGTTTCACACGAATGCGCAGGCCTATTCGATCCTGGCGACGCTGTGGGCGGGCGCGACTGCGGTCATCATGCCGCGCTTCTCGGCGAGCCGTTTCTGGTCCGTTTCGCTGCGCAACCGCTGCACGTGGACATCGTTGATCCCGTTCTGCGTGAAGGCGCTGATGGATGTCGAGAAGCCGGACGCGCATTTCTATCGATTGTGGGGCAGCGCCGTCTGTGAGCCTCCGACCGACGCGTATTTTGGCGTGAAGACGGTCGGCTGGTGGGGCATGACCGAGACGATCACGCACGGCATCGTCGGCGACGTTCATCTGCCGAACACGCCTCTCTCCTGCGGGCGGCCGGCGCCGGAATACGGGATACACATCGAGGACGACGATGGACGGCCGGTAGCGCCTGGCGAAACCGGCCATCTGAAAGTGCGCGGCGTACGCGGGCTGTCGCTGTTCTCCGAATATATCAACAACCCGCAAGCGACCGCGGACTCCTTCGACGAGCGTGGGCTGTTCAAGACGGGCGACCGCGTACAATTGATGGAATGCGGTTCGATCCGCTTTGCAGACCGCGACAAGGACATGCTCAAGGTTGGCGGCGAGAATGTCGCGGCGTCCGAGATCGAACGCGTGATCCTCAGCGTGCCCGGCGTGCGCGAGGCGGCGATCGTCGCCAAGCCGCATCCGATGCTCGACGAGGCGCCCGTCGCCTTTGTCATCGCGGACGAGAGCTCGGGCGATCCATCGTCGCTGACGTCAGCAATCATGGCCGCATGCCAGGGCGCGCTCGCGAGCTTCAAACACCCTCACGAAGTTCGCATCGTCTCGGACATGCCGCGTTCGACGCTCGAGAAAGTGGCGAAAGCCGAGCTTCGGAAACTGCTGAAAGGCGCGTAGCGCTGCGCTACATCGCCGGCAGTCCGAGCGCGTTTCGGAAGCGCGCCTTCAGGACTGCGCCGTCGCGTTCGGGAATGACGCGCGGTTGTTCTTCGTCTGCGATTGCGATGACGCGGACGCGCGTCGCGCCGGCAGGGCGGGCGAGGCTCGCTGCGAGTTCGTCGACCGCCAGCATCGTCGCGACGTGCGCGGCGTCGGCGATCCCGCATGCGCGCGCGACCCCCGCGAGATCAGCGCCGAGCTGCGTGTGCGACGCCTGACCGCCGGTTTCGCCATAGACGCCATTGTCGAGAACGACGATGGTCAAATTGCCGGGCGATTGAGCCGCAATCGTCGCGAAGCCGCCCATCCCCATCAGCATTTCGCCATCGCCGGTGATGACGACCACGGATCTTTGCGGTTGGGCGAGCGCGAGGCCGAGGCCGACCAAGGCCGCGCCGCCCATCGCGCCCCAGAGGTAGAAGTTGCGGTCGTCGTCGCCTGCAGCGGCGACGTCGTAGGTGGGCGCGCCGAGACCTGTGACCACGAGGCTGTCGCTGCGGCGCGCAAGAAGGCGCGCGACGACGGTGCGACGATCGAGACGCGCGGTCATCGTTTGTCCTCCGCATGAAAATCCTTTGCGCCGATCAGACGTTGTCCGAGAAGGACGACGGTCGGCGTGCCTCCTCCAAACGCCTGCGAAAGCGCAGCTTCGGCCGTCGGCGCGACATCCTGCGGCGCATCGGCTCGCATCACGCTCAGGCCCATCGCCTCGCAGACCGAGCGCGTGGCGCGACTCATCGGAACCTGCCAGGGATTGAATTCGCCCCATTCGCCGCGCATCGTGACGAATGCGACGAGCGGGATGCGGCACTGCGCGACGAGTGAAAACATGTTCACGCAATTGCCGACGCCGCTAGATTGCATCAGCAACACGCCGCGCGCGCCGCCGAGCCATGACCCCGTCAGTAAGGCCACGCCTTCCTCTTCCGTGGTAAGAGGTATCGCTCTCATCTGCGGGGCGGACTGCACAGCCCGGATCAGCGCGACGTGGCCGCCGTCCGGCACAAAGGGCACCTGCGAGACGCCGTGACGCGCCAAACAGGCGAAGAGGTCGGAAGGCCAGTCCGTCACGCAGCTCTCCAAGAAAAAGCGCGCCTCACCTTAGCCGCTTGCCGCGCGCGCTGTCACTCTCGCCTGCGATGCGGGCGGCGATCGCCGCGACTTCGGCGATGGTGCGTGAGGTTGGTTGATCCATCCAGCTGGCGTGAAAGTCGAGGTCCGGCAAGTGCGCTTCGCAACGTACGATGCGGAGCTGCCTTCTCCGGATTTCATCCGCGACGATGGCTGGCGGAATGACTGCGACGCCGAGTTTCTCGACAGTCATGCGAACGACCGTGGCGAGCGAGGCGGAGGCGTGCAGACGCGTCTGCGGGCTATGCGGCCCGTTGAACAGCGCCGCCACGGCGGCGTAGGGCTGAGTGTTGCGCGAGAAAGTGACGATCGGAAAACGGGCGATTTCCTCGATGGTCGCGGGCCGGCGCGGCCATTTGATGTCCGGGCTCGAAATGAAGGCGAGCGGGTAGGTCATGAGCGGCAGGCTGCGCGCGTTTGGCGCCATGACCGGGCCGATCAGAAAGGCGAGGTCCAGTTCCTGTACCCGCAGACGCTGGCGAAGGTTCGGCGAGATGTCGACCTCGATCTCCAGCGCGAGCAACGGGAAGCGCGCCTGGACCGCCTTGAGGAATTGCGTGAGCCAGGTGTGGACGACAGTTTCAGCCACGCCAAGGCGCAGGACGCCGCGTGCGGTAGACACGTCGCCCACCGCGGCGAGCATTTCAGCGCGCAGGCCGAGGAGCTTTTCCGCAAAAACCAGCAATTCGCGGCCGCGCGGGGTCGGCGCCACGACGCGCGCCTGCCTGGTCAGGACTTGCGCGCCAAGCGACGCCTCGAGCCCCGCGATCCGTTGCGAAATCGCGGGCTGCGTTGCGTTCAGTCGCGCCGCCGCAGCGCGGAAAGAGCCGAGCGAGGCGACCCAATAGAAGGTTTCGAGTTCGCGGAAGTCGAACATCGGGTCTCCCTGGCGATAAGCATAGCTTATCAAGACTTATAGAAAAATACGATTGGACATTATCGGATCGCGCCGATGACAATCGCGCCAATGGGGTCAGGCGGGAGCGCGGCGTGACAAACGGGCAGGATACGCAGAAGACCAACGCGCGCCTCTTGGATGGTCGCTCGGCGCGCCTCGCCTGCCGACGCGGCGAGATCGTCGGCACCACTGCAGGTCTCGCGCCCGGCTACGTGCAAGGCAATCTTGTCATCCTGCCGCGCGAAGACGCCGCCGATTTCATGCGTTTCGCGCAGGCCAATCCGAAACCCTGCCCAATCATCGGCGTCAGCGAGGCGGGCGATCCGCATCTGCCGGCGCTCGGAGAAGACCTCGACATTCGCACCGATCTGCCGGGTTACCGCGTATGGCGCGACGGTGAGTGCATTGCGGAAACGGGCGACGTCCGCGCGTTCTGGCGCGACGATCTGGTTTCATTCGTGATCGGATGTTCCTATTCGTTCGAGGAGGCGCTCGTCGAGGACGGGATCGAAATCCGGCATATCGTCGAGAACAAGAAGGTTCCGATGTTCCGGACCAATATTGCGACTGCGCCCGCTGGAAAGTTTCATGGGCCGCTGGTGGTTTCCATGCGGCCGCTCAAACCCGCCGACGCCATTCGCGCGGTGCAGATCACGTCGCGCTATCCCGCGGTGCATGGCGCTCCGGTGCATATCGGTCTGCCGCAGGCGATCGGAATCAGCGACATCGAGAAGCCCGATTACGGCGACAGCGTGAGCGTGGGCGATGACGAGTTGCCGGTGTTCTGGGCGTGCGGCGTCACGCCTCAGGCTGCGCTTGTCGCCTCCAAACCGGGCTTTGCGATTACACATTCGCCAGGCTCGATGCTGGTGACCGATCTGAAGAACAGGCAATATGCTGTGATCTGAACCGCGCTCGTATTTCGCGGCGCGCAACGACTGGGAGCGGGAAATGAGACTCAATCGGCGAGAAATGGTCGTTGGGGCCGCCGCGATAGCGGCGATGGCCGGGCGTGCGCAGGCGCAAGGCGCAGACGAGGTGGTCGTCGGCGCGGTCTTTCCGATGTCCGGCTCCACCGCGCAGACAGGCGTCGATGCGCGCAACGCCATCGAAACCGCGCTCGCTATCGTCAACACGGCGACCGATCTCGATCTTCCGCTCGCCAAAGGCGTCGGGCTCACCGGTCTCGGCGGCAAGAAACTCAAGGTCGTGTACGCCGACCATCAGGGCGATCCGCAGAAGGGAAGGGCGGAAGCCGAACGTCTGATCACGCAGGACAAGGTGTCTGCGCTGATCGGTTGCTATCATTCCGCCGTGTCGGCGACCGTGAGCCAAACCGCCGAGCGCTACGGCGTGCCGTTCATGTGCGCGGACTCGTCCTCGCCGAGCTTGAATCAGCGCGGATTGAAATTCTTTTTCCGTGCGTCGGCGCACGACGAGATGTTTTCGAAAGCGATGTTCGATCTGATGGATGACCTTCGCAAGAAGGGTCAGAAGATCGACACGCTGGCGCTGTTCCACGAGGACACGATCTTCGGGACGGATTCAGCGAATGTGCAGACGAAGCTTGCGGCCGAGCGCGGCTACAAGATCGTCGCCGATGTGAAGTACCGCGCCAATTCGCCGTCGCTGACGTCGGAAGTCCAGCAATTGAAATCGGGCGGCGCCGACGTCTTGATGCCGTCCTCCTACACGACCGACGGCATTCTGCTCGTGCGTACGATGCACGAGCTCGGCTACAAGCCGAAAGCGCTCGTCGCGCAAGCCGCAGGCTTCTCGGAAAAGGCTCTCTACGACGCCGTCGGCGACTATCTGCAAGGCGCGATCACGCGCGGTTCATTCTCGCTCGATCTCGTGGCGAAGCGGCCGATGGTCGGCAAGGTCAACGATATGTTCAAAGCGGTCGCCGGCAAGGATTTGAACGACAATTCCTCGCGCGAATTCATGGCGATGATCACGCTCGCGGACGCGATCAACCGCGCAGGCGCGACCGACGGCGAGAAAATTCGCGCCGCACTCGCCGCCACCGACATTCCCGGCGAAAAGACGATCATGCCGTGGAAGCGGATCAAATTCGACGCGACGGGACAGAACAACGACTGCGATCCGGTGTTGCTGCAATATGTCGACAAGAAGTTCGTGACGATCTTCCCGGAACAGGCGGCGATCGCGGCTCCGCTCTGGCCGATGAAGGGGTGAGGCGACTTTTCGACCCGTGACGCCATCACAGGAGCCGTCATTGCAAGCGCAGCGAAGCAATCCATCCGCCGGGCTCCGGCCAGATCGGCGGATGGCGCTATGCGTCGGCCCTGGGGGCCGCCTTGCAATGACGCGATCGGGAGGCCCTCGGCATGACGGCTGAAGCCATCGCGCAATCCCTCGCCAGCGGCCTGTTGATGGGCTTGATCTATGGGCTCGTCGCCGCCGGGCTCGCCTTGATCTTCGGCCTGATGGACGTCGTCAATTTCGCGCACGGCGAGTTCCTGATGACGGCGATGTACGCGTCGTTCGGGCTGTACGTCGCCTTCGCGCTCGATCCGCTGGCTTCGGCGCCGTTCGTCGCGGCGGCGATGTTCGTGTTCGGCGCCGTCGTTTATCTCGGGCTCGTCCGTTTCGCCATGTCGGCGTCGGCCAACGCAGGCATGGTGCAGATTTTTGCGACCTTCGGCCTCGCCATTGTCATGCGCGGCCTCGCCCAGTTGTTGTTCACGCCTGATTATCGCTCGATCCCGCACTCGTGGCTCGGCGGAAGGACGCTGCAGGTGGCGGGCGTCTTCCTTCCAGCGCCGCAACTGGTCGGCGCGCTGGTGTCGCTCGCGGCCTTCGGCGGTCTCTGGCTGATCATCAACAAGACGGACTTTGGCCGCGCGCTCGAAGCGACGCGCGAGGACGCCGGCGCCGTGGCGCTGGTCGGCATCGACAAGAAGCGGATCTTTGCGCTCGGTTGGGGACTCGGCGGGGCGTTGGTCGGGCTCGCGGGCGCGGTGCTGGCGATCTTCTTCTATATCTATCCCGATGTCGGGGCGTCATTCGCGCTCATCGCTTATGTGACGGTCGCGCTCGGCGGTTTCGGCAGCGTGTTCGGCGCTTTTGCGGCCGGCATACTGGTCGGGGTGGTCGAAGCCGGGACCGCCTTCGTTCTGCCGCCCTCGCTCAAGTACCTCGGTATTTACGGCCTGTATCTGTTGGTCGTGGTCCTGCGGCCGCGCGGCCTGTTCGGGTCGCTGTGATGGCCGCGTCGCACGACAGCGCCCGGCGCGCCAATCTCGGCCTGGCCGTCGCGGTCGTCGCGGCCGTCGCTTGCCTTCCGTTGTTCGTCAAGGACGTCTACGTGCAGAACGTGCTCGTGCTCACGTTGATGTACGCCGCCTTGTCGCAAAGCTGGAATATCCTGTCGGGCTATTGCGGACAGATTTCATTGGGCCACGCGCTCTATTTCGGGCTTGGCGCCTACGCTACGGAATTGCTGTTCACGAAGTTCGGCGTGCTGCCCTGGTTCGGCATGGCCGCCGGCGCGGCCATCGCCGCGGCCATTGCGGCCGCCGTCGGCTATCCCTGTTTTCGGCTCAAGGGGCATTACTTCGTCATCGCGACCATCGTCATCGCGGAAGCCGGCTACCTTCTGATGCTGAACTGGGATTACGCCGGCGCCGCGATGGGCATCGAGGTCCCCGTACGTGGCGATTCATGGCTCAAGTTCCAATTCGCACGCTCGAAGCTGCCGTATTTCTACTTCGCGCTCGGGCTTGCGTTCGTCGCCTGGCTTGTGACGTGGCGCATCGAGGATTCGCGTTGGGGCTATTGGTGGCGCGCGGTGAAGGACAATTCGGAAGCCGCGGAAAGCCTCGGCGTCGACGTGTTTCGTTCGAAGATGGCGGCGGCGGCGGTTTCGGCGGCGCTGACAGCGATCGGCGGCGGCTTTTACGCGCAATTCGTGTCGTATATCGACCCGGAGAGCGTGATGAGCTTCCAATTCTCGCTGTTGATGGCTTTGCCGGCGGTGCTCGGCGGAATCGGCACGCTCTGGGGACCGGCGGTCGGCGCGGCGATCCTCATTCCGATCACCGAGTTCACACGCTCTTACGCCGGCGGCACGGGCAAGGGTTTCGACCTTATCGTCTACGGGCTGCTGGTGATGGGGATCGCGCTCGGCCGTCCGGAGGGCATCGTGGGCGCGTTGGCCGCGCGCAAGCGGAGCGCGTCATGAGCGCGCTGCTCGAGGTTCGCAATCTCACCCAGCGTTTCGGCGGCCTGATCGCCAACGCCGATGTGTCGATCGAGGTGAACCAGGGCGAGATACTCGGCCTGATCGGCCCGAACGGCGCCGGCAAATCGACGCTGTTCAACGCCATAGCCGGCGTGCGCAAGCCGACGGAAGGGCGGATCTCGTTTGCAGGACGCGATATCACCGATCTCGGCGCGCCGGCGCGCTGCGCTTTGGGCGTTGCGCGCACATTTCAGGTCGTGAAGAGCTTCGAGACGATGAGCGTCGTCGAAAACGTGATGGTCGGTGCGTTTGTCCGGACGGCGTCGGCGCGCGCGGCGCGTGAAAAAGCGCGCGACGTTCTCGACTTTACGGGGCTCGGGGCGCGGGAAAACGCGCGCGCCGGCGAACTGACCCCGCCGGAGAAGCGGCGGCTGGAAGTCGCGCGCGCGCTGGCGACCGAGCCGAAACTGCTTCTTCTGGATGAAGCGATGACCGGGCTGACGCCCGCGGAGGCGCAGCAGGGCGTGGAGCTCGTGCGGTCCATCCGTTCGCGCGGCGTCACGATCGTCATGGTCGAGCACGTGATGGAGATCGTCATGCCGCTGGTCGATCGCGCTGTCGTGCTCGACCTCGGCAAGGTGATCGCGGAGGGCAAGCCGGCCGACATCGTTCGCAACGAACGTGTCATCACTGCCTATCTCGGGGAGCGCCACCGTGCTCGCAGCGCGTGAGCTTTCCACCGCCTACGGCGGACTGATCGCGCTGTCGAAAGCGTCGATCGATGTCGCGCAGGGCGAGATCGTGTGCGTCGCCGGCGCCAACGGGGCGGGGAAGTCGACGCTCCTCAAGACCATTGTCGGCATGGAGCGGGCGAGCGGCGGGACCGTGGAATTTCTCGGCGAGCGCATCGACGGGCTCGCGCCGCATCTGGTGACGACGCGCGGCATCGCTTATGTCCCGGAGAATCGTCGCCTGTTCCCGCGATTGTCGGTCCGCGACAATCTGAGACTCGGGTCGTATCTCTACCGCGGGAAGTCGGACCGCGACGCGCCGCTTGCGCAGGTGATGAGCCTGTTTCCGCGGCTTGGCGAACGTCTTTCGCAGCGCGCCGAGACGTTGTCCGGCGGCGAGCAGCAGATGCTGGCGATCGGTCGCGCGCTGATGACGCGACCGAAGCTCCTCATGCTGGATGAGCCGTCGCAGGGCATCATGCCGAAACTGGTCGACGAAATCTTCGCCGCGGTGTCCGCGATCCGCGAGGCCGGCACGACGGTGCTCATCGTCGAGCAGCGTTTGACGGAATGCCTCGAAATCGCCGACCGCGCCTATGTCCTTCAGACCGGCCGCATCACGATGAGTGGAACTGCGGCGGAAATCGCCGGCGACGCCGGCGTGCGCAAGGCGTATTTGGGGTTGTGACAGGAGCCTCGTCCGGGGCCGGACGGCGATGTATACGGGCAAGCCATGACGACCGTCGATCTCAATTCCGACATAGCCGAAGGCTTCGGCGCCTACACCTGCGGCGACGACGAAGCGATGCTCGACATCGTGACGTCCTGCAACGTCGCCTGCGGCTTTCATGCAGGCGATCCCGAAATCATGGCTCGCACTTTCGCTAGCGCGAAAGCCAAGGGCGTCGCGTGCGGCGCGCATCCCGGATTTCCGGATCTCTGGGGTTTCGGGCGGCGACGTATTCCGTTTACGACCGGCGAAATCGAACGGCTCGTCGCCTATCAGGTCGGCGCCGCGCAGGCGTTGGCGACCTATGCGGGGACGCGGATCACCTACGTCAAATGTCACGGCGCGCTCGGAAATCTCTGCGAAGTCGACAGGCCGGCGGCCGAAGCCGTCGGACGCGCGATCAAGGCTGTCGATCCATCGCTCGTCTGGCTGACAATCGCGGCGGGCGAGCAGGTGCGCGCGGCTCAAACGACAGGCCTCGTCGGCGTTGCGGAAATTTTCGCCGACCGCGGTTACACCGACGAAGGGCATCTCATTCCACGCGGCCAGGCCGGCGCGATGATCCTCGATCCCGACGAAGCGGCGGCGCGGATGGTGGCGATGGTCGAGGCCGGCGCGATCATCACCGCTAGCGGCAAGCATATTCCGACGGCCATCGGCTCGATTTGCGTGCATGGCGATTCCGCACATGCGGTGGAAAGCGCGCGCCGCGTGCGCGCGGCGCTCGGAACCGCCGGCGTGACCGTTCGCGCGTTCGCGCCGGGGTAGAGATGGCCGAGGATGCAGCCTATCGCCTCCTCGACGCGGGCGAGCGCGCGTTGGTCGTCGAGTTCGGCGCAACCGTCGATCCTGCGATCAACGGACAGGTGCTCGCTCTGGACGTGGCGATCGTCGGAGCCCGGATCGATGGCGTCCGCGAGACGGTGCCGACGTATCGATCCTTGATGATCCACTACGACCCGTTGCTGATCTCGCGGGATTCGCTCGCCGAGCGGATCGCGGCGTTCGAAGCCGCGCATCCGCCAGCGCCGAAGCCGGCGACGCGCTGGACATTTCCCTGCTGCTACGATCCAGCGATCGCGGAGGATATCGCCGAGCTGGCCGCCATGCAGGGATTGGATGTGGCGCGCGTCGCCGAGCTGCATTCGGGCGCGGTCTATCGCGCCTACATGTACGGCTTTGCGCCGGGCTACTGCTATCTCGGCGGATTGCCTCATGAACTCGCGGTGTCGCGACGCGCCACCGTTCGTCCGCCTACGCCGGAAAACGCGATTCTCGTCGGCGGCGGGCTTGCGCTCGTCGCGACGTCGTCCATGCCCACGGGCTGGTACGTCGTCGGGCGCACGCCCGAGCGCATGTTCTTGCCGAGGCGCGCGCGACCGTTTCTTGTCGACGTCGGCGATGAGCTGTTGTTCGAGCCGGTCGACGCGGCGGCGTTCACGTTGCTCGATGCGCGCGCCGCGGCGGGGGAGCCTGTCGCGCGCCGCGAGGCGCTCGCATGACAGCGACGTTGCAAGTCCTGCAGGCGGGTCCGGGCGTGACGCTGCAGGACGGCGGACGGTGGGGGTATCTGCGCTACGGCGTGACCGCGGCCGGGCCGATGGACGTCCTCGCGCATGAGGTCGCCAATCGCGCCGCGGGCCGGGAGGCGAATGCGGCGGCGGTAGAAATTTCTGTCGGCGGGTTCGAGGCGATGGTCGAGGACGCATCGCTCGACGTCGCTGTGGTCGCGCCAGGTTTTCGAGTTTCGCGCGACGGCGCCGCTTTGCCTTCGGCCTGTTTCCTGACGCTGGCGCCGCGCCAGCGATTGTCGATCCGCGCGGGCGACAGCGGCGCATGGGGATATCTCGCGTTCGCCGGACGGATCGACGCGCAGCCCGAACTCGGCTCGTTGTCCATGCACGTACGCACGGGCGTCGGCGGCGGCGGGTTCAAGGCCGGCGATCTCATTCATGTGGCCGACGCGCGGGCGAGCAGCGGGCGGCCGCGCGCACTGGCGCCGGTTCGCGACATGTCCGCCATCGCTCCGATCCGCGTCGTGCTCGGTCCGCAGGACGACTATTTCGATGCAGAAAACATCGCACGGTTTCTCGACGGGCCGTGGCGGGTCGCCGCGCGGAGCGACCGCATGGCCTACGCGCTCGAAGGGCCGCGGATTGCTCACGCCAAGGGCTTCAACATCGTCTCGGACGGCATCGCTTTCGGCGCAATCCAGATTCCGGGCGACGGCGCGCCTTTCGTGCAAATGGCCGATCGCGCCCCAACCGGCGGCTATCCGAAAATTGCGAATGCGATCGCCGCGGATCTCGGCCGTTTGGCGCAGATGCGGCCGGGAGCGACGCTGCGCTTCGAGGCGGTGACTGTCGCGGAAGCGGTCGCGGCGTGGAAGGCTGCGCGCGCGGGCGTCGATCAGGCGCTAACGGGCGCCGCGAATAGCGGAGACTTGTCGGCCGAAGCTCTGCTCGGCGCCAACCTCGTAAGCGGCGTCGTATCCGCGGTCGGGGGAGACGATCGTTAGCAAGTCCTTAACCATGACGCGCGACAGTGCTGGCGAGGAAACCTTTTCTAAACGGCGCCGCTATGGCCGAAGTGAAATTCGCGCAGGACGCAACCGACAAGCAGACGACGGATTCCGCGGCGGGTCCTGCGGGCGAATCCGCGCTCAAGGCGATTGCGCATTTGCAGAAGGTCGCGGAGACGCTGGCTGCGGACGCCGCGAAACTCGACGACGCTGCGGTTGCGGACAAGACGCCCGAAGTCGCCGTCGAGGAAGAGAAATCAAGTCGAAAAGGTCGACTGGCGTTTCTTGCCCTGTCGGCGTTGGCGCAACTTTCCCCCAGCGTGTGGGCCAAGGCGGCGGTGGTCGGCGCGCTCGGCGCGGGGATCGCCGGCAGCGCCTATCTTGGGATGCGCGACGGCGCGCATAACCTGAGGGCTGAGCGGCTCGCCGCCGAGCGGGCGGCGCAGCCTGCGCCCGAAACCCCGACCGAGCGCGAGTTGCGCGCGAAGCTTGCGGCGGTGACACAGGAGCTTCAGAGCCTACGCGCGCAAACGCAAAAGCAGGCGGCGGAGTTGCGCGCGGCTCAGTCGCACGCCAGTGCGGCGTCGACCGCCGCGTCGCAGACCAGCGCACGGCTCGACCGGGTGGAAAAGGACATTTCCTCGCGGTTCGAGCAGCAGACCGTCCGTGTCGAGCGGCTCGAGCGGCTTGCAGCGGACCCTGTCGTCACGAGCGCCATCGGCAAGTCGCACGCTGCCTCCTCGCCCTCGACGCCCGCGCCGCCGCAACGCCAGGGGTTGCGCACGCCCGATCCGACGATGGCGCCGAACGCCTACGTGCTGCGGAGCGTGCGTAATGGCATCGCCGTGGTTCAGACCCGCAACGGGTTGATTGAGGTCGGTCCGGGGGACTCGATTCCCGGGGTCGGTCGCGTCAAGCGGATCGAGAAGATCGACGGGCGCTGGATCGTCGTCATGCGGGACGGCGTCATCGACCAGGACGCCGACTGAGCGCTCGCTTCGTCACGCTTTTGCCACGGCCGCGATTTTGCTATTGCAGTGCAAAACCGTTTGCGGAGCCGTAGCGATGATCGTGGTGGAAGAACTCAATCTGGACGAGGTCAAGCAGGGGCTGGCCGACAAGTCCATCGTGCTCATCGATGTGCGCGAAGACAACGAATGGGCGGCAGGCCATATTCCCGGCGCGATCCATAATCCCCTGTCGCGGTTCGACATCACGGCGCTGCCGAAAGACAAGCGCGTCGTGTTCTATTGCCGGTCCGGCCGCCGCACGCTGAAAGCCCTGGAGCTGGCGCAGACGGGCGGCCGCCCGGACGTGAAGGCGCATTTCGGCGGGTCCATGATCGTGTGGACCGCGGCCGGCGAGCCCTTGCGTCACCCCTGAGGCCGCCGGGCCTCAAGCCGGGGCTCTCTCCTTCAGTCCGACCCAGAACCGGCGGCGATCCGACCGCCTGAGGACGTCGATCGGTATCGTCCTGCCGACCTTGTCGGCGGAGAGCAGGCGCACGATGTCGTCTGCGCCCGCGACCGACGCGCCGTCGATCGACAGTATGATGTCGCCGGTCAGGACGCCGGCCTCGTCGGCGGGACCGCCGCGCGCGAGATTGGTGACGACGGCGCCGGTCGACTGGTCCAGGCCAAGGCGCAACGCAACGCGACGCGGCAACGGCACAGTGCCGGCGCCCACCCCGAGCCAGGCTCGGCGCACGCGGCCATGCAGGACGATCTCACCCAGCACGAATTGCGCGGTGTTGGCGGCCACCGCGAAGCAGATGCCCTGCGCGCCCATGATGACGGCGGTGTTGACCCCGATCACCTCGCCCGCGCTCGACACGAGCGGGCCGCCGGAATTGCCGGGATTGAGCGCAGCGTCTGTCTGGATCACGTCGTCAATCAGCCGCCCGTTTTTCGCTCGCAGCGAACGCCCCAGCGCGGACACGACCCCAGCAGTGACCGTAGCGTCGAAACCCAGCGGATTGCCGATCGCGATCGCGATCTGACCGGGGCGCAGCAGTTTGGAATCGCCGAGGCGTGCGGCCGGCAAAGTCTCGTCGGCGTCGATGCGGAGGAGCGCAAGGTCGGTGTCCGGGTCGTCGCCGAGCACGCGCGCGGCGAACGTCCGGCCGTCCAGGGTCGTTACGGAAGCGCGTTTCCCAGCAGACACAACATGGCTGTTGGTGAGCACCAGTCCGTCGGGCGACACGATAACGCCGGAGCCTGATCCGGATTTCTGACCGTCTCGATGCGCGAGATCGATGCGCACGACGCTCGGGCCGACCGTATCGACCACGTCTGCGACGGCGCGCGAATAGGCGTCGAGCAGCGGCGCGTCGATAGAGCGGACCGCGTCGCCGCCGGAATGGGTTTCGGCGCGGGCGTCCTCGTCGAGGACGAAAGTGGGAGCGATGTCGAGCATGGCGGAGATATGGGAGCTGCAGGCCGTTCCGCAAAGGTCGTTGATTGTCGCGATATTTCGTCGGACAATCCGTCCGGCGCGGGCGTCAGACCCGTCGGGAGGAAACGCATGAAGACAACCAACGCCGGCTGCGCGCTCGCGCTCGCCCTGACGCTCGCTGCGACATCCGCCAATGCGCAAAAGGCTTACGGGCCGGGCGTCACGGATACGGAAATCAAATTTGGCAACACCATGCCCTACAGCGGTCCGGCTTCTTCGCTGGGCACTGTCGGCAAGATCATGTCGGCCTATTTCGCCATGATCAACGAGAAGGGCGGCGTCAACGGGCGCAAGCTCAACATGATCTCGCTCGACGACGGGTTCGCTCCGCCCAAGACCGTCGAGGCGGCCAAGCGGCTGGTTGAAAGCGATCAGGTCGCGTTCGTCTACGGCACGATGGGCACGGCGCCGTCGTCGGCGATTGCGAAATACCTGAACGTCAACAAGACGCCCCAGATCTTCCTGATCTCATCGGCGTCGAAGTGGAACGATCCAAAAGGCCTGCCTTGGTCGATCGCGCTGCCTTGGGCGCCGAACTACATGAACGAGGCGAATTTCGACATTGCGTTCGCGCTGGCGAAGAATCCGAACGCCAGGTTCGCCGTGCTCTATCAAAACGACGATTCCGGCAAAGACTACATGCGCGGCGTGAACGAGGCCTTCGCGAAAACGCCCGAGCGGCTGCTGATGGCGACGCCGTTCGAGGTGACAGAGCCGACTGTCGATTCGCAGGTTGTTTCGCTCGCCGCTACGAAGGCCGATGTCTTCCTGATCTACTCGGTGACGCCGCGCGCTTGTGCGCAGGCTATCCGCAAGGCTTGGGAAATCGGCTGGCGGCCGACACGATTCCTGTCGAGCGGTTGCGCCAATGTCGAGACGATCCTGAAGCCCGCAGGTCTCGACGCAGCCAAGGACATCATTACGCTGGCGTCCATCAAGCCGCTCGATCCGTCCAAGAAGGACCCGGAACTCGACGCATATGTCGACTTCATCAAGACGCGCGTTCCCGGCGTCGATCCGAACTACGGTTCCGGCGAATACGCCTATTTCAGCGCCGCAGCGCTCGTGGCGTTGCTGAAGCAGTGCGGCGACAATCTGACGCGCGAAAACATCATGAAACAGGCGACGAATCTGAAGGGCGTGAAAGCGCCGCTGCTATTGCCCGGCATCGAGCTCAACACGACGCCGGACGATTACACGCCGTTGAGGGATGGCTATCTGATGCAGTTCGACGGCGAGAAATTCGTGGTCATCAGCGATCTGATGAAGGGCAAGTAAGGTCATCCGATGCGCGAGGATGCGCGCCGGGCGCCAATTGGACCGGCGCGCGCTAGATCATCAACCTGGACAGTCGACAACGTCGGGAGCGCGCGATGAAACCCATGAAGTTTGGCGTCGGCCAACCGGTGCGACGCGTCGAAGACGAGAAATTCATCACCGGAGCCGGCCGATATACGGCGGACATATCGCCGGAGGGCGGTTTGACCGCCGTATTCCTGCGGTCGCCGCACGCCCATGCACGCATCGTTTCGATCGACGTCGCACAGGCGCGCGCAATGCCTGGGGTGGCGCTCGTGATGACAGCCGGGGACGTCGCGCATCTCGGACAGTTGCCCTGTCTCGCGCCGATGCCGAACGCCGACGGCCAGCAGATGGCGACGCCGGACTATCCGCTGCTTGCGCGCGAGCGCGTCCGGCATGTCGGCGATGCGGTCGCCATGATTGTCGCCGAGAGCGAGGCGCAGGCGCGCGATGCGGCGGAATCCATCATGGTCGACTACGCAGCCGAGCCCGCTGTGGTCGGATCGCGCGCCGCGCTGGCGGCCGATGCGCCGCTCGTGTGGCCGCATCTCGAGACCAACGTCGCCTACGAAAATGCGATCGGTTCGGCGCAGGATGTCGATCCGCTCTTCGAGCGCGCCCATCGAATCTCGTCCGTCACGATCGTCAATAATCGACTCGTGACGAACTACATGGAGACGCGCGCGGCGATCGGCGAATATGACTCAGCCGTGGACCGATACACGTTGACGACGTGCAGCCAGGGTGTGAACGGTTTGCAGGCGTCGGTCGCCGGCGTGATGAAGATCGATGAGTCTCGCGTTCGTGTCGTCACCCCCGACGTCGGCGGCGGTTTCGGGACAAAGAGCTTCGTTTATCGGGAATATCCGCTGCTGCTTGAGGCGGCGAAACGATGCGCGCGTCCGGTGCGATGGGTTGCGGAACGCTCGGAGCATTTTCTCGCGGACGCGCAGGGGCGCGACAATGTGACGACCGCGGAGATGGCGCTCGACTCCGACGGAAGATTCCTGGCGCTTCGCGTCAAGATTCTCGCCGATCTCGGCGCCTACTTATCTCAGTACGGGCCGTACATTCCGTGGCTCGGAGCGACCATGGCGACGGGACCCTACGATATTCCCAAGGTCCACGCGCAGGTGACGGCCGTCTATACGCACACCGTGCCGGTGGACGCCTATCGCGGCGCGGGCCGCCCGGAAGCGGCCTATGTTCTGGAGCGGCTCGTCGACGTCTGCGCACATGACATGGGGCTTGCGCGCGAAGAAATTCGCGCGCGCAATTTCGTCAAGGTCTCGCAGATGCCTTATGCGACGCCGACCGGCCGCACCTATGATGTCGGCGATTTCGAAAGCGTCATGCGTCAAGCGTTGCAGAACGCGGAATGGTCTCGCTTCGCTGCGCGAAGGGCGGAGTCCGAAAAGCGCGGAAAGCTGCGCGGAATAGGCATGGCGAGCTACATCGAATGCACGGCCTGGGGCGCGGGCGAAACAGGCGACGTGACGCTTGAACGCGACGGAACGTTCACCATCGTCATCGGCACACAGTCGAACGGGCAGGGCCATGCGACCGCCTATGCGCAGATCGTAGGCCAGCATCTCGACGTCGATCCTGCGCGGGTTCGCATCGCGCAGGGCGACACCGACATCGTCAAGACAGGCGGCGGCACCGGCGGCTCGCGTTCTATCCCTGTCGGCGCTGTGATGGTGACGCGCGCTTCGGAGGCGCTGGCTGAGAACTTGCGAAAGCTGGCCGGCGACGCGCTCGAAGCGGCGGCTGGCGACATTGAGTTTTCCGACGGCGCGGCGCGCGTGATCGGCACCGACCGGTCGATCACATTCGAGGAGATCGCCGGGCTGCCGCAGGCCACGCCGGATATGCTCAAGGGCGCGGGCGACTTCACGCCGCCCGACGCCACATATCCGAACGGCACGCACGTGTGCGAACTGGAGATCGATCCGGACACGGGCGTCGTCGAGATCCTGCGTTACACTGTGTGCGACGATTTCGGCATGACGCTCAATCCGCTTCTGTTGCAGGGGCAAGTGCATGGCGGCGTCGCGCAGGGCGTCGGTCAGGCGTTGATGGAGCAGACCGTCTACGATGCGAGCGGACAATTGCTCACGGCCAGCTTCATGGACTATCAGGCGCCTCGCGCCGAGAATTTGCCCTCTTTCGCCTTCGAGACGCGCAATACGCCGTCCACGACCAATCCGCTTGGCCTCAAGGGCGCTGGCGAGGCGGGCTCGATCGGCTCCACGCCAGCGGTCGTCAACGCAGTGATCGACGCGTTGGGCCATGCGCTCGGCGTTCGAGCGATCGACATGCCTGCAACCCCCTCCCGCATCTTTGCGGCGATACAGGAGGCGGGCGGGCGGTCTTGAGAAAAGCGCAGCTTTGCGGCCGCTTTCGGAGGATTACTTAGCGAACCGCGAGCGCCCGCCGCGCTCGTTTCGCCAGGCCGTCACTTCGCGCAGGAGATGAGCGCGTAGCGCGAAATGCGACGCCAATCGATCTGTCCATTGTTGTCGATGATTTCGATCTTCTCGACCGGCGCGGTCCATTCGATCTCGCCGTCTTCGGCGCGCTGATCTCCCAGCAGAGGCGCGACGATCCACGATGGAGCGTCCGAAGCCGCGCAGAACGCCTTGAGCCGGCTGCGGTCGATCGGCGGCAGATCGTGAAGGTGTGGTTCGGTCAGCGGCGTGACGATCTCGTCGTCTGCAAGGCCCGCGTTGATGGCGCGATGCGCGCGGTCGCGGTAACGCATGGCGAGGTCGCGGGAGAAGACGATGCTTGCGCCTTGAATCGCCGAGACCCAGTGGGGACGTTCGATCCACGACCAGGTCTCGCGCACGCCATTGATCCAATACACCTCGCCGGCCTTCGGCGCCGTTATGTGGCGGAGGTCGGCGAACGGGGCCTTTTCGTCGGTGTAGCGGCTCTCGGCGGTCCGACGGTCCCATGACACGTATGCGAAGAGGGCGCCGACCAAAGCGGCGACGGAGATCGCCGCGCGGCTCGAAAGGCGCCATCCGGCGACGACGCCGACTCCCGCGGCCACCGCCAGCGGCGTGTTATCGTATGAAATCGTCAGCGTGCGTCTCAGTTCGCCGACAATGTCGCTCGGTATGTGGCGCAGGAGCGAGAACTGCGCCCATTGCGCGTAGCCGAGGCCGAGCAACAAGACGATCGCGCCGAACGTGAATACAAATTGAAAGCCGCGCTCGGAAATCGCCTTGTTTTCGGATGGCAAGCCGTAGTTGAGCACCAGCGCGGTCAGCGCGAAGGCGCCGCACGCCCAGTCGAAGTCCTGGAATACGATCGCGAGCGCCAGGAACAACACCGTCAGGCGCGCGATGTTGTCCCGTTTCCAAAGCTCCGCCACGCAGATTGCGGCGGCCGCCCAGCAGACGACCAGCACGAGCCACATCATGCGCCATGTCTGGGCTTGAATGATGAGAAGCGAACCGAGCTTCTCGCCGAAAGCATAGGCGCCGCCCAAACCCAGGAAGCCAGCGATCAGGACCGCAAGAAGCAGATTGCGGGTTCGGGGTTCAACGAGGGGCGCGGCGATCAGGAGAATTGCAATCTCCATGATCTTGCGTCCGTAAGTGCCGCTCATCCAGAGACCTGGAAAAAGATGCGGATTGCGTTCCGCCAGTATCGCTCTCCACTCGGGATCGATGGTCGTAAACAGGCGATCGAAGGGCGCGACGCCCGCAGCCGCCGCCCCGAGGATCGCCGCCGCGCCGGCGACCGCGACCCAGATCCACCGGCGGTCCTCGAGCATCAGCCAAACCATCGCAACCGCGACGCCGGCGAGCGCCATGATCGGGTGCAAGAGGCTGGCGGCCGCCATGCACACGACCGCGAGGCCGTTGCGCCGGGCGAGAAGGGCGGCGATGCCGAATAGCACCAGAGCTTCAGCGAAGGGGCGCGGCGTCGCGCTCGCTTCGGCGAAGCGGAAAATTCTGTAGCCGCCGTAGTAGGAGGGCAGGGTCGCCAGAAAGACGACGATTGCATACCGGACGCGCCCTTCGGCCATCTGCCAGGCGAGAGCGACGACGGCGGCGAAGAACAGCACGGTAGCGGAGAGGGCTGCGACCATGGTCGCGGCCGATCCGCCGAGCGCAGCCGTCAGATCGCGAAACAGCGGCGTGAAAACCGTAAATGCGGATTGGCCGTCGAGGCGAAACATCGCGTCCTGCCCGACGCCGCCGGGATCGAGATCGGCGAGCGCGCGCGCCGTGTAAATCAGGCTGCCGCGGTTGTTGCCGAAATACGGATGGCAGAACAGCCAGAGCACCAGCAGGGCGGCGATCGCCGCGAACTCCCAGCTCAGCAGGGCGGTCTTGTCAGACGCCTGCCGCCGTTTTGTTTCGCTCCCGAAGGTATTGAGACTTTGCGCCGTCATGACCGCCATTGCTCGCAAGAACGCCGCGCCGGAGACAGGCGTTGCGAGATATTGTGCGCGCTTATGGCTAACGAATGGTAAATCTATTGATTACGCTCAGCTTACGCCGAGTTTCTTCTGCAGGTTTGTGGAAGAGGTCGTGTATTGGAAGGTCAGCTTTTTATCAGGATAGACGTAGCGGTGGACCTTCTGCGCGGCCAGCGCGCCCTCATGAAACCCTGAAAGTATCAGCTTCAGCTTGCCCGGATAGGTATTAATGTCGCCAATGGCGAAAATGCCCGGAGCGTTCGTCTCGAACTTCTCGGTGTCCACCGGCACGAGGTTTTCGTGCAGGTTGAGACCCCAGTTGGCGATCGGCCCGAGTTTCATGGTCAGGCCGAAGAACGGCATCATCCGCTCGCAGGCGATCTCGTGCGCGGAGCCGTCGTTCGCCTTGACGGTCGCGGTGCGCAGTTCGCCGTCCTGACCGGCGATCGAGCCGACCTGGCCAATGACCAGATCCATCTTGCCGGTGGCTACGAGTTCGCGCATCGCGTTGACGGAATGGGGCGCGCCGCGGAACTCGTCGCGCCGATGGACGAGGGTGATGCGCTTGGCGACCGGATGAAGGTTGAGGGTCCAGTCGAGCGCTGAATCGCCTCCGCCGACGATCATCACGTTCTTGTCCCGGAAATCCTCCATGCGGCGCACCGCGTAGAAGACGGACTTGCCCTCGTATTGGTCGATGCCGGCGATCGGCGGCTTCTTGGGTTGGAACGACCCGCCGCCTGCGGCGATCACGACGCACTTGCATTCGAAAGTCTTGCCTGCGTCGGTCCGCACGCGGAACGAGGGCCGCTCGGGCGTTCCGACCGTCTCCAGCGCCTCGACCATTTCGCCGAAATGAAACGTCGGGTGGAACGGCTCGATCTGCTTCATGAGATTGTCGACGAGCGCCTGGCCGGTCACAATCGGGAAGCCCGGAATGTCGTAGATCGGCTTCTCCGGATAGAGTTCGGAGCACTGTCCGCCCGCGCGCGGCAGGATGTCGACCAGGTGAGCGCGAATATCCAGCAGGCCGAGTTCGAAAACTGCGAACAGGCCAGCCGGGCCTGCGCCGACGATGACGACGTCGGTCGAGATCGTTTCGGACATCTGCTGTCTCCTGGTCATGGGGCGCGGCGCCGGGGCCGCGCGACGTTCAGCCCTGCTTGCCGGGGGTCGTCACGACCAGACCGTCGAGTTCCGGCGTGACCTTGATCTGGCAGCTCAGTCGGGAGGTCGGCTTAACCTCGAAGGCGAAGTCCAGCATGTCCTCTTCCATCGCGGAGGGTTTGCCGGTCTTTTCGACCCATTTCTCGTCGACGTAGACGTGGCAGGTCGCGCAGGCGCAGGCGCCGCCGCACTCCGCGAGAATTTCCGGTATCGAATTGCGGATAGCGGTTTCCATCACGGTCGAACCGGCTTCGGCGTCCACCGTGCGGGAACGGCCATCGGAATCGACGAAGGTGATCTTGGCCATGGGGGCGAAACTTTCCTCGGCTTTGAAAGGATGCGCCGAACCAGTCCCGTCCTCCCCCGACAACGGCCTTGGACGACCACCGGGCGAGCCCGATGCGGGCGCGGCGCTCATCCTTTATAGGGCCGAAAACGTTTTGGCGAGGGGCCGTGCAGAGTCTGCGCGCGGACGCCGCAGGGGCCTGAAATCAACCGACCAGCAGGTCCGCGATGGCGGCGTGCGCCGCCGCGATGGCTTCCGCGAGCGCTGCCGCCGCGGGGGCGAGGTCCGCTCCGACGCGGGCGTCGAGCTCATAGGCCTCGGCGGCGGCGGCGACGCCGAACGCGCCGACCGCGCGCGCCGATCCTTTGAGGGTGTGCGCGAGGTCGGCGCGCCACCGGAAATCGGAGGTCGGACCATCCATCAAGCGGGCGAGGATCTGGCTTGATTGACGGTCGAACAGGCGCAACAGCTCGGCTTCGAGGTCGCGTTCGCCAAAGGTCTGCCTGGCGAGATGGACGAGGTCGATCGGACATCCGTCGTCGCCCGCGGCGCCGGCGCCGGGGCCGGCCGTCATCGTCGTCTCGGGATAGGCGCGCGCAGTATTGGCCAAATCACCCTCCATATTCAAACCGCTCCGGAAAAGCCGCATGTGCGAACATTCGATCCGAGAGGCTGTCAAACCGGTTGATTTCGGCGGTTTCAGGACACAGTCGCGAAAGATGGTGAAGGCCGCGTTAACGACGTTTTCACTCAATCTTCGCGAGCTGTTTCATTCGAAGTCTGCGAAGGTTAAAGTTACAATTGGTTAACGGTTCCGCAGGCGGGCGGAGTCCGTCCTGCAGCGGCCAGCCGCATGTAAAGAGAGGCGTTCGATGGCGACCCAACCCAAGGCTCAGGATGCGGCCAGCGCCGCCCTGTCGGCGATCGAAGAGGCGTTGAACCTCAATCCGAGCGAGCCGGAAGCCGAGGCCAAGCCCGCGACGGGAACCAAGCCGGGCGAGGGACCGCTCGGCTACGAACTGCCCAAACCGCGCAATGGCGAGGCCGACAAGGGCCTCCGGCTGCCCGAAATCCGCGACGACGAATTGACCCAGGCGATCTCGGCGTCGCTCGCCGACGCCAAACCGGCCGACGCAAAACCCGCCGAGAAGCCCGCCGCCGCTTCGGAAACGCGTCCCGCGCCGGTGGCGCCGGCGACGCCGCCAGCCAATGACGACCGGCGATCCGTCGGTCAGATTCTGCAGGCCATGCAGGTCCGCCCGAGCGCCGGCCCCTATGTGGCGGCCACCGTCGTCTCCCTGTTATGGGCGGGCCTGTGGACGGCCTGGGCCATGGCCAACCGCGCCTGGTTGCTCGGCGGCGATTTCGCGCGGATCGAGCCGGCGCTCGCCGTGCTGGCCCTGATCGGTCCGGTCGCCTTCTTCTTCCTGCTGGCCGTCATCGCACGCCGCACGCAGGAGATGCGTTTGACCGCCCGCTCGATGACCGAGGTCGCGATTCGTCTGGCTGAACCAGAGACAATCGCCACTGAGCAGGTCATCACGTTGTCGCAGGCGATCCGCCGCGAAGTCGCTTCGATGGGCGACGGCATCGAGCGCGCGCTCGCACGCGCCAGCGAACTGGAGACCATGGTGCGGTCGGAAGTCGCGACGCTTGAGCGCTCCTACGCCGACAACGAGCGGCGCATCCGCACGCTGATCGACGATCTGTCGTCCGAACGCGAGGCGATTCTCGTCAATGCGGAGAAGGTGCGCGGCGCCATGACCGGCGCCCACGAGAATATTTCCGAGACGCTTGCGAACACGTCGCTCAAGCTGGCCGAATCCGTGAGCGAAGCTGGCGTTCGCGTCACGCAGTCGCTCGGCGCCAAGGGCGAAGAGATAACGACGTCGCTCGGCGCGACGGGCGAGCGCATTCTGACTGGCCTGACGTCGCAGGGCGACCAGATCGTCGACCGATTGTCCGAAACCGGACGGCAGGTGACCGGACAGCTCGGGGGCGCGAGCGAGGCGGTTGCGAGCCTGCTTGTCTCGAAATTGGAAGAATCGAGCGGACGCTTGCGCGAGACCAGCGAGACGCTGGCGCTGGACCTGCAAGGTCGCAGCGAAGATATCGTCAAGCGTCTCGGCGCGCTCAGCGATACGATCGCCAGCACGATCGACGGTCATGGACGTAGCCTCGTCGACCGCCTCGCGGAGACCGGTGATCGCATTCACGAGACCGTCACGGTCCATGGCGGCGCGCTCGAAGGCGCGCTTCAGTCGAACGCAGAGAAGCTCGCCGACGCCTTGGCGACCCGCGTCGCCGAGGCCGCCCGCGCGTTCGAGGAAAGCGGCGACCGCATGTCGACGAGTCTCGATACGGCGCGCGAAAAGGCGCGCGGCGATCTCGAGGCGCATGCCGATCGCGTCGTTTCGCTCTACGTCGGCAAGACTGACGAGCTGGTGCAAGCCATGAACCGGCATGCGGACGGGCTCGAGGACCGGCTCGCCTCCGCGACCGGCCAGGCGCAATCCGCGTTTACGCAGCATACCGAAGCGCTGCACGACAAGTTCGCGAATTCGGCGGCCGAAATACTCGCGGGCCTCGAAGAGCGCACCGGCGGTATGGAGAGCCGCTTTGTCGCGGCCGCCTCGGACGCGACGCATGCGCTCGGCGACCACATCGCCGCGCTCAGCGCGAACTTCGACGCAGCGTCGTCGGGCGCGATTGCGGCGATGGATACGAGAGCGAACGAGATGCACATGCGGTTCGCCGCGACCGCGACGGACGCGGTCAATGCGATCGCGACGCATGGCGACCGTCTGAACGAGACCATGGCGACGCAAATGACCGATTTCGTCGAGTCGCTGCGTCGTCACGAAGGGGAAGCTTCGGACCGTCTCGTCTCTCAGGGCGAACGAATCGCCACCAATCTGGCCACGCGTCTGGAGGCGGTCGAGACGGCGATGACGGTCGGCGGACAGAGCGCCGCCGAGCGGATCGAGATCGGCGCCCAGCAGGCGCGCGACGCGATCGCATCGCGGTTGGAGGCTTTCGAATCCGACTTCGGCGATCGGACCGAAAGGCTGCAATCGTCCCTCAACGCCCGCATGGAAGCGTTCGAAATGGAATTCGCTCTGCGGGGCGATTCTTTTGCGACCCGGTTCGACCAACGCGCCGAGGACGTACGCTCGAACCTTGTAGCGCGCCTCGACGCGTTCGAATCGGAGTTCCGTTCGCAAGGCGAAGCTGCGGTCAGCCAAATCGGGCACAATTCGCAGGCGTTCCACGATGCGCTGGGCGCTCGTCTCGAAGCGTTCGAAACGACGTTGCGCGCACATGGTCAGCAAGCGACCGATCGTATCGCGGAACACGCGCGCGGCTTCACGGAAGAAGTCGCCGGCCATCTCGATTCGATCGAGCAGGCCGTCACGGTGCATGGATCGGCCTTCAATGCCCAGCTTGGCGAGCGCGCAAATCAGATCGCCGCGACGCTGGTCGCCCAGGTCGACGCCTTCGAAATGCGTTCGAGCGACAAGATGCGCGAAGCCGCTGAACGGCTCGACGAACTGGTCGCCCGTATCGACGGCGGCCTGGAAGCGCGGTCGCAAACCTTCAATGACGCGCTCGCCCGCCGTGCGATCGAAATCGCGCGTGTGCTGGGCGAGGGCGGCCGCGAGGTGACGCTCGCGCTCGATTCGAAGGCGAAGGAAATCGATGCGGCGCTGCTGTCGCGTTCGACAGAGATCAGCGACACGCTCGGCTCCAAGGCGAGCGAGATCAATTCGACGCTCGGCGGCCGCGCGGAGGAAATCGCCGCCACGCTCGACGGGCGCATCGCTCAGTTCGAGGATCGCGTCGTCAAGCGGCTCGATTCCGTGTCGCACGAGATCGACATTCGTGGACGCGAGGCGGCGGATGCGCTGCATCAGCGCGTGGAAACGGCGCACGACGCAATCAAGGCGCGCACGGAAGAGATTTCGAGCGCGCTGGACGAACGGATCGGCCAGTTCGAGCATCGCGTCGTCAACCGCTTGCAGGCGGTGTCGGCTGACATCGACTCGCGCGGCCATGCGGTGCTGGAGACGCTGACGCAGCGCATCCAGGAGATCAGCGCCGCCCTGTCCGACGCGCGACGTGAACTCGATGTGATGCTGCACGTGCGCACCGGCGAACTGTCGGGCGCGCTGACGCAGCGCCTCGGGGACATCAACTCCGAACTCAACAAGGAACTCGGCGCGCTCGGCGTGTCGATCGACGAGCGGGGCAAAGGGCTCGTGGAGCTACTGTCGTCGCGCACCTCAGACCTCCATGGCATCTTCGACACGAAGGGCGCGCTTCTCATCGACCTTCTCACCGCACGCGGCGACGAAGTCTCGAAGGAACTCGCCAGCGTCGGCGAACTCGTCACGAACGCGATCGAGCACCGTGGCTCCGCTGTGGTGGAGCATCTTGCGCGCAAACAGGGCGAAGTGGCGGTTGCTCTCGACCGGTCCACGGCCGCGCTGCGCGAAGCGATCGAAGCCAGCGCAAGTCAGTCTGTCGGAACGGTCACCGGCGCGCATGAGAAGATCCGCGCGGAGTTGACCGGTGTGCTGGAGCGTCTCGGCGAGACCAATGTCGCGCTGCAGTCGATCGTTGGGCAGGCCTCGAGCGGGCTCTCGACCCTCGACGCGTCTCTCGGCGAAAAGCTGGGCAATTTGCGCAGCGTCATCGAACAGGTTTCGGGCGAACTCGGCCGGGTGACAGACGCGGCTGGCTCGGCTGTCGGCGACGCGCGTAGCGTTATGGCCGCGATGGAGACGCACTCCGTGGCGCTCGAGCAGAGCGCTGCGGAGCTTGCGCGCTCGCAGGGAGACCTGGACCAGGCGCTCGAGGCGCGACGTCAGTCGCTGGCAAACCTGCTGTCGCAGCTGGAATCCCGTCGGGACGACTTCGAGAACGTGCTTGCGTCCTTCGCCGGCCTTGTCGAAAACGCCTTTCGTCAGTCGGAGGCGCGGGCGCGCGAGATCGGGACGTTCCTTGCGGACGCCTCGCAGTCGACGGCGGCCTCTGTCGAGCAGCAGTTCGGCGAAATTCGCGCTGCGACCGGGCGCGAACGCGAGCGCACCGCCGCTGCGTTGCGCGCGGCCTACGAGCAAGCGAACGAGCAGATGTCGCATCTGTTCGGCGAGGCGACAGAGCGTTTCGCTGCGGCGGCTTCGGATATCAGTTCGATGACTGCCGAGATTCGCCGCGAACTCGAGACGACGCGCCAGGAGGTTTCGCGCGGCGTCGCTGAACTGCCGCGTGAGACGGCCGAGCAGGCGAACGCGATGCGTCGGATCGTCGGCGACCAGATCAAGGCGCTCAACGAACTGACCGCCTTCGTGACGCGCTCCGGGCGCGGCCACGATGTAGTGGAAGCTGCGCCGGCGGTGCCGCCTGCGCGCCACATCGCCGGAGCGGCCCCGGCGGAGCTGCGGCCGGCCGCGCCGCCGCGCGCCCGTGAGCCCGTGCGGGAGGAGACGCCGCCGCGCGTTCGAATTCCCGCCCCTGCGCCCGCACGCCCGGCGACCGAGGCCGCCTCCGCGGAACGTGGTTCCGGCTGGCTCAGCGACCTTCTGGCGCGCGCGTCGCGCGACGAGGAGGCCGCGGCGCGGCCTGCGCCTCAGCCCGCCGCCAAGCCCATCGACTCGCTCGACGCTCTGTCGCTCGATATCGCGCGCATGCTCGACCACGAGGCGGTCGTCGATCTGTGGGAGCGCTACCGTCGCGGCGAGCGAAACGTGTTCAGCCGCAGGCTCTATACGTTGCACGGACAGCAGGCCTTCGACGAAATCCGTCGTCGTTACCGCAGCGAACGCGAGTTCCGGGATACGATCGATCGCTACATTCAGGAGTTCGAGCGTCTTCTGTCCGAAGTCAGCCGCGACGACCGAGACGGCGCGTTGGCGAAATCTTACCTCGTGTCCGATACGGGCAAGGTCTACACGATGCTCGCCCACGCCGCGCAGCGGTTCGAGTGAGGGCAACTGCAAAGCAAGGAAATTAGGGCGGCGCTTCGGCGCCGCCTTTTTTGTGCGAAATGCCGGAAGCGGCCGGATGGCGCGTCAGATCGCGCCGCTGGTCCAGGCGACGATGCGGCGCATCGCGTCCGCGAGCGCCGCGTCGAGCGCAAGCGCTGCAGCGCCGTCAGCCGTCTTTGGAGCGGGCGCCGACGCGGCGAATATCTTGCCTGCGAGCGGGCGGCCGCTGCGGTCGGCCAGCAAACGCACCGCGATCTCAACCCGCGCCTCGTCGTTTGCGACATCAATTTCAAAATGGCGGATTTCGGCTGTCAGCGAATAGTCCGCCACGGCTCCCGGGCGGACGACGGATTTCAGCATATGGGCGTTTTCGAACGAGGCGATCAGTCGCGACTGCACGAGACGCGGGAGCGTGTCGGTCCATTTTGCGCCGGACAGGTAAGCAAGTTGATCAGGCCCGGTTCGGATCACGATGCGTTCGGAATCGAGGGCTGCGTCGGCGTGAGGTTCGGCGATCGCCAGCACGCCCCGGATCGCTCCAGCCTGAGAACCGGATGGAATCGACGACAGGTCGTAGCTGACGAATTGCGCGCCGCCGCAGCCCGCCAGCAGCGCCGAACAGGCGAATGCGACCCCCAAAGCGCGCAGACGGCGCGCAAGCCCGCGCTCCTGCGCCCGGACGCCGCCGGGGCGAGCGGAACCTTCGGTTTCCTGGCCGGATGGGAAACGCAAGATCATCGTTCGCTTCAACACCATTACGCCCGGTCCGCGCAAGTGCTGCGCATCAGCGGCCGCGATATTCCGGCAAATCCGGCTTGCCGCCGAAGATGACCTGGCTCGGATCGCGCTTGATCGAGCGAACCGCCTTGTTGATCTCGTCCAGCGTCTTGCGGCCGTCGACGGCCAGCGCCTCGTATTGGCGCAGGCCCGGGCCGGCGAAACGAGCGATGCCCGCCGAAATCTCCCGCAGGCGAGCGTCGATATTGTCTGCGACCTTCCTGAAGGCTCGCGCCGCCTCGCCGACATCGACGACGGTGCGACGAGCGTCGCCCTTCGTATCGGACAGGAACGCATTCACGCTATCCATCGCCGTATCGAATTTGCGCGCCGAAGAATTCAGATTTGCGATCATCGACCCGACGTCGTCCGAATTGCGGGCGAGCGCGTCGGAGAAGGTCTTGACGTTTGAGACCGTCTTGTTGATGTCGGCGGAGTTCTGGTCGAGCACTTTGTTTGCTCGATCGATGAAGGCGCCGAGCTGGTCTGCGATCCGTTGCCCGGTCTCCAGAAGGCTCTGAAACTGCGAGGGGTCGGCGCGCAAAGATGGATACGTTTCGCCCTTTTGAGCGATGAGGTTGGGGGCCGTCGGGCTGCCGCCGTAGAGCGCCAGTGCGGCGACGCCGGTCAGGCCGGACATCTCCAGGCGCGCGCGGGTATCGGTCTTGATCGGCATCGCCCGATCGATGTCGATATGCGCGATCACCTCTCCGGGGTCATTGGGGTTGAGACCAAGCGTCGTCACGTCGCCGACGCGCAAACCGTTGAATGTAACGGCGCCGCCGCGCGACAGGCCGGCGACGGTTCCGCTGAACACCACGTCCAGGCCGCGCCTGGCGGCCGTCTTCGAGGGGCCGGAGAACCAGAAGACGAATCCGAACGCCGCAAGGATGACGGCCAGAGTAAAGGCGCCGATCAGGGCGTAATTGGCGCGCGTCTCCATTCCTCACTCTCCTGCCGGCGCGCCGGCGCCGCGCGGCGCCGCCGCCCGGGCGCGCTTTCCGTGGAAATAGGCTCGGAGCCACGGATGTTCAGAGGCCAGCATCGTCTCCATCGGGCCCTCGGCGATCACTTTGCCGTCAGCCAACGCCGCTATCCTGTCGCAGATCGCATAGAGACTGTCGAGGTCGTGCGTCACCATGAAGACCGTCAGTCCCAACGTGCGCTGGAGGGTTTGGATCAGTTCGTCGAATTCGGCGGCGCCGATCGGGTCGAGGCCCGAGGTCGGCTCGTCGAGGAAGACGAGCTCCGGATCGAGCGCCAGCGCGCGCGCGAGCGCCGCGCGCTTGATCATGCCGCCGGACAATTCCGACGGAAATTTTTCAGCCGCATCGAGCGGCAGGCCGACAAGCTTGATCTTGAGCAGAGCCAGTTCGTTCATCAACCGCTGCGACAGCTTCAGATGCTCGCGCATCGGCACTTGCACGTTCTGTTTCACCGTGAGGCCGGAAAACAAGGCGCCATGCTGGAACATGACCCCGTAGCGGCGCTCAAGTTCCCGACGTCCTTCGTCGTCGATGTGATCCAGATCCTTGCCGAAGACCTCGATCGAGCCCGAACGCTTGGGCACCAGGCCGAGAATGGCGCGCGTCAGCACGGACTTCCCCTGTCCCGAACCGCCGACGAATCCCAGCACCTCACCGCGCCGCACGTCGAGGTCGAGGCCGCGCATAATCAGCTTCTGACCGAAACCGACCACCAGGTCCTTCACGCGAACGATCGTATCCGATCCCAATTCGCCGTTCGTGTGTTCCATCGCCATGTGGTCAGTACTCGATCGCGGCGAAGAACATGGCGAACAACCCGTCGACGACGATCACCATGAAGATCGACTTGACGACCGAGGACGTCACCTGGCGGCCGAGCGATTCCGCTGACCCTTGGACGGCCAATCCTTCCATCGCTCCGATCAGCGCGATGACAAGCGCCATGAACGGCGCCTTGATCAAGCCGACCATGAAGGTGTTGAAGCCAATCGCTGTCTGGAGGCGCGACAGAAACGCGTCGGGGCTCATGCCCGCATAGCCCCAGGACACGACGAGCCCGCCGAAAACGCCCGCCATGTCGGCCAGAAAGGTCAGCAACGGCATGGCGATGATCAACGCGAGCAATCGCGGCGTCACCAGAACGTCCATCGGCGAGAGACCCATGACTTTGATCGCGTCGATTTCCTCGCGCATCTTCATGGAGCCGAGTTCGGCGGTGATCGCGGAACCCGAGCGGCCGGCGATCATGATCGAAGTAAGCAGCACGCCGAGTTCGCGCAGGATCAGGATGCCGATCATGTTCACAGCGAAGGTTTCCGCGCCGAAGTATCGTAGCTGGAAGATGCCCTGCTGCGCGACGATGCAGCCGACCAGAAAGTTGATCAGGAGAATGATCGGCACCGACCGGAGACCGAAGTTCTCGATATGGTAGACCAAGGAGGTCATACGAAAGAGGTGAGGGCGCGCGAGCGCGCGCAGCAACGCCACCACCGATTCGCCCAGAAACGAGATGCCGGCGATGAAGTCGCGCCACGCGCCAGCGACGCTTGCGCCGACATCGACGAGCAGGTCGAGCACCAGACGGCGCTTTCTGGGCGCCGGCGTTTCGAAGACGCGCCAACCGGCCTCGGAGAGGAGCGTAGCCTGGTCGGGACGCGCATTCTCGAGGCGGCTTGCGACGCCAGCCGCCTCCAGCAGCTTGCGCGCCCGGTCGATGAGCCAGGCGCCGCCGGTGTCCATGCGCTCGACGCGGGCGAGATCGATCACAGCGGACCGGGCGCCGGCGGCGGCTCCAATCAGGCTGTCGGAGCTGCGCTCCATTTCCGCACCCGATTCGAGCGTCCAGCTGCCGCCGAGGCGCAGGCGCGTCTCGTCGCCGGAGCGGTCGATCGTGAATCCCGGCTTGGCGGACATGAAACCCCGAAAATCGCGTGGCCGACGCGAAAACGCTGCAAAGTCTCATATTTCGCGCGCGCGAGAAAGTGCGCCGCCCCACTCGCCGCGCAGGCCGACCGCAGGTAAGGATGACGCTGCGCGTGGCCCGAAGGCCGCATGGAATGTCGCAGGTCAGGGTCCGTATGAGCCGCAGACTCTCTATCGCCGTCGAACGCTTTCCGATCGCCGGCAAGTTCACGATCTCGCGAGGCGCCAAGACGGAAGCGGTGGTGGTCGTCGCGACGATTTCCGATGGCCTCCATGTCGGCCGCGGCGAGTGCGTGCCCTACGGCCGCTATGGCGAAAGCGTCGAAAGCGTGTGCGCCGCAATCGAATCGGCGAGGGCGGCCATCGAGGCCGGCTGTGATCGCGCAGCTCTTCAGAATTTGTCTCCGGCGGGCGCCGCGCGCAACGCGCTGGACTGCGCTCTGTGGGATTTCGACGCCAAGAGGCTCGGCGTGCGCGCCTTTCAAATGGCCGGCCTGCACCGCGTTGCGCCGGCGACGACGGCCTATACGATCTCGGTCGGCGCGCCCGAGGAGATGGCCGAAGCCGCGGCGAAGGCGGCTCATCGCCCCGTTCTCAAGATCAAGCTCGCCGGGGACGGCGATCCCGAGCGTATCGCGGCCGTGCGCGCGGCCGCCCCTGACGCGCAATTGATCGTCGACGCCAATGAGGCGTGGAGCGAGGCGCAGCTTGAAGGACATTTCGCCGCCTGCGCGGCGGCGGGCGTCGCCCTGGTCGAGCAGCCATTGCCGGCCGGGCGCGATGCTGCGCTTGCGCGCATCAAACGACCGCTGCCCGTCTGCGCCGACGAGAGCGTGCACGACAGGGCGGGCCTTGCGGCGTTGCGCGATCGTTACGACGCGGTCAACATCAAGCTCGACAAGACCGGCGGACTTACCGAAGCGTTGGCGCTGGCCGAAGAGGCGACGAAGCTCGGCTTCTCGCTGTTTGTCGGATGCATGGTCGGAACCTCGCTCGCCATGGCTCCCGCCATGCTTCTCGCGCCGCGCGCCCAGTTCGTCGATCTCGATGGTCCCCTTCTGCTGGCGCGGGATCGCGAACCAGGCCTCGTTTACGATGGATCGCTCGTTCACCCGCCTGCGCCAGAACTCTGGGGGTAGGCGCTGGACCTGACGGGGCGCCCGCGCAATATAATTGAAAACCGCTTCAAATCGGACGCGCGCCGACCTGCGCGCGCAGAGGGAGGGTCGCCATGCGGGTGCTTGCGGTCATTGGCGCGTTGGCCATCGTAGCCGCCCTCGGAGCTATGGTTTTTCTGTTGGGCGGGTATTTCGACGTTGCGACCGGATGGGAGGATCCGCCGCCGGTCAAAGCGGTCGTCGCGCGCATTCGCGAAGCCTCGATCGCACGCCATGCGACTGACGCGCCGCCTGCGGACCTCGGCTCGGAGACGCGCGTGAAGGCAGGCGCACGAGCCTTCGCGACGCTCGGCTGCGTCAATTGTCATGGCGCGCCGGGGGTCAAATGGCAGAAGTTCTCGGAGGGCATGAATCCCGATCCGCCGGATTTGAAGGAAGTCGTCGGCGAGCTCTCCCCGCCGAAGGTCTTCTATGTCGTCAAGAACGGCATACGGATGACGGGAATGCCCGGCTTTTCGGGCGCCGCGTCAGACGACGAGCTGTGGTCGCTCGTTTCCTACCTGAAGAAGCTGCCCGACGTCAGCGAGGCCGATTACAAGAATTGGACCATGCCGGCCGCCGAACCGGCCAAACAATGATGTCGGACTGGTGAGCGGCGTTTCGAACGCGAGCCTGTCGCTCAGACGCGTGATGGTCTTCGCCGGCGTTGGCGCGGCCGCCTTGTTCGCGCTTGTCGGTCCCGCCTTCCATTTGCAGACCTACGGGGACGGATCGATCTTTTCCTACGCGGTCGCGACCCGCGACGTCTGGGATTTTCACTGGCGCAACATACCTACGCGCGCGACGGTCTACGCGCTTACGCTATGGCCCGGGGAAATGAGCGTTGCGCTGACCGGCGACGCACCGGCTGGCGTGCTTGTCTACGGTCTCCTGCTGTTTGCTGCGCCGGCCGTGGGGCTGATGGCGACATATGCGCTCGATCGCACATCGGGCCGTATCTTCTTTGTCTTCGCGTGCGCGTCGACAGCGCTGCTGTGCCCGTTGGTGTTCGGCTTTCCGACCGAGATGTGGATCGCGCATGCCATGTTCTGGCCGACGATAGCCGCCGCCTTTTCGCTGCGGCCCGGCTCTGTCTCCGCGACCGTGCTCGCAATCCTGATGTGCGGGCTCGTGCTCTCGCATGAGGGTGGGCTTGTGCTCGCGTTCGGCGTCGCAGGCGCGACGTCTCTGTCGGGCCTCCGCGACGCCAGGTTCGTCCGCGCGGCGCTCTGTTTTGTGGTTGCGGTCGGGCTGTGGATCGCGGTCGACCGCTGCTTTCCCCCGGATGGCTACTTCGGCGAAGTGCGTGTGCGCGCCGCTTCGGAGTTTTTCGACCGAACGATATTCGAAAGCCCGATCCTTTCGCTCATCGCGAGCGCGCTCGGGTCGTATGCGGCGCTGTACGTCGCCTTTACGCGCTTGAGATGGGGTGCGCCTCACTATCTCGCGACGGGCGTCGTCTGTTGCGCGCTCATTGTCTGGTGGGCGTCGTTCGATCATGCATTGCACGCGGACCATCGCTATTACATGCGGACGGTTCTGCTGATCGGCGTTTGCGATCTTGCGGCCGTGGCGGTCTTCGTCGTCTTGGACGACGAACAAGCGCCGGTTGCGCGTATTGCGCCCATTCGCGCGGTTCTGGTGCGACTGCGCGGCGTTCTCGTAGCACGATTTCTCATGGGAACGGCGTTGGTCGTCCTGCTGGCGCACGCCGTGGAGAGCGCGAAATTCGTACGAGCCTTCGAAGCCTATCGAGGCGCTGTGCGCGCGCTCGCGCTCGGCGACCAATTCGATGCGGCGCTGGGCGCGCCCTATTTCGTCTCGTCTCGCCGTATAAGCGGGGACCTCAATCGCTTGTCGTGGTTTTCGACGACGCCTTATCTTTCGGCGCTGGTCGCCGACTTCAGGCCCAAGCGTCTCGTGATTGATCCCGCCGGCAATTACTTCTGGCTGTCCTGCGCGACCGCCACGCGAAGCGCCGAAGAGAAGAGCGCGGTTCCACGCGAGACGCGCGAGATGATCCGCGTGTATTCCTGCCTGCATCGTACGTGAGGCGTGGTCAGGAATCTTTCCTCGGATCGAGCGCGGCGCGAATGACCAGCGCGAGACCCACGGTCGCGATCATGGCCATAGCGAAATAGGCGTGGAGGCCGAAATTCTTCCACAACGGACCGCAGATTGTTGCAGCCGCGGCTGTCGACAATGCGTTCGCGCCGGAAATCCAACCCTGCGCCTGTGCGCGCCGCGTTTCGCCGACAAGGCGGGTCAGCGCATAGACCGCGCCGAGGTGGGTCGAGGCGAAACTCACGGCGTGCAAAGCCTGACCGAAGAACAGCAAAGGCGTGCTCGTCGCGAACGACATGAGAAGCCAACGCAACGCGGCGAAGACGCCGCCGGCGATCAGCAGACCATACGCGCGCGAGGCCCCGCCGAAGCGATTGGAGACGACGAAGAAGACAATTTCGGTCGCCACGCCGATCGCCCAAAGCAAGCCGATGACGCCGTTTCCGTGGCCCATATCGCGAAACGCGATGGAGCCGAACGTATAGACCAGAGCATGACTCGCCTGGATCAGGGCCGCGCCGATCACGATCAAAGCGACAAGTCCGGGCGTCGCCACGCTTTCTCGGGGCATCGCACGTGCGCCTTGCGCGTCAGCCGGCTCGCCGGGCGTAAGCAGGTAAATCGCCGGCACAATCGCCGCCATGACGCCAGCGATGACGAAGACGATCGTCGGGGCCGGAAAGAGCCCGACGAACCATCCGCCCGTCGCCATCAAAGCGAGCACGCTGAAGGAGCCTGCGCCGCGCACGACGCCGTAGTCGAGGGGGCGTTCGCCCGCGAGCACACGTCGACGCGCCTCGCGCAAGACAATACTGTCGGCCAGCGCGATCATCGGCCCCTGACCGAAGGCGCTGACGATTATGAAGACAAAGATCGGCCAGAACGCGGGTTGTGCAAAACCTGCGGCGAGCGACCCCAATGTCATGGCGAGCGCGCACAGCGCCAACAGGCGCGCCGCCCCGCCATGCCGGTCGGCGAGCGGCGGAACCAGCAGGTTCGACAGAAAACGCGCAATCGGCGTCGCGCCCTGAATGAGGGCGATCGCGTCGGCGCCGAGGCCGACGCTGGCGTACCACAGCGGAAGGAAGGGCAATTGCACGCCGATCGGCGCGAAGACGAGCATATTCAGCGCCGCCAGACGCGACGACGACGCTGATGGGCGCGGGTCCTTCTCGCTATCCAAGAGTTCCCTTTTCGTCGCCGGGCATTCGGGAGCCGTTTGAGTCGGATTATCCGAGAGTGCGATGTCTGACTGACGCGCAGGAGGCGCGCCGTCAACCATCTCAGGCGAAAGACAGCTTGCCGCAGTCGGGGCGTCGCCTCTATTTTCGATCGACGCGCAACACGGCCGAAAAGAGCCTGAACGATCGCTGCGCGTCGAGCGAAGGGAGCGCCTGTCCATGCTGTTTCCAACGACGGTCGCCGGAAGCCTGCCCAAACCCGGCTGGCTTGCCGAGCCCGAGAAGCTTTGGGGACAGTGGCGAGCGGAGGGGCGGGACCTCGTCTCTCTGAAAGAGGACGCCACGCTCCTGTGGCTGAAGCTGCAGGAGGACGCGGGGATCGATATCGTCACGGACGGCGAGCAGTCGCGCATTCATTTCGTGCACGGCTTTCTCGAGCAGATCGAGGGCATCGACTGGCAGAAGAAAACCGCCATGGGCATCCGCAACAATCGCTATGTCGTGGACGTGCCGACGGTCGTCGCGCCCGTTTCTCGCAAAGGCTCCGTACACTCCCACGAAGCGGCGTACGCCCGCGCGCACACGCGCAAGAAACTGAAATTCACATTGCCGGGGCCAATGACCATCTGCGACACGATCGCCGATGGCCATTATGGGCGCAGAGCCGATATGGCGATGGCCTTTGCGCGCGCGTTGAACGCCGAGGCGCGCGAGCTTGCGGCGCTGGGCGTCGACGTCATCCAGTTCGATGAGCCGGCGTTCAATGTCTTCATGGAGGACGTGGTCGAGTGGGGCGTCGCCGCATTGGAAGCGGCCGCAGACGGGCTCTCGTGCGAGACCGCCGTGCATATCTGCTATGGCTACGGGATTGAGGCGAACATCAAATGGAAAGAGACGCTCGGCGCGGAATGGCGCCAGTACGAGGCGATCTTTCCAGCCTTGAACCGGTCGAAGATCGGCCAGGTGTCTCTGGAGTGCGCGGGATCGCACGTGCCGATCTCGTTGATCCGTCTGCTGTCCGACAAGCAGATATTGGTCGGCGCCATCGATGTGGCGTCGAGCAAGATCGAAACCGTCGAGGAGGTCGCAGCTGTCATGCGCGAGGCGATGAAGTACGCCGACTCCGCACGCCTGCAATGCTGCACCAATTGCGGGATGGCGCCGCTGCCGCGGGGCGTCGCGGTCGGCAAACTGGAAGCGCTTGGCGCCGGCGCGCGGCTGCTGCGCGGCGCGGTGTAAATCGCGCTATTCCATCACCGCGGCCTTGAGGATGCAGACCATGGTCGCGTGCGCCGGCTTCGCGGAGCGGTTGCGGATGAGATGCGGGCGGTCGCAGCGATAGCGCAGCGTTTCCCCGGCTTTGGCGGTCTCGACGACGCCGGCGACCTCGACCTCGAGCTCGCCTTCGAGCACGGACAGGCACTCGATGGATCCGCGCTGGTGCGGATCAGACGCCAGCACGCCGCCGGGATCAGCCGAAAAATCGTACCATTGCAGCCACTCGACGGTTTTGATCCATCCGGTGATCGCGAGCCTGCACTTGCCGTCCTCAGAAACGAGAATCGGCGTATCGCCCCGCGAGGATTTTTCGACGAACGGCTCGTCTTCCGTCCCTTGCAGCACACGCTCGATTGAGACATCGAGCGCCTGCGCCAGCCTCCAGATGGTCGATAGCGTCGGATTGGTCTCGTTCCGCTCGATCTGGCTGATGATCGACTTGGCGACGCCGGATTGTTCGGAGAGGTCCGAAAGCGAAAGGTTATAAGCCTTGCGGAGGCGCTGGACCGTGCGGCCGAGCTGGCCGGAGACCACCATCGCGCCGGCCTCGAGTGCCTTCTGCTTGTCCTTGCCTTCGACGCCCATGCATTCCGTCCGCGCGGTCCGTTCGGCATTATAGCCGAATTTGTTTGGAATAACGAACGAAATCGCGGTCGGCCGCCTAGCGAGTCGATTTTGTCGGCTGTTTGCGGATCAGCTTCAGACGTTGCTCGCGCCAGAGAACGAACAGGCCTGATGCGATGACGATGGCCGACCCGGCCAGGATCGCAACAGTCGGCTTGTCGCCGAAAAAGAAGTAGCCGAGAGCGACGGCCCAAATGATCGACGTATAGTCGAAGGGGGCGATCACCGACGCTTCGGCGTAACGAACGCAGTCGGTCAGCCAGATCTGACCCACGCCGCCGAGCAAGCCGATGGCGATGAGCATGCCGAGGTCGTGAAAGTCGGGCGTGACCCATTTCTGGCTTTGCAGAAAGGCGCCGAGGGGCGCCTGCGAGGGCCAGAGATAGCCGGCGCTCATCAGCAGGAAGCCGAATAGGGTGGTAAGAGCCGAAAAGTAGAAGACGATCGCGCCGGTGTATTCGCTGAGCGCAAGTCGGCGTGTCTGGATGGTCGCGATGGCGGCGAAGGTCGCCGTCGACATGGCGGCGAGCGCGCCGAGGCGAGATCCGGCGCCCTCCCCGAGATGTTCGCCGACCATGACGAGAACGCCGAGAAAGCCGACGATGACAGCGGCCCAGCGGTAAATGCGCACGGTTTCCCCGAGTACGATCGCCGCAAGCGCGACGACGAGCAATGGAGCGAGGTAACCGATCGCTGTGACGTCAGGCAGCGGCAATAGGGCGACGGCCAGGAAATAGGAGAACATGCCGCATGTGCCGAGCAGTCCGCGCGCCAGATGGCCCCATGGCCGGCGCGTGCGGATCGCATGCGGGAACTCGCCGCGTGACCGCAGCCACGCGACGAGCACCACGAGGGCGAACAGCGAGCGGAAGAATACGATCTGGCCGATCGGGTAGGCGCCGCCTGTCAGCTTCGCGACGCTCGCCATCATGGAGAAGGCGAGCGCAGAGCCGACGCGCATCAGCACGCCCTTGGCCGCGCCTGAAATCATCAGTCTAGATCACGGTATTGAAGGCGCCGCCGTCGATCAGGATGGACTGGCCGGTGATATAGCCGGCCTGAGCGCTCGCCAGAAATGCGCAAAGTTGGCCGAATTCCCGCGCCGTGCCGAAGCGCTTGGCGGGTATGCCCTGCTCGCGCTGCCGGCGGAATTCCTCCGGCGTCACCCCTTTCAGGGCCGCCATGCGGCCGGTGGCGGTGGCGATGCGGTCGGTGTCGAACACGCCCGGCAGGATGTGATTGATCGTGACGTTGCGGTCGACGAACTGGCGTGCGGCGGCTGCGAGGAACGCCGTGAGGCCCGCGCGGGCGCCCGACGACAGGTCGAGGCCGACCAGCGACGTGCGAACCGACGCGGATGTGATGTCGATGATGCGGCCGAAACCGCGTTCCGCCATGCCGTCGATAACCGCCTGCACGAGCATGATCGGCGTCATCATGTTGGCGTCGAGGCCGGCGATCATTTCGTCGCGTGTGATCTGGCGGAAGTCCTTCGGCGGCGGGCCGCCGTTGTTGTTGACCAGAATGTCCGGCGTCGGGCAGACGCCGAGCAACGCGTTCCGGCCTTCCTGCGTGCCGACGTCGCAGGCGACGGGCGTAATCTTCGCTCCGGTGGCCGCTGCGATTTCCCGGGCCGCCGCCTCGAGCGTTTCGGCGTTTCGGCCGTTCATCACCACTTCGCAGCCGGCCTCCGCCAGCGCCCAGGCGCAGCCCTTGCCGAGCCCCTTGGAGGATGCGCAGACGATGGCCTTTCGGCCGGCGATGCCCAAATCCATGACGTTTCCTTTCCCCGACGCTGCGGTCGAGTTTCCCGACTGTCATCCAGCCGCAATGAGAATCTGCTGAGACGGATCGCAATCGATCCGTTCGTCAGACATTAGGCTTCGCAAACATGGCAAGACAAGAGCCCGGTCGCTACCGCAGCCTGTTCATATCAGACGTGCATCTGGGCACGCGCGGCGCACAGGCGGAACTGCTGCTCGACTTCCTCAAACACAACGAGGCCGAGACGATCTATCTCGTCGGCGACATCTTCGACGGCTGGCGGCTCAAGAATGGATGGTATTGGCCGCAAGCCCACAACGACGTCGTTCAGAAATTGCTGCGCAAGGTGCGCAAGGGCGCGCGCATGGTGTACGTGCCGGGCAACCATGACGAGTTCGCCCGCGACTATCTCGGTCACACGTTCGGCGGCGTCGAGGTCGTGGACCGCACGATCCACGAAACCGCCGATGGCCGGCGGCTGCTGGTCATTCATGGCGACCAGTTCGACGTCGTCGTTCGCCACGCACGCTGGCTCGCGTTCCTCGGCGACTGGGCCTACGAGACGGCCCTGGTGATCAACACATGGTTCAATAGGGCGCGTCGGGCGTTTGGCTTCGGCTATTGGTCGTTGTCGGCGTGGGCGAAACTGAAGGTCAAGAACGCAGTCAATTTCATCGGCGATTTTGAAGAGACGCTGGCTGCGGAAGCCGAACGCGCCGGAGTCGACGGCATCGTCTGCGGCCATATCCACCACGCCGCTATCCGCAAGATCGGCCGCGTCGACTACATCAACGCCGGCGATTTCGTGGAAAGCTGCACGGCGATCGCCGAACATTTCGACGGCGCCTTCGAAATCCTGCGTTGGCAAAGCATTCTGGAGGAGGCCGAACGGCCTGCTGAAAGCAAGCCTGTCGAAGCCGCAGCGTGATGCGCGTTCTCGTCGTCACCGACGCGTGGAAGCCACAGGTCAACGGCGTCGTTCATTCGCTTGAGGCCGTCTCGCGCGCCGCTGCGGAGTTCGGCGTCGATATTTCATTTCTGACGCCGGACGGATTCAAGACGATTGGTCTGCCGACCTATCGAGAAATCCGCCTCGCTCTGGCGTCGTCGAGGGGCGTTGCGCGCAGGATCGACGCTGCGCGGCCGGACCATGTGCACATCGCCACCGAAGGACCGCTCGGGCTCGCTGCGCGTCGAGTGTGTCTCAATCGCGGCGAACCCTTCACGACGAGCTATCACACGCGCTTTCCCGAATATCTCCATGCGCGCACACGCGCGCCACTATCGTGGTCCTATGCCGCCCTGCGCCTGTTTCACAACGCCGGCGCGGGCGTGATGGCGTCCACGCCGCGTCTTGCGCAGGAACTGGCGGCGCGCGGCTTTCGGCATCCGATGTTGTGGACGCGCGGCGTAGATGCGGAACTGTTCAGGCCGCGACCGCGTACGCTCGCTCTGCCGCAGCCGATCTACCTTTACGCTGGCAGGCTGGCGGTCGAGAAGAACCTCGAAGCCTTCTTGTCGCTCGACTTGCCGGGTTCGAAGGTCGTCGTCGGCGACGGCCCGGCGCGCGCCGATCTCGAGGCGCGCTATCCCGGCGCGCATTTCCTCGGCCTCAAGACGGGCGACGCGCTCGCGGGCGTCTATGCGAGCGCCGACGTCTTCGTCTTTCCGAGCCTGACGGACACGTTCGGCATCGTTCTGCTCGAGGCCATGGCGAGCGGCGTTCCGGTCGCGGCCTTTCCGGCGCCGGGTCCTGTCGACGTGGTGGATGCGAGCGCGGGCGTGCTGTCCGACGATCTGCGCGCGGCCTGTATCGCCGCGCTGGACGTTTCGCGCGAAGCCGCCCGCGCCCACGCGCTGCGCTTCACCTGGAAGGAGAGCGCGCGCCAATTCATCGAAAATGTTCACACTGCGCGCGAAGGGCGGCGGTCAGTAGAAGAGCGCGAGGCGTTCGACAAGCGGCAGCTTGTCGATCCGCGTCAGCGTCGCGACGTGCGCGTCGAGGCCTGACTCGGGGGGCTTCATCCGAGCGGTAGGGTTGCTGATCTCCACGGCCTCCGCTTGCGTTGCATGCGCATCGCGCGACCGACGAAGGTCGGCGGCCTGAAATTCGATTTCCTTGCAGAAATGCTCCTCGACATCGTGCTCGCGCATCCGCCAGGCGAGGTCGCTCAATCGTTCCGCGACCGCGCGCGCGCGCATCTGCGCGGCGCTGTCGGCTGAAGGACGCGCGCTGTCTGCGATCAATCCTTCCAGGCGATCGACTGCGTCGGCGAGGCGTTGCGTTTCGGCGGCGCGCTGGCGGCGCGCGTATTCGAGCAGGAACCAGCGGCCACGCGCCGTCTCCATGACCGCTTGCTCGATCATGTCGTAGTCGGCCGCGGTCAGGCCGGGAGGCGGGGTTATCAGGGTCAGGTCGGTCATGGCGTGCGAATCGCTCGTCGCCAGTCTCCGCGAAAATGCGGCCGCCTCAAAGTCCGGGCGTCAGGCGGCCTGAAGCGGCGCTTCGTCCGTCCAGAGCCGCGTCCGGTTTCGTCCGGCGCGCTTGGCCCTGTAAAGAGCTGCGTCGGCCGCCTCGACCAATTGCTCGAACGAGCCTTGCGAGCTGTTCACGCTCGCCACGCCGAAGCTCGCCGTCACGACGCCGAACGGGTTGTCTTCATGCGGAATGCCGAGCGCGGCGACCGCGGCGCGAATTCGTTCGGCGACCATCTCCGCGACGTCCGCATCGGCGTCCGCCAGAAGCAGCAGGAACTCCTCGCCTCCGAGCCGCACTGCGAGGTCGGAATGGTCGCGCAGCTCGGCCATTGCGCAGGACGCGATCCGTTTGAGGCAGGCGTCGCCACGCGTATGCCCGTATCGATCGTTGAAGGTCTTGAAATGGTCGGCGTCGAGAATGATGGCGGCGACGTTTCCGGCAGGCTTCGCCCAAAGTTCGCGCGCGCGCCGCTCGAGGAAGCGACGGTTCGCGAGCCCGGTCAACGCATCGACGTTGGCGTTGTTGTCGCTCAGATCCGCGCGCAGGCGATCGCGCAATGAAAGCAGGTAGAGCCTTCGCTGTTCGCGCACGACGAGATGATTGGAGTTCATCATGACGCCGGCGCATATTGCGTAGGTCATCGTGTGCGCAAATGCGATTTCGAGCGGCAGTTGTCCGCGCGCGATCGTCGCGGCGGCCAGCATCGCGAATACGATGACCGACAGTCGCAACGCGCAACGCGCGTCAATGCGCTGCAGCGACCCGACCGAGAGCACGACGACCGGCGCGAAATAGAAGTAGTGCGTCGCATAGGGCGATGCGGTCAGGGTGAAGATAACGAGAATCTGGGCGATCATCGCCACGGAGATCGACCCGGCCAGCGCTTCGCGCCACCGCGGCGAGGCGGTCGACGGCAGCAGATGAGCGACGAGCAGCATCCACGGCGTTACGACCGCGAGATGCATCACGGTCGCCAGGACGAAGGTGTCCGGCGCGAGCAGGTAATCCCCGAGCAGGAAGCAGTTGTAAATGAGAGTCGTTCGCAACGTTACATTAGCAAGGAAGCGCGCTCGACGCGCACCAGTCTCGCTTTCGAGCTTCGCCTCGAGAGCCGGTGAAAACCGCTCCGTGCTGCGCCGCTCGGCGATAAGGCGTTCGACTTCTTCTAACGTAATCGCCGTGTCGGACATCAAGGCGCTCGAAAAGCAGAAACGAATTGCGGACGCCCGATAGGACGGCGTGAGCCGCAGTGTCGGCTGCAAAATTTAATTTATAGTCTCCGAATGCGCGCATTTTTAGATAACGTAGCGTCAAATGCAAGTATAGCGTGATCTACTTGTTGTCTGAAAACAGGAAAGGCGCGACATCCTTTACGCCCGGCTGTTTCAATGCGGCGAATGGCATGGGCCTGCACACCGCCATTGCGGACAGGCCGATGCGTGTCGTCAGCATTCCGTTCAGCACGCCCTCCCCAAGGCGCGCCGAGAGCCGTGCGGCGATGCCGTGGCCGACGACCTGCTGCACGAGGGAGTCGCCAATCGCCATCCCGCCGGTGATCGCCAGATGCGCGCCGACCGAACGGGCGAGGCGGATGAAGCCAAGAAGACCTGGACGCCCGCCATAGATTTCGGCGATCCTGCGCAGCAACCGAACGGCTTGCGCCGCGACGAACAGCACGTCCACCAGCGCGCGTGGGCTGATCGCGGTCACCATCGAAACGCGCTTTGCGGCCGCCGCAATCTCGCGGCTGGCGTCGGCGTCGAGCGGCGCCATCAAGTTGCGCTCGGCTATGTCGAGGAGGTCGCGCCCGTCGACGATTTCGCGCGTCAGGTCGACAACCAACGCGCGGGCGCGCGCAGTGTCTGGACGCGAAGCGTAGATCGAGACGAGTTCGGCGGCTCCGGCGCGCGCGCCGTCCCGGTCGTCGGTCTCTCTCGCTCGCGCCAACGCGGCGTGCAAATGCGCGATCCGACGCTGGCGGAAGATCGCGCGCAGTTCGCGCGCCGCCAGCGCGAAAAGCGCAACGCCCACCAGACCCGTGAGCGCGACGCCGATCCAGCCGAGCGTCGCGGAGCGTGCGAACAAATCGTCGACGATGCGCGTCACCCAAAGTCCGAAGGCGAGCGACGCGAGGCCGCCGAGCGCAGACCAGAAGACGCCGCCCCAGGACAAGAAGGCGCCGCGGAGAAAGCCGCGCGCCTGCGCGATTTCGGTCGCCTCCTCCTGGGTCGCAGGTTCGGTCGGCTCGTCTTGCGGCGCGAATGCGTCCGGCGCAGGCTCGACGACCACTCCGCCGGCCTTCGCGAAGGATTCCGTTCGGGCGGCTTCGCCGTCGGCCACGAGCACGCGGCTGTCGTCAAGTCGGAAAGCGCGCGGTCGCTGACGTTCTTCGCCGCTCATTGCAGACGATCTCCGAGAAGGAATTCGAGCGCGCGGTCGAGGCGGATCGACGGCAACGGCAGGGGCGCGCCGTCCGCGCCCAGCCGGGCGGCGGGCGGACGGAAGCGTATGAACCGATAGTCGGCTGCGCCTTCCGGGACGCCGAGACCGTCGCCGCGAAACACGGCCTTCGGGTCGGCCGGCAATTCGCCCGGAAAGATTGCGACCTCGCCCTTGCCGTCGAAAATCTCGCCATCGATGCGCTCGCCGGGCAGGGGAACGCCGACGATGGCGTCCAGTTCCGTTTTGGCGCCGAAGGGCATCCGGCCCTGCTTCACGCGCGCTTCGCGCGTGGCCCGGACCGCGGCCAGGGCGACCACGTCGACATGCGCGCCGACGTCCTCGGCGCGCGCAATGGCGCGGGCGGTCAGCAGGCGCAGGATGTTCTCGAGACGATCGTGGCTCGTGTGATGCAGATGATCCGCCTTCGTCGCGGCGAACAGAATCCGATCGATCTTTGGACGGAAAATCGTCGAAATGAACCCGGAGCGTCCCGCGCGGAACGCGACGAGGATTTCGGCCAACGCGGTTTCGAGATCGCGGACCGCCGCAGGACCGGAGTTCAGCGCCGACAGCGCGTCGACCAGCACGATCTGCCGATCGAGCCGTGCGAAGTGATCACGGAAGAACGGCTTGACGACATGCGCCTTGTAGGCCTCGTAGCGCCGCTCCATCATCGCGGCGAGCGAGCCGGAGCCGAATTCCATGCCCTCTTCGATCCGCAGCGGCGCGAAGGTGAGCGCGGGCGAGCCTTCGAGTTCGCCCGGCATCAGAAATCGGCCAGGGGGCAGGGTCGACAAGGCGTAAGCGTCGGCGCGCGCGGCGCGCAAATAGGCCGTGAACAGCTCCGCAAGGCGCTTGGCCTCCGTTTCGCTTTCGTCGGCGTCGGCCGCGACCGCCAGGGTTGCGCCGCGCCACTCTGCGGCGAAGGGCGCTCGCGCGGCGGCTGCGCTCGCCTCGAGCGTTTCGCGCGACCATTGAGCGTAGGATTTGGTCAGCAAGGGCAGATCGAGCAGCCATTCGCCGGGATAATCGACGATGTCGATCGTCAATTCCGACGGCCCCTTACGGAATCCCTTGCGACGCTCGAACTCCAGTGTAATTCGCAACTCGGAAATGCGACGCGTCGATTCAGGCCAATGACGGTCCTCGCCCGTCAACGCCGCCAGATGGTCTTCATAGGCGAAGCGCGGCACATGGTCGTCGGGTTGCGGTTGCAAGCGTGCGCCGATCAACCGGCCATCGGCGTGCGCGCGAAAGACGGGCAGGGCGCGCTCGCCTTCGCGGGCGGCCGCAGCGGCGCGCAAGAGATTTTGCACGAGCGCGGTGATGAAAACGGTCTTGCCGGCGCGGGAAAGACCGGTGACCCCAAGGCGCAGACCTGTCCCCGTCACGTAATCGGCGAGCGATGACGCGGCGACGCGGGTCTCGAAGAGAATATCGGACAGGATCGACACGTCTGGCTCCGGCGGGCCGCTCCCAGATAAGCGTTGGATCGGGCTTTGCCAACGGGCGGCCAAGGTCGCGACAAAGCTCCGCGATTGGGCACGCCCCCCGATTGACCTTTATTTTCAGGTAGTCATAGCATGAGCGCGAGGGTCTTGGCCGACGCCGAATGGCGCTCAATCCAGCCCGTCCTGAAACCTTCGATTCGAGGCTCCATGACCCGTTCCCTCTTCGCGCTCGCCGTTCTCGCCGGGGCGCTCGCCTGCACGTCGGCTGCGTCGGCCCAGCAATTCAAGGCGAAGAAATTCGCCGATGTCGGCGGCTGGACGGTCAACGCCAATCTGGCGGACGACCAGTACATGAACTGCGGCGCCGTGGCGCCGGGAGCGACCTACGCCGCCTTCGAGAGCAGCACGGAAGGCTGGACGCTGACCTTCGCCAGCAAGGCGAAGGGCGAGAAGGCGAAGGGTTCGATCGCGATCGACGGCAAGGCGACGAACGTGTCCTTCGACAAGTTCGACGAAGGCAAGTACGGCGTGTTTCTCAAGCCGCCGCAGCTCAAGGCGCTGCGGGCGGGCAAGACGCTGACGGTCAAGACCGGCGCAGACGAGATCAATCTCGCAATCGACGGCCTCGCCCCGGCGCTGCGCAAGGTCGAGGAATGCGCGAAGAAGAACTCGCAATAGGCGCGCAGATGCGCGCGCCGTCCTGGGCTGGAAAAATCATTCGAACTACAACGGGCGCACTACCTGGCGCCAGCGCCAGACGCCCGCGCGTAACGCAATCGGCGCTCGCAATTCCGCGCTGATCGGAATCGGCGACGATTTCGATGTGTGCGCATGACCGGGGCGGTTCGACAGCTTGCGCCAGTTGCGTTTCTTTATTCGACAACACGGAGAGGGACATGGGTTTCGGTTCGACGCGATTGAGAATTTTGGCCATTGCTGCAATTGCGGGGATGACGCTGTCTCTTCCCGCCCAAGCGCAATCGGCGATGGATGATGCATGGCAGTCGGTCTTGCGGCGCTGGGTCGGCGACGGCTGGAAGCCATTTCATGAAGCCGGGTACAATTTCGCGACCAGCAGCGGCGGCAAGAGCTGGGGGGCAGGATTGCGTGCGGGGGCGCCGGTGGCGTTTGCCGCAGTATGCAGCGATTGCGCCGGCGTGCAGATGATCTTGCGCGATGGCGCACGCAACATCGTCGCCACCGCCAACGTGCAGCAGGGCTCGACAAGTCTTTTGTACACGCCGCCTGTGAGCTCGGCCGGATCGATCGAGCTTATCCCAGTCGGCTGTCGCAAGCCGGCGTGCCCGGTCCGCTACACCTCGTTCACGCGGCGTTGAGCCACGGCGCGAAGCAAGAGCATTTTAGAGGACGGCAAGACAGCTGCAGCTGAGGCAGGGGCCGCCCCGCTCAGCGCATCAGGAATTTCTGCGGCGGGCCGTTGTGGCAGGGCCAGACGCCCAGCTGCTGCAGCGGATTGAAGCGCCCGCCGGGAACGTCGAGGCACACGCCATTGAAGACGAACCGCTGCGAGCCGGGATCATAGGTCCAGCGGTTCGACGTCTGGTTGCAGGGCGTGAGTTCGAGCATCCGCCCGCCGGGAATCTGTTCGACGCAGAAGTTCGAACCGGCGAAGCGGATGCGGCCTGCGCCCGGCTCGAGGATGAATTTCTGCGGCGTCTTGCCGGTGCAATGCCACAACTGCACCTTGTTGCCCGCGACGGCGCGGCCTGAGGCGACGTCCATGCAGAGCGACGGGTTGGCCGCGACCGCAAACGATCGTGCGCCCGCTGCTGCTGGCGCGGGCGCGGTGCCGCAGCTCGCCGATTTCGCGCGGATGCCCGCCATCGCCTGCTGCACGGTCGCGTCCGACTGGCTCTTGCACCACGACTGGTGATCGTACCATCGGTCATGCGTCGGAGGCGCGCCGGCGCACCTGCGCTTGCCCCAGTCCTGCGACGCCTTCTTCGCGAAGTCCGCATAGTCGTGACAGAATTTCGCGCGCGGGTCCGACTGGAAGGACTTCACGTTCTGCTGAAATTGCGGCTTGGGCGTGCAGGCGGCGGCGACGATCTTGCCATAGTCGCCCGCCTGCGGATCGAATGTCTTTTTCTGGAACATCACGCCGAACGTGCAATCGCCGTAGTATTTGGCGCGGTCGGGCGGAAACAGAAGGCCGGTGGCGCAGCTGCCGCCCTGTTTGGCCTGATTGTACTGCCTGACCACGCTGTCTGCGTAGGCGTTGCAGAGTTGCTGCACCTTGGGGTCGATCTGTGCTGGCGGCGGCGGCGGCGAGGGAATGGTCGTTGTCTTGGTCGGCCCCTGCTGCTGCGGGAAGGCGGGTTTGAAATCGCAGGGCCCGAGAATGCAGGCGTTCTGTATGCCCCGAGGGTCGAGGCCTTCGCGCAGATAGTCGTCCTGACACTGCTTGCGCGCGGTCGCCTGCGCTACGCCCATGTCGGCGTTGGTATGGGCGAACTTGCGTCCGTTGTCGTTCCAGCCGGTTCCGACATAGCGCGCGCCGGTGTAGCTGCATGTGTAGGTTCCAGCCGGCGCCGGGGCGCAGGCGGAGGACGCGAGCGCCGCCCAGACGACGACAGCAAGCGCACATGCCCGATCTACTGAACGCATCATCCTCTCCGTCCCATAACCCGACGACGCTCTTGCCGCGCTCAATTCAGATTGATCGTCGCGCCCGACTGCTTCGTGCAGAATTTCTCCAGATTGGCCTTGTGGCCGAGAGCCTGCGGCGAGCGGACGCGGAATTCGGCGTCGCTCGTGCCCATGCACCAGTTGTAATATTCGCCTTCGCGTCCGACGAACGGCTTGGCGAGACGGCAGCCAATTCCCCTGGCCTTGTTGTTCCAGCCCACGGCGTAGCGTGCGAAGGAGGAGCAGACGGGGTGGCGGCTCATGTCGCGCGGCGTCGCGCCTCGCGGGGCGAGCGCCGGCTGCGCCGCGACCGTGCGCACCACGCCTGAAATGCAGCACGCCGAGGGGCGCGGCGCCTGCGCGGCGCGCTTGAGATAGCAGACCGCCCCGCCCGCGGGGCCGCCCGGCTTCACGTAGGTCCAGGCGGCGCATTTGGTTTCGCGCAGGCACGAATTCTGGCATTCGCGCGGATCGCCGCCCGCCCGGAACTGCTTGATGTCGCCGCCGGGCCGGTTGACGTTCTGCTCGAACGTCATCTGCGCATGCGCGATGGGCGCGCCCAACAGCACAAGCAAGGCGGCGACAAGTGAAGCGCGTGCGCGATACAGCATGAGACGTATTCTCCGACGGACGATGTGGCCAAGTTTCTGGTAGCGTCCGGAAGGCCTCATCGCAAGCGGAGAACGGACGACTATTCTTGCGCGCGCTCGACTTCCGCGGGCTGCGCGACACGCACGACGGCGGCCTCCACCAGCGCCTGTGTCGCGCGCAGCGGGCCGATTTCCACCGCCGCCATGTTGAACAGCGCCTTGGCGAAATTCGGCGTCGGCTTTCCTTGCGCATCGAACAACGCGAGATCGGCGTCGGGTCCGGCGACGATCCCCGACGCGATATTCGTCGCGTAGTTCAGGATGCGCTGCGTCTCCGGCGCGCAGGAGAATTTCGGCAACGGCGGCAGGCTTGCGCCGATGCGCGGATCCGGTCCCAGCGCGGTTCCGGGATAGGGCAGCATGGCGAGGCGCAAGGGCTGCGCCTTCTGCGCCTTTGCTTCCATCGCGCCCATGCCTGCGGCGATGGTCGGCGTCTGCATCATCGGCTGCGCGCGGTCCGGCACGATGGAGCGGCGCACGCCGGCGAGCTTGCCGCGCTTCCTGGCGCCCATCGCCGGTCGGTGCGCGGCGAGCCAGCGTGCGCGCAATGTGGAGCCGAGGCCATGCGTCGTCAGGCCCTTCGGCTCCGGGCCCAGCAGTTTGCGTCCCACCGTCCGTCGGGCAGGCGCGGCGCGGGCAGCAACCGGCGCGCCGCATTGCGCGGGCGCCCAGCGGCTGACGATCGCCCGGGCCGAATGCAGGCCGAATTCGACGTAGTAGCGGCGCAGTAATTGCGCGGCGCCGACCGCGCCGTCGGCGGCGCTCGCGAAGGCGACATGGCCTTCGTTGTCGGCGGCGATCTCGCCGGTCCAGCCGGCCTTCTTGACGCACCAATAATTGTTGAGCCGGACGCAGCGCGAGAGGCCGCTGAGATCGCGGCCGAGCGCGAGCGCCAACGCTTGGTCCGGTGAGAGGTCGAGGTTTGCAGCGCCCTCGCGCCGCCAGTTGTCGACCGCGCGCTCGAGCGGGAGATAGAGGGGCTGCGGCGCCTCAGGAAGTTTCGGAAACATACCCGAGCGCACGACTGATGCGATCAGCGCGCCGCTCAACCAGATCGCTTCGAGCGCGGGCATGCAAGTCTAGTCGAGATCGTCCACGCCCTCGACGAGCATGGAGGGCGTAATGAAGCGTTCGAGCTTGCCGTCGCCCCATTTGATCTTGGACCACGAAATGTCGCCGAATTCGACGACCGCCATACCCGAGGTCGGGTATTTCATGTCCATGTGCGCGCGCGCCTGCGGATCGCCGGAGCCGCAAATGCGGACCGCGAAGTCGGCGAGTCCCGGATTATGACAGACGACAAGCATGGTGTGGACGAGGTCCGGCGTCTTGTGCAGTTCGGACAGGAGGATGAAATCCTCCGCCAGATAGAGCGCCGGATCGATCAGCGTCTTGAAGCTGCGGCCGGTCTCCGCCATCAGGCAGTCTAGCGTCTCGCGCGTCCGGTGCGCGTCCGACACGACCGCGAGATTGGGCAGAAGCTTTTCCTCGACGAGATAGCGGCCCACGCGAGCCGCATCCTCGCGTCCTCTGCGCGTCAACGGACGTTCTCGGTCGCCGCCTCCGGCGTGGCGGGCGGCTTTTGCATGGCGGAGCAGGACTAGGCGGCGCATGGAGCGAAATTAGCCGGTTCGTTCCGCGATGGCGAGGGGTCAAGGCGTCTCGCGCGCGTCGGCGCGGTACTCGAGAATGTCCCCCGGCTGGCAGTCCAGAATCTCGCAAATCTTCTCCAGCGTGTCGAAGCGAACGCCCTTCACCTTGCCGGATTTGAGGAGCGAGACATTCTGCTCGGCGATCCCGATACGCTCGGCGAGTTCGCGCGAGCGCATCTTGCGTTTGGCGAGCATGACGTCGAGGTTGACGATGATCGGCATGGCTACACGATCTGCGCGTTTTCTTCGGCCAGTTCCGCCGCCGAGCGGTAGATCATTCCGAGGGCGACGAAGACGAGCGAGATGACGACATAGAGCACGTCCTCCGTGCGCACGAAAGCGTGCCTGGCGCCGCCGGAATCGCTTACGTGCGCGGTCATCAGCATGACCGTGACCGGCCGCATCGCGAAGTCGAAGGCGACCGTGGCGAGGCCAAGCACGCCGATACGCCGGAGCAGCGTCGCGCTGTCCGCCGAAAAAATGTCGCCCGCCAGATAGCGGCCGAACAGACGCCAGACGTGCCAGCACAGAATGGCGAGCACGAGCCAGTCGAGAGCGGAAACCGCTTCGGCCGCGCGCCATTGCCAGGGCGCTACGCCCGATATGTCGACCTTGTAAAAGTTCTTGAACGCACGCTGCACCCGGTCGGCGTTCGACCAGTGATCGTAGAGCCCCCAGGCGACGAACAGCAGGTAGCCGACCGTCAGCCAGCGCACGGCGTGGCACACGAGCGCGATTCGTCTGCGCAGGGCTGCGTGACGGCTGTCCCCGATGATTTCAGATGGCGACGAGGCGTCGGTCATGGCGGACTCCAGATTTCCATTGACCCATATTGACGGATGAAAAATTTAATGTCAAACATTAAAAATATCATTTTTGGTATGGAGTCCCCATGTTCCGTCTCTCCCGTTTCGCCATGCTTTCGGCGGCGCTTGTCCTGTCAGGGTGCGGCCATGTGCCGGTTTCCACGATGTGGGCCTTGCGGAACTTCGATAGCCTGAGCGTCGATCCGGCCTATCTGCGGGCGGCGGTGAGGGTGCCGCACATGTTCCAGCCACGGTCGGGCGGCGTGAAGGTGGTGGCGACCTGGGGCAAGAAGGGCGATCCCGCGAGCGAAAGGAAGGTCGAGATCGTCTTGCAGGAGGCCAGCCTGTCGGCCGAGGGGCCCGCGCTCGCCAAGGAAAACCTGCCGGGGCAGAATCTCCACGTCTACCGCGTCGCGCCCGACGATGTCGCGCGATTGCGCGCGCTGCAGGCCGAGATCGCGCGGGCCAAGGTCGAGAAGCGGGCGGACCACGGGTCGCTCGGCGTCGCGGCGGACGCCTGCCGCATCGGCGAGTTGCCGGACGGCCCGATCGTCATGACGACCTTTCTGAAGACGTCCGAGGAGACTGGATGGCTTGCCGTGCTCAAGGACGTGGACCTGCGCGCGGTCGCCACAAAGCAAAGACCGCTCGAAGAGATCGTTCCGCCCTGCGGCAAGCTGCCCCAGCGTGTCGAGGCGGCGGGCTGACAGGCTTGCGTTTGATCTCGGACGACAGCAAATAGGCGCAGACGTCATTCGATTGGGGCTACACATGCCGCTCTACGCTTACCGTTGCGCCGATTGCGAGCAAGAATTCGAGACGCTGGTGCGGTCCGGCGAAACGCCGGAATGTCCGTCTTGTCATTCCACCCATCTCGACCGTCAGCTCTCGCTCATCGCCAAGCCGGCGAGCGGCGGAGACAGCGGTATGGCCTTCGGCGGGTCATGCGAGACCGGCGGCTGCGGCATGTGCCCGGCGATGGCCGGCATGGCCGGCGCTTGTGGCTGAGGACGCCTTCGCGCCGCTCGGCCGCCGTCTGCAGATCACGGCCAACGGCATAGAGTTCGAAGTCTTTGAAACCGGCGCCGGCGAAAGACTGGCGCTTTTGCTGCATGGTTTTCCCGAGCACGCGATCTCGTGGCGCCATCAGGCGCCGTTTCTCGCCTCGCTCGGCTACCGCGTGTGGACGGTAAACCAGCGCGGTTATGGCGCGACGACGACGCCTGGCGATCGCCGGGCCTATTCGCTGAAAAATTTGACCGATGATATCGCGGCGCTGATTGACGCCGCCGGCGCCAGGTCGAAAATCACATCGACGACCCTGATCACGCACGATTGGGGCGCGCTCCTCGCCTGGAGTTTTGCTGCACGCAAGGTGCGGCCGCTCGAAAAGCTCGTCATCTGCAATGTGCCGCATCCGCTCTGTTTCGGGCGCGAATACAAGCAGAACCCAAAACAGCGGAAGAAGTCGTGGTACATCCGCTTTTTCCAGATCCCGTGGCTGCCGGAGACGCTGCTGGCGCGCAGCGGCGGCGCGCCGGTCGCGAAAATGCTCCGCGACACCTGCTGCAACAAGGCGAATTTTCCACCCGAGGTTCTGGCGATCTACGCTGCCAACGCCGCACGCCCGGGCGGCATGCGCGCGATGATCAACTGGTACCGCGTCGCCATGCCGGAGTTGGTGCGCGACGGCAGCCTGACGCAAAAGATCGAAACGCCGACGCTGATTGTTTGGGGCGAGAAGGATGTGGCGATCGAGAATTCCTGTCTCGACGGCACGGAGCAGTATGTGCGGGACTTGACGGTCGTGCGCCTGCCGAACGCTTCGCATTGGGTGCAGCAGGACGCACCGGACGAGGTGAATGCGGCGCTCGCGCGGTTTCTCGTGTAGGGCGCCGAAATCTTCGCGGATGCCGCCAAGCGGACGCGCGATCTTCCGTGACCGCTGTTGGATGATGTGGAAGGCCGAGAGCTGTCGTCAGTCTCGCGGACCGACTGTCTGCGCGTAACGGACAATCAAATACATGACGCCGAGCGCGACGGCCGATGCGACCCACAACAGGAACTCCTGTGGGCTCGGCAGCGTCGATTGCACGGGCATCGTGATGAGTTTGCGCAAGATGACGACGATCGCGACCTCGACGAAGGTGTCGACGTTGAGCGGCTTGCCGCGCATGTAGCGGATTTCGGCGGTGATCAACGCCGACACGGTCCACAGCAGCATCAGCGTCCCAAGCCCGTGCAGGAAGCCCTGCGCGAGATTGTCGTGACGGAACGCCGTCAGAACGTCGTCGACGAACAGCCAGGTGAACAACAGAACGGCGGCCGCGAGCGCGAGCCCCAGCACCAGATGGGCGAAGCCGTTGATCCACGCCATGGCGCGGAGCGCCACGCCGTTGAGCGACTGCATCAATTTCGGGTCCTCGATCAGGCCCGAGCGTTCGTCACGAGGAAATTTGTCCATGCATCGCTCAGGGTGCCCGCGTGAACGCTTTGCGGCCATGCGCTGGCGCAAACGGGACGCCGCCGTGTCGCGTCTGGAGGGTTACCGCACCAATTCCTTCATCGCGCCGTCGAGCCCTTCCAGCGTCAGCGGATACATGCGGTTGGTCATCAGCCGCTGGATCATCTTGATCGACTGCGTGTAGTTCCACTGGTTTTCCGGCACCGGGTTGATCCAGACCGCATGCGGATAGGTGCGGGTCACGCGCTCCAGCCAGACGTAGCCCGGCTCCTCGTTCATGTGCTCGACCGAGCCGCCGGGCTGGGTGATTTCGTAGGGGCTCATCGAGGCGTCGCCGACGATCACCACCTTGTAGTCGTGCGGATAGGTGTGCAGCACCTGCCACAGCGCTGTCTTGTCGGTGAAGCGCCGCGAATTCTGCTTCCACACGCCTTCGTAGAGGCAATTGTGGAAATAAAAATGCTCCATGTGCTTGAACTCGGTCTTGCACGCGGCGAACAATTCCTCGACCTGCTTGATATGCCAGTCCATCGATCCGCCGATGTCGAAGAACAGTAGCACCTTCACGGCGTTGCGGCGCTCGGGGCGCAGCTTGATGTCGAGATAGCCCTGCTTGGCGGTGTCGCGGATCGTGTTTTCCAGATCGAGCTCTTCCGGGGCGCCGGTGCGCGCGAACTTGCGCAGGCGGCGTAGCGCGATCTTGATGTTGCGGGTGCCGAGTTCGACGTCGCCGTCGAGATCCTTGAATTCGCGCTTGTCCCAAACTTTGACGGCGCGGCGGTGGCGGCTTTCCTTCTGGCCGATGCGGATGCCTTCAGGGTTGTAGCCGTAGGCGCCGAAGGGGGAGGTGCCGGCGGTGCCGATCCATTTGCTGCCGCCCTGATGGCGCTCTTTCTGCTCCTCGAGGCGCTTCTTGAGAGTCTCCATGAGCTTGTCCCAGCCCATGGCCTCGAGCTGCGCCTTCTCCTCCTCGGTGAGGTATTTTTCCGCGAGCTTCTTCAGCCATTCCTCTGGAATTTCCGCCTTCTCCATGGCGTCCAGCAGGCTTTCCAGTCCCTTGAAGATCGAGCCGAAGACACGATCGAACTTATCGAGGTTCCTTTCGTCCTTCACGAGGCAGGCGCGGGAGAGATAGTAGAAATCCTCGACCGATTTGTCGGCGAGGTCCTTGTCGAGGGCCTCCATCAGCGTGAGGTACTCGCGCAGCGTAACGGGAACCTGGGCGTCGCGGAGGGAGGTGAAGAATTGCAGGAACATGAGACGAATGTGCCATGGGACGCCGCCGAGGTCGAGCGGCGCTGACGCGGGCCGGTTTTCCGCTCAGCGTGTCCCGACTTCGCGTGTCGGACGACCGACGCTAACGAAGGAATAGGTGGCGTTGCCGATCGACCCGAGCATCAGCGCTTCTACGGCGGGCTCCGCGATTGCGCCGTCCGCCGCCCAGTCGACCAGGAAATTGGCGCCCGCGCCGCCGCGTGCGTCGGTCACGGGGATCGAGAGTTGTAGCGTTGCGAGCGGCTTGAGCGCGATCGGCGCCTTCAGGTAGGAATCGACCAACGACCCGGCAGTGTCGAAATAGGCGATGCGGCCGAGTACGAGCGGGCGGGTTTCTGAGACGTTGTGGATGGTCAGCGTCACCGAAAAGGGGATTGCGACGCCGCCGACGCTGCGCACGACCTGCGAATAGGCGGGCACGTAGAATGAGCCGCGCACGGACAATGCGCCCGCAGGAAGGGATGTCAGCGAGGCGGCGAAAGCCTTCGCGAGGTCGACGCGCGCAACGTCGTCAGCGCGCGCCGGGCCGGCGGCCGTCAAAAGCGCCGCCACAACAAGCGCGCGGATCGATGCCATTTGCGACCTCCCGAGGAATCCGGCGGCGTCAGCCATGTCCGCCACTATAGCATTCGCGCGCCTTCGACCACGCGACTGGCTTGATGCGACGCATTGCCTGCACGCCGCAGCGCCGCCATCCTGCCGGCATGCGCGTCTGTCTGATTCTCTCCTGGCTGGTTTTCGCCGCGGTTCCTGCTTTCGCGGCGCCGGATCGCTCGGCGGGGTTGCGCATCGCACAGCAATGCAAGTCCTGCCATTCCATCGGCAGGCGGGGCGCAAGCCCCAATCCGGAATCGCCGCCATTCCGAACCCTTGGCCGCAAATATGCGGTCGACAATCTTGCGGAGTCGCTCGCCGAGGGCATCATCGTCGGCCACGCCGAAAACATGCCGCGCGTGAAGATGACGCCGGCCCAGATCAGCGACTTCCTCACCTACCTCAAGTCCATTCAGGCGAAATAGCCGCCGCCTGCCTGCGCCGCCGCATTGCCCGGCAAGGCGATTGTCGCATAGCCTTCATGCGCGAATGGTCTGCCCGCTCTGCCAACGGAAGCTCGGCGCGCGCGTCGAGGATCATCATCTCGTGCCGAGGACCTACAAGGGTAGGGAGACGGTCGCTCTGCATCCGATCTGTCATCGCAAGATCCACGCGACCTTCACGGAGCGCGAACTCAAGGAGCATTTTCATACGATCGAGAGGCTCCGCGCGCACGAAGCCATCTGCGCCTTTGTGAACTGGATTTCGTCCAAACCGCCGGACTTTCATGGGCGTACAGAACCGTCCCGGGCGCTCAGGGACAAGCGCCGGCGTTGAGCCGATCGCCGATCGCGCTGCGTCGCCCGCCGCTTGCCCGCGCCGCCCCTGCCGTTTAACCTGTCAGTTAAACACCAAGGGGCTCAAATGCGTTTCACCGGAACCAAGGACTACGTCGCGACCGAAGACCTGAAGGTCGCCGTCAACGCCGCCATCGTGCTCGAGCGTCCGCTGCTCGTGAAGGGCGAGCCCGGCACCGGCAAGACCGTGCTCGCGGAAGAAGTCGCCAAGGCCATCGGCGCGCCGCTGCTGACCTGGCACATCAAGTCCACCACCAAGGCGCAGCAGGGCCTCTATGAATACGACGCTGTCTCGCGCCTGCGCGACTCGCAGCTCGGCGATCCCCGCGTGTCGGACATTCATAACTACATCAAGCGCGGCAAGATGTGGGAGGCGTTCGCCTCGGAACAGCGCCCGGTGCTGCTGATCGACGAGATCGACAAGGCCGACATCGAATTTCCGAACGATCTTTTGCTCGAACTCGATCGCATGGAGTTCCACGTCTACGAGACCGGCGAGAACATCAAGGCGCAGAAGCGCCCGATCGTCGTCATCACCTCCAACAACGAGAAGGAACTGCCGGACGCCTTTCTGCGCCGCTGCTTCTTCCACTACATCAAGTTCCCCGACGCCGAGACGATGGAGCAGATCGTCGACGTCCATTTCCCCGGCATCAAGAAAAGGCTGGTCGAAGAGGCGCTGCGCATCTTCTTCGAAGTACGCGACGTGCCGGGCCTGAAGAAGAAGCCCTCGACCTCCGAACTCTTGGACTGGCTGAAGCTGCTGCTGAACGAGGACATCGGCCCGGAGACGCTGCGCGAGCGCGACCCCAAGAAACTCATCCCGCCGCTGCACGGCGCGCTGCTCAAGAACGAGCAGGACGTGCATCTGTTCGAGCGGCTGGCGTTCTTGAACCGTCGGGAGAGGTGAGCGAAAGCTCTCCGCTCGCATCGCCGGCGGACCAAACGAAGCATTAGATTTGGCTCAAGATGGGATAAGTCGCCTCGCCGCTCGCGGCGAGACCGCCTTCCGGTTCGCCGAGACATTTGAGGGTGGCGCCTTGCGGCTCGCCACCCTGGTTGCGTCGGCTATTCGTTACTGCCGCACCACCAGCACTGAGCAATTGGCGTGTCGCACCACGGTCGTGGCGTTGGAGCCGAGCAGATAGGTCGACATGGCCGGCCGGTGCGAGCCGATCACCACGAGGTCCGCGCCCCATTCCTTGGCCTCGGCCAGAATCTCCGGGTACACGCCGCCGATGCGCACGACGCTGGAGAGGCGGTCGGCGGGTAGCTTGACGTCCTTCAGCATCTCGGCGAGCGCCTTTTCGGCGTTGGCCTTTTGCATCTCGTCGAAATCCGCCGGCACGTAGTCCATGAAGGTGGCCGGCAACAGCGACTGAACGTTGATCAACCGCACACGCCCGCCCGCTACGTTGGCGAATTCGACCGCAGCGGCGATCGCCGGCTGGGCCGGCGCCGGTTCGGCGAGGTCGACGGGGGCGAGAATGGATTTGAACATGGCCGTTCCTTTCCCAAGATTTTGCATCAAGCTAAGCGTCGTGCGCCTGTCGCGCGTTGCGACGGATCAACGCGGGCGCGACAGGTTTGATTGTGCGCCCGATCACCGCGCAAGGGGAGGGGCCGTGCATGGTGTCGAATGGATTTTCCGACTGTAGAGAGCGGCATGAGCGATCCGTGGGGCAAGACCGCCCGTGAGGTCACCGCGCGCGGGCAGACTTATTTCGATGGAGCCGGCCGGACGCGCATCGTCGACGTGCGTCTCGCGGATACGCTGCAATTGTTCGACGGCGCTGCATTCATTCTCGCCTGGGCGCTCGCCGACATCAGGCGCGTCGACTCGCCCGCGGGCGTCCTGCGGGTCCGCAGTCTCGCTGCGTCGCCCAGCGCCTGGTGCGAAATCCGCGACGCGACGATGACCGCGGCCATTGCGGAGCGATGCCGCCTGCTCAACGGAGACCGCCAGGAGAAGAAGGAACGAGTCTGGAGGCTCGCCGGGACGGCGTTTCTTGCGGCGTGCGGGCTCGCGGCTCTGATGTGGTTCGCCATTCCTGCGCTTGCTGACCGCATCGCCCCGCTCGTGCCCGAAAGCCTCGACAAGCGGATCGGACAAGTGGCCGACAAGGAGGCGCGCGCTCAATTTCCCGGCGGCGTATGTTCAACGCCCGAGGGCGACGCAGCGCTCGGCCGCCTCGCGTCGCGGCTCAAAGATGCGGCTGGCGCGTCGCTGGACGTCCGCGTCTCCGTTCTGTCCTCCTTCATCCCGAACGCCTTCGCGTTGCCGGGCGGTCAGGTCTATATGCTGCGGGGCCTCATCGAGTCCGCCAGATCGCCTGACGAGATCGCGGGCGTTCTGGCGCACGAATTCGGGCATGTGGCCCATCGCGACGGTCTGCGCGCCGCGATCAAGCAGGGCGGCGCTGCGCTGGCGCTCGGTCTCGTGTTTGGCGACATGTTCGGCGTCGCGGCGATTGCGACGGCAGCGCGCGCTTCCCTGTCAGCCGCCTACTCGCGCGAAGACGAGTTGCAGGCGGACGATTTCGCCGTCGCGCTCCTGGCGAGGGTCGGCCGTTCGGCGCGGCCGCTCGGCGAATTCCTGACGCGCGTTTCGGCGGACGATCGTCTCAAGGCGTTCGCCTTCCTGCTTGACCATCCGCTGTCTGCGGCGCGGCTTGCGCGCATCGCGCGCGACGACGCCCCGGCGACCGGCGCGCCGCTGATGTCGGAGGACGATTGGCGAGCGTTGCGGTCGATCTGCGACGGTCCACGCAATTAGTTCTCGCGCTTGACTTGACCGACTTCGTCCGCAGTGATGTCGCCGCGTGGCGCCAGGCTCTCGTAATCGCCGTAGGATGAGATCACCTCGTCGATCCGGCGGGCGATCTCGGGATTGCGCGCCATCAGCGTGCGCAGGTCGCCGGCGTCGAGCACGAGCAGCTTGGAAGGCATGACGGTGCGCACCGTCGCCGTGCGACGCGTCTTGCGCAGCACTGCGATCTCGCCGAAGAACTGCCCCTCGCCGAGACGCACGGGATTGTGCGGCAGTTCGACTTCGACCTCGCCGGCGGCGACGAAATACATCGAGCGCGCCTCCTCCCCCCGCCGAACGACGATCGTATCGGCGGGAACGGTCTGCGCGCGCAGGTAGTGCATGATTTCGGCGATCTCGGACGCGTCGAGGGTCGAGAACAGCGGCACGTGCGCAATCATCGACCAGGTGACCACGAATTCGCGCCGATGGATTTCTTCGGCGAAAGCCGTCGCAACGATGCCGACCGGCAGCGCCAGCAAGAGGAAACCCATGAAGGCGGTGAGCCCGGCGATGATGCGTCCGGCGACTGTGATCGGCACGACGTCGCCATAGCCGACCGTGGTGATGGTGACGACGGCCCACCACATGGATTCCGGTATCGAGCCGAATTTGTCGGGTTGCGCCGCGTGCTCGGCGATATGCATCGCCGAGGCCATGACCAGGACCACGCCGAATATGATGACGGCCGAAGCGCCGAGGGCCTTGCGCTCGGCCTGCAGCGCTGCGGCCAGCGAACGCATGCCCGGCGAGTAGCGCGCGAGTTTGAAAAACCGCGCGAGCCTCAGCAACAGCAATACGCGGAAGTCGCCGGGCAGAAAGAGGCCGAGATAGAAGGGCAGAATCGTCAGCAGGTCGATGACCGCGTAGGGCGTCATCGCGTAGGCGACGCGGGCGCGCCACGGCTTCAGTTCGAAGTAGGGCGCGCTGTCGGGCGCGCTCCACAGCCGCAGCGCATATTCCAGCGTGAACCCGACGAGCGCGACCAGTTCCACCGCGTCGAACAAGGTCTGGTATTGCTGGTGAAGTTCGGGCACCGTTTCGAGGACGACCGACGCCACCGACGAAATGATCAGGCCGATCAGAACGCCGTGCGCGAGCCGCGCCGCCCGGTCCGATACGCCGCTGTCCAGAATGAAATGCACGCGCCGTCGCAGACGCGCGATGCGCGCGCGTCGGCGGGCGATCATCCGGCGGCCCGCTCGCGCAGGGCCGACTCGATCGCGGCCAGCGCGGCTTCGATCTGCGAACCGTCCGGCCCGCCGGCTTGCGCCATGTCCGGTCGGCCGCCGCCTCCCTTGCCGCCGAGCTTCTCCGAGGCGATGCGCACGAAATCGACTGCATTGAAGCGCGTCGTGAGGTCGGGCGTGACCGAAACGACGACGCCGCCCTTGCCGTCGGAGCTGGCGTTGGCGATTGCGACGACGCCCGAACCGATCGTCTTCTTCGCTTCGTCGGCGAGCGATTTCAGGTCTTTCATCTCGACGCCGCTGACGGCGCGCGACATGAACTTGACGCCGGCGATCTCTCGAAATGGCGCCGCCTCGGCCGAACCGCCGCCCATGGCGAGCTTGCGCCGCGCTTCGGTCAGTTCTCGTTCGAGCCGCTTACGTTCGTCGATGAGCGCGGACAAGCGGTGCGCGGCCTCTTCGGCCGGGGCGCGCACAAGCGACGCGATCTCACGCAGCCGGCGGCTTTCCTCGTTGAGATGGCGGCGCGCGCCATCGCCAGTCTTCGCCTCGATGCGCCGCACGCCGGAAGCGACAGCGCTTTCCGACACGATCGAGACGAGACCGATGTCGCCCGTGCGCGCAACGTGCGTGCCGCCGCACAATTCGACGGAGAAAGCGCGGTTCGCGCTGTCTGTCTCGCCCATGGCGACGACGCGCACCTCGTCGCCGTATTTTTCGCCGAATAACGCGCGCGCGCCGGATTCGATCGCATCGTCGACAGCCATGAGGCGGGTCGTAACCGGCGCGTTCTGGAGGACGACGGCGTTGGCGATGTCTTCGATGCGCGCAAGCTCCTCGTCGGCGATCGGCTTGGGATGCGCGAAATCGAAACGCAACCGGTCAGGCGCGACGAGCGATCCCTTCTGCGCGACATGGTCGCCCAGCACCTGACGCAGCGCCTCGTGCAGCAGGTGGGTCGCCGAATGGTTGGCGCGAATGGCGGCGCGGCGCCCGTGATCGACATCGAGTTCGAGCGCTGCGCCGATCCTGACCTCGCCGTCCTCGACAACGCCGTCATGCACAATCAGGTCGCCGAGCTTCTTGACCGTGTTGTTCACTCGAAAGCGCACGCCCGACGCGCGCATTTCGCCAGTGTCGCCGGTCTGACCGCCCGATTCGCCGTAGAACGGCGTCTGGTTGACGATGACGCTGGCGCGCGCGCCTTTCGATGCTGCTGCGACTTCCGCGCCATCCACCAGAATCGCCTGCACCACGCCTTCGGCGGTTTCCGCCCCATAGCCCAGGAATTCCGTCGCGCCGAGCTTTTCGCGAAGGCCGAACCACACGGCTTCGGTCGCCGCCTCGCCGGAGCCCGCCCACGCCTTGCGCGCTTCGGCGCGTTGGCGCTCCATCGCAACGTCGAACCCGGCGACGTCGACCGCCAGATCGCGGGCGCGCAGCGCGTCCTGCGTGAGGTCGAGCGGAAAGCCGTAGGTGTCGTACAGCTTGAAGGCGGTTTCTCCGGACAGGCTCTGTCCGGGCTTCAGACCGCGCGTCTCGTCCTCGAGGATCGTGAGGCCGCGCGCGAGCGTCGTGCGGAACTTCGCCTCTTCAGTGCGCAGCGTCTCGACGATCAACGGTTCCGAACGTACGAGCTCGGGGTAGGCTTGGCCCATTTCGCGAACGAGCGCAGGCACGAGCTTCCACATCAGCGGCTCTTTTGCTCCGAGCAGCTGGGCATGGCGCATGGCGCGGCGCATGATGCGACGAAGCACATAGCCGCGGCCTTCGTTCAGCGGCGTCACGCCGTCTGCGACAAGGAAAGCCGAAGCGCGCAGATGATCGGCGATGACGCGATGGCTTGCGGCCTGCGGCCCGTCCGGGTCGACGCCGGTTTCCTCCGCGACCGCGCGAATTAGCGCGCGGATCAGGTCGGTCTGGTAGGTCGACGTCACGCCCTGCAGCAGCGCGGCGATGCGCTCGAGCCCCATGCCTGTGTCGATGGACGGCCGGGGCAGGGGCACGCGTTCGGTGGGCGAGACCTGCTCGTATTGCATGAAGACGAGGTTCCAGAATTCCAGGAACCGGTCGCCGTCTTCGTCGGGGGAGCCGGGCGGTCCGCCGGCGACGTGCTCGCCTTGATCGAGGAAGATTTCCGAGCAGGGGCCGCAAGGGCCGGTTTCGCCCATCGACCAGAAATTGTCAGAGGTCGCGATGCGGATGATCCGGTCGTCGGAAAAACCGGCGATCTTCTTCCAGAGGCCGTAGGCTTCGTCGTCGTCGTGATAGACGGTCACGAGCAGGCGGTGCTTGGGCAGATCGAAATGCTTCGTGATCAGGTTCCAGGCGAGTTCGATCGCGCCTTCCTTGAAATAGTCGCCGAAGGAAAAGTTCCCGAGCATTTCGAAGAAGGTGTGATGGCGAGCGGTGTAGCCGACGTTGTCGAGGTCGTTGTGCTTGCCGCCGGCACGAACGCATTTCTGGGAGGATGCAGCGCGCGAATACGGCCGCTTCTCGACGCCCGTGAAGACGTTCTTGAACTGCACCATGCCGGCGTTGGTGAACATCAAGGTCGGGTCATTGCGCGGGACGAGCGGCGACGACGGCACCTTCTCGTGACCCTGACCCGCGAAATAATCGAGAAAGGTCGCACGTATCTCGTTGACGCCGCTCATTTCGCCCGACTTTCGACCCTTGACGTCGCCCGTCCAATTTTCCGTTCGCTCAACGCCTTACGGCCGCAGCCGGAGGACAAGCGAAAGGCCCGGCTTAGCCGGGCCTTTCTAACGGGGCGCCATGAAACTGTCGAGGGAGACGCATGCGATGGCGGACCGCGCTCCTCCGGGGGAAAGCCTCAGACGCGCCCGTGCGACCCGCACTTGCGGCGGAGCAGGTCGCAACCGACGACGCGCGCGTTCAAGCGTCGTCGGTATCGGCGTCTTCCGCGCCCGACGAATCGAGAATCTTGTCGGCTATCAAGCCGGCGTTCTCGCGGATCGCCAATTCGATCCGTTGGGCGACCTCGGGGTTCTGGCGCAGGAAATTCTTCGCGTTCTCGCGGCCCTGGCCGAGGCGCTGGCTGTCGTAGGAGAACCACGCGCCGGATTTCTCGACCACGCCGGCTTTTGCGCCGAGGTCGATCAATTCGCCCATCTTCGAGATGCCTTCGCCATACATGATGTCGAATTCGACCTGCTTGAAGGGCGGGGCGACCTTGTTCTTCACCACCTTGACGCGGGTCTGATTGCCGACGACCTCGTCGCGATCCTTGATCGCGCCGATGCGCCGGATGTCGAGACGGACCGACGCATAGAATTTCAAGGCGTTGCCGCCTGTCGTCGTCTCGGGCGAACCATACATCACGCCGATCTTCATGCGGATCTGGTTGATGAAGATCACCATGCAGTTGGAGCGCGAAATCGAGGCGGTCAGCTTGCGCAAGGCCTGGCTCATCAAGCGCGCCTGAAGCCCGGGCTGAACCTCGCCCATCTCGCCTTCGATTTCGGCCCGCGGCGTCAGGGCTGCGACGGAATCGACCACGAGGACGTCGATTGCGCCGGAACGGACCAGCGTGTCCGTAATCTCCAGCGCCTGCTCGCCGGTGTCCGGCTGAGAGATCAGAAGTTCGTCGAGATTGACCCCGAGCTTGCGGGCGTAAACGGGGTCGAGCGCGTGTTCGGCGTCGACGAAGGCGCAGGTGCCGCCGCGCTTCTGCGCTTCGGCGATGACATGCAGCGTCAGCGTCGTCTTGCCCGAGGATTCCGGGCCGTAGATTTCGACGACGCGGCCGCGCGGCAGGCCGCCGACGCCGAGCGCGATGTCCAGTCCCAGCGAGCCGGTGGAAATCGCCTCGATCTCTACGACTTTTTGCCCCTTTCCAAGCCGCATGATCGAGCCCTTGCCGAAGGCGCGTTCGATCTGCGACAGGGCGGCGTCGAGCGCCTTGGTCTTGTCCACGGACGTTCCTTCCACGAGGCGGAGATTCGCTTGGCTCACGGGGTCGACTCCTTCTGGCACGGGCGGGTCTGCTGGGGCAATCGCCGGATGTGAAAATCAATGTACTTGATTTGTTCCAAATGCCAAGTTCTTTTTTTGTTCCAAAACGCGTTCATGAAATCAGAGGACTAGCCTGTGGACGCGGCAGCCGGATGTCAGCGGGTCTCGCGTATGGCGGCGCGCAGGCCGACGAGTCCGCGCGGCTTGGGCGGGGTGTGGCTTACGCGAGCGTAGCTGATAGCGCCTGTCGGTTCGCGATCCAGCCCTTTGGCGATAGCGCGCTGGCGGGCGGCGTCGAGCCCGGCGAGCGACAGGACGTAGGGGTGAGAGAGGCCAAATGCGACGGCGCCGACGGCTCCGACCGCGAAGAAAGTATGCGGCGCGATCGAAAGCCAGCGATGGGCGGGGGCGCGGTCAGGGGTCTTCATGTTCCTCTCCACGGTCAGATTGCCGCAAACGAGGTGAAAGAAGCCTTAAGGCCGCCTGCGATGTAGTCAGGGTTGCACGATCGTCGCATTGAATGGGCCGGCGTTCGCTGCGGCGTGATCGAGAGCTGCAGCAATGTCGTCCAGCGGAAAGACTGTCGTCCTGAACAGCGAGAGGCTCAGCAGTCCGGCGCGGACCAGGGCGGCCAGACGCGCCGGCGCATCGCGCGGAAACATCCACTGGCCGCGCACGGTCACGCAATTGCGCATCAGCCAGTCATGGGGCAGCGAGACGTCGCATTTGAGCCCGCCCATCAGGACTACCCGCCCATTTGGACGAACGGCGAGCGCAACCGAGCGCACGTGCGACGGATCCGCGGACGGCGGCATGAGATCCAGGACGACGTCGATCGGGCCCGCTGCGGCCATCATGCGCCTCGTGTTTTCGGCTGGGTCGTCTGCAAGTTCGACGGTGCGGATGCGTTCGCCGAACAGCGCGGCGAGTTGTGCGAGCCTCGCCTTGTTGCGACCCGGCGCAACGACGCAGGCCGCGCCCATGGCGAGCGCGACGGCCACGCCCGCCGAGCCGAAGTTGCCGGTCGCCCCGCTGATCAGGGCGACCTCGCCGGCCTGAAATCCGGCGGCGAGCAAGCCTCCATAGGGCACGAGGCAGGTCCCGAGCGCGCACCAATCGCTCGCGCGCGATGGGTCGATGTCGCCGAGCGGCGTCACGTTTTCCGTCGGGGTTCGCATCTGCTGCGCGAAGCTGCCGTCGTGGAAATAGGTCTGCAAGGGCATGGCCGCCGGCGAGCCGCCGGTCAGACCCTGCAAGATGATGTCGGGCGAAATGGCGTCGTCGCGCGCGCGCACAGTGGAATCGACGAAGACCCAGTCGCCGGCCTTCAGCTTGGTCGCGTCCGGCCCGACAGCGCGAATGCGGCCCACGCCGCCGGAACCCGGGATGATCGGCGTCTTCAGCAGGTAGTCGCGTCGACCGTCAAGAACCTCGTTCATATAAGGGAGCACGCGCGCGGCGGCGACGTCGACGATGACTTCGCCGGTGCCGAGCACCGGGTCTGGAACCTCCTCGACGCTGAGCGGCTGGCGGATCGACTTGAGAACAGCTGCTTTCATATCGGCCTCTCTTGATCTGCCGGCATGTTGCTATCTCCGGACAGGAGACGAAAGAACTGGTATTATCCTAGGATTGGAACTCCTACGCAGGGCCTGCGAATGCCTGACGATCGCGGCGAGCTCGCGGACTTTCTGCGCGCTCGACGGAGAGCGCTGACGCCGGATGCGGTCGGTCTGACGTCAGTTCGGCGGAGACGGACGCCGGGATTGCGTCGCGAGGAAGTCGCCGAACTCGCGGGCATCGGCGTCGACTGGTACACCCGTCTCGAACAGGGGCGCAGCGTCAGCCCGTCGGTCACGACTGTCGACGCTCTCGCGCGCGCTCTACGCCTGTCGGCGGTGGATCATGCGCATCTGCGGGCGTTGACCCGGAATGGCGAGGGGCGCTCCTTCACGGCGGAGCGCGTGCCCGACACGATGCGCCGGGTCGTCGAGAGCCTCAACCAGCCCGCCTATGTCACGGGGCGACGCTGGGATGTCCTTGCGTGGAACGCTGCGGCCGACGAGATTTTCGCCTTCGGCCGAATGGAGGGCGATCAACGCAACACGCTGATCGGCATGATGACCAATCCGGCGACACGCAAGATGTTCGGAGAGGCTTGGGCCGACGAAGCGCAGCGCATGATCGCGCAGTTCCGCACCACCTACGACCTGTTTGCGAGCGATCCCGCATTCGTGAGTCTTGCGGAGCGATTGAAGCGGGAGAGCGGCGAGTTCGCCAATTGGTGGCGCGCCCATGACGTGCGGCCGTCGCTGGCGGGCGAAAAATCGCTCAACCATCCCAGGAAGGGGGCGATGCGTCTCGAATATGCGACCTTTCAGTCGAACGACGATCCCGCGCTGAAACTCGTGATTTACATCGCGACGTGACGGGAAGGCCCGCACGGCGCGCGATCGACGACGTCAGCCCACGTTGCTCTTGACGGTCTCGATGAGCTGCTTGAGCGTGAAGGGCTTCGGCATGAAGCCGAAATCCTCGCCTTCGGGCAGATTCTTGGCGAATGCTTCTTCCGCGTAGCCGGAGACGAAGATCACCTTGGCCTTCACGCCGCGCTTGCGCAATTCGCCGAACATCGTCGGGCCGTCCATCTCGGGCATGACGACGTCGGAGACGATGAGGTCCACTTTCCCGTTGTTCTCTTCGACGACCTGCAGCGCCTCGACGCCGCTCGCCGCCTCCAGAACGGTGTAGCCCCGCGCCGATAGAGCGCGCGAGCCGAAGGCGCGCACGGCGTCTTCGTCCTCCACGAGCAGGATCACGCCCTGGCCGGTCAGATCGGCCGCCGGCTTGGCCGCCTCGGCCTTCGGAGCGATCTCCGCGGGATCGGCGATGTGCCGAGGCAGGAAAATGCGGAACGTCGTGCCTTTGCCGATCGTGGAATCGACGAAGACGAAACCGCCGGTCTGCTTGACGATGCCGTAGACCATGGACAGGCCGAGGCCCGTGCCCTTGCCCACTTCCTTGGTGGTGAAGAAGGGTTCGAAGATCTTCTCCTTCAGCTCGGGCGGAATGCCCGTGCCGGTATCGGAGACTTCGAGGAGCACATATTCGGCGGGCGCCAACAGGGGTTCGCGGTACCCGGCGCATTCGCCCGGGCTGACATTGGCGGTGCGCAGCGCGATCTTGCCGCCGTTCGGCATCGCGTCGCGCGCATTGACGACCAGATTGACCACCACCTGCTCGAGCTGATTGAGGTCGGCCTTCACCAGCCACAGATCGCGCCCGTGCTTGAGTTCGAGGGCGATCTTTTCGCCGACGAGCCGGCGCATCAGCATCTGGAGGTCGGACAGCATGTCGTCGACCTGCAGCACCTGCGGGCGCAAAGTCTGCCGCCGCGAGAAGGCGAGAAGCTGACGCACGAGACCCGCCGCGCGATTGGCGTTCTGCTTGATCTGCATGATGTCCTGAAAGGACGGGTCGGTCGGCCTGTGGTTGGCGAGCAGCAAATCCGAGTAGCCGATGATCGCAGTCAGGACGTTGTTGAAATCGTGCGCGACCCCGCCGGCCAGCTGCCCGATGGCCTGCATCTTCTGCGATTGCGCGAAATTCTCCTGCAGCGCCCGTTGTTCGCTGGTGTCCAGCGCATAGAGCATGACGTCGGCGGTCTCGCTGGCTTCCTCCGCTGGCGCAAGAAACAGGCGCAGCGCCGGCCCGCCTTCCGCGCCGATGTCGAGCGGCGGCGTGTCGGCCTGTCCGCCGACGGTCGATTCGATGGCGTCGCGCACGGCGGCGGCGTCGCGGTCATGCAAGCCGGCGTAGATCGAGCGGGCGTTCTCCGGCCCTTTGAGCGCGGAAGGCAGGAGCTTGGCGAAAGCGGCGTTCGAGCGACGCACATTGCCCTGGCGGTCGAGCAGGGCGATAGCCATCGGCGTCGAATTGAAAAACCGGGCGAAGCGCACTTCGGCCGCGCGCAAATCCTCGGCGGGCTCTTCGCCGGATGTGCGGTTGAGTACGAGCGTACGGGAATCCCCCGGCGCGCCGTCGCTCGAGAACGCGACCCGATGGAGCAGGCGCACTGGCAATCGTTGCCCGCCGCGCCGCTTGAGGTCGACGTCGATCTGCTCGGTCCGGACTTCGCTCGGCCCGCCGGCGACCGCGTCGAGGAGGGCGGCGCCGGAGCCGGCGATCATCTGCGACAGCTTCATGCCGCCGAGACCGACCTGAGCGAGGTCGTAATCCAGCCAGCTGGCGAGCGTTGCGTTCATGTAGGTAATGACGCCCGCGCTATTGGCGGAAAAGAAGCCGGCCGGCGCATGGTCGAGGAAATCGATGGCGTGCTGGAGCTCCTGGAACACGTTCTCGTGCCGCTCGCGCTCACGAGTGATGTCAGTCACGCTCCAGAGCGTCGCCCGCTTCGCCCCGAGCCGATCGAGCGGCCGCACACGAATGCGGTACCAGGCGACCGCGCCCTGACCGGTCAACGGCGTGGGAAGACGCACTTCCTCGACGTTCCGCCGGTTTTCGCGGGCCGCCTGGGCGAGGCGGTAGATCGATTCGGAGACTTCCGGCGCGCCGGAGAACAGCCGCTCGACGGTGCGCAAATCGGCCAGACCGTGCGCCGAGGAAAGCGCGAGATAGGCCTCGTTGGCGTATATGACCCGGGAGTCTCCCTCGGTCACCAGCAATCCGTCGCCGCTCGTGTCGGCGACGACCTTGGTGATGTCGTTCTTGACGGATTGGCCGGAAAACTGGAGAAAACCCACCGCATAGCCGAAAAGCGCCAATATGCCGACCATGGCGAGCACGGCGAGGAGCGCCACAATGAGGCGGCTGGCGTGTTCGTGCGGCAGGAATGAAAACGCCGCCGCGGCCGCCACGAGCGCTGCGGCCAGGAGCAGGACGAGGCCTGGGCTGCCGGCTCGTTCGCTACGGTCGATGGCGGTGATCGGAGTTTCGTTCATGAACGGAAATCTTCTTCGACGGCGCGCGCCAGCAGACTTCGCCGCTTCGGCGATTCGCAAGAGGATGGGGCTGGGCGGCGTCTATTGCAATCGGCGCAAAGCCTCATGCGCGGCGCGCCACAGGGCGGCTTGTTAACCATGCATTAACCTTCTGCGCGGCGCCGCCGCTCACCATGATATTCTGTAAACTGCGCCGCATTCCGGCGTTCGAAGGCTGTCCTACATCATGGCGTTTCTGACAAATAGTCTGGCCGACAACAAACCGCTGGCGATCGCGATCGCGATTATCGTGATCCTGCTCGGTCTGGCGCTGGTGGCGGTCATCTACCGCGCGCTTCGCGGAAACCGCATTCGGACGAGTTCGGCCCGCGGGCGGCAGCAGCGCCTGGGCGTCGTCGACACGCACGACATCGGCGCCGACCGGCAACTGGTGATCGTGCGGCGCGACAATGTCGAACATCTGATCCTGATCGGCGGACCGAACGACGTCCTGGTCGAGCCGTCGATCGTCCGTGCGGAAATGCGCGAGGGCCGCGGAGCCCGGGATCGCGAAACGGTCGCGCCGGCTTGGGCGGCCGGCGAAACGTCGCCCCCGGGCGTCGATCAGAGACCGCCGGCGCCCGAGCCGGCGCCGCCGCCGATCGAGGAGCCGCCGGCCAAAAAGCCCGAGCCGTCGCGCGAGACGTCCCGCCTGCCGGACCTTTTCTCGCGCGCCCGCAAGCCTCAGCCGACGCCGCCCGAGAAGCCGATTCCGCCCGACACCGCGAAATTGGGGCCGGTCGCCAAGCCGGAGCCGCCGCGCAAGCCGGAGCCGGCGATCAACGCAGACATAGCGCCGAAGGTCGAAGCGGCGCCGAAGGTCGAGCCGCCGCTCGCCAAGCCCGCCGCCGCTCTGGAACTCGACATGGACAAGCTCGCAGCGGCGCTCGCCGCTCCCGAGCCGCCGGCGCCTGCCGCGCTGAAACCGGATATCGCGCCTGCGCCGAAGGTCGAGCCGCCCAAATTCGAGCCGCCCAAACCTGCGACGCCCGCTCCCGCGCCCGCCAAGCCGGCGCCGGTCGAACCGCCGCCTGCGCCGCGTCCGCCTCCGCCGCCGTTCTTCCGTCGACCCGAGCCGCCGCCGGCGCCCGCTCCGCAGCCTGCGCCGCCTTCGGCTCCTCCGGCGATGGCGGCTACCGCGACCCCGCCGCGTCCGACGCCGCCGCCTCCTCCGGCGCCGGTCGAGCCTGCTCCGGTCGCGCCGAAACCGTCGGCGGCGCCTCCGCCTCCGCCGGCTGAAACCAAGCCGCAAGCGCCAGTTCCGCCGCCGGCTCCGGCGGCGCCTCCTCCGCCGGCGCCAGCGCCGGCCAAGCCCGAGGCACCGGCCCAGCCGAACGAACTGGACGCGCTCGCTTCGCTCGAGGAAGAGATGGCCAAATTATTGGGACGGCCCGGACCCGGCCGCTGATCGTCGAACTCGAATACAAAACAAAAGGGGCGGCCCGCGATGGGCCGCCCCTTTCGATTCCAGCGGCGCGACGCCCGATCAGTCGTCGCGATAGACGCGCTCGCGGCGCTCGTGGCGCTCCTGCGCCTCGATCGACAGGGTCGCGATGGGACGTGCGTCGAGGCGCTTCAGGCCGATCGGCTCGCCCGTCTCCTCGCAATAGCCGTATGAGCCGTCCTCGATGCGGCCGAGCGCGGAGTCGATCTTGGCGATCAGCTTGCGCTGCCGGTCGCGCGCCCGCAGCTCGATGGCGCGATCGGTTTCCGACGAGGCGCGATCGGCGAGGTCAGGATGATTTTCGCTTTCATTCTGCAGCGCAGCCAGCGTTTCCCGGCTCTCCCGCAGAATGTCCTCCTTCCAGACGAGAAGCTTGCGGCGGAAGTAATCCTTCTGCCGCTCGTTCATGAACGGTTCGTCGTCCGAAGGCTTGTAGGTCTCGTCGACTTCGACTGTCATTAGAGACTCACTCCCAGAACCCTAGACCAAAGTCGGCGCCTTATAGCGGCTAGCATGCGACCGCACAATGACGGTCGAAGGCTTGTGCGCAAGAAAGGCGCCGCCGCGGCTGGCGCGTTCCGGGACAGCGATGGCCTTACCCCATCGCCTTCTTCAGGTTCTCGTCGATCTTGTCCAAGAATCCCGTGGTCGACAGCCACTTCTGGTCGGGGCCGACCAGCAAGGCGAGGTCCTTGGTCATGTACCCGGATTCGACCGTCTCGATACAGACGCGTTCGAGTTCGTGAGCGAACAGCTTCAGCGCCATGTTGTCGTCCAGCTTGGCGCGGTGGGCGAGCCCGCGCGTCCAGGCGAAGATCGAGGCGATCGAGTTCGTCGATGTCTCGTGGCCCTTCTGGTGCTCGCGATAGTGTCGCGTCACCGTGCCGTGGGCGGCCTCCGCCTCGACCGTCTTGCCGTCCGGCGTCATCAGAACCGACGTCATCAGGCCGAGCGAGCCAAAGCCCTGCGCCACAGTGTCGGACTGCACGTCGCCGTCGTAGTTCTTGCAGGCCCAGACGTAGCCGCCCGACCACTTGAGCGAGGCGGCGACCATGTCGTCGATCAGCCGGTGCTCGTACCAGATGCCCGCCGCCTTGAACCTGTCGGCGAATTCCGCGTCGAACACTTCCTGGAACAGATCCTTGAAGCGCCCGTCGTAGGCCTTGATGATGGTGTTCTTGGTGGAGAGATAGACCGGCCATTTGCGGTTGAGGCCGTAATTGAGCGAGGCGCGCGCGAAATCGCGGATGGATTCGTCGAGGTTGTACATGCTCATCGCGACGCCGGCGCCGGGGAACTTGAACACTTCCTTCTCGATGACCGTTCCGTCCTCGCCCTCGAACTTGATGGTCAGCCGCCCCTTGCCGGGCACCTTGAAATCGGTCGCGCGATAGATGTCGCCGTAGGCGTGGCGGCCGACGACGATCGGCTGCGTCCAGCCGGGCACGAGGCGCGGCACGTTGCGGCAGATGATCGGCTCGCGGAAGATCGTGCCGCCCAGAATGTTGCGGATCGTGCCGTTGGGCGACTTCCACATTTCCTTGAGGCCGAACTCCTTCACGCGGGCCTCGTCCGGGGTGATGGTCGCGCACTTCACGGCCACGCCGTACTTCTTGGTGGCCTCGGCCGCGTCGACGGTGATCTGGTCGTTGGTCTCGTCGCGCTTCTGGACGGAGAGGTCGTAATATTTGAGGTCGATGTCGAGATAGGGGTGGATCAGCTTGTCCTTGATGAAGGACCAGATGATGCGGGTCATCTCGTCGCCGTCCATCTCGACGACGGGGTTCTCGACCTTGATCTTGCTCATGACGACCTCGAATTTGCTGCGCTGCGGCAACGCGCTTTTCGGCGCTATAGCACCGGCCGAGCAGGGGGCCTAGTCACGCTTTTGGCTCAGGCGCCTGTTTGATAGGCGCTGCGCCGCAGCGTTGCGGCTGCCGGCTCTCGTCCGTGCTTCGGCGCAAGCGCTCCGCCATCCGCCTTGGCGCGCGCGCGAACGCGAGCCATGATGTAACCAGTTGTGACAATTGTGATAATCGTGATTTGTGGCGCGCCGGCAACAGGTGTGCGCGCCGCCTGATGCTAAGCTTCGCGCAACAAAAACGAGAAATTCGACGGGGCAGCGAGATGATCGGCTTAGCGGACGCGCGACCCAACAGGTCGCCATCAATCATTGGGTCCGGGGTTTCGAGCCGGACGTTCGTGCGCTTTTTGCTCGCGGCGTTTGCGGCGTTCGCACTGTCGGCGTTCGCCTCCACCCCGTCCGTGGCGCGCGCCGGGCCGCCCGATGGCAGCGCTTGCAGTTGCGGTGGGGGCGTGACGGGAACCGTTTGCACGAACAGCGGCGGGATCGCGGCGTGTTCATGCAATCCTTCGACTGCGTCGGGAGGGACCTGCTCCTTCGGCGGCGTACCTTTCTACCTCACCTCCGAGGGTCAACGAATTAGCGAGTTGAGGGCTTCCATTCGAGGCCTGAGGCAGGCGATCCAAGATCTCCGCGATATGTCGCCTCTGACGATCACGCCCTTCGACGCCGCGAGAATTGGAACGGGCATCCCCGCGCTTCAAGAACAGCTTGCGGCCGACGAGATGGAGCTGGCCCGGCTCGAACGCAACCTGCCGTCGCAATACGCGGAGACGCCGCGGCTCGACAGACAGTCGTCGGATATTTTCGCGCTGGCGGACCGCGTTCTTCAACCCGCGACCTCGCTCCGTCCGAAACCGCATCTGGACAACGACCGCGTAAAGGTCAGCGTTTTCGGCAGTCTGGATGTGGAACGCACGTCGTCGTCGACCGTCGCCGGCTCGTCCTACACCGGGGCGCGCGTGCTCTCCGGCGGCGGCTCTACGACTTCGGCGCTCAGCGGCGGCGGGGTGAGCCTCGATCTCAGCGGGCCGATGAATCTCGGTCCGGACCGGAGCCTGCGCGTCGCCGCCGGCGCTTGGTTCGGCGTTTCGTCGAGCGCCGCGGCGCCTTCGCTCGCGAATGCGGCTGGCGGGGGAAGTCGCGCGAATGGCGTCATTTTCGGATTCGGCGTCGGCTATGGCGTGCGCGACAACTACATCGCAGCGACGATCGCCGGCGGTCCGAGCCGCGCATCCGCCTACACCAACGGCGCTGGAACGACCGGAAGCTTCGGAATGACCGCTCTGGTGGTCGATCTCGAGGGCGGCCACTCCTTCGCGCTGTGGGACGCCACAGCCGGCGCCCGAGCGCAGGCGAACGGATGGCGATACGTCAGCCTCAATCTTGCCGGGCATGTCGGCGTAGAGCATGCGCGCACCAACGCCTATGTCGACATTTTCGGTCAGTCGAACGGAATGGCCGGCGCCGACTCGTTGGTATTCGGCCCGCGCGCGCGACTGACCGCGCTGTATGTCACGAGCGGGGTCGCGTTTCGTCCCTTCGCCAAACTGAGCGTCGATTTCGCGCCTGGCGCGAAGCTTTGGGACTCGACCGCCGACACGGCGGCGACCGGCCTCACGCCGGTCGTCTTTCCCGGAGATCGGATACGGGCGCGGATCGAGAGCGGTCTCGACGTCACGCTCCGCGGCGGCGTCACGCTGTCGTCGAACGTACGGTACGAAGCGACGTCCACGTCGCGGACGATCGGGGGGCGTATCGCGCTGAAGGCGCCGATACTCTAGGTCCGAACGCCGCGCTGCGACGACGCCGGCTTCGGCTGGCGCGCGGAATTCAGATCGAAACGCGGGCGCAGGCCTTAGCCGGCGCCCGCGTCTTTGATCACAGCGCCTTCAAAGCCGCATTCAGCGTCGCGCTCGGACGCATGGCGGCGGACGTCTTGGCGAAGTCCGGCGCGTAGTAGCCGCCCGTATCCACCGGCTTGCCCTGCGCGCCGATCAACTCGGCGTCGATCTTGGCCTCGTTGGCCGTCAGCGCATCGGCGAGCGGCTTGAATTTGGCGGCGAGTTCCTTGTCTTTGGTCTGCGCGGCCAGCGCCTGCGCCCAGTAGAGGGCGAGGTAGAAATGGCTGCCGCGATTGTCGATCTGTCCGACCTTTCGCGCCGGCGACTTGTTGTGTTCGAGGATCTTGCCGTTCGCCTCGTCGAGCGTGTCGGCCAGCACCTGCGCTTTCGCATTGCCGGTCGTTTGCGCCAGATGCTCGAGCGAAACGCCGAGCGCCAGGAATTCGCCGAGCGAATCCCAGCGCAGGTAGCCTTCCTCGTTGAACTGCTGCACGTGCTTGGGCGCAGAACCGCCCGCGCCCGTTTCGAACAGGCCGCCGCCCGCCATCAGCGGAACGATCGACAGCATTTTCGCGGACGTGCCGAGCTCCATGATCGGGAAGAGATCGGTGAGATAATCGCGCAGCACGTTGCCGGTGACGGAGATCGTGTCCTGTCCCTTGCGGATGCGCTCGAGCGAGAAGTTGATGGCGTCGACGGGCGCGAGGATGCGGATATCGAGGCCCTTCGTGTCCTCGTTCTTCAGGTAGGCCTCGACCTTGGCGATGATCTGCGCATCGTGCCCGCGCGCCTTGTCGAGCCAGAAGACGGCCGGCGTGTTGGACAGGCGCGCGCGGCGCACGGCGAGCTTCACCCAGTCCTGGATCGGAGCGTCCTTGACGGTGCAGGCGCGGAAGATGTCGCCGGCCTCGACCGGGCGCTCCAGCAATACCTTGCCGCTGTCGTCGACGATGCGCACGGTTCCCGCCGACGGAATTTCGAACGTCTTGTCGTGTGAGCCGTATTCCTCGGCCTTCTGGGCCATCAGGCCGACGTTGGGCACCGAGCCCATGGTCTTGGGATCGAAGGCGCCGTTCTTTTTGCAGTCGTCGATCACGGCCTGATACATGGTCGCGTAGCAGCGATCCGGGATCGTGGCCTTCGTGTCGTGCAGCTTGTTGTCGGCGCCCCACATCTTGCCGGAATCGCGGATCATCGCCGGCATGGAGGCGTCGACGATCACGTCGCTTGGCACATGCAGGTTGGTGATGCCCTTGTCGGAATTCACCATCGCAAGGCCCGGCTGCTTGGCGTAGACCGCCTGGATATCGGCCTCGATCGCCTTGCGCTCGGTTTCCGGCAGGCTCGCGATCTTCGTCACGAGATCGCCGAACCCGTTGTTGAAGTTCACGCCGAGCTTCTTCAGCGTCTCGCCGTGCTTGGCGACGAGATCGGCGAAGAACACCGACACCGCGTGGCCGAACATGATGGGGTCCGAGACCTTCATCATGGTGGCTTTCAGGTGCAGCGAGAACAGAACGCCCTTGGCTTTCGCGTCGGCGATCTGCTCGCCGTAGAAGGCGCGCAGGGCTTTCGCGCTCATGACGGCGGCGTCGATCACCTCGCCGGCCGACAGCGCGGTCTTGGGCTTCAGGACGGTCGTCGCGCCGTCGGCGCCGACGAGTTCGATGCGGACGTTGGTCGCGGCGGGAACGGTGGTCGAAACTTCAGACCCGTAGAAATCGCCGCCCGACATATGCGCGACATGCGACTTCGAGTCAGCGCTCCACGCGCCCATCTTGTGCGGATTGTTGCGGGCGTATTGCTTGACGGCGCCGGCGGCGCGGCGATCCGAGTTGCCTTCGCGCAGCACCGGGTTCACGGCGGAGCCGAGAACCTTGGCGTAGCGCGCCTTGATGTCCTTCTCTTCGTCGTTGGCCGGGTTCTCCGGATAATCAGGGACAGCGTAGCCCTTGGACTGCAATTCCTTGATCGCGGCGCGAAGCTGCGGGATCGAGGCGGAGATGTTCGGCAGCTTGATGATGTTGGCTTCGGGCTTGAGCGCGAGCTGGCCGAGTTCGGTCAGTTCGTCGCCGATCTTCTGGTCCGCCGTCAGCTTCTCCGGGAAGTTCGCGAGAATGCGTCCGGCGAGCGAAATGTCCTTCAGCTTCACCTTCACGCCTGCGGCGCCCACGAAGGCCTCGACGATCGGCAGCAGCGAGTAGGTCGCAAGCGCCGGGGCTTCATCGACCTTGGTCCAAACGATTTCCAGATTCGACATATTCGGCTTCCTCGCCTGCTGCCTGCTTCGTTCTTGGCCGTTCTGGCCGACTGACACGAACAGAGATATTTCCGACCGCCGCCAGCACTACGCATTTCGGGTCGCGCCCTCAATTAGATTGTCGTCGCATGGGCGATCCGATCCGCCTCGCGCGCCGAGGAGGCGAGTATGCGGCCTATGGCGACTTATTAGACCCGGCGGCGCGCGGTTCGAGGGATGTGGGATCGCTTCTCGCGACGGTCGGCCGTCAAGACAAGCTTCCGCTTGCCGCCTGCGGTGCGACAGGCGCAACGTTCGCGCGTCGGACAGACAACCGCGAACAGGCGCGCCAGAAGCGCTGCGCGCTGCGTCGTATGGTCGCGATTTCTTCGTGTTGTCAGCGACTTCCGTTCATTGCTTTGATCTCGGGCAATGTCCGTGACGGCCATTCGCAAGATAGTCCGTCGCTGAAGGAGGCGGTCGTGGCCCCTGATACATCTCCACAAACGACTCTTGGGTCCGCAGACGCCGTGGATCGGGTGCTGACGCGCGAGCGGCAGGTGGAGGAGGCGGTGCGCAACGCCTCGGCTGCCGCCGAACGGCGTCTCGCCGAAGCCCGCGCCGAAGCGGAAAGAATTCGTCGGCGCGCGGACGATTGGATCGCGCGTCTGCATATCGCCGCGGATCGACGCGTGACGGCGGAAATTGCGCGGATGCGGCAGGAATTCGAGGACAGCGAAGCCGCGCTGGCGAGCGAGCCGCGGCGTCTGATCGACCGGGACGCGCTGGCGCGCGCCATTCGTGAACTCTCGGCGGAAATGACGGGACAGTCCGATGAGGAGCCGCGCTGAATTCGCGTTCGCGCAGACGCGCCTGCAAGCGCGGCACGGCGAACGATTGACGGACGCGGACTGGCGCGCGCTGGAATCCGCGCAATCGCCGGATCGTTATCTCGAACAGGCGCGCGCCACGTCGCTTCGGCGGTTCGTCGCGCGCATCGGCGCCGGGATGGATTCGCATGCGATCGAGCGCGCCTTGCGCGCGGAGGCGCGCGCCTATGTCGACGAGGTCGCCGCGTGGGCGCCCGTGCGCTGGCGGCCGGCGGTCGCCTGGTTGCGCCATGCGCCCGACGCGCCGCTGATCGACGGATTGCGGCGTGGCGCTTCTCTGCAAAGCTGGATGCGCGCAGACGCCGCGCTCGCGCCTGTGGTCGGGGACGACGGCGTTTCGCGAACGACGACGGACCGGATGGACGAGTGGCGCCGGCTCTGGCCGAAGGACGCCGCCCATTGTGCGACGCTGGCCCGCCTCGCAGAGGCCGTTTCGATCGAGCTCGCGCGCGCCGCGCAAGAAAATGCGCGGCCTGAGCTCGCGCGATTGTTCATACGGGCGATTCGCGGGCATCCGGCGACGCCGGCGGCGCTTGTGGCGCACATCGGCCTGACGTTCCTCGATCTCGAACGTCTGCGCGGCGGCATGACGCGCCGCGCGTTGTTCGCTGCGGACGACGGGAGCGTGGCGGCATGACACTAAGGCCCCGCCCGACCCGATGGTTCGAACTCGTGACGACGCGCGCCCATGTTGCGGACGCGTTGCATACGCTCGCCGAGACAGGCGCGGTCGAGCTGGAGCGGCGGCCCGATTTGCAGGACGGCGCTCTGGCGCCTGATTTCGACGACTTGCTTGCGACCTATCGTGACCTCGCTCGCCGCTACGGCGGCCACTGGCCTGAACCGAAAGTCGTCGGTCGGCCCGGCGATCCGCGCCGCCGCCTCGAAGACGCGATGCGTCATGTGCTGGCCTGGCGCGACGAAGCCGATCCGCTGATCGTGCGCATCGAAAAGCTGATGACCGAGAACGACGATCTGACCGCGCTGCGCACGGCGCTGGAGGCTGCGGGCGACGCCTTGCCGGATCCGTCGAAACTCGCTGCGGCCGGGCCACGGCTGGCGGCCGTGCTGTTGCGACTGCCCAAGAGCGGCATGCCGCGCGCCGCCGATGCGACTATGCTGCTGACCTCGTGGGAGACCGACGAGGAGCGTTACGTTCTGGCGATTGGCGCGCCAGAGGCGACCCGCGAAATCGCGCTTCAGGCGCCAGGCCTCAAGGGCCGCGTTCTGACGGTTCCCGATTGGCTGAGCGCCGCGCCGCGCCAGGGTCTTGCCGGCGTCGACGCGCGATTGACGGACACGGCGGCCGAACTGGCGGCGTCGCGGGCGCGGCTCGAGGCCCTGAACCGCAAGCACGCGCTCGACGCGGCGCTCGGCGATCTCGCGCTCATGGACTGGCTGCGCCAGCAGGCGGAACGCTTGAGCGGCGGCGCGCGCCTTATCTATGTCACGGGCTGGACCAGCGCGAGCGAAGAGGCGTTGCGGCGGGCCTTCGAAGCCGCCGGCGTAAATTGCGTCGTTCGGCTGCTGCCGGACCCGCCAGGCGCGATTGCGCCGCTGGTTCTGGACAATCCGCCTTGGGTCCGACCTTTCGAAACATTCGCCCGCATGCTGGGCATGCCGGGCCGCGACGAGGCCGATCCCAGCCTCGTCGTCGCTCTGGCCGCGCCGCTGCTGTTCGGCTTCATGTTCGGCGATGTCGGCCAGGGCGCGATCTTGCTCGCGGCGGGGCTCGTCTACCATCGGCGCTATCCGATGCTTCGGCTTCTGATCGCCGGCGGCGCGACGGCGATCATCTTCGGTTTCCTGTTCGGCAGTTTCTTCTGTAGCGAAGACGTCATCCCCGCGCTGTGGGCGAGGCCGCTCGAACGGCCGACGCTTTTGCTGGCGACGACGCTTGCAGGCGGTGCGGTCATTCTGACGCTCGGCCTTCTGCTGTCGGCGGCGCAGGCGTTCTGGCGCGGCGAGGCCAGCCTCTGGCGCAGGCGCGATGCCGGTCTGCTGTTCGCCTATCTGGCGATCCTCGCGGCGGCGTTCTGGCGACCGGCCCTGTGGGGCGCGCTCGTCGGCGCGCTGTGGTTCGTGATCGGCGCGGCCCTCGCCGAACGCCCGACGACCTTCGCCGGCGGCGCGCGCGCGGTCGCCGAACTCGCCGAGCGGCTCATCCAGCTTCTCGTCAACACCGTTTCCTTCGCGCGCGTCGGCGCCTTTGCGCTCGCGCACGCCGGCTTGTCAGCGGCGGTCATGGGGCTTGCGCACGCGGCCGGAGGTCTCGGCTTCTGGCTGACGCTGATCGCGGGCAACGCCCTCATCCTCGCGCTTGAGGGCGTGGTCGTCGCGATACAGACCACGCGCCTGCTGCTGTTCGAATTCTTCATCCGCTTCCTGGAGGGGCGCGGGCGCGCGCTCGCGCCTCTTTCGCCGCCACGCGCCGCGCATGCGTCGGCGCCGTCGTCATTCGAACCGAAAAGGACCTGACATGCGCAACAGAAGATTATTCGCAGCGATCTCCGTTCTCGCCGGGTTGGCGGCCATTCCGCTGCTCGCGCTGGCGATCGCGCCGGCCGCCGGCGCCGCCGAAACCGCGCGCGCCGCCGTCGACCCCGGCATCGTTCAGTGGGCGATGATCGCAGCCGCGATCGCTGCGGGCTTGTCGACCATCGCGGCCGGCATCGCCGTCGCGTCCGTGGGAGCTGCGGCCGTCGGCGCGCTCGCCGAGAAGCCGGACCTTCTCGGCCGCGTGCTGATCGTGGTCGGTCTGGCCGAAGGCATCGCGATCTACGGTCTGATCGTCGCGATCCTGATCCTCAACCGGGCGGGCTGAGATGTCGACCATCTTCTTGGGCGACGAACTGACCGCGGCGGGCTTTCGCCTGACCGGCGCGGCGACGATCACGCCGGGCGCATCCGACGCCGCATCTGCCTTCGCCGCCGCGTGCGAGGCATGCGACCTCCTGCTCGTCACTGCCGAACTCGCGCGCTTCATTCCGCCTGCGGCGCTCCAGGCCACGCAGCTCGCCGACCGCCCGGTGGTGGCGATCGTGCGCGACGTGCGCGGACGGGTCGAGCCGCCGGCGCTCGCCGCGCGCGCCAAAGCCATCCTTGGGATCGAAACATGAAATCCTCGACGCTCGATCAGGCGGAGGCCCTGTGCCAGGAACTCGATGCGCAGGGCGCAGCTGAAATCCGGAAGATCGACGAAGCGGCCGCGCGTGAAGCGACGGCCATCGTCGCCGCGGCCCGCGTCGAGGCGCGACGCCGCGTGCGCGCGGAGATCGCGCTCCTGCGTCAGGACGCCGAACGGCGGATCGCGCGCGCCGGCGCCCAGATCGAGACCGAGCGGCGCGTCGCCGAAAAGACCCGCGCCGCCGACGTCCTGCACGACGGCTGTCCCGAACTCGTTCTCGCCGTCGCCGCGCGCTGGGACGCGCCCGAGGCGCGCGCACGATGGATCGACGCCTTCGTCGCCGAGGCGCGCAGGCGCCTGCCGGCGGGCGACTGGACGATCGAACATTCGACCGAATGGACGGACGCCGACGAAGCGCGCGTGCGCGCGGCGCTGCCGTCGAATGTGGCGGCGACCTTCGCCGGCTGCGACGATTTCGAGGCCGGACTCCGGATCGTCGCGGGCTCTGCGACGCTCGACGGCACGCCCGAACGGCTGATGGCCGATCCAGTTTCCAACCAGGCGCGGCTGCTCGCCGCGCTGGACAGGCAGCGCGCCGGCGTCGCCGCACAACCGGAGAAGGCGCCATGAACAGTCAGGACGCCGTCATTCAATGGATCGGCGGGCCGGTGCTGCATGCGCGCGCTCGCGCCGAATTCCGTATCGGCGAAGCCATCGAGGTCGGCGCGCGCCGCCTGCCGGGCGAAGTCATCCGTCTCGACCGCGACATGTTCGTCGCACAGGTCTACGAGGATACGACCGGCCTGCGGCCCGGCGATCCGGTCGCCGGCACCGGCCGGCAATTGTCGGTGTCGCTCGGCCCGCATCTGCTTGGCCGGATTTTCGACGGCCTGCTGCGGCCGCTCGACGCGCCGGCCGCCGCGGACGAATGGGAGTTCGCGCCAAGCGTCGCGCCCGGAGACGCAATCGTCGGCGGCGCGGCGTTCGGCGCCATTCCGGGGGCGGGCGTGCGGCAGGTCTGCCTCGTTCCGCCGCATCTGTCGGGCGAGATCGAACAGGTCGCGCCGGCGGGCCGCTACGGCCTCGACGCGACGCTCTGCACGATCCGCACAGGCGACGGCGCGCGCGAGGAAATCGGCTTCAGCCAGATCTGGCCCGTGCGCATTCCGCGTCCGGTCAAGGAGAGGCTGCCGGCGGACGAGCCGATGGTGACCGGCCAGCGGATTCTCGATGCGCTGTTCCCGGTGGCGCGCGGCGGCCGCGCGGCGCTGCCCGGCGGCTTCGGCACCGGCAAGACCGTGTTGCAGGAGACGCTCGCCAAATGGTGCGACGCCGACGTGATCGTCTATGTCGGCTGCGGCGAACGCGGCAACGAGATGGCCGAGGTGCTGCACGAATTTCCCGACCTCGCCGACCCGCGCACCGGCCGACGGCTGATGGAGCGCACGATCATCATCGCCAATACGTCCAACATGCCCGTCGCCGCGCGCGAGGCCAGCATCTACACGGGCGTGACGATCGGCGAATATTTCCGCGATCAGGGCCTCAACGTCGCGCTGATGGCGGATTCGACCAGCCGCTGGGCCGAAGCGCTGCGCGAGGTGTCCGGCCGATTGGGCGAACTGCCCGGCGAGAGCGGCTATCCGGCCTATCTCGGGGCGCGGCTGGGCGAGTTCTACGAACGCGCGGCGCGCGTGCGCACGCTGGCCGACGGCGCCGGTTCGCTCACCATCATCGGCGCGGTCAGTCCGCCGGCCGGCGACTTCTCCGAACCGGTCACGAGCCACACCAAACGCTATGTCGGTTGCTTCTGGGGGCTCGACCGCGACCGGGCGCAGGCGCGCTTCTATCCGGCGATCCATCCGCTGCTGTCCTATTCGGAGGCCGCCGACCGCTTCGCGCCTTGGTGGAGCCGCAACGGCAATACCGCCTGGCGCGAACAGCGCGAGACGCTGCTGACGCTGCTCGAACGGCAAGCGGATCTGGAGCGGATGGCGCGCATCGTCGGCAAGGACGCGCTGCCGCCTGGCCAGCAATTGACCCTGATCTGCGCCGAACTCGTCAACGAGGGCTTTCTGCGGCAGTCCGCCTTCTCCGAGAACGATCGCTACTGCTCGCCCGCGCGGCAGAGCGCGATGCTGCGGCTGATCCTGCGCTTCGTCGAGCTGGCGGAACGCGCGCTGGCGGCGGGCGCGACGCCGCAGGCCATCGCGGACCTGCCCGTCCTGCGCCGGCTGCAACGCATGGGCGAGGAAATCGGCGAAGACGACGTGGCGGGTTTCGAGGCGTTGCGAACGACGCTGGACAGCGCCATGGCTCAACTGGGAGCGGCCTCCAATGCGGCCTGAACTCGTCGTCCACGGCGCGGCCACCGCCATTCAGGGGCCGCTGGTCTTTCTCAAGCGCACCGTCACGGTCGGCCTCAACGAGGCGGTGGAGCTGGTCGACGATAGCGGCCGGTCGCGGCTCGGCCGCGTCGCGGCGCTCGACGACGAGACGATGACCATCGAAGTGCTGGAATCGACTGTCGGCCTCGGGCTGAAAAACGCGGCGGTGCGTTTTCTCGGCGAGCCGATTCACATGACGCTCGGGCCCGGCCTGCTCGGCCGCGTGTTCGACGGCGTCGGTCGTCCTGCCGATGGAGGGCCGCCCGTCACGGCGAAGCGCAGGCTGCGGATCGACGGACGTTCGATGAATCCGGCGATGCGCATTCTGCCGGAAGACTTCATCGAGACCGGCGTGACCGCCATCGATCTAATGAACAGTCTCGTGCGTGGCCAGAAGCTGCCGCTGTTCTCCGCCGGCGGCCTTCCGCACGACCGTCTGGCGACGGAGATCGCGCAGAATGCGCGCCTGCGCCGCGCCGGGGGACAGGATTTCGCCGTCGTCTTCGTCGGCATCGGCGTGTCGCACGAAGCCGCCGAAACCTTCCGTCACGCGATGCAGGAATCGGGCGCGCTCGCGCATACCGCCATGTTTCTCAATCTGGCGAGCGAGCCGTCGACGCAGCGCCTGCTGACGCCGCGCTTCGCTTTGACAGCGGCGGAATATCTGGCCTTCGACGAGGGCCGGCACGTTCTGGTCGTGATGACCGACATCACCAATTATTGCGAGGCCTTGCGCGAGGTCTCCGCCAGCCATGGCGAGATACCGAGCCGCAAGGGCTATCCGGGCTACATGTATTCCGACCTCGCGTCGATATACGAACGCGCCGGCTGCATGCGCGGATCGCAAGGCACGGTGACGCAATTGCCGATCCTGACCATGCCGGCGGAGGACATCGGCCATCCGATTCCAGATCTCACCGGCTACATCACCGAAGGGCAGGTCGTGCTCGATCGCGCGCTGGACCGCAAAGGCGTCTATCCGCCGATCAACGTTCTGCCGAGCCTGTCGCGTCTGATGGATCAGGGCATCGGCGAAGGCTTCACGCATGGCGACCATCCGACGCTCGCCAACCAGCTGTTCGCGTCCTACGCGAAAGCGATCCGCGTGCGCGTGCTGGCCAGCGTCGTCGGCGGCGATGGATTGACGGAAACAGACCGCGCCTATCTCGACTTCGGCGACAGGTTCGAGCGTCAGCTCATCGCACAGGCCGGGCCGCGCACGCTCGAAGAGAGCATGTCGATCGGCTGGCGACTGCTCGCCGGATTGCCGCGCGGCGAACTCGCGCGCATCTCGGATGCGCAGATCGCGCAATATCTGACGCCGGCGAAAGAGGCCGCAGATGGCTGACATCGCCCCGACGCGCAGCGCCGCGCTCGAACTCGCGGCCGAAAAGCAGCTGATGAAGCAGGGCTTCGGCTTCCTCGACGAGAAGCGCATGCTGCTGGCCGCCGAGATCCTGCGCACCTTGCGGCGTTACGAAGCCGCCGAACTCGAGATGGCGCAATGCGAGGACGCCGCCCGCAAGACGCTCGCCGCGGCGAGCGAACGGCACGGATTCGACGCCTTGCAGGTCTATCCCGCGCCCGCTGAAGCGCCGCGTCCCACGGCGCCGAAACGCGTGCGCTACGTCGGCGTCCCGCTTCGAGAGGCGGAGGCCTGGCGCATCGAGGGCGATCCGGTCGCGCCCCCGCTCGATCCCTCGCCGGAGGCGGAGCGGTGCCGCGACGCGTTTCGGCGGTGGCTCGAACTCGCCCTGGAGATCGGCGTGCTGGCCAGCAATCTCGAAAGACTGGGGCGCGAATACAGGCGCGTCGAACGGCGCGCGAAGGCTTTGGAGAACGTTCTCATTCCGGAAGTCGATTCCAGTCTGAAACGGGTTCAGGAGCAGCTTGAAGTCCTCGACCAGGAAGAAGCCGTGCGCGTGCGCATCGCAGGCCGACACGTCTGATCGCAACCGTCTCCGCGCGCGCCGCTCTACGGGTGGCGAAGCCGTTCTATCGGTCGATATAGGCCCGGTTGCGCTTTTCCAGCTCTTCGCCGTAGCGGCGCAGCGCATGAGCCTCCGAGAGCGAGCCGACGACTTTCCGACGCGCGTCGTCGGTCACGACAGCCAGAACGTCCGCTTCGTTGGCGGCGAACATGTCCAGCGCATCGCGGATATTGGCGCGCGGCGTGAGGAACGCAGTCTGGTAGTGCGCGAGCTTCGATATCGGTTCGGCGGGATCGAAGGCGGCGGCGTGAATGTCGCCGACCAGAACGAGCCCGCAATAGCGATCCTGTTCGTCGACCAGCGCGACTTCCTTGGCGGCGCCCAGAGGCGCGAGCGCGCGCGCATCGGCGATGGTCGTGGCCGCGAGCAGGGTGCGTACGTCCTTGCGCATCATGCGAACGACGCTGAGATCGCGCATCCAGCCGACGTCGTGAGGGCCGCGGATCGTCTCGCCGCGCAGATGGAAGCGCCAGGTGGCGAAGGAATAGCCGAAGGTCTCGCGCACCACGATCGTGACGATCAGCGAGGCGACGAAAGCGGCCAGCGCGATCCCGAAGTCGCCGGTCATTTCCAGCGCCAGAAACGTCATCGACATCGGCGCGCCGACGATGCCGGTGCCGAGCGCGGTCATGCCGACCACCGCCATCGTCACAGGCTGGGCGTGCGTTCCGAAGTCGATCCAGCTCGTGAAGTCGCCGTAACAACGCCCGATCAGCGCGCCGACCATCAGCGAGGCGAAGAACAGGCCGCCGCGGAAACCGGAGCCGAGCGAAACGGACGCGGCCGTGATCTTGAGCACGGCGATGGCGATGAGCGCGGTGGCGGCGAATTGCGGCGAGAGCGCCAGCAGGATCGCGCCGTGGCCCGACCCGAGCGCGGCCGGCGTCGCGACGCCGATCGCGCCGACGACGGCGCCGCCGACGATCGGCCGCATCCAGGCGCGCTTGAACAGCGAATTGAAGACGCGTTCGCTGGACGCCACCATGCTCATCAGCGCCACGGCGACCGCCGCGCAGATCAGCGCGACGACGACGATGTGGGCGAACACGCTCGGCGCCATGGAATTGTCGGCCGGCGTGCTGGTCAGCAGGCTGTGGTCGACGAACAGCCGGGAAACGAGCGTGCTGATCACCGCGCTGCCGGCGATCGGGACAAGCGAGGCGACGCTGTAGGCGCCGAGCACCGTCTCGAAGGCGTAGAAGGCGCCGGCGAGCGGCGCGTTGAAGGCCGCCGCGATCGCGCCCGCCGCGCCGCAAGCCACCAGCAGGCGCATGTCGTTGCGGCGCGCGCCGAGCTCGCGGCCGAGCCGCGATGCGAACGCCGAACACACCTGCGTATAGGCCGCCTCGAGCCCGACAGAGCCGCCGAAGCCGTTGGAGACCATCGTCTGGAGGGTGATGAACGCAGAACCGCCGATCGACATGCGGCCGCCGAGCAGCGCATTGGCCTCGATCGCGTCGTGCAGGCGGCCGCGAAAACGCGGCGCCAGAAAATGCGCGAGCAGCGCCAGCAGGACGCCGCCGGCCATGACGGAGCCGAGCACGCGCCATGGATCGAGCGCCGAGGCGAGGCTCAGCCGCAGGCCGTGCGGCAGATCGAACAGGAATTCGTGCATCGCCTGCGAGGCGAGGCTCATCGCCGTCACCGCCAGACCGCTGACTACGCCGATGAACAGCGCGACCACGACGAGGCCGGCTTCGCGGGCGCGCACGAAGGCGCGCGCCCAGGCCGGAAACAGGCGGCCGAACACGCGGGTCGGCGCGGGATGGCGCTCCGTATCCAGGGCGGCGGGCTCCGCCGGCGGGGCTTGTTCTGTCATCGAATGCGCATGAACGACGCCGCGCCCGGTTGGGCGCGTCGGTGGGGACAAGGCTGCATGGACCCCGGATGTGGCGAGGTCAAGGCGCGCTCAGGCCGCCTCGGACGGCGTTTGCGCGCTTTGCATCGCGGCCGGCGGATTGGAGAAGCGCAACGCGCCGTCCTCCACCGCGCCATAGCGCAGCGCCAGCAAATCCTTGGCGTAGTTCTGATAGAGTTTCCACGGCTTGCGCGCGCCCTGTTTCGGCAACTGATCGATGACGCGCTGGAAATAGCCCGACGAGAAATCGACGAACTGCTCGACCGGCATGTTCGGATCGTCGTTGTGCGGAACGACGATCTTCGCGCCCCTGGCGTCCATTTCCCGGAGGATGCGGCAGACGTACTGGCCGATGAGATCGGCCTTCAGCGTCCACGACGCGTTGGTGTAGCCGAAGGTGGCGGCCAGATTGGGCACGTCGGAAAACATCATGCCCTTGTAGTTGAGCGTCCTGGCGGGTTCGACGGGCTCGCCGTCGACGGTCAGCGCCGCGCCGCCGAGCATCTGCAGTTGCAGGCCGGTGGCCGTCACGATCACATCGGCGTCGATCTCCTTGCCGCTGGCGAGCTTCAGCCCCGCCGCCGTGAAACGATCGATCGTGTCGGTTTCGACGGAGGCGCGGCCTTCGCGGATCGCGGCGAAGAGATCGCCGTCGGTGATCAGACAGAGCCGCTGATCCCATGGCTTGTAGCGCGGCGTGAAATGCTTCTCGACGTCGTAATCCGCCGGCAATTGCTCACGCACGAGCTTGAGCAGATAGGCTTTGACCTTGTCCGGGCTGCGCTTGCACAGATTGTAGAAGTACATGCCGAACAGCACGTTCTTCCAGCGCACGAGCCAATAGGCGAGGCCGGCGGGCAATTTCGCGCGCAACCAGTCTGCGACGGCGTCCTTGGAGGGGCGCGCCACGACATAGGTCGGCGAGCGCTGGACCATCGTCACATGCGCGGCGGTCTTGGCCATTTCCGGCACGAGCGTCATGGCGGTCGCGCCGGAGCCGACGACGATCACGCGCTTGCCGGAATAATCGAGGTCCGCCGGCCAGTCCTGCGGATGGATGAGACGGCCGCGATAATCGGCCATGCCGGGAAAATCCGGGAGGTAGCCCTTGTCGTAGCGGTAATAGCCGGCGCACATGTAGAGAAAGGCGCAGCTGTACTGCTTGCGCGCGCCGCTCGCCGCGTCGTCGATCTCCACCGTCCAGCGCGCCTCGGCGCTCGACCATGCGGCCGAGACCATGCGCTGTCCGTATCTGATCTTCTCGTCGATCCCGTATTCGCGCGCGGTCTCGTCGATGTAGCGCAGGATCGAGGGGCCGTCGGCGATGGCCTTGGGGTCGGTCCACGGTTTGAAGGCGTAGCCCAGCGTGAACATGTCGGAATCCGAGCGGATGCCGGGATAGCGGAACAGATCCCACGTGCCGCCCTTGCGTTGGCGGGCTTCGACGATCGCGTAGGATTTGCCGGGGCAGAGCTTCTGAAGCCAGTAGCCGGCGCCGACGCCCGACAGGCCCGCGCCCACGACGAGCACGTCGACATATTCGCTCATGAGGAGTTCTCCAGTTGCGCAGACCCTAGACTGCGCGCTGGCAAAAGTGGACTCGGGCCGGGTCAAGGGCGGGTTGCGGAAAGCGCACGCTTCTCGGGAGCGCGCTCATTGGGGCGATTGGCGCGATTGCGGACGCATTCACGCATCGTCATGCCCGGCTTGGGGGCCGCCAGCGTTCGTCGCAGAGCGGCGCGGCCTGTTCCCCTCAATCCGTAATTCGCACGTCGCCGACGCCGAGAATGCCCTTGGCGAGCGATGCGATGAAATCGTTGTTGGCGCTGGTGAGCGAGGCCGGATTGGAGAAGCCGGGCCATGTGCGCACGGTGTCCCAGGCGCTCACATCGCCGAAGTAATAGTCGTCCTGGATGCGCGGGTCTCCATAGAACAGGATCGCCTTGCGCTTCTGGTCGACCGTCGCGGCGTCGTTCCACTGGGCCAGGAGATCGGCGTAGCTCGTCGGCATGGCCGAAGGATAGTGCGGGTTTGCGACCGACCATTTGAAGTTCGGCGGATGCGCGCCGGCGTCGGTGTAGATCGAAATCACGGGAAAGACGTCGGTGACCTTCGCGCCGTTGGCGAGGGAGTCGCCGACCTTCGTCCACGACGAATGCATGGCGCTCCACAGACATTCGAGCCCGGATTCCGGCAGATCGCCGCCGCCCGAGGCGCTCTGGTTCGAGACGAAACGCTTGAACGCGCTGACGTCCGAGGACGCCGCCATGTCGTAGAAGTCGGAGGCGACGAGCGCCGGGTTGTCGCCGAGATTGTCGCCGCCGACCGGCGTGCTGAATCCGTAGTAGCGCGCATACCAGGAATATTGCGGCAGATTGAGCCAGCCGTTGCCACCGTAGTCGCGGTAGTAGACGACGCGCACGCGCGTCCGGTCGAACGGTCGATAGCCCGCCGACGCGATCGTCGCGTCGAGGTTCGTCTTGAAGTTGGCGATGTTGTTTTGCACCGCCGATAGCGTCGCATACATCGAGCCGGTGGCGTCGACGCACAGCACGACATCCAGCGCGCGCACGAGATTGGCGCTGGGCAGCGCGCTCGCGCGCGTCGTCATGCGGAACGACGGCGCGAGGCGCGCGGCGATCTGCGAGGGACGTTCCGTGACGACCACGCCGCTGACTTTGCTCGTCGTCGGATCGACCGCGAAGGAGACATTCGTCACGACGCTGCGATCGGCTTTGATCGCTGCGTCGAATTTCGCCTGCGCCGCGGCGATGCGCTGGTCCGCCGTCGTCGTCGGGTTCGACGAATTCGCGCCAGCAAGCACGGCGCTGTCGAGCGCGTCCTGCACGCGGCGGTTCAGCGTGACGTTCGCGCCGTAGTCGACGGTCATCGCGACGAGCAGAAAGATCGGGAGCAACGTCAACGCGAACAACATCCCGACGACGCCGTCCTCGCAGCGGCGCAGGCGCGCGACCTGCGTCGAGAATGGAATCTTCCTGAAGCGGCGGAAAAGCGACACTTTGCTCGATCCGAACGGAGTTGCGGTTCGGAGCGACGTTCGCGGCGCGCTGCAAACAAAAACCTAACATCGATGCGCGACGCAAGGTCATGTCGCTGCGTCAATCAGTAGATCATGGATAATGGTTCGTTAATTCGCGCATTGCGCGGAGTCTTCGCGGCGGCGGGAACCCGATCGTCTTACGCAGCCGTCGTATCGTCGGAGGCCGGTTTCTTCGGCTGCTTGATGCGTTTGCGCGTCTGCGGCTTGTCGCGCGGCCCCTCGATCAGACGCACGATCATGCCCCACCATGTGCGCACGTCCTGCTGGGTGAGCTGCATGCGATGGAACATGTTGCGCAGGTTGCGCTGCATGACCGGCCGTTTCGAGACAGGCCGGAAGAAGCCGCGCTCCTCCAGATGGCCTTCGAGAAATTCGAAAAAGGAAAGAACCATCTCTCGTTGGGCGGGCGGCGACCGCTCGATGATCTCGAACGGCGCGATCTGGCCGTGCGCGGCCGAGAAATATTCGTAAGCGCTGAGCAGCACCGCCTGCGCGAGATTGAGCGACGCGTAGGCGGGATTGACGGGAAAGGTGAGGATGGCGTCGGCGAGCGCGACGTCGTCGTTGTCGAGCCCGGTGCGCTCTGGTCCAAACAGAATGCCGTGCTGTTCGCCGGCGGCGATGCGCACGGCCGTGTCCGACATGGCGGCGCGCGGCAGCAGAATGGGTTTCGCCTGTCCGCGCTCGCGCGCAGTGGCGGCGTAGACGTAATTCAGATCGGCGACGGCTTCCTCGACGCTGTCGAAGAGCTTCGCCTTCTCCAGCAAGTGCACGGCGCCGGCGGCGGCGGCGTAGGCGCCCTTGCGATAGGCGCCGGTGCGCGGCCAGCCTTCGCGCGGCGAGACGAGACGCAGATCGGTCAGGCCAAAATTGGCCATGGCGCGCGCGCACATTCCGATGTTGACGGCGAGCTGCGGGCGCACGAGCACGATGGCCGGCCCGCCCTCGCGCGGGGGTCTTGTCGAATCCGTTCCGGCGCCGGTCATGATTCTGTCCTCACGGCGCCTGTTTAGCCGTTCGCAGGCGCGAGGGGGAGGCGGCGTGATCTTGCGCGCAAAACCGGCTATCTGCTGGCGCCATGTCCCGCACGCGCATCCTCGTGTTCGATTCGGGCCTCGGCGGCCTGACGGTGTTTCGCGAAATCGCGAAACTGCTGCCCGACGCCGATTTCGTCTATGCGGCCGACGACGCCGGCTTTCCCTACGGCGGCTGGGCGGCGGACGATCTCGTCTGGCGGGTCGTGGCCGTCATGCGGCGGCTGGTCGGCGAGTTCCATCCCGACGTCGCGGTCGTCGCCTGCAACACGGCCTCCACGCTCGTGTTGCCGCATCTGCGCGCGGCCTTTCCCGACATTCCCTTCGTCGGCACGGTGCCCGCGATCAAGCCGGCGGCCGGACGCTCGCGCTCGCACATGATTTCCGTGCTGGCGACGCCGGGCACCGTCGCGCGCGACTATACGCGCGACCTCGTCGCCTCCTTCGCGGCGCACTGCCGGGTGGAGCTGGTGGGCTCGCAGAACCTCGCCCGCATCGCGGAGGATTTCATGCACGGGCGGCCCGTGTCCGACGATGCGATCGCCGCCGAAATCGCGCCGTGTTTCGTGCAGGACGGCGAACGACGCACGGACGAGATCGTTCTGGCCTGCACGCATTATCCGCTGCTGCTGGCGCAGTTCGAGCGGCTCGCCCCATGGCCGGTCGAATGGATCGACCCGGCGCCGGCGATCGCGCGGCGGGTCGAGTTCGTGCTGACGCAGGGCGTGGCCGACCCGACCATGCTGCGCGCCGGCCGGCCGGAGCAGGCGCAGCGCCCGCCGCAGCCCGCGCCGGACGAGGGGGCCGCAAGAATGCGTGCGGCGGTATTCACGAGCGGCGCCCCGGCTGACGCCGCGCTCGCCCGCGCGCTCGAAACTTTCGGGCTGAAACAGATTGATTTCGCGCCCATGGCTGTCGAAACCAGAATCGCGCGCTAAAATCGTCTGACAATTCAAATCGGGAGAGAGACATGCCGCTCAACAAGGGTTTCGTTCTGGCCTCGCGTCCGCAGGGCGCGGCGAGCGAAAGCAACTTTCGCTTGTTCGAGGCCGAGATCGGCGAGCCGGGGCCGGGCCAGGTGCTGGTGCGCAACCACTGGATGTCGCTCGACCCCTACATGCGCGGCCGCATGGACGACACGCGCTCCTACACCGCCAACCAGCCGCTGGACGCTGTGATGGGCGGCGGCACGGCCGGCGAGGTCGTGGCCTCGAACAATCCCGACTTCAAGGTCGGAGACAAGGTCATCGGCATGGGCGGGTGGCAGCTCTACTGGATCAACGACGGCAAGGGCCTGACCAAGGTCGACGCCTCGAAGGTTCCGCTGCAGGCCTTCATCGGACCGCTCGGCATGCCCGGCGTCACCGCCTGGGTCGGGATCAACCGCATCATCGAGCCGAAGGCCGGCGAAACCGTCGTCTGCTCTGCGGCGACCGGCGCCGTCGGCACCGTGGTCGGCCAGCTCGTCAAGGCCAAGGGCGCGCGCGCCGTCGGCATCGCCGGCGGGCCGGAGAAGTGCAAGTTCGCGGTGGAGGAGCTGGGCTACGACGCCTGCGTCGACCACAAGGCGGCCGACTTTGCGGAGCAGCTGAAGGCTGCGACGCCCAACGGGGTGGACGGCCTGTTCGAGAACGTCGGCGGCCAGCCCTTCGCGCTGACCATGAACCGCATGAACGATTTCGGCCGCATCGCCGTCTGCGGCCTGATCGCATCGTACGAAGGCGCCGAGAAGACCGTGCTGAGCGACATGCGGCTGATGCTGGTGCGCCGGTTGAAGATGCAGGGCTTCATCGTTTCGGAATTTCCGAAGGACTGGCCGGTTGCGATCGGCGAACTCGTCGGCCTCGCGGCGAGCGGCAAGCTCAAGTGGCGCGAGACCGTGGCCGAAGGCATCGAGAAGGCGCCGTCCGCTTTCCTCGGCATGCTCAAGGGCAAGAATTTCGGCAAGCAGCTCGTGAAGCTGAGCTGAACAAGGCGCAGATTCCCGGTCGCCGCCGCGCGGCGCCGGGAATGCCGCAGCGGCGGCTCTACTTGCCGTAATACTTCGTCAGATAGTCCTTGATCGCCTTGGCGTCGGCGTCGTCGATCGGCGCGCCGAATACCTTGATCATTTTCGTGACTTCGCCATCCCAGCCTTTCGCGTCGAGGAAAGGCGAGTTGGCGATCGGATAGTCGAGGCTGTGGCAGGCCGCGCAATTGTTCGCGGTCTGCTCCATGCCCGGGCCAGGCTTCAGTTTGATCGCCGCCTCGTCGGCAAAGGCGGCTGTAACGACGAAAGCGAAGCCGAGAGTGAGAGAAAGAAGCGTGCGCATTTTTCTCTCCTCAGGCGACCGTCACGGAGACGGAATTGAACACGTTGTGGTGGTAACCAGCCGGATTGAACAGCGCTTTGGCGATTTGCGACTGGCCGGATTTGTTTGAAGCGCGCGACAGGATGGTGAGCGGCCCCTTTTTCGCTTCGGCCTCGAAAGTCCATTCCCGGAAAGCGTAGCGGCCGAGATCCTCGCCGAGCTTCGCCGGTCGCCATGTAGCGCCGCCGTCTGTCGATACGTCGACGCGATCGATGCCGCGTCCACCGTCCCACGCAAGGCCTTTCACCATGACCTTGCCGTGCTTGATTTTCGCGCCGCTGGCCGGCGCGGTGATCAGGGAATTGACCATGATCTCGGTGATCGGCGTATTGACCGCCGTTTCCTGACTCATGAAGCGATCGATCGAGGGGAACATGCCGACTGGAACGCGATAGGCGCTCTTCATCCAGAAGCCGTCGAACGGCTTGTCGGTGAAGCGTATGTCGACGATGTGCTTGATCCAGTATGTGGCGGTCCAGCCCGGCACGATCAGGCGCACCGGCGCGCCGTTGAAGTGGGGCAGGGGCGATCCGTTCATCTCGTAGGCGAGGATGGTGTTGTCGTCCATCGCCTTCCAGATCGGCAGGCTCTTGACGAAATCGGGAGTCTTGTCGAGCACCGGGCCGTCAGCGCCGTTCAAGATGACCTCGATCGCGTTGGCTGGCGCGCCGGCCTTGGCGAGCACGTCCTTGAGCTTCACGCCCTTCCATTTCGCGCAGCCCATGGCGCCGTAACCCCACTCAACGCCCGCGACATGGGGTTCCGAAAGCCCGCGTCGATTGCCGGAGCATTGGCAGACAGCCGTTATTTCTACAGCGGGCATCTGCTTGAGATCGGCGAGACCGATCGACAATGGATTTTGCCCGCCCTCGACCTTCAACGCCCATTTCGCAGGGTCGATCTGCGGAATATCGGCGAGGTGGTAACGAACGAAGAATTCGTCGTTGGCCGTGATCGGACCCGTGAAGTACGAGACTGGCGTCTCGTAGTTCGGTGGGCGGTACGACAGCTTGATCAGAGGCTTCTTGCCGGGCAAGGCTTCCAGCGTCGCGGCTTCGGCGACGCCTGCTGGCGTGCCTGGCGACACGGGGGCGGTTCCAGCGAAAGCGCGCGCGGCAGCCAGGCTCGACGCCCCCGCGATCATGGCGCGGCGTGAGATCATCGGCGTTTCTCCCGTATTTTTCGGACATTGTCCGCATCAGATTTTCGCATCTGAATGTGAAATGTGTCCGCTGCCCCTATGGGAGTGTCAATCGCGCCGATGAAAAAAGCGACGTAATATCAATGCTGCACTGCGAGCGTCCCGATGAGCGCATAGCTTGGGCGCGGCCTCATGCGCGCTGGGCCAGAGGTGGCTACCGCCCCTTTTCCATCGAAACCATCTCGGCCTTGAATTGCGCCCAAGGCTGCGCTGAGCGCGTCCAGATCTGCATGGTCGGCGCGATCTTCGATGTGTCGTCGAGCGTGCCGGCCTTCATGACGCAGACGCCGGGGCGGCCGCTCGACTCGCTCATGATCGACGAACCGCACTTGGGGCAGAACGAGCGCTTGAGCGTATTGCCGCTATCGGCGGAATCCTCGTAGACGGCCATGTCGCCGCCGGTGAACTCGACGTCCGCACGCGGCGCGACGAGGTTGGTGGAGAAGGCCGAGCCCGACGCCTTCTGGCAGTGCGTGCAATGGCAGACCACCGTCAGGGCGGGTTCGGTTTTTATGGCGTAGCGGATATTGCCGCACAGGCAGCCGCCGGTCATGTGGGTCATGATGTCCTCCCGTTGTTTCGCCTATTGTGCGGGCGCGCGACTGCACGTCAATCGAACGCTTGTCGTCAGTGCGCGGCGCTCGCTGCGCGGAACGCAGCCGCGAACGAGTCGAGTTCCGAATCCGTCGCGTCGGAGACGGCGATCCAGGTTGCGTCGCCTGCGCTCCATACCCGCAGCGCGTAACCGTCGATATTGCGGCGAACCGTGGCGGCGAGGGCGGCTGAAACGGCCTGCGGTGCGCGCGTGACGCTGATCACGTGCCGCCCTGCGCGATAGACGAGCGTCGGCGCTGGTTCTGCGGCGACGATCGCGATGCGTCCGCCCTCCAGCGTGAAGCCGTAAGCCGAAAGGTCCGGCGTGACCGGCGCGACCGTGATCTTGCCCGCGAACCACGGTTTGACCGTGTGCCGGTCGGTGGAGACCACATCGACCGGACGATTCGAGATCATGCCGCGCAAGTGGTCGGCCAGAATTTCTCGGGCGACGTCCTCGCGCGGCGCGGAAGACCAGCCGATCGCCAGTCCGACGCCGAGCGCTGCAATCGTCGCCGCGACAGCGCGCCAGTCCGAGCGGACCGCCCTTCGCGCGGGCGCAGGCGCGGCGGTGGCCGCCGCGATGGCCGCGCGCAACATGTCGGGCGCGCGTGGCGCGGGCATGGCGCGTAATGCGTCGCGCAGCGCCCGCAGTTGCTCATATTCGCGCGCAAGTTCGGGTTCGCGCGCCAGCCGCTGTTCGAACGCGGCGAGCGACGGCGCGTCAATCTCGCCGTCGAGCGCAGCCTGCAGCAACAATCGATCGGCGTCGGTCATGGTTGGGCCTCCCGCAGCGCAGCCGTCAGCAGCGCCCGCGCGCGCGCCAGCCGCGACATAACCGTGCCGACCGGCGCGCCCGTGGCTTCGGCGATTTCGCGGTACGAAAGCTCGTTGAACTCGCGCATGACCAACGTCTCCCGATAGATGAGCGGCAGGGCGTCGATGGCGCGCTCCAGCGCCGCCGTGTCCGCGCGCGCGATCATCGCAGCCTCCGGCGACGGCGCATCGTCTGCCGCCTCGATTTGCGCGTCGTCCTGGACAATCAGCTTTCCCGGGCGATTTCGGGCCATCCAGCTATAGGCGGAGTTGCGCACGATCGTCATGAACCACGCCCGCGCATTCGTCGTCTGCGCGCGCTCCAGAGCGCCCAGAGCACGCAAACACGCCTCTTGCGTCGCATCTTGCGCGTCGGCCGCGTTGCCGGTCAGCCAGCGCGCGAGCCCATAAGCTTCGTCGAGGTGCGGCATGATGCGTTCGGCGAACAGACGTCGCGCAGTCTCGCTCGTCACATCGATGTCCCGCGCTTGTTCACGGCGTCACGACGATCTTGCCTTTCATGTGCGGATGCAGGCCGCAGAAATAGGCGAATTCGCCGGCCGTCGCGAAAGTGAATTCGAACTTGTCTTCGGTGTCGAGCGCCTTCGATCTGAATTCTCCGTGAACGCCCACGATCGAATGCGGGATGTCGTCGTGATTCACGAACAGCACCCTGGCGCCGGCCTTCACGGTCAGCGTCTGTGGCGTGAATGCGAAATTGTCGATCGTCACTGTCGCGTCCTGCGCGCGCGCCGGCGAGGCGAGGGCGAGCACGACAAGCGCTGCGCCCACATAACGTAGCATGCTCATGCGTCGCTCCTCAGCCGGACAGCGCTTCGTCGGTCACTGCAAGCGGCGTCCCGCCCGGGCGATAGACCACCGAACGAACGCCAAGCAGGTTGCGCAGCTGGCCGGCAGGCACGAGCATCGGGCCGGGCGAGGGCGCCGTTCCGGGCTTGGGCTGCGGAAAGGCCGTCGAACGCGCAGTATGGAAAGCGACGTTGCCCTCGATCTTCTGCATGAGCTGGTGGATATGGCCGTTGAGCACCGTTACCGAGCCGAAGCGGGCCAGTAGTTTGAGCGCCTCGGCCGAGTCCTGGGTGCCCCAGCCCCATTCGGGCGCGATCGTCCAGAGCGGAATATGCGCGAAAACGACGATGGGCGTGGACGCGGTGCGTTCCTTCAGGTCGGCGGCGAGCCAGGCGAGTTGCTCGGCGCCGAAGTCGCCCATCCCGCCGGCCTTGAGATCGACGACGTTGACGAGGCCGATGAAATGCACGCCGCCGTGGTCGAAGGAATACCACCCAGCGCCTTTGGCGCCGGCGCGCGCGCCATAACGCTCCATGTAGGCCTTGCCGCGATCCTCGTCGATGATGTCGTGTTCGCCCGGCACATAATGCACGTCGAGCCTCCCAGCGCCGATCAGCTGGTCGGCGTCGTCGAATTCCTTCGGTTTCGACAGATGCGTGATGTCTCCGGTATGGATCATGAAGGCAGGCCGGTCTTTCATGCCAGCGACCCGGTCGATCGCCTCTTTCAAGGTCGCGGAAGCGTCCGGATTGGCGGGCTTGGAGAACCCGATATGGCTGTCGGATATCTGGACGAAACTGAACCCGGAGGGAGCAGCCTCGGCGCCATCGATCATGCGCGACACAGGCACTCCGCCGGCCACGGTCCACAGGACGCCCGAGCCTGCCCAGGTCATGCATTCCAGCGCAAAGCGCCGCGTGATTTTTTGGTCCATATGCAACTCCATCGGCGTCGTCGTGACGCAGCCGATGGAGAGACTCGTGGTTGGGGCTGCTTATTCCCGGCGCGGGAACACGTGTTCGTGATTACGATCCGGCGCCTGACGGCGACTTGAATCGATTTCGCGCAGTCATAGAGTAGCCGCGACATTTCGGTTCGAGCAGCGATGGGAGCGTCCCCGTCCGGGTTGCGCTGCGAGGCGCCGCAGGAGCAAGCGAAGGAAACAGCAGCATGGCGCGGTCGCAAAGTATCGAAGCCGAACTCGGCGCGATGCGCTCCGAGATCGAGAACGCAAGCAAACGGCGCGCGCAGAGCGAGGCGCCGTCGGGGCCCGCGGCCGACGCGCCGGAGGCTGGCGCCGAACCGTCGTCCGGCGACCTCGCCGCGACGCTCGACGACCTGCGGCGCCTGATCGGCGAATACGCCGACAACGCCGAGGAACTCGCGTCGGATCATCCCTTCGCGGTCGCTGGCGCGGCTTTTCTGCTGGGGTTCAGCCTCGGCCGACTATCAAAGTGAGGCGCGTCATGGACGCTGTGGTTCGCAATCTCAAAGTCCTGTGGCGCGCCGAATCCATATTGGCCGACGCGCGGCTGAAACTGACGGTGCGGCGCGCGGGCCTGTGGGCCGTGGCGGCGGCGCTGGCGCTGTTCGGTTACGTGATGTGCAACATCGCGGCGTTTTTCGCGCTCATGCAGTCGGTCGGCCCTGTCTGGGGGGCGGCGATCGTCGGGGGCGGGAATTTCGTCGTCGCGATCGCGCTCGCGCTCGTCGCGGCCAAGGCGCAGCCAGGGCGTGAAATGGAGCTGGCGCAGGATGTGCGCGACATGGCGCTCGGCGAGCTGGAGACCGAGGCCAGAGCGATTCAGGCGCAGTTCGTCGGGGTGCGCGACGACCTGCGCGGCTTACAGCAGTCCTTTGGCAATTTCGTGCGCCACCCGCTCGACAACGCCCTGCCGCAACTCGTCGTGCCGCTCGCGGGGCTGATCATCAAGTCGATGCGCAAGAAGGAGGCGGACGGGAAGTGATCGGCCATCGGGCGATTTGACTTACCCGCCGCCTGCCTGTATCTCCCGCCCGTCCGCGCCTCGGCCCTCGCCGGGGCGCGTTCGTTCGCACCCGTGGCCGCTCCCGCTCCGCCGTCTGGCGCAGGGTGAGCAGCCTGTCGGCTCCGAAGGAGCAAAGGAGGGCGCGTTCTTCCACTGGGCCACAGAAATCGTTTCTTGGCCCGCAGCGGTGGAAGGATCGCGGATCAGACGGAGGCTTCGCCTCGCGTCCCGTCGTCCTGTCGCCGCGACCAGACAGGACCAAAAATGACGAAGCGCGCAGAATCCAAGTACAAAATCGACCGCCGTATGGGCCAGAACATCTGGGGCCGTCCGAAGTCCCCGGTGAACCGCCGCGAATACGGCCCCGGCCAGCACGGCCAGCGCCGCAAGGGCAAGCTCTCGGACTTCGGCACGCAGCTCAAGGCCAAGCAGAAGCTCAAGGGCTATTACGGCAATATCTCGGAGCGCCAGTTCCGCAAGTACTACGAAGAAGCGATCCGCATGAAGGGCGACTCGGGCGACAACCTGATCGGCCTCCTGGAGCGCCGTCTCGACGCGGTCGTCTACCGCGCCAAGTTCGTGCCGACCGTGTTCGCGGCGCGTCAGTTCGTGAACCACGGCCACATCAAGGTCAACGGCCGTCGCGTCAACATCGCCTCCTATCAGGTGAAGGTCGGCGACGTCGTCGAGATCAAGGAGGCCTCGCGTCAGCTTGTGATCGTGCTCGAGTCGCAGGGCCTCGCCGAGCGCGATGTGCCGGACTTCTACGAGGTCGATCATTCCAAGGGCGTGGCCAAAATGACCCGCGTGCCGCTGCCGAGCGAAGTGCCTTATCCGGTCCAGATGGAGCCGAATCTGGTCATCGAGTTCTATTCGCGCTGATTTCGGCGTTTCCCGCCGACCTGGAAGGCCGCCTCTCGGGGCGGCCTTTTTCGTTTGCCGCGACCGTCTGCCGCTGCCCGCCGGTTCCGGAGTTGCGTTCGATCAACGACGATGGATTTGACGAATAGCAAATTCCGCGTCGATCCTTTCAGCGCTGGAGGCTGGGAATATGTTTCGTTTGGCGATTCTTATCTGGGTCGTGGGCGCCACGACGCTTGCGGGCATTTTCGTCACCGTCGTGCTGCTGGTGCCGTCGATGCAGGCGCAGGCGATGAAGAACATTCCGATCGCAGCCGCGATCGGCGCTGCGGTGGCGATCCCGATCAGCCTCTGGGCCGCCAAGGCGATCGCCGCGCGCACCAAGGAAGCCTGAGGTCCGTCAGGCTTTGATTCGCCCGAGGAAATGCGCCAGCCGCATCAAGCCCTCGGGCCAGGGGCCGTGGCCGCTATCGGGGTTGATGTGGCCCGAATCGCCGGCGTCGACGAGAGTCGCGCCGAGCGTGCTGGCGCGTTCGGTCGATTCCTCGTAGCTCGCATAGGAATCGTTGCGGCTGGCGATGAGCAGGCTCGGGAAAGCGGCGCGCCGCTGCGGGCGATGCGCGAAGGCCGGATCGACGCCCTCGAGAGTGAGCAGCACGCGGGGCGACGCGGGCGCGACGAACATCGCCCCCGCGGCCTGCGGGAGATCTGCGGCCAGCAGGCAGCCGGCCACCGCGCCCATCGAATGGCCGATCAGCACGACCGGCCGCGTCGCCTGCGCCACGGCGTCGGCGATCCGTCCCGCCCATTCGTCATAGACAGGCCGCTCGAAATCGCGCTGTTCGACGCGCCGCGCGGTCGAGAGCTTTTGCGCCCAGCGGTTGTACCAATGGTCCGGCGTTCCGCCGCCGAGTCCGGGCAAGATCAGGATGTCGCATTCTGAAGCGCGCATGCTGGCTTCTTTAAGCGAAAACAAGCGGTTCGGATAGTTCTTACCGCAGCCCGAGAAATTGGCGCGCTTCCGCCACGATTGCGCCCATCTCGGCCTCGAATCTCGCTGGCGTTCGACCCCGAGGGAGGAGCGACATGGCCAGATTCGAGGGCGGCTGCCTGTGCGGCGCGGTGCGCTACATCTGCGAGGCGGAGCCGATCGCGCAGGGGGCATGCCATTGCCGCGACTGCCAGCATTTGGCGGGCGGCGGAGCGGCGCATGGGCTCACTCTGCCGACCGATCTCGTCCAGATGACCCAGGGCGCCCCCAACGCCTACGCGAAGCTCGGGGATTCCGGAAATCGTGTGACGCGGTTCTTCTGCGCGGCCTGCGGGACGCATCTGTTCCTGCGCAGCGCCGCGCATCCCGACCGCACCATCGTCAACGCCGGCACGCTCGACGACACGTCGCTCTATGCGCCGCACGGGCACATGTGGGTCGAGAGCGCGCCGCGCTGGCACCGGCTGGAGGCCGATCTGTCGCGCCTGCTGCGCGAGGTCGCGTGAAACGGCGGGCGGGCCCGTCGTTCACTCCTCCATCTTGCCGATGTGTTTCTGCGCGTAGAGCTGGACGCCGACCTGCTTGATCAGCTCCTGCTGCGTTTCGAGGAAGTCGATATGTTCTTCCTCGTCGTGGGCGAGCTCCTCGAACAGGTTCATCGACACGCGGTCGTTGACCGACATGCAATATTGCGCAGCCTCCAGATAGAGCGCGCGGGCGCCGATTTCGGCGGCGAGGTCGGCCTTCAGCACTTCCTCGATGGTTTCGCCGATCCGCAGCGGGTCGAGCGCCTGCATGTTCGGGAAGCCTTCGAGGAACAGAATGCGCGCGACGAACTTGTCTGCGTGCTCCATCTCTTCGATGGATTCCTCACGCCATTTCTTGGCGAGGTCCTTGTAGCCCCAATTGTCGAGGATGCGGTAGTGCAGCCAGTACTGGTTGATCGCCGTCAGCTCGCTGCGCAGGCCCCGGTTCAGATATTCGATGACCTTGTCGTCGCCCTTCATTGCATTCTCCTCTGAATCGTCGTGCGCCCGGCCTCATGCAGCTTTCACGCCGGATGTCGTTTCGGCGCAGGGGCAGGCCTGCGGATCGCAGGCGCAAGAAATCTCGCGTTGTTCGCGGACGATCGCCGCCAGCGTCGGGGCGCAACGGCCGCATTGCGGCTGGCAGCCGAGCTGTCCGTAGATTTCCAGAACGCGCAGCGGGCCGGAGGCGGCGGCCGCAGCGCAGCCGCGCACCGCCCGGTCGGTCAGTCTGTTGCAGGAGCAGACGATCATGGCCCCGGACGCTTGTTCTGACACCAACATACCGCGTTCGCCGGATTTGTCAGTCGGGAAGTATGGCGATGTTTTCGGCGCGGGCGCCCAAGGCTCAACCCGAAGCGCGAGAGCATTGAGAAGATGTGGAGTTGCTAACCGAAATCTGTTCTGGCGAACTGGGCGGAACGAGCCGTCCAGCGACACGGCAGCGGCGCGTAATCTCTATGAAGGTGCCCGCCGCTGCTAGCCGCACAAGGTCGGACCAGCGATGACGTGCCTCAGAGATTGTAACTCTCATATTTTAGGATACATCGCAGCAACTCTTGCCGCCATCCTCTTTTCTAACTCTTCCCGATTTTGGCCGAAATGCGCTTCTCTATGGTCGTTCGCACACAAGGCTATGACGTTGGTCAGGCGATCCGCTCCATCGTCGGCGAGGGCAATTATGTGATGCGATTCCAAGTAGCGCTTCCCATTTGGAAGGTCGAACCCGGCGACTCCGCAGAACTCGCATTTGCCGCCCGCGCGATCCATGACAGCCTTTCTGACGGCGGGATCTCTCTTGTACCGGACACCTACTGTCAGAGCGCGGTCGGCGTGCTCGGCGCCAGGCAGGTCGCTTAGGGCGCCGTCGCTAAGCGGAAGTGTTGGGTCTGCAGCTAAGAGCCCTTCAAACCGTTTAACGTATGCGGTCGGGACCGGATTTAAGCTCTGCCCAGCTGTGAAGTAGTTATGAAATTCCTTGTTGTCGAACCATTCTGCTCCGTTGATAGCGGCGGGAGCTGCTGGGACGTTTAAAGGACCTAGCAGCAACCGCTTCCGCCCGTCCGGCTCATCCAGTATCCGCGTAATCTGGAATTTGCCCTCAACAAAATATTCGATTCCCTGTCCGCTACGGGGTCGATCTCCCGAGAGAACGAAAATCTCATCTCCAACTTGAGCGTTCTTTTTCGCAGTTCGGTAATACGTGCCCTCGAAGCGTCCGTGCTGGTGCGTTCGGTGATACACAAACTTGAGATTATGCGACATGCTTTGAATCTCACGCTCGCCCGAACACCCGCCGGAAAATCGTATCCACGTGCTTGGTGTGGTAGCCGAGGTCGAAGAGTTCCTCGAGCTCCCTGTCCGACAATTTCGCCGAGACGTCCTTGTCCTTCTTCAGCAGCGTCAAAAAATCGCCCTCGCCGCGCCAGACCGGCATGGCGTTGCGCTGAACGTAAGCGTAGCTGTCCTCGCGGCTGACGCCCTTCTGCGTCAGCGCGAGCAGCACGCGCTGCGAATGCACCAACCCGCCGAGGCGGTCGAGGTTCTTCTGCATGTTGGCGGGATAGACGAGCAGCTTGTCGATCACGCCGGTCAGGCGGACCAGCGCGAAATCGAGCGTGACGGTCGCGTCCGGCCCGATCATGCGCTCGACCGAGGAATGCGAAATGTCGCGTTCGTGCCAGAGCGCGACGTTCTCCATCGCCGGCACGGCCATGCCGCGCACGAGGCGGGCGAGACCGGTGAGATTCTCGGTCAACACGGGATTGCGCTTGTGCGGCATGGCGGATGAGCCCTTCTGGCCCTCCGAGAAGAATTCCTCCGCCTCCAGCACTTCCGTGCGCTGGAGGTGACGGATTTCGATGGCCAGACGCTCGATGCTCGAAGCGATCACGCCGAGCGTCGCGAAGAACATGGCGTGCCGGTCGCGCGGAATGACCTGCGTGGAGACGGGCTCGGGCTTCAGGCCGAGCTTTTTCGCCACATGTTCTTCGACGCGCGGGTCGATGTTGGCGAAAGTTCCGACGGCGCCCGAAATCGCGCAGGTCGAGATTTCCGCGCGCGCCGCGACGAGGCGTTCGCGACAGCGCGAAAACTCCGCATAGGCCTGCGCCAATTTCAGACCGAAGGTCACGGGCTCGGCGTGAATGCCGTGCGAGCGGCCGATGGTCGGCGTCATCTTGTGTTCGAAAGCGCGCTTCTCGATCGCGGCGAGCAGCGCGTCCATGTCCTTGAGCAGAATGTCGGCTGCGCGCTGGAGCTGCACGGCGAGGCAGGTGTCGAGCACGTCGGAGGAGGTCATGCCCTGATGCACGAAACGCGAATCCTCGCCGATGAATTCGGCCAGGTGAGTCAGGAAGGCGATGACGTCGTGCTTGGTGACGCGTTCGATCTCGTCGATCTTGTCGACGTCGAATTTCGCTGCGGAGCCCTTCTCCCAGATGTTCCTGGCCGCCTCCATCGGAATCACGCCGATCTCGGCGAGCGCCTCGCAGGCGTAGGCCTCGATCTCGAACCAGATGCGGAAGCGGGTCTGCGGCTCCCAGATCGAGACCATTTCGGGGCGGGAATAGCGGGGGATCATCGGCGTGTTCCGTGTTGTCGGTCGGCGCATCCCTGAGCATGCGCCCGGCCGGGCGTCAACCGATCTCGGCGGGCTTGTGGATGAAGCGGCGGCGGCCGGGATGACAGGGGCCGCGACAGGGCTTTAACCTACCGGCCGCGATCTGGGGGCGGGCATGCGCAAAGTCTTGGTTCTTGTTGTTTCTGCCGTCTGCGGTCTCGGCCTCGCCCAGCGCGCGTCGGCGGCGGACGTTTCCCGCTACACCAGCGTCAACGACCGCAAGGCCTGCCGGTATACGGAGGTCAAAGCCTCGCAGGATGGCCCGGACTCCTGCGAATTCCGGTGCGACGGGCCGGTGGCGGGCGTGAAGACCAAGCTTCTGTCCTGCTACGACTACGAGCATCTGTTCGTACAGCTCGACGGCAAGAGCTATTCGACCTGGGGCGCGATGACCTCGGTCGGCGGCTTTTCCGGGCTCGCCAACAAGAACGGCGTGGTTGAATGGGTTTTCGACGCCGGCGCGCCGCCGTCGCGGGCGAGCCTGCTGGGGCTGATCGTGCGGTTTCAGGGCGTGGTCAGCGAAACCGGCAAGAGCCGCAACGCGCTGGCGGTGTTCTCCCTCAGGCCCGGGCGGATTTGCTGGAAGGGCAATTATCCCGCCAACGAGACTGCGCGCGCAGCGCTCGATGGCGCGGCTTGCCAGAGCCCCTTGCCGGAGGAGCAGCCCTGACGCCGTCCTGGGGGGCTCCGCCAGGGATGGGTGGACGTCGGCCGAGAGCCGACCGAGAAACCGTCGAATTTCAATCTGCGCGGCATTTTGGGGAGCGTTGGCATGAAGAGACTGGTTCTCCTCCTAGCGGCCGCGTTGACGCTGGCCTGGACGCCGGGCGCCGCTTCGGACTCGGGTTACATTCCCTCGCCGCCGGAAGGCGCCAATTGGTGCAAGTATGCAGAGACATACCTCGTAAACCGCGCGGAACATCGGCCGTACCGCTGTTCTACCGACAAGACGCCCGCATGTGTGAAGTACAATAATTACGGCTGCCTGAAGCACGGTCCGGCCAGTCCCTATCCGGGCACGCCGGCGCCAAACGGCAAGCAAGGCGCTCACGACGGGAGAGACGGTTCGCGCGGGCACGCCATATTCGAGCATCCGAAGTGGTCGATCGCAGGCTCATTCCGATGGTTCGAATACAGTTCAAAAGTTCTGGGCCTGAAGACGGCGGCGAAACTGGCCGATCGCTATTCGCCGTGGTGCGACACGCAGGGATCGACGGCTTTGAAGGTCGATCCGGTCAGCGGCAGGCCCTGGGGTCGAACCTGCCGCGACGGGCGACATCCGCCGGCCGGCTTTCGCGGACCATTTTGCAAGGAGCCCGCCGGCGAACCTTCGGCAGAACAATGCCGCGCCTGCAACTGCCCGTCTGTCTTCGTAAAATCCTGGCTCAAAGGCACGAGCCTGCAGCCGACCGACGAGTTGAAACTGTTCGGCGACGACGGCATGCCAACGCTATTGATGCAGCAGATCATCACGAACCACACGCCCTGGGAAATCGGGTACCGTCCCACGGCGGAGATTGTTTCAGACGGCGCGAAGCTGTTTACGCCGCACCCATGACGTTGCACAGCGACCGGTGTTAAGGTGGAGCGCGGCTCAACTGAGAGTGCAACCAGCCGGAGTGCTAGCATGCGCGCTTTCAACGTCGTCAAATTCAAGGTCAAGCCAGGTCACGATGATGCGTTCCTCAATGCGCACAGGGACGGAAAGGCCCGATGGCCGGGATTGATCCACGGATCGATCATCAAGACGGGGGAGGCGAGCTATTGCCTCATCGGCGAATGGGCGAGCGCCGAGGAAATGGCGGCCGCGCGGCCAGCGATGATCAGTACGCTCGACTCGTTCAGGTCGGCGCTGAGCGAAATTGCTGAAGGCCGCGGCGTCACCGATGCGGTGTCGGGAGCGGTGGTGCTGGACATTTGACCGGCTCGACCCGCTACCCCGTCAGATCGCGCTTCATCGCCTCGTACTGATCCTTCGTGATCTCGCCACGCGCGTAGCGCTTGTCGAGGATGTCGCGCGCGGATTCAGGCTCGGGCTGCTGCGGCCACGTCCAGCCCGCGGCTTTCGGGCGGCGGTCGCGCAGGAACAGCCAGACGATGAAGACGGCGATGACCAGCGCGCCGAGTGGGCCGATCCCGTGGAACGGCCACATCCAGGTGTAAGTGTCGTACCACGCGTATCCGTGCATGATCCAAACTCCAGACGCCGCCCGCGCCGTCTATTTTCGCGTCACGTCGGGCAACTGCGCCTGGATATAGGCGACAGCGGCCCAGATGTCGTCCTTTGACAGGGAATCCTTGAAGGCGGGCATCGCGGTGTTGAATTGCGCGCCGCCCTCCGAGACCGTCCAGAAGAAATACGGGTCCCATCGCCCGATCGGCGTTTCGGCGAGCCAGGCGAGGTTCGCCGGCGGCGGGTTCAGATCCTTGGCGGCCGGGCCGTCTCCGCCGCCCCTCGGGCCATGGCACGAGGCGCAATTGTCCGCGTAGACCTTGGCGCCGCGCTCGATCGTCGCGGCGTTCTGGGGCAGCGGATTGGCCGCCGTCCTATAGGCCTCGGGAATGCCGCCGCGCATCGCGAAGGGCCGGCGCGGCGAATATCCCATGCCGCCGTGGCCCATCATGCCCGGGCCGCCGCCCCAGCCGGGGCCCTGCCGCCATTGACCCCAAGGCCGACCGTCGCCCATCGGCTGCGCTGTCGCGAACGCCGCCGCCATCAAGAACGCGGCTGATGGAACGCCCCCAAGCAGAAGCTTACGCATGGAATTCTCCTCTGGCGCCGGATCGAAGCAGGCAATGCTGCTCCTCAGCGCCCTCGGCGTCCATGAGGTCGCTCAACACAATGGGCCGAGCGGCTCCATTCGCACGCCTGTCGCGCTCATGCGGCTTCGATCGCCTTGCGGAGCAGGCCCTGGACAAGCCCCGCCGCCTCGTTCAGGCGCGCATTGTCGACGGCCATCATCGAGGCGACCGGATCGATCGCCGCCACCTCGCTCCTGCCGCCGCCCACGTCCTGCACAATCACATTGCAGGGCAGCATCAGGCCGATCTTGTCCTCGGCGGACAGCGCCTCGTACGCGAGTTTCGGGTCGCATGCGCCGAGAATGCGGTAGGGACGAAAGTCGACGCCGATCTTGGCCTTGAGCGTCTTGGCGATGTCGATCTCGGTCAGGACGCCGAACCCTTGCCCTTTCAGCGCCTCGGTCACGCGCGCGGCGGCTTCGTCCAAGCTGCAATCGAGGGTTTTCGAAAAATAATAGCTCATCGACCGGCCTCCCTCACATGGCGAATGGTCGGGATATTGGGCTGGCGTGGCGCAATCGCAATAGATCTAAGCTGCGGCGTCTAGGCGCTGGCTGCGAAATCGACGGCCGCCGCGACATGGAGCGCCGTCGTATCGAACACGGGCAGGTCAGGCAGATCGCTCTGGCCGATCAGGAGGAAGATTTCGGTGCAGCCGAGAATCACGCCTTCCGCGCCGGCTGCGCGCAATCGTTCGACGATGCGCAAATATTCCGCCTTCGATCCGGCGCGCAGGTCGCGCCGCACGAGTTCGTCGAAAATGATGCGGTCGACCGTCGCCACGTCGGTTTCATCGGGCGCGATGGTTTCGACGCCGAACCGTTCGCGATAGCGCGCGGCGAGTTCGGCCGAGCGCATGACCGGCAACGTTCCGAGCAGTCCGACGCGCTTCAATCCGGCCTTGCGGATCGCTGCGCCCGTCGGGTCGGCGATGTGGATGAACGGCGTCCGGCGCTCGGCCATGATCGGCGCGACGACGCGGTGCATCGTGTTGGACACGCAGAGGACAACGTCGGCGCCGGCGTGTTCGAGACGGTCGATCTTGTCGGCCAGATAGGCCTTTGCTGCTTCCCACAGGCCGTTGCGGACGAAATATTCGATATTGCCGAAATTGACCGAGACGACGACGATCTCGCCATTATCCCAGCCGCCGTAGCGTGTGTTCAGACCCGCATTGAGCAGTCGGTAATATTCGCCGGTCGCCTGATCGCTCATGCCGCCGAGCACGCCGATGGTCTTCTGCCGAAGCGGGCGTTCCGGGGCAGGCGGGCGAGGGGGCGCGGCGTCGGTCATCTTTCCTTCATAGCGCGCGCCCTTCGCAGCGCGAAGCCGCGCTTCAGCCGAGCGGCGCGGGGTTCTTCATCGACGGCGCGAACCAGCTCGCAGCCCAGTCCCAGGCGCGCGCCAGAAATCCGATGGGTTTGGCCATGCCGTGGCGGATGAAGGCGATCTTGCGCAGACGCTCGGGCACGCGCCAGGTGCTCGTGGTTCCCGCCGGAAAATAGGCGACGTCGCCGGGGCCGAGCCTGCGCTCGGCGTTCTTTTCGTCGGTCACGAAGACTTCGCCGTCGATGATGCTGACGGTCTCGTCGATGTCGAAATGCCAGCGGAACTTGCCCTTGGTGGTCTCCCACACGACGGTGACGGCCGCGCCGTCGGTGGAGCGCGAAAGCAGAGCGCGGCTCGCCTGCGGGTCGCCTTCCAGAATCCAGTCCTTCGGGATCGGCGCGGAGACGAGCTTGGCGTCGGCCGGAACGGATATGACGACGGGCGGCGGGGCGGCGTCCAAGGCGGTCTCCGGAATTGCGCGGGCCAGACTGGCCCGTTTGTCGCTTCAGGATGCCGGACGAAGGTTTATATATCGTCGGCGACAAGGAGAGCGGATTGGCCATTCGGGCGGACGTCATCGTTCTGGGCGCGGGAATGGTCGGCGTCGGCGCCGCGCTCGCCTTGCAGGCGCGCGGTCGCGACGTCGTTCTGGTCGACCGGCGCGGCGCGGCGGGGCGCGAAACCAGCTATGGCAACGCGGGGCTGATCGAGCGCGCGTCTGTCGAGCTCTATGTCTTTCCCCGCGATATCGGCACGGTTGTCCGCACGATCCTGGGCCGCAATCCGGCGGCGCGGATCGATTGGGCTGCGCTGCCGCAAACGGCGGCGTGGATCGCCCGCTATTTCCTCGAAAGCGCGCCCGCCAAAGCCGCCGCCCACGCGCGCGCCGCGCTGCCGCTGATCGAGCGATGCCTGAGCGAGCATCTGGCGCTGGCGCAGGCGGCCGGCGCCGAGGAACTGATCCGTCCCTCCGGCTGGATAAAGGCGTTTCGCACGGAGAGGACCCTCGCCGAAGGCGCCGCCGAAGCGCGCCGGATCCGCGAGTACGGGTTGACCTTCGACGCGCTCGACGCCCGCGATCTCGCGCGGATCGAGCCGCATCTGACCGGTTTCGCCGGCGCGATCCTGTTGCGCGATCCGGCGGCCTGCGTCGACCCCGGCGGGCTGGTCGCGGCCTATGCGAGCCATTTCGCGCGCAACGGCGGTCGGCTGTTCGCCGGCGACGCGCGCACGCTGGAGCAGACGCCGCAGGGGTGGTCGGTGCGCGCGGAGGCGGGCCAGATCGAAGGGCGCAAGGCGGTCGTCGCGCTCGGGCCGTGGTCGGACGACATATTCCGGCCGCTCGGCTATTCGATCCCGCTCGGCGTCAAACGCGGCTACCACATGCACTATCGCGCCGCCGGGGGCGCGAGCCTCAGCCATCCCGTTCTGGACGCCGACGGCGGCTTTCTGCTCGCGCCGATGCGGCAGGGGATACGCCTGACGACGGGCGCCGAATTCGCGCCGCGCGACGCTGCGCCTTCTCCCATCCAGCTCGCGGCGGTCGAGCCCCAGGCGCGCGCAACGTTTCCGCTTGGGGAGCGGCTCGACCCCGAGCCCTGGCTCGGGCGGCGGCCCTGTCTGCCGGATTTGCTCCCGGTGATCGGTCCTGCGCCGCGCCACGAGGGATTGTGGTTCGACTTCGGCCACCAGCATCACGGATTTACGCTGGGGCCGGTGAGCGGACGGCTGCTGGCGGAAATGATGACCGGCGAGGCGCCGTTCGCCGACCCGACGCCGTTTCGGGCAGATCGCTTCTGAGGATCAGCGCAGCGGGTTCTGGGTTGGCCGCTGTCCCGGGACTTGCGGCCGATCGCCGCGCTCGGCGCGCCGCTCCAGCATGCGGTCGGCCAGCGCCAGCTTGCAGGCCGGCGAAAGCTGGGCGCGATGCTCGGCCATGCAACGGGCGATGCGGCCGCCGCCTTTTTCGACGCCCCTGCATAGCGTTTCGCGGTCCTGATGGCAGGCCTCCCGCACGTCGGCGAGGGCGGCGGTCGCGGGCAATGCGGCCAAAGCGGCGACGACAGCGAAAGCGCGAAGGGACATGGACGGCTCCGAATGGGATACGGCCAAGATCATGCCGGCGAAATCTTGGCGGATCGCTTCCGGCGCCGATCGAATTGGAGCCAAGCCGTTCACGCGAACGTCATGATATCCACGCTTCTCCTGGGCGGGCGCGCCCGCTAAAAGGGCGCCCATGGCTTCCGACGTCACCATCTTCTCCGCAGCCGCCGCGGGCGTTCTCTCCTTCTTGAGCCCCTGCGTGCTGCCGCTGGTGCCGCCGTACCTGACCTTCATCGCCGGCACGACGATCGAGGACATCGTGGACGAAGGCGCACAGCGCGCCCGCCGCGACGTGCTGTTCGCCGCGCTGCTGTTCGTCGCCGGCTTTTCCACGGTGTTCGTGTCGCTCGGCGCGACGGCCTCCGTGTTCGGCCAGCTCGTGCGCGCCAATCTGCATATTCTCTCGATCGCCGCGGGCGTGGCGATCATCGCCATGGGCCTGCACTTTCTGGGCGTGTTCAAATTGCACATCCTCTACCGCGAGAAGCGGATGGAGGTGGAAAAGCCGGTGGGCCTGTGGGGCGCCTATGTGATGGGCGTGGCCTTCGCCTTCGGCTGGACGCCGTGCATCGGTCCGATCCTGGCGGCGATCCTGGCGGTGGCGAGTTCGGAAGATACGGCGGCGCGCGGCGCCGGCCTGCTGGCGGTCTATTCGCTCGGCCTCGGCCTGCCGTTCCTGATCGCCGCGCTCGCCATCGAGCCCTTCATGAATTTCCTGAAGAAATTCCGGTCGCATTTCGGCAAGGTCGAGAAGATCGTGGGCGTCGCGCTCGTCGTCACGGGCGTCGCCTTCCTGACTGGGGGCATGCAGAACGTTTCGATCTGGCTGCTGCAGACCTTTCCGGGGCTGGCGAAACTTGGCTGAAACCGCCATATCGGGGCCAGATCAACGCGGCGCGCGACGCGGCCGCAGATAGTGCCTGCGCTCTGGTCTGGTGATTCATGCGAAGCGGAACAATGCTGCGCTGGCTGGCGGTTGTGTCAGCGCTTGCGGGCGCGGGCGCCGCGTGGCGCTATTTCGGCGCCGCGCCGCAGGTGGCAACCGTCGAGGTCAAGCGCGGCTCGGTCGCCGAAGTGGTGTACGCGACCGGCGTCGTGGAGCCGGTGCGCTGGGCGAAAGTGATCGCCTATCAGCGCAAGCGCATCGTCGATATCTGCGATTGCGAGGGCCAGAAGGTAAAGGCCGGCGACGTGCTGGCGCGTCTCGACGACACCGAGGAGAAAGCGAATCTCGCCGAATTGCAGGCGCGGCGCGCTTTGCTCAAGAACGACGTCGACCGGATCAGCGGGCTCGTGAAACTGAACGCGGCGCCCAAGACGTCGCTGGATCAGGCGATCACGGCCCTCAACGAATACGACGCGCGGATCGACGCGCGGCGGCAGAAGCTCGCCGATCTCGTTCTGCGTGCGCCGATTGATGGCGTCGTGCTGCGCCGGGACGGTCATATCGGCGACATGGCGGGCACCGGCGCCAGCGACGCGCTGTTCTGGATCGGGCCGCCGAAGCCGCTGCGCATCGACGCCGACGTCAACGAAGAAGACATGCCGCGCGTGAAGGCCGGGCAGAAAGTCCTGCTCCGGCATGACGGCTTCGCCGGCGCGGCGCTCGAGGCGAGCGTCGGCGAGATTACGCCGAAGGGCGATCCGCAGACCAAGACGTTTCGCGTCTATCTGACCTTGCCGGACGATACGCCCTTGCGCATCGGCATGAGCGTCGAGGCCAATATCGTGATCGCCGCGCGCGAGAACGCATTGCTGGCGCCGGCCGAAGCGCTCGTGGGCGGCGACGCCGTGGACCGGGTGGTCGACGACAGGGTCGTCCACACGAAGGTGAAGACCGGCGTTCGCGGCGTGCGCATGGTCGAAATTCTGTCGGGGCTGGACGAAGGCGCGCGGATCGTCGCGCCGGCCAAGCCCGACCTGAAGGACGGGGCGCGCGTGCGCGTCGGCGGTCCGTGAGCTACGTCCTCGACATCGCGATCACGCATTTGCGCTCGCGCGTGCGCCAGACGCTGGTCGGCGTCCTGGGCGTTGCGACCGGCGTCGGATTTTCGATCATGATGGCCGCGCTGATGGAAGGCTCGCAGGCCGATTTCATCCGGCAACTCGTCGACTCCCTGCCGCATATTTCCGTCACCGACGAAACGCGCCAACCGCCGCGGCAACCGGCGGAATTGGCCTATGACGCGGTTCAGTTCGCCGGTCTGCGCGTGCCGGTCGTTCGTCCCGGCATCAAGAATCCGATGGCGATCATGGCGGGGATCGAGGGATGGCTGCCCGGCGCGATCGCGCCGTCCGTGCAAGCGAAAGCCGTGATCCGTTACGCTGGGCGCGATACGGCGACGTCCTTCACCGGCCTCGATCCGCGTCGCGAGCCGAAGGTCTCGAAACTGCCGACGCAGATCCGGCAAGGTTCGCTCGACGCTTTGTACAAATCGACCAACGCGCTCATTCTCGGCGACGGTCTGGCGCGGAAGATCGGCGCGCGGGTCGGCAATACGGTGACGATCGTCTCCGGCGTGGGGCGAACGCTCGACTGCACCATCGTCGGCATCTCGCACACGGGCGTCGCGCAGATCGACGACGCGTCGTCCTACGGGTTGATCAAGACCGGCCAGATCCTGGCGAACCAGATCGGGCTCGTGAACGAGCTGCGCATTCGCGCGGCGGACGCGCTGCAAGCGCGCGAGATCGCGGCGCGCATCGAAGCGCAGACCGGATACAAATCCGTGTCGTGGCAGGAGGCGCACGAGGACCTTCTGTCCGCCTTCGAGGTGCGCAACATCATCATGTACACGGTGGTCGGCGCGATCCTGCTGGTCGCCTCGTTCGGCACGTTCAACATCGTTTCGACGATCACGCACGAGAAGGCGCGCGACATCGCCATCATGAAGTCGCTCGGCTTCCGCGCCGACAAGGTGCGGCGCATCTTCGTGATCGAGGCGGCCGTCATCGGAATGGTCGGGGCCGTGTTGGGCTGGGCGCTGGGCTACGTGCTGACGCGCGCGATGGGGACGATCGAGATCAAGAGCCCGTTTATGGATACGAGTTCGATCCCGGTGCTCTATTCGCCGTTGCATTACGCGCTGGCGACCTGCGTGGCGCTCGCCTCGTCGCTGGTCGCCGGCTATTTCCCTGCGCGCAAGGCGGCGGCGGTCGAGCCGGTCGAGATCATCAGGGGCGCATCGTGAGCGCGCCGCTCATCGAAGTGCGAAAGGCGACGCGGATCATCCCCGGAGACGTGCCGACGACGCTTGTGAAAGACATCGACGTCTCCGTTTCGCCCGGCGAGTTCGTCGCCGTCGTCGGGCCGTCCGGCTCGGGAAAATCGTCGCTGCTCTATCTGCTCGGTCTGCTCGACAGGCCGACCGAAGGCGAGGTGCTGCTCGAGGGCGTCGCCACCTCCGGGCTCGACGACGACCGTCGCGCCGATCTGCGGCTCGCCACGCTCGGATTCGTCTTCCAGTTCCATTTCCTGTTGCCGGAATTTTCAGCGCGCGAGAACGTGGTCCTGCCGATGCGCGCGCTCGGGCGCCTGAAAGAGCCCGAACAATATGCGCGCGCCGACATGCTGCTCGATCAGCTCGGCCTGAAGGAGCACGCGCGCAAGCGGCCGGAGCAGATGTCGGGCGGCCAGCGCCAGCGCGTGGCGATCGCGCGCGCGCTCGCCAACGATCCGAAAGTGGTGCTGGCTGACGAGCCGACCGGCAACCTCGACACGCATTCCGGCGAGCGCGTGCTGCAGGTGCTGCGCGGTCTCGTCGACGCGCAGAAGCGCGCTGTCGTCGTCGTCACGCACGATCTTGGGCTGGCCGCCAAGGCGGACCGGCAGATCAGGATCGTGGACGGGCGGATGGAGGCCTGAGTTCATTACGAACCCAGGCCGATGCGTCCGCAACCTGCAGCCGCCATGATGAAAGACGGCCGAGCGCCTCGCCCTCACCCTCTCCCCGCATGCGGGGAGAGGGTGGGCGTTCTTACAGCTGCTTGTAGGTGATCTTGCCGTCGGCGCCCTTCACCCAGCGATAGACGACATAATCGGCGCGCGTGACGTCGCCCTTCTTGTCGTAGGAGATGTCGCCGACCACCGTCTTGAAGGTCATGCCGGAGTGCATGACCTTGGCCATCGCCTGCGGATCGTTGGATTTGGCTGCGGTTGCGGCCTGCTGCATCACCTGCACGGCGGCGTAGGAATAGAGCGTGTAGGTTTCGGGGTTGAATTTCTTCGCCTCGAATTTCTTCACGACGGCGGCCGCGGCCGGATTGAGACGCGGGTCCGGCGGGAAGGTCATCAGCGTGCCTTCGGCGCCGGGACCGGCGATCTGCGCATATTCCTCCGAAGCGATGCCGTCGCCGCCCATCAGGATCGTCGACATGCCCTGGTCGCGCATCTGGCGCACGATCAGGCCGGCTTCGGTGTGTTCGCCGCCGTAATAGACGAGATCGACGCCGGCCGCCTTGAGTTTCGACACGAGCGCGGAATAGTCCTTCTCGCCGGGATTGATGGTGTCGTAGAGGACTTCCTTGACGCCGGCGGCGTTCATCGCCTTCTTCGTCTCATCGACGAGGCCCTTGCCGTAGGCCTTCTTGTCGTGGACGAAGGCGACCTTCTTGCCCTTCATGTTTTTCGCGATGTATTCGGCGGCGACCGCGCCTTGCTGGTCGTCGCGCCCGCAGGTGCGGAACACGTTCCACTTGCTCTCGCCGGTCTTCGGATCGGGATTGGTCAGTCCGGGATTGGTCGAGGCCGGCGTGATCTGCAGGAGGCCGTTTTCGTTGTAGACGCCGGAGGTCGGAATCGAGACCGACGAGTTGAAGTGGCCGACGACCCAGGTCACGCCGTCGCCGACGAACTTGTTGGCGACCGAGATGCCCTGCTTCGGATCGGAGGCGTCGTCGCCGACCTGTATCGAGATCTTCTGGCCGTTGACGCCGCCGGCGGCGTTGATGTCCTCGACGGCCTGCTCGGCGCCCATCTTGAGTTGCGCGCCGAACGCCGCGGCGCCGCCGGTGATCGGCCCGCCGACCCCCATCTTGACCTGTGCGTTCGCCTGACCGGCCAGAACGAGCGCGGCGGCCAGGGCCGCGCCGGACAGAAGCCTAAGTTTCATGCATTTTCTCCCCTTGGTCCCGCGCGCCGAAACGCGGGCGAAATAGCGAGGCAAGTCTGGCGTGTTTCGCGCGTGAAGTCACGGGGGCGTCAGCGCGCCATCCAGGGATATTGCGCCTGCATCTGCCGCCGACGCGCCAGCCCGTAGCCGATCGCCGCATAGACGCACAGAAGTCCGAAACAGACGAGCGCTTGCGGCGGGTCCGTACCTTCCTGAAACAGCGCGTAATGCAGAAAGCGCACGGCTGCGGCGAGCGGCGCCATGTAGGCGATGGCCTTCCAGCGTCCGCGCCAGGTGAGCGCCATGGCCCGGCCGGTGACATAGGCGCCGGCGCCGCCGATGATCAGCGTCAGCGCGAGGAAGGTCCAGACGTTCGGGACGAGCGAGGTCAATGCGCGCCCCCTTCGAGGTAGGCGGAGCGCACCTGCGGGTCGGCGAGCAATTGGGCGCCGGAGCCCGACATGGCGATTGCGCCGTTGACCATGACATAGCCGCGATGGGCGAGTTTCAGCGCATGGTAGGCGTTCTGCTCGACGAGGAAGACGGTGAGGCCCTCTTTCGCGTTCAGGTCGCGCACGGTATCGAATATCTGTTTGACGACGAGCGGCGCGAGGCCGAGCGAGGGCTCGTCGAGCAGCAGCAGTCTTGGACGGCTCATCAACGCGCGCGCGATGGCGAGCATCTGCTGTTCGCCGCCGGACAGCGTGCCGCCGCGCTGGTTCATCCGCTCCTTCAGACGCGGGAAGATCGCGAAGACGCGTTCGAGGTCGGAATCGAAATGCGCGAAATCGTCGACCGCGGCGCCCATCTGCAAGTTCTCGTAGACGGACATGCGCGGGAAGATGCGCCGGCCCTCCGGCGACTGGGCGATCGACATGCGCGCGATTTCGTGCGTCGGCATGTTCGTGATGTCGCGGCCGGCGAAGACGATACGGCCTTCGCGCGCGCGCGGATCGCCGAATATGGTCATCATCAGCGTCGTCTTGCCGGCGCCGTTCGCGCCGATCATCGTGACGATCTCGCCTTCGTTGACCACGAGGTCGATGTTCTTGAGCGCCGCGATGGCGCCGTACCAGGCGGAGACTCCGGAGAGAGAGAGAAGGGCGGTCACGCGCCGATCTCCTGTTCGACCGCCGTCACTTCCTCGTCGGGCACGCCAAGATAAGCGGCGATGACAGCCGGATCGGCGCGGATGTCGGCCGGCGCGCCGTCGGCGATCTTGCGGCCGTAATCCAGTACGACGACGTGATCGGAAATTTCCATCACCACGCTCATGTCGTGTTCGATGAGCAGCAGCGAGACGCCGTCGTTGCGAATTGAACGCAGCAAGGCGTTGAGCTCCGCGGATTCGCGCGGATTGAGCCCGGCCGCCGGCTCGTCGAGGCACAGCAACACGGGATCGCAGCACATGGCGCGGGCGATTTCGAGACGGCGCTGATCGCCATAGGGCAGGGCGCCGGCGGGGTCGTCGGCGCGTTCGGTCAGACCGATGCGCGCCAGCCAGTTCTGCGCCCGCGCCTTCGCCGCGGCCTCTGCGGCGCGATAGCCCGGCGCGCCGACGAGCCCGGCGAGCGAAAAGGCGGAAGCGCGCATCAACGGGCGGTGCTGGGCGACGATCAGGTTTTCCAGCGCCGTCATGCCGGCGAACAGGCGGATGTTCTGGAAGGTGCGCGCGACGCGCGCGTGGCGCGCGATTTCGTGGTCGGGCATGCGCTCGAGCAGAAAGACGCCGCCGCCGCCGCGCATGCCCGAACGCGTCAGCGCGTCGATTGCGGACGCGTCGTCGATCCGGCCCTCCGGCGCCATGGCGATGCGGCCCGACGTCGGCTTGTAGAAGCCGGTGATGCAGTTGAACACGGTCGTCTTGCCGGCGCCGTTCGGACCGATCAATGCGGTGATGTCGCCGCGACGAACGTCGAAGCTCAGATCGTCCACGGCCATGAGACCGCCGAAGCGCATGGAGAGATGCTCGACGCGCAGAAGCGTTTCGGCGCGCGCCATCAGCCGCGGCCCTCCTGCACGAGGCCCGCGTCGATCGTCTTGCGCGCGCCGAGGAAGATCGTCGGCGTGCGCGCCGCCACGAAACCGCGCGGCCGCCAGTTCATCATCGCGACCATGGCGAAGCCGACGAGCAGCATGCGGTATTGCGTCGGGTCGAAACCGTCTCCGAATATGCTCGTCAGGAAGTCGAGCTCGCGCAGAAGCTCCGAACCGCCGACAATGGCGATCGCGGCTGCGGCGACGCCAATTTGCGAACCGCGCCCGCCGAGCACGACGATCGCGAGAATGGTGGCGCTCTCGATGAAGTTGAAACTCGAGGGCGAGACAAAACCCTGACGCACCGCGAAGAAGGCGCCGGCGAAGCCGCCGAACATGGCGCCGAGCGAGAAGGCGGTGAGCTTGATCTTCGTCGTGTCGAGACCGAGCGAACGACACGCGATCTCGTCCTCGCGGAGCGCCTCCCACGCGCGCCCGATAGGCAAGCGGCGCAGGCGCAGCGTCACGAGATTGGTCACCAGCGCCAGCGCGAGGATCAGATAATAGAGGAAGACGACACGATGGATCGGCGAGAATTGCAGACCGAAGAACGACGCGAAACCTGTTGGGCCGGGGGCGAACGGCAGGCCGAAGAATGTGACGCGCGGAATGGAAAGAATGCCGGCGTCGCCGTTGGTCAGCGCCGAAAAATTGACGAGGACGATGCGGATGATCTCGCCGAAGGCGAGCGTGACAATGGCGAGATAGTCGCCGCGCAGGCGCAGCACCGGAAAGCCGAGCAAAACGCCCCAGAAGGCGGCGAGGATTCCGGCGACCGGCAGGCAGATCCAGAACGACACGCCGTAGTTGGTCGCCAGCAGCGCGTAGGCGTAAGCGCCGACGGCGTAGAAGGCGACATAGCCGAGGTCGAGAAGGCCGGCGAGACCGACGACAATGTTCAACCCCCAACCGAGCATCACGTAGATCAGAATCTGGACGCCGTAATTGTCGATCCACTTCAACGCGCCGGAGGGGCCGAGCGTGGCGAGCACGATCAGCGGCCAGGCGACGATCAGGCCAAGGCCAAAGGCGGCGACCAGCGTGGTCGCCCGTCTTGCGAGCGCGGACGACGCTCGTCTCGCCGTTCCGGCGCGTTTCGGGCGCTTCGGCGCCAGCGCCCAGACGAGGCGCAGGACAAAAGCTGCGACAGCTGCGCCGAGCATCCACGACCAGCGCGTCTGAAGCACGAGCTTGTTGGAAAAATCGGGCTCCGCGCGCAAGGCGAGGATCGGAAAGGCGAGCGCGCCGGCGATGAGCCCGTAACGCGCGGCTTCGCCCAGCGCTGATCGCAGATCGGGCTCGGCGTGCGAAGGGTCGCCCATCACACTTTCTCCACTTCAGGCCGACCGAGCAGGCCGGTGGGCATGAAGATCAGCGTGATGGCGAGAATGGAGAAGGCCGCGACGTCCTTGTAGTCGGCCGAGAAGTAGGCCGACCAGAAGGTTTCGATGAGACCGATCAACAGGCCGCCCAAGACCGCGCCGGGAATCGAACCGATGCCGCCGAGCACGGCCGCCGTGAACGCCTTGACGCCCGGCACAAAGCCGTCCGCCGCGTTCACGACGCCATAGTAGAGCATGTAGAGAACGCCGGCGACCGCGGCGAGCGCCGCGCCGATGACGAACGTGGCGGCGATGGTGCGATTGACGTCGACGCCGAGCAGCGCCGCCATTTTGGCGTCCTGCTCGCAGGCGCGTTGCGCGCGTCCGAGCGGCGTTTTCTGAACGACGAACCAGAAGGCGGCGAGCAGCACGACGGTCACGACGACGATCAGGATCTGCTTGTAGGACAGCGTGACGTCGTAGCCGCTTCCGCTCGTCAGCTTGATTACTTCCCCAAACATCGGCGGCGCGGATTTGTTGCGCGGTCCCTGCGCGACATAGACGAAGTTGGACAGGAAGATCGACATGCCGATCGCCGAGATCAGTGGCGCCAGGCGAAAGGAGCCGCGCAGGCGTCGATAGGCGAGGCGCTCGATGGCGTAGTTCCACAGGCCGGTCAGCGTCATCGACAGAAAGAGCACGATGACGAACGACAGAGCCAGCGACTGGACATCGAGAAATTGCTGCAATGCGATGAAAAGGATCAACGCGATGAAGGCCGACAGCATGAACACGTCGCCGTGCGCGAAATTCACCATGCCGATGATGCCGAAAACCATCGTGTAGCCGATGGCGATGAGGCCGTAGATCGAGCCGAGGGTCAGGCCGTTGATCAACTGCTGCAGGAATACGTCCATGCGCCGGCCTGTTCCCTCTTGCTCCGCTTCAGGCGGTCGCCCCGTCGGATTCGCCGGATAACTAGCAAGCGGCATGCCGCGCCGCAAATCTGCATGGCAGGCTTGCGCTGAATCAAAAAAATGTTATGTTTCATACCTAATCGGCGACAGACCGATATGCGGCATATCGCCGAGGGAGGGAAAAAACATGGATCGCAGGCGTTTTCTCGCGTCGACGGGCGCGATGGGCATGGCGTCGTCGTTCGTTCTGCCGAACCGGGTCTGGGCAGCCGACAAGCCGCTGAAAATCGGCATCATGAACGATCTGTCCGGCCCCTATTCCGGCGATCAGGGCGTCGGCTCAAAGATCGCCGCCGACATGGCGATTTCGGACTGGGCGTCCAAGCTGGGCGTGCAGGTCGAGACGATCATAGCCGACCACCAGAACAAGCCCGACGTCGGCGCAGGCATCGCGCGTCGCTGGTTCGACAACGAAGGCGTCGACGTCGTCATGGATCTGCCGAATTCGGCGGTGGCGCTGGCGGTGCTCGCTGTCGCGAACGAGAAGAACAAGGCGGTGATCGCTTCCGGCGCCGGCTCCTCGGTGATGACCGGTCCGATGTGCTCCAGAAATTTCGTGCACTGGACCTACGACACCTACGTGCTCGGCAACAGCCTCGGCAAGGCGCTGACGGGCGAGGGCGCCAAGACCTGGTATTTCGTCACCGCCGACTACGCCTTCGGCAAGGATCTCGAGCAGAACTGCGCCAATGCGGTCGTTGCGGCCGGCGGCAAGGTTCTGGGCGCGGCGCGCCATCCGCTCAATACGGCGGATTTCTCCTCGTTCCTGCTGCAAGCGCAGGCTTCCGGCGCTGACGTGATCGGCTTCGCCAACGCCGGCGGCGACCTCATCCAGTCGCTGAAGCAGGCGCACGAATTCGGCCTCAAGAAGAAGTTCGCCGCGCTGATCCTCGACGTCACCAACCTGCCGTCGCTCGGTCTCGCCGCCGTTCAGAACGTCACGGTCTGCAAAGGCTTCTACTGGGACCAGAACGAGGGCACGCGCGCTTTCGCATCGCGTTATCAGGCCGCTCATCCGCAGAAGGCCAAGCCGAACGACATGCATGCTGGCATGTACGCCGCCACGCTGCATCTGATGAAGGCGCTGGCGCAGACCAAGAGCGGCGCAGACGGTCTGAAGCTCGTCAACGCCATGAAGGCGATACCGACCGACGATCCGTTGTTCGGCAAGGGGACGGTCCGCGAAGACGGCCGTCACATCCACACCATGTATCTCCTGACGACCAAGACGCCGGCGGAGTCGAAGGGCGACTGGGACTGGTTCAAGGTGACGGGCGTGGTGAAGCCCGAAGACGCCTGGCGTCCGCTCGCCAAGGGCGGCTGCCCGTTCATCAAGGCGTAAAGCAGCGCCGGCGCGGGTTATTTGCGCCGGCGGCAATCCGCATATTGCCTCCGGCTGCGCCGACGCTACCCTGTCGGTCCGCTGGCGTAAGCCGGAAGGACAATGGTCGAGGGAGGAAGACCATGGATCGCAGAACGTTTCTTGCTTCCGGCTCCGCGCTCGGCGCGGCCGCCGCTTTCGCGCCGTCGCGCCTGTGGGCGCAAGGCAAGCCGCTCAAGATCGGCATCATGAACGACCTGTCGAGCGTCTACGCCGACTATCAGGGCGTGGGTTCGCGGATCGCGGCTGAACTCGCTGTCGCGGACTGGTCCTCCAAGCTCGGCGTGCCTGTCGAGATCGTGACCGCGGACCACCAGAACAAGCCGGACATCGGCGCCGGCATCGCCCGCAAGTGGTTCGACACCGAAGGCGTCGATGTCGTCATGGACCTGCCGAATTCGGCGGTCGCGCTCGCCGTGCTCGCGGTCGCCAACGAGAAGAACAAGGCGGTGGTCGCTTCGGGCGCCGGCGCATCCGTCATGACCGGCAAGATGTGCTCGAAGAATTTCGTTCACTGGACCTACGACACCTATTCGCTGGGCCACAGCCTCGGAAAGGCGGTCACGGCCGAGGGCGGCAAGAAGTGGTTCTTCATCACGACGGACTACGCCTTCGGCAAGGACCTCGAGCAGAATTGCGCCGATGCGGTGAAGGCCGCCGGCGGCGAGGTTCTCGGCGCTGCGCGCCACCCCCTCAATACGTCGGATTTCTCGTCCTACATCCTGCAGGCCCAATCCTCGGGCGCGGATGTCGTCGGCTTCGCCAACGCCGGCGGCGATCTCAACAACTCGCTCAAGCAGGCGGCCGAATTCGGGCTCGGCAAGAAACAGAAGCTCGCCGCGCTGATCCTCAACGTCACCAACCTGCCGGCGCTGGGCCTGGCGGCGGTCGAAAACGTGAAGATCTGCACCGGCTTCTATTGGGACCAGAACGACGGCACGCGCGCTTTCGCCAAGCGCTTCCAGGCCGCTCACCCCAACAAGGCCATGCCGAACGACATGCACGCGGGCATGTATGCGGCCACCGAGCATCTGATGAAGGCGATGGCCCAGACCAAGAGCGCAGCGGACGGGATCAAGCTCGTCGACGCCATGAAGGCGATTCCGACCGACGATCCCCTGTTCGGCAAGGGCTCGATCCGCGTCGACGGCAGGCACATCCATCCGATGTACCTGCTCCAGACCAAGACCGTCGCGGAATCGAAGGGCGACTGGGACTATTTCAAGGTGTTGAGCACCATCAAGCCCGAAGACGCCTGGCGCCCGCTCAGCGAAGGCGGCTGCCCCTTCGTCAAGGCGTAAGGCGCTCTCGAACAGATCATCATGCCCGGGCTCGTCTCGGGCATGAAGCGTTCGGGCGGCGCGACGCTCGGCTGAACCGAGCCGCGCGGCGACGTTTCAGGCTCAGCGCTTGCGGCTCTTCTTCGCCGCCTTCTTTGTGGTCTTTTTCGTCGACTTCTTCGCGGGCGCCTTCTTCGCAGCTTTCTTCACGGTCTTCTTCGGCGCGGCCGTCTTCGCCGTCTTTTTCGCGACAGCTTTCTTCGTCGTTTTCTTCACGACCTTCTTCGCGGCTTTCTTGGCCGCCTTCTTCACGCTTTTCTTGACGGCCTTTTTGGCGGCGCGCGCGGCCGGCCGCGCGGCTGCGGCCTTCTTCACGGCTTTCTTGGCCGCCTGCTTGCGGCGCGGGAAGCTCTTCGGCCGCGCCGGCTTGGCGGGGGCGGTGAGGAAGTCGACGACCGCCTTGTTGAAGGCGTCGGCGTCCTCGATGTTGGAGAGATGCGCGGCGTCCAGCTCGACGAGGCGCGCGCCGGGGATGGAGTCGGCGATCGCCTTGCCGGCCTCCGGCGGCGTGGCGGGGTCATGCTTGCCGATGATGACCAGCACCTGGCCCTTGATGTTGCGAATGGCCTCACGCAGGTCGAGATCGCGCAGCGCGGCCATGCAGGCCGCGTAGCCTTCGGCGGGCGTCTGTTCGAATGCGGCCTTGATCTTGGCGATGGCTTCCGGCGCCTTGGCCTGGAATTCCTTGGTGAACCAGCGGTCGATCACGGCCTGTACGAGCCCGGCCATCCCCTGCTCGCGGACGATGCGAAGCCGCTCGTTCCAGGTGTCGGCCGAGCCGAACTGCGCCGCCGTATTGGCGAGCACCGCGCGCTCGATCCGGTCCGGCGCGTTCAGCAGCAGCCACTGCCCGACGGCTCCGCCCTTCGACAGGCCCATCCAGTGGGCCTTCTTGACGTCGAGCGCGTCGAGGATGGCGAGCGCGTCCTTGCCGAGCTGCTCCAGCGAATAGGGGCCGGCCGGCGCGGCGCTCGCGCCATGCCCGCGCGAGTCGTAGCGCACAATGCGGAAATGCTTGGACAGCGCTGGAATCTGCGCGTCCCACATGTGCAGGTTGGAGCCCAGCGAATTGGATATCATCAGGACGGGCGCTTTCTCCGGCCCCTCCACCTCGACGTTGAAAGTCTCGTCGCCGATTTTCATGTCTGCCATGGTCCGCTCCCCACGCGTTCGCCTCGCGCAGCAGACTAGCGCCGGCGCGGCGCGCCGCAAGAGGCTCAATCGCCGCGGATCTGGTCCGTACTTTAGTCCCCTGCCGCTGCCGATCCGATGCATTATATTCGCCGTGCGGCCTCGCTGCGCCGTCGACGGGAGATGAAACGAACATGCTCGAAAACGCCGGTTCGAAAGGCGCTGTCGGCGCGCCCGAGTCGATCGACGCGACGATGGCGCTGTTGCGGTCCGCCGATTACGTGGCCGACCGGTCGCTGGCGACGGTTCTGTTTCTGTCGCTGCGGCTCGGGCGCCCGCTGTTCCTGGAGGGCGAGGCGGGCGTCGGCAAGACCGAGATCGCCAAGGTTCTGGCGCAGACGCTCGGCCGAAAGCTGATCCGCCTTCAATGTTACGAGGGGCTGGATTCGGCGGCCGCCGTCTACGAATGGAACTACGCGCAGCAGATGATGGCGATCCGTCTCGCCGAAGCGGCCGGCGACCACGATCGCGCGCACATCGAGCATGACATCTTCTCGCGGCGCTATCTGATCGAACGACCGCTGCTCAAGGCGCTGGAGCCGTCGGTCGAAGGCCCGCCCGTTTTGCTGATCGACGAACTCGACCGCACCGACGAGGCGTTCGAAGCCTTCCTGCTCGAAATCCTGTCGGACTTCCAGATCACCATTCCCGAACTCGGAACGATCAAGGCCGACCATCCGCCGATCGTGATCATCACCTCCAACCGCACGCGCGAAATTCACGACGCGCTGAAACGGCGCTGCCTCTACCATTGGGTCGATTATCCCGACGCAGGCCGCGAGATCGAGATCGTCCGCGCGCGCGCGCCCGAAGCGCCGCAGAAGCTGACCGAAGCGCTCGTTCTGTTCGTGCAGAAGCTGCGCAAGCTCGATCTGTTCAAGTCGCCGGGCGTCGCCGAAACGCTCGATTGGGCCTCCGCGCTGACGGAACTCGACGCGGTCGCGCTCGATCCGAATCTCGTGACCGATACGCTCGGGGTTCTGCTCAAGTACCAGGACGACATCGCGCGGATCGACGCCGCCAAGGCGACCGAACTGGTGAACGAAGTGACAGCCGACCTGAAGGCGCGCCTATGAAAAATCTCGTCCTGACGGCTGCTTTCCTGGCAGGGACGCTCGACGTTGCGATGGCGGATGCGCCGCCGAAACCGGTCAAGCTCGCGCCGGGGGCGACCTCGACCAATCTCAAGGGCGCCGTCAAAGGCTATGCGACTGCGCGCTACACGTTGGAGGCGAAGAACGGGCAGGCGATGCAGATGCTGTTCAGGCCTTCGAACCGTTTCTGCTACTTCACCGTCGCCAAGAAGGGCGCCAGCGGCTTCGTCCACGACGGCACGATGGACGGAAACGAATTCAGCCGCAACCTGCCAACTGACGAGAGCTACGGGATCGACATCTTCCTGATGCGCAACGCCGCACGACGCAACGAGACCTGCCGTTACGATCTCTCGATCGAGATTACCGGCGCGTCGGGCGCCGCGCGGTGATCGACAGACCCGCCAATCCCTTCGCTGCAACCGCGCCGGCCGCGGCGGGCAAGCTCGGCGACAACATTCTTTATTTCGCGCGCGCCTTGCGCGACGCAGGTCTGCCGGTCGGTCCCGGCGCGGTCATCGACGCGATCGAGGCGGTCGAGGCGGCCGGCATCGGAACGAAGGAAGATTTCTACGCGACGTTGCATGCGGTGTTCGTGAAGAAGCACGAGCACACGATCATCTTCGACCAGGCTTTCTCCATATTCTGGAAGAAGCGTGGCTTCATGGAAAAACTGATCGCGCTGATGTCGCCGCAAGCGGTCGACCGCTCGGAGCCCAAGAAGCCGGACGCCGGCGCGGCGCGCGTCGCCGACGCGCTTTACAAGAACCGGCCGCAAGAAAAGCCGAAGGAGCAGGTGGAGGTCGACGCGCGCTTCACGATGTCGGCGTCCGAAGTCCTGCAAACCAAGGATTTTGCGCAGATGTCGGCGGACGAGATCGCGCGCGCGCGCGACGCGATAGCCCGATTGCGCATGCCTTCGGAGAAGACGCGTCTGCGCCGCTGGAAGCCGGACATTCACGGCGGGCGCGTGGACCCGCGCGCGACCTTCCGCAGGTCGTTGCGCTCGGGCGGGGCGGGGATCGATCTCGCCTTTCGCGATCGCGCGGAGCGCTACGCGCCGATCGTCGCGATCTGCGACATCTCGGGATCGATGAGCGACTACACGCGCATCTTCCTGCACTTTCTGCATCAGCTCACCGACCAGCGCCGGCGCGTGCATACGTTTCTGTTCGGCACGCGGCTGACCAATGTCACGCGCGCGCTGAAACAGAAGGACGTGGACGAAGCCCTGGCGGATTGTTCTGTCGGCGTGAAGGACTGGTCGGGCGGCACGCGCATCGGCGCCTCGCTGCACGCTTTCAATCGCGAATGGTCGCGGCGTGTGCTGGGGCAGGGCGCGATCTGCGTTCTGTTCACCGACGGCCTCGAGCGCGACCGTCTGGACCAGTTGAGCGCCGAGATGGAGCGCCTACATAAGTCCTGTCGCCGCCTCATCTGGGTCAATCCGTTGCTGCGCTATGCAGAGTTCCAGGCGAAGGCGTCGGGCGTGCGCGCAATGCTGCCGCACGTCGACGAGTTTCGACCGATCCACAATCTGCGCTCGATGGCCGATCTCGTGACGGCGCTGGCGCAGGAGAAAAGCGTGTCGTCCACGACCGACCCGCGCAAGTGGTTGAGGGCGGCGTAACACAGTCCCGTTCCCCGCTCGCGGGGAAGGCGGAGCGAACGCGGAGGCGAATGATGCTCGCAACGGAAGAAGACATTCTCTCGCAGGCGGAGAACTGGCGGCGCGCCGGGCGGGGCGTCGCGATTGCGACCGTGGTCGAAACCTGGGGCTCGGCGCCGCGGCCGGTCGGCAGCCACCTCGTGATCGACGACGAGGGGCGTTTTCTGGGCTCCGTCTCCGGCGGCTGCGTCGAGGGCGACGTCGTGACCGAGGCGCAGGACGTGATCTCCGACGGCAGGGCGCGCACGCTCGAATACGGCGTGGCCGACGAGACCGCGTGGCGCGTCGGCCTGTCCTGCGGCGGCCGCATCCGCGTCTATGTCGAGAGGATCGACTAGATGAAGCTCGACATTCTTCAGGCGCTCAACGAGGAGCGCCGCGCGCGCCGCGCGGCCGTGCTCGTCACCGATCTCGCCAGCGGCGCGCAACGGCTGGCGAAGGCCGCCGACATCGCCGCCGATCCGATGGCCGAGCTGATCGACCGGCAATTGCGCATGGGCAAGAGCGCCTCCGTCGAGCATGAGGGCAAGACCTATTTCCTCACCGTGCAGGCGCCGCCGGCGCGGCTCGTGGTGATCGGCGCGGTGCATGTGAGCCAGACGCTCGGACAGATGGCGCGCATGCTCGACTTCGACGTGACCATCGTCGATCCGCGTACGGCGTTCGCGAGCGAGGAGCGCTTTCCCGACGTCCGCGTGATCGCCGAATGGCCGGACAAGACGCTGCCGGAGATCGGTCTCGACAAATACACCGCCGTCGCCGCGCTGACCCACGACCCGAAGATCGACGACCCCGCGCTCAAACTCGCGCTCGCAGCCGAGTGCTTCTACATCGGCGCTCTCGGCTCGAAGAAGACGCACGCCAAGCGAGTGGAGCGTCTGAGCGCGGCCGGATTTTCAGACGCGCAGATCGGCCGGATTCATGCGCCGATCGGCCTCGACATCGGCGCGGTGAGCCCCGCCGAAATCGCGGTGTCGGTGCTGGCGGAAATCGTTCTGTCGCTGCGCAGGAAGCCTTTGCGCGCAGAGAAAGAGAAAGCGGCGTGAAGTTCGGTCCAGTCGCGATCGACGACGCCGAGGGCGCGATCGTCGCGCATGCCGTTCGTCGGCCCGGCCTGACGATGAAGAAGGGCGACATCGTCGGGGCGGCGGAAATCGCCGCGTTGCACGCGGCGGGCGTGGCCGAGGTGACGGTCGCGCGGCTCGAGCCGGGCGACATCGGCGAAGACGAAGCCGCGACCATGCTGGCCAAAGCGATCGCCGGCGCGAACCTGCGCATCGAACCGCCATTTACGGGCCGCTGCAATCTGTTCGCCACCAAAGGCGGCGTGTTCGTCGCCAATGCGGCCGCCATCGACGGAATCAACGCGCTGGACGAAGCGATCACGGTGGCGACGCTGCCCCCGATGCGCGCTGTGGTCGAAGGCGAGATGGTCGCGACCGTCAAGATCATTCCCTTCGCTGTGCCCCGACCGTCGATCGAGGCGGCGCTCGGCCCGGCGCGCGCGGCGGCGCTGCATGTCGAGGCGTTCCGACCGATGACGGTTTCGGTCGTCTCCACGATCCTGCCGGGGCTCAAGCCAAGCGTCGTCGACAAGACCGCGCGTGTGCTGGAGAGCCGGCTTGCGCCGGCGGGCGCGCGGCTCGTCGGGCACGCGAAGGTCGCGCACGCGCGCGATGAACTCGCGACGGCGATCAGGCGCGCCGAGGCCGAAGCCGATGTGGTGATCGTGTTCGGGGCATCCGCGATCACCGATCGTCGCGATGTGATACCGGCTGCGATCGAGGCGGCCGACGGGCGCATCGAGCATTTCGGCATGCCGGTCGATCCGGGCAATCTGCTGCTGATCGGGCGCAGCGCTGGCGGAAAGCCGGTCATCGGCGCGCCCGGCTGCGCGCGCAGCCCGAAAGAAAACGGTTTCGACTGGGTGCTCAATCGAATCCTCGCGGGCGTGCCCGTGACGTCGGCCGACATCAGGCGCATGGGCGCTGGCGGACTGCTGATGGAGATCGTGTCGCGGCCGCAGCCGCGCGAGGGCGGTTCGTCGGAGGAAGACAACGAGGATGGCTGAGGTCGCCGCCATCGTGCTTGCGGCGGGACGCGCGTCGCGGTTTTCCGGCGGCGCCGAGGGGCGAACCAAGCTGACCGCGACGTTGGCCGGCAAGGCGCTCGTGCGCCGGGCCGTGGAGGCTGCGCTGGGCGCCGGCGCGCGTCCCGTCGTCGTCGTCACCGGGCACGCGCGCGACGCCGTCATGACAGCGCTCGCCGGGCTCGATATCGAGGAAGCGCACAATCCGGATTACGCGAAGGGGATCGCCTCGTCGGTGCGGACCGGTCTCGCCGCGACGCCTGCGTCGGCGGCCGGCGCTCTGGTCTTTCTGGGGGACATGCCGCGCGTGACCGGCGATCTCGGCGCGCGACTGATCGCGACGTTCGGCGCCGATCCGACGCTCGACGCTGTCGCGCCGCTGGTTGCGGGCCGGCGCGGCAATCCGGTTCTGCTGTCGCGCAGCCTGTTCGACGCGGCCATGCGCCTCGAGGGAGACGAAGGCGCGCGCCGCCTTCTGGCGCGCGACGGCGTCCGCGTCGCGGAGGTTCCGGTGGAGGACGATGCGGCCGCGCTCGATATCGACACGCCCGATGCGCTCGCCGCGCTGCGGGACGATCGGTCCTAGAAGGCCCTGCGATCGGGCGTCCGTCGACAGTGACGCGCGCTAGAGTTTCTCGACCCTGTTCCGCAGCGCTGCGGATACGCCTTCCGCGGTCAGCAAGGCCCGGTATTTCGCCCGCTCGTCGTCGGAGAAGGTTTCGCCCTCAAAGGCTCTTGCCGCCGCGTGCAAGAGTTCGTGGTTGTCCGATTGCATGACGACCTGCGCCACCTCGGCTTCGTACATCCGTTCCTGCTCGCTGTTGGGCGGAGCCGCGCCGAGCAGAAGACGCCAGAACGGAAACGAGACGACGTCGACGCCGGATTTTCCGAGCGCGCCGCCGTTGGCTTTTGCGACGATTTCCTTCGATCGCTTGTCGTCGAGCATGTTCGCGGCGTTGAGAAGGCCCCACCCGAGATGGTCCTTGTCGGGGTGGTCGTGGTCTGCGCTGTCGAACAAGGCCAGCCGACAAGCCTCGACCCTTCGCCAATCCGCCGGAAGATGCGCGCGATAGAGTTGCAACCAAAGCGCGCAGGCCGCCGCGATTTGCGGCGTGCTCGACGAGGTGCCGCCGCCGTCCATGCTGAATCCGCCCGGCAGATCCTTGAATTGCATCCAGGCGACGTTCGGCGTGTAGGCGGCGATCGCCTTCTCCATCACGTCTTTTGGGCCCCAGCACCCCTGCATCACGCCGAATTTCTTGGTGATGTAGGGCTTCTTCGCGTAGGTCGCGCCGAGGGCGGTCAACACGCGGTTGAACGCGGCGGGATAGACGGTGAACCGGGTCGCAAGGTCCAGGAGCACCAGATAGATGCTGTCGCCAGACGCAGCCACGATCGTGACGCCGTCGTCGTAGAGCATGTTGACCGCGTCCGCCCAGCTCGCGCTCGGCAGGCCGCCGTGGCTGATCGAGACGACGTCGCATTTGTTCGCGGGGTCGCCGCCCGGCGCCAGAGCGTAATAGAGGCCCCTCGCCATCGTGCTCGTGTACAGGTGAATCACCGACGGGCTTATCCGGACGGGAATGATGTCTGCGTCCGGCGCGCCGCCGATGTCGCCCTTGTAGTTCTGCGTCCCGAAGGTGAGGTCCATGGCGGCGCCGGCCAGCAGCGCAAGGGTCGCCGTGCCGTGCCCGGGCATCAGCCCGAGACCAGCGTCCCCGGGGTCGACGGCGCCCGGCTTGTTCGTCCAGAAATCGTAAGCCAGATGCTCGCGCAGATGACGGGGCCTGGATGCGTGCCCCGGCGTGTAGCCCGTATCGAGGTGCGCGATCTTGACGCCAGCGCCTTTTGTTCGGGCCCAAGCGCTCTCAAATCGTGTGAAGCCGCTTTTCAAATGCCAGACGGGCGAGACGTGGTCGTTCGGGCCGGGCGGCCAGTCCTTGTTCAGTCCGCCGTCCAGGACGCCTGTGGGCGGCGGCGCTCGCCGATGCTCCACGTCCGGCTCGACGAAATGCTTGTAGCCGTTCGCGGCGGCAGCGGCATGCGCCGCGTCCCACGGATTTTCTTCCCCGCCGCTGGCGACGGGTTTGGCCAGAAGCCAATGATTTCCGATGGCCTGGGCGGTGAAGGTCGCGCGCAATTGAGGCGCGGGGGACAATGGCTCCAGCGAATAGCCGGGCAATCTGAAGGGAGCGTCGTCGCGCAGGGCGATATTCGCATTCGCGTCCTCCGCGAATATTGAACTGAAGGCCGCCTGCTGCACCCTCACAAGCAACTGTCCATTGCCTTTCAGCGCCATGAGAGCCTCCCCTATGCTCTTGGACAGTATTTTCGGGAACTATACAGGAAGACTGCATATCGACAATGCGTGCGCCGGCCGAGGCCTGGCAATTGCCGGTCGAAACGCGCGGAGATAATCGAACGTCCCTGTTTCAGGCGCTCCGCGGCAAATGGTGTCGGGCGCTTCGCGCCAAGCGCGCTGTCGTGTGTGTCGCAATGAGTTAGGTCGAGGACGACGCGGCCGCCCTCGACATTGATGCGCCTGAGGCGCCGCTGCGCCTTTCGGCGACCGGGTTATTTCGAGCCGCGGAGGCGCGACGAGGGAACCAAGGCGAATGCGCCGTCGCCGAGCAGGCCGAGCGCCAGAAGGCCAGCGGCCCAAAACGCCGGAAACTCCCAGCCGCCGCCCTTGGCCGAGGCCAGCCAACCATTGGCGCCATGCACCAGAACGATGGTGGCGATCAGCTCGATGAACAGCGGGATCGTCGCCCAGCGAACCAGGATCCCGAGGATCAAGGCGAGCCCGCCGAGAATCTCGAGGGCGAGGATCGGATAGAGGAACCAGTCCGGCAGGCCCAGCGACGCGAAGAACTTGCCGGCGCCAGCCATGCCGAACACGAACATCTTCAGATAGGCGTGCGCAAGGAACATGATCCCCATCGACACCCTCAGGACGAGCGCGGCGTAGGGGGCGGTTTTTTGATCGATCATCTCAAACTCCTTTCCTACTTTCTACGAAAGTTCGACCAAGTGCAGAATTGCCTGCGTAGCAGATGCTCTGTGCGTCGATGCAATCTCGACCTGCCCGAAGTGGCGCGGCCCTTGCTTTTTGTTTCCTGCGGCCCGCGTTGTTAACCCTGTAGCAAAGTAACGGGTCTGCAATCGCATCGTTGCGGCCCTGACGATCCATGAACCGGCCGCAAGACGAAAGGTCATCTCATTATGTGAGGGCGAAATGGTCGAGAAATTACGTGTCGAGGCTCAGGACGTGGGTCGCACCGGTCGCGTATCGGAAGATTTCCTCCGCCAACTGGCCGGCTGGGGTCTGACGACGGCGGAAATTCTCTACCGAATGCCCGATCATCCGTCCTTTCTGCAAAGCTACATCTGGCAGGAATACGACGCCGCGCCGCACTTTCCGGTGCTCAAGAAATTCCTGAATTTCTGGCGCGAAAAGCTCGACGGCCCGCTGTTCTCGGTGCGCATCGGCCATGAACGGCTGATCCGTCCGGCCGAAATCCGGGCGATCGGCGCGGAATTCCGCTTCAACTGAACTCGCTGCGCGCTGTCGCTCAGGCGGCGGCGCGCGCTGTTTCCTCGGCGGCCGTCTGTGCGGCGAGGCGCTGGGAAATTTCGGCTGCGGACACGGGCTTGGAGAACAGGAAGCCCTGCATTTCGTGGCAGCCGAGCGCATGCAGGAAACGGTGCTGGTCGCTGGTCTCGACGCCTTCGGCGGTGACGGTGAGGCCGAGCGCGCGGCCCAGATGCACGATCGAATGCACGATGATCGCGCTCTCGCCCGTCGTTTCGACGGAATCGAGGAACGACTTGTCGATCTTGATCTTGTCGAAGGCGAAGCGGCGCAGATAAATCAGGCTCGAATAGCCGGTGCCGAAATCGTCGAGCGCCAGGCGCACGCCCATCGCCCGCAGATTGACCATCGCCTGTTCGGCGGCGTCCGCGTCGTCGATGAGAACGCTTTCCGTCAGCTCCAGCTCCAACCGGCCGGCGTCGACGTCGGCCGCCTTCAACAGGCGTTCCAGGTCTCCGACGAAGCCGGCGTGGCGCAGTTGAAGCCCGGAGACGTTCACCGCCACCCTCAGGCCGGGCCAGGCCTTCATGTCGGCGAGCGCGCGGCGCAACACCCAGTCGCCCAGCGGCAGGATCAGTCCGCTTTCCTCGGCCAGCGCGATGAAGTTGAGCGGCGAAATCAGACCATGCGTGGGATGCGGCCAACGCACGAGCGCCTCGACGCCGACCATTTTCTTGCCGTTCACGTCCATGACCGGCTGGTATTGCAGCATCAGCGCGCCGGCCTCGATCGCCGCGCGCAGATCGTCCTCGACCGCCTTTCGCATGTTGAGCCGCTCGCCCATGCTCGGTTCGAAGAAGCAGAAGCGGTTGCGGCCTTCGTTCTTGGCGCGATAGAGGGCCAGACCGGCGCGCCGCATCAATTCCGGCGCTGTCTCGGCGTCGTGCGGACAAAGCGCCGCCCCGAAGGACACGCCGACGTAGAGTTGCGCGCCGTCGATCTCGAAAGGCTGCTCCAGCGCTTCGGTCAGGCGACGCGCGAGCATTTCGACATCGCGCGGTCCGACGATGTCGGTCTGCAAGATGGCGAATTCATCGTCGCCGAGCCGCGCGACGCGGCCCGAGGAGCGCAACAGCCCGCCGATGCGACGCGCCATCTCGACGATCAGCCGGTCGCCGGCGGCGCGCCCGTAGGAATCGTTGATCTCCTTGAACCGGTCGCAGTCCAGATGGAAGACCGCCGCGCCCCTGTCGCCGGCGGAGCGCTTGATGCGCTCGATCTCGCTTTCGACCAGCCGGGTGAACATCGCGCGCGTCGGCAGGCCTGTCATGCCGTCGAGCGCGACGGCCGCGAGCGCGCGTTCCTCGCCCTCGACCGCCTCGCGGGTCACGCGTCGCGAGTGAACCACGACCAGCGCGGCGAACAGCGCCGCGAAAATGAGCAGGAGCGAAACGTTCCGCTCCATCATGCCGTCGCCTGGCCGTTGCGGCGCCCAGGCGAAGCCGAAGTCAGCACCATCGTTTTCGCGTGCGACCGGGACCGTCGCGAGGTCGGACGTCGCAGACGCGAGCGAAGTCCATTCGAGCCGTCGGGTGTCGGCGATCCGCGCGATTTCGGCGAGCGTGGCGTCGTCGATCGGACGGAACCTCAGTAACGCGAGGCTGGATCCGCCAGCGCCGAGATAGGGCAGGAGGCCGGCCAGATAGGGTCGCCCGTCGGCGATGACGATCTCGCGGCGCTCCGAGCCCCAGAGCGTCGATTTCGCCGCGGCGCTGATCGGGCCGCGCAATTGCGAACCGACGCCGCCATCGTGCGCAAGAGGCGCGGCGCTTGCGAGAAGCGACGCCAGGTCCGCGCCGACCGCGGGATTGCGACCCTTCAGGTCGCGGGAGACGTCGACCACGTACGTTTCGCCCGCGGGACCGGCGAGCCGTGCGGGCGCGCCGGAGCGCGCGCGCTCCTGAAGAGCGCTGCCCGGCAGGCGTTCGGCGTAGGCGCGCGTCTCTTCCGCGAAGGCGGTCGCAATGGTTTCGAGCGACTGCGCGACGGCGCTCCGTTCGGCCGCCGCGCGTCCGAGGTTGGCCTCGTCGCGGACGACCATCAGCGCGCCGAGCAGACTGACCAGCACAATGCAGACGACAATCGCAAAGGTCGACAGGCCGCGTTCTTCGCGCGCGATGGCGGCGATCGGGTTGGGGGGCGCAATCATGACCGGTCCGGTGGAACTTCGCGGTATGAGGCTAGACACCGATCGTTAACGATAGGTGTGGACCGCCCCGCGGATTACACGCGACGCGACGGTCAGAGCAGTTGCAAGCCCTTGAAACTGGCGTGCCCGTGCTTGCCGATGATGAGATGGTCGTGGACGACGATGCCCATCAACCCGGCGATCGTGACGATCTCCTCGGTCATCCGGATGTCCGCCTTGGAAGGGGTCGGATCGCCTGAGGGATGGTTGTGGGCGAGAATCAGCGCGGTGGAGCCCAGCTCCAGCGCGCGGCGGACGATTTCGCGCGGATAGACCGGCGTGTGATCGATCGTGCCGACCGACAGAACCTCGTCGGAGAGGACCGCGTTGCGCTTGTCGAGAAACAGGATGCGGAATTCCTCGCGGTCCGAATAGGCCATGGCCGCGCGGCAATAATCGATCACCTCCTTGAACGAGGACAGAACCTGCCGGTGTTGCACGGATTCGCGCGCCAGCCGCTTGGCGGCCGCCTCGACGATCTTGAAATCGACGATGGCCCCCTCGCCGAGTTCGCCATCCTCGCGCAGGCGTTCGGGGCGAGCGGTGAGGACTTCGGCGAAGGTGCCGAAGCGTTTCAGCAGCGCCTTGGCGAGCGGTTTGACGTCGCGTCGCGGAATCGACCGGAACAGCAACAGCTCGAGCAATTCGTAATCCGCCAGAGATTCCGAGCCGGCTTCGAGGAAGCGCGCTCTCAGACGCTGGCGATGGCCATGATAATGCGGGTCGCCGCTGTCTTCGGCCGCCATGGCGCCGCGTCAGGCCACGTGCAGGGGCGGGTGGTCGAGACCGCGCCGCGACAGGGTGAAAATCTCCACGCCCGTTTCCGTCACGCCGATCGTGTGCTCGAACTGGGCCGAGAGCGAGCGGTCGCGCGTCACGGCGGTCCAGCCGTCGGACAGAATTTTCACGTGCGGGCGGCCCAGATTGATCATCGGCTCGATGGTGAAGAACATGCCGGGCTTGAGCTGCACGCCTTCGCCGCGCCGGCCGTAATGCAGGATGTTCGGCTCGTCGTGGAACAATCGCCCGAGCCCGTGGCCGCAGAAATCGCGCACGACGGTGCAGCGCTCGCCTTCGGCGTATTGCTGGATGGCGGCGCCGATGTCGCCGGTATGCGCGCCGGGCTTCACCGCCGCGATGCCGCGCAGCAACGATTCGTAGGTCACGTCGATCAGGCGTTCGGCGCGGCGCGGAATGGCGCCGACGCCGTACATGCGGCTCGAATCGCCGTGCCAGCCGTCGACGATGAGCGTCACGTCGATGTTGACGATGTCGCCTTCGCGCAGCGGCTTGTCGTCGGGAATGCCGTGGCAGACGACGTGGTTGATCGAGGTGCAGATCGACTTGCGATAGCCGCGATAGTCGAGCGGCGCGGGATAGGCGCCGTGATCCATGGCGAACTGGAAGGCGAGTTCGTCGAGGCGCCCGGTGGTCACGCCGGGCCGCACCTCGTCGATCAGCATGTCCAGCGCTTCCGCCGTCAGGCGGCCGGCCTTGCGCATGCCCTCGAAATCCGCCGGCCCGTGCAGTTTGATCTGCCCGGTCTTGCGACCGGGGGCGAGCGAGGCTTCGACGAAGGTCATCGATGTGGGACTCCGGCGGGAACGGGCATGGGGCTTCTATTTAGGGGAAAGAACGCGCGACGCAAAGGCGGCCGCTGGCCTGCCGCCGACCGCGCGTGCTAAAGCGGCCGACACCCTCTCACACGGGCCTCATGCCGACTGGACCGATCAACGACCTTTCGCCGTTCGGGGCGCATGCGCCCAGCGGCGCGCTGGCGCGCCTCATCGCGACCGCGCGCAAGGCGCCGGACGGCTGGGCCGGACGTCGTCTCGCCTATCTCCTGCGCGCGCTCGGCGTGCGGGCGATGGCCGGCCGGCCGGCCGACGTCGAGACGCTCGGCGCGCGGATGCGGCTCTATCCGGCGGACAACGTCAGCGAAAAGCGGATGCTGTTCACGCCGCAATATTTCGATCCGCACGAACTCGATTTCCTGGCTCGGCGGATCACGCCGGATTTCGTGTTCGTCGACGTCGGCGCGAATGTCGGCGGCTACAGCCTGTTCGTCGCCGCGCGGGCCGGCGCGGGCGCGCGCATTCTGGCGATCGAGCCGCAGCCGCTCATCCACGAGCGGCTCGTCTACAATGTGCGGCAGAATGCGTTCGCGACGATCAAGACGCTCGAATGCGCCGCGGCCGACTGCGACGGCGAAGTGACCATGTTCGTCAATGCGCGCAATCGGGGCGACAGCTCCATTCGCATTGTTCCCTCGCACGACGGCGGCCGCTTGACGGTGCGCGCGCGCCGGCTTCGGGATATTCTGGCGGGGGAGGCGTTCGGTCGTATCGACGCCATGAAGCTCGATTGCGAAGGGGCGGAGGACCTGATTGTCGAGCCCTATCTGCGGTCGGCGCCGCGGTCGCTTTGGCCCCGGGTGATGATTGTCGAACACATGCCGGAGCGCTGGTGCATCGATTTGCCGGATTTCATCCGCGCGCAGGGCTATAAGGAACGGCTGCGGACGCGGCAGAATCTGGTCTTCGAACTCGACGGGGCGGGAACTGACTCATGAGCGGTGAACAGCAGATCACAGCGGCCGTCCTCGTCATCGGCGACGAAATCCTGTCCGGGCGCACGAAGGACAAGAACATCGGCTATATCGCGGATTACCTCGTGCAGATCGGCATCGACCTGCGCGAGGTGCGCATCGTTCCCGACGTCGAGCAGGAAATCGTCGACGCCATCGACGCGCTGCGCAAGCGTTACACCTATGTGTTCACGACCGGAGGCATCGGGCCGACGCACGACGACATCACCGCCGACAGTGTGGCGAAGGCCTTCGGCGTCGGCATTTCCGAACATCCGCGCGCCATCGAACTGCTGCTGACCCGCATCAAGCCCGAAGACCTCAACGAAGCGCGGCGCCGCATGGCGCGCATTCCGCACGGCGCCGAACTGGTCGAAAATCGTGTGTCGACGGCGCCCGGTTTCATGATCGAAAACGTCGTCGTGATGGCTGGCGTTCCGTCGATCATGCAGGCGATGCTGGACAACGTGACGCCACGCTTGAAGACCGGCGCGAAGATGCTGATGGAGACCGTGCAGGCCGACAGCGTGCCCGAGGGCGCCTATGCGGCGGGGCTTGGCGCGATCGCCGAAAAATATCCGGACGCCTCGATCGGCTCTTATCCATCGTTCGCCTCGGGACGCTTCCAGAACCAGATCGTCGTGCGCTCCAAGAATCAGGAGACGCTCGACCGCGCGCTCGCCGAAGCGCGCGCGTTGATCGAGACGCTGACCGCCGAACGGGCGAACAAGCCGCTGCCATGAGCGCCGAAAAGAGCTTTCCTGTATCCTGGGACCAGTTCCATCGCGACGCGCGGGCGCTGGCGTGGCGGCTGGCCGGGCTGCCGCCTTTTTCCGCGATGGTGGCGGTGACGCGCGGCGGCATGGTGCCAGCCGCGATCATCGCGCGCGAATTGGGGCTGCGCGTGATCGACACGCTCGCGGTCTCGAGCTACGGCGCGGGCGAAGGCGTCGGGCCAGAGCAGGCGCAGGGCGCGCTCAAGGTGCTCAAGAACGTCTCGCACGAGCTTCTGGCGCGCGGCGGCGAAGGACTGCTCGTCGTCGACGATCTCGTCGACACCGGCGCGACGGCGCGGCTCGTTCGTGAAATCCTGCCGAAGGCGCATCTGGCGACGGTCTACGCCAAGCCGGCCGGGCGGCCGCTCGTCGACACGTTCATCACCGAGGTGTCGCAGGATACGTGGATCAATTTCCCGTGGGACCTGCAGCTCGCTTTCGCGCCGCCGATCGGCAAGGCCGGCGGCTAGCGCCGTGGCGCGCAGCTCCGACTCCCGCTACAAGAAGCCCGCGCGGACGTGGCGAAACTGGTAGACGCAAGGGACTTAAAATCCCTCGGGCTTGCCCGTGCGGGTTCGATCCCCGCCGTCCGCACCAGATTTTCGAGCGCTACTCGTCGAGCTCCGCGATGGCGAGCGTATCGGGATATTCCGAAAACTCGCAGATCAGGCCGCCGCGCAGACGCAGATAGTTCCAGATCACAATTGGCGCCGTCTTGCCGGAGCCGCGGTTGCGCAGCCTCGTCGTTCTCTGCAGTGCGACGCGGTCGCCGTCGATCAGCAGGCGCGTGATCGTCGAACCCAGGCTTTCGTAGGCGACATAGACCGCGCGCAGCATATCGGCGCAGGCTTCCGCGCCTTCGCGTCGCGCCGCCAGCGGATAGAGCCTCCATGTCCCGCCGCCATACACCACATCCGGCGTGAAATAGGACGCCACGCCATCGGCGTCGCCGCGTGCGCACAGATCGAGAATGACCGCCAGGCGCTGTTCGATCAGGTCGCGGTCGATTTCGGCGAGTCGCTGATCGGCGTTGGGCGTCTGCATGTCCCGGCTCACGGTTGAAAATCTGGGCGGCTGTCAGGCGACTTCGTTCGGCGCGTCGAGACGCGCAAACACGGCGGTATCGGGATATTCGGAGAATTCGACGATCAGGCCGTCGCGGAACCGCAGGAAATTCCAGATGTCGACCTCGATTGGCTCGCCCGCGCCGCGATTACGAATGCGGGCGGTCCGGTGGATCGCGACGCGATCGCCGTCGATCAGCAGCTTGTTGAGGCGCGACCCGAGATTTTCGTACGCGATGTTGACCTCGTAGCCGAGTTCGCGACAGGCGTCGCGGCCTTCGCGGGGCGCGTGAAAGGGGTGGGCGCGGCCGGCCGGCGTCTTGAAGACCACATCGGGCGCCGCGTAAGCCGCCATCGCCTCGACGTCGCCGGTCGCGCGCAATTCCAGCAGATGGCGGATGGACGCCTCGATCCGCTCGCGCCCTTCGTCTGGCGAGGCGACAATTGTCTGCACGTCCTGCACGGCCGGATATTCCTCGGCGTTTCGGTTCTCCGCTCTGTTCAACTCGAATATCTTGATATTTGTCAATGATCTGGCTCGCCTTGCAGGCGCGAGACGAGAGCGAAAACAGGCAACCTCTAGAAAAGGCTGATGAATTTTCTTTGGTTCAACTGCGCCGGTTCGCGCTGGTCAACCGCCGCAAAGTTGAATCATGCCGAGCGTGTCGGTCCGTTCGTGCATTTCGACGAGCAAGCCGTCGCGGAACCGCATGAAGTAACAAATGTCCAGTTCCGCGGTCCGGCCCGTTCCCCGATTTGCGACCAGGACGCGACGGCAGGCGGCCACCTGTTCGCCATCGACCACCAGTTCCGTCACTTCCGCCGTCCGCGGCTCGATGAGAATATGAATTTGGCGGGCGAGTTCGCCGCACGCCTCGCGGCCTTCGCGGCTGATCGTGACGGGTTGGCCGACCCAGCTGGTGACGACGTAAACGCAATCAGGCGCCAGATAGTCGAGCAAGCCGTCGATATCGCCATGCGCCCGACAATCCCAGATCGCGCGCACGCGCTGCTCGATCAATTCTCGATCGATCGACGACAATTGCTTTCTGGCGGCTGCGCTCAACACGAAAGTAGACGCCTCTTTCGAGGTTCACCTGAGGAAACAGCCGAAAATCCTAGAGCGCGACGTGTATGTCAAATATTCGACATGAGATTTCGCGCCTGTGCGACGATTATTCGCGGTAGATCCAGTCGCTCGCGCGCGCCATGCCCTCGGCGCCGATCGCACGCATCGCCGTGTCGCGCGCGAAGGCCGCCGGGCCCCCCAGATGGTAGACGGTTCCCTGAAAGCGCGAGGCGCGCTGAACGCGGTTGGCGCGCGTAGAGCGCGCCCGCTGGTATTGATCGAGCGCGGCGGCCTCGTCGTCCGGATGAGCCGCGAAGGCGACCCCGAGCGCGTCGGCGTCTTCGATCGCCTGGGCCGCGCCTTGCGCGAGGAAGGGCGCCATCGCGTGCGCCGCGTCGCCGAGAACGGCGACCCTGCCGCGCGCCCAGGTCGATACGGCCTTGCGTTCGTAGAGCGGCCAGCGCCGCCATTCCGGCGCGGCGACGATCAGGTCGCGGATTTCCGCGGTCCAGCTCTGGAAACGCGAGGCGAGAAAGGCCACGTCCCCGTGCGAGGACCAGAAATCAGGATCGTCGAGGTCGGTCCATTCGTCCTCGACGATAGCGACGACGTTCAGAACGCTCGCGCGCCGCAGCGGGTAGTGCACGAGATGCGCGCCCGCGCCGAGCCAGAGGCCGGTGCGCGGCGCGAGCAGCTCCGAAGGAACCGTGGCGGCGGGCAGAAGCGCCCGCCAGGCGGTGCGACCGGAATAGCGGGGGCCGTCCGGCGCGGCGAGCGCCAAGCCCTCGCGGACCCGCGAGCGCAGGCCGTCTGCGCCGATCAGCGCGGCGCCATGCAGGTCCGGCCGTCCCTCGATATGAACGAGCACGCCGTCGATGCTCGAGCGCCAGCCCTCGATGCCGCAACCCAGACGGATTTCGATGTTCGGCGAGCCGGCGGCCGTTTCGGCCAGCGCCGTCAGGAGGTCGGCGCGGTGGGCGACCAGATAGATCGACCCCCAGCGTTTTTCCGATTCGCCGACGGGCACGGTGGTAATGACGGAGCCGTCCCTCGACGAACGAATCTCGACCGCTTCAGGCGCCGTCGCGAGTTCCTTGAGCCGCTCCAGCGCGCCCCATTTGGCGAGGCGTCGCGTCGCATTGGCGGCGAGCTGGAGCCCCGCGCCGAATTCCGCAAGGGCGGGGGCTCGCTCGAGTACGATCACATAACGGCCGGCTGCGGCCAGAGCGAGCGCCGCCGACAGCCCGCCAACGCCGGCGCCGGCGACAATGACGGGGCGGTCGGCCATGGTTCGCCTCGCTCAAACGCCGCGGAATTCGCACTCGGCGGGGTCGGAATGGCCCTTCAGGGCGGCGTCGTAGACGTACAGGGTCGAGCAATACGGACAGATCGTCTCGGCGCTCTGGCCCATGTCGATGAAAATGTGCGGATGGTCGAAGGGCGGCAGCGCGCCGATGCACATGAACTTGTGCGCGCCGATTTTTACGCGCGGAAGACCGGGCTGGTTGTGGAAGTGCGGCGTGACGTCGTCTGCCATCTTCGAATTCCCTTGGAGCCGGCGGCGGCATATCAGGTCGGGCGCGCCTTGGCCATGCGCGCGCGACAATCCGCGCCTTGATATTGCATTGCGGCGATCCGTGCTAGACCCGGCGCCACGTCCATAAGTCGCCGGTCGCCATGCATTTCTTCCAGTCCGGGGCGGTGCGCCTCGCCTATATCGACGAGCATCCGACGGCGGAGGATCGCCGGGAGCCGATCCTGCTCGTTCACGGATTCGCGTCGAGCCACGCCGTGAACTGGGTTTTCCCGCTGTGGGTGAAGGCGTTGACCGGAGACGGACGGCGCACGATCGCGCTGGACAATCGCGGTCATGGCCGCTCCACGAAGCTGTACAGCCCGGCCGCCTACGACACGCGGATCATGGCGGAGGACTGCCTGCGTCTGCTCGACCACCTCCGCCTCGAGCGCGTCGACGTCATGGGCTATTCGATGGGCGCGCGCATCTCCGCTTTCCTGACGCTGCATCATCCCACGCGGGTGCGTTCGCTGGTCATCGGCGGGTTGGGAATTCATCTGGTCGACGGCGTCGGCCTGCCGGTCGGAATCGCCGATGCGATGGAGACGGACCGACCGGAACTGCTGGTCGATCCGCAGCAGAAGACGTTCCGCGCCTTCGCCGAGGCGACGAAGAGCGATCGCGCGGCGTTGGCCGCCTGCATACGCGGCTCGCGCCAGTTGCTGTCGCCGGCGGAGGTCGGCCGGATCGCCGCGCCGACGCTGATCTGCGTCGGAACCAAGGACGACGTCGCCGGCGACCCGCACAGGCTCGGCGCGCTGATGTCCGATGCGAAAGTCGCCGATATCCCGAACCGCGATCACAACCGCGCCGTCGGCGACAGGGTCTATCGCGAGGCGGTTCTGGACTTCCTCGCCAGGCGTCCGTGAGGGTCGCGCGCAGCTGGCAAGCCGCAGCGTCGCCGCGATCCGACCTCGAACCCGCCACTGCAAGCCGCGCGCAAGGCGCGGATGATCTTGTGCCGCTGCCTGGGTCGACGCCCGAGCGCAAGGACGAAAGGTCGACATGACAGCCTCCGCGGCCCGGTTCCGCCACGTCGTAAACGCCCAGTCCCTGAGGCGGCTGCGAGGCTCTCGTGCGCCTTCGCGGCACGGGGAGGCGGTTCAAACCGTTGCGCCGCCCGCGAGCGCCGCTCGGCAGTCGACGCCCGGCGTTTCCGTCCTCTCGCGCAGCCGCCGGCTCCATTCCTGAAATCGCCTGCGCCCGCGGCGCTTGATTAATCGTGTTGCGATCACATTTGTGAACGCTGGAAGCCAGAGCGCGCCGGACATGCTATCGTCCGAGGCGCGCCAGGGGCGCGATGCGGCGTTGAGGAGTAGGCTCATGGCGGCGATGCACGGGCACGGCGCGGCTAACGTGGTGGACTTCGGCGGCAAGGACGCCCTGTTCGCGCGGATCGTCGCGGATGCGCAAGAGACGGTGCGGCGCGAGCCGGACCTGGCCGGTTTTCTGTTCGCCAACGTCCTGCACCACGAGACGCTGGAGCGCGCCATCGTGCATCGCGTCGCCGCGCGACTCGATCATCCCGATCTCGGGTCGGACGCCATCGCGCACGCCTACGCGGGCGTGATCGCCGCCGATCCGTCGATCGTCGAGGCGTTCCGCGCCGACATTCTCGCCGTGTTCGACCGCGACCCCGCTTGCACCCGGCTGATCGAGCCGCTGTTGTATTTCAAGGGGTTTCATGCGCTCCAGACACATCGGCTGGCGCATGCCCTGCTCAAGGCCGGGCGGCGCGACTTCGCCTTTTATCTCCAGAGCCGCGCATCGGCCGTCTTCCAGGTCGACATCAATCCCGGCGCGAAATTCGGCAAGGGCGTGTTCCTCGACCATGCGACGGGCCTGGTCGTCGGCGAAACGGCTGTCGTCGAGGATGACGTGTCGATTCTCCAGGGCGTGACGCTCGGCGGCACGGGCAAGGAAATCGGCGATCGCCATCCGAAGATACGCCGCGGCGTGCTGATCAGCGCCGGCGCCAAGGTGCTCGGCAATATCGAAGTCGGCCAGTGCGCGCGGGTCGCAGCGGGTTCCGTCGTGCTGGCGCCCGTGCCCCGCAATACGACAGTCGCCGGCGTGCCGGCCCGGGTCGTTGGCGCCGCGGGCTGCGCAGAACCCGGCCGGACGATGGACCAGATCCTGGCCGCCAAGAACAGCGAAACCTGATCGGCCTTGAAGCCGCGCGCGCTTTCTGGCAACCCGTGACGCGACATAGCCCCAACGGGCGCGGCGGAGGTGCGGAAGGTGCATAAGGCGGAACTCGCGAAGCTTCAGGCTTTCCTGCGGCGCTCGTTCGGCAACGATCAGCTAAAGGTCACGCCCGATCCGAAGGATCCGACGACGACCGCCGCCGTGCATCTGGGCGAGCGGCGCATCGCCACGATCAGCCTCGACGACGAAGACGGCGACCGTTCGTTCGCCTTCGCGATGAGGATTCCGGTCGGGCGCGAAGTCCTGCAGGAATATCTGCGCAAGCTGTTCGAAAACGATCAGCTCAAGCTGGTAGCGCGCGGTCGCAAGACGGATTCGGTCGAACTCAATTCGGGCGAGGATTTCCTCGGCGTGATCTCGGCCGATGACGCGAAAGGCTCCAGCTTCACGCTGCAGATCGCTATTCTCGATTTCGATCTGGACGAAGTCTGAGGCTCAGCGCGCCAGCATCGTCTGCGTCAGCGCGCGCGCGCCTGCGGCGAGCTTGTCCCATTGGCCGAGCAAAGGCCGCGCAAAGCGCAGGGACACGTCGAGATCGCGTTCGCGGAAGACGGTGAGGCAGGTCTCCGGCAATCCGTCGGAGGGCGTGGTGGCGCGCGTGCACCGCGCCGCGAAGGTTCGGCCTTCCGGCGGCGCAAAATAGAGATCCTCGCCGGCGTAGGGCGAGCCGTCCTGAAATCTGCGCTTGAGCAGCCCTTCCTCGGTCTCGACGACCTCCGGTTCGAGAAAGCGCGCGTAAAGCGTCGCGACGAGATCGGGCGGGTCTATCTTGCGGTCGGCGGGGCCGAGCGTGAGGAAGACGAGCGCGCTCTTGCCGCGTCCGTCGACGTCCGAAAGCGGCGTCGTCGCGTCGCCTGCCGGCCGGAAGTCCGGAAAGGTCGCCGCTATGTCGAGAGCTTCGATCCGCCCGCCGACGCGGCCGCCGGCGAACCGGGCGTAGGCGGGCGCATACACGAGCGCGACATCGCCGATGCGCGAAACGACAATCGCGCGATCTTGCGTAGCCCGTTGCGTGATATACCACGCCCCGACGCCGGCTGCCGCGATCAACGCGACGCCGAGGGCGATAACGAGAGAGCGGGCGCGGCGCGTCATGATTTCGCGACTATGCCAGATTCGCCGGCCAGAGGATGAGCGATGCCGATCGACAAGTTCGAGACCGTGACCGACAAGAGCAAGCTGGAAGAGGGCGCCGTTTTCGCGCCGCGCTTCGACGCAGCCGGTCTCGTCGTCTGCGTGACCGTCGAGGCGGCGACCAACGAGCCGCTGATGCTCGCCTACATGAATGCGGAATCGCTGCGGCTGACGCTCGAGACCGGCGTCGCGCACTATTGGTCGCGCTCGCGCAACGCGCTCTGGCGCAAGGGCGACACGTCAGGCCAGGTGCAGCGGGTGGTGGACATGCGCGTCGATTGCGATCAGGACGCGATCCTGCTGCGCGTCGAAGCCGGCGGCGACGGCGGCGCGTGCCATACCGGACGCAAGTCCTGCTTCTATCGCCGCGTCGATCCGGCGACCGGGCGTCTGGTCTTCATCGAAAGCTAACCAGACTGGAACTTTCGCCGGCCGGACCCATTTTATTAATGATCTAGCGATCTTGCCGGATCAGCTTTTTCTCCGGAGGGCCCAAAAGGCTTGTCGGCCCTGCGTCCAGCGAGATCGACCATGTTGTCGTTCATGCGTAGAGCCCAGGCGATGTGGAGCGACGAAAGCGGCGCAGGCGCGACGATCGCCGCGTCCCGACCCGAACCTCAGCGCAAATCGATGAGCGCGCGGCGTCCGAAAATCGGCCTCGCGCTCGGCGCGGGCGCGGCGCGCGGCTGGTGCCACATCGGCGTTCTGCGGGAGTTCGAAGCGGCCGGGTTCAAACCGGATATCGTCGCGGGCACCTCTATCGGCGCGTTGGTCGGCGGCTGCTACGCGGCCGGCGAACTCGACGCGATCGAACGTTTCGCCCGTTCGCTGTCGCGGCGTCGCGTGCTGTCGCTGCTCGATCTGTCGTTTTCCGGCGGCGGCTTGTTCAGCGGCGCGCGGTTGCGGGACAAGCTGGAGCTCGCGCTAGCCGGAAAGACGATCGAGAATGTCGCGATTCCTTTCGCCGCCGTGGCTACGGAAATCTCGACGGGCCACGAAATCTGGCTTCGCTCGGGTCGGCTCGCGCGCGCGCTCAACGCATCCTATGCGATGCCGGGCTTGCTGGAGCCCGTGATGGTGGACGGCCGCTGGTTGTTCGACGGCGCGCTCGTCAATCCGATTCCCGTCTCGGTGTGCCGCGCGCTCGGCGCGGACATGGTCGTGGCGGTCAATCTCGTCTCCGATTCGATGTTCAGGGGCACGGTGATCGGCGACCGCAACATCGGCGACGAGACGACCAGCATGGTCGCCGAAAAGGTGGAACAGGCAGGCGCACGCAGCTGGATCGCGGGCGTCGCGTCGCCGACGGCGCTGCTCAAGCGCAGGCTTCGGCGCAATTCAAACGACGGTCCCGGCGTGGCGTCGGTCATGCTGGACGCGTTTTCGATCACGCAGGATCGCATCGCCCGCTCGCGCTTGGCCGGCGATCCGCCCGACGTGCTCATCAATGCGCGGCTCGAACAATTCGGCCTGTTCGATTTTCATCGCGCCGCCGACATGATCGCGTTAGGGCGCGAGATCGCGCGCCGCCGATTGCCGGACATTCTCGAGCACGTCAGCGGCGCGGCGCAGGCCGGCTAGATCACGCCGAAGCGATGTATTCGCGCAAGGCCTTGTGTTCGCTCTCGATGGCTTCGAGGCGAATCTTCACCACGTCGCCGATCGACACGACACCCACGAGCTTGCCGTCGCGCAGGATCGGCAGGTGGCGGATGCGGCTTTCGGTCATCACGCCCATCGTGGCCTCGATCGGTTGATCCTCGGTGGCGCTGATGACTTTCGAAGTCATGTGCTTCGCCACCTGATCGCCCAGCGCCTCGGCGCCGCCGGCCGAAACAGCGCGAACAATGTCGCGCTCCGAGAGAATGCCGAGCACGTCGCGCCCCGCGTCGGCGACGACGACGGCGCCGATGCGATTGCGGCAGAGAATGTCGGCTGCTTCGCGCAACGTCAGGTGCGGTTGCGCCGTCACCACGTCGCGCCCCTTGATCGCGAGAATGCGTGCGACAGTCATCATTGGCCTCTCTGGTTTCGCCCTATCTCACACGCGGCTTGCTCGCCGTCTTGAGCCGAAGCATGCGCTGCTTCACGCAGCTAGGCAAGCGTAATTCGCAATGCCGCTCCTACTGCGCGGCATGGTCGGGGCGATCGAAAAGCGCAAAGCCGAGGAAGCCCGCGAGGAAGCCGCCGATGTGCGCTTCCCACGCGACCGACGCGCCGTCCGCGCCGATCGGCACATAGGCGCCGAACAGGAAATTGCCCGCGAACCACAAGGCCAGAAAGGTCATCGCGCGACGCTCGGTCAGCACCTGGCGAAGCGGCGGCGCAGGGCGTCGGTAGACGTAGAGATCGCGCGGCGGGGCATGGCCGCCGCCGAGCGGCGCGCCAGGCGAAAAGGCGAAACGAACGGCGGCGCCCATGGCGCCGGAGATCGCCGCGGAGGCGCCGACGACCGGCTGCAGTCCGAGCGGATGGACGAGATAGAAGGCGAGCGCGCCTGCGATCGCGGTGAAGACGTAGAACAGGACGAACCGAACGCCGCCAAAGCGCCGGCACACCGCTGTTCCGAATGCGAGCAGCCACACGCTGTTGATGAGAATGTGCGCGAGGCCGCCGTGCAGCAGCGAATAGGTGAGCGGCGTCCACCAGCGCGGACCGTCGCCGAGCAGCAACGCGATTTCTCCAGCCGTCGCGTCCCCCTGTTCGATGGCGAGGCGGGTCGCCCGCCAGACGCTCTCGCGATCGAAGGGCAGGGTGAACTGCGCTGGCACGAAGGCGAGTTCTGCGACGAGGCGGAAATCGCTCTCGGGCGTCAATGCGAGGCGAAGCGCGTGCGCGAGCACGAGGGCGGCGACGATCGCGACGACGGGATAGCCGGAGCGCGCAAACTCACGCTCTGAGGGAGGGATTTTGGTCATGGATTCGGGGGGCGGAGGGGGAAGAACCGGAGCCAGGTTCTTCCCCCGCATTTCGGAGCCATCGACGAGCGCCCGCCATCGACCGCTGATCGGAGCAGGTGGCGCGGGCATGTCCGGCAATGAGCCAATTCGCCGGACGATTTCCGCTCGTCACGCTTGAAGTTCATGCCCAAGAGCCATTGGGCTTAACCGTTGCGTCACGACCCTTTTCTCTCATTTCCGAGCCATCCGCGCAATTGAAACGCCTCGTTAACATTAACGCGCGCGGGGGTGGCATGTCGCCTGCTGAATGTCCGGCAAGCGCACCGAAGCGCGCTTCGGCTGTGCCGAATGAGAACAAGCCTGACCGGCCAACGACCTGACGGGGCGACGATGAGACAGAAGGCGACGCGGGAGCTCTACTCGTACTGGAACGCGCTGCGTCGCCATCGCGCGGCGCCGGATCGCGCGGAAATCGATCCCGCCGAAATCCGCTCGATCCTCTCCAATACCTTCATGATCGAGGCGGATCAGGATGGACTCTATCCGCTCCGGTTGTCTGGCGCGCGCCTGAATGCGCTGTGGATTCAGGAACTCAAGGGACGCTCGTTTCTCGACCTGTGGGGCGAGGACCGGGCGAACATGGAAGCGGTCCTTCTTACGGTCATGGACGGGGCGGCGCCGGTGGTCGCGGGCGTTCAGGCGGCTCCGGCCGGACGTCCGCCGCTGGACCTCGAAATGCTCTTGTTGCCGCTGCGGCATCACGGCCGCACGCATGCGCGCATTCTCGGCGCGCTCACCGCCGCGCGCGCGCCGGAATGGTTGGGACTGCTGCCGGTGGAACGGCTCGAGTTGCGCTCGATCCGCATCATGACCGGTTCCGACGCCCGGGTCGATCTGCCCTTGATGGGCCGCGGGCCCGGCGTCCCGGAGCGGCGTCTCGCGTCGCGCGCCCAGTTGAAAGTCATACGAGGCGGCCTTTCGTAGACCTTGCCCGCTTGCTCGAAGATCAAAGGAATCCGGCAAGGAACGCCTAATGTTTGCTCACGAATTGGCTGGCGCAGGTTGCCGCGGGTAAGCCGCCATTAACCATCGAAGTCTAGGGTTCTCGGCAAGTTCGTGTGCAAAGAGGACAGACGTTGGCTCAGACGCTCCGCAGATCGAGCGCCAGACCGGTTGAGCGGCGACGCTATCAGCGCGTCAGGATTTCGATCGCCGGCCGCTATATGCTCGCGAACAAGGAAGAATATCCTTGCAGGACCGTCGACGCCTCGCCCGGCGGACTGCGCGTCTCCGCGCCGGCCAGAGGATCGGTCGGCGAGCGGGTGGTGTTCTATTTCGAAGAGCTCGGGCGCCTCGAAGGCATGATCGTGCGCCAGGTCGAGGAGGGGTTCGCCGTCGCGCTGATCCTGTCGCAGAGCAAGCGCGAGCGGATCGCCGATCTGTTGACCTGGATGGTCAACAGCGAAGAGGACGATGGCGTCGCGAGCCGGCGGCACAAGCGCATCACGCCGAAGGCGACAACGGCTGTCATGACCGTCGAGGGCGGCGATTCGATTCCGGTCCACGTGGTCGACGTATCGGTGTCGGGCGTCGGCCTGCAGACCGACAAGCTGCCGCCGGTGGGCGCGCGCGTCGAGATCGGTCGCCGTTCCGGCCGCGTGGTGCGTCACTTCAACGGCGGTCTCGCCATCGAATTCTCGCGGCTCATTCCGATCGAGGAATTCGACGAGGACATCGTCCTCTAGCGGTCGGCTCAGTCCTCGATTTTCGTCAATCCGTCGCGGAAGCGCTTGGCGCGCGCGGCGTAGACGGCCGCAATCATTCGGCCGGCGCCGGCCCCTTTCTCGTCGAGCGTGCGCGCGACTTTCGCCGGAGCGCCGACGATCAACGAATTGTCCGGAAACTCCTTGCCCTCGGTGACCAGCGCGTTGGCGCCGACCAGGCAGTTCTTGCCGATCTTAGCGCCGTTCAGGATGGTTGCGCCCATGCCGATGAGTGCGCCCTCGCCGATCACGCAGCCATGCAGGATGACGTTGTGGCCGATCGTGACGTCTGCGCCGATGGTCAGCGGAAAGCCGGGGTCGGTGTGCAGAATGCAGCCGTCCTGCACGTTGGCGCGCGGGCCGATGTCGATCAGATCGGTGTCGCCGCGCACGACGGCGTTGAACCAGACGCTGGCGTCTTCGCCCATCCGCACCTTGCCGATCACCTGCGCGCCGGGCGCCACGAAGTACTTGTCCTTCGCCGGCAATTCGGGATTGAGCGTATCGAGCTTGTAGATCGGCATGGGCGTCCTCGTCAGCGGGCGCACCATCGCATGCGACGCCGCGAGACGGAAGGCCGACGTCAGTTCCGGTCCGCGATCCAGGCGCGCGCCGCGTCGCGCTCCGCGAGCGGGAAGCTCCTTACGACAGCGGGCATCAGAAAGGCGAAGGCGCGCATCGCCTGCGCGATCCATTCGACGTCCGTCACCACGGCGACGCGCTCCCAGCGGTTCAAGTGGCCCATGCCCGTCTTGAAGTCCTCCCACATCGCGCCGGCGTCGAAGCCTTCGAAATCGGGCGCAAGTTCGTAATAGAAGCGCAGCTTGCCGTCCGACCTGGTCGCTGCGTCGACCGCCGGCTCGAGAATCGTGCGGTAGTCTTCGCGCGTCACGCGGCCGTGCGCCGAAAAGGCGAGGGCGCCTTCGGAGAATCCCGTCAATCGTTTCAGCATGGCTCTGCTCCCGTACGTCGCTGCTTGACACAGTGACGCGCGAAAGCGGCGGCAGTAGGCCGCCGTCAGCTCGACCGTGTTATCGACGGTCGCGCACGAGCGTCATGAAGCGCGCCTGTTCGGCCGGCTCGTCGCGGAAGAGGCCGGTGAAGCGCGTGGTGATCGTGGTTGCGCCTTGCTTGCGCACGCCGCGCATGGACATGCACATGTGCTCGGCTTCCACGAACACCGCCGTGCCGCGCGGGTTCAAATGCGTCTCGATCGCTTCGCTGATCTGCGCCGTCATCGCCTCCTGCGTCTGGAAGCGCCGCGCGTACATGTCGACGAGACGCGCGAGTTTCGACAGGCCGACGACCCCGTCGCGCGGAAAATAAGCGACGTGCGCCTTGCCCACGAAGGGCACCATGTGGTGCTCGCAATGCGAGGCGAATGGAATGTCGCTCACCAGCACCATGTCGTCGTAGCCTTCGACCTCCTCGAAGACGCGGTCGAGAATGGCGCCGGCGTCCTCGCGATAGCCGGCGAACAATTCGCGATAGGCTTTGGCGACGCGCTTGGGCGTATCGATCAGCCCTTCGCGGGCCGGGTCGTCGCCAGCGTAAGCCAGAAGCACGCGGACGGCCGCCTCGGCCTCTTCCTGCGTGGGCGTCGGACGTTTGACGTCCTGGTTCAATTCTTTTCGGGCGTTCAAGGACTTAACCACCGCATCCATGTGGAGCCTCCAGAGGAAAATTTCGAACCTTCGCCCGAAACCGGCGCCGGTCTTCGCCAATGGCGACGGCCGACTATATAAGGACATAGGACTGCGCGGCCCATTCCGCCAGCCCCTGCGACGCGACGGCCCATGCTCGACGAGATTTACAACAGGCGCATTCTGGAACTTGCGGCCGCCATTCCGAGGCTGGGGCGGCTCGACGCCCCGGACGCCACCGCGACCGCGCATTCCAAACTCTGCGGCTCGACTGTGACCGTCGACGTTCGGATCAGCGACGGAAAAGTCGTCGATTTCGCGCATGACGTGAAAGCCTGCGCGCTCGGGCAGGCCTCGTCCTCGATCATGGCGCGGCATGTGATCGGCGCGACGCCGCAGCAGTTGCGGGCGTTGCGCGACGAGGTGCGACGGATGCTGAAGGAAAACGGACCTCCGCCGTCGGGCGAATGGGCCGATATCGCCGCGCTCGAACCCGTACGCAATTACAAGGCCCGCCACGCCTCGACGCTCCTGACCTTCGACGCGACGGCGGAGGCGGCGACGCAGGCGGAGGCGCGGCAGGCGGCGCGCTCGGAAGCCTAGCGACGCCGCGCGCCTGCCGCGTCATGCGTCCGCATTGACGCCGGCGCCGGAAGCGCCCACATCCGCGTCATGGGACAGGACGATTTCCGATTTCGAGGCGTGAGCGACGCCCCTGCGCTGCTCGCGCGTGGCGCGATCCGGGGCTACCAGCTCACCCTGTCCGCCTTCATGGGCCGGCAATGCCGGCATCTGCCGAGCTGTTCGGATTACACTGCCGAGGCGATCGGCCGTTTCGGCCTGTGGGGCGGTGGGTGGATGGGGTTCTCCCGCATCTGCCGCTGCCGGCCGGGCGGGACGGCGGGTTTCGATCCGGTGCCGGCCCAGGCGCCGCAGGGCGCGGACGCGCTGCATTTCTGGCGTTACGGCAAGTGGCGCGGGCCGCTCGTCTGCGAGCAGGTCGAGTAACTACGACCGCGCCATCAGATCGACGGCCAGAGCCTCGATGCGGGCGCGCACGTCGTCCGGCATCTGCAACAGCGTCTGGAGATAGGTCTGGCCGGCGGAGCACATGCGGTCGTCGGGAATCGGCGGTTCGGGCGCCTTGCCGTCGAGCAGCGCGCCGATTTCCGGCGTGCCCAAGCCGTTCTGGCGCAGCGCCGTCTCGAAAATCTGGAAGTCGGCCTCGCTCGGGGTCGCGCGTGCGATGTTCCTGTCCTTGCCGTCCAGGATCGCCTCGAGCCCGGCGATGGCGAGGTCGGCGACGAGAGAACGATTTTCCGCCGAAAACTTCAGGAAGGCCTCGCTTGCTCCGCCGTAGAGGAAATCGACGCACAGATGCGCATCGCGGGCCGCGAGCGCTTTCAAGACGGCCAGCTGATTCTCGAAGACCTTGGTGAGAGCCGATCCATCGGCTTTGGCCGCCAGCGCGCCGCGCGACTGGCGGAGCGTCTTGACGGCCTGGGACAGATCGTAGTCCGCGCTGTCCCGATTGCCGGACGACTGGCGCGCTGCGAGGGCTGCGATCGCCGTTTCGTATTCGCCGGGCAGGGCGAGGCGCAGGCGGTCGAAGAAACGGGCGATGTCGGGCGTGTCCGCGATTGTTTGCTCGACGGCGGCGCGCGCGGCGTCCTTGGGCGGCGCGACCTTCGTTTCCGTCGGCGGCGCGGTCACGACCGGCGGCCCTTCGGCGGAGGGCCCTTGCGTGGGCGCCGTGACGAGATCGATCAACAGCCAGGCGCCGGCGCCGATCAGCAATGTGCCGATCAACCCGAGCAGAAATAGTTTTGCATCCTGCCTGGACATATTCACCTGCGCGCACCCGCGGTCTGACGACGACTTAGGCCCAAGCCGACGCAAACGGCAAGGGGGCCTTCCGGCGGAGCGCGCGTCGTTGCCATCGCCGCCGGCTTTGCCTAAATACCGCGTACGCTTACGCCGATTTGCAGCGGCGAGTGAGCTCTCAGGAGAGAATATGATCTCGGTGACTTTCCCCGACGGCGCCGCGCGCGCCTATGAGCCGGGCGTTTCCGGCCTCGACATCGCCAAATCCATTTCCCCTTCGCTCGCCAAGCGCACCGTCGCCATGGCGCTGGACGGCGTTCTCGTCGATCTGGCCGATCCGATCACGCGCGACGCGCGAGTAGAATTCGTTTCGCGCGAAGATCCGCGCGCGCTCGAGCTGATCCGCCACGACGCTGCGCATGTGTTGGCCGAGGCGGTGCAGAGCCTGTTTCCGGGGACGCAGGTGACGATCGGGCCGGTGATCGAAAACGGCTTCTATTATGATTTCTACCGCGCCGAGCCGTTCACGCCGGAAGACTTCGCGGCCATCGAGAAGAAGATGCGCGAGATCGTCGCGCGCGACACGCCCTTCACCAGGGAAGTATGGACGCGCGAGCAGGCCATCGCCCATTTCGAGAAGGCGGGCGAGGCGTTCAAGGTCGAACTCGTGCAGGCCATTCCGGCCGATCAGGATCTGAAGATTTACAAACAGGGCGACTGGCTCGATCTGTGTCGCGGCCCGCACATGACCTCGACCGGCAAGATCGGCGAGGCCTTCAAGATCATGAAGGTCGCCGGCGCCTACTGGCGCGGCGATTCGACCAAGCCGATGCTTCAGCGCATCTACGCGACCGCCTTCGCCAAGAAAGCCGATCTCGACGATTATCTGCATCGTCTGGAGGAGGCGGAGAAGCGCGACCATCGCAAACTCGGCCGCGAGATGGATCTGTTCCATTTCCAGGAAGAAGCGCCGGGCGCGATCTTCTGGCACCCCAAGGGCTGGACCCTGTTCCAGACGCTCGTTTCCTACATGCGGCGGCGGCTCGCCGGCGAATACGAGGAAGTGAACGCGCCGCAGGTCATGGACAAGGCGCTGTGGGAGACCTCGGGCCACTGGGGCTGGTATTCCGACAACATGTTCGCGGTGAAGTCTGCGACCGCCTTCGTCAATCCTGACGATCAGGAGGCGGACCAGCGCGTGTTCGCGCTGAAGCCGATGAACTGCCCCGGCCACGTGCAGATCTTCAAGCACGGTCTGCGCTCCTATCGCGAACTGCCGCTGCGCATGGCCGAATTCGGCGTGGTGCATCGCTACGAGCCGTCCGGCGCCATGCACGGCGTGATGCGCGTGCGCTCCTTCACCCAGGACGACGCGCACATCTTCTGCACGGAGGACCAGCTCGAAGCCGAGATCATGAAGATCAACGATCTCATTCTCTCGGTGTATGGCGACTTCGGCTTCGACAAGCTCGTGGTGAAATTGTCGACGCGTCCCGACAAACGCGTCGGCGCGGACGCTCTGTGGGATCACGCCGAAGGCGTGATGAGCCGCGTGCTCGAGCGCATCAAGGCTGAAGGCGGCGACAAGATCGAGACGTCGGTCAATCCGGGCGAAGGCGCCTTCTACGGGCCGAAGTTCGAATATGTGCTGCGCGACGCCATCGGCCGGGACTGGCAGTGCGGCACGACGCAGGTCGACTTCAACCTACCCGAGCGTTTCGGGGCTTTCTACATCGACGCCAACAGCGAGAAGACGCCGCCTGTCATGGTTCACCGGGCGATCTGCGGTTCGATGGAGCGCTTCACCGGCATTCTCATCGAGCATTTCGCCGGCCACATGCCGCTGTGGCTGGCGCCGTTGCAGATCGTGGTGGCGACGATCACGCAGGAGGCCGACGATTTCGCGCACGAGATCGCGGCGGCCGCCCGCAAGCGCGGATTGCGCGTCGATCTCGATCTGCGCAACGAGAAGATCAACTACAAGGTGCGCGAGCACTCCCTCGCAAAGGTTCCCGTTCTTCTCGTGCTCGGCCGAAAGGAGGCCGCGGAGCGCACCGTCTCGATCCGACGCCTCGGTTCGCAGGCGCAGCAGTCGATGGCGCTCGACGAAGCGCTGGCGACGCTTGCCGACGAGGCGACCCCGCCGGACGTGAAGCGGGCGGCAGGAGAACCTTGACCTCGCCTTATTCGGCCGCCAAGGGTGGCGGGATGTTCCGGTCCCGCCTATTATCCGCCGCTGTCGGTCTGGCCCTTGTACTCGCGCCCGCCGTGGCCGGCGCGCAGAGCTTGCCGCCGTTCGGGTCCGGGGCGTTCGGACCAAACTTGCCGTCCGGCGCCGGCGTGGAGGCCGGGCAGGGCGCGCTTTACGCCTCCGCGGTGTTGACCGCCAATGATACGCAGCCCGTGCGGGGCGGGCTGAAATGGCGTGTCTATGAAGAGCGCGCGCAGCCCGACGGCGCACACAAGATCGTCGCCGAATCCGTCGACGCCGCGCCGCACTTCGCGCTGCCCAACGGCGGATACATCGTGCATGTCGCCTTCGGCCTCGCCGGCGCCTCCAAGCGCGTGGCCGTCGACGGGCGGAACGTGACCGAGCGGCTGGTGCTCAACGCCGGCGGTTTGAAGATCACCGGCATGCTGGGCGACCACGCCATCCCGCCACAGAAGCTCAATATCGCCGTCTATGTGCCCGCGCCCGGCAATTCGGAAGCCAAACTCGTGGTGGAGAAGGGCAAGCCGGCCGATCTGATCTGTTTGCCCGAGGGCCAGTACCATATCGTTTCGACGCTGTTCGATCTCGGAAACAGCACGACGGCCGGGTCCGCCGCGGCGACCAACTCGGTCGTGACCACGGACCTGCGCGTGCAGCCCGGCAAGGTGACGGAGGCGACGCTCAAGCATCGTGCGGCGACCATGACGTTGAAGCTGGTGAACCAGCCCGGCGGCGAAGCGCTGGCGAACACGTCGTTCTCGGTGCTGACCCCGGGCGGCGACGTGATCCGCGAGCTGATCGGCGCGTTTCCGGCGCTGGTGCTGGCGGAGGGCGAATATGTCGCCATCGCCCGCCACGACGGAAAGACCTACCAGGCGCAGTTCAAGGTGCAATCGACCCTCGACCGCGACGTGGAAGTCATTGCAAAATAGCTCTCCTGAGCTGGGGAATCGAATGCAGACCTTCTTCGTCGAGATCAAATGCGCGCTGGGCCGCACCTACGAGGTGGCGAGCGCCCTGGCGGAGGCCGAAATCGCCTCGGAGATCTATTCGATTGCGGGCGACTTCGACATTCTCGCGAAATTCTATCTGGATCGGGACGAAGACATCGGACATTTCGTCGGCCAGAAGGTGCAGACGATCCCGGGCATCGTCGATACGCGCACGATCATCACCTTCAAGGCGTTCTGAGATGCGCGCCGACAGCTTCCGCCTCGCGACGGAAGACGGCGCCCAGATACACGTCTATCGCTGGTCGCCGGACGAGGCGCCGCGCGCGGCTATCCAGATCGCGCACGGCCTTGCCGAACACGCCGGCCGCTACGCGCGCCCGGCGCAGGCGCTGACGGACGCGGGCTTCGTCGTTTACGCGAACGATCATCGCGGCCATGGCCTGAGCGCGGCGACGCCGGCCGATCTCGGCTTTTTCGCCGCCCGAGACGGCTGGGACAAATGCGTGGCCGGTCTCTACGCGCTCAATCGCCGGATCGCGGCCGAGCACGCGGGCGCGCCGATCCTGTTCCTCGGCCATTCCATGGGTTCGTTCCTCGGCCAGAGCTTCGTCGCGCGCCATAGCGACGCCATCGCCGGTTGCGCCTTTTCGGGGTCGAACGGGCCGCCGCCGGCGATCGCCTCGGTCGGACGGCTGATCGCGCGCATCGAACGGCTGCGGCTCGGGCCGCGGGGCAGGAGCCCGCTGCTGCAGAAGATGATGTTCGGCGAATTCAACAAGAGGTTCGAGCCGGCCCGCACCGCGTTCGACTGGCTGTCGCGCGATCCGGCGGAGGTCGACGCATATGTCGCCGATCCGCTTTGCGGCTTCGAGTTTTCAAACCAATTGGCCGTCGACCTGCTCGACGCGCTCGGCGGGCTGCTGGCGCCGGCGGCGCTCGCGCGCGTGCGCAAGGACTTGCCGATCTACATCTTCAGCGGGTCCGACGATCCGGTCGGCTCGAATTTGCCAGCGCTCGCCGACGCCCTGCGGGGCGCGGGCGTTCGGCAGGTCGACATGCGGGTCTATCCCGGCGCGCGACACGAATGCCTCAACGAGACGAATCGCGATGAAGTCGTCGGCGATCTGCTGCGATGGGCGCAAGCCGTCGTCGCAGGTCGTTGACGCATCGCAATGACCAGGGCCCTGCGCCGAAGGACCATGACGAGATGAACGAACTTTACCGGACCATGCTATTCGCTGCGGGGTGCCTGGCGCTCGCTCAAGGCGCGCAGGCCGCCGATGCGCAAAACGGGCTCGTCATCTCCAAACGCTGGTGCGCTTCCTGCCATGTCGTCGCGGCCGACCAGAAATCGGCGAGCGTCGACGTGCCGACCTTCGAGGACATCGCGCGTCGCAAGACCGAGAAGAAGCCGCTCGCGGTTTTTCTGGCGGAGCCGCACGGCAAAATGCCTGACATGTCGCTGACGCGCAGCGAGATCGACGACATCGTCGCCTATATACGCTCGCTCGGGCCGGCGACAGCGGACCCGAAAGAGCAGCCAAAGCCGCCGGACCTGCCCAAGAACGGTTGAGCGAGCCGCGCCGTTCTGCGGCGTTGAAATGGCTGCGCAGGGCTCTAATGTGCCGCGATCTCCATCTCATCAGGGGTCATACGTGCTGTTCTATACGCCCGACAAACGCGACCGGTCGATCCTGCGCCACGACCCGTTCAAGGCGATCATCGCGCCGCGCCCGATCGGCTGGGTGACGACGATGGGCTCAGATGGCGCGATCAATCTCGCGCCCTATTCGTTTTTCAACGCCTTCGCCGACCGTCCGCCAATCCTCGCCTTTTCGTCGGTGGGAGTGAAGGATTCTCTGACCTTTGCGCGCGAGACGCGCGAGTTCGTCTGGAACATGCCCACCTGGGACTTGCGTCACGAGATGAATCAAACCTCGGCGACGCTGCCGCGCGGGGAGAACGAATTCACGCACGCCGGCCTCGAAATGGCGCCCTGCAATCTCGTCAAGCCGCCGCGCGTGGCCAGAAGCCCCGTGGCGATGGAATGCAAGGTGACCGACATTCAAGAGCTGAAGGACATCGAGGGCAGGGGCACGGATTACTGGCTGGTGCTCGGCCAGGTGGTCGGCGTGCATATCGATCCCTCCTACATCGACGAAAAGGGCGAGTTGCGCATCACCGAGATCAAACCGATTGCACGTTGCGGCGGGCTCGGCGACTACGCGGTCGTCGACGATCTTTTCCAGATGGAGCGGCCGGGCTAGGGGCCTTCGGATCCGGTCGTTCGGAAAGCCCGGTGGAAAATTTCTTCAAGCCAAGCCGAGTGTCGACGCTGCTTCGCGCGGAATGGCGCGATCTCTCGACGTTCCAGACCAGCGATCGCCTGTGGCAGATGCCGCTCGCCGCCGCGCTCGCGTCAGGCGTCCCACTGCTGGTCGGCGCGTTCTTCGATCATCTCGACTACGGGTTGATCTCCTCGCTCGGCGGACTTGCGTTTCTCTATCTGCCGAGCGCGCCGTTGTCGTCGCGCATGGCGATGATGACCGCCTGCGCCTTCGGCATGATCGCCAGCTACGCGCTCGGCGCGATCGTCCATTTCGTTCCGGCGGCGATGACGTTCGCGCTCGTCTTTCTGACGAGCGTGGCGAGCATGGCGTGCCGCTTCTACCGCGTTCCGCCTCCTGGCGCGGTGTTCTTCGTGATGGTGGCGGCGATCGGCATGTACACGCCCGGCGCAGTCGACGAAATCCCGTTGAAGGTCGGCCTGTTCGCGATGGGGGCGCTGCTGGCGAGCCTGATCGCGTTCTTCTACAGCATCCACGCGGTGCGCGCGCAACCGCCGAAGCCGATGCCGCTGGCGGCGGCGCCAAGCTTCGATTTCGTCGTGTTCGATCCGATCATGATCGGCCTGTTCGTCGGCGGCTCGCTCGCGCTCGCGCAAGGTCTCGGCATGGAGCGCGCCTATTGGGCGCCGGTCAGCTGCGCGGCGGTGATCCAGGGCGCGTCGTTGCGCGCGATCTGGACCAAACAGACGCAGCGCATCCTCGGTACGGCGGCCGGGCTGCTCGTCGCCTGGGGTCTGCTCAGCCTGCCGTTGGGCAAGTGGACAGCGCCCTTTGTCGTCATGGCGCTCGCCTTCGCGATCGAATCGCTGGTCGTTCGCCACTACGGACTGGCGGCGATCTTCATTACGCCAATGGCCATCTTCCTCGCCGAGACGTCCTCTCTCGGGCGCAGTTCGATCCCGGTGCTGATTTCGGAACGCTTCTACGACACGCTGCTGGGGTGCGGCGTCGGGCTGTTCGGCGGCGCATGCATTCACAGCCCGCGGTTTCGCGCTGTCGTCGGGGAGCGGTTGCGCGTGCTGGTTTCCGTCGCGCTGTCGCGCTGAGCCGGTAGCCGGGTCTACGCGCCGCCTATTCGCCTGCGAGCCCGCCGCCGAAGATCGAGACGAAGGCCAGCATCAGGCCGACGGCGCAAAACAGGCCGATGAGGCCGATCAATACGACCCGCTCCTGACGCTGCTCGTTCGACATTCGTCCGCATCCTCGTAGGCGCCCACGACGATGCGCTCGCTAGCACGCAGGTGAGGCGAGATCGTGTCTGGATTGTCTCTCGACGCGGCTAGCCGGTCGAACCGAGACGCGCGAGCAGTTTCCTGGCGCGTTCGAGATGCGGCTTGTCGAGCATTTCCCCGTCGAGGCCGATGACGCCGGCGGTCGGATTGTCCGCGAAAGCCTTGACGATCCGCCGCGCGCGCTCGATCTCGGCGGCCGGCGGCGTGAACACCTCGTTGATTATAGGCACCTGGGCCGGGTGGATCGCCATTTTGCCGGTGAAGCCGTCGCGGCGGGCCTCCACGCATTCGCGACGGAAACCGGCTTCATCCCGAAAGTTCGGATAGACGGTGTCGATCGGCTGCACGCCGGCGGAAACGGCTGCGAGCAACGTCAGGTTGCGCGCGAGCACGTAGACGGGCGCGTGCGTTCCATCCTCCAGCCGGTTGGTCTCGGCGCCGAGATCGGCCGAGAGGTCCTCCGCCCCCCAGGTCAGCGCTGTCAGCCGCCGGCTCGCGCCGCGGTAGCTCGACAGGCCGAAGATCGCGCTCGCGGTTTCGGTCGCCACGCAGCAGATTTTCGTGATTCCGTCGGCGATGTCGTTTTCCGCCTCGCGCACCGCGAGCTTGGCCGCCAGATGCTGCACATCGACGCCGCCCTGCGATTTCGGCAGCAGGATGCCGTCCGGACGGCCGGGGACGACCATATCGAGGTCGCGGTCCGTGAGCCCGGTGTCGAGCGCGTTGACGCGAACGTAGAGCAGGGGACGCTTTTCGCGGTTGCGCGCCGAAGCGAGAAATTCGCACGCCAGTCTGCGCGCGGTTTCCTTGTTGGCGGCGGCGACCGAATCTTCCAGATCGATGAACAGGCAGTCGGCCCCGCTCTCGAGGCCCTTGTTCATCTTCTTCTCGGAATCGCCGGGAACGAATAGCTGCGAGCGCATCAGACCTCCAGCGTCTCAGGCGGGCGCTTCAGCATGAAGCCTTGGCGCTTGCATTCGGCGACCAGCGTTCCGTCCTGCTTGTAAGCGCGATGATGGAAATCGACGATGCCGGCGTCCGGCCTGGATTTCGATTCCCGCGCGCCGATGATCTCTGTTTCGACGCGAATCGTGTCGCCCTCGAACAGCGGGGCGGGGAACTTCACGTCGGTCATGCCGAGATTGCCGATGGTGGTGCCGACCGTCGTGTCGTTGACCGAAATGCCGATCATCAGGCCGAGCGTGAACAGCGAATTCATCAGCGGCTGGCCCCATTGCGTCTCGGTCGCGCAGAAATGCGCGTCGATATGCAGAGGCTGCGGATTCAGCGTCATGTTGGAGAACAACATGTTGTCCATCTGGGTGACTGTGCGGGTGAGCCCGTGGCGGAACACGCGGCCGACCCTGAAATCCTCGAAATAGAGCCCGCCGCGCGGATGGCGGTCTCGGACATAGTCGGTCATGGCGTTTCTCTCCGGTTCGGTCCGCCGCCGGCGGCTTCTGGTCGTCGTTGGCGCTTAAACGTCCGTTTACCATAAGCGCAGATGATCGGAAGCCAGCCGAAAAGCGGTTTCGGCCAAGAGTTTCTGGTCTTCGATGATCGTACGCAAGTTCATGCAATGGGCGGCCACCGCCTCCTCGGCGGAGCGGGCCGAGGGCGCCGGTTCTCTCGCCCGCGCCTATCTCTACGCCGGACTGGCGCAGCAGGACCGCCGCGAGGCGGAAGTGGCCCTGACCGCGTTGCTCGACGACCCCGCCCCCTGCGTCCGCAAGGCCATGGCGGAGGCGTTCGCCAGCGCGGATCAGGCCCCGCCGGCGATCGTCGTGGCGCTGGCCAACGACCAGTCCGACGTCGCGTCTCCCATCCTGTCGCGCTCGCCCGTGCTCGGCGACAGCGAACTCATCGATTGCGCGGCGATCGGCGACGCTTTCGCGCAGGCGGCCATCGCGCTGCGCGCCGCCGTCTCGCCGGCCTTGTCGGCAGCCGTCGCCGAAGTCGCCGCGCGCGAGGCGCTGATCGCGCTCGCGGTCAATCCCGGCGCGGAAATCCCGGAATTCTCCTTGCGCCGCATGGTCGAGCGCTTCGGGTCCGACGCAGAGCTTCGAGAGGCGCTGCTGTCGCGCGCGGGACTTCCGCCGTCCGTGCGCAGCGACCTCGTGGCGGCGACGGCCAGCGCGCTGTCGCAATTCGTCGTCGGCTGCGCCTGGCTTTCGTCCGAGCGCGCCGAGCGTGTGGTGCGCGAAGCGACCGACAAGGCGCATGTCATGATCGCCGCCGACGCCGAACGCGCGCGCGACTGGCGCGCCGCGCGGGAACTCGCGCGCCATCTGCGTCACTGCGGCCGGCTGACGCCGAGCCTTGCGCTGCGCGCGCTGCTGTCGGGCAATTCGTGCCTGTTCGAGGCCTCGCTCGTGGAATTGTCGGGACTGCCGGAGAAGAAGGCTCTGCCGCTGGCGCGCGACTGGCGCGGCGCCGGCTTCGCCGCGCTCTACAACGCGGCCGGTCTGCCCGCCAAGCTTCTGCCGGCCTTCCGCGCCGCGTTGTCGGCGCTGGCGGAATTCGGCGCAGCCGCCGATGTGGAAGGCGCGCGCCTCTCGCGCGCGATGATCGAACGCGTGGCGACAGCCTGCGAAGCGGCCGACCCCGCCGAACTCGGATCGCTGCTCGCGCTGTTGCGGCGGTTCGATACGGAAGCGGCGCGCGAGGAAGCGCGCGAAGCCGCCCGCCACCTGTTCGCGCCGCAGATCGAGGCGCCTCCGGTGGTCGTCGCGCTGGACGACGCTTCGTTCGGCACGTCGCCCCGCATCATCACGATCGACTTCGACGCGATCGAGGCGGAGCTCGCGGCCTGACCGCTTTCAGAGATTCGGCCGGATGCTGCTAGTCTGACGCCTTTCGGCGCCCGAGATCCTCATGCCGCGAAAACCGCCCGTCTCGCTGGAAGAGCTCGCGACCTATCCGCGCATGACGCAATGGTTCGAGCCTGGCTTGCTGGTCCGGCTCGCGTGGCGCGTTGCGATATCGGAGTTGTTCGGTCGCTACGCCGACGGCCGGCTGATGGTGGCGGCGCTCGACACCATCTCCGAGCAGGACCACGCGGCGCGCGCCAAGGCGCATCTGCCCGGCGGCGACGACGAAGCCTTCACGCTGGACGAGGAGGGCGCGCTGTGGATCGACTACGTCGCCGATCTCGGCGACGGCTTCGATTCGACCTTCGCCATCGCATCGCTGATCGCGCGCGAAAACCTCACGCTCGGCGCCTGCGCCACGAAGCGCGGCCGTCTGCTGGTGATGGGCGGCGACGAAGTCTATCCGCACGCGAGCCTCGAAAATTATCAGCAGCGGCTGCGCGATCCCTATGATTGGGCGTTTCCGGACCCCAATCCCGATTCCGAACGCGGGCCGCTGGTCTACGCGATTCCCGGCAATCACGACTGGTACGACGGGCTCGTGCTGTTCCTCGGTCTGTTCACCCGACGCGACCGCCTGCATCTCGGCGGCTGGCGGTCGCGGCAGGGCCGCAGCTACTTCGCGCGGCAATTGACCCAGGGCTGGTGGCTGTGGGCGGTGGACGCGCAACTCGACGATACGATCGACCAGCCGCAGCGCGACTATTTCTCGGCGATCGCCGAAACGATGGAGCCGGACGCCTTCGTCATTCTCTGCGGGCCGGAGCCCGGCTGGCTCTATACGCGCGATCCGGATTCGCTGTCGCTGTCCGTTTATGATCTGGTCGGCGACATCCTGCGGTCGAAATGCCCGGACGCGCAAATCCCGCTCGTGCTGTCGGGCGATACGCATCACTACAGCCGTTATGTCGGCGCGCAGAGCGGAACGCATTTCGTGACGGCCGGCGGCGGCGGTGCGTTTCTGGAGGCGACGCATCAACTCAAGCCCGAGATCGCGCTCAATCGCGGCGATCCCAACATCGCGCTGCGCTGGTCGCGCGACGAGACGCTGTTGCAGGCGCACGATCCGCAAACCGGCGCGGCCGCCGCTTATCCCGCGCGCGAAGAAAGCCTGCGCATGCTGCGCGGCGTGATCGCCTTCGCATTTCTCAACCCCGGCTTCTCCGCGGCGATGGGCGCGATCTACCTGCTGTTCGGCCTGATCGCCTTTGCGTTCGGCCTATGGCCGGCGGGCTTGCTCGCCGCGGCCGTCGCGACGGCGTCGTTCCAGGATTACACGCGCCGGCAGGAAGGATCGCGCGTGCGGGTCAGATTGCTTTCGTTCGCCAACGGGCTCGCCCACGCCGGCGCCTTCGTCGGACTTTTCGAAGCTTTCGCGCGGCTCGCGCCGCCAGCGCTCGGCGCGCTTCACGCCGGCTTCGCCGTCGGGCCGATCCAGCTGGTCTGGCTGGCCGTCGCGGGCGGTCTTGCCGGCGGCACGCTGTTCGGGGTGTACCTCTACGTCGCGTCGCGCTTTCTCGACATTGGCCACAGCGACGCCTTCGCGGCGATGCGCCGTAATTCGCATCGGCATTTTCTGCGCATCCGCATCAAGGGCGACGAAGCGACGATCTATCCGATCGGCCTCGATCGCGCGCCGGCGCGTCGCGCATGGCGCGTCAATCCGACGCCGACGCCCGACGAGCCGGCCGCTTATGTTCCCGATCCGCCGCTCGCGCCGCGACTGATCGAGACGCCGATCGTGGCGCGTGCGCGCCGCTGAATCACCTGGCGTCTGGCGCGAGCAACGAACGGTGGATGAGCCCGCCGATCATGCCGCCGGCGATCGGCGCGACCCAGAACAGCCAGAGCTGCTGCAACGCCCAACCGCCGACGAACAGCGCCTGGCTCGTCGAGCGCGCTGGATTGACCGACGTGTTGTCGATCGGGATCGAGATCAGGTGGATGAGCGTCAGGCAGAGGCCGATGGCGAGCGGCGCGAAGCCCGCGGCCGCGCGCGATTCCGTCACGCCGAGGATCACGAGCAGGAACATGGCCGTCAGAACCGTCTCGGCGATCAGCGCCGCGCCGAGCCCATAGCCGCCCGGCGAATGCTCGCCGAAGCCGTTGGACGCGAAGCCGCCGGCGAGGGAAAAGCCGGCCTTGCCGGAGGCGATCGCGTAAAGCGCGGCGGCGGCTGCGACGGCGCCTAGCACCTGCGCGACCACATACGGGAAGACTTCGCTCCACGACATGCGGCCGGCCGTGGCCAGACCCGCCGACACGGCGGGATTGAAATGTCCGCCCGAGATCGGGCCGAAAGCGTAGGCGCCGGTCAGAACCGTCAAACCGAATGCGAGCGCGACGCCGGCGAAGCCGATGCCGAGATTGTTCGGAAAGGCGGCGGCGAAGACCGCGCTGCCGCAGCCGCCGAGCACGAGCCAGAACGTGCCGAGAAATTCGGCGGTGAGTTTCTTGGTCAGACTGTCCATGATCGGCGCCCCTGAGGCTGTTGCGCTGTTTCAGGGATTTGCACCGCAGGGCGCCCCGCGCGCATGTGTCGAAAGTCATGCGGGGCCGCGTCCGGCCGCCGACCCGGATTTGCGGAGGATCAAGGGCGCGCCTGGAGAACCGACGCAGGATCGAAGGGGCCAAGGGGAGGTTTTCATGGGAGTAAAGTCTGTCGTCTTCGCGGGCGTGGCGCTCGCGTTCATGTCGGGCGCGGCGCTGGCGGACAATGGCCATTGCACGCTCAAGCCGAAGCGCTTGCCCAACGGTTGTATGGGGGTGGTCGGCTACGACGCGCACGGCAAGAAGGTCGGGTTCTACCGCACAGCCGGGCGTTATGCGGTGGTGAGCGCGCGGCGGAATTGCCCGGCCGACAAGTTCGATGTGATCGAAAGCTTCGACGGCGCGAAGATCAAGCTCGCCAATCAGGCGCAACTCGTTCTCGACGACACGTGCCGGCAGGCGAGCGCCGCCAAATAGGCGTCCATGCGGTGGGCCGGCGCGCGGATGGAAACGCGCCGGCGCATTCGACTAGGATAGGCCGAATCGAGCATTCGGCGGCATGGCGATTGAAATCAAACGCGCGCTTTCTTCGTTCGGCGCAGCGGCGCTGTTCCTGTTGCTGGGCTGCGCGCCGCTCCGCGCCGAGGAGAGCGTGCTGTCGACCGTCTGCCGTCTGATCGAGCGGGCCGCGCGGGCGGAGGCGCTGCCGGTCGATTATCTGACCAAACTAATCTGGCAGGAGAGCCGCTTCAGCTCGCGCGCCGTCAGCCCCAAGGGCGCGCAGGGGATCGCGCAGTTCATGCCCGGCACGGCGGTCGAGCGCGGGCTGGCTGACCCCTTCGATCCGGAGCAGGCGATCCCCAAGGCCGCCGCGTTGCTGGCGGAGCTGCGGGGACGGTTCGGCAATCTCGGGCTCGCGGCGGCGGCGTACAACGCTGGGCCGCAACGCGTCGCCGACTGGCTGGCGGGCACGGGCGGCATGCCGCTCGAAACGCGGGACTACGTGCAGATCGTGACAGGCGCCGAGGTCGAGGACTGGCGCGCGGGCGGCGCGGCGCCCGCCTATGTCGCAACCAAGGGAAGCTGCGAAACGATCACCGCCGAGCTGAAGAAGCGCGGCGGCACGTTGATCGCGGCGCTGGCGCCGACTGCGCCCTGGGGCGTGCAACTCGCCGGCAATTTCTCGAAACCGCGCGCGCTGGCCGCCTTTCAGCGCCACAAGACGCGCCTGGCCTCGGTATTGGTCGGCGTGCAGCCGATGATCATCGGATCGCGACTCCGCAGCCGGGGCACGCGCGCCTTCTATCGCGTGCGCGCGCCGGCCCAGACGCGGGCGGAGGCTGAGGCGTTGTGCCGGAAGATCCACACGGCCGGCGGCGCCTGCGTCGTACTGAAGAGCTGACCCCAGCGGCCTCAGTCCTTCCCGCACCACACGCAGGCGCGGCACATGACGTTCATCGTCGAGAGGCGCCCCTCGATCAGCTCCTTCGCCTCGCTGAGATAGGGGCGCTTGGTGGAGGGATTGGGCAGCGAGCAAAACGCGGGGTTCGGCGTTCCGATCGTGCGCACGATTTCGCCATGGGCGTAGGCGGCCGCAGCGTCGTAGCGCTGGTTGATCGCGTCCATCGCCTTTTCGGTCAGGCACGGCGAGGCGACGGCCCGCGCGCGGCGAACGAAGTCCAGCTGGACGCCGCAAAATTCGGCGTAGCGATCCCAGTAGGCGATATGTTTGATTTCCTTGTCGAGCTTTTCCATCTGCGACCTGGAGAAGGAGTCGACGTCCAGCTTCGCCAGTTCGAGGCTTGTCGCATGTGCGCTCTGGGCGGCGAGCGCACAAACCAAGACGATGAAGCGCGCCAGCCGCTGGATCGACGTCGGTTTACCGAGCCGCCTGCCCAGGCGGTTCACGTTTATCCGTCCAAAGGGCGAAGCGCGCATCGGCGATCTTTTCGTCCGTCTTCGAATTCGTCGGCCGCAGCCGGGCGCGCGCGTTCTCAGGCTCCGAACTGTTCGCGCAGGATGCGTTCTTCCATGGAATGGCCGGGGTCGTGCAGCAGGGTCAAGCCAGTGGCGTGGTCCATTTCCACGGCCACGCGCGTCACCTTGCGGAATTCGAGATGGTCGGCCACCGCGGCGACCGGCCGCTTGTCGGCTTCGAGAACGTCGATGACGACTTTGGCGCGGTCCGGCAACAGCGCGCCGCGCCAGCGCCGGGGCCGGAAAGCCGAAATGGGCGTCAACGCCATCAGCGGCGCGTCGAGCGGCAGGATCGGGCCGTTGACCGACAGATTGTAGGCGGTCGAACCAGCGGGCGTGGCGACGAGCACGCCGTCGGCGACCAGTTCCTCCAGCCGCGCTTGCCCGTCGATCGAGATGCGCAGCTTGGCGGCCTGATGCGTCTGGCGCAGCATCGAGACTTCGTTGATGGCGCGCGCGTTATGGATCTGGCCGTCGGCGGTCGTCGCGTTGAGGACGAGCGGATGGACTACCGACGAGGTCGCGGCCGCGAGGCGCTCGCGCAGGCCATCCTCGCGGAAATCGTTCATCAGAAAGCCGACCGAGCCCTGATTGAGGCCGAAGACCGGGACGTTCTTGCCCATGAGGGCGTGCAGGGTCTGGATCATCAACCCGTCGCCGCCGAGCGCGATCACCACGTCGGCCTCGTCGAGCGGGCTGTCGCCGTAGAGCGCCGCCATGCGGTCGCGCGCGGCGTCCGCCTCTGGCGTCCCGGAGGACAGGAAAGCGAGGCGCTCCAGAGGGCGGGGGGCGACCGGGATGGTGGGCGGCATGGTCCTGCTCGGCTCGAAGCGCCTAGATAGGTCCGGCGGCGCCGGCAGGGAAGTAGCCCTTAGATGAAGCGCGCGATCTCGTCGAGCGCCTTCTTGCCGATGGCGGGCACGCGGCAGTCGGCGGCCGGCTTGCCGACAACCAGGAGAACCACGGCCTTTTCGTTCTCCGGCCGGCCGCAAATCTCGTTCAGGAATCCCATCGGCGAGGGCGTGTGGGTGAGGGTGGCGAGCCCGGCTTCGTGCAGGGCGGCGATCAGGAACCCTACGGCGATGCCGACCGATTCCAGAGCGTAATAATGCTTCGCGCGCTTGCCGTCCGACCGCTGGCCCCAGCGCTGCATGAAAACGGCGATCAGCCAGGGCGCCGTTTCGAGAAAGGGCTTTTCCCAGTCGGTGCCGAGCACGCTGAGCGCCTCCAGCCATTCCTGTCCGGCGCGACCGTCGTAAAAGGCCTTTTCCTCGGCTTCGGCCGCTTGCCGGATGCGCGCCTTCACAGCGGGATCGGAGATCGCCACGAAGGTCCAGGGCTGCTGGTTGGCGCCCGAGGGCGCAGAACCCGCCGCCAGAATCGCGGTTTCGATGATGGCGCGCGGGACGGGGTCGGGCGCAAAATCGCGCACCGTCCGGCGTTTGCGCAGCCTCGTCGCGAAGGCCTCGATCCGGGCGCGGCTTTCCTCCGGCGAAACCGCCTCGAAGGCGAGTTTCACGGTCGGATGGCCGCTCATTCCTCGTCCGATCCGGGCGTCCGGCGCAGCATGAAATGGCCGAAGGCCGACGCGATCGGCTTGGACGGGTCGTCCTGCCAGGCTTGCGCCTCGAAAGCGACGACGCGACGGCCCTGCTTGACGATCGACGCCCTCGCGTAAGTGTCGAGCGCGCGGCCGGACCGCAGGTAGTTGATGGTCAGGCCGATGGGTTTGGGGGCGCGCGCGACGCCGAGTTCGCGCGCGACGCCGAAGATCGCGGTCGTCTCGAGAAAGGCGCCGGTCATGCCGCCGTGGATCGCCGGCAGCATGGGATTGCCGATGATCCGCTCGGAGAACGGCATGACGGGCGTCCCGTCCGCGCCGATGCGGATGCCGAGGCAGCGCGCGAACGGGCTGTTGGCGAAAGGGCCGTCGGGGTCTTCGGGCGCGTCGAGCGGCGGCGGCGCGCGATAGTCGCGCGGCTTGTCGCGCAGCATGTTGGTGCGGTTCGCGCCGATCATGAAGCAGGCGGTCGCGGTCGCGACCGGGTCGTCTTCCGATTCCTGGTAGGCGGTCGAGCGAACGAAGGCGATCGAACGCGTGACCCGATAGCAGAAGGAATGCGCCTTGATGTCGAGGCCGGGCGTAGCCGGCTTCTGATAGTCGATGCGCAGGTCGAGCGTGGCGATCGCCCGCGAGCCGTCGAGCGCCAGCTGCACGGCCATGCCGCAGCTCTCGTCGAGCATCGCTGTGACGACGCCGCCATGCAGAACGCCGGTCTCAGTGTCGCCGACGAAAACCGGGCGGTAGGGCAGGCTCGACCAGGCTTCGCCGGGCGCTGCGCGGTCGAGGCGCAGGCCGCTGATATAGCCATAGACGGAACGACGTTTCTTGATCGCCTGCGCCAGTTCTTCGAACGGCAGCGACGGCCGGGCTTCCGATGTGTCAGACATGAACGCTTTCTAGACGATCGCTGCGGCGCAACCAAGCGGTCAGTCGGCCGGCGTCAGCAGCGTCGGGCAAGGGGCCGAGCGCAGCACGCGCTCCGCGATCTTGCCGCGCACGGCCGCGACAAAGCCGCGGCTGCGGTTGACGGGCATGCAAACGAGGTCGGCGCCCGTTTTGGCCTGCAAATCGAGGATCGCCTCGACGACCGGTCCATTGGCGGCGTGCAGCTGAAACCGCGCGCGGGGCGGCGCTCGCTCGGGGGGCTCCAGGGCGCTGCCGACGCGCATGAGATGAATTTCGGGGGCGTCGCAACCGAGTTGCTCGCATAGCGACATGACGACATCCACGGCGCGTGCGCACGCGATATGCGGGGCGACAGGGATGAGAATCGACCGCAGCGTGACTTCGCCGGTTTCCTCGGACACGAAGCCGCCGCCGCCGCGCCGCACGCACAGCGAGGGAATGCGCGCCGCGCGCGCAACCTCTTCGGCGACGGAATCCTGAAAGAGGTCCGGGACGCCTGCCCGGTCGGCGAGACTGAGAACCAGAAGGTCGGCCGGGGTCCTCTGGAGCGTGTCGACGATGCCGGCGCGCGCGTTCGCGTCCCAGATGAGATCTTTCGCGACGCGCAGCCCGAGCCGCTCGGCCACCTCGTCTTCCGTTTCTGCGGGGTCGATCAGTTTCCACTGCGCCAGCGTGTCGCGCACGCGCGGGAAGGGATCGAAGCGCGGCGCGTCGCCGGGCGCATTGACGTGCAGCAGACGCAGTTCGCCGCGCGCGGACAGCGCGATGCGCAACGCGTGCGCGAATGCGTCGCGCGCGCCGGAAAAGGCGGTCGGATGAAATACCGATCGAAACAGATGCGGCAAACGGGCGATCCCTCTACGCGCGGTCGCGCGCCGCCAGCATGCCTGCCGTCAGCCTCGACTACAAGCCGCCCCGCGCGCGTCGCGTCAGCCGCCGAGAATCGAATGCGCGGCCTTCGGCCCGATCACGAACTCGAACCTCTCCCTCTCAACCCGCCCGCTCCATTGAAAGCGCCGGTCATGCGCGGCGAGGCACCCAACCCACAATTCGTTCCAGATGTCGAAGGACGCGGGGTGCAGCGGCTTTATTCCACGCATCAGCCGCCAGCCGGTCTGCATCATCTGTATCGGTCCGCGCTCGGCCGGGTTCGAGCACACCTCGTCGCCGGCCCGCGCCATCGCCACGAAAAATTCCGCGAAAGCCTCCGCGCCTGTCTGGGTTTGCCCGAGCATCGCGCGGCACTCGTCGTAGAAATGCATGCCGACGAGCCTGGCCGCGCCGCCGATCAGCCATTGCGCGTCGTGTGGACCGAACAGGTCGATCGCCTCGGGAATCAGCGAGCGCACATATTCCATCGTGTAATTGCGCGAGGCCTTGTCGAGGCGCGCCTGCGGCCATGTCTCGGTGGCGAGTTTCGGCGCCCTGTCGGGATCGAAGGGCGGCGCTTCCTCGGCCCGCGAGAAGCGCAATCGGTCCTCCGGCGCGAGATCGTGGTCATATTCGATGTAATAGCCTTCCAGCCCGTCCTGGCCGTCCGGCGTCTGTTTGGTGCAGACGACGCCGAGGCGCGGATTGTTCAGCGTCACGCCGTTGTGCGCGTGCCAGCCGCGCAGGATGGCGCGCGGCATGTCGCCCGTGACGCCGCAGATCGCGGTCCCGTCCCAGATCCAGCGCGGCGGCGCATAGCGCACCCAGGCCTTTCGGTCGGTCTCGATCATATATTCGACGCGCACGCCGCCGATCTGGTTGGAGAGATAGTGATATTGCGCGCAGGCGACCGCATGCGGCAGGCCGGTCAGACCGAGCTTCTCCAGTCCCGGAAGGAACGTCGCCAGATGCTGGCGGCGGAAGATGCGGAACAGCAGTTCCGACGCGTCCGCCGAGCCGCGACGCGAGGCGACCCGCAGCAGCGAGCCTGTGAGGAAAGCGTGATAGAGCCGCGACAAGGCGCGCCACCCAGCATAATTTCGCTCCATCTGCTCCCTCTCTCGTTTCGCAGACAGCGTAGGCGTGGAGTCGGATTGCGCAAAGCCTCTCAGTTTGACGACGCAAATGAATTCGGTTGTACTTGTGCTTCGGGGAAGCGCGATCTCCCCATCAGGCGCCATGCCCAAGAATCGCGTCCGGGTTCACGCCAAGGACGTCGCATGGCCGCATTTCCACCAGGCAAGACCTATTGTTCGCCGCCGGCGTCGTCCGCATTCATCGTGCGTCTGCTTCTGGCGGCGCGCGCCTTGCGCGACATCGGCGACGGATTTGTGGCGATCGTGTTGCCGCTCTATCTCGTGCGGCTCGGCCATTCGCCGCTGGCGATCGCCCTATTGGTCGGCGCTGCCCTGTTCGGTTCGGCGCTGCTGACCTTGCTGGTCGGTTTCGTCGGCTTTCGCTACGAAGCGCGGACGCTGTTGCTCATGGCGGCGGGCCTCATGGTCTCTACAGGCGTCGCGCTCGCTACGGCCGACGCCTACGCGGTCTTGCTGCTCGTGGCTTTCGCGGGCACCGTCAATCCGTCGGGCGGCAGCGCTAGCCCCTTCGTTCCAGTGGAGCACGCCGTCATTGCGCGCGCCACGACCGACAGCGCGCGCACTGGAATTTTCGCCCGTTACAGCCTCGTCGGAGGGCTGGCCAGTGCGGCGGGGGGCGCGCTGGTCGGGTTGCCGGAGGCGCTTCAGCGGTCCGGACTGTCGGACGTCTCGGCTCTGCGCGCGATGTTTGCGCTCTATGCTTTGCTCGGCGCAGGCGCGCTCGCCCTCTATGCGCGTCTTCCGCCTTCGCCTTCGTCCGCTGAAGTACGGCGTATAACGCCGCTCGGCCCGTCGCGCGCCATCGTGTACCGGCTTGCGGCGTTGTTCAGCCTCGACGCGTTCGCCGGCGGGCTCGCCGTTCAATCCTTGCTGGCGCTCTGGTTGTTCGAGCGTTTCGACCTGTCGCTGACGACCGCGAGCGCTTTCTTCTTCTGGTCTGGCGTCCTCTCGTCCCTGTCCTTTCCTGTCGCCGCAAGGCTCGCGGCGAGATTCGGCCTCATCAACACGATGGCTTTCACGCATATACCTTCGAGCCTGTGCCTGATCGGCGCAGCTTTCGCGCCGCAAGCCGAATTGGCGCTGGCGTTGCTGCTCGCACGCGCGGCGCTGTCGCAAATGGACGTTCCGACGCGCTCGTCATACGTCATGTCGGTCGTGACGGAGCCTGAGCGCACGGCGGCGGCGAGCTTTACCTCCGTGCCGCGGAGTCTTGCGGCCTCGCTGAGCCCGGCGCTGGCCGGGGCGCTGTTCCCGATCGCCGGCGGCGTCGTCCCGCTCGTGCTATGCGGCGTGCTCAAGATCGCGTACGACGCGCTGTTGCTCCTCCAATTCCGGCAGGTGGTTCCTCCGGAGGAGAAGGCGCGCAGCGACTGAGCGCGGCCATATGGCTTTCCTCCCTTGGCGCAGAGGATAGACTGGCGCGACTAAGACACAAATCGGGATGGAAACGCGTGGCAGGAGTTCTGGAAGGGATTCGCGTGCTCGATTTCGGGCGATACATCGCTGGGCCCTATTGCGCGACGCTGCTCGCGGATTTCGGCGCGGACGTCATCCGCATCGAGAAGCGGGAGGGCAGCGAGGACCGATTCGTCACGCCCGTTGGCGACGACGGCGCGGGCGCGTTGTTCCTGCAAGTCAACCGTAACAAGAAGAGCGTTACGCTCGATCCCATGCGGCCGGAGGGGCAGGAGGTTCTGCGCAGGCTCGTCGCGACAGCGGATGTCGTGGTCGCGAATCTGCCGGCGCAGACGCTGCAAGCGATGAAGCTCGATTACGCCTCGCTGTGCGAGATCAAGCCCGACATCATTCTGACGACGGCCAATGCGTTCGGCGATACCGGTCCCTGGGCGGACCGGGTGGGGTTCGACGGCGTGGGCCAGGTGATGTCCGGCGCCGCCTACATGACCGGCCGGGGCGATCCGCCCTATCGCGCCATGGTCAATTACGTCGATTTCGGAACCGCGCTGCATTGCGCCTTCGGCACGCTGGCTGCGCTGATGGAGCGCCAGAAGTCCGGCAAGGGGCAAATCGTTCAGGGCGCGCTGCTGGCGACCGCCCTGTCCTTCACGAACGCCACGCTGATCGAACAGGCCGTGATCTCGGCCGACAGAATTCCGACGGGCAATCTCGGACAGACGACGGCGCCCTCCGACATCTACCGAGCGAAAGACGGCTGGCTGCTCTGCCAGGTGACGGGACAGCCGCTGTTCGACCGCTGGGCGAAACTGATGGGTGAGGAAAGCTGGTTGAGCGATCCGCGCTTTTCGGACGATCTCAAGCGCGGCGAGAACGGCGCCGTGGTCAGCGAGCGCATGTCGCGGTGGTGCGCGGAGCGGACGACGCAGGACGCGGTCGACGCGCTGGCGCGCGCCAAGATACCCGCGGCGCCTGTGCTGAGCCCGCAGCAGGCGCTCGACCATCCGCACGTGCGCGCGGGCGGTTTCCTTCAGGACATCGACTACCCCGGCCTGCCGAGGCCCGCGCCCGTGTCGCGCGCTGCGTTGCGGCTGTCGCGCACGCCGGCGACGATCCATTCGCGTCCGCCGCTGCTCGGCGAACACACCGACATGGTGCTTGGCGAGCTGGGCTTCGACAGCGCGACGATATCCGCGTTGCGCGAGAAAGGCGTCGTGTAGATGCGGCTGCGCGCCAGCTATGTCGCCGCGTTCAGTCTGCCGCTTGTCGCGATGCTCGCGCTCGGCGTTCTGGCGCCCGGCGAACTGGCCGGCGTGAGGAATTTTTCGTTCGATGCGTATCAGCGCATCAAGCCGCGCGTCTGGTCGCCGGAGACTCCGGTGCGCATCGTCGACATCGACGACGAATCGCTCCGCCGGCTCGGTCAATGGCCCTGGCCGCGCAGCCGGCTGGCGCAGGTCGTCAAGCAGGCGTCGGACGAAGGCGCGGCGACCATCGCCTTCGATATGGCGTTCTCCGAGCCGGACCGGCTGAGCCCGGAATATTTCACGCGCGATCTCGCCGCCGCCACGCGCACGCGCGTGGAGCAAGCAATGTCGGGCGTCGAGAGCTACGACGCGCAATTTGCGCGCGAGATCTCGCGTGCGACGGTCGTTCTCGGCGCAATCATGACGCATTCCGGCGCGCCGGGCGCTTCGGCGCCCGTCAAGGCGGGCTTCGCCTACGCCGGCGACGATCCGACGCGCTGGCTCGCCGACTTTCCGGCGGTGGCCGCGCCGTTGCCAGTGCTCGCCCGCGACGCGGCGGGCGTCGGCATGCTCAATTGGCTGCCTGGCCACGACCAGATTGTGCGCGAGGCGCCGCTGCTCATTCGCTCGGGCGCGACGATCGCGCCGTCGCTGGCGCTGGAGGCGCTGCGGACGGCGCAGGGCGCGTCGACGATCATCGTGCGCTCCTCGAACGCGAGCGGACAGACCGCGTTCGGCGCGGCCACCGGCGTCAACGCCGTGAAGGTCGGCGACGTCGTTCTTGCGACCGGGCCGCACGCCGAGCGTCGCATCTATTTTTCGCATTCGGAGCCCGGGCGGTTCATCTCCGCCTGGAAGCTGCTGGCCGGCGAGGTGCCGCGCGCGGAAATCGAAGGGCGCATCCTGCTTGTCGGCTCCAGCGCCGCGGGCGTGCTCGACCAGCGCGCGACGCCGCTCGACAGCGTCGCGCCGGGCGTCGAGATTCATGCGCAATTGATCGAGCATGCGCTGGCCGGCGGCGATCTCGTGCGGCCAGACTGGGCCGCGCCGGCGGAACTCGTCGCCGCCGTCGCGCTCGCGTTGATCGCCTGCCTCGCGGCGTCGGCGGCGACGCCCTTCGTCGGGGCGCTGATCGGCTTTGCGGCGATCGACCTGATGTTCTTTCTCGCCTGGCGCGCGTTCAGCGCCCATGGCGTGCTGATCGATCCGATCTATCCGTCGGCGACGGTGGTCGTGACCTACCTGGCCGGCGTCGTCGAATTGTTCCGGCACGAGCGGTCGCAAAAATCGCAGGTCAAGAACGCGTTCGGCCGTTTCGTGTCGCCAGCCGTCGTCGAGCGCCTCGCCAATTCGCCGGAGCGCCTCACGCTCGGCGGCGAGTCGCGCGCGCTGACGCTGATGTTCTGCGACATGCGCGACTACACCGGGCTGGTCGAAGGTCTCGACGCCGCCGAGACCATTTCGTTCATGAACGATTATCTGACGCCGCTGACGGACGTGATCCTCGCGCACGGCGGCACCGTCGACAAATATATGGGCGACGCGATCATGGCTTTCTGGAATGCGCCGCTCGACGATCCCGAGCATGCGCGCAACGCCTGCCGGACCGCGCTGGCGATGCGGGATGCGCTTGCAGCCTTCAACGCCTCGCGCGCGCGGCACGACGAGACGCGCCATCGCCGCCATCGCGACGCGCGGTTCGGCGTCGGCCTCAACACCGGCTTGTGCTCGGTCGGCAATCTCGGGTCGATCCGTCGTTTCGACTATTCGGCGATCGGCGATCCCGTCAACGTCGCGTCGCGTCTGGAAGGTCTGACGAAGTTCTACGGCGTCGACATTCTCGCCAGCGAAGAGACGCAGAGCGCCGCGGCGGACCTCGCGTGGCTTGAAGTCGATTGCGTGCGCGTCAAGGGCCGCGAGACGCCGACGCAACTATTTGCGTTGATCGGCGACGCGGATATGGCCGCGAGCGACGCCTTCGCAGCTCTGGCGGCGCGACAGCGGGACTTGCTGTACGTCTATCGGTCGCGCGGTTTTGCGGTCGCCGCCGAGCGCGCCGAAAAGCTCGCGCAGGATCACGAGGAACTGGCGGCTTTCTATCGGAGCTTCGCCGCGCGGGCGCGCGAAGCCGCGGACATTCCCGAAGCGGAATGGAGCCCGGTGCGCACGCTCGACTCGAAATAGGCGGCGGGTCAGCGGGGCGGCGCTCGGACAGGAGTCGGTCATTCGCGTCGTGCGCGATCCCAGTCGACGCGAAACACCAGCAGATCGCCGAGGCGCACGACATCGCCTTCGAGCGTGACCGGAACAGCGGTCATGTCCGCGATCGATTCAGGCGCCGGGCCGCCGTCGCGGGAAGCCAGCAACAGCGAGCTTCGTCCCTCGATCGGCTTCGAAGCGACGAACACCGGCGGCAGACCGGTGGAAATGCAAAGGTTCGCGCAAGCCTTGTGCGCGAGGCCGGTTCCCGGGCGCATGCCGCCCGCCGCACATTTGCCGTCGCAGATTTCGCCTGCGATGCGCCAGCGGCCGAGCGGCGCGGCTTGCGGCGCGACCGCAGCGCCGTCGACGGGACGCAATTGATCGGCGCCTCCGACGAGCGCCATGTCGATATCGCCGCGCGCGACCAGTACGCCTTCGAGCCTGGCGAGCCGACCGTCGAGGCTGCGACCGAAATCCTGCGCGCCGTGTTTGCCTTCGCCGCCGAGCAGCAGCGTGCGGCCGTGCGGATGGGCGGCGTCGGCTGCGGCGACGATGAGCGGATAGGGTCTCGCGACGAATACGCCGGTCGCCGCGATGTCCTCGCCATATTGCGAAGAGCCGATGTCGAACGGCGTTCGACCGACGACAGCCGCAAGACCGGCGAATGCGGCGCATAGCAGGACGGCAAAGACCATGGCGGCGCGGCGCGTCGCGCGCGGCGCCGGCAGATATCCGACGAAGAATTCGCTTTGGCTCATATCGCGCCCCCGATCGCGAGCGGTTCGACCCGCGTTCCCTCGGGATTGGCGCGCGGATCGAGCCAGACGGCGCCGTCGGTCAATTTCAGATTGTAGGTCGCCAGCTTCTCCGAATAGGGCGGCGGCGCGCAGCCGTCTTCGAGACGGTATTGAAAGCCGTGCCACGGGCAGGTGACGCAGCCGTCGACAATGCGCCCTTCGCCCAATGGTCCGTTTTGATGCTTGCAGGCGTTGGCGATCGCCGACAGCCGGCCCTGATGGCGAAATATCGCGACGCTTTCATCGTCTTTGACAGAGACGATCACCGCACGCCCCTCCGCGATCCTGTCGGGCGCGCCGACCTCGATCCAATCGGCGACGTCTTTCGCGCGATCGAGCCGCGCCTGCTTCGCGCTGGCCGCCAGATGCAGCGCGACGACGAGAAGCGCGCATGCGGGGACGACGACATGCATCGCCTGAAGCTGCGGCGTCAGCAGCGCGCCGAGCGACACATGCGCGACGACGCAGGCGTAAGCCGCATAGATCGACATGTGCAGCGCCTTCCAGACCGGCGGCGTCAGGAAGCTCAGCCAGAAATCATGACTTGTCGCCGCGAGCGCGAAGAGCGCGATCAACGCTGCGACGCCGAACAATTCGAACGGGAAACCTGCGAGCCGGCCGAAGCTCGTGTTGCTCGAAAGCAGCGCGACGTAGGGATCGACGTCGCTGAAGGCGAAATACCAGCCGAGCACGTGACGCGCGTGCATGAAAGCGACAAGGAACGTCATCACGCCGAAATGGCGCCGGTTGTAGAGCAATGGAAGGAAGCGCGCGTCGAGGCGGGCGAGCGGCCCGATGCACAAGATGGCGCTCATCATCAGGAAGGCGCAGGAGCCCCACGCGCGCATCTCGACCGTCGCGTCGTCGAACGGAGCGAAGGGCGTCGCGCGATGTCCGACAGTCATGAAAATGGCGAGATAGAGCGCCACTGCGACGACCAACGCCAGGTCGTAGAATATCTTGTTGGCGTTCCAGCCGACCGGGCGATAGGCGACGCTCATGGCCTCGCTCCGTCGGGCGCTGCGATCCGCACGGGATCTGGCAGGCGCGAACTCGGCCGCGCGACCCAGCCGAGAACCAGGATCATGGGGATAGCGACGGCCATGAGGCGCCAGATCAGGCCATGCGCTCGACGATGCGCGCGCAGCATCACGCGCCTCCGGCCGGTGCGTCGCGGCTCAACCGCCGCCATCGCCACACGACGATCGGCCACAACAATGCAAGTCCGGGCAGCAGCAGCGGACGGAATGCGTAGGCGCCGTGCGCAGCCGGATCGATGCGGTCGATCGCGAAGACCACGAACCAGAGGCCGACGAACGCGCCGATCGCCAACCAGGCCTCGCATGCGGTCACGACGATCGTCGCTACGTTCATGATCGCGCCCCTTCAGCCGCGGTCGACAAGTGGTACGGTCGCGCGATCCTGCGGCGCATCGAACGCCAAAGGCAATATGCGGGCGCACACAATGGTGTGATCTTGCGACGGCGTCGCGCGTTTGCGTAAGCGCTGATCGCCGATCGTCGCCGGCCAGGGGCGCAAGGTCAGGGCTGAGAGCCGGGCTGCGTCTGCGCAGGCGTCCACGACCACTGCCGCAGGTCCGCAACGCGCGAGGGTTCGGGACGCAGAATCTCGACGTTTCCGGCCGCAAGCAGATTGACGGCCCCGATCGCGGCGACGCCGGCGAGCGCAGCCAGCGCTGCGCAAAGAAGCGCTGTTCGGCTTGGGCCGGTCCTTTGCTCCAGAGCGTGTTGCATTCCCGACATCGTCATCGTTCGCCCCCATGTCCGTAACGCGCCTCGGGCGGATGCCTTCCTGGATCCGACGCAAGGCCCGTCAAATTCCGTTCCTAGACACTACAGCCGCGCGCCGAAGGAAGCGGGCAGAATTACGATAGCCGAGCGCTATCGAGGGGCGGCGGCGAGGACACGACAGCGACCGGCGAAAGCGCGGCCGCTGCGCGTTCGGTTCAGCTCACATGTCCATCTTCGGCTTGTCGAGATCGATCGTCTCCTGATCGACGACATCGGAGGAGGTCACGACAGCTTCCGTCGCATTCGGATTTTCCCACCAATGCCCGTGCCCGGGGCCGAACTCGGGCGTCCAGTCGCCGGCCTTGTGGCGGATCGGCGTGGAGCAGAGCGTGCTGTGCTCGATCAGTTCGCCCTTCACCACAAACACGATCGACGGCCGGTCCTCGTGATTGTGAGTGGGCACGATTCCATGCCCTGCGATGGTGAGGCGTCGCGTGCGGAGGAAGAGATCGCCGACGCTGCGCCAGCCCTTGAGATTGACGGTCGAAAGCGTTTCGCGCGCGACGCCGACGCTTTCTTTCGACTCGATGGCGCGCGGCGTCTTGAGCACCTTGTCCGGCGGGCAGGTTCCAGCCGAGGCCGGTCCCGCGTCGACGAGGAAAGCGCCCGCCGCAGCGGCCGCCAGCGCCAGTGTGAGTCGCGTCGTCTTGTTGGTCATGTTTCTCTCCTTTGTTCGTCGGCCGGATGACGGCGCGGCCGGCTTCGCCGTGAAGGCGCAAGAGCTATCGAAGATTGCGCGAGGCCAAGGCCGCGCAGGCGAGCGCGAGGAACACGCCTGCGACGCACGCCGGCCAACCGAAGCGTTCGAACGTCAGGCCAAGCGCTGCCGCGCCGACGAGGCCGCCGGAGAAATAACTCGCCAGATAGAGGCCGCTCGCTGCGCCGCGGTTTTCGCGCGCCTGCGTCGCGACATAGCTGGAGGCGACGGCCTGCGCGAAGAAAGCGCCGACGCCGACCATCGTCAGACCGCACAGCATCAGCGTCAGGTTGACTGACAAGAGGAACGGAAGGCCGAGGATCGCGAGCGCAAGCCCGGCGAGCAGCGCGCGCCGCGCGCCGAACGAGGCGACCGCAGCGCCGGCGAGAGGCGTCGTGAGAAGCGAAGGCGCGAACACGAAATAGACAAGTCCGATCGCCATCGAGTCGAGGGAAATCGGGGGGCGCGCCAGCACGAAATTGACGAAGGTGAAGGCGCCGATGAAAGCCGCGAGGATGCAGAAGCCGATCAGATAGGCGGAGCGCTGCTCCGGACGTTCGATGTTGGCGCGAATTCCCGCGAGGCCGGCGCCAGACGCAAAGTCGGCGGCCGCGCGACGGCCGGCCCGGAGGCTGACGAGCGCGAGCGCGGCGCCCGCCAGATTGAGCAGGGCGAGGGCGATGAAATTGAAGCGCAAACCGAGGTGGTCGACCAGCAGAGCAGAGAGGAGACGTCCGACGAGGTTGGAGGCGACGTTGCCGGCGATGTAGGCGGCGAAGGCGCCGCCGGCCGCATGCGACAGGCAGTTTTCGCCGAGATAGGCGAGCGTGAGAGAGAAGGCGGTCGCCATGCACAATCCCTGCATCGCGCGCAACGTGGCGAAAGTCGCTATGTCCGGGGCGAACCCGAGCAGCAGGGTCGGCGCGGACAGAAGGCAGAGGCTCATGACGACGCCGCGCCGGCGCTCGATGCGCGCGCTGAGCAGCGCGACGGCCAGGCTCGCGACCGCCATGCCGAGCGTGCAGGCGTTGACGGCGAGCCCTGCGACAGACGGCGAAACCGCATAGGATTGCGCGAGCGCGGGCAGGATCGCCTGCGCCGCGAACAGGTCGACCAGCGTGAGGAAGGCGATAGTCGCAATGACGAAGTTGCGGCGTGCGTTCTGCGTGACCGCGAGGATCGGTGCAAGACCTGTGACAGACTGCGCCATGGCGGCTCCCGTCCGAATTGCAGCCTGCGAGACAGGCTTTCTGTACGGGCGCCAGTCTGTCGACGGCCTGCGCGGATCTGAAATATCGATCTGCTTGCGATTGAATAGCGGCTGGCTATCTGGCGCAGGCGGAGGCGGTCGGCGGGCCTTCGATAGGCAATCGCTATTGGAAGGCCGCGCGGCTGCGACTTACGCTCTTGATGTCAGGTGAAATTGCGCGGAGCGCTCATGCCCAATCATGCAAATCTTCCGGAAGCGCTCGCCAGGCTCCTTGCGCAGGACATGACGTTGTCGAATGCGCTCGCCGCCTTCGCCGCCCATCTGGAACAAGCGAACCCGACCGTCGCTCGCGCGAACGAGTCCCTGGTCCGGCGCCTTCGCGCCGCGGGAACCGGCGTCAATGCGCCGGACATCGGAGAAATATTGCCGGAGTTCATGCTGACCGACGAAACCGGTCGATTGCGAATGCTCGACGAGTTTCTCGACAATGGCCCGGTCGTGGTCAGCATCATCCGCGGGCATTGGTGTCCGTTCTGCGTCATCGAGATCGACGCGCTGACGAAAGCCGCAGACGAGATTGCGCGGGCAGGCGGCTCGGCGATCGTGATCATGCCGGAAAGGCAGCCCTATGCGCGCGTCGTGCGGGAGCGCGGCGCGCCATTTCCGATCCTGTCGGATATCGACTGCGCCTATAGCCTGCAGCTCGGTCTGTGTTTCTACATCGGCGACGAACTGGTGCGCATCCTCAACGGCTCAGGCAATCGGTTGCCGGTCTTTCAGGGCAACGAGTTCTGGTTTCTGCCGGTGCCGGCGACATTCGTCGTCGATCGCCGGCGTCGGGTGGTCGAGCGCATGGTCGATCCGGATTTCCGGTTCAACAGGCTGGCGATCGACCGGATCGTCGCGGCTGTCGAAAGGGCCGCGACCCGCGGCGCGGAATAGTTCGGCGCCAGCAGGCGTCGCCATTCGGCGCGGACGCGCTAGAATGGAGCGGAGCAGGAAAGCAGGACGATGATCGCCATGAACGTCCATTCGACGCTGCCCGAGGCGCTTGCCGCGATCCTCGCCCAGGACATGACAATGGCCGACGCTCTGGCCAGCTACGCGCGCGAGCTCGAGCGTCTGAACCCGGCGGTCGCCATGGCCTACGAAGCGCTGATTGATCGGCTGCGCGCCGCCGAACTCGGCAAGCACGCGCCCGATGTCGGCGACGCGTTGCCCGAGTTCGTGTTGCCGGATCAGGATGGGCATTTGCGTCGACTGAGCGAATGGACCGCGTCAGGACCGGCTGTGATCAGCGTCAATCGCGGGCATTGGTGTCCGTTCTGCCGGATCGAGATCGACTCGCTCGCCAGAGCGCAGGCGGAGGTCGCGCGCCATGGCGCAAGCACCATATCGATCATGCCGGAGAAGCAGGCGTACACGAAGATCGTGCGCGAGCGCGGCGCTCCGTTTCCGGTCCTTTCCGACATCGACGGCGTCTACGCGCTGGAACTCGGCCTTGGCTTCTACATAGGCGACGAACTCGTGCGTCTGTTCAGGCGCATGGGACATGGAATGCCGATCTTTCAGGGCAACGACAGCTGGTTTTTGCCGGCGCCCGCCACCTTCGTCGTCGACAGCGGCGGCAAGATCGTCGCGCGCATGGTCGATCCCGATTTTCGGTTCAATCGCATGGCGATCGACGAGATCGTCGCCGCGATCCAGAGAGCCGGAGCGGCGACGACCTGATGGCCCGGCGCTCGGGCTATTCGCCGGTCTTGTCGCCGGTGGTGAACAGCGTCGCGATACGCCAACCCGCCGACGTGCGTTTGGCGATCATGCCGACGAGGAAAGGCAGGCGATCGGGCTTTTCTCTCGCGCCGATGGTCAACGCGAGCGGTATGTGAAGAAAGGCGACGTCGTTCGAGAGCGCCACAGCGCGCGAGCGATCGAGAGCAGGCTCGACGCGCCAGACATCCGATTTCTGAAAGGTCGCCATCCGTTCGATCATGGCGTCCGCGCCCCACACCGGACGACCGTCGCTGACCCACAGAAAATCAGGGGAGTCGGACAACAGCCGACGCGCCGCCGGCAGATCGCGCGCATTCTGGGCGCTGGCGAAATCCCGGTAGAGGCGCAAGACGTCCTCCTTCTGGTCCGCGCCGGCGAACATCGTCAGAAGCAGCAATGCGCAGGCTGCGCCGACGAATTGTGAGATGCGTTTCATGACGGCCTCCGCGAACGTTGCTCGACGCGACGACAATCCGCCGATGCGCATCGGCGTTCCAATAGTCTTTGGCTTTGGTTTCGAGCGCGGCCGCCGAGGTTGACTCTAGGAAGGGCTCGCCGCTGTCCAGTCGCGCGCGCGCAGGAGCTTCATGATGGCGGCGGCGGCCGGCGACCTTTCGCGTCCGGCGACGGAATAAAGGTGAACCGTGCGCTCGAGCGAAGCGCCGCGCACCGCGATTCTGCGCAAGGATGGCGGACATGCCGCGCTCGCCGGCAATATTCCAACCCCGAGTTCGGCCTCGATCAATTTCACGACATCCTCGTCGCAGGCGACCTCATGCGAGCGCGACGCGGCGGCGTCGCCTTTCACGAGCTTGAGCGCGCGTTCGCAGGTCTCGCAGTAGGGGCGCAGGAGAATGCGTTCGTTGGCGAGGGCGGCCGGCTCGACGGAGTCGCGATTGGCGAGCCTGTGTCCCTGCCATACCACGACGAACAGGGGCTCCGAGAAAAGCGGCCAGGAATCGAGGCGATCCCATCGTTCGGCAAAGTCGCCCGCGATCGCCAGTTCGACGTCGCCCTTTTTCAACGAGGCCGACGCTTCGGCCTCTCCGCCCCGCGCGAACTTGAGTTCGAGCCCGGGAAAATTCCTTGCGAGTTCGACGAGCACGGGCGTCAGGACCGAGAATTCGACGGAGCGCGAAACCGCGATGGGCAGAGGCGCCAGCGCGCCTGTACGGATCGTCTTGGCGAGCGTCTTCGCCGTCTGCGCGCTCTCGTAGCACTGACGCAGGAACGGCAGCATGCGCTGGCCGAATTCGGTGAGATGGGTGAGCTTGCGCTCGCGCCGGAAGAGGTCGCCGCCGAGCTCATCCTCGAGAAGCTTGATCGCGCGCGTGAGGGAGGGCTGCGCGACATGGCATTGCTCGGCGGCCCGCGTGAAATTCATGGTTTGCGAGACCGCGAGGAAATACCGGACCTGATGCATTTCCATCGTCGTCCCCCGTCCGTCGACGAGTTCCTTCTACCTCCGGCGGCGATAGCAGAAAGCTATCGATACTTTGCCCCAAGCGCCTGTCAACCGGACTTATCGTGACGACGCGCCTGCCGCTTCAGGCGCTATCGGTCTTCGCCGGCCGGCGAAGCCCCGTCGATTTCTCAGGAGCGCCGACATGAGCACGACCAGCCCGATCGCGAACAAAGAACTCGCGCTGCCATCGGCGCGCACATTACGAAATCTGGCGATCGGCGGCTATTGCGCGCTGATGGCCTGGGAAATCTGGGCGCGCACGATTACGGCCTGGGTGGTCGGCGGCCCCCTGGAGCCGCCGGAACTCGTCCGCTCTCTCGTTCTGCACTGGACGAAGATCGATCTGCCGTTGTCGACCGCGACGTTCATTCATTATCTCGTCGGCGTTTTCGGCTACCCGATCGCCTATCTGGTCGTGTCGCGGTTCGTCAGGAATTGGGGCGTCATCCTCGACGCCGCCGTGCTCGCCATCTTCACCGGCGCCATCGGCTGGCGCGCAATTCAACATGGCTTCGACGTCGGCGAGACCGTGTTCTGGCTGGTCGTGGCGCTCACGACCGCGACGCGTTTCGTCAATCCGTCGGCGGCGCATCGCGATGCGCTGAGCTGGGGCTCGTTCACATGGTTCAACGCGCTCGGGATCATGGCGCCGCTCGCGGGTTTGCCGTTCCTTCTGCTCGATGGCGCAGCGCTGCTGTCCTTCATGAGCTGGGCGGGCCACGTGCTGTATGGCTATCTCGCCGCTCTGATCTTCGAAAAGCTCGAGAACCAATGAACTCCGTGGCCGGAGCTGGCGAACCTTGCGCGCGCCGTTCCGCAATTTCGAGAGGCGAGCCATGACCGTCGATCGTCATTCAGGCGCGCTCCAACGGATAACCAGCGCCTATGGTTTCAGGAGCGAACCGGCATTTTCTTCGGGACGCGATCTCATCGATCCTTGCGACATGGAGATCAACGCAACGCGAGAGGACGCCATGACAAGTTCGTCGAAGCAAGATCGTCGCGAGGTTCGAGCGCTCGCGGGCAAGACAGCGCTGGTGACGGGATCGACCAGCGGCATCGGGCTGGGGGTCGCGCGCAGTCTTGCGGCCGCTGGCGCGAATGTGATCATCAATGGCTTCGGCGACCGCGACGGCGTCGCGAAAATCGTGTCCGAACTGAGAGCCTCCCATGGCGTGGAGGCCGAACATTCGGATGCGGATCTATCGAGCAGGCAAGCGACCGAAGCGATGATGGCGGAGGCCGAGTCTCGTTTCGGCGGCGTCGACATTCTCGTCAACAACGCGGGCATTCAGCATGTCGCGCCGATTGAAGCCTTCCCGGTCGAAAAGTGGGACTTGATCCTTGCGATCAACCTGAGCGCGGCCTTCCACACCGCGCGGCTCGCCGTGCCTCGCATGCGCGAGAAGGGCTGGGGCCGCATCGTCAACGTCGCCTCCGCGCATGGCCTGGTGGCGTCTCCTTTCAAATCGGCCTACGTCGCCGCCAAACACGGCGTGATCGGCCTGACCAAGACCATTGCGCTGGAGACGGCGGAATCGGGCGTCACCTGCAACGCGATCTGCCCTGGTTACGTCTACACGCCGCTCGTCGAGGCGCAGATCGACGGGCAAGCCAAGGCGCACGGCATCCCGCGCGAACAGGTCGTCCGCGACGTGCTGCTCGCGCAACAGCCCAACAAGCGTTTCGCGAGCGTCGAGGAAATCGGCGCCATCGCCCTGTTCCTGACCAGCGACGGGGCGGCCTCGATCACCGGCGCGGCCCTGGCGGCCGACGGCGGATGGACTGCGCATTGAGGGAGGGAGCAATGAGCGACAAGCATCATGTCTGCGGATACGCCGACGGCGCGGACGCGCCGGACCTTCACGACGGCAAGACCCAGGTGGTCCTCGTCTTCCAGGGCGGCGGGGCGTTGGGCGCCTATCAGGCCGGCGTCTATCAGGCCTTGCACGAGGCCGGCGTCGAGCCGGACTGGGTGATCGGAACCTCGATCGGGGCGATCAACGCCAGCCTGATCGCCGGCAACGAACCCGAACGTCGCATCGAGCGGTTGCGCGCGTTCTGGGATCGGGTCGGCCATTCGCCGGCCTTCGAACTCGCATTCGCCGCCGCATCCGCCTTTGGCAACGCGCTGCCGAACTGGACGACCGTGAACCTCGGTCTGGAAGGTTTCTTCAGACCCAATCCGCTGGCGTTTCTCGGGCAGCATGTGCGTCTCGCGCCCGAGGCCGCAGGCTATTACTCGACGATGCCGCTGCGTCGTACGCTCGAAGAGCTCGTCGATTTCAAGCGGCTCGGACAGGACGGTCCGCGCCTGACGGTCGGCGCCGCCAATGTCGGCACGTCGCAGATGCGGTACTTCGACAGCCGCGACGAGACGCTGGACGTCGCCCACATCCTCGCCTCCGGCGCGCTGCCGCCGGCCTTTCCCGCGATGCGGATCGACGGCGAACTGTACTGGGACGGCGGCATTCTTTCAAACACGCCCGTCGAAGCCGTATTCGACGACTTTCCCCGCAGGAGCTCGCTGATCTTCGCCGTCCACGTGTGGAACCCCGATGGCCCCGAGCCGGATTCGATCCTTCAGGTGATGAACCGGCAGAAGGACCTGCAATATTCCAGCCGCGCGGCCACGCTCATCATGCGCCAGGCGCAATTGCATCGCATGCGCCACGCCATCTCGGAGCTTGTCGGTCTCCTGCCGGCCGAGGTTCTGGAGAGGCCCGACGTGCGCGAGATCGCGAGCCACGGTTGCCTGACGCGCATGCATGTCGTGCGGCTGCTTTCGCCGCAGCTCGGCAATGAAGATCACACCAAGGACATCGATTTCAGCCGGTCGAGCATCAGGATGCGGTGGGACGCCGGATATCGCGACGCGCGGCAGGCGCTCGCGGAGCAACCCTGGCGCGCCGATGTGGACAAGCGCGAGGGGTTCTATCTGCACGAACTGCGCCGCGATGCCGTCGATCCCGCGCGGATGAGCGATCGCGCCGAGCCAGCGATCGGGCAGTCCGCACGGTGACCGGGAATGGAGGGAGAACGCCATGCGCAATTTCATCGCCGCCGCGCTCGCTCTCGCCGCTGTCGCGGCGACGACGCCCGCATGCGCGGAATACGGGACTGTCGCCGACCTTGCTGCGGATGCGCTGCCGGCGTTCGTCGACATCTCCACGCGCGGTCTCGCGAAAGCGGAGCCCGGCGACGCAATGCCGCCCGGCAAGACGACGCTCATCCAGGACGAGGTCGGCTCAGGGTTCATCGTCGACAAGGGCGGTCTGATCGTCACCAACCGCCATGTCGTCGACGGCGCCTATGCGATTTTCGTGACGCTTTCCACAGGCGAACATGTTCCGGCGCGGCTGGTCGGAAAGGCTCTGACCTTCGACATAGCGCTCTTGAAGATCGACGTCGACCGCCCGTTGCCGGTGGCGAAGCTCGGCGACAGCGCGAAAGCGCGCATCGGCGATCGTGTGGTCGCTATCGGCAATCCGCTTGGATTCTCGAGCTCCGTCTCGTCCGGCGTCATCAGCGCGTTTCATCGCCAGGCCGGCCTGTCCGCCTACGACGATCTCATCCAGACCGACGCGACGATCAATCAGGGCAATTCCGGCGGTCCGTTGTTCAACATGTCCGGCGAAGTGATCGGCGTAAACCAGGCGATCTACACGCGCAACAAGGGCGGCTCCATCGGAATTGGGTTCTCGATTCCGATCAACGACGTGAAGTTTCTCGTCGACAACGTCGTGAAATACGGCTCGCCGCGGTTCGGGTGGCTGGGCGTCACGGGCCAGTCTCTCACGACGCAGATGGCGCGCGCTGCGGGCGCGCCCGTCGAGAAGGGCGTCATTCTTTCGAAAATCACGCCGAACGGTCCAGCCTCTCGCGCGCGACTTGAAATCGGCGACATCCTTGTCAAGCTCGGCGAGAGCCTGATCGAAGGCACGTCGTCGCTCAATCGCGCCGTGGCGCGCTCTGCGGGGAAAACGCTGCCGCTGGAGCTCTATCGCGACGGCGCGAAAGTGACCCTGCCGGTCTCGATCGGAGAATGGCCGCAGGAGATCTGGGCCTCCAAAATGGATACGCCGCCGAAGCTCAACGACTACTCCGACTTCGGAGTCGCGTTCGCGGATACGCCCGACGGCCCCACGGTGAAGTCGATCATCGAGCGCTCCGTCGCCTGGACGGCCGGACTGCGCGAAGGAGACATCGTCAAACGCGTCGGCGGCGCGCCGGTCGGCACGGTCGACCAAATGGGCGGAGCGATCGACGCCCTGTTCAACAAGAAGGGAAAGTCCTCGGCGCTGCTGCTCGTGTCGGGCCGCGACGGCGATCGCTGGGTGGACGTCTCGATCGTCGAGTGAGGCGCGCGAGTCGCGACTGTTGTTTTCTCTGAAACGAAGACGCCCGTTTCCGCGCGTGCGACGGGCGTCTATCTGCGCGCCAGAATCCTGCGCCGTCTCGATCGGCGGGCGACCTGCTTCTCCGACATTTCGACGCTGAAACGCAGGCGCTTAAGCGGACGCGCGATCAGCTGCGCGCAAAAGAAAATGGCGCGTCGCTCGGACGCGCCATTTCAGATCGTGTGGTTCACGCCGTCACTTGCAGTCCGCAGAAGCGGTCGTCACGTTGCCGTTCGATTCCGGCCTGGCGGCGGAAGCGGTCGTGACGGTGCCGTTGCTCTCGGGCTTGGCGGCGGAAACGTTGGTGACGTTGCCGTTCGACTCGGGCTTCGCGGCGGAGACGGTCGTCACGTTGCCGTTGCTTTCCGGCTTCGCGGCGGAAACGCTGGTGACGTTGCCGCTACCGGCAGGGCACGGTCCCGCTGCGAAGGCGGGAGCGGAAATGGCGAGCGCTCCGCAGACGAGAGCGAGCTTCAGGATGTTCATTGTACGCCTCCATCGAAGACGCCTCGGCGGCTTGCTGAGGCATGTCCGATTATCGGCAGGCGGCGCTACGAGTGAAATATCGATCGCCTTCCGTCACGATAGCGCGTCGCTATCGCCGCGCGAGATACGATCGCGTTGTCCGCTGATGGCGATGGCGCGGCTAGCCAATGGGTCGGCGCGCGCATGGTCCACAATGCGACGGCGATCGATTAAGGTCGCCATTGCGGCGCCCAACGACGTAGCCTCTCCCGCTTCGGAGGAATTACGCAATGAGAAAGATCGCGATCTCGAAATTGCGCGACCTGCCGGATCGTCAGCCCGCATATGCGCTGGCGGGCGAGGTCGATCTCGTCGTCGTCAGATACGACGAGGCGGTTTCCGTCTTTTACGGTCGTTGTCTTCATCGCGGCGCTCTGATGGCGGATGGCTTCGTGCGCGGCGACAATCTCGTGTGCGGCCTGCACGACTGGGATTACAGGCTCGACACGGGCGTTTCCGAGTACAGCAACGCCGAAGCGCTGAAGAAGTTCTCTCACTGGATCGAAGACGGTGAAATTCTGGTCGACGCCGACGAGATCGCCGCGTGGGCGAAGGATCATCCCCAGCCGTTCGACCGCGACGCCTATCTCGGCCTTTACGCCGACACGAGCCATGGGACCCCTGAAGAACCGCACAACGCGCTGATCCAGCGCTACGCGCGCGAAGGGCTGAGGAAGACCGGCCATCATGGCGTCATCGCGGCGATGGGCGTGCCGCGCGACCTGCTGCCGAGCTGGGACGACATACAGATCGTGACGGCGCAATTGTCGACGCCGCCGTTGCTCGACGACCATCCGGTTGGAACGGACGTCGTCGTCGGGCCGCGCGCGCGTCGGCCGCTAAAGCTCGACATTCCGATCCTCGTGTCGGACATGAGCTTCGGCGCGCTCTCGGCGACCGCGAAGGTGGCGCTCGCGAAGGGCGCTGATCTGGCGGGTACGGGCGTCTGTTCCGGCGAAGGCGGAATGCTGGAGGAGGAAAGGGAGGCGAACCGGAGATATTTCTACGAACTCGCATCCGCCCGGTTCGGCTTTTCGCTGGACAAGGTCTCGCGCGTGCAGGCCTTCCACTTCAAGGGCGGCCAGGCGGCGAAGACGGGCGTCGGCGGGCATCTGCCGGGAGAAAAAGTCGTCGGCCGGATCGCGCAGGTGCGCGGATTGAAAGAGGGCGAACCGGCGATCTCGCCGTCGCGGTTTCCCGATTGGACGCAGGTCTCGCAGATTCGCGATTTCGCCAGCGCGGTGCGCGAGCGCGCGGGCGGAATTCCGATCGGCTATAAATTGTCCGCGCAGCATATCGAGGAGGATATCGACGCAGCGCTCGAGGTCGGCGTCGACTACATCATCCTCGATGGGCGCGGCGGCGGCACCGGCGCCGCGCCGACCGTATTGCGCGACAATATATCGGTGCCGACGATCCCGGCGCTCGCCCGGGCCCGCAAGCATCTCGATGCTTCGGATCGCGCGGATGTCACGCTCATCATCACCGGAGGGCTGCGGACGCCCGCCGATTTCGTCAAGGCGCTGGCGCTCGGCGCGGATGCGGTGGCGATCTCCAATTCCGCGCTTCAGGCGATCGGCTGCGTCGCCATGCGCGCGTGCCACACGAACAATTGTCCGGTCGGCGTCGCGACGCAGAAGCCCCACCTGGTCGCTCGGCTGTCGGTCGACAAATCAGCGCAGCGTCTCGCCAATTTTCTCGGCGCCTCCGTCGAGCTGATGCAGGTGATGGCGCGCGCCTGCGGCCACGACCATCTCTCGAAGTTCCGCGCCGACGATCTCGTGACGTGGAAGCCGGACATGGCCAGGCTGTCCGGCGTCCGGTTCGGCGGCGTCGCGTAGCCGCGGTTGCAAGGGAAACTGGTGCCGGGTGAGGGGATCGAACCCCCGACCTTCGGTTTACAAAACCGCTGCACTACCGCTGTGCTAACCCGGCCCGCGCCCGTAAATCGACGATCTGGACGTCGAAATCAAGGCTCGCCTATTTACGCGCGCCGTCCCGAGGGTAATCGCCGATGTAGATGTCGCGATTCTTCGTTTCCGGAATGAAGACCATGCCCACGATGGCGGTCATGATCGCCACGACGATCGGATACCACAGGCCGTAATAAATATCGCCGGACTGCGCGACCATGGCGAAGGACACCGCCGGCAGCAGGCCGCCGAACCAGCCGTTGCCCAGGTGGTAGGGCAGGGACACCGAGGTGTATCGGATGCGCGTGGGAAACAGCTCGACCAGCGCGGCCGCGAGCGGGCCGTACACCATGGTGACGAACAGGACGAGCACGAACAACAGGCCGATCAGGCCTGCGGTCTGCACCCGGAAGACGTCGAACACGCCGGTCATGCGCACAATGTTCGGATCGTTCGCGGCGGGGTAGCCGGCAGCCTGCAGCGCATTGCGGATTGCGCCGCCGGTCTCGGCCGGCCGGGCCGCGTCGAACGGCAGATCGACGCCGTTGACGCGCACGATCGTTCCCTTGGCGGCGGTCGATTGCTCCATCGTGTAACGCACGGAGGACTGGGTCAGCATGTCGCGCGCAAGGTCGCAGGACGTGGTGAACACGCGCGTGCCGACGGGGTTGAACAGCGAACCGCAATCGGCGGGACTGGCGACGATTGCGACCTTCACATTCTCGACGGCGCGATCGAGCGTCGGATTGGCCAGCGCGGAAATCTGCTTGAAGATCGGGATGTAGGCCAGCGCCGCCACGATGCAGCCGACCAGAATGATCGGCTTGCGGCCGATCCTGTCCGAAAGCCAGCCGAAGAATACGAAGAACGCCGCGCCGAAGGTCAACGCCCAGGCGAGCAGCACGGTGGAGGTGTATCCATCGACCTGCAGCGCCGACTGGAGGAAGAACAGCGCGTAGAACTGACTCGTATAAAGAACCACCGCCTGCCCGGCGATCAGACCGAACAGCGCGAGAATGGCGATCTTGGCGTTGTTCCAGCGCCCGAACGCCTCCGTCAGCGGCGCGCGCGAACCGGCGCCGCGCGCCTGCATGCGCTGAAACGCCGGGGATTCGGCGAGCTTGAGGCGGATCCAGAGCGACAGCGTGAGCAGGCCGAACGAGACGAAGAACGGGAAACGCCAGGCCCAGTCGGCGAAATCCTGCTCGCCGACGAAGCTGCGCGTTGCAAGAATGACGACCAGCGACAGGAGAAGACCGAGCGTCGCGGTCGTCTGCAGCCACGACGTGTAATAGCCGCGCCGCCCGTTTGGCGCGTGCTCGGCGATATAGGTCGCCGCGCCGCCGTATTCGCCGCCGAGCGCGAGGCCCTGCAGCAGGCGCAACACGATCAGGATGATCGGGGCCGTCACGCCGATGACGCGCGAACCGGGCAGCAGGCCGACCAGAAAGGTCGACAGCGCCATGATCATGATGGCGATGAGGAAGGTGTACTTGCGGCCGACCAGATCGCCGATCCGGCCGAACACGAGCGCTCCCAGCGGGCGGACGACGAAGCCGGCGGCGAATGCCAGCAGGGCGAAGAACTCACGGGTCGTCCGCGGAAACTGGTCGAAAAACTGATCCGCGATGATCGTCGTCAGAGCGCCATAGAGATAGAAGTCGTACCATTCGAAAATGGTGCCGAGCGACGCCGCGAACACGACGCGCTTCTCGCCGCGCGTCATGGGTCTGGCTTCCGCATTGCTCTGCGCCGCGCCCGTCGCAGCTGCTCCCGCTTCCATTCGTTCCTTCCCCGTTCGGCGCAGCTCGGGCCGAAACTGTTTCGTTTCGTCTCTCTTGTGGCTGCGTTCGCCTGTCGAAACACGTCCCTACGCCCGAGACCGCGCGAATCTAGTTCATGGGCTGGAACGGCACGACGTCGCAGGCATATAACCTTCGTCTAATGAGCCGGCGCAATCGTCAATTGGGCGAAAGCCGGTTTGCAGCGCAGAATAAGTTGTTAAGTTTTGAATCGATTGCGTTTCAGGCCGCGGGTTCCGTTTGGGGCGTTTCGGACGCCGATCCGCCGCCGCCGGCATGACCAAAGTTGCATGGAGCAAGGACGTCGCGTTCTATATTCGGGCAAGATCACCGAAAGGGTCGGTGCGGGGAGGCGCACATGAAAAGCTGGACAGAAATCGAAGCAAATCCAAAATTTATTGAGCTCGTCAGCAAGCGCAAGTCGCTCGGCTGGACCTTGTCGGCCGTAATGCTGGCGATCTATCTCGGGTTCATTCTCGTGGTCGCCTATGCGCCCAAGGTGCTCGGCGCGGCGCTCGGCGCGGGCGTGACGACGGTCGGCATTCCGGTCGGCGTTCTCGTCATCGTCTCCGCTTTCGTCCTGACAGGCATCTACGTGTCGAAGGCCAATGCCGAATTCGACAGCCTGACCAAGCAGATCGTCGAGGAGTCGAAGTAATGACGCGCAAGACCCTATCCCTCACCGGGGCCTTCGCCCTGATGATGGCGACGCCCGCTCTGGCGGACGCCATTTCCGGCGCGACGCAGAAGCAGGCGACCAACTGGCACGCCATCATCATGTTCGCCGCCTTCGTGGCGCTGACGCTCGGCATCACCTACTGGGCGGCGAGCCGCACCAAGTCGGCGGCGCAGTTCTACACCGCTGGCGGCGGCATCACCGGCTTCCAGAACGGCCTCGCGATCGCGGGCGACTACATGTCGGCTGCCTCGTTCCTCGGCATCTCGGGCCTGGTGTACCTCTCCGGCTACGACGGCCTCATCTACTCGGTGGGCTGGCTCGTCGGCTGGCCGATCGTGACCTTCCTGATCGCAGAACCGCTGCGCAACCTCGGCAAGTTCACCTTCGCCGACGTCGCCTCGTTCCGCTTCGATCAGGCGCCGATCCGCGTTCTGGCGGCGTGCGGCACGCTCGTGACGGTCGCCTTCTACCTGATCGCGCAGATGGTCGGCGCGGGCGCGCTCATCAAGCTGCTGTTCGGTCTGGACTACTGGATCGCGGTCGTCATCGTCGGCGTGCTCATGATCCTGTACGTCACGTTCGGCGGCATGGTCGCGACCACGTGGGTGCAGATCATCAAGGCGTGCCTGCTGCTCGGCGGCGCGACCTTCATGGCGCTGATGGTGCTGGTCACGTTCGGCTTCAGCCCCGAGGCGCTGTTCAAGAAGGCGGTCGAGGTGCACCCGAAGCATCTCGCGATCATGTCGCCCGGCTCGCTGATCTCCGATCCGATCTCGGCGATCTCGCTTGCCCTGGCGCTCATGTTCGGCACCGCCGGTCTGCCGCACATCCTGATGCGCTTCTTCACGGTTGCGGACGCCAAGGCGGCCCGTAAGTCGGTGTTCTACGCCACCGGCTTCATCGGCTACTTCTACATCCTGACCT
>CAZWJF010000002.1:0-217584 GCA_964634325.1 uncultured Rhodoblastus sp.
CCCCAGCCCGACCCCGTCCCCCAGCCGTTGCCGCCATAGTTCCAGCCGCTGCCGCCCCAAGGCGTCATGGTGCTCGACGCCGTGTAGCCGGACTGCGAAACGGCGTTGTTGGCGCTGGGCGCGCCCTGCGGGTTGTTGACGTAACTCGCCGGCAAGCTCGCCGACGAGTCGGTCTGCAGCGTCTGATTTTGATTATGGTAGCCGCCATAGGAATAGCAGGCGTTGCTGGAAGACACGTACAGGTTGTTGGAACGGTCCGTCGATACGGAGAATTGCGTGCAGAAACTGACCGTCGTGTTGTTGGCGCTGACGCTGTAGAGATTGTTGTCGACGATTAGCGAGGCGATTTGATCGCCGGTCAGCGTGCAGTACGCATCGTTGTTTCCGTAGCCGCACCAGTACGTGTTCGACGTCGCGCCCATGTTCCAGTTGTTCTGGTCGCGGTGCGAATTGACGTAGGAACTCGTCATAAAGGTCGAGATTGCGCTTTGCACGCTCGACGTCGCCGTGCCCGCCGTAGTCGGATTGTTCGCGGCCCATTTGATTGCGTACTTGCAGAGCTTTTGCTGTCCGTCGCCGAAGAAACTCGCGCCGTCCTTGAAGGCTCCAGTCTTGTCGATGGTCGCGTAGGCGTCGCCTGTGGCGCAATAGCCGCCGTTGTCCGACAGATAGGAGTTGTACGATTTGTAACCCTTGTTCGGGCTGTCGCTTTCGTCGGTCGCAAACAGAGGGACAAATAGCGTATCCGGCTTGCTGGGATCGGATGCTGCGTCCGTCAATGTATAGGGCTGCGGGCGCTCTTCGACGCAGCCGGCCCAGGACTGGTTGATCTGCGAGAACAGGTCGAAACGCGATTGCGGATTCCAGGCTTGCTCCGCGGCGGTGTTCTGTTTCGGGAAATTCTCCCAATGGACTGACGATTGTCCGGACGTGTCCATCCATGACGCATTGGAGTAGCCCGTGCCGACGTTGACCGCCGTCGTGAACGGGACGAGCGATATCTGAACGTTGGACGATCCCGCAGCGTTGAAGACCTGGTTGACGAAATTCTTCGCTGCCGCGATCTCGCTCGAAATCTTCGACACATGAGTCACGTTGTCGGAGACCGACATTGAGCCGGTATTGTCGAGCGCCATGGCGATTTCATAGGTCGCCGTGCTCGAAGAGGCGTTGACCGAGCAGGCGCTTGCGGTAGCCGTTATCGAATTCACGCGGATGAGCTTCATGATCATGGTTGGCACGGACAGCGAAATGGTCGCGCACATCTGCGTACTGGCGGCTGTATAGGTCGCGCTCGTGACGGCGACATCGGGAATCGTCACTTGCTGCTGCACATAGGTCTGCAGCGCGGCATTCGACGTGATGTCTTGAAGTTGTGCGCCGAGTACAGCGCTGTCGACCGCCGCCTGGAGATAGCTCTTGGCGCCGATAGCCCGCGAATAATCGATGCTGGCGCCCGCGGCGGCGAGCGCCGGAAGAACGCTGACCGCCAGAACGACGGAAAGTTGCCCGCTCTCATCTCGCAGGAAGGCCCGCAGGCCTGCGCTATCAGCTCTCTTCCTCATCAACGGCTCCGCTTAAGCCTTAATTTTCTCCTAACGCGAAGGTCCGTTGTCGCTGACTTTTCTTGCGCGCGGATTGATATTTCGGGGTCGGGCGGGTTAACCGCCGTAAAGGTTAACGCGGCCTTTCGGGAGCCTGAAGGCGAGCCGACGGCCGCACTGGCGTTTCGTATCCGCGCAGCCTACATTGGTCTTGCGGCGCTGCGGGATGCGTGTGGATTTGTATTCCCGGGGCCTTATCGATCCTTAGGGAGCTGTCCCTGACCTTGCCCGTGGGCTCGGTCACCACGGCGCCCACCTACGTTGTAGGTTCCCGGGGTCGATGTCCCACGGTCACTGCGGCCCGCACCCCTGCCTGTCGTTTTCCGGCCTTTTCTCCGGCGGTCCGCCTCCGGTAGTCTGGCGCCATGACGATGGATCTTGCGTCCAAGCACGCTCTGAGGCGCCATATGCTGGCGCGCCGCGACCTGATTGAGCCGGCCGAAGCCCATGAGGCCGCCGAGGCGGTCGCGCGGCGGGCGCTCGACCTCGTCCGCAGCGTCGCCGCGCCCGGCGCGGCGGTGTCCGCCTATTGGCCGATCCGCAGCGAAATTTCGACGCGGCCGCTGCTGGAGGGGCTCGCGAGGGCGGGCTATCGGCTCGCCCTGCCTGTGATGACGGGCGCCGGCAAGCCGCTGCGTTTTCGCGCCTGGACGCCCGGCGACGACCTCGAAAAGGGACCGCTCGGCCTCTCGGAACCGCTCGCCGGAGCGCCGGAACTTTCGCCGGAGGTCGTCTTCGTACCTCTGGCCTGTTTCGACGCCCGGGGTCGCCGGATCGGCTATGGCGGCGGCAATTTCGACGCGACGCTTGCGGCGTTGCGGGCGCGCGGCGTCGTCGTCGCGATCGGCCTCGCCTACGCCGATCAGGAGGTCGCGACGATCCCCGCCGAGCCGCACGACCAGGCGCTCGATTACGTGGTAACGGAGCAAAAGACATTCAGATTCGGAGCGGCTGACTAGATGCGTCTTCTGTTCATCGGCGACGTCGTGGGGCGCGCAGGCCGCGCCGTTCTTCTCGAGAAATTGCCTGAAATCCGGCGGCGCTGGGCGCTCGATTTCGTGGTCGTCAACGGCGAGAACGCCGCGGGCGGTTTTGGGATCACCGAGGCGATCTGCGACGAATTCCTGGCGGCGGGGGCTGATTGCGTCACGCTGGGCAATCACGCCTTCGACCAGCGCGAGGCGCTGGTTTTCATCGAGCGGCAGGAAAGGCTGATCCGGCCGGTCAATTATCCGCCGGGCACGCCGGGACGCGGGTCTTACCTCTATGAAGGCGCGAACGGCCATCGCGTGCTGGTGTGCAACGTCCTCGGCCGCGTGTTCATGGACGCGATGGACGATCCTTTCGCCGCCATCGAAAGGGAGATCGCCGCTTGTCCGCTGGGGCTCGGCTGCGACGCGGCGATTTTCGACGTGCATGCCGAGGCTTCCAGCGAGAAGCAGGCGATCGGCCATTTCCTAGACGGCCGCGTCTCTCTGGTCGTCGGCACGCATACGCATGTGCCGACCGCCGACGCCCAGATCCTGCCCGCCGGCACGGCCTATCAGACCGACGCCGGCATGACCGGCGACTACGATTCCGTCATCGGCATGGACAAGGAGGAGCCGCTTCGGCGGTTCACCCGCAAGACGCCGGGCGTGCGCTTCGAACCCGCCGACGGCGCGGCGACGCTCTGCGGCGTGGCGGTGGAGACGGGCGTGGACGGGCTGGCGACGCAAATCGCGCCGGTCCGGCTCGGCGGGAGGCTGGCGGAGGCCGTTCCGGGCTTTTGGGCCTGACGGCTTTATTCGCGCGGGCGCAGCGCTTATAAGCGCGCCAATCCAATTCGCGCCGTTTCGGGAGACAGACGACTATGGCCGGCCATAGCCAGTTCAAGAACATCATGCACAAGAAGGGGAAGCAGGACGCGATCCGCTCCAAGGTCTTCTCCAAGCTCGCGCGCGAAATCACCGTCGCGGCCAAGATGGGCATGCCGGACCCGAACATGAATCCGCGCCTGCGGCTCGCCGTGCTGGCGGCGCGCGCGGAAAACATGCCGAAGGACAATATTGAACGCGCCATCAAGAAGGCGGCGGGCGGCGACAGCGAAAACTACGACGAGGTGCGCTACGAGGGTCGCGCGCCCGGCGGCGTCGCGGTCATCGTCGAGGCGCTGACCGACAACCGCAACCGCACGGCCGGCGAAGTGCGTTCCTATTTCACCAAGGCCGGCGGCGAAATGACCGCCAATGGCGCGGTGTCCTTCATGTTCGATCACGTCGGCTCGATCGAGTACGACGCCAAGGTCGCCAGCGAAGACGAGATGATGGAGGCGGCCCTCGAGGCCGGCGCCGACGATGTCGCGACCACCGAGGACGGGCATGAGGTGACGACCGCGATGGAGAGTTTCGCGGAAGTCGCCAAGGCGCTGGAAGCGAAATTCGGCGAAGCCCGCAAGGCGAAGATCATCTGGAAGCCGCAGTCCACGACCATGCTCGACGACGAGACCGGCGAGAAGATCCTCAAGCTGATCGGAACGCTCGAGGACAATGACGACGTTCAGAACGTCTACGCCAATTTCGAGATTTCCGACGCGCTCGTCGCCAAGATGGGCGGTTGATCAGCGCGCGACGTAGCGCAGCGCATAGGCGATTGCGCCCACGGCGAGCACGCCGCCCGCATACAGGGCAACGAACCACAGCAGGCGTCGCGCGAGCGGCGCCTGTTTCGTTTGGGGCGTGCGTTCTGGCATCAATAGCCGTGGTGGTCGGCGGGCGTCTTCCCGCGAAACACCCAATAGGCGTAGCTCGTATAGGAGAGGATGACGACGAGCAGCGGCGCGGCGCCGACCAGCAGGAAGGCGAGGCTCTTGTCGGGCGCGGCCGCCTGCCAGATCGTGACGCTGTTGGGGACCATATAGGGGTAGAAGCTGACGCCGAGGCCGATGAAGCCGAGGATGAACAAAGCCTGCGTCGCCAGAAACGGCGAGCGCTCCTTCTCACGCGCTATGCCCGTCATCAGCACATAGCCGGCGGCTGCGACCAGCAGCGGCACCGGCGCCGACAGGACAATGCGCGGCCACGAGAACCAGTTCGTCGCATAGGTCGGATTGAGCAGGACAGTCCACAAGCTGACGGCGCCGATCGCCGCGAGAAACGCCGGAGCCAGCCAGGCCGCCAGATCGTAGGCCCGCCGCTGAAGGCGGCCGTCGGTCTTCAAGATGAGCCAGCATGCGCCCTGGAGCGCGTAGCCGAGCGCAAGGCCTGCCGCAGTCAGGATGCTGAAGGGCGTGAGCCAGTCCCACCAGCCGCCGGAATAGGCGCGGCCCTGTACGGGGACGCCCTGCACGAGCGCGCCGAGCGCGAGCCCCTGCGCGACGGCGGCGCCGAGCGATCCCAGCGCGAAGGCCCGATCCCAGATTTTTTGCGCACGCGGCGTCTGCCAGCGGAATTCGAAGGCGACGCCGCGAAAGACGAGCGACAGCAGCATGAGGACGATCGGCGCATAGAGCGCCGACAGAATGATCGAATAGGCGAGCGGGAAAACGGCGAGCAGGCCGCCGCCGCCGAGCACGAGCCATGTCTCGTTGCCATCCCATACCGGCGCGATCGAGGACAGCATGCGTCCGCGATGATCGCTGTCGCGCATCAGCGGAAACAATATGCCGACGCCGAGATCGAAGCCGTCGAGCAAGGTGTAGAGGAGGACGGCGAAGGCGATGAGCCCGGCCCAGACGAGGGGCAGATCGATCGCGTCGATCATCGCGTCGCTCCCGTCTCGCGTGCGCGCAAGCCGGTCGCAACGCCTGCGGCGCGCAGCGGCGCGTCATCGGTCATTTCGCTGGGCGCGTCCGGCGGCCGGTTCATGAGGACGCCGAGATAGATGAAGCCGAACACCATGACGATCGCATAGACGACGATGAAGCCGACGAGCGAAGCGGCGACGGCGGGCGCCGCGATCGGCGACGCCGCGTCGGCCGTGCGCAGCAGGCCCTGCACGACGAAAGGCTGGCGGCCGACCTCCGTCGTCACCCATCCCGCGAGGACCGCAATGAAGCCGGCCGGCCCCATCGCGAGCGCGGCGCGATGCAGCCATCTGTTGTCGTAGAACGTTCCTCGCCGGCGTGCGAACAGGCCGAACAGCCCGAGACCCGCCATCGCGAAGCCGAGCCCGACCATGATGCGGAACGACCAGAAGACGACGGGCGAAGGCGGCCAGTTTTCACGCGGAAAGTCTTTCAGGCCGGGCACGTAGCCGTCGAGCGAATGGGTGAGGATGAGCGAGCCTGCGAGCGGGATTTCGATCTTGTAGCCGGTGCGCGCATTCGCCATGTCGGGCATGCCGAACAGGATGAGCGGCGCGCGCTTCTCGCCGTCGAAATGGCCCTCGATCGCGGCGATCTTCGCCGGCTGATGCTCGAGCGTATTCAATCCGTGCTGGTCGCCCGCGAGAATCTGCAGGGGCGCGACGAGCGCGGCCATCCACATGGCCATCGAGAACATCGTCCGCACGGAGGCCGAACGGTCGCCGCGCAGAAGATGCAGCGCGCCGACCGCGCCGACGGCGAGCGAGGTCGTCAGGTAAGCGGCGAGCGCCATGTGCACGAGGCGATAGGGGAAAGACGGGTTGAAGATGGCGGCGAACCAGTCGGCGGGAATGAATTGCCCCTGGGCGTTGACGGCGTAGCCGGCCGGCGTCTGCATCCAGCTGTTGACGGCGAGAATCCAGAAGGCCGAGGCGAAGGTGCCGAGCGCGACCATCAGGGTGGCGAAGAAATGCAAGGCCGGTCCAACGCGCTCGCGGCCAAACAGCACAACGCCGAGAAAGCCCGCCTCGAGGAAGAAGGCCGACAGGACCTCGTAGCCCATCAATGGGCCGAGGATCGGACCGGTCTTGTCCGAAAAGACGCTCCAGTTCGTGCCGAACTGGTAGCTCATCACCACCCCGCTGACGACGCCCATGCCGAAGGCGATGGCGAAGATGCGCTTCCAGTAGTCGAAGAGCTGGAGATAGGCCGGGTCGCGCGTTGCGAGCGACAGGCCGTTCAGCGTCGCCAGATAGCTCGCCAGCCCGATCGAAAACGCCGGATAGACGATGTGAAAGCCGACCGTGAAGGCGAACTGCAAGCGGGCGAGGTCGATCGCGCTGGGGTCGAGCATCGGGCCTTCCTTGGGGGCGTCTCTCCCAATCTGGCGCGGACGCGGCCAGCGGCAAGATTGGTCCTGTGCGACGGGACGTCGCGCTGGAGCCTACCGGACGGCGTTGCGCCAGCGTAAATTGTCGCATGTCGCCAAAATCGATTCGCATCATCGGGATCGATCCCGGCCTTCGCAACACCGGCTGGGGGGTGATCGAGGCCGAGGGATCGCGGCTGTCCTTCGTCGCCTGCGGCACATTGCATTCGGACGCCGCCCGCCCGCTCGGCGAAAGACTGAGGCAATTGCACGAGGGGCTCGCCGGCGTGATCGTCGCCCATGCGCCGCTGGAGGCGGCGGTCGAGGAGACCTTCGTCAATCGCGACCCGCAATCTGCGCTGAAGCTCGGGCAGGCGCGCGGGATCGCGCTGGTCGTTCCGGCGCTGGCGGGATTGTCGGTCGCCGAATACGCCGCCAATGTCGTCAAGAAGACGGTGGTCGGCGCGGGGCACGCGGAAAAGGCGCAGATCGCCATGATGGTGCGCGTGCTCCTGCCGAAATGCGACGCGAAGAGCGCCGACGCCGCCGATGCGCTGGCGGTGGCGATCTGTCACGCGCAGCATCGCGGGACGCGGGCGCTGACCGCCAAGGTCTCAGTAAAGGTCGCAGGATGATCGGCAAGCTGAAGGGCCTCATCGATTCCTACGGCGAGGATTTCGTGATCCTCGACGTGCAGGGCGTCGGCTATGTCGTGCAATGCTCCGCGCGGACGTTGCAGAAATTGCCGGCGGCGGGCGAGGCCGCGTCGCTCGCCATCGAGACGCAGGTGCGCGAGGATGCGATCCGCCTGTTCGGCTTCACGAGCGACGCCGAGCGCGACTGGTTCCGCCTGCTGCAGAGCGTGCAGGGCGTGGGCGCGAAAGTCGCGCTCGCCATTCTCGGCGTGCTTGCGCCAGGCGAACTCGCCGCTGCGATCGGAATGCAGGACAAGACGGCGGTCGCCCGAGCGCCGGGCGTTGGACCTAAGCTCGCCGCGCGCATCGTGGCTGAATTGAAGGACAAGGCGCCCGCGCTCGCCGCCGTCGATCCGGTCGTCGCTAAACTCGCCGGCGCGGATGACGCCAAAACCGCGCCCAAGCCGGTGCAGGACGCGATTTCCGCTCTCGTCAATCTCGGCTATGGGCGTCCGCAGGCCGCCGCCGCCGTGGCGGCGAGCGTCAAGGCGCTGGGCGAAGCCGCCGAGACGAGCGCGCTGATCCGGCGCGGCTTGAAGGAGCTGGCGCAATGACCGACGCCAAGCCCCGCCTCGTCTCGTCCGAAAAACGAAACGACGATGCCGACGCTTCGCTGCGGCCGCTGACGCTCGCCGATTTCACGGGGCAGGAGGCGGCGCGCAACAATCTGCGGGTGTTCATCGAGGCTGCGAAAAAGCGCGGCGACGCGCTGGACCATGTTCTGTTCGTTGGGCCGCCCGGGCTCGGCAAGACCACGCTGGCGCAGATCATGGCGCGCGAAATGGGCGTCAACTTCCGCTCGACGTCGGGGCCCGTCATCGCCAAGGCCGGCGATCTCGCCGCGCAGCTCACCAATCTCGAAGAGCGCGATGTCTTGTTCATCGACGAAATCCATCGCCTCAATCCGGCGGTGGAAGAAATCCTCTATCCCGCCATGGAGGATTTCCAGCTCGATCTCATCATCGGCGAGGGCCCTGCGGCGCGCTCGGTGAAGATCGACCTGGCGAAATTCACGTTGGTCGGCGCCACCACGCGCGCGGGCCTGCTGACGACGCCGTTGCGCGACCGCTTCGGCATTCCCGTCCGGCTGAATTTCTACACAGTCGAGGAATTGCAGAGCATCGTTGCGCGCGGCGCCCGCGTGCTGGGCGTGAACATGTCGGATGACGGCGCGAACGAAATCGCCAAACGCGCGCGTGGCACGCCGCGTATCGCCGGGCGGCTGCTCAGGCGCGTGCGCGATTTCGCCATCGTCGACGGCGACCCTGTCGTCACGCGCGCGGTGGCCGACAAGGCGCTGCGCATGCTCGACGTCGACGCGATCGGCCTCGACCAGATGGATCGGCGTTATCTCGACATGATCGCGCTCAACTTCGGCGGCGGGCCGGTCGGCATCGAGACGATCGCTGCGTCGCTGTCCGAGCCGCGCGACGCGATCGAGGACATCATCGAGCCCTATCTGCTGCAGCAGGGTTTTTTGCAACGGACTCCGCGGGGAAGATTGCTGACGGCGCAGGCGTTCCGGCATCTGGGGCTCGCCGAGCCGGCAAGGCCCGTGGCGCAGTTCGGGCTGTTCGGCGAAGACGACGCCTGACATCGACAACCGTCGAAATCATCATCTGGCGCCGCCTGTTGACAAACCCTCTATATATAGAACATATAGTGAACATAAATGTTTCGAGGCACGCATGCGCCTGTCCGTCGCCCGCAGCCAGACCGAAGTCCGGACCGTCATTCCCGCAGACTGGCGCGATCGTCTCGCCGCCATGCCCGAGCATGTGCGCGAGGCTTGGGAGGAGCGTGCGGCGATCATCGAATATGACGGATGCGAGCCGCGCCCGACCGCCGAGCGTCGCGCGTTCGAATGCATGATCGAGCAATTCGCGGAGGCGCGCGCGCTCCTGGGCGGCGGCGAGCGCCGCCCGAAGCGGCGTCGGGCTTGATACGCGGGCGCGGCGCCCGCTAGGTAGCGCAATGAGCGCGCCGCACCGCATCTCCATCCGCGTCTATTACGAGGACACCGACTTTTCCGGCGTCGTCTATCACGCCTCCTACCTGCGCTTCATGGAGCGCGGGCGGACGGAACTGCTGCGCGATCTGGGCGTCCACCAGCAGGCGATCCACGCCGGCGAGAGCGCGCATGCGCCTTTCGCCTTCGTGGTGCGGGCGATGAACATCGATTTTCGCAAGCCGGCGCGGATGGACGATCTCTTGATCGTGGAAACCTCCGCGCAGGAGGTGAAGGGCGCTTCGGCCGTTCTGCTGCAGCGCGTGTTGCGCGGCGACGAGGCGCTGGTGACAGCCGAGGTCAAGGTGGCGGCGGTCGCCGAAGGCAAGCCGATCCGGCTGCCGGCCGAGGTGCGGCAGAAGCTCGGGGGCTGATCAGCCGCGGATCGGCTCGTGGCGCACGGCGGTGCGCATGAAGAAGAACAGACCGACGAAACCGAGCAGCGCAAAGGCGACTTCGATAATCCGGCTGATCGAGGAATCGAGCTGGAACAGGCCGCCGATGGCCCAGCCGGCGGCCCAGGAGGCGCCGACCAGCTCCGTGCCGACGAGGATGGTCACGGCGACCAGCGTCGACAGGTGCAAGAGATTGAGCGGTTTCTTTTCGGCCATGTTCCGTTTCCCGCCCCTGAGCTAGCCCAAGCCGGCGGCGGTGGCAACCCGGCGGGCGGAGACCTCAGGGAACGTAAGCCGGGGTCGGACGGAACCGCCGGACATAGAGATTGGCGATGACCGCCTGCGCGACATGTTCGGCCATGCAACGGTAGCCGAGATCGTTCAGATGAAACTCGTCGGTCGACAGCACCGGCGCGGAGCGGGCTTTCTCGATGAAGCGCATCGCGTCGTAACGGCGGATGTAGAGCACGTTCTCGTCGGAGGCGATCTTGAACAGCGTATCGCGGATCGCCGCATAGTTTTCGTCGCGCGCCAGCTTCGGCGTGTATTGCAGGCCGACCAGCACGACATCGATCTTGTCGTCCTTCAGCCAGTCGACGGTCGAGCGAACCGTATGCTCGAATTCGGCGGGAGGCACGCGCGAGAGCGCGTCGTTGGTGCCCAGCTGCCAGAGCACCAGATCGGGGCGCGACACGACGACCTCGCTGCGCAGGCGCTCGGCGGTCGTCGCCGCCACTTCGCCCGATATGCCGCGATTGACGATCTCGACGTCCGCGCCGGTCAGCGCCTTTTCCAGAATGTCGCGCAATTGTGCGGGATAGCTGCGCGACCTCGATGTCGCGCCCACGCCGTAGGTGGACGACGACCCGATCGCCAGAATGCGCGCCTTCTTCTTGCTGGCCAGCACGGCGGCGAAATTCGGAAGGGGCGCCGGCGCCGCAATGTCCGAACTTGGCGTCTGGCATAGCGCGCTCAAGGGCGGCGGCGTAGGCGCCTCGGGCGTGGCGGCCGCCTGCGCGCGCGCGAGCCCGGCCGTCAGGCACGCGAGGCTTAGTCCTGCGACGAGGCCGCCTGCGATCTTCCGCGCCATTCGGTCAGCCACGCGCTCAACCCCATGACAACAATGCCGACTGCTAACACGAGCGTGTCTTTGGCGATACCGCCGCCGTAAACATAGCGGGCGATCTGTCCGCAAAGACTTAACACCGAGCAGACGCAAAATACCTCGAGCGAATTGCGGCCGAGTTTGGACAGATATTCGCTGATTGGCGCAAACCAGCCGGGAAGCCGCTTCCACAGCCCCCCCACGACGGCCACGACGCAGAGAAACTGCAACGCGCGCGCCGGCGAGAGATAGGTTTTGTCAAACATAAAGACAAGTTTCGGGTCCGGCACATCGCCGGGCGAGGGCGCGAAACCGTTCCAGGCGGAGATGGCGCCGACGACCACAAAGGGCGCAGCGACGTACCGAATCCAGCGCAAATTGCGCCGCACCAGCAGACCCGGACCCTCCTTGCGCGCGAGAACGAAGCCGGCGACGAAAATGAACTGCCAGCCGAGCGGATTGAAGAACCAGGTCCCCTCGATCGGCCAGGTCGGCAAATTGATCGCCGTCGTCAGCGTGAAGACCCAAAGGCAAAAGGAGACCGCGAGCGGCAGCCACGGCGAGGCGCGGTCCAGCAGCGCGAAGATCGGGGCCGTCGCCATCAGAACGACGTAGAGCGGCAGGATGTTGAAATAACCGAGCTGATACGTCAGCAGAACCAGTCCGATATGGGCCTCGACCGGATCCTGGAAGGCGGCGCTGGCGTTGTGCCAGTCGAGAAGGGCGGGCTCGGACAGCAAGACCGAAGCGGCGGCGAGCAACGCGAGCGCGAGCATCGTGATCAGGATTTGCCCGGCGTAGATTTCCAGCGCGCGCCCGAGCACGCGGAAGGTCACATCGTGCGCGCTCGCGCGCCGCGGATGCGAGCCCACGACGAAACGCAGCGACCAGCCCGCAAGAAAAACGAACATCTCGGCGCTGTCGCCGATCATGAAATTCCGCGACGTGAACCGCTCGAAGAAAATGCCCGGAACGTGATTGATGAAGATCGTGACGAGCGCGAAGCCTCGCCAGAAATCGATCTCGTTGGGCGGCCGCATCTTCTCGTTCGCCTCCCGTCACGCCTTGGGCGGCATGGCGATCTGGTAAGCGGTCGTCGACTTGATGCGCTCCATCGCGAAGCGCGAGGTGACGTTCTTGAGCGGGATGGCGCCGATCAGCCGCTTGTAGAAGGCGTCGTAGGCCGTCATGTCGGCGACCACGACGCGCAGCATGTAATCGACGTCCCCGGCCATCCGGTAGAACTCCATCACCTCCGGCATGGCGGATACGGCCGATGCGAACTTGCGCAGCCATTGATCGGAGTGATCGGGCGCCTCAACGGATACGAAGACGGTCAGGCCAAGCCCGATCTTTTCGGGCGCGAGCAGCGCGACCCGACCGAGAATGACGCCGGCCGCCTCGAGTTTCTGGATGCGTTTCCAGCAGGGCGTCTGGGAGAGGCCGACGCGGTCCGACAGTTCGGCGATGGAGATCGAGGCGTCCGCCTGCAGTTCGCGCAGAATCTTTCGGTCGATGACGTCCATGGCGAAACTCCGGCTGCGCGACTCATCGAGCCTAGGGAAACAATTCCGGCGAGCTTGGCAAGTGGCAAGCGGCGCCAGTCGATGGCCGCGCGCCGTCGGCTGGCTGGACGCCCGCGGCATGGGCGCAACGCGGCGGATGCATAAGTCCGGGTATGCGGCCGCGCCTGTAACAGGCTAGTCTGACACCAAGCAAACAGACGGCGCGAGACTGCGCCGCGCACACTGGAAGGAAATCTCATGTCCGAGGGTGCGATCGTCGCATCGAGCGCGGATCGAGCCGCGCTCGCCGACGTCTCGATCGACGACAAATACACGCTGCCCTCGGGCCGCATCTACCTGTCGGGGATTCAGGCGCTCGTGCGCCTGCCAATCCTCCAGTACGAGCGTGACCGGGCCGCCGGGCTGAAAACGGGCGGCTTCATCTCCGGTTATCGGGGCTCCCCGCTTGGCATGTACGACCACGCGCTGTGGCGCGCGAAGTCGCATCTGAGGGCGCACAACATCCATTTCCAGCCGGGCCTCAACGAGGATCTTGCGGCGACGTCTGTATGGGGCTCGCAGCAGGTCGGCATGTTCCCCGGCGCCAAGGTCGATGGCGCGTTCGGCATCTGGTACGGCAAGGGGCCCGGCGTCGACCGGTCCGTCGACGCGCTGAAGCACGCCAATAGCGCGGGCACGTCGAAATATGGCGGGGTGCTCGCCTTCGCCGGCGACGATCACGGCTGCCAGTCGTCCACGCTCGCTCACCAGAGCGAGCAGATTTACGCCGCCGCGATGATGCCGATCATCAACCCGGCCAACGTGCAGGACTACCTCGATCTAGGGCTGATCGGCTTTGCGCTCTCGCGCTATTCCGGTTGCTGGGTCGGATTCAAGACGATCGCCGAAACGGTGGAAAGCAGCGCCTCGATCGACACCGATCCGTCCCGGATCGAGATCGTGATTCCGACCGATTTCGAAATGCCGCCGGACGGTCTCAATATTCGTTGGCCGGACGCGCCGCTGGTGCAGGAAGCGCGGCTGCACGGGCCGAAGATGCAGGCGGTAGCAGCATTTGCGCGGGCGAATGCGCTCGACAAGATCGTGATCGATGGAAAGCCGGCCCGGCTCGGGATCGTCACGACCGGCAAGGCCTATCTCGACGTGATGCAGGCGCTCGCCGATCTCGGCGTCTCACGCGACCGCGCAGAGGGGCTTGGACTGCGGGTCTACAAAGTGGCGCTGACCTGGCCGCTCGAAGAGCAGGGCGCGCGGCGCTTTGCGGATGGATTGCGGGATGTGCTCGTCGTCGAGGAAAAGCGCGGCTTCATCGAAGACCAGTTGGTGCGCATTCTCTACAACATGCCGGCCGACCGACGGCCAAGCATAGTCGGAAAGCGCGACGAGAACGGCGCGACCCTGTTGCCGTCGACCAACGAATTGTCGCCGACCATGGTCGCGCGGGCGATCGTCCAACGCCTCAAGCGGCTCGGCCACGACGATCCCGCGCTCGACCAGCGTCTCGCGCGACTCGAGAGTTTCGAGGCGCTGGAGCGCGCGCCGGCGGCGACGCAGACGCCGCGCACGCCCTATTTCTGCTCGGGCTGCCCGCACAATACGTCGACGAAGGTTCCCGAAGGCAGCCGCGCGATGGCCGGTATCGGATGCCACGGCATGGCGCTGTACAATCCGCTGCGCCGCACCGCGACGATTACGCATATGGGCGGCGAGGGCGCGAACTGGATCGGCCAGGCGCCTTTCACCGAGGAGCCGCACGTCTTCCAGAATCTCGGCGACGGCACCTACACGCATTCCGGCCTGCTGGCGCTGCGCGCGTCCGCGGCCGCCGGCGTGAACGTCACCTACAAGATTCTCTATAACGACGCTGTCGCGATGACCGGGGGACAGCCTGCCGAAAGCGGATTCACGGTCTCGCAGATCGCGCATCAGGTGGCCGCCGAGGGCGCCAGGAAACTCGCAATCGTGACCGACGAACCGGAAAAATACCCGCCGCACGGCTATTTTCCGCCCGGCGCGACCGTGCATCATCGCAGCGAACTCGACGCCGTGCAGCGCGATCTGCGCGCGACCAAAGGGTTGACGGTGCTGATTTACGATCAGACCTGCGCCGCCGAAAAGCGTCGCCGCCGCAAGCGCGGCCTCTTTCCCGATCCCCCGAAACGCGCCTTCATCAACGATCTCGTGTGCGAGAGTTGCGGCGATTGTTCGGAGCAATCGAACTGCGTGTCGGTCAAACCGCTCGAGACCGCGTTCGGCCGCAAACGGCAGATCGACCAGTCGAACTGCAACAAGGATTTCTCCTGCGTCACCGGTTTCTGCCCGAGCTTCGTCACCGTCAACGGCGGCAGACTTCGCAAGGTGGAGAAGGCCAAGGCCGATTCGACAGGCATGTTCGATCGCCTGCCTGAGCCGCAGGTGAAGACGCTGGCCGAACCCTATGGCGTGCTCGTCACGGGCATCGGCGGCACGGGCGTCATCACCATCGGCGCATTGATCGGCATGGCCGCGCATCTCGAAGGCAAGGGTTGCACGACGCTCGACTTCACAGGGCTCAGTCAGAAGAACGGCGCCGTGATGAGCCATGTGCGGCTTGCGCCCAGGCCGGGGGATCTGGCTGCGGTGCGGATTGCGCCCGGCGGCGCGGACCTTTTGCTGGGTTGCGACATGATCGTGTCGGCGCAGTCCAACGCGCTGTCGCGGCTCGAACGCGGCGTGACGCGCGCCGTCGTCAATGGCGATCTGCAACCGACGGCGGGCTTCGTGATCAATCCCGATCTCGACTTCGCGACGGCTCAAGTGCGCAAGGGCCTGCGCGACGCGATCGGCGACGACCGTCTCGACATCATCGACGCCACGGGGCTCGCGGTCGCGCTGATGGGCGACGCCATCGCCACCAATCCCTTCATGATGGGCTTCGCGTGGCAGAAGGGCCTGTTGCCATTGTCTCGCGCCGCGCTCGAACGCGCCATCGAGCTCAATGGCGTCTCAGTCGCCATGAACAAGGAGGCCTTTGCGTGGGGGCGTCTGGCTGCGCACGATCCTGCGCGCGTCCATGAGGCGATCCGTTCGCTCGAAATCCCCGAGGCGGAGGAGGAGACCGCGGAGCAAAAGCAGGCGCGCCGCATCGCCTTTCTGACCGGCTATCAGAACGCGGCCTGGGCGGACCGGTACGCCCGTCTGGTCGAGGCGACCGCGCGGGCCGAGCGGTCGAGAATCGGCGCGTCGCAAGCGTTGACGCAGGCGGTCGCGGCAGGCTTCTTCAAGCTCATGTCCTACAAGGACGAATACGAAGTCGCGCGCCTCTACACGAATGGCGAGTTCCAGCAAAGACTCGCGCGCCAGTTCGATGGCGACTATTCGCTCACCTTCCATATGGCGCCGCCGCTCGTCGCGCGCCGCGATCCGAACAGCGGCAAGCTTCAGAAGACGACGTTCGGGCCTTGGATGCTGAAGGCGATGCGCGCGTTGGCTAGCCTCAGGGGGTTGCGCGGCGGCGCATTCGACATATTCGGGCGGACGGAGGAACGGCGCATGGAGCGCGCGCTGATCGACGAATACGAGCAGACCATGCTGTCCGTGCTCGACGAGCTTTCGCCCGACAATCATGCGACTGCAATCGCGCTCGCCGATCTGCCGCTGACGATCCGCGGCTTCGGCCACGTCAAGGAAGCCAACGCGAAGAAGGCCGCCGCCGAACGCCAGCGGCTCCTTCAGGCGCTGAAGTCGCCGCAGGCGATGAAGGCGGCGGCGGAGTAGGTCTTCGTCAGAGGATCAATCCGCCGTCGACGATGATCGTCTGTCCCACGATGTAGGAGGCGAGCGGCGAGGCGAGAAACAGGGCCGCGCCAGCCATGTCCTGCGGCGTGCCGAGACGATGAAGCGGAATCTTCTGCAAGGCGCCTTCGAGGCGCTTGGGATGATCGGTCGTGACCTTCGTGAGTTTGGAATCGACAAGTCCCGGCGCTATTCCATTCACGCGGATTCCTTCCTCCGCCCAGGCCTGCCCCAGCGTGCGCGTGAGGCCGACAGCGCCGGTTTTCGACGCATTGTAGGAGGGATTGCCCTTGGTCGCGTGGAAGCCCGCCGTCGACGAAACGATGATGAGCGAACCGCCGCGCGCAGCCAGCATGTCGTGGAATTTCGCCGCACAGGCCATCAGGCTCATCAAATTGACTTCCATGACCTTGCGGAAGCCGTCCATCTCGAATTCGCCGCGTCTGTAGAGCACCGTGCCCTGCGACAGCACGAGAATGTCGAGATGGTCGAAGGAAGGCTTGAACGCTTCGACGGCGCCGGCCTCCGCGACGTCGAGTTTCTGATAGCGCAGCCCATCGAGATCGGAGCCCTCGTCCTTGCTGTAGTCCGCGGCGCTCGGGCGCGTGCCGGAAACATGCACGATGGCGCCCTTCGCCCGGAAGGCTTGCGCGATGCCGTTGCCGATGCCGCTCGACCCGCCGACGACAAAGACCGCCTTTCCGCTGAAATCGAGTTCGTTCATTGCGCGCTTCCTCGTCCGATTTTGGAATTGTCGGACGATCTTCGGTTCGATCGCCGCTTTGTCAATCGCAGCGGCGCGCATTGCGCCAGGCGCGCAAGCGGCCATAATCGTCGCAAAGCCGAGCAAGCGGCGACATACGGGAGGTCGTCATGCCTGAGTTGAGGTCGCGCAAGGTGACGAACGGCCGCAATGCGGCCATCGCGCGCTCGCTGTGGCGGGCGACCGGCATGCAGGATTCGGATTTCGGAAAGCCGATCGTCGCCATTGCGAATTCGTTCACGCAATTCGTGCCGGGCCACGTGCATCTCAAGGACCTCGGCCAGATGGTCGCCGCCGAGATCGCGAGGGCCGGCGGCGTCGGGCGCGAGTTCGACACGATCGCGGTCGACGACGGCATCGCCATGGGGCACGACGGGATGCTCTATTCGTTGCCCTCGCGGGATCTCATCGCCGATTCCATCGAATACATGGTCAATGCGCATCGCGCCGACGCGCTGATCTGCATTTCCAATTGCGACAAGATCACGCCAGGCATGCTGATGGCGGCGCTGCGGCTCAACATTCCGACGGTCTTCGTATCGGGCGGGCCGATGGAAGCCGGCCGCATGAACTGGGACGGAAAGGACGAACGCTTCTCGGGCGTGGAAGCCTATGTTGCGACGATGAACCCTGATATCGGCGACGCCAAGATCGCCGCCTACGAACATCACGCCTGTCCGACGTGCGGATCATGCTCCGGCATGTTCACCGCCAATTCAATGAATTGCCTTGTCGAGGCGCTCGGACTTTCGTTGCCCGGCAACGGTTCGATGCTGGCGACGCACGCCGACCGCAAGTCTCTCTTCCTGCGCGCCGCCGGCCTCGTGGTGGAGCTGGCGCATCGTTATTACGAGCGCAACGACGACAGCGTGCTGCCACGCGCCATCGCGACGTTCGAAGCTTTCGAGAACGCCATGCGGCTCGATATGGCGATGGGCGGTTCGACCAACACCGTTCTGCACCTGCTCGCCGCTGCGCACGAGGCGCAGGTCGATTTCACGATGAACGACATCGACCGCATCTCGCGTTCGACGCCGCATCTGTGCAAGGTCTCGCCCTCGACGCCGAATTTCTTCATGGAGGACGTTCATCGCGCAGGCGGCGTGATGCGGCTGCTCGGCGAACTCGACCGGATCGGCGTCGTAAATCGCGGCGCGCGCACGGTGCACGCGGCGTCGCTCGGCGAGGCGATCGACCATTGGGATATTCTGCGAACCCAGGACACCGCAGTCGAACTGTTTTATCGAGCCGCGCCGGGCGGCCAGATCACGGTCGAGGGCATGTCGCAAGACATGCGTTACTCCTCGCTCGACCGCGATCGCGAGAATGGCTGCGTGCGCGACGCGGCGCACGCCTATTCGGCGGACGGCGGGCTTGCGACGCTCTACGGAAATCTTGCGACGGACGGCGCCATCGTGAAGACGGCGGGGGTCGATCCGTCGTTGCATCGCTTCGCAGGCGCGGCGCTGGTCGTCGACAGCGAGGATGAGGGCGCGCAGGCGATCCGCTCGGGCAAGGTCACGCCGGGCACGGTTCTGGTGGTGCGCTACGAAGGGCCGCGCGGCGGTCCGGGCATGCAGGAAATGCTGGCCCTGACGACCGCGCTGAAGGGGCGCGGTCTCGACAGGCGATGCGCGCTCGTGACCGACGGGCGCTTTTCCGGCGCAACATCGGGGCTGTCGATCGGCCATGTCTCGCCCGAGGCGGCGTCGGGCGGGGAAATCGGTCTCGTGCAGGACGGCGACCGGATCGAGATCGATATCGGAGCGCGCTCCATGCATCTGGTGGTCAGCGGCGACGAACTCGCGCGCCGGCGCACCGAAATGGACAAGCGCGGCCGCGCAGCGTGGAAGCCAAAACCGCGCGCGCGGCTGATGTCCGTCGCGTTGCGTCATTATGCGCTGACGGCGACGTCGGCCTCGCGCGGCGCGGTGCGCGACGTCGAAGCGGTGGAGAACGCTCTTGCGCTGGCTGGCGCGAGGCTCGATCTCCATGCGCAGGACAAGGTCTGACCAGCAGCTACGGAACGAGGACCGCCGCCCCCTGCAGCCGCCCCTGGCGCAAGTCGTCCATCGCGCGATTTGCGTCGGCGAGCGCGTAGCGCTGCACATGCATCGCGATGTCCGCCGTGTCGGCGAGCGTCAGAAATTCGCGGGCGTCCTGACGCGTCAGATTGGCCACCGAGACGATCTTTCGTTCTTCCCACAGCTTTGCGTAGGGGAAGGCGGGAATGTCGCTCATGTGGATGCCCCCGCAGACCACGGTCCCTCCCTTGCGGACGGCGCCGAGCGCTCGCGGCACGAGCGCGCCGACTGGCGCGAAGATGATGGCGGCGTCGAGATGTTCGGGCGGCGCCTCGTCCGAGCCGCCGGCCCAGACCGCGCCCAGAGAGACGGCGAAGTCTCGCGCGGCATCGTCGCCGGGCCGTACGAAGGCGAAGATTCGACGGCCCTGCGCGCGCGCCACCTGCGCGACGATATGGGCTGCGGCGCCGAAGCCGTAAATCCCGATCGACCGCGCCTGGCCGGCCATCTTCAGCGAGCGCCAGCCGATCAATCCCGCGCACAGCAGCGGCGCCTGCTCCGCCGGATCGCCGTGTTCCGGAAGCGCGAAGCAATAGGAGGCGTCGGCGATGGCGTGCGTGGCGTAGCCGCCGTCGCGCGTATAGCCGGTGAAAAGCGGATCGTCGCAGAGGTTCTCGCGGCCTTCGGCGCAATAGGCGCAGCAGCCGCAGGTATGGCCGAGCCAGGGAACGCCGACGCGCTGGCCGAGCGCAAAGCCCGCGACGTCCACGCCGATCGCATCCACGGTTCCAACGATCTCGTGCCCGGGAACGATCGGCAGTCTCGGCTTCGGCAATTCGCCGTCGACGACGTGCAGGTCCGTGCGGCAGACGCCACACGCGAGGATCCTGAGCCTGATTTCGCCGTCGCCGGGCGCAGGCACGGGCCGCTCCTCGGGGACGAGCGGCGTGTTCGGCGCGCGCAGAACCATGGCGCGCATGACATTTTGGGACGGAGACGTCGTTGTCGGCATGGCTCAAGCCAGTATAGCGGCCTGGCGCTCCCTAGGGGACTCGAACCCCTGTTTTCGCCGTGAGAGGGCGACGTCCTAGACCGCTAGACGAAGGGAGCGGAGCGTTGGCCGATAGGCCGATGCTGGCGGTTCTATAGACGGGGCGGCGCGCGCATACAAGTCCGTTGGCGGTTCAGCGCCGCGCCATCCGCGCCAGCGTAAACAGGCCGAACGGGGAGAGGCGGCGGCGTTCGGTCAGCACGACGTCATTGCGGCCTGCGATCCAGTCGCCGATCACGCTCCAGGGAAATTCCGGTCGCCAGCCGAGGTTCGCCGAATGCTTGCCCATCCACGCCTCGATCGCGGCGATCGGGCCGGTTTCGGCGCCGACATGGTTGACCAGCACGATCTCGCCGCCGGGCCTCACGACGCGGGCGAGTTCGTCGAGCGTGGCGTGCGGATCGGGCACGACGGTCAGGACGAAGGGCGCGACCGCGCAGTCGAAACTCGCGTCGGGAAAGGCGAGGTTCATGGCGTCCATCTTCACCAGGCCCTCGACATTGGCGAGCCGTTCGTTCGTCACGCGGTTGTGCGCGCGTCGCAGCATCGGCTCCGACAGATCGACGCCGACGAGCCGCGTGCCGCGCGAAAACATCGGCAGTTCGAGACCCGTGCCGACGCCGACGTCGAGCACGCGTCCCCCCTCGCGCGAGGCCGCCGCGGCGGCGGCCTTGCGGCCCGGACGCATCACGGCGGCGAAGACGAGATCGTAGACCGGCGCCCAGCGCGCGTAGGCTTCCTCAACATGCGTGTTTTCGATCGAAGCCAGCGTATCGGCGACCTTCGGTCGCGATGTCGTATCCGCGTCCATCGCGATCAGCGCCCGGCGGCCGCCGCGGACAGGGCGGGTTGCGCCGGCGCGGCCGTCCACGCGGGCTCTGTCGCGCGGATTGCGCCGCCGCCGAGCACGCGGGCCGTGTCGCTGGCGGAATCATAGAAGACGCAGGCCTGGCCGGGCGAGACGCCGGATTCGTCTTCGCTGAACACGACTTTCGCCTCGCCTTTTTCGGCGAAGAGCAACGCGGGCGAGGGTGCGCGGGTCGAGCGAACGCGCGCGGCGATCGGCAGGCCCGCATGCGGAATGTCGCCGAGTTCGCCCGGGCCGATCCAGTTGACGTCGCGCAGCAGCGCGGCGCGGGCGAGCAATGCTGCGCGCGGCCCGACGACGACGCGCGCATTGGCGGCGTCGATGGCCACGACATAGAGCGGTTCGTTGATCGGCGTCCGCGCGCCGGACAGACCGAGTCCGCGCCGCTGCCCGACCGTGTAATGGATGACGCCGGCGTGCCGGCCGAGCACGCTGCCGTCGACATGGACGATGTCGCCGGGACGTGCGGCGCCGGGCTGCAGCTTCTCGAGCAGATCCGTGTAGCGGCCCTGCGGCACGAAGCAGATGTCCTGACTGTCGTGTTTGTCGGCGACGGCGAGGCCGAATGTCCGGGCGAGCTCCCGCACCTCGGCCTTGGCGTAGGTCCCGAGCGGGAAGCGCAAGAGATCGAGTTGCGCGCGCGTCGTGGCGTACAGGAAATAGGACTGGTCCCGCGCCGCCTCCTTGGCGCGAAACAGCGCGCGGCTTCCCTGGCCGTCCGGCTTCGAGACGATGTAATGGCCGGTCGCCAAAGCGTCGGCGCCGAGGTCGCGCGCCGTATCGAACAGGTCGGCGAATTTGATGTGCTGGTTGCAGGCCACGCACGGCACCGGCGTCTCGCCGGTCGCATAGCTTTCCGCGAAGGGGTCAATCACCTTCTCGCGGAACTTGCTTTCGTAATCGAGCACGTAGTGCGGGACGCCGAGACGCGCCGCCACCTGACGGGCGTCGTGGATGTCCTGCCCGGCGCAGCACGATCCGGCGCGATGCGTCGCCTCGCCGTGATCGTAGAGCTGGAGCGTCACGCCAATGACGTCGTACCCCTCGGACTTCAGCAGCGCGGCGACCACGGACGAGTCGACGCCGCCGGACATGGCGACGACGACGCGCGTATCGGCCGGCGCCTTGGGCAGGTCGAGCGAGTTGAGGGGCGAGGTCATTGCGCGGTTACTTAGCGCAGATTGCGGCGGAAATCACCACATGCGCAGCCATCGCTTCACGGTTTCAGCGGGCGACGGCGCGCCGCACGGCCATTTCGACGATATTGGCGGCGCCGCCGCGCATGATTTCAGCCGGATCGCAATCGTCGCCCGCGAGGTGGCCTGACAGCACGAGTTGCGCGACGCCGTGGCTGTAGGACCAGATTTGCAGGGCGAGGTCCCTCGCGCCCGCCTCGGGCGCGCCGTACTGCCGCAGTACGGCCGCGCAGGCGTGATGGATCATGGCGAGAGCGCGATCGGCCGCCGCTCCCGATTTCGGCGCATGGAGCGCCTGAACATTGCCGAACATGGCGCTGTAGAGGCCCGGTTCCTGGCGGGCGAAGGTCAGATAGGCCTCGCCCATCCGCCGGAACGCCGTCGTCGCATCAGGCTGGCCATTGTCCCAGGCGCGCTCCAGCCGATCGCTGAACGTCTCGAAGCCGCGCTGCGCCAGTTCGCTCATCAGGGCGTTGCGGTCGGCGAAGTGCCGATATGGCGCAGCCGCGGTGACGCCGACCCGCTTGGCGGCTTCGGACAGGGTGAAACCGGCAGGACCGCGTTCGGCGACGAGATTGCGGGCGGCTTCGATCAATGCGTCCTTCAGCCGCCCATGGTGGTAGCCGCGCCGCCCGCCGCAGAAATCGTTCCGATCCTTCATTGGTTCGACACTAGCCCGGGCGCGCCGATTTTGCGAGCGCATCGCGCGCGTTGCCTAGTAAATAGGCGGAAGGGCGCAAATTTCTTCGCAAGTGCGAAAAAGCCAAGCTTCGCTCCAGCGCACCTGCAACATATTCTTAACAGATCGATGACAGCGGTAATGGAGCCCGTCGATTCGCAGAGAATTTCGGTTGACGCCGAAAAGGAGACAGCCAATGGCCACAACCATGTCCCAGACTCTCGACCTACTTGCAGCTTGCGCGGCCTGCGCCGTGGTCGTCGTCGCGCTCGCCGCCGCGTTCTGAAGCGAACATAGAGAATCCCGATCGCCGCTGCGCCAAGGCGCTTGCGGAAATTCGCGTCGCCTCCCCATATATTGGGCCGTCGCGCCCTTGAGGCGTGGGGAGGGTTACATGGCATTCAGAAAACTTGCGCTGTTCGCCGCGCTCGCGGCTGCGCTTGCATTCGGGGCCGGCGAGAGTTTCGCGCGGCCGGGCGGCGGGTCGTCATTCGGCAGCCGGGGCGGAAAGACCTATTCCGCGCCGCCTGCGACGCGCACGGCTCCTAATTCCGCGTCTCCAGTCCAGCGCTCCATAACGCCGCCGACGCCGTCTGCAATCAACCCCGCGCGCACGCCGGGCGGTTTCGGACGCGGTCTGCTCGGCGGTCTTCTCGGGGCCGGGCTGATCGGCATGCTGCTCGGACATGGATTATCCGGCGGGCTCGGCGGCCTGACGTCCATGCTGGGCCTGCTGTTGCAGGTCGGTCTGATCTTCCTGCTGGTTCGCTTCGCGCTCGGGTTCTTCCGGCGCTCGCAGCCGGCGCACGCGACCTCGACGCCCGGCGGCCTGTCCGGCGCGGCCTATACGCCAGCGCCCGGCGCGAGCTTCGGCGGCGGCGCGCAGCCCAAGCCGCTCCAGATCGTCAAGACCGATTTCGACGCGTTCGAGCGCCGGCTCGGGGAGGTCGAAGCGGCCTTTTCCAGCGAGGATGTCGGGACCTTGCGGCGCATCTGCACGCCGGAGGTCGCCGCGCATCTCGAACAGGAGCTGTCCGACAACGCCGCGCGCGGCATGGTCAATCGGGTGACCGGGGTCCGGCTCGTGCAGGGCGATCTCGCGGAGAGCTGGCGCGAGACAGACGGCGAATACGCGACGGTCGCGATGCGCTTTTCTCTGAACGACGTCATGGTCGAGCGGCAGACGGGTCGCGTCGTCTCCGGGTCGTCGACCATTCCGGAGGAGGTCACGGAATTGTGGACCTTCCGCCGGCAGCCGGGCGCTGATTCCACCGCCTGGGTGCTTTCGGCGATGCAGCAGGCGGCGTAGCGCCGAGGAGCGCGCGGATGGATCAAAGCCACGATCCCATGGAAGGCGGCGCAGACGCCGGGCTTGCGGAGGCGGTCGACGCGCGCGTCGAACCGCGCGCCGCCCCCATGAGTCTGCAGGCCGCCTTGCGCCGCGCGCGCATCGAGAACGTCGAGCGTTCCGACGCCATGTCGGACCTGCACGGGGCCGCGTCCGCGCGGCTCGATCTGCTGCGCGAGCAGCTCGAGCCGGTGTTCGCACAGCTTCCCGCGGGTTGCGACATGTTCGATCTCGGCATGACGCACGGCGAGAAGCCGCGGCTGTTCGTCGATATGATCGCGTTCGTCGAGCCGGCTCGCGACCGGCGCGGCTTCCGGTTTCTGCAGGACACGCGCAACGGCCGCGTGCTGCTCGCCGAAACCGCTTCCGTCGAACAAATGACGCAGGCGGTGACGGATTATCTGGCGCGCCGCCTGGTCGAACGCGAAAAGGCGCTGGCGGCCGACGCCTCGGCGAGCGGCGCCGCACGGCCCGCGCCGGCGGCGACGGTCGTCAGCCGGCCAACCGAGACGACCGAGCCGACGACAGCGGCCGCCGCAGCCGACCGCGCGATGCGGAAGGCGGCCGTCGTCAGCGCGCCGCCGCGCGCGAGACCCGGCTTCTTGCGCGTCATGGCGCACGTCTTCGTCTTTCTGATCGAGGTTCTGGGCTCGGCCGCCTTCTTCGGCGCGCTGGCGGCCGGCGGCTATTGGCTCTGGATGCACTACGGCAAGTAGCCGTCAAAGCGCGATTGGACCGAGATCGCCGATCGTCGCGCGATCGTCCATCAGACCGCGGGCGTGCGCCTCGACGACAAAGCCCTGATCTCCGCGCCTCAGCGTGAAGAGATTGTAGCCCGCGCGATGCGTGCGCGACCCGCCGGCCGCCGAGGCCGAGGCGACGCCTACGACCGGCACCGGCGCGCGGTCGGGTCCGCGCAGATGCGTGACCGACAGGCGATGGTTGTGGCCGTGGATGACGAGTTCGGCGCCATGGCGCGCGATCAGCGTCTCGAAGGCGCCGGCGTCCATCAAGCCGCGGCCGATCGAAGCGCCGGTCTTGTGCGGGGGATGATGCAGCATGACCACGCGCGCCAGCCGGCGCGCGCGCGCTTCCTCCAGAAGTCGGGCGAGCCGCTCGCGCTGCCGGCCTCCGAGCTTGCCGGAGGCGAGAAACGGGGCGGTGGGAACGCCCGAGGCCACGCCGATCAACGCGACCGGACCGCGGACGCGCATGTAGGGATAGCCCGGCCGCCCGTCGTCGCTCGCGGCCCATGGCGCGAAGGCGCGCGCCAGATGCGGCAATGCGGACGGCACATAGGCGTCGTGATTGCCGGGCGTGAAGCTCGCATCCTGCGGCGCGCCGATCTTCTCCATCACGCTTCTGGCGAGTTCGAATTCGGCGGGCATGCCGATATTGGCGAGATCGCCGGTGACCGCGACATGATCGGGGCGGTGCGCGTGGATGTCCGCGATCAGGGCGTCGAGCACGTCCATGTTGTGGACGTGCGCGCGGCTGCGCGACCAGTTGATCCAGCCCGTGAGCCGCTTGCCGGCGAGGTCGCGCGCATGCGGGCGCGCCAGCGGCCCCAGGTGCAGATCCGACAGATGGGCGAGCACAAAGGCGTCGTCGTCTCGCCTTCGCGCTCCGTTCATGGGCAATGCTCTACGCTCCGCCGATCAGAATGCCGGCGGCGAGAACGATGACGCCGCCGAGCACGATCTGGAACACCGCCTGAAGGAACGGCGTGTCCATATATCTGGCGCGGATGAAGGCGATCGCCCAGAGCTCCACGAAAACGACCAGACCGGCGATGCCGGTGGCGATCCAGAAGGAATTGGGCCAGCCGTCCGGCACAAGATAGGGCAGCGTATGGCCGAGGCCGCCGAGCGTGGTCATCAGACCGCAGACCGCGCCGCGCAGCCATGGCGAACCGCGGCCGGTCAGCGAGCCGTCGTCCGACAGCGCCTCGGCGAAGCCCATGGAAATGCCGGCGCCGATGGAGGCGGCGAGGCCGACCAGAAACGTCTCCCAATTGTGGTGCGTGGCGAAGGCCGCCGCAAACAAGGGCGCGAGCGTGGAGACAGAGCCGTCCATGAGGCCGGCGAGGCCCGGCTGAACATATTGAAGCACGAACAGGCGATGACGCGTGCGGTCCTCTTCCTCGCGCGCGCCCGGGGTGAGGTTCGTCGCCTGCATCTTGCCGGCGAGCTTTTCGTGGCCCTGTTCGGCCAGTGCGAGGTCGCCGAGCAGCTTGCGCGTGTCGATGTCCGTCGCCAGCTCGGCGGCGCGCTGATAATAGAGCGCCGCCTGATGCTCCATGATCTCGGCTTCTTCGCGGATCCGGTCGAGCGGCAGATTCCTGGTCAGCCAGATAGGCCTGCGTTTGAGCATGCCCCTGACGTCCTCGCGACGGATCGGCGGCAATACGTCGCCGAAACGACGCTTGTATTGGGCGAGGAGCATTTCGCGGTGGCTCTGCTCGACCTCGGCCATGTCGCGGAACGTCTTGGCGGAGGCCGGAAAGCGCTCCTCCAGATCTTCCGCGAAGGCGAGATAGATGCGCGAATCCTCCTCCTCGGACGCGATGGCGACCGCGAGGATCTCGCGTTCGGACAGATCTGAAAAAGACTTCAAAGACGGCTCCGATTGGCGATCGGGAGAATTAGTTTAGAAGCGTTCTAGGAAATCAGGGCGCGCATTTCCAGCCCGTGCGGCGCGGAATAGGGTCGCAGGAACGCCGCACGCGCGAATCGCCGCATGACCGAAGACTTCTCCCGCATTTCGCTGCGTACGCGCCTCGCCGAGGGCGCGATCAAGCGAATCGGCCTGTTGCGGCGGGCGATGACGCTCGGCGTGCGAGCTGCGGTGGTCGATGCAGAGGGCCGCGTGTTCCTGGTGCGCCATACCTATGTGCGCGGCTGGTATCTGCCGGGCGGAGGGGTCGAGCATGGCGAAACCTTCGGCGACGCGCTGGCGCGGGAACTGATGGAGGAAGGCGGCATTCGCCTGACCGGCGCGCCGGAACTGCGCAGCCTGCACCACAATCGCGGGCGCGATCACGTAGCCTTCTACGTCGTGCGCCAATTCGAACAGGTTTCGACCAAGGCGCCCGACTGGGAAATCGCCGAAGCGGGCTTTTTCGCCCCGGAGGCGCTTCCCGAGGACGCGACGCCCGCGACTCGCCGGCGGCTGGCGGAGCTTTTGTCCGCCGCGCCGGTCAGCCCCGACTGGTGATCATTCCGCCGGCGCCTGCGCCCAGAGCGCTGGCTCCAGCTCTTCGCGCCGGTCGGGGAAGGCCAGCGCGCAGACGAGCACGACCGCGGCGACTGCGGCGAGCGCCAGCACAACTTGCGACAGGCTGCCCGTGCGGTCGTGCAGAAAGGCGACGATCGGCGCGGCCGCCGCGCCGCCGAGAAAGCCGATGAAGAACCGCAGCGAATAGATTTGCGCACGCATGGCCGGAGAGATGTAACGCGCCGTCATCGTCTCGTTCACGGTCACCTGTCCGAAGACGACGGCAGCGACGACGCCCGCCAGCGGCAAGGTGCTCCAGCCCCGCGCGGTCGCCAGCAGCGCCAGCGCGGGAACTAGCACGAGCGCCAGCGGCAGGAAGATGCGTTTGAGCGTCGTCCTGTCGATGAGGCGGCCGACGGTGAATTGCGTGAGCGCGCCGCACAGCGTGACCGCGAAGGCCAGCGCGCCGACGACAGGCAGCAGTCGCGGATCGCTCGCCAGCCGCTCCTCCATCAATTTCGGCAGCAGAATGGTGAAGGCGTTGAACACCAGGCCCGAGGCGGCGGCGATCGCCAGAAGGACGATCACGGCGCGGCGGACAATCGGCTTGGGAATGTCGGGAAAAGGCCGGGTTTGCACGTTGTGGGCGAGGTGGACGTGATTCTGGCGCGACCAGACGAGGCCGAGCGCGACGCAGACGAGACCCGGAACGATGAACCCGATCCGCCAGCCCGCCTGCTGCGAAAGAAAGGCGGTGACGAGCGGGGCGGACGCCACGCCGACGTTGCCGAACACGCCGTTGAGGCCAAGCGCGCGGCCCGGCGCGTCGCCCGCCGCCTCCACCAGCATGGCGGTGCCGATCGGGTGGTAGATCGCTGCGAAAAAGCCAGCGAAGGCGAGCGTAATCGCAAGGCCGACCGGTCCCTGCGCGAGGCCGGCGGCCGCCAGCGACACGCCGGTGCCGACGAAGAACGCAAACATCATCTTCGGCCGGCCGAAGCGCTGGGCGAGCCAACCCTGCGGCAGCGAGCCTGCGCCGTAGACGACAAACATGCTCGTCGCCAGGGCGACGATCGGCCCGTATTCCACGCCGAAAGCGCCGCCCGGCGCCGCCATGGCGAGCACGGCGGTCGGAAGGATCAGCAGCGAATAATGCGTGAGCAGATGCGCCGCGTTGATCAACTGCATCTGATGTCGCGCCGCGCGCGCGATGTTCGGATCGGTCGCCATGTCGCCTCCGTCGACAATGCTAGCAGGCGCAAGGCCGAGCTGTCGCCGTCGCAGCCATGCAGGGGCGATGCGCGATGCATGCATGCGCGAGGCCCATTTTGGAACGGATTTAAACTTTCGCCCGGCTCTTGTGACGAAAACGCATAGCTGTTCAAAGTCGTCGCAAGGCATCAGGGACGAGAGACCGTGAACAGGCGCGTCAGGACCAAGCGCAGTAAGCACGCCCGGCGCGCGTTCGCCGGCGCGCTGGCTGCGTGCGCGCTGACTGCGGGCCGCGCGCAGGCCGAAGACGCGCCGCCGCGTTCTTATCCCTTCGCCCTGCCCGGCGAATACAACGAGATCGAGTCCAAATATATCTTCGGTTTTCTCGACGGCGCCGACATCGGCCTCGAAGGCGAAAAAGCGATCGAATCCGAAACCAACGCCGCATGGCGCCGCAGGCAGGGCCGCTATCTGGCGATCGAGCAGGAACTCGCCTTCGAGCACGTGCTCACGCAGAATTTCGCATATGAATTCGCCGTTCACGGAACGGCGCACCGGGTCAAGGGCGACGAAACGCTCGCGGACAAGGCGATCGTTCGAGCGAGCGGCCTTTCAGCCAAATTCAACTATCTGCTGCTCGGCCGCGGGCCGGAATCGCCTGTCGGGCTGACTGTCTCGGCGGAGCCCGAATGGTCGCGCGACGACGGGACGCAGGGGGCCGCGACGCGCAGCCTCGGCGTGCAATTCAAGGTGCGCGCAGATACCGAGCTCATTGCGAACCGGCTTCTTGCGGCTATCAATCTGAGCTATGCGCCGGAGGTGGAAAAGGCCGTCGGCGATCTCGCATGGCAGAGATCGACGACGCTCGGCGTCGCCGGCGCGCTCGCCTGGCGGGTCACGCCAAAAGTGACGATCGGCGGGGCGGGCGAATATTTTCTGGCGTATGACAGTCTTGGTTTTGGCGCATTCCAGGGGCGTTCTTTCTATCTCGGGCCGACGCTGCATATCCAGATCGCGCGCAAGATCCTGATGGCTGCGGCCTTCTCTACGCAGGTGGCGGGCCACGCGCTGACCGACGATCGGCGGCTCGACCTGACCAATTTCTCGCGCCACCGCGCGCGGCTGAAGTTCGAATACGAATTCTAGGTGTGGGACAGAGGGGAAAGCATGATGTCGTCCATGGCGCGAAATATTCTGGTTGCCGCTGCGCTCGCTGCGGGTTCGCCGGCTCTGGCGGACGACGTCGCGTTGAGCGTCAAAGATCACAAGTTCGCGCCGGCTGAGATCCATGTGGCGGCCAACAAGGCGTTCACGCTGACGGTGAAGAACCTCGATCCGACCCCGATCGAATTCGAGAGCAAGACGCTGCGGGTCGAGAAAGTGATCGCCGGCGGAGCGGAAGCCTCGGTGAAGATTCGCGCGCTGGCGCCGGGGCGCTACAAGTTCTTCGACGAATACAACGAAGCCACCGCCCAGGGCGTGCTGGTGGCCGAGTAAGAAGGGAATTCGACCGGATGCTGGGCGCGCTCATCATTGTCTTCCGCGAAGTCATCGAGGCCGGCCTCATCGTCGGCATCGTCGCGGCGGCCACGCGCGGCGCGCCGGGCCGCTGGCGATGGATTTCAGGCGGCGTCGCCGCCGGCGTACTGGGCGCGGCGTTGCTGGCTCTGTTTGCGGACAAGGTGTCGAGCGCGCTCGCCGGCATGGGGCAGGAATTGTTCAACGCGGGCGTCCTCGCTGTCGCCGTGGTCATGCTCGCCTGGCACAACATCTGGATGGCCCGGCACGGACGCGAACTCGCCGCGGAACTGAAGAATGTCGGGCAAGCGGTGGTGGAAGGCGACAAATCGATGGCGGCGCTCGCCGTGGTTGTCGGCGTCGCCGTGCTGCGCGAGGGCTCGGAGGTCGTGCTGTTCCTCTACGGGGTCGCCATTTCGGGCGGCGAGACCGCGGCTTCGCTGATCCTCGGCGGTCTCGCCGGCTTGGCGCTGGGCGCGGCGCTGAGCGCTGTGACGTTCGTCGGCCTGGTGCGCGTGCCGCAAAAGCATCTGTTCTCGGTCACGACGACGCTGATCACGTTGCTCGCCGCTGGCCTCGCCGCGCAATGCGTCGCCTTTCTCCAGCAGGCGGGCGTGGTCACGGCGCTCGGCCAGACCGCGTGGGATACGTCCGGCGTATTGTCGGACACGAGCCTCGCCGGCCGCGTGCTGCATACGCTGATCGGCTACGCGGACCAGCCTTCCGCGCTGCAGGTCGTCGTCTATGTCGTGACGCTCGTCGCCATCATCGTCGCGACGCGGCTCGTTGGAGCGCAACCGCAACCGCCGCGCCGGGCGTTGGCTGCGGAGTAACGATCCGCGAAGGACTTTGCCGCGCGCGCCTTGCCGGCGCGCCGCTTTCGTGCTCCAAGACCGGCATGACGACCCTGCCGCGCCAGCGACGATAAGACATCGACCGCGCCCGATCCGGGCGCGTGGGCGCCCGCCATGCGGGCCGACGATCCTCCTGCCGCCGCCGCTGTCATGACCGAACTCGCCGTCTCCTTCTCGCCGCAAACCGACGCCGATCTGCCCGCCATCGAGCGGCTGACCGAACACGCCTTCGGTCCCGGCCGCTTCGCCAAGACCGCCTACCGTTTGCGCGAGGGGCTGCCGGCGGACAATTCGCTGTCCTTCGTCGCGCGCGTCGGCACGATCTTGGTCGGCGCCAACCGGATGACGCCGATCCGCATCGGCGACGCGCCGGCGCTGTTGCTCGGGCCGCTGGTCGTGGAGCCGGCCTTCCGGCAGCACGGCGTGGGCGAGAAACTCGTGAACCAGTCGCTGGAGGCGGCGCGCGCGGCGGGCCACGGTCTCGTCATCCTCGTTGGCGATCCCGGCTATTACGGGCGGATGGGCTTTCGTCGCGCGCCCGATGGTCAGATGACGATGCCCGGTCCGGTCGATCCCGATCGTCTGCTTTATTGCGAACTGGTCGACGGCGCGCTGGCTTCCGTCGCCGGCCGCATCTGGCGCGTGGACTGAACGCGCTCGACCAGCGCCGTAATGGTCGCGACGGTTCGTTCCGGTTCGGCCCAATGGGGCGAGTGGCCGACGCCGGGCAGAATTTCGAGCGTCGCCCCGGCGATATCCCGCGCGCAGCCGTATGAATGCCGCTCCGTCAGGACGACGCCGTCGCGATCGCCCGAGAGGATGGCGACGGGCATGGCGATTCCTGGCAGTCGTGGCGCCTGCCCCTCGAGAAACGCGCGCAGGCCGGCGATATCCTCGGCGTTGGCGCGAAACACGCGCGGGCGCAGGGCGAGCGCCGCGCCGATCCGCGCCGCGTAACCAGGCGGCGTCGGCTGCGGCGCAAAGACGCTGTCTATTGCGCCGCGCAACGAAGCCAGACCGATGGGCACGAGGAGGAGATGCGCGAACAGCCATCCCGCCAGCGGCGTCGTCGCGAGCCTGTAGTACCAGCGTACGCCCCGCGGCCATGGATGGGTGACCGGGGCGAGCAGGACGATTCCTTTCGCGAAATCCGCATGGTCCAGCGCGAAATTGGTCGCGACCGCCCCCGCCCAGGAGTGGCCGACGACGACGCAGCTCTGGACGCCGATTTGTTCGAGCGCCGCCCTGATCGCGCGCGCCTGTGCGGCGGGCGAGGCGGCGTCGCGCCGCAGGCGATCGCTGTAGCCGTGTCCCGGCCGGTCGACCGCCGCCACGCGAAAGCCGGCTGCGGCCAGCGCGTCGCCGAGCGGGGCCATCAGGTCGGCCTGGTTGCCGCTCGCCCCGTGGATCAGGACGATTGCGCCGCGGGCGGACGCTTCGGGTTCGCGTAGATCGACATGAAGAACGCCATGGGGCGTCCCAACGAGGCGTCCGCGCGGCGGATATGCGCGCTCGATGCGCGCCGCTTGCGCGGCCGAATAAAGGAACAGCGCGGCGACGACGGCGACCAGCAGACCAAAGATCAAATATCGCGCCCTTCGACTTCGATCTGAAGTTTCTCCACGGCCTTCCGGATCTCCGGTTGCTGCGGATAGATCGCCAGCGCGCGCCGATAGGCTTCCAGCGCGCGCTTGTCGAAACCGACCTTCTGCAGGATCGCGCCGAGGCCGGTCAGCGCGCCGAAATGGCGCGGCTCGAGCTTGAGGACATGGTCTATATCGGCCATCGCCCCGTCGATGTCGCCGGACAGGAACCGCAAGGTCGCGCGCTTGTTCCAGCCCTCGGCCCAGTTCGGTTCGATCTCGACGACAGATCCGAGCAACGAAGTCGCCGTTTCCGTGTCTTTGGCGGCCATGGCGGCGGCCGCGCGGTTGACGAGCAGGTCGGCGGTGTCGGAGCCCGATTTGAGCCAAACGCGCTCGATGGCGGCAGCGACGCTCTTGGCGTCCTCTTCGTCTTCGGCGTCCTTCAGCCGTGCGAAAAGGTCGTCGAGGACGCGCGCCCTTTGCGACTCGATCGTGGGCGTGGAATGCGGCGCGATCCGCGCGGCGCGGCTGCGTTCGTTGGCGCGGTCGCGATTTCCATCGGTCGGCTTCGACGGCGCGAGGCTCCCGGCGCCGCCGCGCGGCCCCGGCGCGACCGGTTCGTCGAGAACGCCCGGGCCGTTCGGGCCAAAGACCCGCGCGCCGGGCGGAAGCTGGATCGGCGGCAGGCCGGGAATCTCGAGCACACCGCCGCGGCGCTGAAGCCTCGGCGTCGGGTCGTCGTCCGCGGCGCGGCCCGGCGCCGCGAGGAAGACCGAGAGCAGAGCGAGCGCGAGCGGGTGCAGACGGGAAAGCGCCATAGATCAGAAGCTAGGGCGCAGGCGGCGGCGCGTCAAAGGGCGTCTTCGTCGTCCGCAAACGCAAAAAGCCCCGGCGAACCGGGGCTCCGGCGATCTTGCTGACCCGTGCGGCCGAACTCAGCCCTGACGGGCCTTGTAGCGCTTCTGGGTCTTGTTGATGATGTAGACGCGGCCCTTGCGGCGGACGATCTGGTTGTCGCGATGGCGCGAGCGCAGGGACTTGAGGGAATTGCGGACTTTCATCGGTCTGCCTGGACAATCTGTTCCGGAAAAGGGTTCGTAAGCCGGGACAGGCCCGCCTCGATTGGCGCAGCCTATGCCCCATTTCGGCGGCAGGATCAAGACCTGCGCTCGAAACCAGCCAATCGTGGCCGAATTGTTGCGTCCGGGGGCCACAATTTGTCGCGGCGCATGTTGCGCTTTTCGCGGGCGCCTCCGCCCCATGCGCGCTATAGAGGCGGCCATGACCGCAGAAACCGACGAGCCCGACAAGAAGACGCGCTCCCGCTCGCTGAGCGCGCTGAAGCCGCTTCTTCCCTACGCCTTGCGCAACAAGAAGCGGATCGCGCTGGCGCTGGTCGCCCTGACTGCGGCCTCGGCGGCGACGCTGACTTTCCCGTTCGCTGTCCGGCGGATGATCGATTTCGGCTTCTCCGGGGCGAGCGCAGGCCTGATCAATTCCTATTTCGCGGCGATGGCGGCCGTCGTCGGCGTGCTCGCGCTGGCGTCGGGCTGTCGGTACTATTTGGTGATGACGCTCGGCGAACGCGTCGTGGCCGATCTGCGCGACGACGTGTTTTCGCACCTGTCGCGGCTCGATGCGTCGTTCTACGACACCGCGCGCGTCGGCGAACTCGTTTCGCGCCTGACGGCGGACACGACGCAGCTCAAGTCGGCCTTCGGCGCTTCGGCCTCTATCCTGCTGCGCAATCTCTTCATGTTCGCCGGCGCGATCGTGCTGATGATCCTGTCCAGCCCGAAACTCTCCGGTCTCGTCCTGATCGCCATTCCGATCATCGTCTTTCCGCTGATCGGGTCAGGGCGGCTCGTGCGCAAGCGCTCGCGCCGCGCGCAGGACACGCTCGCCGACGCCTCCGCTTTCGCGTCCGAAAATCTGGGCGCTGTGCGCACCATGCAGGCGTTCGGCGCCGAGGCTGCGACGACCAGGCGCTTCGCCATGGCCGTGGAGGAGGCTTTCGAGGCAGCGCGCACGGCGACCGGCGCGCGCGCGGTGCTGACGGCGGTGGCGATCTTCATGGCCTTCGCCAGCGTGATCGGCGTGCTGTGGCTCGGCTCGCACGACGTGCTCGCCGGCCGCATGACCGGCGGCATGCTCTCGCAATTCGTGCTCTACGCTGTGCTCGGCGCGAGCTCTCTGGGCGAACTCAGCCAGGTGTGGAGCGAGGTCGCCGCGGCCGCCGGCGCCGCCGGCCGCATCGCGGACCTTCTGGCTGTCCAGCCGAAGATCGTCGCGCCGGAGCATCCGATCGCGCTGCCGAAGCCGTCACGCGGCGAAATCGTTTTCGAGCGTGTCGCCTTCGCCTATCCATCGGCGCCGGTCGCCGGCGTGGTCGACGATCTGTCGTTCAAGATCGTCTCCGGGGAGCGCGTCGCCATCGTCGGCGCCTCGGGCGCCGGCAAGTCGACGCTGTTCCAGTTGCTGATGCGTTTCTACGATCCGCAGGCCGGCCGCATTCTCGTCGACGGCGTCGACGTCAAGACCGCGGATCCGCGCGACCTGCGTTCGAAGATCGCGCTCGTGCCGCAGGAGGCGGCGATCTTCGCCGCCACGGTCGCCGACAACATCGCCTATGGGCGGCCCGACGCGCCGCGCGCGGAGATCGAGGCGGCTGCGAAACGCGCGGCCGCCGATGGCTTCATCCGCGAACTCGACAAGGGCTACGACAGCATGATCGGCGAACGCGGCGTGACGCTCTCGGGCGGCCAGAGACAGCGCCTCGCCATCGCGCGCGCGATTCTCAAGGATGCGCCGATCCTGCTGCTCGACGAAGCGACCTCGGCGCTCGACGCCGAGAACGAAGCGGCGGTGCAACGCGCGCTCGAGGATGTGATGAAAGGCCGCACGACGCTGGTCATCGCGCATCGCCTCGCCACGGTCCTCGAAGCCGACCGCATTTTGGTGATGGAGGCCGGGCGCGTGGTCGAAGAAGGCACGCACGCGACGCTGGTGGCGCGCAACGGGCTCTACGCGCGTCTTGCAAGGTTGCAGTTCGAGACGGGCGCCGCGGCGCTCGCCGACAAGGCGGCGGAGTAGGGACAGGCGTCAGTTCAGCGCGCATTTGGCCGCTTCGCCCAGACGACGCGCGTCGGTTGCGATCGACCCATAATCCCTGCGCGGTTCGGCCTTCATCGCCTGCTCGATATCGCGCACCATTCGGCATGCGCCCTGCAGATCGCCGGCTTGCCGATAGGCCTTCGCGAGATCGATTTTGTAGCCGAGACTCGGGATTTTCTTCAACGCCGTCTCGAGCAATGGAATGGCCTTGCCGGGCTCGCCGAGCGCCAGATAGAGCCGTGCGTGATCGCCTTCCAGCGTCGGCAACGGCGTTTTGAGGGTGGCGGCGAGGCGGAACAATTCCTCAGCGTATTCCCTGTCCTCGAAACGCCGGTCGGCGATCATGGCGAAGCCGTGAACGGTCGGACTGCGGCCGGGGTCGAGAAGCCATGCCTGATTCAGGCGACGCGCCGCCAACGCATAATCGCCGTCCCAGATCGCATCCCATCCATTCTTCTCGACGGCGATCGCGCCGGACTTGCGGTCGCCCTGCTTCTCGAACGTCTCGATGAATTTTCTGTCGGCCGCCGTCTGCGTCTCGCTCTTGGCGGCGAACCCGAAGAAGGGTTGTTCGTTGATCGGCGTGTCGAAGGTTCGTCTGGTGACCGAAATTGAAGGCGCGACCGTGACAGTGTCGGCGGCGGCGGGCACTAAGCCAAGCGTCAGGAACCCCGAAAAGACGACGGCGATCTTGGTTGCGCGCGACAATCGAAAATTCGTGAGCATCGGCGACGGCCTCGCGAACTTCACGTTTCCTTTCGCCACTCTAGCACGGCGGTCTCCCGGCCCGACAGCTTGTTCACGCCGGCGCCGGTGCGCACGAAACCTTCGCGCTTGTAGAAGCGAAGCGCGCGAAAATTGTCGGCGTTGACATCGAGCGCGATGCGGCCCGGCGACGCGCGTTTGGCGGCGTTGAGCAATTCGCGGCCGACGCCGGCGCCGAAGGCGCTGGGCCTGACCGCGATCTGGTCGAGCCATCCGGTTTTCGGATCGATCAACACGAAGCCGACAAGGCGCCGTTCGCCAGGCTTCGTCGTTTCCTCGAAGGCGCAGATGAGCGCTGCGCCGGCGGCTTCCAGCTCGGCGACGTGGTCGACGAACCACGCGCGGCGCGCATCGAAGTCGATGTCGGGAAAAGTCGCGCGCCAGGAGGCGACCCACAGATCGAGTAATGGTCCGCGCTCCTCGTCGCGAATAGAGCCAATGTGTCTGCGCGCGGCGGTCATCGATCCGTCAGCTTGAGTTCAATGCGACGATTGCGGCGCAGCTCCTCGTCGCTGTCGCCCGGCTCGATCGGCTGGAATTCGCCGAAGCCGGCTGCGACCAGATGGTTCGGCTGCACGCCCTTGCCGATGAAATATTGCACCACCGCGATAGCGCGCGCGGCGGACAATTCCCAGTTGGAGGCGAATTGCGGCGACTTGATCGGCCGCTTGTCGGTGTGGCCGTCGACGCGCAGCACCCAGGGGATGGAGGGCGGAATCTCCCGCTCGAGATCGACCAGAGCAGCGGCGACCTGATCGAGTTGCGTTTTTCCGGCGTCGTTGAGCGCGGCGAGCCCGGTGTCGAACAGGACTTCCGACTGGAAGACGAAACGGTCGCCGACGATCCGCACGCCGGGACGATTGCCGAGAATTTCACGCAGGCGGCCGAAGAAGTCCGAGCGATAGCGCGCGAGCTCCTGCACCTTCTGGGCGAGCGCGACGTTGAGGCGTTGTCCGAGGTCGGCGATCCTGGCTTGCGAGTCCTTGTCGCGCGCCTCCGTCGCCTGCAAGGCCTCCTCGATGGCTGCAAGCTGCTTGCGCAGGGCGGCGATCTGCTGGTTCAGCAGATCGACCTGCGCTTGCGCCTTGGACGAAAGCTCTTTTTCCGCGGACAGCTTCTGCGACAATTCGTCCGCGCGGCCGCCGGCGCCTGCCGCCGCGCCTTCGGCGGCGCCGAGCTTCTGCGCGAGGTCGGCGTTGGACTTCTTCTGCGTGTCGAGCGTCGCGGACAGGGCGACGAGCGAGGATTGAGCTTCCTCTTTGCCGGTCTTTTCCAGCGCCAGCAGCGCGGTCAATTGCTCGATCTGCTTGTTGAGCTTCTGGAGCGCGGCGTCCTTGCCGGTCACGTCGCGCGACAGAAAGAACTGCGCCGTCATGAAGACCGTGATGAGAAAGACGAACGACAGAAGCATCGTCGACAAAGCGTCGACGAAGCCCGGCCAGTAGTCGGGGCCCGATCTAAATCTGCGGCCGCGCGACAGAGCCATCAGGATTGCTCCCGCTCGCTCGCCAGACGATCGAGCGTCTTCTTCAGCTCGCGACTTTGTTCGGCCTGCTGCTCGACCCAACTCCGGATCATCTGTTGCTCGGACCGCATATGCTGCACGAGCGATTGAACGCCGTCGGCGAGATTGGCCATCGCGGCGGCGGCCGCGCGCGAGCCAGAGGCGTCGGAGGCGGTGGACATTCGTTCCAGCGTCGCGCGCAGATCAGGCGAAAGCGCGGCGGCTGCGGAAGTCGCCGCGTCGGATGCGGCGGCCGCGGAAACGCGATCTTCGAGCTCCACGTAGAAGCGGTTCTGCGCCTGGCCGGCCTGCAGATCGAGAAAGCCGAGCACGAGCGATCCGGCCAAGCCGAACAGCGAGGCCGTGAAAGACAGGCTCATGCCGCCGAGCGGCTTGGCGATGCCAGCCTTGAGGTCTTCGAACAGGACGGAGGATTCTGCGCCGCCCTTCATGGCGGAGATGACGTCGCCGATCGAGCCGACGGTTTCGAGCAGGCCCCAGAACGTGCCGAGCAGGCCGAGAAAGATCAGGAGGCCGGTCAGATAGCGCAGGATTTCCCGGCTCTCGTCGAGGCGCGTGGAGACGGAATCCAGAATCGCGCGCAGGGTGATGGTGGAAATGGCGCGGCCGTCGCCCGCCAGCCGCGCCATGGGGGCGAGCAGCCGGGGCGCCGGGACGTCCGCCGGCTCGGGACCGCCCCAGGCGTTGACCCAGCGAATCTCGCGAAACAGGCGCGCGACCGTCGCGATCGCCATGACGATCCCGACCGCGAGCACGCCGAGAATGAGCCCGTTGAGGCCGGGGTTGGCCATGAAGGCGCGTTCGATCTGCTTTTGCAGAATGAAGGCGACAAAGCCCGCCAGCGCGAGGAAGACGATCATCCGCACGAGGAAGATGCTCGGGCTGGAGAGCTGCGTGCGTTCGTCGCCGGCGGCCATGTCTTGTCCTCTTGCTCCGGTCTGGCGCAGGCAGATTGCCAGCCCGGTCTGTCGCCGGCAATGGCGGAGCAATGCGACGGCGCTGCGACGTCAGGCCGCGCGCAGCAGATCGCCCAGAGAGCGCATGATCGTTTCGTTGCCGGCGAGAATCGATCCCTTGGCCAGCATATCCGAGCCGCCGTCCATATCCGTCACGAAGCCGCCGGCCTCGCGAACCAGCACGACGCCCGCCGCAACGTCCCAGGATTGGAGCGCCCGCTCCCAATAGGCGTCGAATCGGCCGGCCGCGACATAGGCGAGATCGAGCGAGGCCGCGCCAAACCGGCGGATGTTAGCGACGCGCGTCATGACCGCCGCCAGCTCCTGCTTGAAGCGGGGGTGCTCCTTGGCCTTGCCCAGATGCGGAACGCCGGTCGCGATCAGGCTGTCGGCCAGCTCGCGCCGCTGCGCCACGCGCAGGCGACGATTGTTCAGCCAGGCGCCCTGGCCGCGTTCGGCCACGAACATTTCGTCGTCGGCGGGGTTGTAGACGAGGCCGGCGACCAACTGGCCTTCCCGCTCGAGCGCGACCGAGATCGCGAACATCGGAAGCCCGTGGAGAAAGTTGGTGGTGCCGTCGAGGGGGTCGATGATCCAGGTGTGGCTCGCGTCCGAGCCCTCGACCCGGCCGCTTTCCTCCATCACGAAGCCGTAGCCGGGCCGGGCCTTCGACAATTCCTCGAACAGCACCTTTTCCGCGCGGCGGTCGGCGGCGGTGACGAAATCGCCCGGGCCTTTGACCGACACCTGGAGGTTCGCGACTTCGCCGAAATCGCGCTTGAGACCCCGGCCGGCCTTGAGCGCGGCGGCGGTCATCACGTTCATGAGGGCGGATCGGATCATGGTCGCTCGCTACTGGGAAGGGCGCTAGATGCCCGCCCCCGCCGCGCGGGTCAAGGCGGCGCTATTTGAGCGCGGCGTGCGGCGTGGCATGAAAGGCGCGCGAGGCTCGGGGAAGCGTGCGGCGTGGGCAACATCAGATCAGCCGAAAGCGACGCTGCGAAACGCGCAGCGGTTCTGGCGGCGCAGAACCTGTTCGGGGATGCGGCGCGCGCGGTGTCGCGCAACCGGCGCCAGAAGATCGTTTTCGTTTTTCTGACGATAGCCATCACCGTGACCGGCGCCGCGTTCGCGCGATATCTCATCGCGCCGACCCATCTGGTCTTCGCGACGGGGCCCAAGGGCTCGTCGAGCTATGAATTCGCCGAGAAGCTGCAAGCGGTGCTGAAGTCCAGGGCGCCGCTGTTCGGCGACCGCCAGGGCGGGCTCGAGAACAACCGGTCGATCTTCGGGCCCAGCTGGCGCATCCGCATCGACATCGCCCCGCAGGAGACCTTCGCGAACGTCCTGCAGACCTTTGCGCAGCACAAGGCCCATCTCGCAATCATACGAACCGACACGAAGGTTCCGCCGCGCACGCGCGCGATCGCGCAGATCGAACATTCCGTGTTGCTGGTCGGCGTGCCGAAGAGCGCCAAGACCAAGACGATCGCCGCCCTGAAGGGCAAGAGGGTCGCCGTTATCGCCAACGACGCGCGAGACATGGCCCTGGTGCGGCAAATCCTGTCATTTTACGACCTGCCGGCGGCGCAGATCGAGACCGCCAAGCCGGACGATTGGGCGAAGCTGTTCGAGGCCGGCGGGCCTGCGGCGGTGTTCTTCATGGCGCGCAAGTCCGGACTGGCGGCCGACAGATTCTGGGTCGCCAAGGGGCAGAAGGCCAATTTCGAACTGATCGAGCCAGACGGCGTCAAGGCGCTCGCCGAACGCATTCGCGGCGTCAAGTCGGAGACCCTCGAAGCGGGCGCGATCTCGCCGTCGCCGCAGATTCCCGACGACGACGTCGAAACCCTTTCGGTCGACGATCTGCTCGTCACGCATTCGGGCATGACCAACGCTATCGCCTCGCAGCTGACCGCCGCCATCATCGAGAACAAGGATCAACTGGGACTGCCCGGACGCTATGCGGTCGGCGTCGAACCGCCGAATACAGACAAGGACGCGCTCGTTCTCGCCCATCCGGGCGCCGCCGAATACGTCGACGACGACACGAAGACCTTCTTCGATCGCTACAGCGACGTGATCTACCTCGGCATGTCGCTGGCGAGCGTGGTCGGCTCGATCTTTCTCGGCCTGTATTCGACGGTGACGCGCGTGTCGCCGGTGCAGGCGGGCCAGCTCACCGAAGCCCTCATGGCGCTGACGGAGCGCGCGAAGGAGGCGCAGGACGCCGCGTCGCTGACGACGATCGAGGCCGAGCTGAACGACATTCTGTCGCACGTGCTTGCCGGCCTGCGCGACGGCTCGGTGGCGTCCGACGGCTTCGACGCGTTTCGACTGACGTTCGATCTGGCCCGCGACGCCATCGCGGCGCGCACGCGCGCGATGGGCGACGCTTCCCCGCCTGCGGTCGACGCCTGACGCGTTCCAACGGCCGCGCTATATGAACAGCACGAACTTTCGTGGGCGCGATGCGCCGCAGGAGACCAGATGAACGCGTCGTCGATTCAAACCGCAGATCACGCAGCCAAACTGGACCGGCTGGCGCAGACGGCCGTCGTCGTAGGGCTCAACCTCCGCAAAGGGCAAGAGGTCGTGATGACGGCGCCGGTCGAGGCGCTCGATCTCGCCCGCCGCGTCACCGAGCACGCCTACCGCGCCGGGGCGTCGCTGGTCACCCTGATCCTGAACGACGATCAGCAGACATTGACGCGATTTCGGTGCGCGGCCGACGATTCTTTCGACGCAGCGCCTGCATGGCTTTTCGAAGGAATGGCGCAGGCCTATCGGAGCGGAGCCGCGCGGATCGCGATCGTCGGCGAAGATCCGATGCTGCTCGCGCACGAAGATCCCGCAAGAGTTTCGCGCGTCAATCGCGCGCGCTCGAAAGCCTACAGCCCGGCGCTCGAGCAGATCGTGTCCTTCGCGATCAACTGGACGATCGTTCCCGCGGCGACGCCCGCCTGGGCGCGTTGCGTGTTTCCCGACGATGCGCCCGATCGCGCGCTCGCCAAATTGTGGGATGCGATCTTCTCCGCCTCGCGCGTCGACGTCGCAGATCCTGTCGCTGCGTGGGCGGCGCATAACGCGCATCTCGCCGCGCGCACCGCGACGCTGAACGCGCGTCGCTTTCATGCGTTGCGTTTCACCGGCCCGGGAACGGATCTGATCGTGGGGCTGGCGGACGGCCACGAATGGGTGGGCGGCGCCTCGAAGGCGAAGAACGGCGTGATCTGCAACGCCAATATCCCGACCGAGGAAGTTTTCACGACGCCGCACCGCGACCGGATTTCCGGCCATGTGCGAGCGACCAAGCCCTTATCCTACATGGGCGCGCTGATCGAAGACATCGAAGTCAGATTCGAGGACAGCCGGATCGTCGAAGCGAAGGCCAGCAAGGGCGAAGACGTCCTGCGCCGGGTGCTCGAGACCGACGAAGGCGCCTCGCGCCTCGGCGAGGTGGCGCTCGTGCCGTACACCTCGCCGATTTCGAACAGCGGACTCCTGTTCTTCAACACCTTGTTCGACGAGAACGCCGCCAGCCACATCGCGCTCGGCCAAGCCTACAGCAAGTGTTTCGTCGATGGCGACAAACTGAGCGAAGTCGAATTGCGCGCGCGCGGCGCCAATCGCAGTCTCATTCATATCGACTGGATGATCGGCTCCAATGAAATCGACGTCGACGGCCTCGACGCCGCGGGAGTTCCCACTCCTGTCATGCGCAAGGGCGAATTCGTCATCTGAATGGGCCGTGCGATCAGCGCGAAGCGCCTTCGCGCGTGAACGAGTCCGACTGCAAAGTCTTGGAGACGCGATCGTTATCGACTGCATCCCTGCCATTGGCCATGACTTCATTTCAAATTTTAGATTAAGTTTCCGACGGCATCTGAGCTTGTTTTTACTCGATTGCTGATAGGCTGCGATTTGAACTGACCGCATAGTTTCGAATATATTGGCCGCGACCATGACTTTGATTATTGATCGACTGCGATTGATCGGCCTGATTCAGGAGTTGCAGCGCGAAGCTGCGACTCTCGGGCTCACCCGAACCGCCGCTGCGCTGGAGGTGACCGGCGCCGTGGCCACCGAGGAAATTTCCGATCCGCGCGGAGCTGCCGACGCTCCGGGCGCGCCGATGGAAAATCAGGAGCCGGGGCCCGCCGATTGAACTGCGGAGCCGGACGAGGCGGCTGTCCGCCTTAGAGCGAATGCGGCCGCCGATTCCCCCGCCCGCTTGCCGGTCGCAAAACAGGCCTGCAGCAGATATCCGCCGGTCGGGGCGTCCCAGTCGAGCATTTCGCCGGCCACGAACAGGCCCAGCGCCTTCCTGATCATCAGCGTCCGGTCGACTTCCTCCAGTCGTACGCCGCCTGCGGTGGAAATCGCCCGGTCGAGGCCAGAGACCGCGCGCACCTGGACCGGACAGGCTTTCGCCAGTTCGGCGAGCGATCCGGGCTCCATCGCGGCGATGGAAGCATTCGCTTCCCGCAACAGGCCGATCGCGACGGGCGCCAGACCGAGCGTCTTGCGCAGGGCGTTGGCGATGCTGTCGCCGGCGCGTCGTCGCGCGAGGCGCGCGGCGAGCGCCTTGGCGTCGATATCGGGTTTGAGGTCGATCCGAAGCGTCGCTTCGGCTCCTGAACGCAGCGCCTCGCCGATCCCGCTCGAAAGCGCATACACGGGCCCGCCCTCCAATCCGCGCCGCGTGACGACCGCCTCGCCGGCGACGCTGCGGCCGCCATGCGAGAAACGGGCGTTCTTGATGGCCTGACCTTCGAACTTGCCGACGAATGGCCTCGACCAGGCGACCTCGACGCCGCAGTTGGACGGGCGGAAGGGCGCGAGAGCGACGCCCCGCGCGGCGAGAAGCCGCGCCCAGTCTCCAGTTGAACCGAGGCGCGGCCAGCTCGCGCCGCCGAGCGCCAGCACGGTCGCATCGGCCTCGATTCGCTCGCGCGTCCCGTCCGCTCGTTCGACGACCGGCGCGCCGTCTTCGGCGAAAGCGACGAGGCGCACGCGCGTGCGCAGGCTCACTCCCTGTTCGGCGAGGCGGGCGAGCCAGGCGCGCAGCAGCGGGGACGCCTTCATGCCTCCCGGAAAGACCCGGCCGCTCGACCCCACGAATGTTTCGACGCCGAGCGCGGCGCAGAAGTCGCGCAGGTCGGGCGGGGCGAAATCTTCGAGGATCGGGCGAATCCAGTCGGCCGCGGCGTCGTAGCGCGCGACGAATGCGTCGAAATCTTCGGCGTTCGTGATGTTCAGCCCGCTGCGGCCGGCCATCAGGAATTTGCGGCCGGCGGTCGGCATGGCCTCGTAGATCGTAGCCGCGGCGCCGGCGCGCGCAGCGGTTTCGGCCGCCATCAGGCCGGCTGGTCCTGCGCCGACGACGGCGATTCGAGGTTTTTGGGCCATCGTCTAAGATCACGCGCAGGCGGTGGACGGCAAGCGATTGCGGCGGGCGCGCCGCATCGCTATCTGCATGCGATGACCGACGCCGCAACCCATCATCGCTTCAGTGTCGCTTCGGAAGAGGCCGGCGTTCGTCTCGACCGATTCCTGGCGGAACGTCCGGCGCTGGTCGACGCGCGCGTGTCCCGGACGCGGGTGAAGGCGCTCATCGAGGAGGGGCGGGTCGCTGTCGACGGCGCGACCGCCGCCAACGCTTCGGCCAAACTCGTCGAAGGCGCAGAGGTCTCGATCGAAATCCCGGCTCCGGCGCCAGCCGAGCCGCTGGCCGAGAACATTCCGCTGCAGGTCGTCTACGAGGACGACGCGCTGATCGTGATCGACAAGCCCGCGGGCCTCGTCGTCCATCCGGCGGCCGGCCATGAGACGGGAACGCTGGTCAACGCGCTGATCGCCCATTGCGGCGACAGCCTCTCGGGAGTCGGGGGCGTCAAACGGCCCGGCATCGTCCACCGGCTCGATAAGGACACCTCCGGTCTGCTGGTCGTCGCCAAGAGCGACAGGGCCCATCGCGGCCTCGCCGATCTGTTCGCCGATCACGGTCGGACACGGCCGTTCCTGCGCGAATATCTGGCGCTGGTCTGGGGCGCGCCGGACCGCAAGAGCGGGACCGTCGACGCGCCGATCGGACGCCATCCGACCCAGCGTGAGAAGATGGCCGTGCTGCGCGGCCATCGCGGCAAGGAGGCGGTGACGCATTGGCGCATGGTCGAGACGTTCGGGGCCGACAAGACCGGACGTCCGCTCGCCGCGCTGATCGCCTGCCAGCTCGAGACCGGCCGGACCCATCAGATCCGGGTGCATATGGCCCACATCGGCTGCCCGCTGGTCGGCGATCCCGTCTACGCGACGGGTTTCCGGACGAAAGAGCGGATGTTGCCGGAGGAAGCGAAGGCCGCGGTCGGCGGGCTCGGGCGTCAGGCGCTGCATGCCGCCAAGCTTGCGTTCGAGCACCCGACGAGCGGCGACGAATTGGCTTTCGAAAGCCCCGCGCCAGCCGATTTCGTCAGGCTCGTCAGCGCGTTACGATCGCTGTAGGGACGCGGGCGAAGCGCCGGGATTACGGATATTTAATCCGGCGCGTCCGGGATCGAGCGGATTTCGCCCTCTTTCGGCCATGGTCCAGCCGCCCTATATCTGCGTGTTGCGGTCGGCGTCTCGCGGCCGCCAATCGGCCTGCCGAAGACGGGGGCCCTGGAGGAGAAGATGGCTGCTGCCCTTCCGATGATTTCCGCTGAAAGCGGCCTTTCGCGCTATCTCACGGAAATCAGGAAATTTCCAATTCTCGAGCCGGAGCAGGAATACATGCTCGCCAAACGCTGGCGCGAGCATCATGATTCCGAAGCCGCGCACAAACTCGTCACCTCGCATCTGCGTCTCGTCGCCAAGATCGCCATGGGCTATCGCGGCTACGGGCTGCCGATCGGCGAAGTCGTGTCCGAAGGCAACGTCGGTCTGATGCAGGCCGTCAAACGTTTCGAGCCGGACAAGGGCTTCCGCCTGGCGACCTACGCGATGTGGTGGATTCGCGCCGCCATTCAAGAGTACATCCTGCGTTCGTGGTCGCTCGTTAAAATGGGCACGACCGCGAACCAGAAGAAGCTGTTCTTCAACCTGCGCAAGGCCAAGAGCCAGATTTCCGCGCTCGAGGAGGGCGATCTGCGGCCGGAGAACGTCGCCGCCATCGCCAAGAAGCTCGGCGTCAGCGAACAGGAAGTCATCGAGATGAACCGTCGCCTGGGCGGCGACGCGTCCCTCAATTCGCCGTTGCGCGCGGAAGGCGAAGCCGAATGGCAGGATTGGCTCGTCGACGAGAGCGACAGCCAGGAGACGATCCTCGCGGCGAGCGAAGAGGCCGACAACCGGATGGCCGCGCTGCGCGGCGCGCTCGACGTCCTCAATCCGCGCGAGCGCCGAATCTTCGAGGCGCGGCGCCTGCGCGACGAGCCGATGACGCTCGAGGAACTGTCCGAAGAGTTCGGCGTCTCGCGCGAACGGGTCCGCCAGATCGAGGTCCGCGCTTTCGAAAAGGTGCAGGCCGCCGTTCGTGAGGGCGTGGCCAAGCGCGAGGCGGCGCCGGCGTCGCTGTCTGCGCCCAAAGCGAGGCTCGAAGCCCCGGCGCGCTGAGTTCCGACGCATAGGACAAAAAACGGGGCGGCTTCATTCTCGAAGCCGCCCCTTTTTCGTAACGGGTCGGTCGGAACCGGAGGCCCTTACTTCGACGCCCCCCAGGTCGACAGCGCGTCGTTGATCACGCGGTCGCCGGACACGCCCTTCTCGAGGCTGAATTTCGCGATCCGGCCGTTCGACAGCGCGAGCGGCACGTCGAGCCAGCCACGGGTCTTGAGAAGGTCGACGTTGCGGGCTTCGATGTCGCCGCGCTGCAGGCCGATCAGGTAATAGGTCTCGGTGATCGGCACCGGCACGCCGGCGAGCGGGTCGCCATTGGCCATGTCCTCGCGGCGCATCTGCACAGCGCCGATCTGCTTCACGCCAGGAATGGCGCTGCCAGGCAGCAGCGAAAACCGCACCTCGATCGTGTGCGAGGCGTTGAGCGTCGCGTCCATGTTCTTCTGGATGTCGACAGTCATCCGGACTTTGGCGTCCGGGATGTCGACGTCGGCGTGGATCGCCGTTCCGAGAGGCTGGCCGGCGCCGCCGGGCACGTTGTCCAGACGCCAGACGACCGAGCCGATGTAGGTCTTCACCTTCTCCGGCGTGTCGGGGGCTTCGATCAGCAAAGCCGCGCGATGCGCGACCGGGACGGGCGGCTGACCCTGCGCGGCGGCGGACGGCGCAGGTTTGGTCTCGGATTTCTGCGCGGGCGCGGACTGGGTATCGCCGCCCACCCGCTCGACGATCTTGCCGCTCTGCGGCGCGTCGCCTTGCGCGGCAGGCGCCGGGCGCAACCGCGCCAGGTCTTCCGGCCGGCCCTTGAGCTTGATGGCGAGTCCGGCGACTAGAAGCACGATGCCGACGACGACGCCGCCGACGATCCAGAGACGGTTTCCGCGGCCGTTCTGCGTGGCTGGTCCGGGCGCGGCCGGTCGCGGCGCCTCGCGCGGCCGCGGGGGCTTCAACGAAGGAACGGATTCGAGGTCGGCCGCCTCGTCGTCCGTCGACGGCGCCTCGCCCTCGGGGCGCTGTTCGGGTTCCTTTTCGGCGCGGTCGGCCTTGTCGGCCTCGATCGCGTCGGGCGGCCGGAAGGAGAATGGCTTCGGCGGCGCCGGGGGCGGCGGCTGCGGCGCCTTGGGCGGCGGCGCTGGCGGAGGCGGCGTCGGCTTGTCGATCGTCGACTGGGGCTCGTCCTGCGCGGCGACGGCGGCCTTTCCCGCGATCTCGGCTTCGAGGCGCGCGGCGGCGGCGTCGAGCGCGTCGTTCTCGCGGGCGATGTCGGCTTCCGCGATCGGGGGCTCGATCGCCTTCAGCTGGCCGATCAACGCCTTGCGCGCGCGCTCGTAGATCGCGCGGCGCGTTTCGGCGGTCGAGTCCGGCAGACCCGCTACAGCCCTAGCCAGAAGAGGATAGTAATCGGCCATCGGCGCTTAAGACCATTTGCGTTTCGTCGCGTCAATCCTGGAAGGGATTGTGGACCAGAATCGTATCGTCGCGCTCGGGACTTGTCGAAAGCAAGGCGACCGGCGCCTCGATCAATTCCTCGATGCGACGGACATACTTGATCGCCTGCGCCGGAAGATCCGCCCAGGACCGTGCGCCGCCGGTCGTTCCCTTCCAGCCTTCGATCGTCTCATAAACCGGTTCGACGCGCGCCTGCGCGGCCTGCGAGGCGGGGAAGCGGTCGATGATCTGTCCGTCCAGGCGGTAGTGGGTGCAGACCTTGATCTCCTCGAAACCGTCGAGGATGTCGAGCTTGGTCAGCGCGATGCCGTCGATGCCGCAGGTCTTGACCACCTGCCGGGTCAAGACCGCGTCGAACCAGCCGCAACGCCGGCGCCGGCCGGTGTTGACGCCGTATTCGTGACCCTTGTCGCCGATCAGCTGGCCGATTTCGTCGTTGAGTTCGGTCGGGAAGGGCCCGCCGCCGACGCGGGTCGTATAGGCCTTGGCGATGCCCAGCACGTAACCGATCGCGCGCGGGCCCACGCCGGAGCCGGACGCGGCGTTTGCGGCGACCGTGTTGGACGACGTCACGTAAGGATAGGTGCCGTGGTCGACATCGAGCAGCGCGCCCTGCGCCCCTTCGAACAGGATGCGCTTGCCGGCCTTGCGCGCCTGCGACAGCAAATCCCAGACCGCGTCCATGTGCGGGAGCACGTCGCCGGCGACCGCCAGCAGCTCCTCGCGGATCGCTGTCGCCCCGATCTCCGGAAGTCCGAGGCCGCGCCGCAGCGGATTGTGGTGAGCGAGCAGGCGGGCGATCTTGTCGTCGAGCGTGTCCGGCTCGGCCAGATCCTGCACGCGGATGGCGCGGCGGCCGACCTTGTCCTCGTAGGCCGGGCCGATGCCGCGCTTGGTCGTGCCGATCTTGACGCCCTCGCTGGAGGCCTCCTCGCGGTGGCCGTCCAATTCGCGATGCAGCGACAGAATCAAGGGCGTATTGTCGGCGATCTTCAAATTGTCGGGGCCGACGTGGACCCCCTGGTCGCGCAGCTTGGCGATTTCCTGCACGAGGTGATGGGGATCGAGCACCACGCCGTTGCCGATGACCGACAACTTGCCGGACCGCACAATGCCGGACGGCAGCAGCGCGAGCTTGTACGTCTTGCCGTCGATCACCAGCGTGTGGCCGGCGTTGTGTCCGCCCTGGAAGCGCACCACTACATCGGCTTCGACCGACAGCCAGTCGACGATCTTGCCTTTGCCTTCGTCGCCCCACTGGGCGCCGACCACCACCACATTCGCCATTCGATCGCGCTTTCCTGACGGCGCTCAAAAGAAAACCCCGGCGCAAAGGCCGGGGTCCGTTGCGCGCATCCCATAGCGGAAAATTGGGCATCGGGAAAGGGGCCGTTGGTTATCCGGGTGAATTCACGGCGAATGTGGCCGGCGGTGCGGCTGCGGCGCGATCAATCGCCCAAGATTTGGGCGGCGGCGCCTCCGGATTGCGCGGGCGTATCCAGAGCGCGTTGTCCGAGTCGTGATATTGTCCGTCTGCGTCCGGTTGCGTGGGATCCGATCGGACGCGGCGGGGCTGATAGGTTTGACCGAGAAAAGCATCTTCGACGAAATGAGCGCGGTGGGCGGGCCCCGAGAAGTCTACGCAAGACTTGCCCGATGGCTGGAAGAAACGCCGCCCGAAATCCTGGCGTCCCGGCGCGCGCAAGCCGAATTGCTGTTCCGGCGGATCGGCATCACCTTCGCCGTCTATGGCGACAAGGACGCAGCGGAACGTCTGATTCCATTCGACATCATTCCGCGGCTGTTTTCCCGGCGGGAATGGCAAAAGCTCGAACAGGGCCTGTTCCAGCGCGTGAAGGCGCTGAACATGTTTCTGACCGACGTCTACGGCAAGCAGGAGGTTCTGCGCGCCGGCGTCCTGCCGCGCGACCTGGTGCTGCGCAATCCCGGCTACCGTCCGGAAATGGCCGGGTTTCGCGCGCCGCACGACATCTGGGTGCACATCGCCGGCATCGACATCGTTCGCGTCGACGATGAGGATTTCTACGTCCTCGAGGACAACGCCCGCACGCCGTCCGGCGTCTCCTACATGCTCGAAAACCGGGAGGCGATGCTCCGGCTGTTCCCGGATCTCGTCTCGGATCACCGCGTCGCCCCGGTCGACGACTATCCGGACCGGCTGCTGACCAGTTTGCGCTCCGTGGCGCCCGGCTCAGCGCCGGCGGAGCCGACCGTCGCTGTTCTGACGCCCGGCCAATTCAACTCCGCCTATTACGAGCATTCGTTCCTCGCCGACAAACTCGGCGTGGAGCTGGTCGAGGGCAGCGATCTCTTCGTGCGCGACAACATTGTCTATATGCGCACGACCACGGGACCGCAGCGCGTCGACGTGATCTACCGGCGCATCGATGACGATTTTCTCGACCCGCTCGCGTTCCGGCCCGATTCCGTTCTCGGCGTGCCCGGCCTGTTCGGCGCCTATCAGGCCGGCAACGTCACGCTGGCCAACGCCGTCGGCACGGGGGTTTCGGACGACAAGGCGATCTACACCTACATGCCCGAGATCATCCGTTTCTATACGGGCGAGGAACCGATCCTGAAGAACGTGCCGACCTGGCGCTGCCGCGAAGACGAGGCTCTCGCCTACGTGCTCGATCACCTGCCCGAACTCGTCGTGAAGGAAGTGAACGGCTCCGGCGGATACGGCATGCTGGTCGGGCCGCACGCCAGCAAGAACGCCATTTCAGAATTCCGCACGAAGCTGAAGAACGATCCCTCGAATTTCATCGCGCAGCCGACGCTGTCGCTATCGACCTGCCCGATCTCGGTCGAAAGCGGCGTTGCGCCGCGGCACGTCGACCTGCGTCCGTTCGTCCTGTCCGGCGCCAACGGCATGAGCCTGGCGCCCGGCGGCCTGACGCGCGTGGCGATGAAGGAAGGCTCGCTCGTGGTCAATTCGAGCCAGGGCGGCGGCACCAAAGACACCTGGGTGATCGACGATGTGTAAGCGCGACGCCGGCGCAAGGAGGAACGGCTGATGCTGGCCCGCACCGCCGACAATCTCTACTGGCTCGCGCGCTACGTCGAACGCGCCGACCATGTCGCGCGCATCATCGAGGCGACGTCCCGACTGGCCGCGCTGCCGCGCGCTTACGGCGGAGCGACGTCCGAATGGGAGAGCGCGCTGATTTCGTCCGGCGTGATCGACGATTTCAAGAAGACAGAGCGCGAAATCAACGAGGCCAACGCCCTCGCCTTTCTCGTCGTCGATCCGGACAATCCGTCCTCGATCCACAATTGCATGGAAGCCGCCCGTCGCAACGCGCGCGCCGTTCGCACGGCGCTGACCGTCGAGACGTGGGAGGCGATCAACGCCGCCTGGCTCGAGTTGCAGAAATACGAGCGCACGCGCAGCGCCGGCAAGAAGATGGACCGGGACGAGCTGAACCGCTTCCTGGCGCTGGTCAAGAAGATGGCGCTCGACGTCGACGGTTCGGCCTATCGCATGATGCTGCGCAACGACGCTTTCTACTTCATGCGTCTTGGCCACTTCGTCGAACGCGCGGACAATACGGCCCGCCTGCTCGACGTGAAGTTTCATGTGCTGCTGCCCGACGCCGAGACGGTGGGCGGGTCGCTCGACTATTTCCAGTGGTCGTCGATCCTGCGCGCAGTTTCGGCGAACACCGCCTATCACTGGGTCTATCGCCAAAGCGTCAAGCCCTGGCTCGTCGCCGACCTACTGATCCTGAAGCCGGACATGCCGCGTTCGCTTATCGCCTGCTACGAGAACATCGTACGCTGGCTCGATCTGCTAGGCCGCCTCTATGGCCGGCAAGGCAAGGCGCAGCGCCATGCGCGCGCCATGCTGGCCAAGCTCGAGTCGGCCGATCTGAATTCGATCTTCCAGAACGGCTTGCACGAGTTCATCGAGTCGTTCATCGCCGAAAATGACAAGCTCGACCTTGTCATGGCCGAGCAATATCTGGTGCACTGAGTTCATGCGAATCGTCATTCGTCATGAAATCGCGCAGGAGTTTGCGCCCGCCGCCAAGTCGGTGATCCAGGCGATGCGCCTGCGTCCGCGCGACTGCGAGAGCCAGATCGTCTCCTCGTGGCTGATCGACGCGGACGTCGACTGCCGCATTCGCGAATCGCAGGACGCGTTCGGCAATCTCGTCCAGACGCTGAATGCAGAAGGCCCGCTGGCGAAACTCACGATATCCGTGCGCGGCGAAGTCGACACGTTCGACACGGCGGGCGTGCTGCGCGGCGAGCCCGAACGTTTTCCCGTGGACGTCTATCTGCGCGATACGGATCTGACCGAGCCGGACCCGGCGCTGCGCAAGTTCGCCGCCGGAATCGTCAAGTCGGCGAAAACGGAGCTGGACCGACCGCATTTTCTGATGCGCGCGGTCCATGAGGCGATCGCGATCGATCCCGAGGCGCAGACGCCGATCTCCGCCGTTGAGGCGTTCAAGAGAGAGAAAGGCGCGAGCTGGGACATCGCCCATGTGTTCGTCGCCGCGGCGCGCGCGGTCGGCGTTCCCGCCCGTTGCGTGAGCGGCTATCTGGCCGCCCCGGAGGACGAGGCCCTCGCTGCGCTGCATGGATGGGCGGAAGCCTATGTCGAAGGGCTCGGCTGGATCGGCTTCGATCCTGCGATCTGCCTGTGCATGCACGATGGCCATGTGCGGGTCGCTTGCGGCCTCGATTACATGGCCGCCGCGCCGCTGCGCGTCTCGCCTTTGCTGAATGCGACACGCTCAATGCGCGTCAGCGCGACTGTCGTGCAAGGCGCCTCGCAGCGTCAATCCTGACAACGATTGACGACGCGGACGCCTTCTGCATCGTAGCTGCATGGAGACATCGGCCTTTTCCCGTGCGGCGGTCGCCGCGCCGCACATCGCCGCCGCGCGCGCCGGCAAGGCGATCCTGGCCGAGGGCGGCAACGCCATAGAAGCCATGCTCGCGATGGCCGCAACGATTGCGGTCGTCTATCCGCACATGAACGGGATCGGCGGCGACGGCTTCTGGACGATCCGTGAGCCCGGCGGGCGCGTGCGCGTGATCGAGGCCTGCGGCTTCGCCGGCTCGAAGGCGACGATCGCCGCCTATCGCGACGCTGGCCACGACATCATCCCGCGCCGCGGGCCGCTTGCGGCGTTGACCGTGGCCGGCGCGGTCGGCGGTTGGGCGTTGGCGCAGGAATTTGCGAGGTCGCTGGGTGGGAAACTGCCGGCGGGCGCGCTCCTGCATGACGCCATCGAAAAGGCGCGCGGATATCCGCAATCTAAGTCGGAAGCGCGCTACAAGCATCGCGAATCGGAGACGCTCTATGCGGCCCCCGGTTTCGCGCAGACATTCTTCGTCGACGGCAAGATTCCGGGCGCTGGCGCAGCGCGACGCAACGAGAGGCTCGGCGACACGCTCGCGCATCTGGCCGAAGCCGGGTTCGAGGATTTCTATCGCGGCGACGTCGGCCGCGAGATCGCCGGCGATCTCGAACGGATCGGCTCGCCCGTCTTGCGCGAAGATCTCGCACGCTATCGCGCGGTGCTGCGCGAGCCGCTACGGCTCGATCTGCCGGGGCGCGCGCTGATCAATACGCCGCCGCCGACGGTCGGTCTGATCTCGCTCGTCACGCTCGGCCTGTTCGAACGCCTCGGCGTCGCGCGCGCCGAGAGCTTCGAGCATATTCACGGGCTCGTCGAAGCCTCCAAGCGCGCGCTCGCGCTGCGCGATCGCGCCTGCGTCGACTTCGACGCGCCGCGGCCCGATCCCGCGTCGTTTCTTTCCTCGAAATTCCTCGAGCGCGAAGCGGCGAAGATCGACATGAAGCGCGCCGCCGCATGGCCGCTGCCGCCGGAGGAGGGCGACACCATCTGGATGGGCGCGATCGACGCCAGCGGGCTCGCCGTCTCCTATATCCAGTCGCTGTTCTGGGAATACGGCTCGGGCTGCGTTCTGCCTGCGACCGGCATTCTGCTGCAAAATCGCGGCGTCTCTTTCTCGCTCGACGCGGCGCATCCCAATGGGCTCGCGCCCGGCAAGAGGCCGATGCATACGCTGAACGCGCCGCTTTGCGTTTTCGACGACGGGCGCGTGATGAGCTACGGCTCGATGGGCGGCGATGGACAACCGCAGTTCCAGGCGCAGATTTTTTCGCGCTACATGTTCAGTGGAAACGTCGCGGGCGCGATCGACGCGCCGCGCTTCCGTTTCGACAAGCGCTGGGGCGCGCCGCGCGCGGCGCTCAAACTGGAAGAGCGGTTCGATCCATCGATCGTCGCGCGGCTCGCTGCGGTCGGGCACGAAATCGAAATGACCGGAGAAGCCTACGGCGATCAGTTCGGGCACGCCGGCATGCTGGCGCGCCATCGCGACGGACGCATCGAAGCGGCGCACGATCCGCGCAGCGACGGCGGCGCGGCGGGGATGTAGCCGCCGCCCCGAGCACGATGGCCAGGACAGCCCCGGCCTGACGGTTGCGCGCTATTCCGCCGCTACAGGCATCGGCGTCTGCGGCGTGCGGAACTTGGCGAGCAGTTTCGCTTCCTCCGCTTTCGCTTTCTCGATGTGCTGTTCCTTGACCGGACCGTAGCCTCGTATCTTCTCCGGTATGGAGGCGATCTGCACAGCGAGCGGCAGCGTCGTCGCCGTCATGCCGGCCTCCAGTTCGTCGAGCAGCCTTTCGTAGTCGGCGAGCAGTTGGCGTTCCTGCTTGCGTTCCTCCGTCTTGCCGAAAATGTCGAGCGCTCCGCCGCGCAGGAATTTAAGGCCTGCAAGAATGCGATAAGCGCTCATCATCCACGGCCCGAAGGTCGTCTTGACCGGCGCGCCCTGCGCGTCCTTGCGTCCCAGGATCGGCGGGGCGAGATGGAATTCGAGCGCGCCGACGTTTTCGAAGGCCGCGTCGAGCTGGCGTCGGAACGAGCCGTCCGAATAGAGCCGCGCGACTTCGTATTCGTCCTTCACCGCCATCAGTTTGAACAGATAGCGGGCGACCGCCGTCGCATAATCGGTCTTACCGGGCGTCTTCGCATGTTCCGCCGCCATGGCCTGTTCGACGCGTTTCTTGTAGCGCGCAGCGTAAGCTGCGTTCTGATAGGCGGTGAGATATTTCACGCGGCGCGCGACGATTTCGTCGAGCGACTTCGAGAGTTCGCGCGCTTCCGTCGGCTTGCGCAGGGGTGCGACAAGCGCGTCGAACGCCTTCGGGTCGGCGGCGGCGCGGCGTCCCCACTGGAAAGCCGTCTGGTTCATCGCGACGGCCTCGCCGTTGAGCTCGATCGCGCGCAGGATCGAGTCCTCCGACAAGGGCACGAAGCCGCGCTGCCAGGCGAAGCCGAGCATGAACATGTTGCCGCCGATCGAGTTGCCGAGCAGCGCCGTCGCTGCGCCTGAGGCGTCGACGAAGCCGTAATTTTCGCCGGCCGTCTCGCGGATCGCCGTCTTCACGCGCTCGCCGGGCAGAGAGAAATCGGCCATGCGCGTGATTTCGCCGGGATAGACTTCCGCCGTGTTCACGAACACGCCGGTCTCGCCCTTGTTGATGGCCGAAAGCACTTTCTTCGTGCCGGCGACGACGAGGTCGCACCCGAGCGCGAGATCGGCCTCGCCGGCCGCCACGCGGATCGCGTGCACGTCTTCAGGTCGATTGCCGATCTTCACGTGGCAATAGACCGCGCCGCCCTTTTGCGCGAGGCCGGCCATGTCGATCACGCCGACGCCCTTGTCTTCGAGATGCGCGGCCATGCCGAGGATGGCGGAAATCGTCACCACGCCGGTGCCGCCGACGCCGGAAATGAGGATCGAATAGGGCTGCGCGCCGATTTTCGGCAGCGTGGGTTGCGGCGGCGCCGGCAGCTTGTCCGCCGATTGCATGTCGCGCGGCTTGGCCTTGCGCGGCGTCGCGCCGTGCACCGTCACGAAAGACGGGCAAAAACCCTTCACGCAGGAAAAGTCCTTGTTGCAGGACGATTGATCGATCGTGCGCTTGCGGCCGAATTCGGTTTCCAGCGGCTGCACCGACACGCAGTTCGACTTGACGCCGCAATCGCCGCAGCCTTCGCAGACCAGCTCGTTGATGATCACGCGCTTGTCGGGATCGGGGAACGTTCCGCGCTTGCGTCGCCGCCGTTTCTCGGCCGCGCAGGTCTGGTCGTAGAGCAGCACCGTCGTTCCCTCGATCGCGGCGAGATCGCGCTGCACGCTGTCGAGGTCTTCGCGCGGATGGATCGTCATGTTCGCCGGCCAGTGCGAGCCGGAGGGATATTTGTAGGGTTCGTCGGTGACGAGCGCGACTTTCTTCACGCCTTCGGCGGCCACCTGCCGCGCAATCATGTCGACAGTCAGTCCGCCTTCGTGGCGTTGGCCGCCGGTCATCGCGACGGCGTCGTTGAACAGGATCTTGTAGGTGATGTTGGTCTTGCTATCGACCGCCCAGCGAATCGCCAGCACGCCCGAATGGTTGTAGGTGCCGTCGCCGAGGTTCTGGAAGACGTGCTTGCGCTTCGAGAACGGCGCCTCGCCGATCCAGTTCGCGCCTTCGCCGCCCATATGGGTGAAGCCCTCTGTCGAGCGGTCCATCCATTGCGCCATGAAATGGCAGCCGATGCCGGCGTAAGCGCGCATGCCCTGCGGCACGCGGGTGGATGTATTGTGCGGGCAGCCTGAGCAGAAATAGGGAATACGAAAGGCCGCGTCCTTCGTGTCGGCGAGCATCGCCTGCGCCTGCTGCAGCGAACGCAATTTCTGCTCGACTTTCGGATCGGCCTTGAAGCGCAGGATGCGCTCGGCGACGGCGATGGCGATCTCGTTGGCGTCGAGCGCGCCCTTGACCGGGAAGAGCCAGGCGCCCTTTTCGTCCTTCTTGCCGACGACAATCGGCGCGCTGGACATGCCGTAGAGTTCTTCGCGAACCTGCACTTCGATGAGCGAGCGCTTCTCCTCGACGACGACGATCATGTCGAGGCCTTCGGCGAAAGCCTTGAGTCCTTCGGGCTCGATCGGCCAGACGCAGCCGAGCTTGTAAAGGCGCACGCCGAGATCGTTGGCCTTGACCTCGTCGATGCCGAGATCGTCGAAGGCTTGTCGTACGTCGAGGTAGGACTTGCCCGAAGTGATGATGCCGATCCTGGCGTTCTGGCCGCCCGAGGTGACGATGCGATTGATCTTGTTGGCGCGCAGGAAGGCGAGAACCGCGTCGCGCTTGTATTCCTGCAGGCGCGCTTCCTGGTCGAGGATGCCGTCGCGCGGGCGGATGCCGAGCCCGCCGAGCGGCATTTTGAAGTCAGTCGGCGCGACGATCTCGACGCGATCGATCGAGCCGTCGACCGAGGACGTCGACTCGATCGTATCCTTCAGGCATTTGAGTCCGACCCAGACGCTGGCGTAGCGCGAGAGCGCAAAACCGTAGACGCCATAGTCGAGGATTTCCTGCACGCCGGCCGGCGCGAGGATCGGCATCATCACGTCGACCAGATGGAAGTCGGACTGATGCGCGGTGGTCGACGATTCTGCGGTGTGGTCGTCGCCCATCAGCACGAGCGCGCCGCCGTTCTTCGACGTGCCCGCGAGATTGGCGTGGCGGAACACGTCGCCGGAGCGGTCGACGCCGGGGCCCTTGCCGTACCAGATGCAGAAGACGCCGTCGTATTTGCCTTCGCCGCGCATTTCGGCCTGCTGCGCGCCCCAGACGGCGGTGGCGGCGAGGTCCTCATTGAGCCCGGGCTGGAAGAGGATATCGTTCTTGTCGAACCACTTCTTCGCCGAATGCATCTGCATGTCGACGGATCCCAGCGGCGAGCCGCGATAGCCGGTGATGAAGCCCCCGGTATTGAGGCCGGCGCGGCGGTCGCGCTCCTTTTGCATCAGCAGCAGGCGAACGATCGCCTGTGTGCCGGTCGAGAAGACGCGTGTCTTGGTCAGATCGAACTTGTCGTCGAGCGAGACGCCGGCGAAACCGGCGCTTTCGGCGGCGCGACCTTCAAGGGGTTCGGCCATTTGTTTCCTCCGGTGCGGCAGGTTTTCGCCGCGAGTTCGAACCGGCATGTTAGCCTGTTTTCGACTTTGAAATATGTCAGCGTTGCTGACGGAGTTCAATGCGCCAACCGCAATTCCGCCGCCATCGAATGGCAACCGAAGCCGAGCCAATTCGCGCTAGACTTGAGCAATTTTCGAATCGGATCGATCGGGGGACCATGCTGTTTCGTACTCGGATCACGCGACTGGCGATCGCAATCTGTCTCGCATCGACGATCGCGGCTCCTGCTATGGCGCATCCGCATGTCTGGGTCGCGGCGCGCGCGACGGTGCTGTTCGACAAGGAGGGCCGCATCACCGGCATCCGGCACGATTGGGCGTTCGACGAAATGTATTCGGCCTTCGCCACGCAGGGGCTCGGCAAAGACGGCAAGCCGCCGACGCGCGAGGAGCTTCAGCCGCTCGCCAAGACCAATGTCGATTCGCTCACGGAATTCGATTACTTCACTTTTGCGCGCGAAGCCGGCCGCAAACTCGCCTTCGGGGAGCCCATCGATTTCTACCTTGATGCGGACGATAAGAAGATCGTCAGCCTGCATTTCACCCTGCCGCTGAAAGAACCGCTCGGCGCGAAGAAGCCATTCTCCTTCCAGGTCTACGATCCGACCTATTTCGTCGCCTTCGGTTTCGAGAAGAAGGAGCCGATCGCGCTCAAGGACGCGCCAACGGGCTGCTCGCAGAGCGTGATGGACCCTGCGCCGCTGCTTGCCGCCGACGAGAAGAAACTGAGCGCGGCGGCGACCGAGAACTTCTCGCCGGGCGCGGACTTGTCTGCGCGTCTTGCGCCGCGAGTGGTGGTGGCGTGTCCGTGAGAGGCTCGCAAGGCTCCCTCCCCGTTCCTTCCCCGTATCCAGCCGAAGTCGGCAAGAGCCGACATTGCAGTCGCGGGAGGGTTAGAGAGGGGACGCTCGCCGTATTCGCGCTCCTCGCCGCATTCTTTCTGCTCGCCACGCCGGCGCTGGCGCAGCGCAATCCCTTCGCGGTCGGCGCCAACGAGGGGACCGTCGGCTCGGGCAACGCCGTCGTCGCCTGGCTGCTCGCCCAGCAGTCCCACTTCTATCGCGCGCTGACGGGTGCGGTGCGCGAAGCCAAGACCGAGGCGGCTGGCTTCTGGCTGCTGGCTGGCCTCTCCTTCGCCTACGGCGTGTTCCACGCGGCGGGGCCCGGCCACGGCAAGGCGGTCATGGCCTCGTACATGATCGCCAACGAGCGCGCATTGAAACGCGGGCTCGCGCTCACATTCCTCGCCGCATTGCTGCAGGGCGTCGTCGCCGTCGCGATCGTGGGCGTGGCCGCGCTCGTGTTCAATGCGACGGCGCCGCGCATGACGCAGGCGGCCGAGACGATCGAAATGGTCAGCTACGCTGCGGTCGCCGGACTCGGCGTCTATCTCGTCTGGACGAAGGGACGCGGCCTTGTCGCGGCGCTGCGCGCGGCCGCACCACAACCGGCTTTCTCCGCCGCCGGGGGCGCGCCGCTCTCGAGCCGTTTCACGTGCGACGCGGTCGAGCCCGGCCATGTGCACGATGCAAGCTGCGGCCATTTCCATGCGCCCGATCCGGCGACGTTGAACGACGGATTTTCCTGGGGTTCGGCGCTCGCGACCATCGTGGCGGCGGGCGCGCGGCCATGTTCCGGCGCCATTCTCGTTCTGGTGTTCGCGCTGGCGCAGGGCGTCTTTCTGGCCGGCGTCGGCGCCGTCGCGGCCATGTCGCTTGGCACGGCGCTGACCACGGGCGCGCTCGCCGCTGTCGCCGTTCTCGCCAAGGGGCTCGCCATGAAGCTCGCCGGCTCGGGCGAAGGGCGCGGCGCGCTCATGGCGCGAGGCGCGGAATTCTTCGCCGCGCTGGTCGTGTTGGCCGTCGGCCTGGCGCTGCTCGCCGGCGCCTATGTCACACGCGGGATGGCTTAAGCGTTCTTTTCGGCGCCGAGCATGATCGGTCTGCCATGCGGCGTCGCGCGCGCGGCGCGGTCCCATGCGTCTTTCGTTTCATCGAGCGCGGATGAACTCGCGGCGCCTTTGGCGATCGCCAGTTTTTCCAGCGCGGCGAGCCAGTGCAGGTAATAGGTGTCGCCGAGATCTGGATCGCCTTCGGCCTGCGCCGCCTTGATCTCCGCGCCGAGCGCCTGCGCCCATTCGCGCCAGGTGAACAGCCCCCTGTCGCGCAGATGCACGGCCATCGCGAAAGCCTGCGCCTCCCAGGGTTCGCGGAACAACGGGCCGGCTTCCTCACGCGGAATTCCCGGCAGGATCGAGAGGTCAGGCGGGTTCAAGGTAGGGCTCGAAAGCGTCGATGGAGACGGAATGGCGCGGGTCGGCGTCCGGGCCCCACAACTCGCGCGCCGTGAAGCGCACATTGTAGACCCATTGCGGATCGGGCCCGCGGCCATGCGCGTTGGCGTCGGGGAAGACATGGCAGCCGCGGATCGCCTCGACCACGCCGACGCGCCCGCGCGCATAACGCGGCAGGCGGGTGTGCGTCGTCGGATGCATGTTTCTTGCGCGCACTTGCTGGCCGACGGCGAAGCGCGGCTGCGCCTTCGCCTCGCGTTCGGAGGGCCAGCCGCGCGTTAGCGCCTCGACGACCCTGTCCGCCTCGAAAATTCTCTCGGGGCGCCGCGCGTCGCGAAGCGCTCGCCCTGCGGCGACCTCATCGGCTGCGACGAGTTTCTCCTCGGCGAGTATCTTTTCCAGCGCCGCGAGCCAAATCTCGTAATAGCTGTGGGTGAGATAATAGCCGGGGTTGAGCGACTCGCGCGCGTACCGGCTGCGATCGCCGCTCCACCAACCCAGCGCCTGCGTCGCGACGACATTGGCGAGTACGCGGGCTTCCCATCCGCCGTGGAAGACGGGCTCGTCCCTTTCCGCGACGACAGGCCCAAAACCCATCATGCCGCCGAGGTCCTGGGCGCCGTTCATCCGAGGGCTCCCGGCGACAGCGGAAGGCCGACGCCGATCATGCTGTCGCGCGTGACGAGTTCGGCGAGCCGTTCCTCGCTCCAGCCCTCCGCGCCCGCCGGACGCATCGGCAGGACGAGGTAGCGCATCTCCGAGGTCGAATCCCAGACGCGGATCTCCACGTCTTCGCCAAGCGACACGCCGAAATCGGCGAGAACGCCGCGCGGGTCGATCACGGCGCGCGAGCGGTAAGGCGCGGACTTGTACCAGACCGGCGGCAGGCCGAGCACCGGCCACGGGTAGCAGGAGCACAAGGTGCACACGACCATGTTGTGCAGCCTCGGTCCGTTCTCGACGACGGCGATATGCTCGCCGCCGCGGCCGGAATAGCCGAGTTCGGCGATCGCCTTCGATCCATCCGCCAGCAGGCGCGCCTTGTAGGCGGGGTCCGCCCAGGCGCGGGCGACGACGCGCGCGCCGTTGCGCGGGCCGACCTTCGTTTCGTAAGTGTCGACGATCACGTCGAGCGCGGCGGGGTCGATCAGCCCCTTTTCCGTCAGGACGGTTTCGAGCGCGCGCACGCGCAGGGCGACGTCGGAGAGTTCGGAGCCCTCATGATCGTGGTCATGGTCATGGTCGTGCGACATGGCGTCACATTAGGCGGGCGTCCGGCGGCTGTCACGCGGCCGGCGCTTCTGGACCCGCAGCGGCGCAAGCGAAGAAAATCTTTTCGCAATCCGAGGGTTGGACGAAATTCATTTTCGTCGACGGGGTCATATTCGGAAAATTGAATTATTGACCGCGCGGGCGGCCGCAGGCATATCCAGCCCATCCGAGCGACAGGCGGCCCAGCCGTCGCGCTCCCTTCTCGAACGAGATTGCGATGACCAGTTCTGCTGCTGCGGAAAGGCCCGACCACGCGCCCGCCCCCAAGAAGGCGTCGACCGCCTTCAACCGCGAAACCGTCACCTACGTCCGTCAATATACCGACCGGCTGTTCATGTTCCGGGCGACGCGAGATCCGGGTTTCCGTTTCGAGAACGGCCAGTTCGCGATGATCGGGATCGAGGTCGGGGGACTGCCGCTGGTGCGCGCCTATTCCATGGCTAGCGCCAATTACGAGGAAGAGCTCGAATTCTACTCGATCAAGGTCGAGAACGGCCCCCTCACGTCTCGGCTGCGCCACATCAAGGTGGGCGATACGATTCTCGTCGGCCGCAAGCCGACCGGCACGCTCGTCCAATCGAGCCTTCTGCCGGGCGCGCGCCTCTATCTGCTGTCGACCGGCACGGGCGTCGCGCCCTTCGCCAGCATCATCAAGGATCCCGAGGTATACGACCGCTACGAGCAGATCGTTCTCGTCCACGGCTGCCGGCAGGTCGCGGAATTGCAATACGGGCTCGATCTGATCGAGCGCGTGAAGACGGACGAGTTCATCGGCGAATACGCGCGCGAAAAGCTGCTGCACTATCCGACGGCCACGCGCGAGCCTTACGCCAACAACGGGCGGATCACCGCCGCGATCGAAAGCGGCGCATTGTTCGACAGGCTCGGCCTCCCCGCGCTCGATCCGGCCGCTGATCGCGTGATGATCTGCGGCGGTCCCGAAGTCCTCTCCGATCTGAAGAACGCGCTCGAAAAACTCGGCTTCGAGGAAGGCAGCGGCGGCAAGCCTGCTTCTTTCGTGATCGAAAAGGCGTTCGCCGAGCGGTGATCGGAGTCAGGTCGGCGGGGCGTCCTTGCCGGCCCGGCGCGCGTCGGCGTTGGCGTAGCGCAGCCCGGCGATCAGGGCGATTGCGCCAAGCAGCGCGTGGACGGCGACGGCAGCCAGCCGATCCGGCCGCGGCATGGGTTGGGCCTGCTCGCGCATCGCGTCGAACGACAGATAGAAGACGCCGCGGGTGAAACCCATGAAGGCGTCAGTGCAGAAGGCGAGGCCGAGCGCGACGAGAAACACGTTGGAGGCGCGCGAGCCCATGCGCGCCGCGATCAGGCCCCAGACCGCGCCTGCCGCGTGGACCGCGGCCGTATCCGCGTTGAGCCGGTAGGGCGCGCCGAAACCGCCGGGGCCCGAAGCCAGGCTGAGCGCCGCCAGGACGGCGAGCAACGCCGCGAAAATCAGAGCCAGTCTGCGCGAACCCGTCATGAGCGTCCCGTGGCCGCCGTGCGCGAAATTGCGCTCGTCCGCATCCGTGGATAGACAAGCCCGACAAGGAAAGCAAAGCGGCGGGCCGCGTCACGATGTCGTCGCCGCGGGGAGAAGCGCGCATGAACGCAGTTTCCGGCATGAAGGCCGCCGATTTGTTCGATTTGACCGGCGAAGTCGCGATGGTCACGGGCGCGTCCTCCGGTCTCGGCATGCGGTTCGCGCGCGTGCTGGCGGCCAATGGCGCGAAAGTAGCGCTGGTCGCTCGGCGTAAGGAGCGGTTGCAGGCGCTCGCGGCCGAAATCGCGGCCGCCGGCGGCGCGGCGGCGGCCATCGAAGCCGACGTCGGCGACGAAGGGCAAATGCGCTCGGCCTTCGACGCGGCGGAAGCGCAGCTCGGAACCGTGACGATCCTCATCAATAACGCCGGCATCTCGCGCGCCTCCCGCCTGATCGACGACGATGCAAAGGGCTGGCGCGAGACGATGGAGATCAATGTCGACGCGGTGCGCGCCAACGGCGTGCTGGCGGCGCAACGCATGGCGAAAGCGGGCAAGCGCGGCGCGATTATTAATCTCGCCTCGATCCTGTCGTTCGGCGTCGGCCGCTCCAATGGCGCTTATGCCGTCTCGAAGGCTGCGGTGATGCAGCTCACGAAGGTCATGGGCTTCGAATTCGCGCGGCTGGGCGTTCGCGCCAACGCGATCGCGCCGGGCTATTTCTCGACCGAGATGAACGCGGACTGGCTGGCCGGCGGCGGGGCGGAGATGATGAAGCATATCCCCATGCGCCGCTTCGGGCAGGAGGGCGAACTCGACGGCGCGTTGCTGCTGCTGGCTGCGCCGCGCGCCGGGGCATACATCACCGGCGCGACTTATGTCGTGGACGGGGGGCACACGTTGCAGGTCGCCGGGGTCTGAGCGAGTTTGCGGCAATAGCCGGGCCTGCGGCCCGGGAAGATCGATCCGTTCGGAATTCGACTCATGCTCTTCATTCGATCCAGCGCTCAATCACGGCTCGTCGAAACCCGTTGCGACACGCTGTCCGATCACGAGAGCGCGCCCAAGGCCGCGTGGTACGATCTCATCGATCCGACTCCGGAGGAGCGCGCCTTCGTCGACCGCGCCGCGCAGGTTTCGATCCCCTCGCGCGAAGAGATCGAGGAGATCGAGGTTTCATCGCGGCTCTACAACGAGAACGGCGTCGAATACATGACAGTTACGGCCGCGGCGCGGCTCGACACGGACGATCCCATCAAATCGCCGGTCATGTTCGCACTCAGCGGAACCGCGCTCGTGACCGTGCGCTACAACGAGTTGAAGCCTTTTTCCAATGTGATCGAGCGAGCCGCGCGACCGGGCGCGTGCGCGACCTGCAACGGCGAGCACATAATGCTGACGTTGATCGAAGCGATGGTCGACCGGCTGGCGGACGCTCTGGAGCGCGTCGTCGCCGACGTCGACCAGATGTCCCGCAATGTGTTCCGCGCCCGCGCGCGCGACGACGTCGCCAAGCGCGATCATGACCTTCAGGCGATGATCGAACGGGTCGGGCAGCAGGGCGACGTGCTCGGCATCATCCGCGAGAGTCTCGTCGGCTTCAATCGACTTGTGAGCTATCATCACGGCATGGGCCATGTGGCGCGCGGCGATGCGGAGACCGACGGACGCATCCGGACCATTCAGCGCGACGTGTCCGCGCTGTCGGACCACGCGTCATATCTCGGCGCGAAAATCGGCTTTCTGCTCGACGCCACGCTCGGGCTCATCAACCTCGAGCAGAACCAGATCATCAAGATATTCTCGATCGCCGCGGTGTGCCTGATGCCGCCGACGCTGGTCGCCTCGGTCTACGGCATGAACTTCAAGCACATTCCCGAACTCGATTTCGAGTTCGGCTATCCGATGGCGCTGTTCCTGATGATCGCCACCGCGCTCGCGCCGGTCTGGTATTTCAAGCGCAAGGGATGGCTCTAGGGTCGCTTCCCTCCCCGCTTGCGGGGAGAAGGAAGATCAGCGCACCAGAATGTTGCGGAACTGCCAGGGATCGCTCTCGTCGATGTCCTCGGGGAAGAAGCCGGGGCGATCCTTGAGCGGATTCCAGTCGGTGTAGCGGCCGACCAACGGTCCGAGATAGGGCGACTGAACTTCGAGGCATCGACGATAATCCATCTCGTCCGCCTCGACGATGCCGAGGTTCGGATTTTCCAGCGCATAGACCATGCCGGCGAGCACGGCTGACGTCACCTGCAGGCCCGTCGCGTTCTGATAGGGCGCGATGCGGCGCGTCTCCTCGATCGAGAGTTGCGAACCGTACCAGTAGGCGTTGTTGGCGTGGCCATAGAGGAGAACGCCGAGTTCGTCGACGCCGTCCTCGATCTCGTGCTCCGTGAGGATGTGATGGGCCGGCTGGATGCGGCCGGCGCGACCGAACAATTCGTGCAGCGACAGAACCGCGTCGTTGGCCGGGTGGTAGGCGTAATGGCAGGTGGGGCGGTAGATCGCCTTGCCGCTCGCGTCGCGCACCGTGAAATAATCGGCGATCGAAATCGATTCATTGTGCGTGACGAGGAAACCGTATTGCGCGCCGGGCGTCGGGCACCACGACCGCACACGCGTGTTGGCGCCGGGCTGGTTGAGGTAGATGGCCGCGCCGCAGCCCGTGGGATGCGTTCCGGCGTTGGCGGGCGTCCATTTTTCATGCGTGCCCCACCCGAGTTCGGCGGGCTGCATGCCTTCCGACAGGAACCCTTCGACCGACCAGGTGTTGACGAAGACGTCCATCGGCTTGGGATGGATGGCGCGCTGCGTGTCGCGTTCGGCGATGTGCACGCCCTTCACGCCGAGGCGCATGGCGAGATTGGCCCATTCCTCCCGAGTCTTCGGCTCGGGATGGCTGTCGTTCAGGTCGGCGGCGAGATTGACCAGCGCGCGCTTGACGAACCACGAGACCATGCCGGGATTGGCGCCGCAGCACGAAACCGCGGTCGAGCCGCCGGGATTGGCGCGGCGTTCGGCCAGCACCGTCTCGCGCAGCGCGTAATTGGTGCGCGCCTCGTTGCCCATGTGCGAATCGAAATAGAAGCCCGGCCAGGGCTCGACGACCGTGTCGACATAGAGCGCGCCGATCTCGCGCGCGTAGCGCATGATGTCGAGCGAGGAGGTGTCGACCGAGACGTTGACGCAGAAACCCTGGCCGTCGCCCTGCGTCAGGAGCGGTCCGAGGATTTCCTTGTAATTGTCGCGCGTGAGCGCCGCCTTGACGAAACGCGCGCCGTGCTTCTCGGCGAGGTCGCGGTCGATTTCGCTCGGATCGATGATGACGAAGCGCGACTTGTCGAAATCGAAATGGCGTTCGATCAGCGGCAGGCAGCCCTTGCCGATCGAGCCGAAGCCGATCATGACGACGGGACCGCTGATCTTGGCGTGGACCGGCCAGTTCGACATGCTTTCTCTCCAATGCGGTCGGGCGCGCAGCGTGTCTCGCACAATGCGATCCAGAAAGCGTGCGGCTCCCCGGCGCCATGCGACTGCACGAAATTCGTGACGGCGCGTTGAAAGCAAGTAGGGGCTTGAACGTCAACCCTTCTCGTCCCGCGATTCCCGCGAACACGGAAATGACGGTCTTTTAGGCGCCCAGATCGACCGGCAGATGCAAGAAACCGCGGAAACGCGCTCGCCCGCCGCGCGTGGCCGGGCCGGCGGCGCGGAAATTCGGGAAACGGTCGAGAAAGCGCGACACGGCCACGCGGCCTTCGAGCCGGGCCAGCGCCACGCCGATGCATTGGTGCGGCCCTGACGCGAAGGCGACATGTCGGTTGGGGCTGCGGGCGATGTCGAAGACGTCGGGCTCCCTGAACTGGGCCGGATCGCGATTGGCGGCGCCGATGCACAGGTTGACCGACGTGCCGCGGGCGATCGGCACGCCGCCGATTTCGGTATCCTGCATCGTGAAGCGATTGCCGAGTTGAACCGGGGAATCGAAGCGCAGCATTTCATCGACCGCCGTGCGCACGAGGTCGGGATTTTCAATCAGGCGCCGGGTCGATTCCGGATATTCGAGCAGTAGCGCGAGGCCGTTGCCGATCAGATTGGTCGTCGTCTCGTGGCCGGCGTTGAGGATGAAGATGCAATTCTGGAGCAGTTCCGTTTCGGTCAGCTTTTCGCCGCCCTCGTCGCCGGCGATCAGCCGCGTCAGCACATCGCGCTCGGGGTCGCCGGGTTTGGCGCGGCGGCGGGCGACCAGCGTTTCGAGATAGGCGACGAAGTCGACGACCGCCCTGTTGCCGGTTTCGGCCATTTCCGGCGTCACGACCGGCTCGAGCGCGCCGAGGATCGCCAGCGACCAGTCGCGCAGCGGCCCGCGCTCCTCATGCGGCACGTCGAGCAGATTGCCGATGACCTCCACGGGAATGGCGATGGCGTAATCGTCGATCAAATCGACCGGTTGTCCCGCTCGCGCCTTCTTCTCCATCGCGTCGAGCAGGCCGTCGATCAGGCGTATGAGATCGGGTTCGAGTTCGGCGATCGTGCGTGGCGTCAGAGCGCCGTTGATGATTCGGCGCACGCGCGTGTGCAGCGGCGGATCGTTGAAGATCAGGCTGGTCGTGTGGTGCGTATAGAGCGGCGTGCGGCCGAACTTCGGGAGGAACTCGACCTTCTTGTCGGAGGAGAAGGTCGCGGTGTCCTTGTAGACCCGTTCCATGTCCGCAAAACGCGTGATGAACACGCCGCCGTCGGGCAGCCGATGCACGGGGTCGCGCCGCTGGAGAGCGCGGTAGGTCGGATAGGGGTCGTCGTAGAACTCGGGCGGCAAGGTTCGCAGATCGAAATCACGCGCAATCGCCGCCTCGTCGGACGCGGCCGTTTGGGCCTGCTGCACCGGCTCCTCCCAGATTTTTCGCCAGTGAATGCCGACAGCGTCCGCGACGCAAGGGGCGACCTCGCGGGCCGCGTGGTTTTGTTGTAAACTATCCCGATATTGGCCGCGCGCGAGGGCGCGGCGGGGAGGAAAGGAGCCCGTCAATGAACGCTCCCGTGCAGTCCATCGCGCCGATCGCCATACCCGAGGAATTCCAGGCCTGCTTCGACAAGCAGCGCGCGGCCTACCTCGCCGATCCCGCGCCGACCCATGCGCAACGCGTCGCCGATCTCAAGGCGCTCGCCGCGCTGCTCAAGGACAACAAGGACGAACTGATCGCGGCGATCAACGCCGACTACGGCAATCGCTCGGAATTCGAGACGATGTTCGCGGAATATTTCGTCGTTCTCGAAACGATCGCCGACACGATCAAGCATCTCAAGAAATGGATGAAGCCGCAGCGTCGGCGCGTCGATTTCATGACCTATCCGCTGGCGAAGAACCGCGTGATCCCGCAGCCGCTCGGCGTCGTCGGCGTGATCGTGCCGTGGAACTTTCCGCTCAACCTCAGCTTCTGCCCGCTCGCCGCGATCATCGGCGCGGGCAATCGCGCGATGGTCAAGATGAGCGAGAATTCACGCAATCTCGCGCAGCTCCTGATGCGGCTGTCGCCGAAATATCTGCCGAGCGAAAAGCTCGCCTTCTTCGAGGACGGCGGCGGACGCGGGCCGGCCTTTTCGTCGTTGCCGTTCGACCATCTGCTTTTCACCGGTTCTGGAACGACGGGTCGTTCGGTCATGGCGAATGCTGCGCGCAATCTCACGCCGGTGACGCTCGAGCTCGGCGGCAAGTCGCCGGCGATCGTGGGGCCGGACTATTCGATCAAGACGGCGGCCGAGCGCATCTTCTGGGTGAAGATGTTCAACGCCGGGCAAATCTGCACGAACGTCGATTACGTGTTTCTGCCCAAAGGTTCGGAGAACGAATTCATCGACCATTGCAAGCGGTTGCTGAAGGAGCGTTATCCCGACATCAACGGTCCGGACTTCACGGCGATCATCGACGGTCGCGCGTATCAGCGGCTGCAGGCGACGCTCGAGGACGCGCAGGCGAAAGGCGCGCGCGTCGTCAATCTCGCCGAGGGCCAGGCGGCCAGTTCGAATCTGCGCAAGTTCGCGCCGCACGTCGTGCTCGATCCAACCGAAGACATGATCGTCATGCAGCGCGAAATCTTCGGGCCGATCCTGCCGATCAAGACCTATGCGGATCGGCGCGAGGTCGCCGATTACGTCAACGCGCACGATCGACCGCTCGCCATCTATCCCTTCACCAACGATGCTGAGTTGCGCGATTTCTACATCGCGCATGTGATGTCCGGCGGCGTGTCGGTCAACGAGGCGCTGCTGCATGTCGGCCAGCACGACCTGCCGTTCGGCGGCGTCGGGGCGAGCGGCATGGGCCATTATCATGCGCGCGAAGGCTTCGAGACGTTCTCGAAGCTCAGGCCCGTGTTCTATCAGGGGCCGTTCTCCGCCATCCAGGCGATGTTCCAGCCGCCCTACAAAGGGCGACCGATGAAGCTGTTGCAGTTCATGCTGAAGATGCGGGGGTAGGTCCCGTCATTGCGAGCCCGACAGAAGTCGGCTGTCGCCCACTTCGTCTGAAAGCGAAGCAATCCAGAGCCACGACCTTGCTCTGGCTTGCCGCGTCGCTCCTCGCAATGACGGCGGGGAGTGGGCGGCCTACGCCGCCTTGCGTCGCTGCGCGGGTGCGGCCGTTTCGCGCGCGCCGGTTGCGCGCAGACGGCCGTGGGCATTGGCGAGCCAGCCTTCGCGCAACTCAAGCGCGAGAAAGCGGTCGAGCTCGACGGGGCCGGGCATGTGCAGCTTTTCCGTGAGCCGTCGCGTAAACCCGAAGCGCGCGTAATAGGGGGCGTCGCCGACGAGCAGGATGGCGCCGTGGCCGGCCGCAGCCGCGCGTTCGATCGCGGCGCGCATCAAGGCGCCGCCGACGCCGTCGCAGCGGCGCTCCTCGGCGACAGCGAGCGGACCGAGCAGCAGCGCAGGAACGCCGCCGGCCTCGACATGCCACAGGCGCACCGTGCCGACGAGGCGGCCGTTCTCGTCACGGGCGACGAGCGCCAGCGCGGGCAGGCGGTTGTCGCGCAGCTTCTGCGACGACTTGCGGAAACGGCCGGGACCCATGGCGGCGTCCAGCAGCTTTTCGCGCGCGAAAACGTCGCCGTCGCGTTCGACGTCGATCGTGAAAGAGCGGCGCGCGCGGTCGAGCGCGCGGGACAAGACAGCAGAGGTCATCGCTTCCTCCATTCAGAGGCAGGGACAACCCTCGCACCTCCAGGGCATGGCGACGCCATGCCCGCGGTGAGGCCGTTCGGGAAATCAGGTGAAAGGGAGCGAGGGGCCAGCGTCCCTCGCGCGGAAGTTCAGAACGCGGCCTGCGCCGAAGCGTCCGTCAGATGACGTGCGTCTCGAGCGGCGGGAAGCCGTTGAACCCGACGGCCGAATAGGTCGTCGTATACGCGCCCGTGCCCTCGATCAGCACCTTCGAACCGATCTCGAGGCTGAACGGAAGGAAGTAGGGATCCTTCTCGTAGAGCACGTCGACCGAATCGCAGGTCGGTCCCGCCAGGACGCAGGGGCCCATGTCGTCGCCATCCTTCTCGGTGCGGATCGGGTAGCGGATCATCTCGTCCATGGTCTCGGCCAGACCGTTGAACTTGCCGATGTCGAGATAGACCCAGCGCACCTTGTCCTCGTCCGCCTTCCTGGAGACGAGCACGACTTCCGCCTCGATCATGCCGGCGGAGCCGACCATGCCGCGGCCCGGCTCGATGATCGTTTCCGGGATGCGGTTGCCGAAGTGCTTGCGCAGGGACCGGAAGATCGACTGGCCGTAAGCCTTCACCGCCGGAATATCTTTCAGATATTTCGTCGGGAAGCCGCCGCCGAGGTTGACCATCTGCAGGTGGATGCCGCGCTCGGCCAGATCGCGGAAGATCTTCGAGGCGTCCTTGAGCGCGCCGTCCCACATCTTCGGATTGCGCTGCTGCGAACCGACGTGGAACGAGACGCCATAGGCCGACAGGCCCAGACGGTAGGCGTGTTCGAGCACGCGCGGCGCCATTTCGGGCGCGCAGCCGAACTTGCGCGACAGCGGCCATTCGGCGCCGGCGCCGTTCGACAGGATGCGGCAGAACACCTTCGAGCCCGGTGCGACGCGCGCGATCTTCTCGACCTCGGCCTCGCAATCGACCGCGAAGAGCCGGATGCCGAGCGCGTAGGCGCGCGCGATGTCGCGCTCCTTCTTGATCGTATTGCCGAAGGAGATGCGGTCCGGCGTAGCGCCGGCGGCCAGCGACTGCTCGATCTCGACGACCGAGGCCGTGTCGAAGCACGAGCCGAGCTCGGCGAGGAGCTTCAGCACCTGCGGCTCGGGATTGGCCTTCACGGCGTAGAACACGCGCGTATCCGGCAGCGCCTTGGCGAAGGCGTTGTAATTGTCGCGCACGACGTCGAGATCGACGACGAGGCAGGGTCCGCTGTCACGTCCGGCTTCGCGTCGCGCCCGGAGGAATTCCAAGATTCGGTCGGTCATCGCCGCCTCCCCTACGAAGGGCGCGGTCTCCCGCGCCAACACACATCAGCTTCGTGGCTGCGACCCTGTCCCGGCCCGCGCGATGGAAACGCGGAACGGGCGGTCGACCCGCAGCCTGGATCGGCTTCGGCGGGCAAGGCCCGGCTCAGCCGATCGGGTGGTGCGCCGTTATGGACACGAATTCCCCGAATCGCGCGAGGCGGTTCGAGGTTCCTCGACGGCGTCCGAGGACGTTCCGTCGCGGTCAGCGTGGCCATCGTTTGGAAGGGGAGATCCCTTTCCGCACGCCCGGCAAGAAAGACAAGCCTCTTCGGTGCGCCGACCTTTGGAGGGGCCGACTGAGACCAAAAAAGCCCGGTCCGTCGTTGCTTTAAGTCGCGATCCCCCGTTCAGACGGGGTTCGCCGGTTCGCCTCCGGCTGCCGGTTTCTTACCGACGGTTGACCGGCCTCTTGTCCGGATCCCCGCCGACCGACACACGACCACAGGCACGTGCGATTTGGGCAGGCCGATACATAAGCCGGTTTTTCCTAATGACAAGAAAAATCTTCGCCTTCGCCGGAATTTTTCGACAGCTGTTTTCGCGCTCGTCCGGCGGCGGCGTTCAGACGTTGTTCAGACGGCTTGTCGCCTTGTTTCGGACCGGATACGAGCTTCTCCGCCTCTTTTTTCGTCAGGTCCGAACGAATCTTCCATGACAGACACTACCCGCCGCCACCTTCTCGGCGCCGCCGCCCTCGGCGCGGGCGCGCTCGTCTGGACCGGGGCGCTCGCGCAGCCGAACCAGAAACAGCCAGCGTCCGCCAATCCCGCCAAGCCAGGCGCCAAGCCCGTCGCGCAAGCGCCGCGGTTCGGCTTCGAAGAGGTCGTCAAGCGGGCGCGCGAACTGGCCGACGCGCCGTTCGACGCGACGATCGCGCCGCTGCCCGACGGTCTGGAGACGCTGGATTTCGACGGCTGGCGCGATATCCGCTTTCGTCCGGACAAGGCGTTCTTCGCCAACAGCCCGTTCCGCCTGCACGTTTTTCACCTGGGGCATCTCTATCGCCGGCCGGTGACGATCAATCTCATCCGCGACGGCATCGCCACGCCCATTCCCTACTCGTCCTCGCTGTTCGACTACGGCAAGGCGAAGTTCGACCGGCAATTGCCCGTCAATACGGGCTTTGCGGGCTTTCGCCTGCACTTCCCGCTGAACAACCCCCGCATCTACGACGAGGTCTGCTCGTTCATCGGCGCAAGTTACTTCCGCTTCCTCGGCCGCGGTCAGAGCTACGGACTGTCGGCGCGCGCGCTGGCGGTCGAGACCGGCACGAATCAGGAGGAGTTTCCCTTCTTCCGCGAGTTCTGGATCGAGACGCCCGGGTCGAAAGCGGAGCGCGCGACGTTCTTCGGCTTGCTTGACGGTCAGTCAGTCACCGGCGCATTTCGGTTCGATCTCGAACCCGCACAGGACAGCGTGATGGATGTGCGCGCGACGTTGTTCGCCCGGCGTCCCGGCGTGAAGTTCGGGCTCGCGCCCCTGACGTCGATGTTCTTCCTCGGGGAGAACGACCGCAGGCCCAACCCCGACTTCCGGTTCGAGCTGCACGATTCGGACGGTTTGCAAATCGAGACCGCCAGCGGCGAATGGCTGTGGCGGCCCTTGCGCAATCCGACGACCATCTCTGTGACGTCGTTCCTCGACAAGAGCACCAAAGGCTTCGGCCTGCTGCAGCGCGACCGCAAATTCGATCATTATCAGGATCTCGACCTCAATTATCAGTCGCGGCCGAGCTATTGGGTGGAGCCTGCCGAGCCGTTCGGCGAGGGGCGGGTCGAACTGGTCGAGTTGCCGACGACCGACGAGACCAACGACAATATCGTCACGTCTTTCGTCCAGAACGAAGGACCGGCGCCGGGCGCAGCGTTTTCGTATGGCTACAAGATCGTGTCGACGCTGGATTCGAGCAAACTCTCGCCGAACGGCCGCGTGACCAACACGTTCCAGACAGCGGCGCGGGCTCTCGGATCGCGTGAAACGCCGCCGGAGGGATCGCGGCGTTTCCTGATCGATTTTTCGGGCGGCGATCTCGAATATCATGCCGCGGACACGTCGCAGGTCGAAGCCGTCGCGTCGATTTCGCACGGCTCGATCCTGCGCGCGTTCGTGATCTCCAACCCGCACGTCAAGGGCATACGCGCCGTGGTCGACGTCCAGACCCCGAACGGGGCTCCGGGCGACGTGCGCGTGTTCCTGCGCGCCGGCGGCCGGACGCTCACCGAAACCTGGACCTTCCCCTGGTCCAACAAACCGTGAAGCGGCTGCGCGTTCGTCGCGCGCAGCCTGGCGACCTCGACCGGCTCGTCGAGATCGAAAACGCCGTGTTCGCGACGGATCGATTGAGCCGCGCAAGCTTTCGCAACCGATTGAAGAGCGCGTCCGCCAGCCTGATCGTCGGGGTTCTCGATGGACGCGTCGCCGCCTATGCGCTGATCGCATTCCGGCGCGGCTCCGACAAGGCGCGGCTCTTTTCGATCGCCCGCGCGCCCGACGCGCCGGCGGGATGCGGGGGGCGTCTTCTGGAAGCGGCCGAGCGCGAGGCTATTCGGAGAGGTTGCGCCTCGCTCAGGCTGGAAGCGCGGGAAGACAACGCGCCAGCCCTCGCGCTTTACGATCGCGCCGGCTACCGGCCGTTCGCCCGCTTCGAGAATTATTACGAGGACGGCGCGCCCGCGGTTCGCTTTGAAAAGAACCTGCGCAGCGCAGCGCCCGACTCGCGTGTCAGAGCCCGGGTTCGTTCCGAAGACGCGCCAGGTCGAACGCCTCGACGTCGCGCAGGAGTTCGATGAAGGCCGTCGCGCCGTAGTCGGCGGTCGTCTCGCCCTTCGCCGGCGTCGCCGAAGTCGCGTCGCCCACGACGCCGGTCGGCGACAAATCCTGCGCCATCCAGCCGAAGCCGATGGGGCGGTCGGGACGCAGCCAGGTGAATTCCCGCTCCATATCGAGTCCGGCGGACCGGAAATCGTCGGCCAGATGCATGCGTACGAGATCGGGCCGGAAAGCGAGCATCAACGAAGTCTCGATGTCGCCGCCGTGAATGCCGTGCGTCTGCTCTTCCTCGGAGAACAGGCCGTCCGCATATCCGAAGCGATGCCAACTCGCCACGACCGCAAGCATGTCGAAGCGCGCGCGCAGATCGAGCGCGATCCGGCTCAGAACCGCGGAATTGCCGCCGTGCGAGTTGAGCAGGACGAGCTTGCGGCAACCTGCGCGCGCGACGCTCTCGCCGATGGCGGTCCATGCGCCGATCGCGACGTCGGACGGCAGCGACAGCGTGCCGGGAAAGGCGATGTGTTCCAGCGAGGCGCCGATCGACTGGAGGGGCAGAAACAGCACGGCCAGATCTTCGGGGAGTCGCTCGACAACGCGGTCGAGATAGCCCTGCATGATATGCGCATCGACGCCGACCGGCAGATGCGGCCCGTGCTGCTCGACCGCAGCCACCGGTAAAACGGCGATCATTTGCGCCATGTCCGTCTCGCGAAAATCGAGCGCGCTCATTTCGGTCCAGAAGCGCGTGGGCGGCATGGCGGGCCTCGCTGCGGCGTGAGGGGTCGCGACGCAGACTATGAGGGCGCCGGATGCGCCGGTCCAGCCCGGCGGCTTGCGCCCGGCGCGCGCAGCGGCCACAAATCCTGATCGCACCGGGGGCCCGCATCGGCCGAGGAGGTTCAGTGAAGTTCAGATCGATCTTGGCGGCGCTGGCCGCCTTCGCCATGACGACCTTCGGCGGGCCGCATGGAGCGCGCGCGCTAGACAAGGTGTCCTTCGCCACCAACTGGCTGGCGGAAGCCGAACACGGCGGCTTCTATCAGGCCGTCGCCGACGGCACCTATGCCAAGTACGGCCTCGACGTGACGATCGTGCAAGGCGGACCGCAGGCCAACAATCGCTTGCTGATGGTGACCGGCAAGGTCGACTTCTTCATGGGCGCCAACATGATTCAGGCGCTCGACGCGGTGAAGGAGGGTGTGCCGACGCTGGCGGTCGCCAGCATGTTCCAGAAAGATCCGATCATCTACATGTCGCATCCGGGCGTAGGCCTCGACAAAATCGACGATCTCGCCAAGGCGAGCGCCTATTTCGTCGGCAAGGACAATCTCGTCACCGTCTTTCAATGGGCCAAGCAGACTTTCGGCTTCAAGGAAGAGAAGGTGAAGCCCTATTCGTTCAACCCCGCGCCGTTCATCGCCGACAAGATGTCGGTGCAGCAGGGCTATGCGACGAGCGAGCCGTTCGAGGTCGAGAAGCAGGGAGGCTTCAAGCCCAATGTCTTTCTCGTCGCCGATTACGGCTACGATTCCTATTCGACGACCATCGAGACGCGCGCCGATCTGATCGCGAAGAAGCCGGATCTCGTCCAGCGTTTCGTCGACGCCTCGATCATCGGCTGGCGCCATTACCTCTATGGCGACAACAAAGCGGCGAACGCGCTCATCAAACGAGACAACCCCGACATCACCGACGCGCAGATCGCCTTTTCCATCGCAAAGATGAAAGAGGACGGCATCGTCGATTCCGGAGATTCGCTGAAGCTCGGGATCGGCGCCATGACCGACGCGCGCATGAAGAGCTTCTTCGACAAGATGGTGAAAGCGGGCGTCATCGGCGCCGATGTCGACTACAAGAAATCCTATACGCTGTCGTTCGTGAACAAGGGCGTCGGTCTCGATCTACGGTCGAAGCCATGAGCGATCGCGACGCGCCGCTCCTGTCGCTGCGCGGCGTCGAGAAAAGCTTCGCCAACGGGGTCCAGGCGCTGCAAGGGCTCGATCTCGAGGCGCGGCAGGGCGAATTCCTCTCGCTGCTCGGCCCGTCGGGTTGCGGCAAGTCGACCGCGCTGCGGCTCATCGCAGGCCTCAGCTCGCCGGGCGCAGGCGGCGTCGCATGGCGCGACGGCGTGCGGCCGGACATCGGCTTCGTGTTCCAGGAGCCGACGCTGATGCCCTGGGCGAGCGTCGCGCGCAATGTCTACTTGCCGTTGCGTCTGAAAGGAGTCGCGTGGCCCGATGCTGCGCCACGCGTCGCCGCCGCGCTCGATGGCGTCGGCCTTGCGCACTTCGCCGACGCCTATCCGCGGGAATTGTCGGGCGGCATGCGGATGCGCGTATCGATCGCCCGCGCGCTGGCGACCCGGCCGCCGCTCCTGCTGATGGACGAGCCGTTCGCCGCTCTCGACGAAATCACGCGATTCAAACTCAACGACGACCTTCTGGCGCTCGCGCGCGAACTCAGCACGACCGTGATCTTCGTAACGCATTCGGTGTTCGAGAGCGTCTATCTGTCGACGCGCATTGCGGTGTTTTCCGCGCGACCCGGCCGCGTGATCGAGACGATTTCCATTGACGGACCCGGACGGCGCGACGCCGACTTCAGGCTCTCGCCGGAATTTGCGGGCTTCTGCCGGCGCGCTTCGGCGGCGCTCGACCGCGCCAGCGCGGAGGAGCGGCGATGAGCGACGTCAGACAGAACTCGCGCTTGCTGGACTATGGGTTGCCGGCGCTCGTGTTCGCGCTTTTTCTCGCAGCCTGGGAGGCGGCTGTCGCCTGGGCGCAAATCCCGCCTTACATCCTGCCGGCGCCGAGCGTGATCGTCGCAACGCTGATCAAGGACTGGGGCATTCTCTCCGCCTCGCTGCTGGTGACGCTGACGATCACTTTCGAGGCGCTGGCGCTCGCCATCGTCGGCGGGGTAGGGCTCGCCATCCTGCTAGCGCAGTCCAAGTGGATCGAGCGGGCGTTCCTGCCTTTCGCGGTGATCTTGCAGGTGACCCCGATCATCGCCATCGCGCCGCTGCTGCTCGTCTGGCTGGAGCCCTCGACGGCGGTGCTGGTCTGCGCCTTCATCGTCGCCTTCTTCCCGATCCTGTCGAACACGGCGCTCGGGCTCGCGTCGACGGATCACAATCTGGTCGAGATGTTCGAACTCTACCGCGCCTCGCGCTGGAAGCAGTTGCTCTGGTTGCGGCTGCCGGCGGCGCTGCCGTACTTCTTCTCGGGCCTTCGGATCGCCGGCGGACTTGCGCTGATCGGCGCCATCGTCGCGGAACTGGCGGCGGGCGCTGCCGGGCAGGGGACGGGGCTCGCCTTCCGCATCACGGAAGCCGGCTTCCGGCTGAACATCCCGCGCATGTTCGCCGCGCTGACGCTGATCTCGCTGACGGGCATTGCGATCTTCGTCGTGCTGTCGCTCCTGTCGCAATTGTTCCTCGGCCGTTGGCACGAGAGCGCGCGGGCGCGGGATCGTTAGCGCGAGCCATGTCGAACGAGCATGGCCGTCTCCCGGGCGGTCTGTGCTGCGCCTTGGCGGTCGCGCGTCGCCGAATCGACGGCTAGAACGAGCTATGAGCGCCCCACGTCCCGGAACTGACGTCAGCAAGCCGCGCGCCTCGCTGGAGGCGGCGAGCGAGGCCGAGCGCGCGTCGCGCCGGCGCGGCATCCTGCTGATGTGCTGCGCGCTGGTCTGTTTCGCCTGCCTCGACGCCACCGGCAAATGGGCGGCGCGCCACGTGCCGGTGTGGGAGGTCGTCTGGGCGCGCTACGTCGGTTCGACCGTGCTGATGCTGGTGGTCGCCAATCCCTGGGCCGGCGGCGGCTCGCTGCGCACGCATCGCCTGTTGCTGCAATGCGCCCGCGCGGCGCTGCTGTTCGCCTCGACGGCGCTCAATTTTCTCGCGCTCCGCACGCTGCAACTCGCGGACACCATGTCGATCGCGTTCGCGCTGCCGCTGGTCGTATCGCTGCTCGCCGGCCCGATCCTCGGCGAATGGGTGGGGCCGCGCCGACTGGCGGCGATCGTCGTCGGGTTCGTCGGCGTGCTGATCGTCGTGCGGCCGGGCGTCGGCGCGATCCAGCCCGGCATGCTGTTCTCGATCGCAGGCCTGTTCTGCTACGCCTTCTACAACATGTTCACGCGACTGGTCGCAGCCAGCGATCATGCGACGACCAGCAATTTCTTCTCGGCGGTGTCCGGCTGGGTGATCCTGACGCCGGCCCTGCCGTTTTTCTGGGTCTGGCCGGACCATTGGAGCGTGTGGCTCGCGCTCGCCGCCATGGGCGCGTTCGGCGGCTTTGGCCATTACCTTCTCATCCTCGCGCACGGGCGCGCGCCGGCGGCCGTGCTCGCGCCTTACGTCTATACGCAGATCGTCTGGATGACGGCGCTCGGTTTCGCGGTGTTCGGCGACGTGCCGGGCTTCTACACCGCCGTTGGCGCGAGCATCGTCGTGACGTCGGGGCTATACCTGTTCTATCGCGAGCGATCGACGAAGCGCGTCTAGCGCCTATTCCTTCACCGCTCCGGTCATCGCCGAGACGTAGTATTCCACGAAGAAGGAATACAGGATCACCAGCGGCAGCGAACCGACCAGCGCGCCGGCCATCAGAGAGCCCCAGCGGTAGATGTCGCCATCGACGAATTCATTGACGATGGCGACCGGCACCGTCTTGTTCTGCGTGGAGGATATGAACGTCAGAGCGTAGATGAACTCGTTCCAGCAGAGCGTGAGCGAGAAAATGCCGGCGGAGATCAGGCCCGGCACGGCGAGCGGCAGGACGATCTTGGTCAGGATCTGCAATCGCGTCGCGCCGTCGATCAGCGCGCATTCCTCGAGCTCGAAGGGGATGGTCTTGAAATAGCCCATCAGCAGCCAGGTCGAGAACGGAATGAGGATCGTCGGATAGACCAGCACCAGCGCCATCGGCGAATCGAACAGGCCATAGGCCTGCACGATGGTGGCGAGGGGAATGAACAGAATCGACGGCGGCACGAGATAGGCGAGGAAGATGAGCCCGCCCGTCAGTTGCGCGCCGCGGAAACGGAGCCGCACGATCGCATAGGCCGCCATGACGCTGGCGACCAGCGAGACGACCGTGGCGAGCACGGAGACGTACATCGTGTTCCACAGCCAGAGCGGATATTTCGACTCGAACAGAAGCTTGTGGATGTGCTTGAAAGTCGGGCCCACGACCAGGAACGGATTGTATGTGTTCATGTCGATGAGCTGTTCGTCGGGTTTGATCGCCGTCAACACCATCCAGTAGAACGGAAACAGAAGAACGATCAGGATCAACGTCAGGGGAAGCCAGGTGGTGACGACGCGCCGCGGCAGCGTGTCGAGATAGCTCATGCCTTCCGAGGCGTCGGCCAGTTGCGCGCGCGCTATCGTTTCGGACAGGGCGGACACTTCCCGAACTTCGCTGACCTTAGTCATTGTCGCCGCCCTGTTGCCACTTGCGCTTCTGCAGGCCGAACCACGACACCATGATGGCTGTCAGCAGGAACGGAATCATGGCCGATGAAATCGCCGCTCCCTCGCCGAGGTTGCCGCCGAGAATGGCGCGCTGGTAGGAGAGCGTCGCCATCAGATGGGTCGCATTGACCGGCCCGCCGCGCGTCATCGCCCAGATGAGCTGGAAGTCGGTGAAGGTGAACAGCACGGAGAACGTCATCACGACCGCGATGATCGGGGTCAGCAGCGGATAGGTCACGTAGCGGAAGTTCTGCCAGCGCGAGGCGCCGTCGATCGTGGCGGCCTCGTAGAGCGAGGGCGAGACCGTCTGCAAGCCGGCGAGCAACGTGATCGCGACGAAGGGGACGCCGCGCCAGATGTTGGCGACGATCAGGCACCAGCGCGCGTTCCAGGGGTCCCCAAGAAAATTGATGTAGTGGTCGATCAGGCCGAGCTTCGTCAGCGTCCAGGAAATGATCGAGAATTGCGAGTCGAAGATCCACCAGAAGGCGATCGCCGAGAGCACGGTCGGCACGATGTAGGGGATCAGAACGACCGAGCGCAGGAAGGCCTTGAACGGCAGGTTCTTGTTGAGCAGAAGCGCGAGATAGAGACCGAGCGCGAATTTCACGATCGAGGCGACCGCCGTGTAGCCGACCGTGAAGAACACAGCGCCCCAGAAGACGCTGTCGTCGGACAGCCAGTCGTAGTTGTCGAGCCCGACGTAGACGCCCGGCGAGCCGATCTTGGCGTCCGTGAACGACAGCCAGACGCCAAGCGCAAGCGGATAGGCGAGGAAGGCGATGAGAATCGCGGCGGCCGGAAACATGAACCAGAACCCGAGCCAGTCGCGATGGGAGCGCAGGCGCTCCCATGCCGAACCGCCGGTTGCCGTCGTCGCGATCGTCGCGTCGGTCATATGAACGATTCCTGACGTAAGTCGTCTCCCTCTCCCCGTTGGCGGGGAGAGGGAGGATGCGATCACCTGAAGATGCGTTGCGCCGCGCGCTCGGCGGTCTTCATGGTGGTCTTCAGGTCTTCCTGTCCGGTGCAATAGCGCGCGAACATGTCGAGCACGACGAAGTCAGCGATCGCGGTCGCGACCTTCGGGCTCAGCGGGCCGATGCCGGAAGCCGGCAACGTGCGCTTCGAGGCGTCGCGGAACACCGTCGTCTTCGGATCGGCGGTCCAGACCGGATTGGAATCGTAGGCGTAGAGCGTGTGGGACAGGTAGCCCTGCGCAGCCTCGAGCCACGGATTATAGTTCTGCGCCTCCATCATGAACGCGACGAAGGACTTCGAGGCGTTCGGGACCTTCGTGTAATTGAAGCCGAACATCGGGAAGGCGAGTTGCAGTTCCGCAGGCTTGCCGATCGGTCCGACCGGGAAGTAGGCGTGATCCATGTCCTCGGCGATCGCCTTCTGCTTGGCGTCGCCCTGCGCGCCAGCCGTCTTGGCCGCGACATAGATGGAGATGCCGTTAGCGGTGAGATGCAGATCGCCCGCGAGAAACGCCTTGTTGTTCGACGAGTCGTTCCACGACGGCGTGCCGGGAATGAAGGTCTCGTAGAGCGACTTGGCGTATTCCAGCGCCTTGGCCGTTTCCGGCGAGTTGATGATGATCTTCTCGTTCTGGTCGATCAGATAGCCGCCGAAGCCCCAGAGAAGCCAATGGACCCATGCAAGACCGTCGCCGGTCGAGTGTCCGAGACAGAAGCCCGCCGGCGTGTTGTTCTTGTGCATCGCGCGGCAGAGTTCGAGGAAGCCGGGGAAGTCGGTCGGGAAGGTCTTGAAGCCCGCCTTGTTCATCGAGGAGATGCGGTAGTTCATGTAGCCGCCGTTGACCGCTACGGGGATGGCGATCCACTTGTCCCTGGACTTGCCGTAGACGGCGGCGTTCGGGATCCAGCCGCCGTACTTCTTGCCGAGATAGTCGGCGACGTCCTGCATCGGCAGGCACTTGTCCGGGAAAAGCTGCGGCGTCGAATGCAGCGCCCAGATCAGGTCCGGGCCCGTCCCGGTGTTGGCGGCGATCGACGCTTTCGGCTGGATATCGTCGAAGCTCTCGTTCGAGATATTGACCTTGACGCCCGTCGCTTTCGTGTAGGCGTCGACCATCTTCATGAAGGCGACGTCCTCCGCCTCGACGAAGCGCTTCCAGCGCAGCACGTTCAGCGCGGCGCCCGCTTCGGGCTTCCAGGGCGCTTCCTGCGCCCAGGCCTTGGCGAAATCGAGCAGCGAGCCGCCGGCGACGCCAGCGGCGGCGGCGCCCTGCAAAATCGAACGACGCGTAATCTTGGTCATCTTTTTCCCTCCGCTAGATGCTTGCCATTTCGGGTTTTCGTGACGACGCGTCAGGCGGCGATGGCTGCGCCGCTGTCGGGGTCGAACAGATGGACGAGCTTCGGATCGCAGGCGACATGGATGCGTTCGCCGGAGTGCGGCATGACCCGGTCGCGGAACAGGCAGATGATTTCCTGTTCGCCCGATTTGGCGACGATCTGGGTCTCCGAGCCCATGGGCTCGACCACGACCACGTCGACGGCCGCTCCTTCTGATGATGCGAAGAGGTGTTCCGGGCGCACGCCCAGCACAACGGGCTTGCCTTCGCTCGCCGCCGGCGCGCTGGCGAGCGGCAGCTCCAGACCGGAGTCGGACTTGAAGGCTGGCCGCCCGTTCGCGCTGGCGACCCTTCCCTTGAGAAAATTCATCGCGGGCGAGCCGATGAAGCCCGCCACGAACATGTTCGCCGGGCGGTCGTAGAGGTCGAGCGGCGCGCCCATCTGCTCGACGACCCCGTCGTGCATGACGACGATCTTGTCGGCCATGGTCATCGCCTCGATCTGGTCGTGCGTGACGTAGACCGTGGTCGTCTTGAGACGCTGGTGCAGTTCCTTGATTTCCGTGCGCATGGCCACGCGCAACTTGGCGTCGAGGTTGGACAGGGGCTCGTCGAACAGGAAGACCTGCGGATCGCGCACGATCGCCCGGCCCATCGCGACGCGCTGGCGCTGTCCGCCGGACAATTGGCGGGGATAGCGCTCGAGCAGGGGCTTCAGCCCGAGAATTTCCGCGGCTTGCGAAACCCGCTTCTGGATTTCGGCCTTGTCGGCTTTGCGCAGGCGCAGCGAGAATCCCATGTTGTCGTACACGGTCATGTGCGGATAGAGCGCATAGTTCTGGAAGACCATGGCGATGTCGCGCTCTTTCGGAGGCACATTGTTGACGACGCGGCCGCCGATGCGGATTTCGCCGCCGGTGATGTTCTCCAGCCCCGCGATCATCCGCAGCAGGGTCGACTTGCCGCAGCCCGACGGGCCGACCAGCACGACGAATTCGCCGTCGGCGATATCGACATTGACGCCGTGAATGACCGGCATAGCCCCATAGGATTTACGGACGTCGCGTATTTCGACAGACGCCATTCCCAAACTCCCTCTGTGGCGTCTTTACGCGCCTTGCGTCCAAGTCCCGTCGTTCGGCTTGCCGCCCGCTGGACGCTCGCGCATGATGCAGGCGGCGAAGTAAAATGCAAGCATGCAAATGCGCGCGTCGAACGGGCGCGACGGAGGCGACGTGACGGAATTCGAGACCCTGATGTTCAGCCCCATGCCGCCCTTGGTCGTCGAGGGCGTGGCGGCGATATCGCGCCTCCACAAGCTCTGGGAGGCGTCCGATCCGGAAAAGACGCTGGCCGAGCTCGCGCCGCGCATCCGTGGAATCGCTTCCGGCGCCGGTCACCAGAAGCTCGACGGCGCAACGATGAGCCGCTTTCCCAATCTTCAGATCATTTCGTCCTTCGGCGTCGGATACGACCATGTCGACGCCGAATGGGCCGGCAGGCGCGGCATCGTCGTCGCCAACACGCCGGACGTGCTCAATGACGAGGTCGCAGACACGACTTTCGGACTCATTCTTTGCGCCGTGCGCCAATTGCCTCAGGCTGACCGATACGTTCGCGAAGGGCGCTGGCTCAAGGCGCCGTTCCCGCTCACGGCTTCTCTGCGCGGTCGAACGCTCGGCATACTCGGGCTTGGCCGTATCGGGCGAACGATCGCGCGGCGCGCCGAGGCCTTCGGCATGAAGGTCGTCTATCATGGACGGCGCGCGCAGGAGGAAGCGCCCTATCTTTATTTTCCGACGCTAGTTGGTATGGCGCGCGCCTGCGACATCCTCGTGGCGATCACGCCCGGGGGACCTGAGACTCGTCACATCGTCAACGCCGACGTGTTCGAAGCCCTTGGTCCAAACGGCATATTCATCAACGTTGCGCGCGGATCGGTGTGCGATCAGGACGCCTTGATCGCCGCCTTGCGCGACAAGAAAATTCTGACGGCCGGACTCGACGTTTACGCTGACGAGCCAAATGTGCCGCGAGAGCTGATCGAAATGCAGCACGTGGTCTTGCTCCCGCATGTCGGATCGGGCACCAAACACACGCGCGACGCGATGGGGCGACTCGTTGTCGACAACCTCGCATCGTTCATCAGGGGCGAAGGTCCGCTGACGCCCGTCGTCGAGACGCCGTGGCCGCCCGCGCCGCGCGCGTCATAACTATCGCGGGCGCCGCGCATAGGAGGGTTATATGCGCTTGTCCAGAACGCTGCGGATCGGCGCCGCGCTAGGGGCCGCAACCGCGGCCGCGATTGCGCTCGCTTCGCCGGCCGCTGCGCTCGACGCCTCCAGCGTCCAAAGCGCTGTGGGCGTTTGGCGCCTGTCGGTTGACGACGGCGGCCGCGCCTGCACGGTTCAATTGCGCGCCGAAACCGCGGGCGCAGCCCATGCGGTCGGTTTGCCGCCGGGTTGCCGCCACGCGATGCCGGTCGTCGCCAAGGTCGCGGGCTGGTCCGTGTCCGCGCCCGACCATATCGATCTGACCGATCGCAGCGGCGCCGTGGTTCTGGCGTTCGCTCAGGCGGGCGGCGAACTCTCCGCCAAGGGGCCGAAAGGCGAGGCCTACGCGCTGACGGCTGCGAACGAACCGCGCCGCGCGGGGCGCTCCGACACGCAGACGACGGCCACGACCCGGGGCCCGGTCGCGCCGGCCTCCGAGCTTCCCGGGCGCTACTCGGTTCTGCGCGAGGGCAGCAAGGATACGGGTTGCATGCTGACCCTGCATCCGGGCGGCAAGGCTCAACTTGCGCCGGCCTGCCGCGACAACGGCTTCGTGATTTTCGACCCTGTCGGTTGGTCCTACGTGGGCGGCAAGCTCACCCTGCGCGCGCGCAAGGGCCATCATGCGTCGTTCGAAATGACGCCCGATCAATCCTGGCAGAAGGATCAGAAAGACGGCGGCAAGCAACTCGGCTTCCGCAAGATGTGAGGAACGGCGCGGTCAGGCCGCGCCGATCTTGCCGCCGAGTTCGTCGGCGATATGCGCGCGGATGATCTCGTCGAATGAGGTCTCCGCGACAAATCCGAGATCCCCGGCGCGGCGCGCCTCGAAGCGCTCTGGCCAGCCCGACACGATCTTGACGATCGCCTCATCCGGCCTGCGTTCGATCAGCGCAACCGCCGTCGCGCCCGCGATACGGCGCAGGGCCTCGATCTGCTCGCCGACCGTGACAGACACGCCCGGCATCGACAGATTGCGGCGCGGGCCGATGCGCGCCGTATCGATTGTGGCGGCGTGCTGGATGAAGCCGACGGCGGCGCGCGGCGTCGCATGGGTATGGCGCACCGTTTCCGGAACGGGAAGAATCGCCTTCTGGCCGACCAACGGCTCGCGAATGATGTTCGAAAAGAAACCGGAGGCGGCCGCATTGGGTTTGCCCGGCCTCACGCAGATCGTGGGAAAGCGCAGGCCGACCCCGTCGAAGAAGCCTTTGCGCGTGTAGTCGGCCAGCAGAAGCTCCCCGGCCGCCTTCTGCGCTCCATAACTCGTCAGCGGCGTCAGATGGTAATCGTCGGGGATCGGATCCGGGAACGGCGCGCCGAACACCGCGATCGACGACGAAAACACGACGCGCGGACGATACGCGCCGCCCGACAGGAGATGTTCGGCCCGGATCGCGTCGAAGATAAAACGTGTGCCGTCGAGATTGACCGCATAGCCCTTGTCGAAATCGATTTCCGCTTCGCCGGACACGATGGCCGCGAGATGGACGATCAGGTCCGGCCGGTCCGCAATGAGCCGCGGCGCCAGCGAACGCTCGGCGATGTTGGCGGCCTCGCTCGTGACGGAGAATGGCGCTCCGGGAAGATCGCCCGCCGCGACGACGTCGATCATGCGCAGGCTCTCGATCGGGGCGCCGCCGAGAGAGCCGTCCCTGGCGAGCTTCAGGCAGAACTTGCGGCCGATCATGCCGGCTGCTCCAGTGACGAGCACTTTCATCGAATTTCCCCTATTCCTGCAGTTATGTTGTAATTCTGCAACGCTGATTTCAGAGCGGCATAAAGCTCTAATAAGATTACGCAACTGCGAGATGAGGCTATTGCGACAAGCGACCGCCGGTCTCTATTCGACGAAAATGAGGCATGTATTGCCTCATTCTGTCCCCATCCGCCCTTCAACAGGCGCCTCCCGGCTTGGATCCCCCAACCCGTCAGGAGAATCTGTTGAAGAAAACGATCTATGCTATTGGTCTGTCCCTGCTCGCCACCGGCGCCGCCGACGCGGCCTGGACCGGCAAGGCGTCCTACTACGGCGGGCGAGGCCGCACCGCGAGCGGCGGCCATGTCGGTCATCTGACAGCCGCGCATCGCAGCCTGCCGTTCGGTTCGAAAATTCGCGTGACCAATCTGCGCAATCAGCGCTCCGTCGTCGTAACGGTCAACGACCGTGGCCCCTTCGTGCGCGGCCGCATCGTCGACGTGTCCACGGGCGCGGCCGGCGTGCTCGGCATGAAGGGCGCGGGCGTCGCGCCGGTGCGCGTGGAGCTGGTGTCGCGCTGACATCCCGTCAGCTCCTCAAATCGTCATGCCGCCGTCGACCATGTACATCTGGCCGGTGGTGAAGGCCGCTTCGTCTGACGCCAGATAGACGGCGATCATCGCGATCTCGCGGGCCGTCCCCAGTCGTCCCATCGGCTGGCGCGCGACAAACGACTGGCGCGCCGCCTCCAGCGAAACATTGGTGGAGGCGGCGAGCGCCTTGATGCGCTCATCGAGCGACGGGCTCTGCACCGTCCCCGGCCCGATCGCATTGCAGCGCACGTTGTCTTTCAGATAGTCGGCGGCCACCGCCTTCGTCAGGCCGATGACGGCGGCCTTCGACGCGCCGTAGACGTGACGGTTCGGCAGGCCGCGCACCGACGAGGCGATCGAGGAAATATTGACGATCGAGCCGCCGCCGCGCGCGATCATGCCGGGCAGGAAGGCGCGGATCGTGCGATGCATCGACTTCACGTTGAGGTCGAAGGAAAAATCCCAGTCTGCGTCGCTCGTCGTCAGCGCCGCGCCGTGATGCACATAGCCGGCGCAGTTGAAGAGAACGTCGATCCCGCCGATCTCTTTTTGAATTTCCTGCGCCATGGCGTCGACGGCGGCGGTGGAGAGCACGTCGAGGCTCCGACAGTCGGCGCCTTTGAGCGGCGCGAGGCTCGCCGCGTTGAGATCGGTTGCGATCACGCGCGCGCCTTCCTCCAGAAACGCCTGCGCCGTCGCCTGACCGATGCCGGCGCCTGCGGCCGTCAGAAACGCGGTCTTGCCCTTCAACCTACCGGCCATGTCGTTCTCCCTAAGGTCTAAGCGTCTTGATCATATGGACGATGACGCGGTCGGGCCGCGTCTCGCGCGATTCCACCGCAAAGCCGCAGCGCGCGTACCAGTCGATGTTGGATGTGTAGACGCTCGCCGTGTAGAGACGGATCGTCGTGCGATTTTCGTCGCGCGCGCGACGTTCCGCGTGCGCCAGAAGTCGGCGGCCGAGGCCGGCGCCACGCGCGCGCGGATGCGTCGCGATGCTCCAGATGAGCATGTCGCCTTCGCGAAACTGCAATATCAGCGCGCCCGCCGGACCTCGTTCGTCCTCTGCAAGCCAGACTTCCATGTCGTGCAGAATCGCGGCGTAATCCGCCTGCAAGGGGATCGGCGTCGCGCCGAGAAGTTCGGCGTTGCGCGCGTAAGCGGCTTGCTGAAGCGCGGTCAGCGCGTCGCGATCTCCCGCCTGCGCGCGCCGCACGTCAGTCATACGCCGGCCGTGCCGATGAGGTCGCCGAGCGCGACGCGCTGCCGACCCTCGGCGTCGAAATTGTCGGGCGCCAGCCATTGCTCGAACGCCGCGCGACGCGCCGGCCATTCGCTGTCGATCATGGAGTACCAGGCCGTATCGCGGTTGCGGCCTTTCACGATCATGTGCTGACGAAACACGCCTTCGAACGAAAAGCCGTAGCGCAAAGCCGCGCGCTTCGAGGGCTCATTGAGATCATTGCACTTCCATTCGAAGCGGCGATAACCGAGATCGTCGAAGACGTGGCGCGCCAGCAGGAAGATCGCCTCGGTGGCGGCCGGCGTACGCTGGAGGGCGCGGCCGTACATGATGTTGCCGACCTCGACGACGCGATTGGCGGAATCGATCCGCATCAGTGCGGCATGCCCTCGCGCGCGGCCCGTGCGCAGGTCGGCCAGCGCGAAGAACAGCGGATCGGTCGAGGCGGACTTGCGCGCGATGTTTTCGGCGAACGCCTCGCGAGACGCGAACGGTCCGTCGCCCATGTAGGTCCATAGTTCGGCGTCGGTCGGCTGTGCGACCGCGGCGAAAAGATCGTCCGTGTGGGCGTCGCTCAGCGGCTCGAGCCGCATGAAGCGGCCGACGAGCGTCGCGCGTTCCGGCCGCGACACGGGGCTCGCGTCGACGGGCGGGCCGAGTGGGGCGGAGGGAACCGTCATGACCGGGCATAGCCGTTGAAGAAGGCGCCGCTTCGCGCGCCTATGCCCGGCCATCCGCGCCCCTCCGCGATCGCGTGCGTCGCTTTGCTATCCACGACTGTTCTCCAGCCTATGCAGCGCTCGACGGCGTGGACGCCCGGGACAAGCCCGCGCATGACGGCCGCGTCTAATGATTGTCTCGCGGCACAGGCGAAACGTGCGCGACGTCCCTGAATTGCACCGCGGGTTTCAGCACCATGCCCTCGTCGAACTGCTCGACCATGCCGCGCTGGATTTCCTGCCAGGGCGTCTGGCTCTTCGGATAGGGAAAGCCGCCGCGCTTTTGCAGGTCGGCGCGACGCTGCGCGATCTCGGCGTCCGATATCAGAATGTTCGCCGTCCGCTTCTTCAGATCGATGCGCACGCGGTCGCCGGTTTGCAGGATCGCGAGGCCGCCGCCGACGGCGGCCTCCGGCGCGGCGTTGAGGATCGAGGGCGAGCCCGACGTGCCGGACTGGCGGCCGTCGCCGATGCAGGGCAGCGAGAGGACGCCGCGTTTGATGAGGGCCGCGGGCGGCTGCATGTTCACCACTTCCGCCCCGCCGGGGTAGCCGATCGGCCCCGTGCCGCGAATGAACAACATACAATGTTCGTCGATCTTCAGCGCGGGATCGTCGATGCGATGGTGATAGTCCTCCGGCCCGTCGAACACGATGGCGCGGCCTTCGAAAGCTTCGGGGTCGTTCGGATTGGCGAGATAACGATTGCGGAATTCCTCGGAAATCACCGAGGTCTTCATGACGGCGGAATCGAATAGGTTTCCGCGCAGGATGATGAAGCCCGCATTTTCTTTCATCGGCCTGTCGATGGGCTTGATGACGTCTGGGTCCGTGACTTCGCGTCCCCGGCAATTGTCGCCCATCGTCTTGCCGTTGATGGTGAGCGCATCCTCGTGGATCAGCTTGCGCTTCATCAACTCGTTCATGACGGCGGGCAGGCCGCCGGCGCGGTAATATTCCTCGCCGAGATAGAAGCCTGCCGGCTGCATGTTCACCAGCAGCGGCACCTTGTGGCCGACCTTTTCCCAGTCCTCGATGTTCAGCTCCACGCCGACGTGACGGGCGATCGCATTGATGTGAATCGGCGCATTGGTCGAGCCGCCGATGGCGCTGTTGGCGACGATGACGTTCTCGAGCGCCTTGCGCGTGATGATGTCCGAGGGCTTCAGATCCTCCCACACGATTTCGACGGCGCGCCTGCCGGTCTCGTAGGCGATCTGGCCGCGTTCGCGATAGGGGGCGGGGATGCCCGCGCAGCCGGGCAGGCTCATGCCGAGCGCCTCGGCCAGCGCATTCATGGTCGAGGCCGTGCCCATGGTGTTGCAATGGCCGACCGAAGGAGCGGACGACGTCACCGCGTCCATGAATTCCTCGGCCGTGATGCGGCCTGCGGCGTGCTCCTCGCGCGCCTTCCAGGCGACGGTGCCGGAGCCGGCGCGTTCGCCGCGCCACCAGCCGTTGAGCATCGGCCCGCCGGACAGGACGATGGCGGGGATGTTCACGGTGGCGGCGGCCATGATGCAGGCCGGCGTGGTCTTGTCGCAGCCGGTCGTCAGCACGACGCCGTCGAGCGGATAGCCGTAGAGCAGTTCGACGAGGCCGAGATAGGCGAGATTGCGGTCGAGCGTCGCGGTCGGCCTCTTTCCTGTTTCCTGGATGGGATGCACCGGGAATTCGAAGGCGATGCCGCCGGCCGCCACAATGCCTTCGCGCACGCGCTTGGCCAGGTCGAGGTGGTGGCGGTTGCAGGGCGAGAGGTCGGAGCCGGTCTGGGCGATGCCGATGATCGGTTTGCCGGACTGCAATTCGCCGCGCGTCAGGCCGAAGTTGAGGTAGCGCTCGATATAGAGTGCGGTCATGCCGGGATTGTCGGGATTGTCGAACCAGAGTTGCGAGCGGAGCTTCCGCTTGCCCTGACCGCTGCTCGCGCCGTTGCCGCCCGCCATTCCTGTCTCCCGAGATTCTTATACAGCTAGAATGCTACCTCGGGCGCGGGGAATCAATTCAGACGACTTCGACGCCGGCATGCAGGCGACGCATTGCGGGCCAGAAAACAAAAAGCGCCCGAAGGCGCTTTGCTGGATGAGACATGAATGGTGGGCGCGACAGGGATTGAACCTGTGACCCCTACGATGTCAACGTAGTGCTCTCCCGCTGAGCTACGCGCCCTCAGCCGGCCGGGGCCGGCAAAAGTGAGCCGGGGTATAATGGCTCGCGCGACGCCGCGCAAGCCGCTCCTTCGAAATAGAAGATCAGGCCGCCAGAAGGCGCTGCACCTCGCTGACGAGATCGCGCAGGTGGAAGGGTTTCGACAGGATTTTCGCCTGCTTGGGGGCGTGATTGTCCGGGTTCAGCGCGACGGCTGCGAAGCCGGTGATGAACATGACCTTGATGTCCGGGTCGAGTTCGGTGGCGCGGCGGGCGAGCTCGATGCCGTCCATCTCCGGCATGACGATGTCGGTCAGCAGCAGTTCGAACGGTTCTTCGCGCAGCCGGTTGTATGCGGACAGGCCATTGTCGAAGGAAACGACGTCGTAACCCGCATTCTGGAGCGCCTTCACGAGGAAGCGGCGCATGTCGTTGTCGTCTTCGGCCAGAAGAATCTTCATGGGGTTGTCGGGCGTCTCGGTCATCTCAACCTCTTTGCGTGACCGTCATAGAGCCTAATTTGTGTAAAAAACGAGTGAAGTCGCACAGAGAAAGTCAGGGGTAAGCCGCTCTTTCGCCGCGCGCGCCGGCGTGGACAGGGGCGACCGCCGCTGGCAGATTGATGCGGTGCGGCGAGAGACGGAGAGCCTGTGACGAAGGTTGTCGCCAGGATTGTCGGCGAGCGCGGGGAAACAGCCCCGCTCGAGCCGGAGCTGGAAGTCCCGGTCGAAGTCGTCGACCCCGTGGGGGCGGCGTCTCCGCTTGTGCTGTCGTCCCCGCATTCCGGCCGCATCTATCCCGAGCGATTCCTCGCGTCCGCTCGCCTCGACGCGGCCACGCTCCGGCGATCCGAAGACGCCTACGTCGACGAGCTTTTCGCCGGGGCGACCGTGTGCGGCGCGCCGATGGCGCGGGCGCGATTTCCGCGCGCCTATCTCGACGCCAATCGCGAACCGTTCGAACTCGACCCGCGCATGTTCGAAGGCAAGCTGCCATCCCATGTGAACACGCGCTCTCTGCGGGTGGCGGCCGGACTCGGGACGATCGCGCGGCTGGTGGCGGAATCGCAGGAGATCTACGCGCGCCGGCTGCCGGTCGAGGAGGGGCTTCATCGGATCGAGGCCGCCTACAGGCCCTATCACGCCGCTTTGCGGCGGCTCACGCAGCGCGCGCAGAAGCGATTCGGCGTGGCGATCCTGCTCGACTGCCATTCCATGCCCTCCCATGTGGCCGGCGTCTCGGGTTCGGAAACGATCAAGGCGGACGTCGTGCTCGGGGACCGGTTCGGCACCAGTTGCGATCCAGCGCTGACCGAGATCGCCGAAAGCGAGTTGCGGCGGCGCGGCTACGTCGTGCAACGCAACAAACCCTACGCCGGAGGCTTCATCACCGAACATTACGGGCATCCGGCCTCGCACGTTCATGCGCTGCAGATCGAAATCAATCGCGGCGTCTACATGAACGAGGCCACCTTCGAGAAATCGCCGCGGTTCTCCGCGCTGGCAGCCGATCTCGCCGCCATGGCCGAAGCGCTGTCGGATCGGGCGGCCGGGCTGGCGTCCTACCGCGCCGCCGCCGAATAGCCCCGCGACAGAAACCCGGACAAGAAAAAGGCCGCTACGGCAAGCCGTGCGGCCAAGTCTTGGGAGGAAACGCCCAAAGAGGGCATGACGGAAATATGATCCTGTCGGATCGAAAGATCAAGAAATTCGAATGTGAATATACTGCGGCAGGGCGACGCAGGTTGCGCTGCATCAAATCCGATCCGGGTGGCGGTCCGGCGCGCGCAGGTAGAACGCCGCGGCGATCGCCAATTGCAGCCCAAGCAGCCCGAACGCCAGCCTGAACGATTCGGGCGGGTAGACGCGCGCCCCGTCGACCATGCGGTAGCCGAACGCCTCGATGACGAAGCCGGTGAAGAATTGCTGGGCGAACGCGCCGCCGATGGTGCCCGTGTTGATCAATGTGATGCCGCGCCCGGTCAGCTCTCTGGGAAACAGCGACTTGCCGTGGGCGGTGAGCACCGGCGTCGCGGCGAAGGAAAAGCCGAAGGCGGCCATGAAAACCGGCAGCGCGGCGGCGGGAAGGACAAAAAGTGCGCCCGTCGCCAGCGTCGCGAGCGCCAAAGCGACGCTGATCAGGGCCGGCCGCAGGTAACTTGCGAACCAGCGATCCGACGCGCCCCAGAAGAACAGACCGGCGATCTGCGCGCACGCAAGAATAAGCGTCATGCGGCCGCGGGCTTCGAGGGGCAGGCCGTAGACCTGCGACAGCCATGGGCCGACCCACAGACCAATGACCGAGGCGAAAGCCGAATACGCCGCCGCCTGTACGAAGAATACGCGCCAGAAGCCCGCCGCGCGCGTCGCCGCGATGACGCCGGAGAACGCCTGGCTGAAGGATTCCGAACGGGCGCGGCGGCGGGCCAGAGTGTCGGGCGTCTCGCGCACGAACAGGAAGACGCAAGCCATGGCGACGGTCGCGCAGGCCGCGGCCGTGAGAAAGGAATTGCGCCAGCCGACGGCGCCGGCGAGCCAGGCGAGCGGCGCGGTGGCCGCCAACATGCCGAACGAACCGCCGCCGATGTGAACCCCCGTGATCGTCGAAAATCGCTCCGGCGGAAAACGTTCGGCGTAGAGCGCCAGCGGCGCCATCAGAAAAGAGCAGCAGCCGAGCCCCATCAGGAAACGCGCGGTCGCAAGTTCCGTATAGTTGCGCGCTAGCGCAAAGAGCGCTGTGGAGGCGATCATCAGGGCGCCGGTCGCCAGCATGGCCGGGCGAGGGCCCCATTTGTCGATGGCGACGCCGAGCGGTATCTGCGCCAGCGCGAAGGACAGGAAGAAGATCGAGGACAGGAAGCCCAGACGCGCGGCGTCGAGGTCGAAGGCTTTGGCGAGGTCAGGGCCGATGACGCCGAGCGCGTTGCGGAAGAACTGGCTGAGCATGTAAATGCCGACCAGCGCCGCGACGATGATCGCGCCGCCGGAGACAGCGTCTCCGACTGAAGATTGATGGCGCGCGTCCTCGCCGGAAGTCGATGTCATTGGCGCAGTCCGTCCCGTGCGGCGCATTTCTTGCTCCCGCAGGCTCGGGGCGCGCCTTGTCTGGTGGTATCACGGCGCTGGTCGCGCGCAAGATGCGGGCGCGGTGCGGCCGGCCTGCGCCGGCCGAATAGGGTTTTGCGAGAGGGGATGGCATGAGCGCGGTCGATTTCGAGGCTTTCGTGGCGAGGCTCGCCGACGTGTCCGGCGAGGCCACACTGCCTTTTTTCCGCAGCGCGCTCGGCGCCTCGAACAAGGCGAGCGTCGGCGCCTTCGATCCGGTGACTGAGGCCGACCACGCCGCGGAAGTGGCGATGCGCCGTCTGATCGAGGCGCAGTTTCCGACCCACGGCGTCGTCGGCGAAGAATTCGGGTCGACGCGCGACGATGCGGCTTACGTCTGGGTGCTCGATCCGATCGACGGCACGAAGAGTTTCATCTCGGGCCTGCCGATGTGGGGCACGTTGATCGGCCTCAAGCACAATGGCCAACCGGTCTACGGCATGATGAGCCAGCCGTTCACGCGCGAGCGTTTCTTCGGCGACGGCGAAGCGGCGTTCTGGACGGGCCCGGCGCATCGCGGGACAGGTCAGGAACGACGCAAATTGCGCACCCGCGCCTGCGGAGACATTTCCGAGGCGACGCTGATGACCACCTCGCCGCGCCTGATTGCGCCTGAAAGGCGCGAAGCCTATCTGCGGGTGGAAGACGTCGTGCGTCTGCCGCGGTACGGCGGCGATTGCTACGCCTATTGCGCGCTCGCCGCAGGCCATGTCGATCTCGTGATCGAGGATGGTCTGAATCCCTACGACATCGTCGCGCTGATCCCGATCATCGAGGGCGCTGGCGGCGTCGTCACCACCTGGGAGGGCGGCGACGCCGCGCAAGGCGGTTCGATCATCGCCGCAGGCGACCGGCGTACGCACGAAAAGGCGATGAAATTGCTGCGAGGCTGAGCCGCGCCTGCCTGCGCGTCACAACCGCGCGTGCCGATTGACGTCCTTGTACAGGAGATAGCGAAAGCGGCCGGGACCGCCGGCGTAGCAAGCCTGCGGGCAGAAGGCGCGCAGCCACATGTAATCGCCGGCCTCCACTTCGACCCAATCACGATTGAGCCTGTAGACCGCCTTGCCCTCGAGTACGTAAAGGCCGTGCTCCATCACGTGGGTTTCGAGGAAGGGAATGATCGCGCCCGGTTCGAAGGTTACGATATTCACATGCATGTCGTGCCGCATATCAGACGGGTCGACGAAACGCTGCGTCGCCCATTTGCCGTCGGTGCCCGGCATGGCGCGCATGTCCACTTCCGCTTCATTGGTTACGAATGCTTCCGGAGGATCGAGCCCGTCGACAGGTTCGTAGGCTTTTCTGATCCAGTGAAACTTCGCGGGCGCTTTCTTGTCGTTTCGCAACGCCCAGGTCGTCGCGGCCGGAAGATAGGCGTAGCCGCCTTTCTTGAGCCGATGCTTCCGCTTTCCGATCGTCAGCGAGGCTTCGCCGTCGACCATGAACAGCACGCATTCAGCGCGCGCGTCCGCCTCGGGCCGGTCGCTGCCGCCGCCGGACGAAACCTCCATGATGTAATGCGAGAAGGTTTCAGCGAACCCGCTCAGAGGCCGCGCGATGATCCACAGGCGCGTCCCGGCCCAATGGGGCAGGCAACTCGTCACAATGTCGCGCATCACGCCGCGCGGGATGACGGCATAAGCTTCGGTGAAAACCGCGCGGCCGGTCAGCAGATCGGTCTGCGGCGGATGTCCGCCCATCGCGGAGTAGTAGTTTCGCTCCATGGTTTCCTCTTGCGCCGCGCCCTATGGCGCGAGCGACAGCCGCTCGGCCGCGCTCAATTCGTATTCCTCGAGATTGTTCCCCGGTCCTGCGCGATCGACGACGAGAAAGAGACTGTCGGCGTCGGTCACGAGAAGGGGATGATGCCAGACGTTTCGTGCGTAATTGACGCCTTGCCGTCCCGTCGCGCGGAAGGCGCGGTAGGCGGACGCGTCGCGTGGATCGCCGCAGACGACGACCAGCCACGGCCGCGCCTGCATCGGCGCAAAGAGCTGACTGCCGAGCGGGTGACGCTCCATCAAGGCGATGCTGATCGGCGCAGGTCGCGGCTGCGCGGTGAACAGGCTGACGTTGACGGCGCCGCCCTCGCTCGCGACGTCGATCCTGGCCTGTCCGTCGCAACGTCGCGCGAAACCCTGGTTGATCGTGGTGTGGATTGCGCCCTCGGCGTCGATCACATCGCCGAACGGCGCGAAGCTTTCGCGCGTCAACGGTTCGATCTTCAGGGCGCGCGTCATTTGTTGGCGAGCCAGTTCGCCAGGACCATGCGTTCCTCGCGCGTCATGTCCGTAATGTTGTTCGGCGGCATGGCGTGGGTCAGCACCGCCTGCAAGCGCACGAGATCCGCATTGCGCGCCATGTCTTCGGGCGTATCGAGCCTCACGCCTTTGGGCGGCGAGGCGAGGCTCGTCCACACGGGTTCGGCCGCATGGCACATCGCGCAGCGGCTGGTCAGAACGTCCTCGACGTCTTTGGGCACATGCGCGCTCGCGGAGGCGACGGCCGGCGTCGAAAGTGCGGGCAGGCCGAGTTTTTGACGGCCGGCGGGATTGGAGAGCATCGACAGCCAGATCGCGATGGCGACGCAGGCGGCCGCAACGACCCACGCCCACCATTTGTCGCCTTTGCCTGCGTGACGCTGATTGTAGAAATAGCGCACCAGCGCGCCCGCGATCAGGACAAAGCCGACCATCGCCCAGGCGTAGGGCGACATGAACGTCATGGGATAGTGGCCCGAGATCATCAGGAAGAGCACGGGCAGGGTGAGATAATTGTTGTGGGTCGAACGCGTCTTCGCCTGCTTGCCGTATTTCGGATCGGGCGCGCGCCCGGCGATCAGATCGGCGACGACGATCTTGGTGTTCGGGATGATGTTCATGAACACGTTGCCGGTCATGATCGTGCCCATCAGCGCGCCGGTATGCAACAGCGCGCCACGCCCCGAAAACATGTGCTGGAAGAAGAAGGCCATCGCCATCACAAAGGCGAAGCCGACGGCCGCGAGCGCCACCTCGTTGCTGGCGAGCGGCGACTTGCAGAGCAAGTCATAGACGATCCAGCCGACCGCGAGCCCGCCGACGCCGATCGCCGCGGCCTGCCACGGCGTCAGCGGACGAACGCTGGGGTCGATCAAATAGAGGTCGGCGCCGAGATAGTAGACCCACACGAGCAGGGAGAAACCGGAAATCCACGTCGAGTAGGATTCCCATTTGTGCCACATCAGCTCGCTCGGCATCGTCTCCGGCGCGACCAGATATTTTCGGACCTGGTAGAAGCCGCCGCCGTGCACCTCCCAGGCCTCGCCGCCCTTACCAGCCGGAATCTCGGGAATCGCCCTGATCGCGGCGTCGAGGTGCATGAAATAGAAGGATGAGCCGATCCAGGCGATGCCCGTGATGATGTGGGTCCACCGCAAGAGCAGCCCACCCCATTCCAGCGCTATCGCATCCATGTCCGCTTCTCCGATGGCGACCTTGCTAGTCTAGGCCGGCGACGCGTCTGACGATATTGTTGGAAAGCGCGCAGACTTTCAAATCGGATCGCGAAATGCTCTCGCTCGACAACATCCGGGTGTTCGTCCGGGCTGTGGAACTCGGTTCGTTCTCGTCGGCGGGCCGAAGCATGCGGCTTTCGGCCGCCGTCGTCAGCCACCGCATTCGCAGCCTCGAAAAAGCGCTCGGCTGCCGACTTTTCAATCGCACGACGCGCAAGATGTTCCTGACCGAACAAGGGCGCGTCTTCTACGAGCACTGCCTGGATGTCGCACAGGCTATCGATCGCGCCGAGGCGAGCGTGTCGGACAAGGGCGCCGCGCCGCGCGGGCTTCTGAAAGTGACCGCGCCGCTCGGGTTCGGCCAGCGTGTCGTCGCGCCCTTCCTGCCGCGCTTTCAGGCGCGCTACCCGCAGATCGACGTCACGTTGCGCCTGTCGGACTATCTCGTCGATCTCTTCACGGAGGCCGTCGACGTGGCGGTGCGCATGGATCGCTTGCCCGATTCGTCTCTCATCGTGCGCAAGATCGCCGACGTCGAACGCGTGCTCTGCGCCGCGCCCGCCTATCTCGACGAACACGGCGCGCCGAAGTCGATTTCCGATCTCGAGAAGCACCGCTGCCTGATGCTTCGTTATCCCGGCTCCCGCCAGTTTCGCTGGACGCTCCAGCGCGGCGGACGGACTGTCTCAGCTACGGTCTCGGGCGGCCTCGACGCAGACGCCGGCGACGTTCTGACCCAATGGGCGCTGGCCGGCGAAGGCATTGTGATGAAGCCTGTGTTCGAAGTCGCCGAACACCTGCGCTCCGGCGCGCTCGTGGCCGTGCTGCCGGACAATCCGCCGGCGCCCGTCACGCTCGCCATCCTCCACGCCTATCAGCGCATGGCGCCGCCGAAGGTGCGCGCGTTCGCCGACGCGCTCGCCGAGGAGGCGCGCGACTACATCGAAACCGCGCTCGCCGAGGCCCGGCCGGTCAAATCCAGGAAGCGCCGCGCGGCCGGCTGAACGCGCGGGATTGACGCGGCGTACGCAAGCGCAGTTTCAAAGAATATTTGAATGTGGAACCATTGCGCGCTGCTACAATGAGACCAGCGGGGAGCAGAATATGGGCCGACTTTCGACGCATGTGCTGGACATTCAGGTCGGGCGGCCGGCGGCGGGCGTCGCGATCGAACTCCTGCGCATCGGCGAGGACGGCGCGGCGTCGCATCTCAAATCGATCCGCACCAACGCCGACGGTCGCACCGACGCTCCTCTCCTTTCGGGCGACGAGATGGCGACCGGCGTCTACGAGTTGCGCTTCCATGCCGGAGATTACTTTCGCGCCGCGGACGCAAATCTGCCGGAGCCCGCCTTCGTCGACGTCGTGCCGATCCGCTTCGGCATAGCGGATGCGACCGGGCACTATCACGTGCCGCTGCTCGTCTCGCCCTGGGCGTATTCGACCTACCGGGGCTCGTGAGCGATGGCGGCCTATCCCCGCGACATGATCGGTTACGGCGAGACGCCGCCGCATGCCCGCTGGCCGGGCGACGCGCGGATCGCCGTGCAGTTCGTCGTCAATTACGAGGAAGGCGGCGAGAACAACATCCTACATGGCGACGCCGCCTCCGAAGCCTTCCTGTCGGAGATTGTCGGCGCGCAGCCCTGGCCCGGCCAGCGGCACATGAATATGGAATCGATATACGAATACGGGTCGCGCGCCGGCTTCTGGCGGCTCTTGCGCCTGTTCCGCGCGCGCTCCATGCCGGTCACGGTTTTCGGCGTCGCCACCGCGCTGGCGCGCAATCCGGACGCCGTTGCGGCGATGAAGTCCGCCGGCTGGGAGATTGCGAGCCACGGGCTCAAGTGGATCGACTACAAGGACACGACGCCCGAAAAAGAACGCGCCGATATCGCCGAGGCCATCCGTCTGCACACGGACGTCGTCGGCGAACGGCCGCTCGGCTTCTACCAGGGGCGGTCCTCCGAGCACACCATTCCGCTGACCATCGAGGAAGGTGGGTTTCTCTACAGCGCGGACGTCTACGCCGACGAGCTTCCGTACTGGCATGACGACGGCAGGCGTCAGCAATTGCTCGTCCCCTACACGCTCGACGCCAACGACATGCGTTTCGCCACCCCGCAGGGCTTCAACAGCGGCGACCAGTTTTTCGCCTATCTCAAGGACAGTTTCGACACGCTCTACGCCGAGGGCGACGATCGGCCGAAAATGCTGTCGATCGGCCTGCACTGCCGTCTGGTCGGTCGTCCCGGCCGCGCCGCGGCGCTTGCGCGCTTTCTTGATTATGTGCGCGGCCACGAGCGCGTCTGGGTCGCGACCCGCCTGGATATCGCCCGCCACTGGATCAGGACGCATCCGCCGAAGGCCGGTTATATCCCGAGCCGCATGGGTCGCGGGCTCTTCACCGAAGTCTTTGGCGACATCTACGAGCACACGCCGCAAATTGCGGCGGCCGCCCATGCGAAGGGGCTCGGGCCGGACGCCGATACGGCCGGCGGCTTGCACGAAGCCATGGCGCGCGTCGCACGCGCCTTGTCAAACGACGAAAAGCTGGCGCTGATCCGCGCCCATCCGGATCTCGCCGGCCGCCTCGCGCTGGCCAAGAGCTTGACCGCCGACTCGGCGAAAGAGCAGGGATCGGCGGGCCTCGATCGTCTGACGCCCGATGAGCTCGAGCGTTTCACCTCGCTCAACGATTCCTACAAAGCGAAATTCGGCTTTCCCTTCATCATGGCGGTGAAGGGGGCGAGCAAAGACGAAATTCTCTCGGCGTTCGAGCGGCGCATCAGCCATACGCCGGAGCAGGAATTCACGGAGGCGTTGGCGCAGATCGAAAAAATCGCGCTTCTGCGTCTGAGCGACAGATTGCCGGCTTGAACGGGCGCCGGTCTTGCATGCGTAGCGAATGACAAATTCGCTCACCGACTTGGAGAGGCGACACATGAGCGACACGACCGATCACGGCGTCGACGAAGTTCTGCCGCCGCAGCGCCTCGTCGCGCTGGGCATTCAACATGTTCTCGTCATGTACGCCGGCGCGGTGGCGGTGCCCTTCATCATTTCCGGCGCGCTCGGTCTTTCGGCGGAGCAGCGCACGCTGCTCATCAACGCCGACCTGTTCGCTTGCGGACTGGCGACTCTCGTCCAATCCTTCGGGTTTCCGGGCGTCGGCATCCGTTTGCCTGTGATGATGGGAGTGACCTTCGCCTCGGTCGCGCCCATGCTCGCGATGATCGGCGCGGGCAAGGCGGCGGGCGCGACGCCGACCGCGACGCTGCTCAACATCTACGGCGCGGTGATCGCGGCCGGCGTGTTCGCGGCGCTCGTCGCTCCGCTGATCGGCAGGCTCCTGCGTTTTTTTCCGCCGGTCGTCACGGGCACGATCATCGCCGTGATCGGCATCACGCTGATGCGCATCGGCATCGGCTGGGCCGGCGGCGCGCTGCCGACCGTGAAGAAGAGCCTCGACGGCGTCATGGGCGACTTTCCCAATCCTGCCTTCGGCCATCCGGAGAATCTCGCCATCGCCGCGATCGTGCTCGTCGCGATCCTCCTGATTTCGCGATACGCGAAGGGTTTTTTCGCCAATATCGCGGTGCTTCTCGGCATCATCGTCGGCGCGATTGTCGCGGCCTTCATGGGCAAGCTGAATTACGCCCTGATCGACAACGCCGCGTGGTTCGGTCTGGTTTATCCCTTCCAGTTCGGCATGCCGACGTTCGACTTCTGGTCGGTGTTGACCATGTGCGTCGTCATGATCGTCGTCATGGTGGAATCGACGGGCATGTTCCTCGCGCTCGGCCAGATGACCGGCAAACCAATCGACTCGAAAGAGCTCACGAAAGGATTGCGCGCCGATGGCGTCGGAACGATCCTCGGCGGCGTCATGAACACCTTCCCCTACACGTCCTACTCGCAGAACGTGGGCCTTGTCGGCGTGACGGGCGTTCGATCCCGTTACGTGGCGGTCGCGGGCGGCGTGATCTTGTTGATCCTCGGCCTCATTCCCAAACTTGCCGCCGTATTCGGCGCGATCCCGGTGAGCGTGCTCGGCGGCGCGGGTCTGGTGATGTTCGGCATGGTGGCGGCGACCGGCGTCCGCATCCTGGCCGGCGTCGACTACACGACCAACCGCAACAACCTGATGATCGTCGCGCTCGGCATCGGCTTCGGCATGATCACGCTGATCGCGCCGAATTTCTTCGAGGCTTTCCCGAAGCAACTCAAGCCGCTGCTGGAGTCGGGCATTCTGCTGACGACGATCGTCACCGTGGCGCTCAACGCCTTCTTCAACGGCGCCGGCTCTCAGACAGCTGGCGGGACGGATGCGGCGGCGAGCCGGGCCGAGGGAGCGCATTAGGACGCGCTACGCTGTTGCGTCCAGGTGCATGCGCGCCCGCAAGCCTGGTCAGGACTTCCGGATGCCGGCCTCCGGGCCAGACTTGCTGCTCGAGCGCTGCGTAGCGAGGCGCTTGCGATCCGCCGTCCTCCGCCGCGTCGTGACCGCCTACCGCCAGAGCGCAAGAATCCGATAGAGTCGCGGCGAGGAGCGCGCGCCGCATGAACGATCCGATTCGTTATGTCGATCCCGTCTATCGTCCGCCCAGCGAGGCGGAATCGCTGATCCTGCCGGTGACCGACGGCTGTTCGTGGAACCGATGCACGTTCTGCGAGATGTACACTGCGCCGCAGAAAAAGTTTCGCCCGCGCGACGAGGCGGAGGTCTTGGACGCCATCAAACGCTGCGGGGCGCTCTACGCGGGCGAGATCAAACGAATCTTCCTCGCCGACGGCGACGCCATGACTTTGTCGACGCGCCGGCTGGTCGCGATACTCGAGGCGATCCGGCGTGAAATGCCGAGCGTGCGGCGGGTGTCGAGCTATTGCCTGCCGCGCAACGTCCGGAAGAAGTCTGTCGATGAATTGCGCGAACTCCATGAGCTCGGCCTGAGCATGGTCTATGTGGGGGCGGAATCCGGCGACGATCTGGTGCTGCAGAAGGTCAACAAGGGCGAGACATTCGAGACCACGCGCGAGGCGCTGCACAAGCTTGGCGAAGCGGGAATCAAGCGCTCGGTGATGATCTTGACCGGACTCGGCGGCGAAGCGCTGACGGTGCAGCACGCCGAAAATTCGGCGCGTCTCGCCAACGAGGCCGAGCCCGAGTTTCTCTCGACGTTGGTCGTGAGTTTTCCGAAGGGCGAAGAGAGATTGCGCGAGGGATTCCCGGACTTCGCGCCGCTGAGCGTCTCCGGCCTGCTGCGGGAAATGGAGCTGTTCGTCTCGCGCCTCGATCTGCGGCGCACTGTATTCCGCAGCGACCACGCCTCCAACTGGCTGGTGTTGAAGGGAACCCTCGGAGCCGACAAGGCGCGCCTGCTCGGGCAACTGCGGGCCGCCATCGCGGCGCCGGAGCAGGCGCCCTTGCGCCCGGCCTGGGCGCGGGGGCTTTGAGCATGTCCGCGCTTGCGGAAATCGGGCCGGCGACCTTGCGCTGCGCCGAGCCGCAGTCCGCGCCCAATGCGGTCAGTGCGCCGCGCCCAGATAGGCGGCTTGAACGGCGGGATCGACGCGAAGCTTGTCGGCTGGTCCCGATACGGTGATCGAGCCGTTCTCCAGCACATAGCCGAAATCGGCGACGTTGAGAGCGGCCGCTGCGAATTGCTCGACGAGCAGCATCGTCACCCTGGCCTGCTTCAGGCGTGCAACTGTGGCGAAGACTTCCTCGACCAGACGCGGCGCGAGGCCCATGGACGGCTCGTCCAGCAGCAATACACGCGGATCGAGCATAAGCGCGCGCGCCATTGCGAGCATTTGCTGTTCGCCGCCCGACAAAGTGCCGGCGAGTTGGTCGCGGCGTTCCGCGAGCCTCGGGAACAGCTCGAACATACGGTCGAGATCGCGATCGACGTCGCCCTTCGGACGCGCGCCGGTCAGGCGCGGGAAGGCGCCGAGCAGCAGATTGTCGCGCACCGGCAGGGTGGTGAACACGCGCCGATTTTCAGGCGAATGCGCGACGCCGCGACGCGTGATGCGATAGGCTGGCTCGCCGGCGATTTCTTCGCCGTCCAGCATGATCGAGCCCGACTGCGGCTTGATCATGCCGGAGACCGCGCGCAGCGTCGTCGTCTTGCCTGCGCCATTGGAGCCGATCAGCGTAACGAGCTGTCCTTCCTGCACCTCGAGCGAGATGCCGTGCAGCACTTGCACCTTGCCGTAGCCGGCGACGAGGTTTTCGACTTTGAGCATCGCCGGCTCCTCAGGCTGCGGTCGCGGCCGCGCCGCCGAGATAGGCTTCGATCACGCGCGGATTGGCCTGTACGTCAGCAGCCTTGCCCTCCGCGATCTTCTCGCCGAAATCGAGCACGGTGATCGTGTCGCAGATGCTCATGACGACATCCATATGGTGTTCGATCAGAATGACCGTGATCCCGTGGTCGCGGATCTTGCGGATGATGCTGATCAGCTCCTTGATGTCGGGCGCTGTCAGGCCCGCGGCAGGCTCGTCGAGCAGCAAAAGCTTCGGGTCGAGCGCGAGCGCGCGGCCGATCTCGAGCAGCCGCTGCTTGCCATATGGAAGGTTGCGCGCTTCTTCGTTGGCGAGGTCCGCAAGGCCGACGAATTCGAGAATGGCGGCGGCGCGTTTGCGCGCAGCGGCTTCGTCGGCGTTTGCGCGCGGCAGCCCCAGCGCGATCTCGAAGATGCCGGAGCGGTAGGCGTGTTGCAGGCCGACGAGCACGTTCTCGGTCAGCGTCAACTCTCCGAACAACTGCACGTTCTGGAAGGTGCGCGCGACGCCGAGCGCGGCGATTTGAGGCGATTTGAGGCCTGCAAGACTGTGATTCTCGAATTTCACCTCGCCAGCGGTCGGCGTGTAGATGCCGGTCAGAACGTTCATCATCGTGCTCTTGCCCGAACCGTTCGGGCCGATCAGGCCGTGAATCGAGCCCGGCATGACGGAAAGATCGACGCCGCCGAGCGCCTTCAGGCCGCCGAACTGCATGATGACGCGGCCGACGTCGAGCAGCGGCCGATCCTTGGCGACGACCGGCGCGGCCACGAAAGCGTCGCTCTCGGCGCCGCCTTTGGTCGACATCTGCTGACGACCGAACATCCCGGGCATGACCTGCGCGAAGATCGTCTTGAGAAAGCCGACGATTCCGTCGGGCAGATAGTAGACGACGAACAGGATCATCATGCCGAACAGCGTCAGCTTGTAGTCCGTGATCTTCTGCAGGAAGAGCGAGAAGATGAAGAAGGCCACGCACAACAGCACGGGCGTAATCACGCGCGATCTGCTTTCTGGATTGCGGATGGCGGCCGCGCCGCCGGAGACGACCGCGATGGCCGCTATGACGCCGGCGACAATTCGGAACAAGCTGATGTCGGCGAGCAAATTCGGGAGGTAGACGATGATCGCCGCGCCGATGATCGGACCCAGTCGCGATTTGCGTCCGCCCATCGTCACAGCGAGAAGGAACAGAACCGACAATTCGAAAGAGAAATTGTTCGGCGCGATATATTGCTCCGAATAGGCGAAGAACACGCCGGCGAAGCCCGCGAAGGCGGCGCTCGTCACGAAAGCGATCACCTTGTGCCGATAGACCGAAACGCCCATGCAGTCGCAAGCGATCGGGCTGTCGCGCAACGCCTCGAAGGCGCGGCCGAAGCGCGACGCGAGAATGCGGTTGATGACCAGGATCACGCCGATCAGCGCGAGGCCGCTGATGATGAAGAATTGCGATTCCTTCATCCGTTTGGCCGACATGTCGAGAAAGGGCAGGATGTTGGAATAGTCGCGCCAGTCGAACAGTGCAGGCGTCGAGAACTTGACGCCCAGCGGACCGTTGGTCAGGGGCACGATTTCGTTGATCAGGATCTGGATGATCGTGCCGAAGGCGAGCGTCACCATCGCAAGGTAGGGGCCGGTGACGCGCAGCGCCGGCAGCGCCAGCAGCGCGCCGAACGCGGCCGCGACAATCGGCGCGGCGATCAAGGAAGGCCAGAAACCGATATCGAAATGCATCGACAGAACGCCGGCGGTATAGGCGCCGATGCCGAACAGCGCGGCGTGGCCGATTGAGACTTCGCCCGTGTAGCCGAAGACGATGTCGAGCCCGAGGACGACGACGCCGAAGATGGCGATGGTCTGCAAGAGGTGCAGGTAATACGGGCTCGTCACCGCGAAGGGGACGACGAGAACCGCGACGACGCCGAGGAGAAGCGGAATGACATTGCGCATCGGCTCAGACCTTCTTGATCGCCGCCGCGCCAAACAGGCCGGAAGGCTTGAGCGACAGAACGAGAAGCAGGAGGACGAGACCCGGCACGTCCTTGTAGCCGGTCGAAATGTAGAAACCGGTCAGCGTCTCGACGATGCCGAGGATGAGTCCGCCGACGATTGCGCCGACGCCGGAGGACAGGCCGCCGATAATCGCGACAGCGAAAGCCTTCAGGCCAAGGACCGCGCCCATCGTGGCGCCGGTCAACGTCACCGGCGCGACGAGAACTCCGGCGAAGGCCGCCGACAGCGAGGACAGCGCATAGGAGAAGGTGATGACCTGCGACGTGTTGATCCCCATCAGGCCGGCCGCGTCGCGGTCGTTGGCGGTCGCGACGACCGCCTTGCCGAAGATCGAGCGTCTATTGAAGATTTCGACAGCCGCCATGAGGACCAGCGCTCCAGCGACGATCGCGATTTCCATCGGCTGTACGCGAACCGGCCCGATCTGCAACGCGGCTTCCGGCAGCGGGGAGGGAAATTTCAGAGGATCGCGTCCCCAGATATTTTCAGCGAGATTCTTGAAGATGATGCCGAGCGCGATGGTGGCCATGATCCAGCCCGCCTCGGATTTGATCCGGATCGCCTGACGCACGCCCAGCCATTCGACGAAGGCGCCCTGCGCGAGGCCGAAGGCCAGCACGACAGGCAGCATCAGCAGGTAGGCCCAGAACGTGCCGAGCGACTGGCCGATGAGGAAGTTGATCGTCGTCAGGCCGACGAGCGCCCCGAGCATCAGGGCTTCGCCCTGTCCGAAGTTCAGCGTCTTGGATGTCGCAAAGGTGAGTTGGTAGCCGAAGGCGATGACGGCGTAGATCATGCCGACGGAAACGCCGCTGACGATGAGTTGGGCGAAGATGTTCATGGCAAGCGTGCTCGCGTGGAAACGCCGCGCCCCCTCGGGCGCGGCGCTCGTTTGAAGTCTGGGGCGTTCTGCGCCCCGCCGACGGGCCCGGATCAGCCTTTCGGCTTAACGCGCAGCGCCTTGTCGCCTTCCAGATCTTCCGGGTGCGCAGGCACGACGCGTCCGCCCTTGACGAGCCCCATGACCGGGATGTTCGCAGAGATCGCTTCGTGATCGGCGGCGCTGAACGGCTTGTCGTAGGTCGTGACGACGCCTTCGATCTTGGTGTTGAGGTTTTCGAGCGCCTCGCGGACCTTGCGGCCATCGGTCGATCCCGCCTGCTTGATGGCGGCGGCGAGCAGATAAACGGAGTCGTAGCCTTGCGCAGCCGAGACCGGCGAAGGCATGCGATCGATGTTGTACTTCTTCTGGTAGGCTTCGATGAAGGCCTTGCGCTTGGGCGTCGTGGGCAGCTGGATGAAGGTCTGCGGCATGATCGCGCCGTCGCCGTTCGCGCCGGCCGTGTCGATGTAGCTCGCCATCGACAGCGTCCACGAGCCGATCAACGGAACCTTCCAGCCGAGCTTCGCCATGGCGTTGGCGATCTGCGCCAGCTCCGGACCGATCGCGTAGGTCAGGATGACGTCTGCGCCGGCTTCCTTGGCGCGCAGCACCTGCGCGGTCATGTCGGTGTCGCCGATGTTGAACTTCTCGGTCGCCACCGGCTTCACGCCGTCCTTATCGAGCGCCTTGATCAGATCGGCCTGGCCAAGCTGGCCGTAATTGGTCGAATCCGCGAGGATCGCCGGCTTCTTGAACCCCTGGCGCTTGATCGCCTCGTTGGCGATCATCGCGGACTGGATCGCGTCGGCGGCCGAGGTGCGGAAGATGTAATTGGGCGCCTTGAACTGGGTCGAGATGATTGTGCCCGTGGCGACGTTGTTGATGACCGGAATTTCCGCTTCCTGGTAGAAACGCTGCGAGGCGAGCGCGACGCCGGTGTTGATGTAGCCGACTGTGGCGGCCACTTGCTCCTTGTTGATCAACTCCTGCGCGATCTGCACGCCGAGTTCGTTCTTGGCTTCGTCGTCGCGCTCGATCAGCTGAATCTGCTTGCCGAGAACTCCGCCCGCCTTGTTGATTTCCTCGACGGCGAGCTTCACGCCGTCGCGCATCGAGACGCCCATCGAGGCGGAGCCGCCGGTGAACGGACCTGACAGGCCGATCTTGATGGAATCGGCCGCGTAGGCCGACGCCGCAAACGCCGTCGAGGCGGCGAGCGCGATCGCAATTTGCTTGAGCTTCACCATTTTCTCCCTTGTCGCGCGGACGCCTGCCGCGTCTGCGATCTCTTGATTTTGGGCTTGCCGCCCTTCTCCGAAGGCCGCTATCTGGAGCGCCGTCGTCGCTCGCCTTCTAGCATGCATGATGGCGGTCGTCTTCACAGATATGCATATGTTGCAGTGCGGTAATTCGTGGCCGGCGTCGGGAGAGGCAGAATGCGCGCCGGTCGGCGTAAACGGGTCGATTCTCGGCAAGCCAGCGAGGCGTCGCGCCGGTATCGAATCGAGCGAATCCACGAGTCCGACGGCAGGGAGCGCATGATGGACAGCAAGGCCGCACGCATTGGTTTCATCGCGATCGCGAGCGCTCTGTTGGCGGCCTGCCAGCCGAGCGATACGGGAAAGCGCGCGCAGTCAGGCGGCGATGTGACGGCGAGCGCCGCGCAAACCAACGCCGCGGTCGCCAGGACGCTCAATCTGGCGGACCCCGTCGATTTCGAGGAAGCGCGGCGCGGGCTGATCGCGACGCCGAAGGGGCAGGTCAAAAGCGAGGACGGCAAGGTCGTCTGGGATTTCGACGCGTTCTCCTTTGTGAAAGGCGACGCGCCGGCGACCGTCAATCCGAGCCTCTGGCGACAGGCGATCCTCAACAATCAGGTCGGGTTGTTCAAGGTCGCCGACCGGATCTGGCAGTTGCGGGGGTTCGACCTCGCCAACATCACGCTGGTCGAAGGTCAGACGGGCTGGATCGTGATCGACACGCTGACCGCGCGCGAGACATCGGCGGCCGCCATGGCGTTCGCGCGCCAGCACCTCGGCGACAAGCCGGTGTCCGCTATCATTTTCACGCACAGCCATATCGATCACTTCGGCGGCGCGCTCGGCGTCATTTCGGCCGAGGAGGCCAGGAGCCGCAACGTTCCGATCATCGCGCCCGTCGGCTTCATGGAGGAGGCGACGAGCGAAAACGTCCTGATGGGAACGGCCATGGGGCGGCGCTCGCTGTTCATGTACGGCGATCGCCTACCGCGCGATCCGAAGGGACTGGTCGACACCGGTCTCGGCAAGGCCGTCGCCTACGGGCATGTCGGCATACTCGCGCCGACGCAGGTGGTCGACGGCGCTCGAAAAGAGATGGCCATCGACGGTCTACGCTTCGTTTTCCATAACGTGCCAGGCAGCGAAGCGCCTTCTGAATTCGTGTTCGAGATACCGGAGCTGAAAGCCTTCGCGGGCGCGGAGATGATGAGCCATACGCTCCACAATCTCTATACGCTGCGCGGCGCGAAGGTGCGGGATGCGCTGAAATGGGCCGACTATCTCGACGCGTCGCTCGCCTGGACGGAGAATTCGGAGGTCATCTTCACGCAGCATCACTGGCCGGTCTGGGGCCGCGACCGAATCCGCGAGTACATCGTGATGCAACGCGACTCCTTCAAATTCATCCACGATCAAACGGTGCGCATGATGAACGCCGGGATGATCGGCCCGGAGATCGCCGACAAGATCGAGATGCCGAAAAGCCTGCGCGACTATCTGGGCGTGCATGGCTATTACGGCTCGGTGCGGCACAATGCGCGGGCCGTCTATCAGTTCTATCTCGGCTGGTTCGACGCCAATCCGGCCAGCCTCGATGCGCTTCCGCCGGCCGACGAAGCCAAACGCTATGTCGCGTTGCTCGGCGGCGTCGAAAAAGTCACGGCCGCCGCGCAGCAGGCGTTCGACGCCGGCGAGTTCCGCTGGGCGGCCGCGCTGCTGAAGCAGGCCGTGTACGCCGACCCGAACAACGCCGCCGCCAAGGAGCTCATGGCGCGAACCTTCGAGCAACTGGGCTACGTTGCGGAATCGGCGCCGTGGCGCAATTTTTACCTGACCGGCGCGCTGGAGTTGCGGCAGGGCGCGCCGGACAAGGGGCTTTCGCTCGCCGCGCTCGAGGAGATGCTTCAGCAAACGCCGATCGAGAGATTCCTCGAGCGCATGGCCGCTTCGCTCGACGGCGCCAGCGCGGCGAATGTGAACTATCGCATCAATCTCGACTTCCCCGACGCCGGAGAAACCTATGCGCTCTGGATCGAGAACGCGGTCCTGCATTTCCGCAAGGGACCGCCCGATCCGAAGGCGAACGCGACGCTTACGCTGACCAAATCGTTCTTCATTCGCATGATGACCGGCCAGGCCGGAGCCGGCGCGCTGCTGGTGTCAAAGGACGCCAAGGTCGACGGCAGCATGATCGACCTTGGTCGATTCTTCCTGCTGTTCGAGAAGGCGAAAGGCAATTTCCCGATCGTGACGCGGTGACGCAAACACATGCGACCATAACGGCGGCATGCATGTCGCCGTCCGTTATGGCGCGCGGACGCCTTCGGGAATCGTGCGCGGCGCCTTGTTCAGCGTCTCGATGGCGAAGCCTGCGGCCGCCTTGTAGCCGGCCATGAAATCGGCGCGCTCCTTTGGCGGGATCACGTCGTCGATCTTGTCGAAGACGCCGCCGCAGCGTTCGTCGACCATGTTGAGCAGACCGAACGGACCTGCGCCGCGGTTGCGCAGGATGACCTGCGAGATCGGACCGCAAAGCTTTTCGTCGTAGGCGGCGAGCGCTTGTTCGGTCACGCCGTGCGCGACCATGCAGGCGCCGAGCGTACGCGCGTCGATGATCGCCTGGCTCGCGCCGTTGGAGCCGGTCGGATACATGGCGTGCGCGGCGTCGCCCATCAGCGCGACCGGCCCGTCGCGCCAGGTGGAGACGGGATCGCGGTCGATCATCGGGTTCTCGTAGGCGATCTCCGCTCCGCGCAGCAGCGCTGGCACATCGAGCCAGTCGTAAGTCCAACCGTCGAAATGATGTGCGAAATCGGAGACGCCGACCTGGCGGAACCAGCCCGTCTGTTGCCAGCCTTCGGACGGGTCGAGCGTGATTTCCGCGATCCAGTTGATCATCGCAAGGCCGGTGTCCGGGTCGGGCCGCGAGATCGGATATATGACCATGCGGTGCCGATGGGTGCCGAGGCCGACGAAGGACGAGCCGGTGCGGATAGGTTTCGCCATGGTCACGCCGCGCCACATCAGCGCGCCGCCCCAATGGATCGGCGGCTGGTTCGGATGCATCTGTGCGCGGATGGCGGAATGGATGCCGTCGGCGCCGATCAAGAGCGCGCCGTTCGCTTCGCTCGTCGTCCCGTCTGCCTGTTCGATGATCGCCGCCACGCCATCGGCGGTCCTGCGATAAGCTGTCACGCGCGCCCCGAGCCTGACCGCATCGCGCCCTGCGCGGGCGACGAAAGCGTCGAACAGCATCATATGGAACAGGCCGCGATGCACCGCGTATTGCGGCCATGCGTAACCGGCTTCGAGACCACGCGGTTCGGAGTAGATGTCGTGGCCGTTGAGGCCGACCAGCGCCCATTCCCGGGCGGGCACGCCGGCCTTGTCGAGATCGTCGGCGCCGAAGCCGAGATCGTACAGCTCGCGGACGGCGTTCGGCTGCAAATTGATCCCGACGCCGAGCGGCTTCATCTCGCGCACCGATTCGTAGACGACGCAGGGGACGCCAATCTGATGCAGCGTCAGCGCGGTCGTCAGTCCGCCGATGCCGCCGCCGGCGATGATCACGGGCCGTTTCGTCATGTTTCTCTCCCTTGAAGCTGTCACTAGCCGCGCAACCTGCGATTCCGCAAGTAGGCGCTTTCGCCTCTGGACCGCGCAGCGCGTATGGCCGATCCTGCGGAAAACGGGAGAAACGGATGAACGCTGAAAAGAAGATCGTCGAACTCGGTCTGAGGCTGCCGCCGCCGGCGGCGCCCGCCGGAAATTACGTTCCGTCCATGCGGGTCGGAGACCTGCTTTTCCTGTCCGGCGTCGGGCCGCACAAGCCCGATGGAACTTTCACCACCGGGATCGTCGGAAGCGATTTGTCGATCGAGGAGGGCTACAACGCCGCGCGCCAGTGCGGCCTCGTGCTGCTCGCCAATATGCGTGCGGCGCTCGGATCGCTCGACAAGGTCGCGCGCGTCGTCAAGGTGTTCGGCATGGTCCGTTGCGGCGCCGATTTCGGCAAGCAGCCGGAAGTGATCAATGGCTGCACGGATCTGTTCGTCGAGGTGTTCGGCGACGTCGGCCGCCCCGCGCGCTCTGCGGTTGGCATGATCGCGCTGCCGCGCGGCATTGCGGTGGAGATCGAGGCGATCGTTCAGATCGCCCCGTAACGGATCACAGCAAACGCGTGCGGATCGTGCCGTCGATCTTGCCGAGTTCGGCGAAGACCTGCGCGCGTTCGGCGCTCGCGCCTTCGGCGTCGATCACGACGTAGCCGACATCGGCGTCGGTCTGGAGATACTGGCCGGCGATGTTGAGATTGCGGCCGGCGAAGATCTGGTTGATGCGATTCAGCACGCCCGGCACGTTGCGATGAATGTGCACGAAGCGCGTGCCGCCGACATGCGGGGGCAGCTGCGCCTGCGGGAAGCCGACCGCGCCGAAGGTTGCGCCGGTCTCGGCGTAATCGACGAGCTTGCGCGCGACCTCTGAGCCGATGCGCTCCTGCGCCTCCTCGGTCGAGCCGCCGATATGCGGCGTGAGGATCACATTGTGCAGGCCCTGCAGGGGCGAGACGAACTTTTCCTTGTTGGAGCCCGGCTCCACAGGGAAGACGTCGATCGCCGCGCCGCGCAGATGGCCGGACTTCAGCGCCTCGGCCAGAGCCTCGATGTCGACCACGCCGCCGCGCGCGTTGTTGATGAGATAGGCGCCCTTCTTCATCGCGCGCAGATGTTCGGCGCGGATCATGTTGCGGGTCGCCGGCGTATCAGGCACGTGCAAGGAGACGACATCGGAGATGGCGAGCAGGTCTTCGAGCGTGTCGGTCGGTTCGACATTGCCGCGCCGCAGCTTGTCGGTCAGATCGAAGAAGACGACGCGCATGCCCATCGCTTCGGCGAGTCCTGCGAGCTGGCTGCCGATATTGCCGTAGCCGACGATGCCGAGCGTCTTGCCGCGCACCTCGAACGAGCCCTCGGCCGACTTGTCCCATTCGCCCGCGTGCGCGCCGTTGGACTTGGGGAAGATGTTGCGCATCAGCATGACGATCTCGCCGATGACGAGTTCGGCGACCGAGCGCGTATTGGAGAAAGGCGCGTTGAACACGGGCACGCCGCGCTTGCGGGCCGCCGAGATGTCGACCTGATTGGTGCCGACGCTGAAACAGCCGACGGTGATGAGGTTTTCGGCCGACGCCAGAACGTCGGCCGTCAGTCGCGTGCGCGACCGGATGCCGACGATGTGCGCGCCCGCGATCGCCTTGCGCAGATCGTCGCCGTCGAGCGCTTTCGTCAGCCGTTCGACATTTTCGAAGCCGGCGCTGCGGAAGAGGTCGAGCGCGCTGTCGTTGATGTTCTCGAGCAGAAGGACGCGTAAGTCTTTGCGTTCGAGCGAAACCGGATCGATCATGTTTGTCTCTGGTCTTGAGGGTCAGGCGGCGCGCCGAATCGGCGAAATCAGGCGTTTCCACCAGGGACGGCGGAATATGCGCTCGGCGGCGGAATGTTCGATCGCGCCGCGCAATGCGGCCGCTTCTTCGCGGCCGCCGGGAATGAAGGCGTCGAACGCCGCCCAGAATTGCGCGCGGATTTCGTCGGTTTCCTGAAGAATCTCGTGGCGGGCGCCCGGCAGCAGAATCATGCGGCCCGCCTTCAGGCGATTGGCGAAGCGTTCGGTGGCGGCCGCCGAAACCACAGTGTCTTCTGCGCCGGCGACGATCAGGGTCGGCGTCGCAGTGCGGCGGGCGAATTCAGGATCGGCGAGCCGACGTGTCGCGCGCATCGCGGCGTTGACCCAGCCGATCGTCGGGCCGGCGACCGCCAGTTGCGGCGCGGCCGCGGCGATCGCCGCATTGCGGGCGTAGCGACGGGGGTCGGAGGTCAGATCGTTGCCTTCGAACGGGCGCGCCAGGCTGGAGACGCGCTGAACGCCGGGCGCATAGGCCGCGCCAAGCCCGACCGCGTCGGCGATCTCGACGATCGCGCGGGCGCCCGGGCTGCCGCCCCGCCCCCCGATCGCGATCATGGGGGCGACGAGCGCCAGACGGTCGAACGGCGACTCTCCAGCGTAGGCTTGCGACAGCAGAACGGTGGCGCCCATGGAGCTCGCCAGCGCGAACCATGGGCGCGGGCAGAGGAATTGCAGCACCTGCTTGCGCAGGGATTCGAGATCGCGCTCGAAGAGAGCGAAATCGTCGATGTGTCCCTTCATCGCGTCGGGCAGTTCCCGCACCGACAGCCCCTGGCCGCGCCAGTCCATCGCCACGACCGAAAAGCCGCGTTCGACGAGTTCGCCGATGGTCTCGAAATATTTCTCGATGAATTCGCCGCGTCCGGTGAAGACGCACACCGTGCCCCGCGAGGATGGCCCGGGCGCCCAGCGCGCAATGCGCAGGAGCGCGCCGTCTTCCGCGCCCACGGCGGAGACCAGCGCGCCTGCAGGCGCTGGATTGTCCGGCGTTTCGATCAGCTCCATCTGCGGCCTTTGGCGCAAGCGGTCGACACGATCGTCGGCCGCGCCGTGATTAGCGCGGCCGGCCGAAAATATCGACCCCCGAATTGCCGCCTGGATGGTTTCAGGCGGCTTGCGGCTGCGCAACGGGCGCCGCGTTCAGGCGCGCGCGCTCCTTGTTCGGGCGCAGCAGCCACAGGCCGAGCAGGCCGGATGCGATCAGGATCGCGCCGTTGATTTCGAAACCGTGCTGGTATCCCGCCAGCGGAGTCGCGGCCTTCTCGATCACATTGCCCATGACGAAGGCCGACAGCACGCCCGCGATCGTGTAGAGGCCGCCGTAAATCGAGATGATCGCGCCGCGCTGGCTCGTCGGCGTGAATTCGCCGAGCATCGGCGGGCACACGACATAGATCGAGCCGCAGAGGCCAGACCCGACGACGAGAAGCGCGATCATCAGCCCGCGGCTCTCCACGTGCGGCATGGCCATGAGAATCAATCCGCCGAGGACGAGCGGCGCCGCGCCGAGCACGCCGCGCGCGTAGCGGGTCGAAACGCCGCGCATCATCAGCCGCTGCGATAGCCAGCCGGTCAGAAGCACGATGGTCGCGCCGAACACCCATGGCAGGATCGAGATGAGGCCCGCCTCCTTCTGGGAATAGCCGAGGCCCTTGACGATGAACGGCGTGAACCACGTCAGGCCGATCGACAGCACCCAATAGGCGCCGAAGGTCGACAAGACCGAACCGATGAAGGTCGGCGCCGTCAGCAGCGAGGCGTAGGAGTAGCGGCGGCTGTCGTAGGCTCCAGCGGCCGTTTCGCCGACCAAGGGTCCTTCCTTGCCCATCATGAGCCAGAGAGAGACCCAGATGAGTCCCACGACGCCCAGCGCGCCGAACGCCATGTGCCAGGAATGATTGACGATCACCCAATTCAGCGCCGGCACGGCGATGATCACGCCAAACGCCGACCCCTGAGACAGGATGGCGGTGGGCAGGGTGCGTTTCTCGTCGGGGAACCACTTGTAGATCGCGTGGGCCGCGACGGAGAAGGCCGGCCCCTCGCCCGCGCCCAGGATGACGCGGCAGACCATCAGCGTGACGAAGCCGACCTCGCCGACCATCGGGAATTGCGAAAGGGCCCAGACGAGCGCCAGTACGACGAGAACCCAGCGCGTCTCGACGCGGTTGATCACGAAGCCGACGACGATCGCCGAAATCGAGAACAGGAAGAAGAAGGAAGAGCCGAGCAGTCCGAACTGGCTCGGGTGAAGGTTGAGATCCTGCATGATCGGCACGCCGGCGAGCCCGACGACGATCTTGTCCGCAAAATTCACGACCATGTAGAGAAAGAGCAGGAACGTGATTTTCCACGCGCCTTTCGGCGTCGGCTGTGCGGCCATCGGGTTCCTCGTCGGGCTTCGCGTTTCGTCCGGGCGGCCCTGTTGACCGGGCCTGAGCGGAAGCTTGCCCGATCCCGGGCCACAAGCAAAGCGAATTGACCGGAGGCCTCTTGCGCGGGCGAAAACCGTCCCCACATCCCTCGACGACGCGGGCCAATTCCGGACGCGTCCCCAGCCCGGCGCTCTACGGCCGGATCATCCGGCGCAGAGGCCGCATGTCGCTCACTGGAGGATATGCTATGCGTACATTCGATCTTTCCCCGCTCTACCGCTCCACTGTCGGATTCGACCGCCTGTTTTCGATGCTCGATCAGGCCGCCGGCGCAGAGCCGACGTCTTATCCGCCTTACAATATCGAGCGCACGGGCGAGAACGCCTACCGCATCACGGTCGCCGTCGCCGGCTTCGCCGAGAACGAGCTGACCATCGAGGCGCGCGAGAACACCCTGACCATTCGCGGCTCCAAGGCCGTCGTCGAGGGCGAGCCGAAGAACGAAGTCCTTTACCAGGGCATCGCGGCGCGGGCCTTCGAGCGTCGTTTCCAACTCGCCGATCATGTGCAGGCGACCGGCGCCAAGCTCGAAAACGGGTTGTTGCACGTCGACCTCGTGCGCGAAATTCCCGAGGCGCAGAAGCCGCGCGAGATTCCGATCGGCGGCGGCCAGCCGCGGGTCGTCGAGGCGAAAGCGGCGTAATCGGTCGAGTTCACAAATGGAAAGGGCGTCCGAGAGGACGCCCTTTTGTTTGGGTCAATATGAAATCCCGCTCGAGGGAGTCGGCTCAGCATCCGCCGGCTTCGGCTTTTCGGCCGGCGGCGGGGCGGCGTTCGCCTGCGGCGCGACCGGTTGAACGCGCGGCCCGATGTCCGCCGGCTTGTCGGCCGGCGGCGGTTTGTCGGTCGACGGCGACCTGGCGGGCGCATCGGCCTTCGGCTCGGGGGCCAGCACAGGTTTTTCGACAGGCGCTGGCTGCGCGGGGGCGGTCGCCTGCACATCGACCGGCGCGGTCTTCGGCGCTTCGGCGGCCGCAGGCGGCTTGGCGTCGGGCGCCAGCGGCGGCGGCGCTTCAGTCGCCGGTTTCACGTCGCTGGTCGCCTTCGCCTGCGGTTGCGGCGTCGGAGCGGCCGGGGCCTGCGTCGCTTCAGACGGCGCCGGCGGTTTGGGCGCCATCTCCGGCGCAGCCTGTTTGCGCACGGCGGTCTGCCTATGCGTCTGGCGCTTGGCCTTCGGCTTGTGCGGCGTCCCGGGCCGGCCCGTCAGGTCCGACTCCGCCAGGGGGCGCCCGTCGATAGCGCCGTCGATCGCAAGCCCCTCCGGGGCGGAGCGCTCGACGTAGCGCTCCGGCGCAGCGCGGCCGATCGACACGACGCGCACCAGCGCGCCGCTATAGCCGTCGATCACGAAGCGCGTGCGCCGGCCACGGGCGTCCTCGCCGAGCGCGACGATATTTTCGCCCGAAAGGCGAGGCGCTGCGACCAGGCGATAGCCGCGCGACCGCAAGATGTTGCGCACGACGTTCGGCGGGATCATCCGATCGTCGACAAAGTCGTCATCCTGCTCGAAGACCTGCGGCGGCCCCGCCCAGACGCCCCAGGGGGCGATGAACTGCGCGGCGGCGGGCTGCGTCGCCGCGAGGGCGACGCCGACTGCGACCGTCGCCACAGCGAGCGTCGTCCCGCGAAAACTCGGATAGCGCATGGGTACTCCTGTCTCAGGCGCGATAATCCCAGCCTTTCGGCAAATTACGGAGAGAAATTGGCGCAAAGCGCCCCATTCGACGGCGGGGCCCGAAATTTCAGGCGTCGCGGCCGATAGCTAGAAGCCGCGCGACCGCCTCCGGCGGCGTCGCGAAGGAGGGAATGAGACGGACGAAAACCTCGTCCGGTCCGGGTCGTTCGGCAGGATTCAGCGCCCGGGGCGTCCAGAGGTGATAGCGCGATCCGGCGGCGGACCACGCCTCGTGGACGCGGCGCGGCACGACGGCGAAAACTTCATTGACCTGGCGTGGCCAGGGCAGCCGCGCGCCTGCGATCTCGGCGAGGCCCGTCTCGAGTTCGGCGGCGCGGGCGTTGGCGGCGCGGGCGAGGTCGAGCCACAGGCCGCCGTCGAGGTAGGCGAGCATCTGCGCCCCGAGCAGACGGCCCTTGGATAGCGTATGGCCGCCGCGCTTGCGGCGGTAGGCGAAGTCCTGCGCTTTTCCCTTGTCGAAGAAGATCACGGCCTCGCAGGCGAGCGCGCCGTTCTTGGTCGCTCCGAACGACAGGACGTCGACGCCGGCCTTCCAGCTCATCTCCGCCGGCGAACAGCCGAGCGCCGCGAGAGCGTTGGCGAAACGCGCCCCGTCCATGTGCACGGAGAGGCCGGCGGCGTGGGCCGCCCCGGAGAGGTCGGCCAGTTCGTCGCGCGTATAGACGGTTCCGCATTCGGTCGCCTGCGACAGCGACAGCGCCATCGGCTGCACCTGTTTGACCACGCCGCGCGGCATCAACGCCAGCGCGTCCGCCAAAGCGTCGGGCGTGAGCTTTCCTCCGTCGCCCGGCAGACCGACCAGTTTGGCTCCGGCAGCGAAAAATTCGGGCGCACCGCATTCGTCTGCGGCGATATGCGCGAATTGGTGGCAGAGCGCCGCGCCCCACGGCGCCAGCGCGCTGGACAGGGCAAGCGCGTTGGCCGCCGTCCCCGTCGCAACGAGGAAGGCGGAGACGTCGGTCTCGAACAGCCGGGCCAGCGCCTGCTCGGCCCTGCGCGACCACTCATCCGCGCCATAGGCGGCCGCCGATCCGCGATTGGCTGCGACGAGCGCTTCCAGAATCCTGGGATGCGCCCCGCTGGCGTTGTCGCTGGTAAAATCCAGATCCATGCGCGTTTTTGGACATCGGCGGCCGCCGTGGCAAGCGCGGACGGATTATTTCACCGCGTCGAACCCGGATTTCCGGTCCTTGCCCGGAACGCCCTCCATGCGCAATTTTCCGTTCGATTCCGCGCGCCGCCGCTTGTCTTGGGCGGTCAAATCTGCAAGTGTTTTCCGCCGCCATTAGGACAGCGATGCTGACCATTTGGCGCGACCCGTGGAACCGCCGTTGGCCCAAAGCCTGCTACGTCCGAAAAGGCGTGACGGAAACGCGCGGTCGTGTCACAGACGCGGCGCAGTGGAGCGAGCGATGAACGAGGCGAGGATGCGCAGAGACAGGCGAAAACCGGGGACAGCCCGCCCCGGCGCGCGTGCGCCGATCCTGTTCCCGCAACGCTGACGACCAAGGAATTCCGCCATGACCGAATTTTTCGCCCGCGACCCCCACCTCCCCGGCCCGCAGGGCCTCTACGACCCGGCCAACGAGCACGACGCCTGCGGCGTCGGCTTCGTCGCGGACATGAAGAACCGCAAGAGCCACGACATCGTGTCGATGGGTCTGCGCATTCTCATGAATCTCGACCATCGCGGCGCAGTCGGCGCCGACCCCAAGCTTGGCGACGGTTGCGGCATTCTCGTGCAGATTCCGCACAAGTTCTTCGCAGAGGAATGCGCCAAGCTCGGCTTCACGCTGCCGGAGCCCTGCCACTACGGCATCGGCCAGTTCTTCATGCCGACCGACACCGCCAAGCGCGAGAAGGTGCGCGAAATCGTGGCGGGCGTTCTCGAGCAGGAGGGTCTGACCCTGCTCGGCTGGCGTGAGGCGCCTGTCGACTCCTCCGACCTCGGCGACGCCGTGCGCGAGGTCGAGCCCGCGCATCGTCAGGTGTTCGTCGGCCGCGGCGCCGGCGTCGTCGACGAGGCGGATTTCGAGCGGCGGCTGTATGTGGCGCGCAAGGCGATTTCGAACGCGCTCTACGCGATCGAGAACAAGGTCATGGCCGAGTTCTATCCGGTGTCGATGTCGTGCCGCACCATCGTCTACAAGGGCATGGTGCTCGTCGGCCAGCTGGGCGGCTACTACAAGGATCTGCAGGACCCGCGTTTCGACAGCGCGCTTGCGCTGGTGCATCAGCGCTTCGCGACCAACACGTTCCCGTCCTGGCGTCTCGCGCACCCGTATCGCATGGTGGCGCACAACGGCGAGATCAACACGCTGCGCGGCAACGTCAACTGGATGGCGGCGCGTCAGGCCTCGGTCGAGTCGAAGCTGTTCGGCGACGACATCACGAAGCTCTGGCCGATCTCCTACGAAGGCCAGTCGGACACGGCTTGCTTCGACAACGCGCTCGAGTTTCTCGTTCAGGGCGGCTATTCGCTCGCCCATGCGATGATGATGCTGATCCCCGAGGCCTGGGCGGGCAATCCGCTGATGGACGAAGGACGTCGCTCTTTCTACGAATATCACGCCGCGCTGATGGAGCCGTGGGACGGGCCGGCGGCGGTCGCGTTCACCGACGGCCGCCAGATCGGCGCGACGCTCGACCGCAACGGCCTGCGTCCGGCGCGCTATCTCGTCACCGAGGACGGCCTCGTCGTCATGGCGTCCGAGATGGGCGTGCTGCCGATTCCCGAAGAGAAGATCGTCGCCAAGTGGCGCCTGCAGCCCGGCAAGATGCTGCTGGTCGATCTCGAACAGGGCCGCATCGTCGGCGACGACGAGATCAAGTCGTCGCTGTCGGAGGCTCATCCCTACAAGGAATGGGTCGCACGCACGCAGATCGTGCTCGAAGATCTGAAGCCCGTCGAGCCGCGCTCGGCGCGCACCGACGTGTCGCTGCTCGATCGGCAGCAGGCGTTCGGCTACACGCAGGAAGACATTTCGATCCTGATGGAGCCGATGGCCGTCACTGGTCAGGAAGCCGTCGGGTCGATGGGCACGGATACGCCGATTTCGGCCATGTCCGACAAGTCGAAGCTGCTGTACACCTATTTCAAGCAGAACTTCGCGCAGGTGACCAACCCGCCGATCGACCCGATCCGCGAAGAGCTGGTCATGAGCCTCGTGTCCTTCATCGGACCGCGCCCGAACATTCTCGACCATGAGGGTTCGGCCAAGCTCAAGCGTCTCGAAGTGCGTCAGCCGATCCTGACCAATGCGGATCTCGAGAAGATCCGCTCGATCGGCCATTTCGAGGAGACGTTCGACACCAAGACGCTCGACATCACCTATGCGGTGGAGAAGGGCGCGGCGGGCATGCGCGAGGCGCTGACCAAGCTCAACGAGCGCGCCGAGGAAGCCGTCAAGGGCCACTACAACATCATCATCCTGTCCGACCGCAACGTCGGCCCGGACCGCATTCCGATTCCGGCGCTGCTCGCCACCGCGAGCGTGCACCATCACCTGATCCGCAAGGGTCTGCGCACCTCGGTCGGCCTCGTCGTCGAGACGGGCGAAGCGCGCGAAGTCCATCACTTCGCCTGTCTGGCGGGTTATGGCGCCGAAGCGATCAATCCCTATCTCGCCTTCCGCACGCTGAGCGAGATGGCCGATCAGTTCCCGGAGGAAGTGGACGGCAAGGAAGCGGTCAAGCGCTACATCAAGTCGATCGGCAAGGGCCTTCTGAAGGTCATGTCGAAGATGGGCATCTCGACCTACCAGTCCTATTGCGGCGCGCAGATTTTTGACGCGATCGGCCTGTCGAGCGCCTTCGTCGCGGAATTCTTCGCGGGCACCGCGACGCGCATCGAGGGCGTCGGTCTCGACGAAGTCGCGGCCGAGACGGTCGAGCGGCATCGCCAGGCGTTCGGCGACGCGCCCGTCTATCGCAGCATGCTGGACGTCGGCGGCGAATACATGCTGCGCATGCGCGGCGAAGCGCATAACTGGACGGCCACGACGGTCGGCCTGCTGCAACACGCCGTGCGCGGCAATTCGCACGAAAAGTACAAGGCCTACGCCAAGGCGCTCAACGACCAGGACGAGCGTCTCCTGACGATCCGCGGTCTGTTCCGCATCAAGGACGCCGCCGAGGACGGCCGCACGCCGATCGCGATCGAGGACGTCGAGCCGGCGGTCGACATCGTCAAGCGTTTCGCCACCGGCGCGATGTCGTTCGGTTCGATCTCGCGCGAGGCGCACACCACGCTCGCCATCGCGATGAACCGCATCGGCGGCAAGTCGAACACGGGCGAGGGCGGCGAGGAATCGGATCGCTTCAAGCCGATGGCGAACGGCGATTCCATGCGCTCGGCGATCAAGCAGGTCGCCTCCGGCCGCTTCGGCGTCACCACGGAATATCTCGTCAATTCCGACATGATGCAGATCAAGATGGCGCAGGGCGCCAAGCCCGGCGAAGGCGGTCAGCTGCCCGGCCACAAGGTCGACGCGGTCATCGCCAAGGTGCGCCATTCGACGCAGGGCGTCGGCCTCATCTCGCCGCCGCCGCATCACGACATCTATTCGATCGAGGATCTGGCGCAACTGATCTACGATCTGAAGAACGTGAATCCGACGGCCGACGTGTCGGTGAAGCTCGTCTCCGAAGTCGGCGTCGGCACGGTGGCGGCCGGCGTCTCCAAGGCGCGCGCCGATCACGTGACGATCTCGGGCTTCGAAGGCGGCACCGGCGCGTCTCCGCTGACCTCGATCAAGCACGCCGGCTCGCCGTGGGAGATCGGCCTCGCCGAAACCCATCAGACGCTGGTGCTGAACCGCCTGCGTTCGCGTATCGCCGTGCAGGTCGACGGCGGCCTGCGCACGGGCCGCGACGTGGTCGTCGGCGCGCTGCTCGGCGCCGACGAATTCGGTTTCGCGACCGCCCCGCTGATCGCGGCGGGTTGCGTGATGATGCGCAAGTGCCATCTCAACACCTGCCCGGTCGGCGTCGCCACGCAGGACCCCGTGCTGCGCAAGCGCTTCGTCGGCCAGCCGGAGCACGTCATCAACTTCTTCTTCTTCGTCGCCGAGGAAGTGCGCGAGCTGATGGCGAAGATGGGCTACCGCAAGTTCGACGAAATGATCGGGCAGATGCAGATGCTCGACAAGAAGCGGGCGGTCGACCATTGGAAGGCGAAGGGCCTCGACTTCTCGAAGCTGTTCCACAAGCCCCAGCCGAAGCCGGGCGTGGCGATCCACTGGACGGAGCGTCAGGATCACCATCTCAAGTTCGCGCTCGACAACGTGCTGATCGAGAAGGCGTGCAACGCCATCGAGAAGGGCGAGCCGGTGCGGATCGAACACAAGATCCACAACGTCAACCGCACGACCGGCGCGATGTTGTCCGGCGAAATCGCCAAGCGTTACGGACATGCCGGCCTGCCTGACGGAACGATCCACATCAAGCTCAATGGCACCGCCGGCCAGAGCTTCGGCGCATGGGTCGCCCGCGGCGTGACGCTGGAGCTTGAAGGCGAAGCCAACGACTACGTCGGCAAGGGCCTGTCGGGCGGCCGCCTGATCGTCTATCCGCCGACGGCCGCGAGCAAGATCGATCCGGAGAAGTCGATCATCGTCGGCAACACCGTGCTCTACGGCGCGATTTCCGGCGAGTGCTATTTCCGCGGCGTCGCGGGCGAGCGCTTCGCGGTGCGCAATTCCGGCGCGATCGCCGTCGTCGAGGGCGTGGGCGACCACGGCTGCGAATACATGACCGGCGGCATCGTCGTGGTGCTCGGCTCGACCGGCCGCAACTTCGCGGCGGGCATGTCCGGCGGCATCGCCTATGTGCTCGACGAGGACAATACGTTCGAGACGCGCTGCAACATGTCGATGGTCGATCTCGAGCCGGTGGCCGGCGAAGAGGAGATGATGCAGGAAGAGTATCATCAGGGCGGCGACCTCACGACGGCCGGCAAGGTCGACGTGATGAAGGACATGACGCGCTTCGACGCCGAGCGTCTGCATCAGCTCATCGCCAATCATCATCGCCACACGGGCTCGACCCGCGCCAAGGCGATCCTCGACGACTGGACGACCTACAAGGGCAAGTTCCGCAAGGTCATGCCGATCGAGTATCGTCGCGCGCTCGCCGAGCTGAACGCGGCGATGAAGCAGGCGGCCGAGTAGGCGCGATGCGCGTCTACGGCGACCTCGCTTCGGGCAATTGCCTGAAGGTCAAGTATACGGCGGACCATCTCGGCCTGCCGTACGACTGGATTCCAGTCGACCTGAAGAAGGGCGAAACGCGCACGAAGAGCTTTCTGGCGAAGAATCCCTATGGCGAGGTTCCCGTGGTCGAGTTCGACGACGGGCGCACGCTGGCGCAATCGAACGCGATCATCCGCTATCTCGCGCGCGACAGCGAACTCTTGCCGACGGATTCGTTCGAGCAGGCCAAAGTCGACCAGTGGATGTTCTGGGAGCAGTACAGCCACGAGCCTTACGTTGCGGTCGCGCGGTTTCAGATGGTCTATCTCGGCAAGAAGTTCGACGAGCGCGAAGCGCGAGTCGTGGAGCGCGGCGAGAGAGCGCTCGGCGTGCTCGAAGAAGCTCTGTCCGGCCGAACCTATCTCGTCGGCGACCGGTTGAGCGTCGCCGACATCGCGCTCGTCGCCTACACGCGTCTTGCGCACGAGGGCGGTTTCGTCCTGTCGCATCGCCCGGCGATCCGAAAATGGATCGCGCAATGCGAGCGCGATCTGAACATTTCTGAAAACATCAAGGCCGCCGCTGGCGGCGCCAGACACGGATAAGACCCATGGGCAAGGTGACCGGCTTTCTCGAGATCGATCGGCAGGACCGCAAGTACAAGTCGGCCGCCGACCGCGTGCGCCATTACAGCGAATTCGTCATTCCGCTGTCGGAGGAAGCGACGCGCGACCAGGCCGCGCGCTGCATGAATTGCGGAATTCCATACTGCCATAACGGCTGTCCGGTGAACAACCAGATCCCGGACTGGAACGACCTCGTCTACAACGGCGAATGGCAGGAGGCTGCGCGCAACCTGCATTCGACGAACAACTTTCCGGAGTTCACGGGCCGCGTCTGCCCCGCGCCCTGCGAGGCTTCGTGCACGCTCAACCTTCAGGACCAGCCGGTCACGATCAAGACGATCGAATGCGCCATCGTCGACCGCGCCTGGGAGAACGGCTGGCTGAAGCCGGAGCCCGCGGCTGTGAAGACCGGCAAGAAGGTCGCCGTCGTCGGTTCGGGGCCGGCCGGCCTCGCCGGCGCGCAGCAGCTCGCGCGCGCCGGACATGAAGTTCACGTCTTCGAGAAGTTCGCCAAGGCGGGCGGTCTGCTGCGCTACGGCATCCCCGACTTCAAGATGGAAAAGAAGATCATCGACCGCCGCGTCGCCCAGATGGAGGCGGAAGGCGTCGTGTTCCACTACAATATGCATGTCGGCGTCGACATGCCGGCCAAGGCGCTGATCGACGACTACGACGCCGTGCTGCTCGCCGGCGGCGCGGAGAAGCCGCGCGATCTGCCGATTCCCGGCCGCGAGCTCGACGGCGTGCATTTCGCGATGGAATTTCTGCCGCAGCAAAACCGTCGCGTCGGCAAGGAACCGCTCGCGACGAACGAGCCCATTCTGGCGTCGGGCAAGCATGTCGTGGTCATCGGCGGCGGCGATACCGGATCCGACTGCATCGGCACATCGGTTCGTCAGGGCGCGCTGTCGGTCACGCAGCTCGAAATCATGCCGCAGCCGCCGGAGAAGGAAAACAAGCTGCTGACATGGCCGGACTGGCCGCTGAAGCTGCGCACCTCGTCGTCGCACGAAGAAGGCGCCGAGCGCGATTTCGCTGTGATGACCAGTTCGTTCGAGGGCGAGAACGGTTCTGTGAAGATCCTGAAGTGCGTGCGGGTCGACGGCAAGATGCAGGCCATTCCGGGGTCCGAGTTCGAACTCAAGGCCGATCTCGTTCTGCTGGCGATGGGCTTCGTCTCGCCGGTGCACGAGGGCATGCTCAACGAACTCGGCGTCGCCTACGACAACCGCGGCAACGTGCAGGCCGACACGTTGGGCTACGCGTCTTCGCTCGACAAGGTTTTCGCTTGCGGCGACATGCGTCGCGGCCAGTCGCTCGTCGTGTGGGCGATCCGCGAGGGCCGTCAGGCTGCGCATGCGATCGACAAGAAACTGATGGGCCGCACCGACCTGCCGCGCTGAATGCGCTGTCACGGAAACAAGAAAACGCCGCGATCCCGTCGCGGCGTTTTTGTTTGTGGAACCAGAGGATCAGCGCAGCACGACGACCTTCGTTCCGACGCGAACGCGTTCGTAGAGGTCCTCGACATCGGCGTTGAGCATGCGGATGCAGCCGGAAGAGACCGCATGGCCGATCGTCCAGGGTTCGTTCGAGCCGTGGATGCGGAACATCGTGTCGCGATTGCCCGAATAGAGGTACATGGCGCGCGCGCCGAGCGGGTTTTCGAGGCCGCCCGCCATGTGGCGCGGCAGATCAGGACGGCGTTTGAGCATCGCGGCAGGCGGCGTCCAAGCGGGCCACTCCGCCTTCCGCCCGACGGTCGCTCGGCCGCTCCACTCGAAACCTTCACGACCGACGCCCACGTCGTAGCGCATGGCCTGGCCGCCCGTCATCGAGAGATAGAGATAACGGTTTTCCGTATCGATGGTGATGGTGCCGGGCGCCTCGCCGGTCGGGTCGGCGACCGCAGTGCGCGTCGTCGAGGGATATTCGCGGCCGAGGCTGTAGTCGTCCGGCGTCGCCGTCGTGGGTTCAGCGTAGGTCGCGACGAAATCGCGATTGTCCTGACGGGCGAAACGGTCGCCGAAGGCTGCGGCGGGACCGATCGAAAGGATAGCGGCGACGGCTGCGGCGGCCAGCGCGGGAAGATTGTTTTTCATGGCGCTCACTCCAGGACGTTCGACAATTGAACGCTATGGAGGAACGCGGGTTCCCGATGTGCTGGATGTCACCTCGCAAAAATGGGCCTCGGCGCGGCCGGATCGAACTACCGCCGGGGCCAGCTGAAATCGTCGGCGCGGTTCTTCGGCGCCGTTGGAACGCGTCCCGCGACCGACTCCGCGGAAATGGCGGCCCGGGCCTGAGGCTTGCGCGCAGCGGCGTCGGCAGGGCCGAGCAATTCGCCATTGAGCGCCACCGGCGGCGCGGTCAGGGGAACGATCGGCCCGAATTCGGGCTTGGGCGGGGGCGGAGGCGGAGGCGGCGCGATCGCCTGCGGCGCGGCCGGCTTTGCGGCAGGGGCTGCGGGTCCGGGGGGAGCCGCGATGGGCGCGCCCGGTGCGATTTGCGGGGGCGGCTGCAGCGAAGGCGGCGGCAAAGCGGCGATGGCCGCGTCAGGACTCGGACGCGCGCGTTCCACGAGGCCGCGCATCGCCTGTTCCGCGAAATAGGCGAGTTTTCGCTGACCCGCCTTGGTGAAATGAACGCCGTCGCTGGTCCTCAATTTCACGATCTGACCTGTGACGTCCGGGCCGAAGACGCTGAAGCGGCCCTTTTCGTCCGCGAAAGCGTCCCAGATGTCGATGAATTTTCCACCGGCCGCCTCCACGCTCGCGCGATAGATCTCATTGATCTGGGCGAGATCGCTGGAATAGCGCTCAGCGCGCATCGGCGGCATGCCGACCCAGAAGAGGGGAACCCCCTTGGCCTTGATCTGCGCGATCAGCGCGTCGACCCGCGTCTTGTAAATGTCTTTCCAATGCGGACTGAGCGGCTCGTAGCGGCCGGCCGCGTCGCGCAGCTCCTGACGGTCGTTCGAGCCGATCATGACGGCGACCGCGCCGATCGGCTCCGGCGCGGCGAGAATCTCGCGCAGATTCTTTTGCCAGTCGTAGAAGTCGTCGCGCACGAGTCCGGAACTGTCCTTGGTCTTGCGCATGACCGCCAGTCCGAGCGCTCCGGACGCGGTTCCGTCCGCCTCCGTATCGGTCATGCCCTGCGCAAGCATGTAGCCGAGATTGTCGCCAACCACCGCCACGGTCATTTTGGAGGCAGGCTCAGCGACAGCGGCCGGGGGTGCGGCGGCGGGCGGCTGCTGGGGCGCAGGCGTTTCCTTCGTCGCGTCGGCGGTCGCAGGCGACTGCGGAGGCGTCGCAGGCTGCGCCTGCTCGGGGGTGGTCGGCGATTGCGGCGTAGCCTGATCGACGGGCGCAGGCGACGGCGCGCCGTCGACGGGCGGGACAGCTCCGTCTTCGCTCTTGTGGCCAGGGCCGCGCCAGATGGTCGGCCGCGCCAGCCGCTTGTTGGGGACCAGGCGGCGCACGCGCGGCGCCTGCCGCGCGGACGACGGCCGCGGATGCTCGGAGCGCGCGCGCTCCTGAAGCCAGAATGTGGCGTTCGACTGCGCAGAATCCTGCGCCTCGGCGCGAGGCGCCGCAGCGACCAGAAGAATGCAGACCGCCAGAAGCGGCAGGGCAATCATGCGCAGCAGGAACATGGCGCGACTATACTCCGAATTTGGGCGTCGCGAAGGAGCGCCTGAATGCGCGCGCAGGCTTGACGCTCGCCATCGCCGGACGCATCGTCGCCGAAGGTTCTGAGGGTTTTCCGATCATGCAGGCGATACGACTGGTCCGCGGCGCTTTCCTCGCATTCGCAATTTCCGCGACCGCGCTCGCGGCCGCGCCGCAGGCGTCGGCGCGGCCGATGACGCCCGCCGAACGTCGCGACGCGCCGCTCTCGCCGGACATTCCGGCTTGCGACGATCCGATGGTGCTCGGAAAGATCATGTCGCGCTTTTCCACGCGCGAATGGCGCTACTGGGATTCCGGCCTCGCCATCGCCGGGTTCGACCGGGTCGCCGAGGTCGGCTACCGGACGAACGGCCTCGACTATTATCCGCGTCGTTATTGCGTCGCCCGCGCCATTTTCGAAGGCGGAGCGACGCGCAAAGTGACCTACGCCGTGGCGAGCGACCTCGGCTGGCTGGGCGTTCTGGGCTTCGGCGTGGAATGGTGCGTCGAAGGCCTCGACCGCAATCACGCCTACGGCGGCGACTGCCGGGCTGCGCGGCCCTGATCTGGGCGCTATTTCGATCCAGGTGAGTTTTCGATGCCGGCGCACGCGTTTCGATTTTCCAAGCCGGCCGCGCGCATCGCGGCGGCGATCGCCCTGCTGACGGTCTTCGCAGCGCCGGCGATGGCGCAGCGCTCGGACTGCATCCTCGACAATTGCGCGGACCGGCGCGGTCCCACGCGCAACTGGAACGACGCGCCGCGCCGCGGCGATTCCTACAGATCGGATCGCTATTCCGACTACGATCGCACAAGCCCGCGCGGAGCGAGCCGTCCGGGCGATTTCGACTTCTATGTCCTGTCCCTGTCTTGGTCCTCCGGCTTCTGCGCGACCGGCGGCGCGGACAAGGGCAAGTCGCAATGTTCGCGCGGCGCCGGCCTCGGCTTTGTCGTCCATGGTTTGTGGCCGCAATACGAGCGCGGGTTTCCGCAGGATTGCGGGCCTTTGCGCTCGCCATCGCGCGTTGCGCTCGATCAGGCCGAAGGGCTTTTTCCAGACATCGGGCTGGCGCGCTACGAATGGCGCAAGCACGGGACCTGTTCAGGAAAAAGTCCGGCCGACTATTTCGCCGACGTGCGGCGTGCGCGCGATTCGGTCGTGATTCCCCAACAGTTCGAGCGCGCGCGCGGCGATCAAGACATGAGCCCCGCGGCGATTCTGCGCGCTTTCGAAACGGCCAATCCGCGGCTGCGCCCGGGCATGGCCGCTGTCGGTTGCCGCTCCGGCGTGCTGCAGGAGGTGCGCTTCTGCATGTCGAAGGATCTGCGCGATTTCAGGCCCTGCCCGGAAGTTGCGCGCTCCTCCTGCCGCACCGGCCAGATCAACGTGCCCGGTCCGCTGTAACGATCATGCGGCCTGCGGCGCGCATTCGCGCATGAACTATCGTCATGCGTTTCACGCCGGCAATTTCGCCGACGTTTTCAAGCATGCGCTGCTTGTGCGCATTCTTCTGTACCTCAATCGCAAGGACGCGCCCTACCGCGTGATCGACACGCACGCGGGGGAGGGCGCCTACGATCTCGCGCGTGAGGAGGCCGACCGTACGGGCGAATGGCGCGACGGCGTCGGCCGATTGGCGTCGGTCGATCGCGCAAGCGAGGCGGGCGCCCTGCTGACGCCGTATCTCGATCTGATCGGCGCTCGCGATGCGGACGGTCGCCCCGACTTGTATCCGGGCTCGCCGATGATCGCGCAGAAGCTTACACGGCCGCAGGACAGGCTCGTATTCTGCGAGAAGCATCCAGAGGCTTACGCCGCGCTGAAGAGGCGCTTCGCGCGCGACCGGCGGGCCAAGGCGCTCGATCTCGACGGATGGACCGCGCTGGGCGCTTTCACGCCGCCGCCGGAGCGACGCGGCTTGATGCTGGTCGATCCGCCCTTCGAGGCCCGCGACGAGTTCGACCGCCTCGCGAGAGGCTTTTCCGTCGCCTTCGGCAAATGGAGCACAGGCGTCTACGCCCTGTGGTTTCCGGTCAAGGATCCGCGCGACGCTCAAGCGCTGTGGGACGCGGTCCGCACGTCCGGCGCACAACGCGCGCTGCGGCTGGAGCTTGCTGTAGCGCCGCCGGGGGACAGCGGGCTGACTCGCACCGGGCTGATCGTCGTCAATCCACCCTATGTGCTGGGCTCGGAAGCGCTTGTGCTGCTGCCGACGCTTGTTCGGCTCATGGAGTGGACGCCCGGCGCCGGCGGCTATTCGATCCAGAGCTTCGGCGACTGACGCGCAACAAAAAAGCCCGGCGTCGCCGCCGGGCCAGTCGCTGGAGAGAAGCCTGATTAGAAGCGGTAATTCACGCCCGCGCGGATCTGCGACACGTTGAGGCCGGAATTCACCCAGTCCGGCGAAAAGGTGAAGAGCTCTTTCGAGGCGAGAGACGTGAACATGTATTCCGCCTTCGCCGAAACGTGATCCGTGAAGGCGTATTCGAGGCCCGCGCCGAGCGCGAAGCCGGCCTGGAAGCTGGACGACGATCCGAAGAACGGCACGGCGCGCCAGTCGTTGACGTTGTTGGAGACCGAGCCCATCGCCAGACCGCCGGTGAGATAGACCAGCGCGCGATCCGCCGCGAAGCCGGCGCGGGCGCGCACTGTGGCTAGGCTGTTCAGCTTGCCCTGGCCGTTGAAGCCGAAGAACGGGAGCTGGTTCGTATTCTTGACGCCGGTCAGATCCCAGTCGCCTTCGAGGCCGAGCACGAAGTTCTGCGCCGCCTGCCAGTTGAAGCCGCCGGTAATGCCGCCCGTGAAGCCCGAGGGTTTGCCGAACAGCTGCTCGGAGCCGTTGGTGAACGAGCCCCAGCCATAACCGGCGTTGAGGCCGAGATAGAAGCCGGTCCAGGTGAAGACCGGCGCCGGCGCCGCATAATAGTCCGAACGGGGTGCGCGACGGCTAGGAAGGTCGGCGGCCTGCGCCACGCCAGCGCAGGCGACGGTCGCCAGAGCCACGCCTGCCAGAAGAATCCGTTTCATAACCAAACTCCGATACGCAACGCGAACGCTCGCTGTTTTCGTAAATCGTTATACAAGCGTTCAGGTAAACGAAAACTTACCTTGCGAGCGTTCAGCATTGTGGCGGCAAGTTGGCGCAAATATTCTCAGACGTTCTTTATGTATTTCTGAAAATAGCGATTGAATATCTTCCATTTCGCCGGATGAGCGGCCGTATTGCTTCGGTCGACGCGGCTCGAGGCGCTCTAGTATGGTTACTTGCGCGTTAAAACGACGCTTTGACTGAACTTCGAGGTCGGCGATAGTCGTGTACGACCGGTCGCGGGGCGCGCGGCTCGACGGAAAAGCAGGAGAGGGCATGCGAGCGGCAGGGGAGGTCGCCTTGGTGACCGGCGGGGCGCGGCGGATCGGTCGCGCGATCGTCGAAAGGCTGGCCGCCGATGGGGCGGCGATTGCGATCCATGCGAGCGAGCGATCGGCGCGAGAGGCGCAGAGCCTCGCCGACCGACTGGCGTCTCGCGGCGCGCGGGCGGCCGTCGTGGTCGCAGATCTCGCAGACGCCGGCGCGGCCGAGACGCTGGTCGATCGTGCGGCGCAACTGTTCGGACCGCTCACGCGCCTGATCAACAATGCGTCGATCTTCGAGGCGGATGACGCAGCGACGTTTTCGGTCGCAGATTTCGATCGTCACATCGCGATCAATCTGCGCGCGCCGCTCGTTCTTGCGCAGAAGTTCGCAGCCGCTCTGCCCGACTCGATCACCGGCGCGATCGTCAATCTGGTCGATCAGCGCGTGCTGCGGCCTGATCCCCACTATTTCAGCTATTCGATCTCAAAAGCCGGCTTGCTGGCCGCCACGACCACGATGGCGCAGGCTTTCGCCCCGCGCGTGAGGGTGAACGCCGTCGGACCCGGTCCCGTCCTGCCGAACCAGAACGAGGGCCAAGCAGCGTTCGACGCCGAAGTCGCGGTGGCGCCGCTCCGCCGGGCCATCGGCGTCGAAGAGATCGCCGACGCCGTCGCGTGGCTTATCGCCGCACCGGGGGTGACGGGCCAGATGATCGCCGTCGACGCCGGCCAGCATATCGCCTGGGGCGCGGGACCGGCCTGAACAGGATCAATCGGCGGTCGGCAACCGGCGCATGGTGAATTCGATCTCGCCGTCCTCGCAGACGCGCCAGAATTCGATCTCGGTCATATAGGCGGCCTTGGGGTACAGATCGAACCATTCGCGCGCCTTGGCGCGCGCCTCAAGGCGAGGAAGCCGAAAGGTTTCACGCCGCCACGCGCTGCTCGAGCCCAAGGGCCGGGCCCGGCTGCGCGCGCCCAGCCTGCGGGCGAGATCGCCCGGACTCCCGCGTCTCCGTGCGGTCGGCTCTTCGCTCATCGCCAGGCTCCCAAGGGACGATACAAGGATAACGCGGCGGGCTGCGCCGGGCGAGTCGTTTCCGGGTCGGCGGGGCCGCCGAGGCATTTTGATCCAGGCCCTGCTTTCGCCGCCGCTTTTCTGGCATAATGATTTCTGAAGCTGGGCTAGAGAAGCCTCGGATGAAGCAGCGTCGCGCACTCCTCGTGGTCGCAGCGCTGGTCGCGATACCTGTCGCGGCTGGCGCGGCTTTGGCGCGTCTGTCGCTTTGGCCCTCTGGCGACGCCATGCAGGCTCCGGAACCTGAAATCGCCGGGGCGCAGACCGGAGCGCCGACCGTGCTCGCCAGCCTCGACGCTGCGCCGTCGTTCGCTCCGGCGCTTCGTTTGCGGACCTATATGCCGGCTCCCGTCGCCGCACCCGCCCCGATCGCCCCGGATCCCGCTCCGTCCGAGGTTTCAGCGGCCGCTGTCGAGCCGAACACGACCGTGGTTTCGATCGACGCGCCGTCGCCGCCGGTCCGGCCGAGCGCGCTTATGCTGATGGGCGAGGCGCCGTTCCCCCCAGCGCGCCCGGACGAGCTCGCCGCGCGCGTCGTCGTCGCCTCGTTGAGCCCGCAGGCGCCCGCGCCTGAAATCAAGCCGCCGCTGGTCGAACCGCAGCCGATGCCTGCGCCCGCGCAGAGCGTCGCCGAACAGGCGCCCGCCGCCGACGTTCCTTTCGCCAGAGGGCAAAACGCCTTCGTTCGCATCTTCAAGAAAGAGGGCGAACTCGAACTCTGGCTGAAGCGCGGCGACCGGTACGCGCTGTTCAAGACCTACCAGGTCTGCAAATGGTCCGGCCACCTCGGACCGAAGATGCGCGAGGGCGACTATCAGTCTCCCGAAGGCTTCTACTCCGTCTCGGCGAAGCAGTTGCATCCGAAGTCGAAGTACCACCGCGCCTTCAACGTCGGCTTCCCGAATGCGCTGGACAAGCAACTCGGCTACACGGGCGGGGCGCTGATGGTGCACGGCGATTGCCAGTCGGTCGGCTGTTTCGCCATGACGGATCGCGGCATCGACGAGATTTACGGCTACGTAGCGGCCGCGATCGGCGCCGGCCAGCACGAGGTGCCGGTCCACATCTTTCCGTTCCGCATGACCAATTCCAATCTGGCGTCGGAGACGGGGCAGGGCCTGCTTGCTTTCGCGTCGAGCGGCAACGAGCAATACGCTTCTTTCTGGCGCAACCTGAAAGAAGGCTACGATCTGTTCGACAGAACGGGCGAGCCGCCAACCGCCTACGCGTGCAACGGGCGTTACGCGTTCAACGCGTCGGCGGCCTGCAAGCGAATCGCCGGTTGGTGAGCGGCCGCCTCAGGCGGCCTTGTCGCGTGTCTCTGCGCGGCTCGTGCGAGCGTCCAGCGCGCGCGGGCCAATCGCCGCCAAGACCGACATCTCCAGCTCGTCGACGCGCGCCGTGAGTTCGACGCTGTTCGGCGTGTGGTTCGGGCGGATCGAATTGGCGAAATAGCCAGCGGCGCGCACGATGGCGCTCACGCGCCGCTCGATGTCCGCGACGCCTTCAAAGGGGCCGAGCGCGCGGCGGAGGGCGGCGCGCAGGCGATAGCACAGCGTCGGCCGCGACTCCCAGTCGGCCTGGGCGATGAGGCGACGGATGTGGGCCAGCTCCCGCTGGAAGGTTTCAATGTGGGAACGCAAATCTTGCATGGCGCGCTATGGCGCACGACTGGCTAATATTGCGTTAGCAAGATTGCGATCAGTTTCGTTTCGCTCCGATCGCCTCGTCGATCAGGCGGGCTACTTCGGCCGGATCGCGCGGAAAGCCCGCGCGAATCCAATTCGCCTGCAACGTTTTCAGAACGGCGCCGATGGCGCGGCCTTCGGTCACGCCACGTTGTTTCAAGTCTTCGCCGGACACCGGCAGCTTCAGGTCGCGCATCTCCTGAGCCGCCTTGTAGGCTTCATGCCAGTTCGCATCGTCCGCTGGCGCCCGCGATTCGGCGTGCGCGAGCGCGAGCGCATCGCCCGTGGCGTCTGCGCCGTGACGAAATACGCATTCGGCGACCGCGGGCGCTTCCGGCGGCGCTTCCCGGCCATGCAGCGCTTCGAGCGCGCACGCCGCGCCATGCAGGCGCCGATGCTCCGCGTTTGACAGGCGCAGCCGGTCGCGCAGCCGGTCGCCGTCCTCGCGCACGAGAACGGCGAAAGCGCCGAGTCGCAGCAGCGCGTCGGCCGCCTGTCCGCGAGCAGCTTCGACCTCCGCGAGCCGCGCGAGGCGCGACGGCGAGGCGACGCCCGCGAAAGCGAAATCGAGCAGGCCCGCCTGCGCGGCTTCTTCCGCGACGTGCGGGCCGCGCTTGGCCGCGAGCAGTTTCAGGATTTCCGCGCGCACGCGTTCGGCGGACAGTTTGGTCAGCCCGTTGCGGCCCCAGATCGCCGCTTCGAGCCCGATGCGATCGAGCGGTCCTTCGCCGTACGCGGCGTGAAAGCGGAAGAAGCGCAGCACGCGCAAGTAATCTTCGGCGATACGCTGGTGCGCGTCGCCGATGAAGCGCACGCGCCGCGCGGCGAGGTCTTCCTGCCCGCCGAGCGGATCGTGCAGCACCCCGTCGCGCGTCAGCGACATGGAATTGATAGTGAAATCGCGGCGGCGCGCGTCGGCTTCAAAATCCCTGCCGAAGCGAACTTTCGCCCGACGTCCGTCGGTCTCGACGTCCTCGCGCAAGGTGGTCACTTCGAAGGGGCGGCCGGCGACCACGACAGTGACGGTGCCGTGTTCGAAACCAGTCGGGATCGCCTTCAGGCCCGCGCTTTTGGCGCGCGACATCACGATGTCGGGGGTCGCCGTCGTCGCCATGTCGATGTCGGTCTGCGGCAGACCGAAAAGCGCGTTGCGCACGGAGCCGCCGACGATGCGGGTCTCCTCGCCGTCGCCGTCCAGCGCAGCCAGCGCGCGCGAGACTGCGGGATCGGCGAGCAGCGCGGCGAGCGCGACGCGGGCGCTCATTCGTAACGCCTCATTTGAAGTGTCTCATTTGAATTCTCCCGGCACGACCCGCCCGTTCTCGACGTGGGCGGGGACATAAGCGCCGGTCGGACGATGCGTCGCGAAACCGAAGAACAACATGCCGGCGATGGCGACCGCCAAGCCTGCGATCGTCAGGCCGAGCACCGCGCCGCCGGGCCAGTGCACGGCTTGAAGCGGATGGCGCCGCAACGCGAGCAGATAGACGATGTAGAGAACGAACGGCGCAACGAAGAAGGCCGCAGGCTCGAGCAGCGCGCGCCACATCAGGTATAGAGCCTTTCATACATGTTGCGCAGAATGCCTGCGGTCACGCCCCATATATAATGATTTTCCCAGGGCATGGCGTAGAAATGCCGGATCGCGCCTTTCCACTCGCGCGACTGGCGTTGATGGTTCTCCGGGTTCATCACGAAGGCGAACGGGGCCTCGAAGGTGTCGGCGACTTCGTGATGATTGATCGTCAGCTCGAACGGGGGATGCACCTGCGCCACGACGGGCATGATGCGATAGCCAGAACCCGAGAGATAGGGATCGAGCATGCCGAACGGTTCGACATGCGCGCGCGACAGGCCAATCTCCTCCTCCGCTTCGCGCAGCGCGGCGTCGACGGCGTCTTCGCCCGGGTCGATCTTTCCGCCGGGGAAGGCCACTTGTCCGGAGTGCGAGCGCAGATGCGTCGCACGTTCGGTCAGCAGCACGGTCGTCCCCCCGGGCCGGTCGATCAGACCGATGAGAACCGCAGCGGGCTTCGCCGCCTCGAGAGCGGCGGCGATCTCGCGTTCGTGCTGCGAGATGACGTGGTCGTCGCCGGCCTGCGCGACGGGCGCATTCCCCTCGCTTCTGAGAGCGGCGCGAACTTTCAGTATGGAGAGCCCGCCCAATTGCTTCAATGCCTTGGAATTCTCCATGTATAAAGCGCGAATAGTCGAGGCAAGTTGCGCTAAGCGGTCGAGTTTGACAATACCCTCTAGTGCGGTTGTAGAAGCAGTCGACATACCCGTCGGAGCCTTGGCATGCCGCTGACCGATTCTGGATGTTTGTTCATACATATCCCAAAGTGCGCCGGCACCTCGATCGAGATGTCGCTCGGGATTGCTGATGCCTATCCGGAGATCGGTTTACGTCCGACGTCGACGCAGCCTGACCTTAGCCACTTGTTCGGCGCAGGTATGCAACATCTCACTGTTCGAGAGATAAGAGAGAACTTCGCAGACGTCCTTCAAGACCGTGTCCGTTACGAGTTCTCTGTCGTTCGAGAGCCTGTCGATCGCCTCGTGTCGCATTTTGTCTGGAAAGAATTTCGCTTTAACGATGCAGTTTCGTTCAACCAATCGGTGCTAGATGCATTTCTCTCACTTGTTGTCGACGTGCGAGACTTTTCGAAAAGTTTTCGCGCGTTTCGGCATCCTTACGAAGGCCATACATTTTGCGAAGGGCTTGGTGATACGCTCGGACTGAATGACATCCGACGGCATCTCCTTCCGCAATGTGCATTTCTGTTTGATCGCGGCGGTCTGGCGGTTCGGCGGCTGTTTAACATCAAAGAGACGAAATCATTGGAAGCTTATCTCCTTGCTAGAGGGGATTTGAAGCGGCCTTTGGAAAGACGGATGGCCAACAAGCTGAGTGCGACTCTACGACGCGCGCTTCCGATTTCGGTCGTTGACGAAATTGAGGATATCTACGCTATGGATGTAGATTTGCTGGCTCGCTTTGGCCAAGTAGACGGCATGCGCCTGATGGTCAACGATAGCGGCAACACGGCAGGAGCGCCGACTAAAACGCACGCCCAATGTGTATCAGACTGCTCGATTGGGCGCGAGGTCCCGCGAATTATAAACTTGTATTGGCACCAAGGGTGGGATGTCGCGCCGGCTTTGGTCAAACGCTGCGCCGAGAGCTGGCGGCGCCGCAACTCAGATTGGTCGGTCCGGCTATTGGATCAAAGCGATTTGGCGACACTGGGATTACCCGATCAATATTCACGGCTACGATTGCCGATCCCCGCCTTGTCCGATGTCATTCGAATCTATCTTCTGGCCCATGCAGGGGGAGTATGGGCGGACGCCACGACTTGGTGCTGTCGTCCGCTCGATCAATGGTTGGATCAGGTCGCTTCTTTAAGCGGCTTTTTCGCCTATGCTCAACCTGCGCCCGATCGCCCGCTCGCCAGTTGGTTTCTTGCTTCCCGGCCATCGAATCCGATTGCCAGGAAATGGAAAGACGCGACGGACGAATTCTGGTCACGGGCGGCTGCAAAGGGAGGCGCTACGAACGTCGCCGATGACCCCGGGTCAATCGATTACTTCTGGTTCCATGGGCTGTTCCAGAATCTTCTCGACACAGATACTGAAGTCGAAGCGCTTTGGCGAAAGACGCCGCAAGTATCCGCCGACGGTCCGCATTATCTCCAGCAGCGTGGACTCGTTTCGGCCGCCGACGACGCAGTCCGACTGCACGTTTACAATAAGTCTACCAATGTCTACAAGCTCAGTCGACGAATTGATCTTCCTGACCGCTTAGAGGGATCGGTCCTCAGCGCTTTGTTCGACACGCTGAGTTGAAGTCATGAGTAGGCGCGCCCGTCGTTGCCGCTCGCCTCTGTGTCAGCTCCACGCCGCGATCTCGTCCGCTCTCGCCATCGGGAAGAATTCGCCCGCGGACGCAACGCCGAACATCTCGACGCCTTCAATCTCGCGCACTTCGCCCCAATCGACCAGATCGTAGAACAAGGCGCGCTTGACGAGCGCCTCGAGCTTGTCGCGGACGCGCACGTAGGGTTTCAGCCCCTCCGACGCTCCCTCCTCGAAGCGCAGGGGATGGTCTGCGTCGATCTCGACCCAGTCCTCGACATTGGTGCGCAGGCGCAGCACCTGGCCGCGCTCGTCCACCGCTTTCACCAATTCGACGCCGAGAAACGGCGCGTCGTCCACCCTGATGCCAACGCGCTCGACAGGCGTGACCAGCACGTAGCGCTCCGGATCCTTGCGCAGAATGGTGGAAAAGAGCTGCACCAGCGCCGGGCGGCCGATCGGCGTCCCCATATAGAACCACGTGCCGTCGGCGGCGATGCGCATGTCGATGTCCCCGCAGAATTCGGGGTTCCACAGGTGCACGGGCGGCAGCTTCCGGCGTTCTCCGCCTGCGGAGCGGGCGGCCGCCGCCAGCCCCTCCAGCCCGCCGGCCGCCGTCGCCGGTTTACTCTGTTCGTCCGCCATAATCCCGCGCCTATTGGCCGTCACGTTCGGTGCGACATAATCTAGCGTTCGTACGCAGAATCGGAAACGAGCCGGTTCGGCTCGAACCCGTGAGGCCCCATGTCCGCACCCGAAGCCGTTCCGACCTCCCTCGACGAAGCCGTGGCGCAGCAGGCCGACCGTGCGCTGGAAAAACTCGCCGCCGCCCGCGCCGCGGTCGAAACCGTCATCTTCGGACAGGGCGCGGTGGTCGAACAAGCGCTGGCCACGTTGCTGTCGGGCGGCCACGGTCTGCTGGTCGGCGTGCCCGGCCTGGCCAAGACCAAGCTGGTCGAAACCCTGGCTGTCGTGCTGGGGCTCGACAGCCAACGAATCCAGTTCACCCCGGACCTGATGCCCTCCGACATTCTCGGGTCCGAGGTTCTGGACGAAACGGCGGACCACAAGCGCACGTTCCGTTTTGTGCGGGGCCCGATCTTTGCGCAATTGCTGATGGCCGACGAAATCAACCGCGCGTCGCCGCGCACGCAGTCGGCGCTGTTGCAGGCGATGCAGGAGCATCATGTGACGGTCGCCGGTCAGCGATACGACCTGCCGCGGCCGTTTCACGTGCTGGCGACGCAAAACCCGCTGGAGCAGGAAGGCACCTATCCGCTGCCGGAGGCCCAGCTCGACCGCTTTCTCATGCAGATCGACGTCGGCTATCCCGATCGCGACGCAGAGCGCCGCATTTTGCTCGATACGACGGGCGACGCGCGGACGAAGCCGAAACAGGCGTTGACGGTCGACGATCTCGCGCAGGCGCAGCGTCTCGTGCGCCGGCTGCCTGTTGGCGAGACGGTGCTCGACGCCATCCTCGATCTCGTGCGTTCGGCGCGTCCGGGCGAAGGCGATCCCGCCATCGTCAGGCATGTGGCGTGGGGGCCTGGTCCGCGCGCGGCGCAGGCGCTGATGCTGGCGACGCGCGCCCGCGCGCTGCTCGACGGCCGACTCGCGCCGTCCCTCGCCGACGTCGTCGAACTCGCCGAGCCCGTGCTGAAGCATCGCATGGCGCTGACCTTCGCCGCGCGCGCCGATGGCGAAACGGTCGAGGCCCTCGTCAAGAGACTGGCGTCGCGGTTCGCCTGATGGTCGGCGCGCGCCTCATCGACGCGGCCGCGAGCGCGCAAGGCCCGCGCTGCCAGCAGGCGGCGATCGATCTGGCGCGCCGTCTGCCGGCTGCGATCGTCGCCGCCAAGGAGATCGCGGCCTCGATCATGCACGGGGTTCACGGCCGCAGGCGCGCTGGCGTCGGCGAGACGTTCTGGCAATTCCGGCCGTTCGTTTCCGGCGAATCGGTCGGCGCCGTCGACTGGCGACGGTCGGCGCGCGACGATCGTCTCTACGTGCGCGAGCGGGAATGGGAAGCGGCGCACACGCTGTGGCTGTGGATGGACCTGTCGCCCTCCATGGGGTTCGTTTCGGATCTCGCGCGCGAGCCGAAGGCGGATCGCGCGCTGGCGCTCGGCCTCGCTGCGGCCGACCTGCTGGTGCGCGGCGGCGAGCGCGTCGGACTGCTCGGCCTCTCCAACGCCTTCGCGACGCGCGGCATTGTCGACCGTCTGGCCGAAATCCTTGCGGTCGAAGCCGGCCGCGAGGTCGAGCGCGCGGAATTGCCGCCGGCGATCGCGCTCGCTCCGCGCAACCGCGCGATCCTGATCGGCGATTTTCTGATCGAGCCGCAGCAGTTCGCCACGCGCCTGGCGACCATCGCCTCGCGCGGCGCCAGCGGGCATCTCGTGATGATCGCCGATCCCGTCGAGGAGACGTTTCCTTTCACGGGCCATGTCGAACTGATCGAGCCGGATACGCCGACGACGTTGCGCATGGGCCGCGCCGAGAGCTGGCGCGCCGATTACGAAAACCGGCTGGCGCGTCATCGCGCCGAGATCGCCGACATTGCGCGCGCGCATAATTTCTCATTGCTCATCCATCGCACGGACCGGTCGGCGTCTGAGGCGCTGATCGCCCTTCGCGCGCGGCTCGAAGCAAGCGGGACTTCCGGAGCGCTCGCATGAGTTCGCTGCCGCTCGCCTTCGCTGCGCCGCTCGCTCTGCTCGGTCTGGCGAGCCTGCCGATCATCTGGATGCTCATCCGGGTGACGCCGCCGCGTCCGCAACGCACGCCCTTTCCGCCGCTGAAGCTCATTCTCGATGTGAAGCCAAAGGACGAAACGCCTGCGCGCACGCCATGGTGGTTGCTCGCCTTGCGGCTGGCGCTGGCGGCTGTGGCCTGCCTCGCCTTCGCCGGGCCGATCTGGAACCCGCCCGCCGGTTCGGGCGACGGATCGGCGCCCCTGCTCGTCGCGCTCGACGACGGCTGGGCGGCTGCGCCGACATGGGACGCGCGGCAATCTTTTGCGGCGAGCGCCATCGAGGCGGCTGGACGACGCGGCGCGCCGGTCGCGCTCGTCGCGCTCTCGGAAGGCGGGCGTCCAATCGCCCTGACGGACTCCGCGCACGCGCTCGACTTGTTGCGCGCCAAGCAGCCGCAGCCGGTGGAGCCGCCGCGCGCGACCGCGCTGGCGGCGATCGAGGCGTTCGTCGCTGCGCACAAGGACGCGCGGGCGCTCTGGCTCGCCGACGGACTGGAAGGCGGCGGCGCGCGGGCCTTTGCGGAGCGTCTGTCGAGCCTGTTCGGCGCGTCGTTCGACATAGCCGTCGACAGCGCCGGCGTTCGCGCGCTCGCGGGCGCGCGCAATGAAGCGCAGGGGCTGGTCGTGCGTGTGTTGCGCGCCGGCGCAAACGGCCCGAATGGCGTCATCCGCGCGCTCGACATGAAGGGTCGATCGCTTGCGGAGGCGCCGTTCGATTTCGCTACGAGCGACGAAACGGAAGCGCGGATCGATCTGCCGGTCGAATTGCGCAACGAAGTCGCACGCCTCGAGATCGCCGGCGAACGTTCCGCCGGCGCGGTCGCGCTGCTCGACGACCGGTGGAAGCGTCGGCGCGTCGGATTGGTCAGCGGCGCGAGCGCCGACGTGGCGCAGCCACTGCTTGCGCCGAACTATTACCTTTCGAAAGCGCTGACGCCTTACGCCGACGTGCGGCAAGCGCGGCCGGGCGTCGCCGATCCGATCGGCGCATTGCTCGACGACGGCGTCGATGCGCTGATCGCATCCGACATGGCGATCGCGCCGGGCCAGACGCATGATCGCATCGAAACGTTTCTCGAGAACGGCGGCGTTGTCGTGCGGTTCGCGGGCACGCGGCTCGCCGGCGCGAACGATGATCTGACGCCGGTGCGATTGCGTCGCGCAGGACGCGTGCTCGGCGGCGCGCTGTCGTGGGAGACGCCCAAGAAGCTCAGCGCCTTCGACCCTGGAAGCCCGTTCGCGGGTTTGCGGGTTCCCGACGACGTGACGGTCATGCGGCAAGTGCTGGCAGAGCCCGAGCCGGGGCTGTCGGCGCGCACATGGGCGCAGCTCGCCGACCAGACGCCGCTCGTGACCGCCGAGCGGCGCGGCAAGGGTCTGCTCGTTCTGTTTCACATCACCGCCGACACGACCTGGTCGAACTTGCCGATTTCCGGTCTTTTCCCGGAGATGCTCGCCAAGGTCGTCGCGCTCTCGGGCGCGGGCGGGGGCGCTGCGCCTTCGGAAGAGGAAATCTCCGCGACCGCGCCACAGACGGCGCAGGCGCTGGCGCCGTCGCGCATACTTGACGGCTTCGGCGCTCTTGCGACGCCGCCGCCGACAGCGCGGCCGATTCTCCCTGGTTTCTCCGGTCCGGCGAGCCTCGACCATCCGCCCGGCCTTTACGGCCCGGCCGAAGCGCTCGTGGCGGTTAACACGCTCCAGCCCGATACGAAGCTCGCGCCGGCCGATTTCGCCGGTCTCGCCGCGCGGCGCGTCCAGATCGAAAAGGCCGCGCCGCTCGATCTTCGCGCGCCGCTGATGGCTGCGGCCTTTCTTCTCTTGATTGCCGACGGCCTCGCATCGCTCTGGCTGTCGGGCGGCCTGTCATGGGTATCCGCGCGCAAGGCGAGCGCCGCGCTCGTGGCGCTGGCTGTGCTCGGCGCCGCGCCGCGGGTCGTTCCATCGGCGCAAGCGCAACAGGCGCAGCAGAAGACGGAGCCGAGCAAACGCGACATAGACGCCGCGCTCGTCACACGGCTCGCCTATGTCGTCACTGGCGATGCGCGCGCCGACGAGACAAGCCGCTCCGGGCTCGTTTCGCTGACGCGGACGCTCGCCCAGCGGACCGCGTTGACGCCGGGCGAGCCAGTCGGCGTCGACCCGGCGCGCGACGAACTCGCTTTCTATCCGCTGCTCTATTGGCCGATCGTCGCCGCGCGTCCGCAGCCGACGCCGCTCGCCGTCCAGAAGATCGCCGCCTACATGAAGCAGGGCGGAACGGTCGTGTTCGACACGCGCGACGCGCTGATCGCGCGCGCGGGCGGTCCGCCGTCGCCGGAATCGCTGTGGCTGCGCAAGCTGCTCGACGGCGTCGACGTGCCGGAACTGGAGCCCGTGCCGCGCGATCACGTGGCGACGAAAACGTTTTATCTCCTCGACAATTTCGTCGGCCGCACGGTCAACGGACAAACGTGGATCGAAGCCCTGCCGCCGGAGCCGAACGACGGACAAGCGCGGCCCGCGCGCTCTGGCGACAGCGTTTCGCCGATCATCATCGCATCCAACGATCTCGCTGCGGGATGGGCCGCCGATCGCTACGGCGAACCGCTCTACGCCCTGACGCCCGGCGGATCTCGCCAGCACGAACTGGCGTTGCGCGGCGGCGTCAATCTCGTGATGTATACGCTGACCGGCAATTACAAGGCCGATCAGGTGCACGTGCGCGACCTCCTCAATCGGCTGGGGCATTGATCGCGCATGAGCGAATACAGCCTCTCCTTCTCGCCGCTGGTCGCGCCGTGGCTCATGATCGCGCTCGGCGTCGCCGGCGCGGTCGTCGTGGCGCTCGCCGTTCTGGCGCGCCGGCCCGGCGCCTGGTTGCGCGCTCTCGGGATCGCGCTGATGTTGCTTGCGCTCGGCGATCCCTCATTCGTGCGCGAAGACCGCGAGCCGCTGAAGGATACGGTGGCTCTGGTGCTCGACACGAGCGGGAGCCAGACGATCGCCGAGCGGCCGAAGCAGCTTGCCGCCGTGCGCGCCGAACTCGAAAGGCGCTTCGCATCGCTCGGCTATGTCGATCTGCGCGTGATCGAAAGCGGTCGGACGGAAGGCGAGGCCGACGGAACGAAATTGTTTTCCGCGCTGGCGGCGGGGCTTGCCGATACGCCGCCTGAACGGCTCGGTGCGGTGATCATGGCGACCGATGGCGTCGTGCACGATGTCCCTGAGGACGTCGCGCATCTCGGCTTCAAGGCGCCGCTGCATGTTCTGGTGACCGGACACGAAGGCGAGCGTGATCGCCGCATCGAACTCGTCGAGGCGCCGCGCTTCGGGATCGTGGGCAAGACACTGACGCTTCAGGCGCGCGTCGTCGATTCGAGCGTCGGCGGACTGGCGCAGGTGCGCGTGCGTCGCGACGGTCAGGAATTTGCGACATTGCGCGCGCCGCCGGGAGAGATTTTGAGAATCCCGGTGCGCATCGAACACGGAGGGCCGAACGTCGTCGAAATCGAGGTCGATCCGGTTCCGGGCGAACTGACCGACATCAACAACAAGGCGGTCGTAACCATCGACGGCGTCCGCGACAAACTCAAGGTGCTGCTCGTCTCAGGCGAACCGCACGCCGGCGAACGGATGTGGCGCAATATTCTGCGCGCCGACGCCAATGTCGAACTCGTGCATTTCACCATTCTGCGTCCGCCGGAAAAGCAGGATGGAACGCCGATCGGCGAATTGTCGCTGATCGCCTTTCCGACCGCCGATCTGTTTGGGCGCAAGATCAAGGATTTCGACCTCATCATCTTCGACCGCTATTCCAACCAGAGCGTGTTGCCGTCGATCTATCTCGACAACATCGTGCGCTACGTGCGCGAAGGCGGCGCTTTGCTGATCGCCGCCGGGCCGGATTTCTCGTCGACAGCCGGCATCTATTTCTCGCCGCTCGGCCGTATCGCTCCGGGCAAACCGGACGGCGATCTCGTCGAACAACCGTTTCGCGCGCGCGTTTCCGAACTCGGCAAGAAGCATCCGGTGACGCGCGGCTTGCCGGGCGCAGATGCGCAGCCGCCGCGCTGGGGCGAATGGTTCAGGCAGGTGAACGTGGAAGCCACGCGCGGGCAGAGCATTCTGACCGGCGCGAACGACAAGCCGCTTTTGATGCTCTCGCGCGAAGAGAAGGGACGCGTCGCGGAATTGCTCAGCGATCAGATGTGGCTGTGGGCGCGCGGTTATCAGGGCGGCGGGCCCTATCTCGAAATCCTGCGGCGGCTCGCGCACTGGTTGATGAAGGAGCCCGATCTCGAAGAAGAGACCTTGCGGGCGACCGCGCACGGCCGACGATTGAGCATCGAGCGCCAGACGCTGAGGGACGCCGTCGAGCCGGCCACCGTCGTCGCGCCGTCGGGCGCGACCGCGCAGGTCGACCTCGCTGCGGCTGAGCCCGGCCTTGCGCGCGGAGCCTACGAGGCGCGCGAACTCGGGCTCTACAAGGTGACCGAAGGAAAGCTCACCGCGCTGGTCAACGTGGGGCCGGCCAACCCGCGCGAGTTTCAGGATGTGCTCTCGACGACGGATCGGCTGGCCGCGATCGCACAGGCGAGCGGCGGCACGATCCGCCGCATCGCCGCCGACGAGGGTCGCGACGCGAGCAGCGCGACGACCTTGCCGCGGATCGCCGCTGTCGGCGCAGGATCGATCGCAGGCGGCGCGGACTGGATCGGCGTGCGCCGCACAGGCGCGCATGTCGTGAAAGGCGTCGGCGTCGCGCCGCTGGCGCTCGGGCTCAGCGGGCTCGCGGCGCTGCTGGCGGCGTTCGTCGTCGCCTGGCTCGTCGAAGGCCGCCGCGCAGCGTGACCGACGCGGATGGTTGCGGGTTAGGCTTAACAGATCGCTTTCGTTGTTTCGGCGCCGTCGCGCGTCGATATTGCCCGCATCCTGATTGCGGGGGAAATTCGCCATGGGCGTTTCGACCAAGATTCTGCCGAAAGACATTCTGGATTCGATCAAGCGGAGCAGGCCCGTCTACACTCTCGGTCGCCGCATGCGGTTCGCACTCGGAACGCGGCTCGGCGCTCGCCCGGTGCCGGGCCTGTCCGGGCGCGCGCACTACAACGACTTCATGTTGTCGTCGACCGAGCCCGGCCACGTCGAAAGCTATCGACGCGGCGCGCTCGAAGTCGTGGAAATTCTCGAACGGTCGTTGAAGGAATGTGGCCGCGACTGGAGCTCGATCGAAGCATGTCTCGAAGTCGGCTGCGGTTACGGCCGCATCGTGCGGGAGTTGCGCGAACGCATTCCGGCGGCGCGCATTCATGTAACCGACGTGATCGAGGAGGGTGCAAGATTCACGGCGGCCGAATTCGGCGCGCGCGCCATTCCGGTCATCGAGGAATCCGCCAATGCGATGGCCGGTTCGTTCGATCTCGTCTACCTGCTGTCGGTCTATACGCACTTGCGGCGCGATCTCGTCGAACGCAATCTCGCGGCGGTCTCAAAATCGCTGAAGAAAGGCGGCGTGCTGGTGTTCACGACGCACGGCCAGGGCTCCGCCGAGACCGCCGAGCGGTATGACCAATACTGGCTCGACAAGCGAAGCGTGCTCGCGGGCATGGCCGCGGATGGATATTATTACGAGCGCTATCCCTATTATTACGACGAATACGGGCTGACGTGGTTCACCCAGAAGGCGATGCGCGATCTGGCCTCGCGGATCGCGCCGCAGCTCGAACTCGTCTCCTACCGCCCGATGGGCGCGGGCGGACATCAGGACGTCTTCGTCTATCGCAAGCGCTGACCCGCGCTCAGCGATCCGGCCCGGAGAAGGCGATCCGCATCATGTTGGTCGCGCCCGGCGTTCCGAAAGGAACGCCGGCGATGATGATCACGCGGTCGCCGTCTTCGGAGAAGCCTTCGCGATTGGAGAACTTGCACGCGCGCCGCGCCATGTCGTCGATGTCGCTCGCGTCCTTCGTCACGATGGCGTGCACGCCCCACACCAGGGCGAGGCGTCGCGCCGTGTCGCGGTTCGGCGTCAGCGCGAGGATCGGCGGCTGCGGCCGTTCGCGCGCGATACGGAAGGCCGTCGAGCCCGACGCCGTCCAGGCGCAGATCGCCTTGAGGTCGAGCGTTTCGGCGACGTCGCGGGCGGCGACTGCGATCGCATCCGCGCCCGACGGATCCGGCGCCGCGCCGCGCTGGCCGGCGATCACCGCGCGATAGACCGAGTCCGTCTCCACTTCCTCAGCGATGCGGTTCATGGTCGCCACCGCTTCGACCGGGTATTGGCCGGCGGCGCTTTCCGCCGACAGCATCACGGCGTCCGCGCCTTCGAACACCGCGGTCGCCACGTCGGACACTTCCGCGCGGGTCGGCACGGGCGCCAGGATCATCGACTCCAGCATTTGCGTCGCGACCACGACCGGCTTGCCGACGCGGCGCGTCATGCGGGTGATGCGCTTCTGCAGGCCTGGCACTTTTTCGAGCGGCATCTCGACGCCGAGATCGCCGCGCGCGACCATCAGAGCGTCCGACAGTTCGATGATCTCGGCCAGACGCGAGATCGCCTGCGGCTTCTCGATCTTCGCCATGACCAGCGCGCGGCCGCGCGCGATTTTCCGCACCTCGGCCACGTCCTCGGGGCGCTGCACGAAAGAAATCGCCACCCAGTCGACGCCGGCGTTGAGGCCCGCCTCGAGATCGGAGCGATCCTTCTCGGTCATGGCGGAGACCGGAATTTCGGTATTGGGCAGGCTCACGCCCTTGCGGTTGGAGATCTTGCCGGCGACGTCGACGATCGCGCGGGCGTGCATGGCCGAGGCCTCGACGACATGCAGGCGCACCTTGCCGTCGTCGATCAGCACGACGTGACCGGGCTCGAGCGCTTTCAGGATTTCGGGGTGCGGCAACTGGACGCGCCGCGCGTCGCCCGGCGTCGGGTCGGCGTCGAGCGTGAACTCATCGCCTTTCTTCAGAACGACAGAGCCTTCGGCGAAGGCGCCGATGCGCAGCTTGGGGCCCTGCAGATCGATGAGGATGCCAATCGGTCGGCCGACCTCCTGCTCCACGTCGCGGATCATGGCTATGCGTTCGCGCATGCCGGCGTGATCGGCATGGCTCATGTTGATCCGGAAAACGTCGGCGCCAGCGTGATGCAGGGCTGCGATCGTCGCCTTGTCGGCGGAGGCGGGGCCCAGCGTCGCCAGGATTTTGCACCGGCGCAATCGTCTCATGTCGCTCTATCGTCCTGTCATTGGCGCGTCTGGCCGGGATCGGTCAGCTGAACGGTCCAGCTGCGGGCGTCCTTGCCAGTGTCGATCTCGAAGAAGCCCGTGCGGTCGAACCCGCGCACGTAGCAATTGTCGCGGCCGTCGATTTTGAATTCGCGGTCGCGGGTGCACATGAACGCCTTGCCCTTCCACTCGCCGCCTTTTTCGTCCATCGCGTAGACGTAGTAAAATTCCGCGGCGAGGGGCCCGCGCAGCAGCGTCTCGCAGGCGCTGGGCTTCAGATTCCACCAGCCTTCGCTCACCCAGTTGTCGCCGTCTGTGTAAGCCATGGCGACGCTCACGCGGTTGATCGTGTTGTTGCACAGGCGAAAGTCCGCGTGCGCCGGCGTGGCGACGGCGAGCAGGGCGGCGAGTCCAAGAAATCGAATCATCGCTTCGGTCTGAATGGCGGAAAGAGACGAAGGACGCGTGACGCAGGAATCCGCCGGATTCGCGGCGTGGAACGGAAATACGAGGCGGAGGGGCTCTTATCCATTGATTTGCCGGCCTTGTCGAGCCCCGTCGGAGTTCAGGGGCCGGTCAGGATCGCCCTGAGGTCGTTGACGTTGGTGAGGGTCGGGCCGGGGGTCAGCAGGTCGCCGAGGCGCTCGAAGAAGCCGGTTGAATCATTGTCGGCGAGCATGGCGGCGGGGTCGAGACCGAGCGCGCGCGCCCGCGCCAGCGTCGTGGCGTCGACGAAAGCGCCTGCCGGATCGCTCGCCGCGCCGCCGCCGCCGTCGGTGCCGTCCGTGTCGCCCGCGACCGCGCTGATCCCCGCCGCGCCGTCCAGCGCGAGAGCCAGCGCCAGCGCATATTCCTGATTGGGGCCGCCGCGCCCGCCGCCGCGGATCGTGACGGTCAATTCGCCGCCTGAGAGAATGGCGGCGCGGCGGCCCTGGCCCGCGAGTTCCCGCGCCATGGCCGCGTGGGCGCAAGCGACGTCGCGCGCCTCGCCTTCAACATCGGGACCGAGGTCGACGATTTCGTAGCCCGCCTGCGCTGCGGCCCGCGCGGCGGCGGCGAGCGCATCTGCCGGCCGCGCGACGATTTCGTAAGCCGAGCCGGCGAACACGGGATCGCCGGGCTTCGGCGTCTCCATGGCGGGATCGTCGAGCAGGGCCTTCGCGCTCGCCGGCAGGTCGATGCCGTACTTGGCGAAGATCGCTCTTGCGTCCGCAAGCGTCGTCGGATCGGGGACGGTCGGACCGGACGCAATGGCGGAGGGGTCGTCGCCGGGCACGTCGGATATGGCGAGGCTGACGAGACGAGCCGGTCGGGCGAGCGCCGCCAGCCTTCCGCCCTTGATGCGCGAGAGATGCTTGCGGACGCAGTTGATCTCGCCGATGACCGCGCCCGACCGCAAGAGCGCCCTGGTGATCCCCTGCTTTTCGGCGAGCGTGAGGGCGCCTGCCGGGGCGATCCAGTTGGCCGAACCGCCGCCGGACAGAAGCGCGAGCACGAGGTCGTCCGGCCCGGCGGCGCGCGCAAACGCGAGGATGCGCGCGGTCGCGTCGATCCCGTTCTGGTCAGGCACCGGATGGCCGGCTTCGAGGACGGGGACGACGCGCGTCGCACAGCCGTAGCCCTGGCGGGCGACGCCGAGACCCGTCAGCCGATCCGCCGGCAGGCCGAGCTCATCGAGGTAATGCGCTTCGGCGGCGGCGATCATCGAGCCGGCCGCCTTGCCGGCGCCAAGCAGCACGACGCGGCCCTTCGGCGGCGCCGGCAGATGGTTTGCGAGGCGGCCAGCCGGATGGGCGGCGGCGACGGCGGCGTCGAAGATCGCGCGAAGCGTCGCGCGGCCGTTGGCGTCAGTCATGCGCGCGAGATTGGCGCCGGCCATGGCGACTTGCAACGCGACGACGCTTGCGGCACTTGGACCGCATGGCCGATTTCGAACCCGTCGAACATATCGAAGGACCGGCGGACGCCGGGCTTCTGCTGGTCTGCGACCACGCCTCCAACGCTCTTCCGCCCGAATACGGCTCGCTCGGTCTCGGGGCGGAGGCGTTCGAGCGGCACATCGCCTATGACATCGGCGCGGCGGGCGTGACGCGGCGGCTGGCGAAGCTGCTCGACGCGCCGGCGGTGCTGTCGCGATTTTCGCGCCTGCTGATCGATCCCAATCGCGGCGCCGACGATCCGACGCTGGTCATGCGCATCTCCGACGGCGCGCTCATTCCCGGCAATGCGCGCATCGACGCCGCGGAGATCGCGAAACGGCGCGAAAAATTCTGGCGACCCTATCGCGACGCCGCCATCGCGGAGGTGGAGCGCATGACGGCGAGCGGCAAGATTCCCTCGGTCGTCTCGATCCATTCGTTCACGCCGGTGTGGAAGGGCGCGCCGCGACCCTGGCACGTCGCGTTGCTGTGGGATTGCGATCCGCGCCTCGCCAAGCCGCTGATCGCCGGCCTCGCGGGAGCGGGCGATCTCGTCGTCGGCGACAACGAGCCTTACGACGGCGCGCTCAACGGCGATACGATGTACGAACTGGGCACGTCGCGCGGCCTGCCGCATGCGCTGTTCGAAATCCGGCAGGACCTGATCGCCGACGACAAGGGTCAGGACGAGTGGGCGCAGCGCATCGCGCAGGAGCTGAAGCCCGTGCTGGCCGACCCGTCCGTCCATCGCGTCGAACTGCATCCCACGCGGTCGTGAGACGAACCGATCACGTCAATGCAAACCCGACATAGCCCTGCAATTCGTCGATCGCCGGACCGGGCTGGACGACCTTGATGGTCTTCATACCCATGTCGCGGGCGGGCTTCAGGTTGACGCCGAGATCGTCGAGATAGACGCACCTCTTCGGATTGACGTCGAGCGCCTCGACCATCATCGCGTAGATCTTCGGATCGGGCTTGCGCAGGCCGATCTTGGCGCTCTCGATCACGTGATGGAACATCTTCATGATGTCCGCCTTGTACATGCCGGCCATGGCGTCGGATTCGTGCGCCGGCAGATTGTTGGTGATGCAGCCGGTTTTCATGCGCGCGTGGATGCGCCGCAGCGCCTCGACCATTTCGGGGCGCGGCAGGCCGGCGAGCAGCGGCAGCACGTCTGCGCCGCGCACCTCGTGGCCGGCGGCGCGCGCCTCCCCAGCGAACATCTCGTCGAAAGCGGCGCGGGTGATCTCGGCGCGTTCGAATTTCGCCCAGGCGTTGTCGAGATGGTTGGTCGCGTTGATCGTGCGGATGAAGTCCTTGGGCAGGCCGCGCTCGCGCTCGAACCGCGCGAAAGCCTCGAAGGGGCTCGACGTGATGACGCCGCCGAAATCCCAGATCACCGCTTCGATCATTGCATTTCTCCCGGTCGGTTTCTGGCCTAGGCGATCGGGGGCGCATGCGCAACGCGCGCGGCGCAGGAATCTGGAAAGCGGGGATTGAGCGCTCCGGCGCCTTGACCCGGCCGCGATCCCGTCGCATCCCTCCCGCCCGTTCCCCGTTGCAGACAGGCGGCCCATGAGCACCAATTCAATCGACGCCGGCCACCTCAAGGCCTTCATCGAGCGCATCGAACGGCTCGAAGAGGAAAAGCGCGCGCTCGCCGAAGACATCAAGGATGTCTATGCGGAGGCCAAGGGCGTCGGCTACGACGTCAAGATCATGCGCAAGATCGTCTCGCTGCGCCGCCAGGACAGCCACAAGCGCAAGGAAGAAGAAGAGATACTCGACATCTATCTCTCCGCGCTGGGCATGGGCTGAGCGCGGCTTTTCGTCATTTGACAGGCCCGACCTCGCGACTAGCTTCGTCGCGCGCCTATCGGGCCATTGATTCGTCGAGGATTGCCATGAGCGACCAGATCGACCGCCGCAGGCTTCTCAAGGCGGCGGGCGCCGCCGCCGGCGCAGCCTCCGCGCCGCTTGCAACCGCGCCGGCATTCGCCGCGGGGCTCAAGCTCGGGCCGGCGGAAGCTTTCACCTTCGATACGTTGAAAGCAAGAGCCGCGCAGATCGCCAAGGCGCCCTATGCGCCGCCGTCGACGCCAGCCCCGGAAATCATGGATCAGCTCACCTACGAGGAATGGGGCAAGATCCATTACGATACGGATTCCGCCGTCTACGCCACGGGACCGCAGCAGAGCCCGGTGACATTCTTCCACCTCGGCAAGTTCTTCCGCAAGGCGATCAGGGTCTTCGTGGTCGAGGCGGGGCAGGCGCGGGAGATCGTCTACGATCAGTCCTATTTCGACATGCCCGCCAATTCGCCGGCGCGCAAGCTGGCGAAGGGCGCCGGGTTCGCGGGTTTTCGGCTTCAGGAGCCCAAGGACGGGCCGCTCGACTGGCGCAAGAACGACTGGGTCGCCTTTCTGGGCGCCTCCTATTTCCGCGCGATCGGCGAATTGCGCCAGTACGGATTGTCGGCCCGCGGCATCGCGCTCGACACGTGGCAGTCGGGCCGCGAGGAGGAATTCCCCGATTTCACGAGATTCTGGATCGGGCCGGAGGAAGGCCGCAACGTCACGATCCACGCCTTGCTCGAAGGACCGGGCGTCGTCGGCGCCTACAGGTTCGTGATGTCGCGCGACAAGGCAGTGATGATGGACATCGACTGCCAGCTGCATCTGCGCAAGGACTATATCCGCTTCGGCATTGCGCCTTTGACCTCGATGTACTGGTTCTCCGAGACGCACAAGGGCGATGGCGTCGACTGGCGCCCGGAAATCCACGATTCCGACGGGCTGGCGATCTGGACGGGCTCCGGCGAGCACATCTGGCGGCCGCTCAACAACGCGCCGCGCGTGATGGCGTCGGCCTTCGGCGACACGAATCCCAAGGGATTCGGCCTTTTGCAGCGCGACCGCAATTTCGATCATTATCTCGATGGCGTGATGTACGACCGTCGCCCGTCCGTGTGGGTCGAGCCCAAGGGCAATTGGGGCAAAGGCGCGGTGCAACTCGTCGAGATTCCGACCGACGACGAAATCCACGACAACATCGTGGCCATGTGGGTCCCGGCCGAACCGACGCGACCTGGTCAGGTTCTGGATATCGGCTACAAGCTGCACTGGAAGGCGGACGAACCCTATCCGACCGATCTCGCGCGTTGCGTGGCGACGCGGCTCGGCAACGGCGGCGTGCCCGGCCAGCCGCGGCCCAAGGGCGTGCGCAAGTTCATGGTGGAATTCCTGGGCGGGCCGTTGGCGAACCTGCCGAAGGGCGTGAAGCCGAAGCCCGAATTGTGGACCTCGCGTGGAACCTTCTCCTACATCTTCACCGAGGCCGTACCTGACGACGTGCCGGGCCACTGGCGCGCCCAGTTCGACCTGACTGTGGAAGGACAGGAGCCGGTGGAGCTGCGGCTCTATCTGTCGCACGACGACAAGGTTTTGAGCGAGAGCTGGCTCTACCAGTACCATCCGTTCGATTCGACGCCGCCGAAGTGGTGAGCGTCGCCGCGACGGTCGCGCGCTCATAGCCGCGTCATGCGGGTCGACGATCGTCCGGACGGATTCGACATCTTGCGAATGGTCAGGCGATGGGCGATCCGCCAACCCAAGTCGACGTAGCTGTCATCGGCGCGGGCGCGGCCGGCGTCGCCGCCGCGCGCCGCCTGCGGCAGGCCGGCGCGTCAGTCGTCATGATCGAGGCGCGAAATCGCGTCGGTGGACGCGCGCACACGATTCCAGCGGCGGGCGACGTGATCGATCTGGGTTGCGAATGGCTGCACTCGGCCGACCGCAATTGCCTCGTTCCGCTCGCCCGCGAACTCGGGCTTGTGGTGGACGAAGGCAGGCCCGACTGGGGCGGCCACGTCGGGCGCGGCTTTCCGAAACGCGCGCAGGCGGAGTTTCGAGCGGCGTCGGAAGCGTTCTGGAACGCTCTGGAAGAGGCCGCGCAGACCGGCGGCGCCGATCGCGCGGCGTCGACCTTCCTGCCAGCGGATGGTCGATGGAACGGGCTTATCCAGGCGATCTCGACCTATTACAACGGCGTCGAACTCGGGCAGGTCTCGATCGTCGATCTCGACCGCTACGAAGACACGATGGTCAACTGGACGGTCCGCGAGGGACTTGGCGCGCTGATCGCGACCGCAGCGACAGGTCTGCCTGTCGTGTTCGACTGCGCGGCGGAGCGCATCGACCACTCGGGACCGCGCGTGAAAATCGAGACGACGCGCGGGACGCTCGAAGCCGGAGCGGCGATCGTGACCTTGCCGACGCCGCATCTGGCGCACGAAACGCTGTCTTTCCATCCGGCCTTGCCCGACAAGGTCGCCGCCGCCGCTGCGCTTCCGCTCGGTCTCGCCGACAAGATCTTCTTCGAAGTCGTCGATAGCGCCGACCTGCCGCGCGGCCACGTCTACGGGCGCGTCGACAGCGCTGAGACGATCAGCTTCGATCTGTTTCCGCGCGGGCGGAATTTCGTGACGGGCTATGTCGGCGGCGCATTCGCGCGGCGCCTCGAAAAGGAAGGCCCTGTGGCGGTCGAGGCCGAGGCGCGCCGGCAGCTCGGCGGCATGCTCGGCGCGGGCGTTCAATCGAAGCTGCGGTTTCTGCACGCGACGGCGTGGGACCGCGATCCCTTCGCGCGCGGCGCCTATTCGCATGCGCTGCCGGGCGAGGCGGATGCGCGTGACAAACTCGCCGCGCCTGTCGATGGACGCTTGTTCTTCGCGGGCGAAGCCTGCTCGCGCCATCGTTTCTCGACCGTGCATGGCGCGTGGGAGACGGGGCTTAAGGCCGCTAAGGATTATTTGAAAGGGCGCTAAACTCCATTTCCCTGATCACCAAGCGGCTGTTGTCGCTTTGTGCGCTTGGGATGGCTGAAGTCGGCAACGGCCGACTTCAGCGCGGGGTAAGGGCAGGGGTGAGGGGCGGAACGACTGGGGGTCGTGTATCAGTTTGGCCCCTCATCCGGCCTTCGGCCACCTTCTCCCGGTAAACGGGGAGAAGGGAATAGTCCCTCAATTCGAATATTTCTTCAGCTCCAGCCGCGCGATCTGGTTGCGGTGCACTTCGTCCGGCCCGTCGGCGAGGCGCAGAAGGCGCGCCGTGGCGTAGGCTTGGGTCAGGCCGAAATCGTTGGACGTCCCTCCGCCGCCATGCGCCTGGATCGCCCAGTCGACGATCTGGCACGCCATGTTCGGCACCGCGACCTTGATCATGGCGATCTCAGTCCTGGCCACCTTGTTGCCGACCGTATCCATCGCGTGGGCGGCGTTGAGCGTCAGCAGGCGCGCCTGCTCGATCATGATGCGGGCTTCGGCGATGCGCTCCTGCGTCACCGTTTGTTCGGACACCGCCTTGCCGAATGCGACGCGGCCCATGGCGCGCTTGCACATCTTTTCGAGCGTGCGTTCGGCAAGCCCGATGAGCCGCATGCAATGATGGATGCGGCCCGGGCCGAGACGGCCTTGCGCGATTTCGAAACCGCGCCCCTCGCCGAGCAGCATGTTGGAGGCCGGCACGCGCACGTTCGTGAACACGACTTCCGAAGCGCGGTCCGGCACGCCGTAGAAGCCGAACACGGGCAGCGACCGCTTCACCTCGACGCCGGGCGTGTCCATCGGCACGAGGATCATGGATTGCTGCTTGTGGCGATTGGGATTGTCCGGGTCGCTCTTGCCCATGAAGATGCAAATCTTGCAGCGCGGATCGGTGGCGTTGGTCGTGTACCACTTGCGGCCGTTGATGACGTAATGATCGCCGTCGCGCACGATCGAACTTTCGATGTTCGTCGCGTCGGACGAGGCGACAGCCGGCTCCGTCATGGCGAAACAGGAGCGGATTTCGCCCGCAAGCAGAGGCTCGAGCCATCTCTTCTTGTCGGCCTCGCTGCCGTAGCGCTCCAGCACTTCCATATTGCCCGTGTCGGGCGCGGAGCAGTTGAAGACTTCCGGCGCCAGATGCGAGCGGCCCATGACCTCGCAAAGCGCGGCGTATTCGAGATTGGTGAGGCCCGCGCCGCGGTCGCTGTCGGGCAGGAAGAGGTTCCAGAGGCCTTGGCGCTTCGCGAGCGGCTTCAGCTCCTCAACGATCGGATAGACCTTCCAAGGTCCGAGCTCTTCCGCCTCGCGGTAGTGGCGCGCCTCGTTGGGGTAAATGTGCTCGTCCATGAAGCGTTCGAGCTGACGCCTGATCTCCTGCACGCGTTCGGTTTGCGGATAGAGCATGTCGGTTTCCAGTCGATGCGCCGCGCGCGGCGATTTATTGTAGGACAATTTTATTGAACAATTTTTCTCGCCGGTCAACGCTCCTTGATTTGGACGAAATTGTAATATTATAACATATCATCCTTTCATCAGGAGTTCCGACGCCAGATGGCGGCTCACGATCACGATCACGACCACGACCACGACCACGATCATGGGCATCGCCATGGCTCCGGCGACGCCGATCACCACGGCCATGCGCATGATCCCGCGGCGGTGGCGATCCCGGGCTTCTCGCTCTTGCGCCTGTCGGCGCTCGACCGGCTGGCGGGGTCGCTCGTCCTGTCCGGCGCGATCTGGCTCGGCGTCTGGTGGGCGCTCAGATGACCTGCGCGATCAGGATCGACGACCTGACGCTCGGTTACGACGGCCATCCGGCGGTGCATCATCTGACGGGCTGCTTCGAGAAGGGCTCGCTGACGGCGGTCTGCGGACCGAACGGCGCCGGCAAGTCGACCCTGGTCAAGGGAATCGTCGGCGCGTTGAAGCCGCTCGGCGGACGGATCGATCGCGGCGGATCGAGCGTGCGCGACATGGGCTATCTGCCGCAGGCGGCCGAGATCGACCGCTCGTTCCCCATCGACGTCTTCGACTTCGTGGCGATGGGCCGCATTCGCACCGCGGGCCTGTTCGGACGGGTCGGCGCCGCCGACCGGCGCGCGGTCGCCGAGGCCATTGCGGCGGTGGGGCTCGAAGGCTTCGAGCGCCGTCAGATCGGCGCGCTGTCCGGCGGGCAGGCGCAGCGCATGCTGTTTGCGCGTCTGATGTTGCAGGACGCAGGCGTCATCCTGCTCGACGAGCCGTTCGCCGCCGTCGACGAACGCACGACGGCCGACCTCGTCGAACTGATCGCGCGCTGGCATGACGAGGGACGCACGATTCTGGCGGTTCTGCACGATTACCCGCTGGTGCGGGCGCACTTTCCGCAGACCCTGCTGCTGGCGCGCGAATGCGTGGCCTGGGGCCCGACCGCCTTCGCCCTGGCGGCCGACAAGCTCGCTCAGGCGCGGCGCATGAGCGAAGCCTTCGACCAGCATGCGGCGGATTGCGAGAGGGCGGCGTAGATGTACGACCTGCTGATCGCTCCTTTCGCCGATTTCGAATTCATGCGCCGCGCGCTGGTCGGATCGTTCGCGCTGGCGCTCGCCGGCGCGCCGCTCGGCGTGTTTCTGATCCTGCGGCGCATGGCGCTGTCCGGCGACGCCATGGCGCATGCGATACTGCCCGGCGCGGCGCTCGGCTATCTCGTCGCCGGGCTATCGGTGCCGGCGATGACGCTCGGCGGGCTGGCGGCGGGCTTCGTCGTCGCGCTCGCGTCGGGCGTGGTGGCGCGCGCGACCATCCTGCGCGAGGACGCCTCGCTCGCCGGCCTCTATCTCGTGTCGCTGGCGCTCGGCGTCACGCTCGTTTCGCTGCGCGGCTCGAACATCGATTTGCTGCACGTGCTGTTCGGCAATGTGCTGGCCCTCGACAATCAGACGCTGTTTCTGCTCGCCGCCGTCGCCACGACGACGCTTCTCGGGTTCGCGATCCTCTATCGCGCGCTGATCCTGGAGACGTTCGATCCCGCGTTCACGCAGGCGACGACCGGCGCTGGCGCACCGACTCAGCTCGCCTTTCTCGGCCTGCTGGTGCTGAACCTCGTCGCCGGTTTCCAGGCGCTCGGAACGCTGATGTCGGTCGGGCTGATGATGCTGCCCGGGCTCGCCGCGCGGCTGTGGACGCAGCGCCTCGACGCCGCGATCGCGCTGGCTGCGCTGTTCGGGATCGTCTCGGCCTACGTCGGGCTCGTCGGGTCCTACGCGGCCGGCCTGCCGTCCGGTCCGGCGATCGTGCTGGCGGCCGGCTGCCTCTACTTCCTGTCGCTGGTCGTCGGCCCGGTCGGCGGCGCGCTGCGCAATCGCCCGAAACGAAACCATCTGGAGGCGTGACCGTGATCAGTCGTCGACAACTCCTCGCAAACGCCGCCTCTGTCGGCCTGCTCGGACCTCGGGCGTTCGCGCAGAGCGCGCGAACGACGGTCGTCGCCACCTTCTCCATTCTCGGCGATTTCGCACGGCAGGTCGGCGGCGATCGGGTTGAGGTCGCCACGATCGTCGGCCCCAACGGCGACGTCCACGCCTATAATCCCTCGCCGGCCGACAGCCGCAAGATCGCTGCGGCCAAGCTGCTGATAGAGAACGGATTGCATCTCGAGGGCTGGATCAGCCGTCTGGCCGGGGCCGCGGGCGCCAAGGCGCGGGTCGTGATCGCGGCCGACGGCGTTTCGCCGCGCATGGACACGAGCAACGCGGAATTCGCCGAGCATGGCGGCGTCGACCCGCACGCCTGGCAGAACGTGGCGAACGCCCGGATTTACGTCGCCAATATCCGCGACGGCCTGATCGCGGTCGATCCTGCGGGGGCGGACGCGTACCGGGCGCAGGCGCAGGCCTATACGGAGAAGCTGGACGGTCTCGACGCCGAGGTGCGGGCCGCGATCGCCAGAATTCCGGCCGACCGGCGGCGCATCGTGACCACTCACGACGCCTTCGGATATTTCAGTCAGGCCTATGGGCTGGAATTCGCCGCGCCGGCCGGCGTGTCGACGGATGCGGAAATTTCCGCCCGCGACGTGGCGAAAATCATCGCCCAGATCCGCAAGGACAAATTTCCGGCGGTTTTTCTGGAGAACGTCTCCGACCGCCGCCTCATGGACCAGATCGCCCGCGAGACGGGCGCAAGGATCGGCGGAACCCTCTATTCCGACGCCCTGTCTCCATCCGAAGGTCCGGCGGGGACTTACATCGAGATGGTCAGGCACAATATAAGCGAACTGACCAAGGCGCTCGCGCCGCAGAGTTGAGCCCCGCGCGGCGCGCGGGGCGGACGCATCCGGAGTTCCGCATGTCCGACAAGATCCCCGTCACCGTGCTCACCGGCTATCTCGGCGCCGGCAAGACGACGCTGCTCAATCGCATCCTCTCCGAGCCGCACGGCAAGCGCTACGCCGTGATCGTCAACGAATTCGGCGAGATCGGCATCGACAACGATCTCGTCGTCGGCGCGGACGAGGAAGTGTTCGAGATGAACAACGGTTGCATCTGCTGCACCGTGCGCGGCGACCTCATCCGCATTCTCGAAGGGCTGATGCGCCGCAAGGGCAAATTCGACGCGATCATCGTCGAGACGACGGGGCTCGCCGATCCCGCGCCGGTCGCGCAGACATTCTTCGTCGATCAGGATGTGCAGGACGCCGCCAAGCTCGACGCGGTCGTGACGGTCGCGGACGCCAAATGGCTGTCCGCCCGGCTCAAGGATGCGCCCGAAGCGAAAAACCAGATCGCTTTCGCCGACGTCATCATCATCAACAAGACCGACCTCGTTTCGCCCGAGGAACTGCGCGAAGTGGAAGCGCGCATCCGCGGCATCAATCCCTATGCGACCCTGCACCGCTCGGTGAAAGCCGACGTGCCGCTCGATGCGGTGCTCGGCAAGAACGCCTTCGACCTCGACCGCATCCTGGAGATCGAGCCGGCCTTCCTCGAAGCCGAAGACCACGATCATCACCACCACGACAACGACCATGAATGCGGGCCGGACTGCGGGCACGAGCATCACCACCATGGCCACGACCACGGCCATCATCACCACCACGATCACGGCCACGGCGGTCTGAAGGTGGTGCACGACGAGCAGATGCAATCGCTGTCGCTGACTATCGACGGCGACGTCGATCCCAACAAGTTCATGCCGTGGGTGAACGAACTCGTGCAGCGCGAGGGGCCGAACATCCTGCGCTCGAAGGGCATTCTCGCGCTCAAGGACGAGCCCAAGCGGTTCGTGTTCCAGGGCGTGCACATGATCCTCGACGGCGACGTGCAACGCGAATGGAAGCCTGACGAAAAGCGCGTCAGCCGCATCGTCTTCATCGGCCGCAACCTCAAGGAAGACGAAATCCGCGACGGCTTCTTGAGGTGCGCGGCGTAGGCGGCGCTTCAGACGTACGATACGTCGTAGGCGTAGTCCAACTCGAAGGAGAAGGACGTGTCGTTGACGTTCGGCGCCTTGATGGTGCCGGACTTCCTGAACGTTTCGCCCCGGCCGGCTTCCATCGGCAGTTCGTAGGGCGCCCAAAGCATGATCTGGTCGCCGCTCGTGGATGCGAGTTCGTCGGAGAATGAATCGAACTCGCGTCCATGCGCGTTGATGCCGACAGAAAATCCGCCCGGCTCAGGGCCCACGACCTCGCTGATGTCGAGCTTGAACCTGGATGGAATCGTATCGTCGACGGACACAGGATGCCGATTGTCGCCGATCGAGCGAAGCGATGTCGGGATTACGACTCCGTCCTTTTGCACCGAAATGCGGAATTCCGCTTCGCCGGAGCTCCAATCGTCGCCGTCATCCCTGATTCTGAGTTCTGACACGGAGACGGCGACCCGTCGCATCCTGGTCGTGAATGCGCCGCTCAGCTCGCGGAGCGTGCCGATCTTGTTCATGAACTGGATGAGATAATTGTAAGTGGTCCCCGGGGCGAGCGGAGCGAATTCCGCGCCAAAGATCGTCCCTCCCGCGGATGCCTTCCGACGCGCGATCTGCTGCCGCAATCCGCCGAAATTCGGGTTGGTTTCGTCGATCAGCGGCGGTCGATGGATCGCGTCCGGAATGGGGTCCGCGCTGACCCACATGCGCGCGAAGACGTCGTCGGATGCGCCGCCGCGGAGAGTACAGAAAGTTCCAGAGGCTTCGACGCCGGTGCTGTCCGACAATTCGATCACGCCCTCCTGCGGCTTGCGGACGCAGAATATGGTCTTCCAGGCGAGCAGATTCTGCGCGCCTCGCGGCCGCATGCCGAACATCCAGACTTCGCCGGGAAACACCGGCTCAACGACGGTGAATTGGGCGCCGCCCGGCTGCGCGACCGCCTTGCCATGCATCGGCGCGACGACCGTCGGGATGGGAAACAGGCGTTGCTTCACCGGCTCGACGTCCAGCCACTCCGGGTCGAACGTAACGGGGAAGATCACGGATCCGCCCGGGGCCGCAAACACGGTGTCAGCGATGACCTTTACTTCCATGACGCCCCCCCTCCGCGCGAGCTTTGGCGTTGGAGCAGATCACAAATTTGCGGCATTACGGAGTGCGAAATCGCACCCGCGAACAAGGCGGCGGCGCAGCCTCGACGGCTACGCGTTCAAGAAGATCGAGGGGCGGCCTCGGTCGCGTCCGAGGCAAACCGCATGCGCGCGGCTCGGCTCCTTCGCTATCTGGGCAGCATGTCGAAGAGCAGCATCGTCGCCGCTTCCTGCAATCCCCGCTCGTCGAGGCTGATGAGCTTCCGGCCGTAGCGGTCGGCGACAGCGTACAGATCCTCGAACTGCTGCGACGGATCGGCGAAGACCTTTTCGTTGTCGGCCATGTAACGGGGGATGTCCTCCATCAGGCGGCTCGGCAACGGCCACACGGCGGCGTCGGCGAGGTCTTTCAGCGAGGCGGGCTTGCGATGGGCGAAACGACCGATGATGAACTCATATAGCTGGATCCGTTCGATCGGAATCGAAAGCCGGCGGATGTATTCGAGAATTATCAGCGGCGGCGAATAGTTCGCGAAAGCAGGCACATAATTGGCAGTGAGTTCCGCGATATTCTCGACATTCATCAGACCGAAAAACGAGCCTATCAGGTCCGCCTTGGCGAGGTCGTAATTCAACACATGAACCTTGGCGTCGCCGAAGGCCTCTTTCCAGCCCGTAATCAGCGAGGAAAAGACAAGACGGTTCTTGCAGATGTCGTAAAACTTGTCAGCCGGCTCCTTGCGACCCCATTTGATCGCCTCGGCGTATAAGGCGACGAACAGATCGACCTGATTGCGCAGATAGACGATCACTTCCGCGTCGTCGTACCCGTTCCTCTCCGCCCATGTCTTGATACGATCGACAAAGAGCTTGTTGGGAACCGTCGACAGCGCCTCGGAGGACAACAGCAGCGGCAGGTCGGGGTTCACCCCGGAGAGTTTTTCGATCGCTCGCGCGCTGCCCTCGTCCGTCGCCGCATCATTCCATCCCGCGCCATGCGCATGAGCGAAATCGACATGGCTGAATTCATTCGGCGCGACGCCGAACGGATAACAAATTCCGTGGCGGGCCAGTCGGTCACGTCGTTCATGGCAAAAGCCCTGAAGGAACGTCGTGCCGGTCTTGTCCATTCCTATGTGCAGAAACAATTTCATCCGATCAGGCCCAACCCCCTCCGGCAGCATCAGAGCGCCGCTCGCGCTGCTTCGTCTCAGCGCGGATTCATTATGTTGCCAGATTGCAACGCATTGTAAAATACAGACTTTCGCATGTTCGAGACTATAGCTGCGTTTCAGTTGTATGTCATTGAAAGCGCGGAGACGGCATGCTTTGCGGCCTCATTCAAGCTCAGCCGCGTCTGCTTGGGCGTAACAGCGAGTCGTTGCGCCTGAGCCAAATCCGACGGCGAGCTCGAATCGACCTCCGTCCCCGCCGTCCGGGATCGCCGCCGTGCCTAATCATGCTACGAAGCCCGTCGAACCCTCCCTCGTCGACGCTTGATTCCCCGGTCGAATGATGTCCGAAGCCTCCCTCACCCAGCACGTCGCCTACATCGAAGCCGGCGACAATGTCGTCGCAGCCGCCTTCCTCGGCCGCACGCCGGTCTATGCGCTCGCCGACGGGACGATCCTCATCGCCGCGATCGGGGAGGAGAAGCGCGTCAAGGCGCACGAGGACGGCGCGATCCTCGTCGCGCTTTCGGACGGCAAGCGCATGTTCACCGGCGGCGACGACGGTTTGCTGATTGCGACCGACGCCGAGGGCCGCAGCGAGATTTTGGCCGACGAGAACGGCAAGTGGATCGATGCGCTGACCTTGCGGGACGACGGCGCGATGGCGTGGTCGGCCGGCAAGGTCGTTCGCGCGCGAGACGCGAAGGGCGAGATCAAGAGCTTCGATGCGCCGTCGGCCGTGCGCGGCCTCGCCTTCCTGCCGAAAGGCTATCGACTGGCGATCGCGCATTACAACGGCGCGTCGCTTTGGTTTCCGAACGCCGGCAAGCCGGAGTTTCTGGAGTGGAAGGGCTCGCATCTCGACGCCACCGTTTCGCCCGACGGCCGTTTCCTCGTGACGTCCATGCAGGAGAACATGCTGCATGGCTGGCGGCTCGCCGACGGCAAGCATATGCGCATGTCGGGCTATCCGGCCAAGACGCGCTCGTTCTCGTGGTCGCCGGACGGCAAGTGGCTGGCGACCTCGGGCGCCGACGCTTGCGTGGTCTGGCCGTTCGAGACCAAGGACGGGCCGATGGGTCGCGGGCCGCGCGAATGCGGCGTGCGGCCGCGTCGCGTATCGCGCGTCGCGTTCCATCCGACCAACATGGTGCTCGCTATCGGCTACGAGGACGGCTGGGTGCTGCTCGTGCGCCTCAACGACGGCGCCGAGATTTTCGTGCGCGGCGAGCGTGACTCCAACGACGCTGTGACCGCGCTCGCCTGGGACGCGGCCGGCAAGCGTCTCGCCTTCGGCACCAAGGGCGGCGCGGCAGGCGTGCTCGACCTGCCGGCGTGAAGAACGCGCGCATGGCGCGCAATCGCAGAAAGCGGGTCGTGGCGTCTGGCGACGTCGCCTAGATTGCCGCCCTCGTCACGGAGCGCGCATGTCGCCGTCCAGAACGCCGATGCAGGTCGAAACGACCATGACCCGCCAGACCTGGGTCATGCTCGGGGCGCTGTCGCTGCTGTGGGGCTGCTCGTTTCCATTCATCAAGGTCGCAGTCGGCGGCGCGCCGCCTCTCACGGTCGTGCTGCTGCGCGTGACGATCGGCGCGCTGGCGCTCGCGCCCGTGCTCGTTCTCGCGCGCGAGAAAATCCCGCGCGGCGGCGCCGTCTGGACGGCCTTCTTCGGGATGGCGTTGCTCAACAACGTCGTGCCCTGGTCGCTTTCCGTCTGGGGACAGCAGAGCCTGACGACCGCCGTCGCGGCGATCATCAACGCGACGACGCCGTTGTTTTCCGTCATCGTCGGCCACTTCTTCCTCGCCGACGAACGCATGCGCGCCAACCGTCTCGCCGGCGTGCTCGTCGGCTTCGTCGGCGTGGCCGTCCTGATCGGCCCGACCGCGCTCACGCAGGGATCGGACAAGCTTCTGCCGGAGCTCGCCTTCATCGCTGCGGCGATCAGCTACGCCTTTTCGGGAATCGTCGGCCGCAAATTCGCGCGTTTCGGCCTCACGCCGCTACAGGCCGCGCAAGGCCAACTGACGGCGTCGGCCTTCATGATGGCGCCGCTGGCTCTGGCGTTCGATCATCCGTGGACGCTGCCCATGCCGACCGGGCCGCAGGTCTTCTCGATCCTTGGGCTCGGACTCCTGTCGACCGCGCTGGCGTTCATCCTGTTCTTCCGTATCCTCGCGCGGGCCGGCGCGACCAATGTCATGCTGGTGACGCTGCTCGTTCCCGTGACCGCGTTCATAATCGGCGCGATCTTTCTCGGCGAGCGGCTGGAAGCGCGCAATTTCGTCGGCATGGCCTTCATTGCGGCGGGTCTCGGCTTGATCGACGGACGGCCGCTGGCCTATGCGCGCGCCCGCCTGTTCGGGCAGCCGTGATGCGGGATGCGCCGATGTCGCGGATCGCATAGACTTCGCGCGACGGAGAAACCCATGCTCGTGTTGCGCCGCATCGCGCTCGGATTCGCCCTGTTCTGCGGGCTTATCGCATCGCAGTTGCCGGAGTTCGCGCAGCAATACCGCCAGCGGCTCGGCGGGGCGATCGACGAATTGACTGCGATCGTCGACCAGTTCGCGGCTGAGGCCGCGTCGCAGGGGATGGATGCGTCCAAAGCGATTGCGCAACTCGAAGCCAATAACGATTCCCTGGCGCGCGACAGGGGGCGTGCAATGACGCAAACGATCGAACGACGCGATCGTCTCGCGGCGCAGAAGGCGCGGTTCGAAAGCGCGGGGCCGGGCGCGAGGCTGCTGGCGTTCTTCGAATACGTCGACCCCAAGATCGCCGGGCGGGCGTGGACCGATTTCGAGCCTGCCGTGCCGACGACCGGCGAGGGTCTGGCGACGGCAGGCGTGGGAGCCGCTGCGGGTTATGGTCTCGCGCGCCTTCTCGGAACGCCGTTTCGTACGCGCCGCCGAAAGACGGCTACGGCTTGAGGGAACGCCGCGCGCTTGACACTATGCGCGCGCAAAAAAATCGGAAACGCCCGTGATTACGCCGGACCGCCTGCGCGCCATCGCCTTCTGGGCGTGCGAACTGACAGAACTGGAAATCGAGCGCGCCTGCCGCGGCGTCGTCGAAAAGACATGGCCCGCCGGCGCCTATGTGGTTCATCGCGGCGATACGTTCGAATTCTGGACCGGCGTCATTTCCGGCCTGATGAAGATCGGCTCCGTGTCGTCGAGCGGCAAGGCCGTCAGCCTCGCGGGCATGCCCGCGGGGCTCTGGTTCGGCGAGGGATCGGTGCTGAAGGGCGAACGTCGGCAATACGATCTCGTCACGTTGCGCGAGTCGCGGCTGGCGCTGATGAACCGCGCGACCTTCCTGTGGCTGTTCGAGAACTCCGTCGGGTTCAACCGGTTTCTCGTGCGTCAGTTCAACGAGCGGCTGGGACAATTCATCGCACTGGTCGAGCATGACCGCATGCTCGACAGCGTCGCGCGCGTGGCGCGCGCGATCGCGTGGTTGTTCAATCCCGTGCTCAATCCCAGGACCGGGCCGAGCCTCGACATCAGCCAGGAGGAACTGGGGCTGATCGCCGGCGTCTCACGACAAGTGGCCAACCGTGCGCTGCAAATTCTGGAGGCGGAAGGCCATCTGACGATCTCGCCCGGCGCGCTGACGCCGCTCGATCTGACGGCGTTGAGCCGCTACGGCGAATGACCGCAGACGGCGCGAGACCTATACAAAAGTAGCGGGGACGGGCGCATGGATAGCGCCGGCACCGTACCTGACAAAATGAAGTCGCGCAGTCAAGCGCACGCTTGCCAGCAGCCATGCGCGCTGCGAATGATACAGTCGCGATGGCGCGGTCGGATCGCTGCGCCGCAAACAAACACAAGATCGCAAGCAAGCAGAACGTCGCAAGACGTCGGCACGAGGGAGCAGGGGAGTGGCAGACAGCCTGCAGAGGGCGGGTCGCGGCGCGTCGGAAGACACGTTTCCGAAACTGCTGCGCCTGCATGCGCAGATGCGCGGCGGTCGGCCGGCCTACCGCCACAAGGATCGCGGCATCTGGCAGACCTGGACTTGGCGCGAAGTCTACGACGACGTGCGCGCAATCGCGCAGGGGCTGATCAAGCTCGGCGTCAGGCAGGGCGACAAGATCGCCATCGTCGGCGCCAACAGGCCGATGCTTTACTGGACGCTCTGCGCCGCGCAGATGCTGCGTGCGACGCCCGTGCCTGTGTATGCGGACGCCGTGGCCGACGAGATGGCCTACGTGCTCGAGAACGCCGACGTGAAAGTGGCGGCGGCGCAGGATCAAGAGCAAGTCGACAAGCTGCTGGCGATCCAGGAGCGTCTGCCGACTCTCCAGCACATCGTCTACGACGAGGACCGCGGCCTGCGCGATTATACGCAGCCCAACCTCACCGCGTTGTCCGATCTGATGGAATTCGGCGCCAAGGCGCTCGCCTCGGAAGCAGCGCTCGGCCGTTCGCTCGACGCGATGATCGACGCGGGTCGCGCGGACGACGCGTCGATCATGCTCTACACGTCAGGCACGACCGGCCGCTCCAAGGGCGTCGTGCTCGCCGCAGGCCGGTCGGTCCAGGCGGCGCGCGATACGGTCGCGTTCGACGGGCTCACCGAGCGCGACGAACAGCTCGCCTATCTGCCGCTTGCATGGGTCGGCGACCATTATCTCAACTACGCGCAGGCGATGGTGGCGGGCTCCTGCGTCGCCTGCCCGGAGAACGCCGACACCGTGCAGCAGGATCTGCGCGAAATCGGTCCGTCGTTCTATTTCGCGCCGCCGCGTGTGTTCGAGGCGCAGCTCACGCGCATCATGATCCGCATGGAGGACGCCGGCGCGCTCAAGCGTCGCATGTTCGATCACTTCATCGGCGTCGCGCGCAAGTGGGGCGAAAAGATTCTCAACGGCGAGAGCGTGCCGCTCACAGCGCGGCTGCATTACGCGCTCGGCGAGTTTCTGGTCTACGGGCCGCTGAAGAACGTGCTCGGCTATTCCAACGTCCGCGTCGCCTACACGGCGGGCGAGGCGATCGGCGGCGAGCTGTTTTCGTTCTATCGTTCGCTCGGGTTGAATCTCAAGCAGCTCTACGGACAGACCGAAGCCTTCCTTTACGTCACCGCCCATCCGAACGGCGCCATCCGGTCCGAGACGGTCGGGCCGCCGGCGCCCAATGTCGAAATCCGCATCGCCGACGACGGCGAGGTGCAGTTCAAATCGCCCGGGCAATTCGTCAGCTACTACAAGGAGCCGGAAAAGACGGCTGAAACGATGACGCCCGACGGCTTCGTCAAGACCGGCGACGCCGGCTTCTTCGACGAGGAAGGCCATCTACGCATCCTCGATCGCGCAAAGGACGTCGGCAAGCTGACCGACGGCACGCTGTTTGCACCGAAATACATCGAGAACAAGCTGAAGTTCTTCCCCAACATCAAGGAGGCCGTCGCCTTCGGCGACAAGCGCGATTTCGTCACGGTGATGCTGAATATCGAGCTGACGGCGGTTGGCAACTGGGCGGAGCGCAACGCCATTTCCTACGCCTCCTATCAGGAGCTCGCAGGCCATCCCAAGGTCTACGACCTCATCGCCAAGCATGTCGACGCGGTCAACGAAACGCTGTCGCGGGAGACACGGATGGCCGGCGCGCAAATCAAGCGCTTCCTCATTCTGCCCAAGGAACTCGACGCCGACGACGGCGAGCTGACCCGCACGCAGAAGGTGCGCCGCGGCTTCATCGCCGAACGTTACGAGCCGCTCGTCCAAGGCCTGTACGACGGCTCGAAGCAGGCCGATATTTCGACCGAGGTCACGTTCGAGGACGGGCGCAAGGGCATGATTTCCGGACGGGTCGCCATCGTCGACCTCGAACCGCATGCGGGCGTCTCGCAGGGGAGCCGCGCAGCATGAGCGGGGCCGACGACGTTCTTCTCAAGGTCGAAAACGTCTCGCTGTCGTTCGGCGGCGTGCGCGCGATCACCGACGTGTCGTTCGATATCCGCAAGAGCGAGATTCGCGCGATCATCGGCCCCAACGGCGCCGGCAAGACGTCGATGCTCAACGTCATCAACGGCTTCTACCATCCGCAACAGGGACGCATCTCGTTCCACGGCAAGACGCGCGCGCGGATGAAGCCGTACGAGGCCGCGAGCCAGGGCATTGCGCGCACCTTCCAGAACGTCGCGCTGTTCAAGGGCATGTCGACGCTCGACAACATCCTGGCCGGGCGCGCGCTGAAGATGCATTCGAATTTCTTCTGGCAGCTGTTCCGTCACGGTCCGGCGCTGAAGGAAGAGATCGAACATCGCAAATTCTGCGAGGAGATCATCGACTTTCTCGAAATCGAGCACATCCGCAAGGCGCCGGTCGGCACGCTGCCCTACGGTTTGCAGAAGCGCGTCGAGCTCGGCCGCGCGCTCGCCATGGAGCCGACCCTGCTGCTGCTCGACGAGCCGATGGCCGGCATGAACCTCGAAGAAAAGCAGGACATGAGCCGCTTCATCATCGACGTGAACCAGCATTACGGCACGACGATCGCGTTGATCGAGCACGACATCGGCGTCGTGATGGATCTGTCCGACCGGATCGTCGTGCTGGAATACGGCCACAAGATCGCCGACGGCGTTCCGGACGAAGTGAAGAGCGATCCGAAGGTGATCGACGCCTATCTGGGAGTGGCGCACTGATGCACCTCCTCTATCAAATCTTCGTCGACCCCTTCGTGCAGATGGGAACATCGCCCGATCTGCTGGTGCAGACGCTGTGGGAGGGGCTCGTCGGCGGCGTGCTCTACGCTCTGATCGCGCTTGGCTTCGTTCTGATCTTCAAGGCGTCGGGCGTGTTCAATTTCGCGCAGGGCATCATGATGGTGTTCGCCGCGCTGACGCTGGTCGGCCTCTACGAAAAAGGCGTGCCGGCGCCGGTCGCGCTGCTGCTGGCGATCGGCGTGATGTATCTGCTGGCGGTCGGCGTCGAACGCGTGGTTCTGCGTCCGCTGGTCAATCAGCCCGACATCATGCTGTTCATGGCGACCTTCGGGCTCACCTACATTCTGATCGGTTTCGGCGAACTGGTGTTCGGCGGCGATCCAAAGGAAATGCCGGTCGCCGCCCTCGGCCTGCCCAAAGGCGCGATCGACCTCAAGATTCTCGGCGGACTGGTGACGCTGCAGAAAATCGACATCGCTGCGGCGGTTATCGCGTCGATCATGGTGGCGGGGCTCGCGCTGTTCTTCCAGAAGACGCGGATCGGGCGAGCGCTGCGTGCGGTTGCCGACGACCATCAGGCGGCCTTGTCGGTCGGCATCTCGCTCAACCAGATCTGGGTGATCGTCTGGTTCACGGCGGGCGTCGTGGCGCTGGCGACGGGCATCATGTGGGGCGCGCGTTCGGACGTGTCCTTCGCGCTGCAGGTCATCTCGCTCAAGGCGCTGCCCGTGCTCATTCTCGGGGGGTTCACCTCGGTGCCAGGCGCCATCGTCGGCGGACTCATCATCGGCATCGGCGAGAAGCTCGGCGAATTCTACTGGGGGCCGCTGGTCGGCGGCGGCATCGAAAGCTGGCTTGCCTACGGCATCGCCCTCGCCTTCCTGCTGTTCAAGCCCGAGGGGCTGTTCGGCGAGAAGATCATCGAACGCATCTGATCGGGGACATCACGTGTTCTACCGCGAAGTCGGCCAGTTCAAGACGAGTTACGCAGCCGATCAGGCGATTTTCCCGATCCGGCAGGATCGTATTGGACTGGCGTTGATCCTGGCGGTCGCCTTCGTCGGCATCCCGCTCGTCGGCGGCGAGTTCATGATCGCTTCGGTCATGATCCCGTTCCTGATCCTGGCGCTGGCGGCGATCGGCCTGAACATCTTGATCGGCTACACGGGCCTGATCTCGCTCGGCACCGGCGCCTTCATGGGGGTCGGCGCCTACGCCTGCTACAAGCTCTCGACGCTGTTTCCGCAAGTCAACATCGTCGTGTGGATCGTCGCGTCGGGGTTCGTGTCCTGCGCTGTCGGCGTCGTCTTCGGCCTGCCGAGCCTGCGCATCAAGGGCTTTTATCTCGCCATCGCGACGCTCGCTGCGCAATTCTTCCTGCAATGGTGTTTCGTGCGCGTCGGCTGGCTATACAATTACAATCCGTCCGGCGCGATCGAGGTCCCTCTGCACACGCTGTTCGGCGTACCGATCACCGGCGCCACAGCCAAGCCGCTGACGCGCTATTACGTCGTGCTGACGATCGTCGTCGCCATGACATGGTTCGCATCCAATCTCGTGCACGGCCGCATCGGCCGCAACTGGATGGCGGTGCGCGACATGGACATCGCCGCCCAGCTCATGGGCATCCGCCTTCTGCCGGCCAAGCTGCTCGCCTTTGCGGTTTCGTCGTTCTATGCCGGCGTCGCCGGCGCGTTGATGGTGTTCCTGTGGCTTGGCGCGGCCGAGCCCGAGGCTTTCAACATCAACGAATCCTTCGTCTTGCTGTTCATGGTGATCATCGGCGGACTGGGCAGTCTGATCGGCGCCTTCATGGGCGCCGCGCTCATCCACATCCTGCCGATCATCGTGCGGACAGCGCCGAATGCGCTCGGCCTGTCTCTCGGATCGGCGACGGCCGAACATCTGACCTACCTGATCACCGGCTCGCTGATCATCTTCTTCCTGATCGTCGAACCGCACGGGCTGGCGCGGCTCTGGCAGATCGGAAAGCAGAAGTTGCGAGTGTGGCCGTTCCCGTATTGAAATCCAGCATCGAGGAAAGAGGGAGGATTTGGCATGACAAACCTGAAGAAGACCGCGGCGGCCTTGCTGACCGTCGCCGCGTTCGCCGCGCCGGCGGCGCCCGCGGCGGCTGAAGACTCGATCTTCGTGCCGCTGTTCACCTATCGCACCGGCCCGTTCGCGGGGTCCGGCACGTCGATCGCCAACGGCATGCACGATTATCTTGAAATGCTGAATGCGCGCGACGGCGGCATCGGCGGCGTGAAGATCGCCATCGAGGAATGCGAGACGGGCTACAACACCACCAAGGGCCTGGAGTGCTACGAGGCCGTCAAGCCGAAGCACCCGGTCGTCGTCAATCCGTGGTCGACCGGCATCACACTGCCGCTCATTCCGAAGGCGGCGGTCGACAAGATTCCGATCCTGTCCATGGCGTACGGCCTGTCGGCTTCCTCCGAAGGCGACACATTCCCGTGGATCTTCAATCCGCCGGACACCTACTGGGACGGCATGTCGATGATCATCAAGTTCATCGCGCAGCAGGAGGGCGGTCTCGACAAACTCAAGGGCAAGAAGATCGGCTATCTCTATCTCGACGCCGGTTACGGCAAGGAGCCGTTGCCGTTTCTCGCCGACCTGTCGAAGGAGCTCGGCTTCGAGGCCAAGCTCTATCCCGTGCCGGCCGCCGAAATGCAGAACCAGTCGGCGCAATGGCTCAACGTGCGCCGCGATCGGCCTGACTACATGATCATGTACGGATGGGGCGCGATGCAGCCCACCGCGATCAAGGAAGCCGCCAAGACCAACTATCCGATGGAGAAATTCATCTCGATCTGGTGGCCGAGCGAGGAAGACGCGAAGGGCGCCGGCAAGGAAGCCGTCGGCTTCAAGACTCTCAACTGGCACGCGGCGACGGCCGATTTCCCTGTGATCAAGGACATCGAGAAGTTCGTGGTCGGCGCGGGCAAGAGCCAGACGCCGAAGGATCAGGTCGGCACCGTGCTCTACAATCGAGGCGTCTACAATTCGATGCTGATCGCGGAAGGAATCCGCACCGCCCAGAAAGTTACCGGCAAGAAGGCGGTGACCGGAGAGGACGTGCGGCGCGGGCTGGAGAGCCTGAACGTCGACGCCGCGCGGTTGAAGGAGCTCGGCATGGACGGCTTCTCGGGACCGATCAAGCTCAGCTGCGCCGACCACAACGGGCATCGTGCAACCTTCGTGCAGCGTTTCGACGGCGCGAAATACGTGAAGGTCTCCGACTGGATCGAGCCGATGCACGACAAGGTCGATCCGTTGCTGAAGGCCGACGCCAAGGCCTATGCGGAGAAGAACGCCGGCTGGCCCAAGCGCTCCGAAGCCTGCGACTCCAAGTCGTAAGCGCGCAGCCTGTGATCCCCGACGCCTGCGGCTGCAGGCGATCGGGGATCCAGGCGCCTAATCGCAAATTCTGGATTCCCGGTCGGCTTGCAGCCCGCCGGGGATGACAGCCGAGATTGACGATGACCCAAGCCACGACCGCGTCGCAGCCCGCAACCGACAACATCCTCTCGGTCAACAATGTCGAGGTGATCTACAATCACGTCGTGCTGGTGCTCAAAGGCGTTTCGCTGACTGTGCCGCGCGGCGGCGTCGTCGCGCTGCTCGGCGCGAACGGGGCGGGCAAGACGACCACGTTGAAGTCGATTTCCAATCTGATCCGCGCTGAACGCGGCGAAGTGACCAAAGGTTCGATCGAATTTTCGGGCGAACGCGTCGACCGCCTGCGTCCCGACGATCTGGTGCGGCGCGGTTGCATCCAGGTCATGGAAGGCCGCCATTGTTTCGGGCATCTGAGCATCGAGGAAAATCTGATGACCGGCGCGTTCACGCGCCGCGACGGCCGCCGCGCCATCGCCGATGCGCTCGATGAAGTCTATGCATTCTTTCCTCGGTTGAAGGAGCGGCGTACGTCGCTCGCCGGCTATACGTCCGGGGGCGAGCAGCAGATGTGCGCGATCGGACGCGCGATGATGTCCAAGCCCAAGATGATCTTGCTCGACGAACCTTCGATGGGGCTCGCGCCGCAAGTCGTCGAGGAAATTTTCGAAATCGTTCGCAATCTCAATTCGAAAAGCGGCGTCTCGTTTCTGTTGGCGGAACAGAACACCAATATTGCGCTGCGTTACGCCAATTACGGCTACATTCTCGAGAACGGCCGCATCGTGCTGGACGGCGAAGCGCAAGCGCTACGTGAGAACCAGGACGTGAAGGAATTTTATCTCGGCGTGTCGGGCGGCGATCGCAAGAGCTTCCGCGACGTCAAACACTACAAGCGGCGCAAACGTTGGCTTGCGTGACGCAAGCGCGTTGACGCGTTTTTCCGATCGTGCGACAGAAAGATTGGTGCCTGGGGAAGTTCCGCGCCGAAAATAACGACAATAGGAAACGCGCGGGCAGGGCGCGTTCGGCACGACGAGTGAGCAATATGTCGGAGCATTTCGATCGCTACGAAACGCGCCCGCCAAAGGCGCGCGAGAGCGCTTTTTTTCGTGACCTGCGCGCTGTTCTGAAAATTTCACGCGCCCGAGCGCCGGCGCTGCGTCGCCAGCTGAAGTCGGTCGACATCGACGCCATCGTCAAGCGATCCGATCTCGCGCGCGTTCCCGTCGTGCGCAAGAGCGATCTCAAGGCGATGCAAGCGGAGAATCCGCCGTTCGGCGGCCTTGCCGCTGTTCGCGCCGCACAACTCAAGCGCATCCTCGTTTCGCCGGGGCCGATCTTTGAGCCGGAAGGCAACGGCAAGGACTGGTGGGGCGCCGCGCGCGCGCTGTTTGCGGCGGGCTTTCGCAAAGGCGATCTGGTTCTCAACGCCTTCTCGTATCATTTGACGCCCGGCGGCCACATCATGGAGAGCGGCGCGCACGCCCTGTCCTGCGCAGTCATTCCAGCCGGCGTCGGCAACACCGAACAGCAGCTCGAGGCCATCCAGTATCTGGCGCCGAGCGGTTATTGCGGCACGCCCGACTTCCTGAAGATTTTGCTCGACAAGGCGCGAGACGCAAAGATCGACGCTTCGTCGATCAAGCGCGCGCTCGTGTCGGGCGCGGCGCTCCCTGCGAGCCTGCGCGCGGAGCTTGAAAAGGCCGGCGTCGCAGTGTCGCAGTGCTATGCGACCGCCGATCTGGGCGTCATCGCTTACGAATCCCAGTCGACCGAAGGCATGATCGTGAACGAGGGCTGCCTCGTCGAAATCGTGAAGCCCGGCACGGACGATCCGGTTCCCGAAGGCGAGGTCGGCGAAGTCGTCGTCACACGTCTCAACGCAGACTATCCGCTCCTGCGCTTCGGCACCGGAGATCTGTCCGCGGTGCTGCCGGGGCAATCTCCGTGCGGCCGCACCAACATGCGCATTCGCGGCTGGCTTGGGCGCGCGGACCAGACGACCAAGGTCAAGGGCATGTTCGTGCATCCCTCGCAGGTTGCGGAAATCGCGCGTCGGCATCCCGAACTCGGTCGCGTCCGGCTCGTCGTACGGCGCGAGAAAGAGCAGGACGTGATGGTGCTGCGCGCGGAATCGAAGAGCCAGTGCAACGCGGCTCCGATCGCCGATACGCTGCAATCGATCACGAAGCTTCGCGGTTCGGTCGAGATCGTGGCTGCCGGCAGCCTGCCGAACGACGGCAAGGTGATCGCCGACGAACGTCCGGTGGGATGACGTCCGTTCCAAACGTCCTGTCGATCGCCGGCTCCGACCCGAGCGGCGGCGCAGGCGTCCAGGCCGACCTGAAGACCTTCGCAGCGCTGCAATGCTACGGCATGGCGGCGATCACAGCGCTGACCGCGCAGAACACACAGGGCGTGCGCGCGGTCCATGTTCCGCCTGCGGACTTCGTCGGCGCGCAGATCGACGCCATTTTCGATGACGTGCGGGTCGACGCGGTGAAAATCGGCATGCTGGCGACCGGCGCCATTGTCGAAACCGTGGCTGGGCGCCTGGTGCGTCACGGCGCGCGCGCTATCGTGCTCGATCCGGTTCTGGTCGCCACCTCCGGCGACAGTCTCGGCGCGCCCGACGTCGTCGACGCGCTTCTCGCGCATCTGGCGCCGATCGCGCGGCTCATCACCCCCAATCTGGCGGAGGCCGCCCGGCTGACCGGCCTGCCGGTTTCCGACGAACTCGCGGACATGCGCCGCGCCGGCGAGGCTCTGCTGGCGCGCGGCGCGCAGGCTGTCCTCATCAAGGGCGGGCATGGAACGGGCGAGACCGCCGTCGACTTGCTGGTTACGCCGCCCGGCGGGGAAACATTTTCCGCGCCGCGCATCGCCACGCGCAACACTCACGGCACCGGCTGCACCCTGTCGTCCGCGATCGCAGCCTTTCTCGCGCGAGGTCTTGCGCTGAACGAGGCGGTCGCGCGCGCCAAGGCCTATCTGACTGGAGCGCTGGCGTCGGCTGACGCGCTGTCGGTCGGGCGCGGCCACGGGCCTGTCAATCATCTGCACACGCTGTGGCGCAGCTAGATGTGAGCGGCGCGGCGCATTATCTAGCTGACATGGACCTGTCTGCTCAGTCGACCCTTCCCTCGGATCACCCGCGTCTGGCGCCCCGCGCGGTGGGCGTCCTGTTGGTCAATCTCGGCACGCCCGAGGGGACCGACTATTGGTCGATGCGGCGCTACCTCAAGGAATTCCTGTCCGACCGGCGCGTGATCGAAACGTCGCGGCTTGTCTGGTGGCCGGTGCTCAATCTCATCATTCTCTCTACGCGGCCGCAAAAGAAGGGCAAGGACTACGCCTCGATCTGGAACAAGGAGCGCGACGAGGGGCCGTTGAAGACCATCACGCGCGCGCAGAGCGAGAAGCTCGCCGGGCGGCTGAGCAGCGCTGCCGAGCGCGCAGGCGCGCGCATCGTCGTCGACTGGGGGATGCGTTACGGCGAACCGTCGATCGCCAGTCGCGTGCAGGCGTTGCAGGATCAGGGTTGCGACCGCATCCTCGTCGTGCCGCTCTATCCCCAATATTCGGCGGCGACGACGGCGACAGTCGCCGACAAGACGTTCGACGCCCTGAAAGCGATGCGCTGGCAGCCGGCGTTGCGCATTGCGCCGCCATGGCACGACGATCCCGCCTATATCGACGCGCTCGCGCGCTCGATCAAGGACGGGCTTGCAAAGCTCGACTTCGCGCCCGAGGTCGTGCTCGCGTCATTTCATGGCGTGCCGGAGGAATACCATCACAAGGGCGATCCCTATTATTGCCATTGCGCGAAGACGACGCGGCTGTTGCAAGAGAAGCTCGGCATGGACGACCGGACGTTGCGCATGACGTTCCAGTCGCGCTTCGGCCCTGCGGAATGGGTGAAGCCCTATACGGACGAAACGGTGAAGGCGCTCGCGCGCGGCGGCGTGAAGAAACTTGCGATCGTTATGCCGGGCTTCGTCGCCGACTGTCTCGAAACGATCGAGGAGATCGGCGTCGAGAACCGCCACTTTTTCATAGAGAACGGCGGAGAGAAATTCGCACGCATCGATTGCCTGAACGACAGCCAGGACGGAATCGATGTGATCGAAGCCGTCGTGCGACGTGAATTGCGCGGGTGGGTCGCGTTGTGAGCGCGGCGTGCGCCATCGTCGTCACGACGGTCGACGACGAGGACAAAGCGAATGAAATCGCGCGCTCTGTCGTCGCGCAAGGTCTCGCCGCGTGCGTGCAAATATCTGGCGTGCGCAGCATCTATCGCTGGAAAGGCGAAGTCGAAGAGACGCGCGAATTCAGGCTCGAGATGAAGTTGCGCACCGAAGACTACGCCGCGCTCGAAACGGCGATCCGCGCGCTGCATCCCTACGAGACGCCGGAGATCGTGCGCGTCGACATCGCCGAGGGATACAAGCCCTATCTCGACTGGATTGCTGAACGCGGCTGAGGGCGCGCCGCGATTGGGACAGGTCGGACGCCTGTCATCCGAGATTCATGTTGTGGAGCCGGCGCTCCCAGTTCAGCGCCTGACGCACGATCTCCTCGAGATCGTCGTGCTGCGGCGTCCAGCCGAGCCTCTCCTTGATACGCGCATTGGCGGCGACGATGGCGGCGGGATCGCCGGCGCGCCGGCCTGCGATGGTCACCGGGAAGTCGACGCCGGAAACCTTCTTCACGACGTCGATGACCTCGAGCACTGAATAGCCGCGCTGATAGCCCGCATTGCACACGAGGCTCGATCCGCCGGCGCGCAGGTAGCGCAAGGCGTCGAGATGGGCGCGCGCGAGATCGGTGACGTGGATGTAGTCGCGCAGGCACGAGCCGTCGGGGGTCGGATAATCCGTGCCGAACACATCCATGCCCGGCCGCATGCCGAGCGCCGCCTGCACGGCGACCTTGATGAGATGGGTGGCGTTGGGGGTGGACTGGCCCGAGCGGCCCTGCGGGTCGGCGCCAGCGACGTTGAAGTAGCGCAGGGCCACGTAAGTCAGGTCTGTCGCCCGCGCCGTGTCCTCCAGCATCCACTCGACCATCAGCTTGGAGCGGCCGTAGGGCGAGATCGGCTTCAGCCGTTCGTCCTCGGTGACGGGGTTCTGCTCGGGGTCGCCGTAGACGGCCGCAGTCGAGGAAAAGATGAAATGTTTCACGCCCGAATCGATCGCGCATTCCAGCAGCGTACGGGCCTTGGCGGTGTTGTTGAGGTAATAGCCGAGCGGATCGGCGACCGAGACGGGGACGACGATCTTGGCGGCGAAATGAATGATCTCGTCGATGTTGTAACGCGTCAGCGCCTCGGTCAGCAGATCCTCATCGCCGAAGTCGCCGACAATCAGCGTCGCCTTATCCGGCACCGCCCAGCGAAATCCGGTCGACAGATTGTCGATGACGACGACCTGTTCGCCCGCGTCGATCAATTCGAGCGCCATGTGGCTGCCGATGTAGCCTGCGCCGCCGGTTACGAGTATGGCCATGCAGTCAAATCCGTCGAAAGCTATCGGAGCTTATGTCCCAACGCGCACTAAAATGCGGTTAGCGGCTGCGGCGCCTTGGCCGGTTTACGCCGCCGCTTCCAACCCGTTAGCATCCGCCCACGCAAACAAGGGAGGCGCGCATGGGCGATCAACTCAAGTACCAGTTGGACGAAACGCGGATACCAAAGGTCTGGTACAACATTCAGGCCGATTTGCCGACCCCTGCGCCGGCCGTCCTGCATCCGGGCACACTCCAGCCGGTGGGGCCGGACGATCTCGCGCCCTTGTTTCCGATGGCGCTCATCATGCAGGAGGTGACGACCGAGCGTGAGGTCGAAATCCCGGAGCCGGTGCGCGAAATCTATCGCATGTGGCGGCCGACGCCGCTGATCCGGGCCCGGGGACTGGAAAGGGCGCTCGGCACCCCGGCCAAGATTTTCTACAAATACGAAGGCGTGAGCCCGGCCGGATCCCACAAGCCCAATACGGCGATCCCGCAGGCCTTCTACAACAAGCAGGAAGGCATCAACCGCCTGTCGACCGAGACCGGGGCGGGGCAATGGGGCTCGTCGCTGGCGCTGGCCGGCTCGCTGTTCGGCATCGAGGTGCTCGTCTACCAGGTGCGCGTGTCCTTCGACCAGAAGCCCTATCGCCGGGCGCTCATGGAGACCTACGGCGCGCAATGCCTGCCGTCGCCGTCGAACACGACGGACTATGGGCGCAAGGTCCTGAGCGAGCGGCCGGACCATCCGGGGTCGCTCGGCATCGCGATATCGGAAGCCGTCGAGGTCGCCGCCAAGGATCCCAAGACCAAATACGCCTTGGGCTCCGTGCTCAACCATGTGCTGCTGCACCAGACGGTGATCGGGCAGGAGGCGATGGAGCAATTGGCGATGGCCGACGCCTGGCCGGACGTGGTGATTGGCTGCGCGGGCGGCGGCTCGAACTTCGCCGGCATCGCGTTCCCCTTCATCGGCGCGGGGCTGCAGGGCAAGGCGAAGAAGCCGCGCATCCTCGCGGTGGAGCCGGCCGCCTGTCCGTCGCTGACGCGCGGCAAGTACGCCTACGATTTCGGCGATACGGCCGGCATGACGCCGCTGGTGAAGATGCATACGCTCGGCTCGCATTTCACGCCGCCGGGCTTCCACGCGGGCGGGCTGCGCTACCACGGCATGTCGGCGCTCGTCTCGCATCTCAAGGAGCTCGGCGAGATCGAGGCGGTCGCCTACCAGCAGCGCGGCTGCTTCGACGCCGCGGTGCAGTTCGCACGCTGCGAGGGCATCGTGCCGGCGCCGGAATCGACCCATGCGGTGAAGGCCGCGGTGGAGGAGGCGTTGCGCTGCAAGCGCGACGGCAAGGCCGAGACCATCCTGTTCAATCTGTCCGGCCACGGCCATTTCGATATGGCCGCCTATATCGACTATTTCTCAGGCAAACTGCAGGACGTCGACTATGACGACGCCGACCTTCAGAAAGCCTTGTCGGAACTGCCGCAAGTGGCGGCGTAACGTCAGGGCTTCCTTAAACTGTTCGGGTTAAATTCAAAAAAGGGCCGCATTCCCCGGAGAATGCGGCCCTAGCCACATCCGAATAGGCGAATCATGACCAAACGAATCCGCAAGGCCGTCTTCCCCGTCGCCGGTCTCGGCACCCGCTTCCTGCCGGCCACGAAATCCGTGCCGAAGGAAATGCTGACCATCGTCGATCGTCCCGTGCTCCAGCATGTCGTCGACGAGGCGAAGGAAGCCGGCATCGAACATTTCATCTTCGTCACCGGCCGCGGCAAGCAGGTGATCGAGGACCATTTCGACATGGCCTACGAGCTTGAGGATACGCTGATCAAGCGCGGCAAGAAGAAGGAATACGACGCGCTCATGGCCGACCTTCCGGCCGCGGGCGCGACCTCCTTCACCCGCCAGCAGGCGCCGCTCGGCCTCGGCCACGCGGTGTGGTGCGCGCGCGACATCGTGGGCGACGAACCTTTCGCCGTGCTTCTGCCGGACATGGTGACGATGGGAACCGGCAAGCAGAAGTCGCGCTGCCTGAAGCAGTGCGTCGACGCCTACAACGCCTACGGCGGCAACGTGATCGCCGTGGAGGAGGTCCATCCCGACGAGACGCATCAGTACGGCGTCGTCTCGATCGGCAAGGACGAAGGCCATTTCTTCGAGATCACCGGCATGGTCGAGAAGCCGCCGAAGGGCACGGCGCCGTCGACCTCGATCATTTCCGGCCGCTACATTCTCGAGCCGGAAATCTTCGACATTCTCGGCAATGTCGAGAAGGGCGCAGGCGGCGAGATTCAGCTTACCGACGGCATGAAGGCGCTCGCCAAGTCGCAGACGTTCCACGGCGTGCGCTTCGACGGCGTGACCTACGACACGGGCTCGAAGATCGGCTTCCTGATGGCCAACGCCGCTTTCGCCCTGTCGAATCCCGACCTGGCCGACGCCTACAAGGCGGGTCTCAAGAAGCTGATGGGCTGAAAATTCGCCCGACCGGTCGCCGCTTTGCGGCGGCCGGCGCGCGACTAGCCGGTGCTCCAGATGCGCGGGCGCTTCATGCCCGCGATCTTGCAGGCCTGCTGCACATATCCATAGGGAAACAGCTCGAACAACCGGTTGCGGCCGGCGCCATGGCGCTCGGTCAGTTCGCGCATGGCGAAGCGCACGTCGGGGGAGACCTGATGCTCCTCCTGATAGGCGCGCATGAAGCGGATGACAGTCCAGTGTTCCGGGGTGAGCTCGATATTCTCGCGGCGCGCGAATTCGCGCGCGATCTCCTCGGTCCAGTCGGCCGGGTCGACCAGATAGCCCTCCTTGTCCACCTCAGGCATAGGTCATTTCCTTCTGGCGTTTGGCGATGGCCGCGAACCAGCGGCCGGCGAGACAGTCGGCGAGCGTGTGACGGTCGAGGCTCTCGAAGAACGCCTCGCGCGCCTCGCCCAGCATGCCGCGCAGGCGGCACCCGCAATCGATGGCGCAGGCGCCGCCGTCCGTCCTGAAACATTCGACGAGCGCCTGATCGGATTCGAGATCGCGAACGAGCGCGCCGAGGCGAATGTCCGACGGCGCCTTGGCGAGGCAGACGCCGCCGCTGGCGCCGCGCACCGTGCGCAGCAACCCGAGCGCGGCCAGTTCCTGGACGATCTTGTGCAGATGATTGCGCGACAGGCCGCCGAGAAGATCGGCCATCGCCTCGACCTTGAGCGTACGGCCCGGCTGCTGCCTGCCCAGCAGCATCAGCAGGCGCAGCGCGTAATCTGTCGAGGCGAGAAGGCGCAAGGTCGTCCGGTCCGACTGCGGTTGAATGTAGCATTGACAATACCACAATGGCGTTCCTAATAAAGTGGTATTCCAGATGCCATAATAGCGACCGTGCTCGCGCGAAACGATGGCGTCCGCTGCATCTGCAACCGAGGCGCGTCATGGCTCCTGTCCGCCGCTTGAAGCCCTACGACGGGCCGGCTCTGTTCAGCTACGGCTTCCGGCCGTATTTCCTCGCCGGCGCAATCTTCGGCGCGCTCGCGATCGCCGCCTGGTTGCCGCAATACGAGGGCGCGATCCTTCCGCCCGGCGTTCTGGCGCCGGTCGCCTGGCATACGCATGAAATGCTGTTCGGCTTTGCGCCGGCGGTCATCACCGGCTTTCTGCTGACGGCGGTGCCGAACTGGACCGGCCGTCTGCCGTTGCAGGGCAGGCCCCTCATTCTCCTCTTCCTCGTATGGCTCGCCGGGCGCGTTGCGGTCGCCGCATCCGCATGGCTCGGCTGGGCCGCGACCATGGCTGTCGACAGCGCTTATCTCCTCCTCCTTGCGGCTGTCGTCGGACGCGAGATCGTCGCGGGCAAGAACTGGCGCAACCTGAAGGTGTTCGTAATCCTCTCGCTGTTGTTTCTCATCAACGTCGCCTTTCATATGGAGGCGCATCTGACCGGAGCGGCCGCCTATGCTCAGCGCGGCGCGATCGCGACGACGCTCCTGCTCGTCGTGCTGATCGGCGGGCGCGTAACGCCGAGCTTCACGCGCAACTGGCTTGCGCGGGAGAATCCCGGCCCGCTTCCGACGGCCGGCGGCAAGGTCGACAACGCCTTCGTTGCGATCGCGGCCGCCGCTGCGGCGCTTTGGGTCGTGTTTCCGCAGGGCGTCTGGAGCGCCGCGCTGCTCGCGCTCGCCGGCTGCGCGCAGGTCGTGCGTCTTGCGCGCTGGTACGGCTGGCGCGCGCGTCGCGACGCGCTGGTGCTGGTGCTGCACGTGTTCTACGCCTTCATTCCCCTCGGTTTCTTCCTCAACGCGCTCGCCGCTTGGCGCCCCGATCTGGCGGCGTCGAGCGCGGGCGTGCACGCCTGGACGGTCGGTGCGATCGGCGGAATGATTCTCGCCGTCATGACGCGCGCGAGCCTCGGCCACACGGGCCGCGCCTTGCGCGCCACGCCTGCGACGGTCGGCGTTTATGTAGCCTTGGGGGTCGCCGCCGTCGCGCGTATCGCCGCCGCTATGACGACGGACTGGAGCTTTCCGCTCCTCCACCTCGCCGCCGGCGCCTGGGTTGTCGCCTTTGCGGGCTTCGCCATCAGCTACGGCCCGCTGCTCGCCCGTCCGCGTTCGCTTTGACGATCTCCGCCCGCGCTCGCGCGATCAGCGTTGCAGCCTGAGGCCGAGCAGGAAAATGTTGGACGTGTAGTCGGAGCCCGGCACCGTCGTCTTCAGGCGTTCGTAAGTGTAGCTCGCCTTCACCACCACCGTGCGCGTCAGGCTGTATTCGGCCTTGACCGTCGCGTTCACGACGCGCTCGTTGATGCCGGTCGAGGACCCTGTGTAGGCCGTACTGAGATTCTGCCCCTGATAGGACGTGACCTGATACGAGGCGAGGCCGGAAATCTTCAGGTTGCGCAGGAGTTCGTGCGAAATTTCGACGCTGGCCTTGCGGGCGATCGCGCCGGACGCGTTGGGAATCGTCGTTTCGTTGGCTGTGGTCGAGCCGCGCAGCGTCACGGTCGTCAGCGGGCTCGCCGTCCAGATCAGCGAGGCGTCGAAGGTCGGGCCGCGCAATTTGACGAGACGCGGATCCTGATAGTCGCGCTCGACATAACCGCCTGAGGCCTCGCCCTTCAGCTTGCCATCGATCTCGAAACTCGCGCCGGCGCGGATCGCGCGGCCGTTGGAGTTGCGCATGTAGTTGTTGACGTCGGTCGTGCTGTCGTAGGTCCGCTTGTCGATCGTGGCTTCGACGAACGGTTTGAACGCGGGCGAAATCTCGTAGGAAATACGCGGCTTGAGGCCGAGAGTAGTGTAATTGTTCAGATGCAGCTTCTGTACAGAGCCGTCGGAGAAGGTGGCGTCGCCGGTCTCGCCGCGATCGATCGTGCCGCGCAGCGAGACTTCCAGCCGATTGAACTTGTGGGTCGCGCCCGCATATCCGCCGACGTTCCACGAGATCGGCTGGTTGGTTGAGGTCGCGCCGCTGCTGCTCGAGGGAATTTCCGGCGACCCCTGCCGGATCGTCGTGATGTTGAAATTGCCGCCGTAGTCGAGCGAGGTGTCGCGCGTGACGTCGATGCGTCCGTCTATCTTGCCCGCGCCGTCGGGGCGGTTGGCGCCCTTCACGCCGAGATAGTCCGAATAGCCGCCGCGCATTTCGCCCTTCAGCGAATGCTGCGCCCATTGCGATTCGATGGCGAGCCCGCCGTCGATGCGTCCGAGCGTCGATCCCTTCGACGGGCTGGTCACTCGGTTTGGATTGGTGTCGTAGCCGAACGAGCCTTCGACATAGGGCTTGAGCCTGAGCGAGCCGACGTCAATGCCCAATGGTTCGTACGGCTTGTCTTCCGGTTTCTTGGGCGTCTTGGCGGCGATGGTCGGCACGACGGCGACGCCGGTTGGCGGAAGGCGTCGCACGACCGGCTGGTCGTCGGCAGGCCGCGCCTTCGCCTTTTTCTTGCCGGCGTAGGACGTCTTGTACGGTTCGAGCGGCGGCAGGGCGTCCTTGCCGTCGCGCGGCGGCGGCGGATAGGCCTTCGGCAGGCGCGTCGCCTTGCGCGGCTTGGCGTAATTGATCGCGGCGTCCGGCGCGACGTCGCCGGCGCCGGCGCTGTAGCTCGCCGGCGGGGGAGGGGCGGAAACGAGCCCCTGGCCGGAGGGATTCCGATCCGAGTCCCTTCGCTTTTTCAACGGGCTCAACTGCTGGCCGCCCGGCGCGTTCGAACCGCGCAGCCCGAAATCGTCGCCGCTGCGCTGCTGCTCCTGAGCGGCGGCGGGGGCGTGCGACAGCGGCGCGAGCGCAAGCGCGCCCGTCGCGAGCGAAGCGATCGCAAGAGTCCGGCTGTTCTTTCGCAGCGCCACGCGTTCCTCACGCCGGCGCTCTGTCGCGCCGTCGGTCGCGACATTGCGGGGAACATGGTTAACGCCCGCTTAAATCAGGGGCTTGGCGGTCGGCGTCGTAACCGAAAGTTAACCCTGACCGGGGCTTAACTTGAGGCTGGAATTCCCATGCGTGGGTCCGGCCGCCCGGGCCTAACAATTGACCGATTCGCCGGGCAAAGCCTGCCCGCGCCTCGCTGTTTCGAGCCTGTCACGCCCGAAGCCGGATTTATCCGACTTCGAAACGAAGGAAAGAAGATGAATCCTGCCGAACTGGCCGCGCCGGTCGCCGAAGTGTCGATCTGGAGCATGTTCCTGCACGCGTCCATCGTCGTCCAGGCTGTCATGATCGGGCTGCTGGCCGCCTCGGTCTGGTGCTGGACGATCATCGTCGACAAGACGCTGCTCTTCCGCCGCACGCGAAAAGCGATGGACAATTTCGAGGAGACGTTCTGGTCGGGACGTTCGCTCGAGGAGCTCTACACGACGCTGAGCGAGCGCCCGAGCTCGGGCATGGCGTCCCTGTTCGTCGCGGCCATGCGCGAGTGGAAGCGGTCGTTCCAGACGGCCCATGCGTCCTTCGTCGGCTTGCAGGCGCGCATCGAGAAAGTGCTCGACGTTTCCATCGCCCGCGAGGTCGAGAAACTCGAATCCAATCTTCTGGTGCTCGCCACCGTCGCCTCCGCCGGCCCGTTCGTCGGCCTGTTCGGCACGGTCTGGGGCATCATGACCTCGTTCCGTTCGATCGCGGCGTCCAAGAACACCTCGCTCGCCGTCGTCGCGCCGGGCATCGCCGAAGCCTTGTTCGCCACCGCGATCGGCCTGTTCGCGGCGATTCCCGCGCTGATCGCCTACAACAAGATGCAGGGCGACGTCGCCAAGACGCAGGCTCGCCTCGAAAGCTTCGCCGACGAATTCTCCGCGATCCTGTCTCGTCAAATCGATCAGCACGCCGGCGACCGCGCCGCGTAAGGAGCACGTTCAATGGGCATGTCGATGGCCGCAGGCCGCAAGGGCGGACGCCGGCGCCGGGGCGTTCCGCGCTACGGCGCGATGGCCGACATCAACATGACGCCGTTCATCGACGTCATGCTCGTCCTGCTGATCATCTTCATGGTCGCGGCGCCGCTGCTCGCTACGGGCGTCGCCGTCGACCTGCCGCAGACGAAATCGGCGCCGCTCAACATCGAGCAGAAGCCGGTGTCGATCTCGATCGACGAAAAAGGGCAGGTTTTCCTGATGGACCAGCCCGTGCAGATCGACCAGCTCGTCGACAAGCTCAAGCAGGCGGTCAAGAACGGCGCCGACGAGCGCGTTTACGTGCGCGGTTCGAAGGCGGTGAACTACGGCCGGGTCGCCGAGGTGATGTCGCTGGTCACGGGGGCCGGCTTCAAGAAGGTCGCGCTCGTCACCGAACCAGAGCGGAAGTGAGGCGTCGTTGCACGTTTCGCGGAAAGAGCCAGGTCTGATCGTCTCGGCGGCGGCGCATGCGACGCTGCTCGCCGCGACGCTGCTCGCCTTCGGCCATCCCGCGAAATTCGAGGATGCGCAGGAAGCCATTCCGGTCGAGATGATCACCGATCAGGCGTTCAGCCAGATCTCCAAGGGCGAGAAGACCGCCAAGGAGGTCAAGCCGGTTCAGAAGGCCGACAAGGTCGCCGACATTCACGAACTCAAGCCGACGCCGCCGATGGCGGAAGCGAAAAAGGACGTGCCGTTGCCGCCCTCGCCGCTGAAGCGGTTGCGCGACCCGGGCGAAGACGAAGAACAGCAGAAGCCGGAGCCGCAGAAGACGGCGGCGCTGCCGCCGCCGCGTCCGCCGATGGAAGAGACCAAACCGGCGCCGGAACCGCCGAAGCGTCCGGAGCCGCCGAAAGCGCAGGCGAAGGAAGAAACCAAGCCCGAGCCCGACAAGGCCGAGGCCGTCGCGCCGAAGCCGCCGGAGCGGCCGAAGACCGAGGCCAAGAGCGAGCCGAAGCCTGCGCCGACTCCGCCCAAGCCGCCTGAAAAGCCGCGGCTGAAGACCGACGAAGTCGCCAAGCTGCTGTCGAAGTCCCGGTCCGAGGAGAAGGCGGAGAAACCCGCATCGCGCCCGAAGTCCGGTCAGGAGAGCGACGAGAAAAACTCGAAATTCGATACGAATGCGATCTCGCGCCTGCTCGATCACGACAAACCGCAGGCCAAGGGGTCGACCGGAAAGGAGATCGTGCGCACAGCGTCGCTGGGCACGGCCAGCGGAACCGCGCAGCGCATGGCGCCGAATCTCGTCGACGCGCTGAACAGCCTGATGATGGAGCAGTACATGAGGTGCTGGCACTATTTCGGGACTGGCGCGATCCACAAATACGTGCCGCAGGTGCGCGTTCATTTCCGGCAGGACGGATCGCTGATCGGCGAGCCGACGCTCGTCAATCCGACCTCCGAGCCTGAATTCGCCAGCCTCGCCTCGGCCGCCATCAACGCGGCGCGCGAGTGCAATCCGATGAAGATTCCCGCGCAGTTCGCGCCGTACTACGACCAATGGAAATCCCGGACCATCGCATTCGATCCAGAAGAGATGCGCTGAATTCGGTTTGCAGATTCGAGAGTTCAGGACCAAACGCCATGCCCGTTTTCGCAACCCGCCGCGCCTTTCTCGCCAGCGTCGCCGCGCTGACCAGCGCTTCGGCGATCACGCCGGTCCATGCGCAAAACGACGTCATCACGGTGCGTCCGGGCAGCGCGTTCAAGCCGGTTCGCATCGCCGTCGTTCCCTTTGCGGGCGATCCCGAAGCCGCGCGCCTGTTCACCACGATCGTCACCAACAATTTCAAGCGTTCGGTGTTTCTGCAGCCGGTGGAGCAGGGCAGTTTCCCGGAGCAACTCGGGCCCGACCAGCCGCCGAACATGGACGCGTGGAAGACGGTCAACGCGCAATATGTGCTGGTCGGCCGTGCGCAGCGTTCGGGCGATGGCCGCCAGCACGCCGAGTTTCGGCTGTGGGACGTCGCCAGCGGCCGTCAGGCCGCGGGCCAGCAATACGCAACCGATCCGAACGTTTCGCGCCGCGTCGCCCATATCATGTCGGATCAGGTGTTCTCGCGGATCACGGGCGAGAAGGGTTTCTTCGACACGCGCGTGGTCTTCGTCGACGAGACGGGACCGGCGGAGAAACGCCGCAAGCGTCTGGCTGTGATGGACCAGGACGGCGCGGGCGTTCAATATCTGACGCGCGGCGAGGAACTCGCCGTCACGCCGCGCTTCTCGCCGTCGTCGCAGGACGTCGCCTACATGGCGTTCGGCGGCGATGAGCCGCGCGTGATGATCATGAACCTCGACACGCGCCAGCGCGAGGCGGTCGGCAATTTTCCGGGCATGACGTTCGCGCCGCGCTTCTCGCCAGACGGTCAGAAGATCGTGATGTCGCTGTCGAACGGCGCCAATTCGACGCTCTACGCCATGGACCTGCGTTCGCGCTCGACCACGCGTCTCACCGATTCCAATGCGATCGACACCTCGCCGTCCTATTCGCCCGACGGCTCGCAGATCGTGTTCGAATCGGATCGCGGCGGCACGCAACAGATCTACGTGATGGGCGCCTCGGGCGGCGGGGCGCGGCGCATCTCGTTCGGCGACGGGCGGTATTCGACGCCGGTCTGGTCGCCCAAGGGCGACTACATCGCATTTACGCGGCAGTCGAAGAGCGGCTTCGGCATCGGCGTGATGAAGCCCGATGGATCGGGCGAGCGCATCCTGACCGAGGGCTATCACAATGAGGGCCCGACCTGGGCGCCGAACGGCCTGTTCCTGATGTTCTTCCGCGATCCCGGCGGCAGCCAGCCGAAGATCCACATGACCGACGTCTATGGACGCTCCGACTTCGTCGTGCCGACGCCGTCCTACGCGTCGGACCCGGCGTGGAGCCCGCTGCTGAACTGAACTGCGGTGGAGCGATCCCGGCGGCTGTCCCGATCTAGTCGAGGATGCGTCCGTCCCGAAGATGGAGCATGCGGTCGAAGCGGGAAAAGACCTTTTCGTCGTGGCTCACCACGATGATCGCCGTATTCTGCTCCTGCGATACTTTGCGGAGCAGATCCATAGCGACCTGCGCCCGTTGCGAGTCGAGCGCGGCGGTCGGTTCGTCGGCGAGGATGATGCGGGGCGCGTTGGCGAGCGCGCGCGCGATCGCGACGCGTTGCGCTTCGCCGCCGGACAGCTCCGAAGGAAAGGCCTGCGCGCGCCGCGAGATGTCGAGATAATCGAGCAATTCCATGGCGCGCGCGCGCGCGTCGTTCGGGCTGTGGCCGATCAAGGTGCGCACGAGCGACACGTTCTCGACGGCTGTCAGAAACGGCAGCAGATTGTGCGACTGGAAAATGAATCCGATGGTTTCGAGCCGCAAACGCCGGAGATCCTTGATCAGCCAGCGGTCGCGATAGATGTCTCGTCCCGCCAGCCGTATCGATCCGACATCGGGTTCGGTAATGCAGCCGATGCAATTCAGCAGCGTGCTCTTGCCGGAGCCGGACGGTCCGATCAGACCGACGACTTCGCCGGTCGAGATCGTCACGTCGATCTCGATCAGGGCGTCGACGCGCGCCGACCCTGAGCCGAACGACTTCGACAGATTGCGGATTTCGACGGCTATGCCTTCGGAGATCGTCATGTCTAGCCGCTCAACGCAGATGCCGGGTCGATCTTCAGCGCCGAGCGAATGCCGACGACGCTCGCCAGCAGGGCGACGATCAGGACGACGCCGAACAGCATCGCCGTATCCGACGCCTCGAACACCAGTTTGCGCGGGAAATAGTCCCGGGCCAGGCGAATGAGCGTCGCGCCGACGGCGAAGCCGATCAATCCCATCGCGAGCGCCTGCTGAAGCACCAGCATGACGATCGTCGTGTCGGGCGCGCCGACGAGCTTCAGCGTCGCGATCGATTTCTTCTTGTCCATCGTCATCGTGTAGATGATCAGTCCGATGACGACGGTCGTGACCACCAGCAGGATCGCCGTAAACATCCCGATCTGCTTGCGGGCGCGATCGACGACGGACCGCGTGAGGATCGATTCCTGTTCGGGTCCGGAAATCGCGCTCAGATGTTTCCATCTGCGGATCGACTCGATGACTTCTGGGGCGGACGCGGCGGGCTTGAGGCGCACGACGATGGCGTTGACGAGATCGGTCGATCCGGTCGTCGCGGCTTGCCGCGCGGTGTCCTTGTGGACGGCGGGGGGATCGAATTGCGATTGAACGACCTGCGCGTCGCGCAAGGTCATGACGACGACGGGATCGCCGCCCGAACTCGAGATGTCCGACAGCAGGCCGACGACGGAAAAATCGTTGCGTCCGATGCGCACGCGTTCGCCGAGCGCAAGGCCGGCGCGCGAGTCGGCGAGCAGCTCGTAACGCGACTTCAGAACGCCGCGGCCGCGAGAGACGGCGAATTCGCTTCCGGGCCTTCCAGTCTCGGCGCCGACCACGAAGACGCGCAGGGTCGCGTCGCGATAGGGTATCTCCACGCTCTGATAGACGACTGCGCCCGCGTCGGCGACGCCCCAATGCGCCCGGACGGCGTCGCGCGTATCGCGCGCGATGCGCGAGCTTTCGGCGAACGGACCGCGCTTGCCGCCCTCGACCACCCAGATGTCGGCATGGGCGACGTCGATCAGGCCGAGCGCCTCGGCCACCAGCCCGCGATAGATGGCCGTCATGCCCATCACGACGCCGAGCAGCAGGCTCAGGCCGAGGCAGGTGAGGATGAAGCGGCCCGGACTGCGCCTTATGTCCCGCCAGGCGAGGTTCATTGCGGCGACGCCCCCTCGGCGCTGGCGCGGCGGCCCTCGCGATATCCGGTCGTGTCGCGCGAGATCACGATCCGCTCGCCGTCGGCCAGCGGTTCGGCGACTGCGATCCGGCCGTCCAGCAGTCGCTCTCCGAGCGCGATCCGACGCCTGTGCAGCCGGCCGTCGCGCAGGGTCCAGAATTGCGCGGAAACGCCGTCGAAGCCGCCTGCGGCGACGAGTGGGACGAAAAGGCCCTCGGGAACCGTGGACTTGACGATTTCGACTTCGGCCTGTTCGCCGAGATACCGCGCTTGATGCTGCGGATCGCAGGCGCGGCAGCGAACGTAGATCTTGCGCTCTTCGGTGACGCGGTCGTTCTCGCTGTCGATGCGGACGATTTCGGCCTCCACCGTCTTCGACATCTCCGAGCGCAGACGGACATAGGCCGTTTGCCCGGTCCGAAGGCCGCCGGACAGAGCCTCGTCGATGTAGGCGCGCACCCAGATCGTCCTCGGATCGACGATCGAGAACACCGGCTCGCCCGGCGCGACGATGCTGCCGAGTTCCTTCAGTCGCGCGAGAATCTTGCCGTCGAACGGCGCGAGCAGGCGATGCTGGTCCAGCGAGACCTTTTCGATCGCCAGCGACGCGGCGACGTCCTTGCGGGCGGCTTCGGCGACAAGCACGTCGGCCTCGGCGACTTCGTTGTCCGAACGCGCATAGGCTTCGTTGGCCTGCGCGTCGTCGGCCGCTTCGCGCGTGACCGCGCCGCTGCCGACCAGCGACTGACGGCGCCGATTGACCGCGGATTTTTGCAGGAGCGCGGCTTTCGAGCGTTCGAGCACTGCGCGCGCCCGCACGAGCGCCGCGTCGGACTGCGCGCTGGCGACTTGCGCCTTGGCGACCCTGGCGCGTTGCGCGCTGTCCTCGAGAGCGGCGAGTTCCGCGTCGGCTTTCACCGCGTCGCCCTGGTCCGCCGACAGCCGCACGATGCGGCCAGCAGTCTGGAAGCCGATCTTGGAAATGACCTGCGCTTCGACGCTTCCAACGCCGAACACGCGCACTTCGACGTTCTTCTCAGTCTGGGCGACGGGGACGACGAGGGGGCGGAAGGCGCGCAGCCAGACGGCGCCGCCGATGGCCGCAAGACCGACTCCGGCCAGAACGACCCACCGCCATTTCGAGCGCATTTCGACTCTCCCATTCGCCGCCGCACGACAATTTGGAGCGAACGGAGGGCCTTCCAACGATGGGAATGTCAAGCGAAGGCGCGGCGTTTCGCAGCCGAAAGCCGCGGTCCGCCCCATTTGCGCCATTAACGGCGGGTTAACCACGAGCGCGATTTGCGCAAATGCAACGCGTTTCGCAAAGCCCGCATCAAGGTTGACAGAACCTTCGCTTAACCATCGCCCGCTAGGACTGGACCCGATTTCTCCGGAAACGGGTTCGAGGAGTACCGGAATGCTTTCGATCAATGGCGCCCGCGCGCTGAAATTCGCCGCCGCCGTCGCTTTGGCGATGGGGGCCGCCGCTTGCGCCAAGAATCCCGGCGACGAGGCCAGCATCGCGGGCGGTGTCGGGGCCGGCGGCGGTTATGGACGCGGCGCGGCGACCCCGGGCAGCCAGCAGGACTTCGTCGTCAACGTCGGCGACCGAGTCTTCTTCGAATCGGATTCCTCCGAACTGTCCTCGACCGCACAGGCGACGCTCGACAAGCAGGCGCGCTGGCTCCAGCAGTACGGGCGCTACAGCTTCACCATCGAAGGCCACGCCGACGAGCGCGGCACGCGCGAATACAACTTCGCGCTCGGCGCGCGCCGCGCTGAAGTGACGAAGGACTATCTCGTCGCCAAGGGCGTCGCGGGCTCCCGCATCAAGACGATCAGCTACGGCAAGGAGCGGCCGGTCGCGGTCTGCAACGATATTTCCTGCTGGTCGCAGAACCGCCGCGCCGTCACGGTCCTCAGCGGCGGCCAGTCCTGACCTCGAGGCGGTGTCGAAGGTCATGCCCCGCGCGTGACCTTCGGCGCTACGAGGCTTTTCCCGACTGAGGCATCGTGACCTTCACGAAATCGATTCGTGGAGGGTTCAACGATGAGCAGTGCGACCCGCAGCCTGCCGGCGACGTCCTCGGAATTTGGGTTCGACAGCGCCGAATTCCGCGCCGTCGCCCGCCGCCAGCTCGAATTCTCCACGTTGATCCTCGCCTGTTTCGGCCTCGGCTGCGCGCTGGTGCTCGTCGTCTGAGGCGACGCGCGCAGTTTCGGCGGGGGCGCCGGCGCGCGGCGGCTTTTCGCCATGCTTCGGGCGGATTTCGGTGGCTAAGGCTCTATGCTATGCCTCGCCGCCATTCCCGCCGGATCATTCCGAACATGAACGTCCGTCATCTTGTCGTCAGCGTCGCGCTCGCAGGCGGTCTGCTAGCGCCGGCCGGCCTCGCTTCCGCCGAACCGTTCCGCCTCGCGCAGATTTTCAATCGCCCGATCCAGCCCCCCGCCGACGTCGGCGACGAGGAGGCGCCGGCGCGCAGCGGCCCCAGCGCCAGCGATCTGGTCGTTCGGATCGACCGTCTGGAACGACTCAATCGCGAGTTGACCGGCCAGATCGAGCAATTGCAGTTCCAGGTGCGCAAGCTGGAGGAGCAGGCGCGGGCGCAGCCGTCGTCGGCCGCCGCATCCACGCCGCCGGCCGCCGCCGTCCGGCAGGACCCCATTCCGGCGCCTGCGGTCGTCGGCGCGCCTGGCCAACTCCGGCCCACGACGGGCGCCGAGCCAGCGCACGGGCGCCGCGGCGACGCGTTCGATCCCAGCCAGGATCCCGGCGCCCCCGGCGCGCCGCGACAACTGGGCACGACGCTTCCCAGCGCGCCGCTCCAGCAGACGCCGGCCGGTCCGCTCGGCGCCCGCGAGCCGACCGGCGCCCCGGCGTCGATGAAGCCTCTGGACCTCGGGTCTGCGCCGCCGCCGCCCGCCGTTGCGCCTGGCGCGAGCGAACCGCAGGTCGCGTCCATCCAGCCGCTCGGTCCGAAAGAGGAATACGAGCAAGCCTCGAATCTCTTGAAGCAGGGGCAATACGACGCAGCCGAGAAGGGCTTTTCGACCCTCATCGCCAAACACGGCAAAACCCGCTTCGCGCCCGACGCGATCTTCGGTCTGGGGGAATCCTATTTCCAGCGCGGCCGGCATCGCGAAGCCGCGGAGCAATATCTGAAAATCTCCACCCAGTTCGCCAATTCGTCCAAGGGGCCGGAAGCGATGCTGCGGCTCGGCCAGTCGCTGCACGCGCTCGGCGCCAAGGAGCAGGCTTGCGCGTCTTTCGCTGAAGTCGCCCGCAAGTATCCGAGCGCCTCGAGCACGATCCGGGCCGCGGAACGCGAGGCCAAGAAGATTTCGTGCTGACGCGGGCGGCCGCGCCATTGCCGCCGCCGGCCGAGATTTTCGGTCGGCTCGCCGGCGCGCGCGGCCTGCTGCTGGCGGTGTCCGGCGGTCCCGATTCGATGGCGCTGCTGGCGCTCGCCGACCGCTGGCGCGACGAAACCACCATTCCCATTTCCGTCGCCACAGTCGATCACGGTCTGAGGCCCGGCGCGCGACGCGAGGCCGAAGCGGTCGCCGCCGTCTGCGCGGCGCGAGGGTTGGAGCACGCGATCCTGCAGTGGCGCGGCTCCAAGCCCGCGACGGGTTTGCCCGCCGCCGCCCGCGAAGCCCGCTACGCGCTGCTCGCCGAACGGGCGCGTTCGATCGGGGCGGACACGATCGTGACCGCGCATCACGCCGACGATCAGGCCGAAACCGTGCTCATGCGCCTGACCCGCGGCAGCGGCCCCGCCGGCCTCGCCGGGATGGCGGCGCTCGCGCCGGCGCCGGGCGCAGGGGGGATCTGGCTCGCCCGGCCGCTGCTGTCCTTCTCCAAGGCCGACCTCGTCGCCCATTGCCGGGCGGAAGGGCTGCCCTTCTTCGACGATCCGACCAACAGCGACGAGGCCTATCGCCGGCCGCAGTTGCGTCGCTTGGCCGCGTCGCTGGCGCAGGAGGGGCTGGACCGGAACGCGCTGGCGCGGCTCGCCGCGCGGGCGGCGCGGGCGGAGGCGGCGCTGGCGCCGCTGATCGCGGCCCAGCTCGACGCCCTGCCTGCGCGACGCGAGCCGGACCAGTTCGAAGTCGCCGCGTCGGAGCTGGGCGCGCTCTCCGAAGAAGCCTTGATCCGCCTGCTGTTTCGGGAGATTGCGCGAATCAATCCCGGCGCCGCGCCGCGTCTCGAGCAGGCGGAAAATGTGGCCGCGCGGCTGAGGCAGGGCGGCCCAGTCGCGGCGACGCTCGGCGGGGTCGCAATCCGGCTCACCGCCAAGCGTCTGATAATGAAGCCCCAACCGCCGCGCCGCTCCTGACGGCGCGGCGCCTCCAAGGCTGCGTCAATCACGTTTCCGCGCTCTCCTTGGCAACGGGGGGCCGGGCGCCTAAATTGGTTCGTTAATCGTTCGCGTCGCAGATCGCTCTCGTCGCGCCATGTAGGTCCCTGATGAACCCGAACTTCCGGAATTTCGCCCTCTGGGTGATCATCTTCTTCCTGGTCGTCGCGCTGGTGATGCTGTTCCAGAACCCGTCGCAGCGTCAGGCCTCGACTGCCATATCGTTCAGCGAACTTCTGAGCCAGGTCGATCAGGGCCGCGTGCGCGATGTGACCATCGCAGGCGCCGACATCTCCGGCCATTACACCGACGGCCGCGATTTCACGACCTACGCGCCGAACGATCCCTCGCTGGTGCAGACGCTCTACAAAAAGAACGTCGCCATCACCGCGCGTCCGCCGTCCGAAGGCAACAACTGGCTGGTGACGCTGCTGGTCAACGGGCTGCCGCTGATCGCCTTTCTCGGCGTATGGATATTTCTGTCTCGCCAGATGCAGGGGGGCGCCGGCAAGGCCATGGGATTCGGGAAGTCCAAGGCCAAGCTTCTGACAGAAACGCGAGGGCGCGTGACTTTCGAAGACGTCGCCGGCGTCGACGAGGCCAAGGAAGACCTTCAGGAAATCGTCGAATTCCTGCGCGACCCGCAGAAGTTTCAGCGGCTCGGCGGACGCATCCCGCGCGGCGTGCTGCTCGTCGGCCCGCCCGGCACCGGCAAGACGCTGCTGGCGCGCGCGATCGCGGGCGAAGCCAACGTTCCCTTCTTCACGATTTCGGGCTCTGATTTCGTCGAAATGTTCGTCGGCGTCGGCGCGAGCCGCGTGCGCGACATGTTCGAGCAGGCCAAGAAGAACGCGCCCTGCATCATCTTCATCGACGAAATCGACGCCGTCGGCCGTCATCGCGGCGCGGGCCTGGGCGGCGGCAACGACGAACGCGAGCAGACGCTCAACCAGTTGCTGGTCGAGATGGACGGCTTCGAGGCCAACGAAGGCATCATCCTGATCGCCGCGACCAACCGGCCCGACGTGCTCGATCCCGCGTTGCTGCGTCCCGGCCGCTTCGATCGCCAGATCGTGGTCCCGAACCCCGACGTCATCGGCCGCGAGAAGATTCTGCGCGTCCACGTGCGCAAGGTGCCGCTCGCGCCCGACGTCGATCTCAAGACGGTGGCCCGCGGCACGCCGGGTTTCTCCGGCGCGGACCTGATGAACCTCGTCAACGAGGCGGCGCTGATGGCCGCGCGGCGCGGCAAGCGCATCGTGACCATGGCCGAGTTCGAGGATTCCAAGGACAAGATCATGATGGGCGCCGAGCGGCGCACCCTCGTGATGACGGAGGGCGAAAAGCAACTGACCGCCTATCACGAAGGCGGCCACGCCATCGTCGCGCTCAACGTTCCGGCGACCGATCCCGTCCACAAGGCGACGATCATTCCGCGCGGCCGCGCGCTCGGCATGGTCATGCAACTGCCCGAGCGCGACAAGCTGTCGATGAGCTACGAGCAGATGATGTCGCGCCTTGCGGTGCTGATGGGCGGCCGCGTGTCCGAGGAGATCATCTTCGGCGAGGACAAGGTGACCTCGGGCGCTCAATCCGACATCGAGCAGGCGACCAAGCTCGCCCGCGCCATGGTGACGCGCTGGGGCTTCTCGAAGGAACTCGGCACCGTCATGTACGGCGAGAACGAGCAGGAAGTGTTCCTCGGCTATTCCATGGGGCGCCAGCAGAGCGTTTCGGAAGAAACCTCGCAGAAGATCGACGCCGAAGTGCGGCGTCTGGTCGAAAGCGGCCTTTCGGAAGCGCGGCGCATCCTCACCGAGAAGCGGCAGGACCTCGAAACGCTCGCCAAGGGCCTGATCGAATACGAGACGCTTTCCGGCGACGAGATTCTGGGCCTGCTCAAGGGCGTGCCGCCGGTGCGCGACACCGGCGATTCGACGCCGCCGCGTACGGCCGCCGTGCCGACCACCGGCCGCAACCGACCGGCGCCGCCGGAGCCGGATGCGGGCGGCCTCGAGCCGCAGCCGACCGGCTGAGATCAAGGGGCCCGGCGCGACGCCGGGCCTTTTTCTTTTCGAGGCAACGTTCCGCAAACCACGCCGCGCAAGATCGACGATGTGGCCGGCGTCCGACGCGTCGAATTAATGGCCAAGCCATGGCTCGCCTGCACCTTGCAGCCGCTGCGCGCGCATCGCTCGCGGCGGCCTTCCGGCTGAGGCGGACATGACGTTTTCATTGCCTTCACCCACTGCGCCCAAGGGCGGCGCGATTTCCGGCCGCACCGCGCTCGTCGGCGTCGTCGCGGCTCTGCTGGCGCTCGGCGCCTACAATTCCTTCTTCACGGTCAATCCGACGGAGCGTGCGGGCGTGCGCATGTTCGGCACGGTCGTTTCGGAGAAGCCGGTGGGCCCGGGCCTGCACTTGAAGGCGCCGTTCGTGTCGTCGGTCGATTACGCGCAGGTGAGCCTGACCAACCTTCACGTCCCTGCCTTTTCGGTCAACACGATCGACAACCAGAAGATCGACCTCGACATCAACGTGACCTATTCGGTCCCGGATTCCGCGGTCTTCCATCTGCTCTACGAGGTCGGGCGCTCCGGCAGCGCCGACATCACCGACAACATCATTCCCGTGGTTCAGGATCGCGTGGGCCGCGTATTCGCCGCGCGCAACACCAATTCGCTATCGGAGAACCGCGAGGCGATCCAGGCGGAGGCGACGCGCGCCGCCGCCAACGCCTTGCGGGAATTGTTCCGCATCGAACTGCAGTCGCTGCAGATCGCCCGCATCGGCTATTCGCAGGCGTTCATCGCCTCGAACGAAAAGTCGGTGACGGCGAAGAACGACGCGATCGCCGAAGAGAACCGGGTGAAGGTCTCGGAATTCCAGGCCAAGCAGCGCACGACCATGGCCGAGGGCGAAGCCAATCAGGCGCGCGCGCGGGCCGCTGGCGAGGCCGACGCCATCCGCGCCCGCGCGCAGGCCGATCGCGACGCCGCCGTGCTCCAGGGACAGGGGCAGGCGGCGCGGTTGAGATCGGAGATCGAGGGCGTCGGCGGGTTCAACAATTATCTCGCTGTTCTGGCGGCGCAGGCGCGTCTGAGATGGGACGGCAAGTCGCCGAGCATGCTGATCGCCGACCCTGCGCACGCGCCAACCTTGCTGACGCCGGCGATCGGCGCCGACCCGCAGATATCGCCGCAGAAATAGGCCGGACGTTTCGCCTCAGCCTTCCGGCCCGTTCATGATCCGCTGGAAGATAAGGAAAGCGACGACGACCGCCAGCGCGCCGCAGGCGATGACGACCGCCGGACGGGCGAGCCCGCGGTCGCGGCGGAAGATCGCATCCCTCGCCAGCAGAAGGCCCGGCACGAGGCAGAAAGGCGTCGCGTAGAACACGGCGATGTAGGAAAAACCGTCTTCATTCGGATCGCCCCAGTGTTTGATCGGCTCTTCGAGGCTCCAGCCCCACAGACCGAACATGAGGAGGGCGAGCGCGGCGTAGATTGCGCGCCAGCGCTGCGACGGGGATTGCTGTGTCTGGTCCATCTCGCGCGACCCAGTGAATGACGAGCGGATCGTTCATAACTGGACCATGCGACCGCGGCCGTGCTCCCGCGCACCGGGCGGCGCTCACTCAGCTCAAGAGGGCCTTCACTGTCTCCGACGGGCGGCACAGGGCCGCCTTGCCGTCGACGACCACGATCGGACGCTCGATCAGGATCGGGTGTTTTGCGATCGCCGCGAATATCTGATCGTCGGTCAGATTCGGGTCGGCGAGGCCCAGGTCTTCGAAAGGCGTCCCGCGCTTGCGCAGGATGTCCCGCACGTTCTTGCCCATGTTCTTCAAGAGGCTTTCGAGCGTTTTACGATCGGGCGGCGTCTTGAGATATTCGATCACCTGCGGCTGGAGGCCAGCCTCGCGCAGGGCCGCCAGAACGTTCCGCGACGTGCCGCAGGCCGGGTTGTGATAAATGGTCGCCTTCAGAGCCATGGTCGGCTATTCCTTCCGCCTGTTAACGAACACCTAACGTTATTCGGCGCCCTGCGCCACGGCTGGTCTAAACTCTGACAGTCGGCGCCAGGCGGCGCCCGAGGAGCACAATGAGCCGCAAGTATTTCGGCACCGACGGCATTCGCGGCGTCGCCAATCGCGTCATCACGCCGGAACTGGCCCTCAAGGTCGGGCAGGCCGCCGGCCTCGTTTTCCAGCGTGGCGAATATCGCCACCGCGTGGTCATCGGCAAGGATACGCGCCTGTCGGGCTACATGATCGAATATGCGCTGGTCTCCGGCTTCGCGTCCGTCGGCATGGACCCGCTGATCCTCGGGCCGATCCCGACGCCAGCGGTTGGCATGCTGACACGTTCGATGCGCGCCGATCTCGGCGTGATGATCTCGGCTTCGCACAATCCCTACGAGGACAACGGCATCAAGCTGTTCGGACCTGACGGCTACAAATTGTCGGACGAGGTCGAGCTGGAGATCGAGTCGCTGCTCGATCAGGATTTGACGTCGAAACTCGCAAAGTCGCCGGCGCTCGGCCGCGCCAAGCGGGTCGACGACGTGCAGGCCCGCTACATCGAATTCGCCAAGCGCACGCTGCCGCGCAGCGTCTCGCTCGACGGCCTGCGCATCGTGGTCGATTGCGCCAACGGCGCGGCGTACAAGGTCGCGCCGGAGGCCCTGTGGGAGCTGGGCGCGGAAGTCTTCTCGATCGGCTGCGAACCCAATGGCCTCAACATCAATCGCGACGTCGGCTCGACCGCGCCGGCGGCGCTGTCGGCCAAGGTGCGCGAAATGCGCGCCGACATCGGCATAGCGCTGGACGGCGACGCCGATCGCGTGCTGATCGTCGACGAACGCGGCCATCTCGTCGACGGCGACCAACTCATGGCGGTCGTCGCCACGAGCTGGAAAGAAGACGAGATGCTGTCGAAGCCCGGCATCGTCGCGACCGTCATGTCCAATCTCGGACTCGAACGCTATCTGGCGGGCGTCGGACTCGGACTCGAACGCACGGCGGTCGGCGATCGCTACGTGCTCGAGCGCATGCGGGCGGGCGGCTACAATGTCGGCGGCGAGCAGTCGGGCCACATCATCATGTCGGACTATTCGACGACCGGCGACGGTCTGGTGGCGGCCATGCAGGTGCTGGCCGTGGTCAAGAAGAAGGGCCGGCCGGTCAGCGAGGTCTGCCATTTGTTCGAGCCGCTGCCGCAGATTCTGAAGAATGTGCGGGCGCGCAGCGCGGTTCTGGAGCGTCCGGGCGTGGCCAGTTCGATCGACGAAGCGCGCGCGCGGCTCGGGGCTGGCGGACGTCTGCTCATCCGGCCGTCGGGCACGGAGCCCGTGATCCGCGTGATGGGAGAAGGCGACGACCGGGATCTGGTCGAGAAAGTCGTCGACGACGTCTGCGGCGCGCTCGACGCCGCGGCGGCCGCGTAAACGAGCGTGGTTAAGGGTTAGGGTTAAGTCGAAATTAAGAAAGCTCTGCGAATTTCCTATCCGTCTCTATCGGATCCGGGCGCTTGCCCGTCAATGCAAAGGAAATTCGCATGGGCAAGATCAAGGCCCTTTCCCTGACGGGCGCGTTCGCCATCGGCCTCATGGGGCCTGCTCTGGCGGCCGACCTGCTTCCGCCTCCCCCGCCGGTCGAAGCGCCGATCGTCGCCGCCGCGATGGATACGAGCGGCTGGTATCTGCGCGGCGACGTAGGCGTCGGAATCAATCAGATGTCCGGCCTGCGCTCGACGCTGCAGCCTGTGAACCTCGCCGGCGGCGCCGCCCCCGGCATCACGACCGCCTATTCGGATCTCGGCGATTCCGCGCTGATCGATTTCGGCGTCGGCTATCAGATCAACAACTGGTTCCGTAGCGACGCGACCATCGAATATCGTTCGTCGGCTGCCTATCGCAAGGGCGTCAGCTATCTGGGCTGCGGATCGGTCTGTACCGACACCTACACCGCCAACGTCAGCTCGGCGCTGTTCATGCTCAACGGCTACGTCGATCTCGGCACGTGGTACGGCATTACGCCTTACGTCGGCGCGGGCGTCGGCGTCGCCAACCATCGCATGAAGGGCCTGACCGACGTCGGTCTCGGCACCGGCTACGCCGCCGACAAGACCCAGACCAATCTGGCCTGGGCGCTCATGGCCGGCCTCGGCTACAACGTCACGCCTAACCTGAAGATCGACGCGGGCTACCGCTACATCAACATGGGCACTCTGACGAGCAACCCGATCGTTTGCGGCGCCATCGCCGGCTGCTTCTTCGAGGTTCAGTCCTACAAACACACGGCTCACGATTTCCGCCTGGGCGTGCGCTACATGCTCGGCGACGCCGGCGCCGGCCCGGTCCTGGCCGCCAACGCGCCGATCTTCGGCAGCCGCCCCGGCCCGCTGGTTCGCAAATACTAAGACTTCGTAAATATTCACGGTATCGACGGCGCGGATATTCCGCGCCGTTTTGTTTTCGTGTCAGGCCGAGCCGCCGGCCAAAGAAATTTACATGAATTCGTTAGGGTTAAGCGCATTTTAAGCATGTTCGCTCATTTTCGATTCACGGATGTCCCGGGCCCGGGAGTCGGGCCAAGTCAAGGATGAGCGATATGAGTTTGCTTGCTCGCGGAATCGGGATGGCGGCGGCGACGGTCTGCGCGATCATCGGCGCTACTTCCCTCGCACAGGCCGCCGATCCAGGCTATGCGGCGCCGATCGGAGCCGCTCCGCCTCCTGCCGGCCTAGATCAGCCCGCCGAAGAAGGGCCGGTCACCTTCGCGACAGGCTGGTATTTGCGCGGCGACCTCGGCGTCGCGAAAGATGCGCAGATCAGCATCGGCAGCGTCATCCTGCCGCGCGGCGGATCGTTTCCGAACAACTGGAGCTTCGGCCTCGGCGCCGGTTACAAGTTCAGCGACTGGATCCGCGCCGACCTCACCCTCGACTGGCGCGCGCCGCGCACCTTCTCCGGCAATACCGCGACGATCTCGTGCATCACGGGCTGGCAGCTGACGAGCGCGACCACCGAAGCGCCGGTCTACGACACGTGTAACGATTGGTATCGCGCCCGCATGACCAACACGACCGTGTTGTTCAATCTCTACGCCGACCTCGGCACGTGGTGGGGCCTGACGCCCTATGTCGGCGCCGGCGTCGGCTTCAACTACGTGTACCAGAAGGCCTCCCAGAACTGGTTCATGAGCAACGGCCGCGCCTATCAGATCAGCGTCGCCGACGCGCTCAATACGGCCGTGACCTGGTATTACAACCTCGACCAGCAGCGCTCCTGGCAATCGACGCAGCTCGCGTGGGCCCTGATGGCCGGCTTCTCCTACGCCGTGACGCCGAACGTCTCGGTCGACATCGGCGCGCGCTACCTGAATCTGGGCAAGGTGACCTCCTACACGAGCTTCACCGGCGCGACCAATTCGGTGGCCAATACTGCGCGGGAAGTTCGCATCGGCCTGCGCTATACGCCGGACTGATCGAACCGGACTTCGGACGGCACGCGGCGGGCTTCGGCCCGCCGTTTCATTTTGTCGCGCTTGCTTTCTGCGCGACTTGCGCGTATCGCCGTCCGCGGGACACCTCCCCCCAACGGGAGGCGCCCATCTGAAAGGATGGCTTATATGACGATCGCGAAGCCCGGCCAGCGGCCGGCCAATCCCAATTTTTCCTCCGGTCCCTGCGCCAAGCGCCCTGGTTGGGCGCTGGATGCGTTGAAGGACGCCCCTCTCGGCCGGTCGCACCGCGCCAAGGTCGGCAAGGCGAAGCTGAAGCTCGCCATCGATCTCACCCGCGAGGTTCTGCAGGTTCCCGCCGACTATCGCATCGGCATCGTGCCGGCCTCCGACACCGGCGCGGTGGAGATGGCCTTGTGGTCGCTGCTCGGCGCCCGCCCGGTCGACATGCTGGCGTGGGAAAGCTTCGGCGACGGCTGGGTGACGGACGTCGTCAAGCAGCTGCAGCTCAAGGACGCCCGTGCGCTCAAGGCCGGCTACGGCGACATTCCCGATCTCGCCAGCGTGAATTTCGACCACGACGTCGTCTTCACCTGGAACGGCACGACCTCCGGCGTGCGCGTGCCGAACGGCGATTGGATCAAGGCCGACCGCAAGGGCCTGACGATCTGCGACGCGACCTCGGCGGCGTTCGCGCAGAAGCTCGACTTTCCGAAACTCGACGTCGTCACCTTCTCCTGGCAGAAGGCGCTCGGCGGCGAAGCGGCGCATGGCGTCCTGATCCTGTCGCCGCGCGCGGTCGAACGTCTCGAGACCTACAAGCCCGCATGGCCGTTGCCGAAGATCTTCCGCATGACCAAGGGCGGCAAGCTGATCGAAGGCATCTTCGAAGGCGAGACGATCAACACGCCGTCCATGCTCTGCGTCGAGGACTATATCGACGCGCTGCAATGGGCGAAGTCGATCGGCGGCCTCGATGCGCTGGTTGCGCGCGCCGACGCCAACACGAAGGCGATCGCCGACTGGAAAGCGAAGACGCCGTGGGTCGATTTCCTCGCCAAGAGCGCGGACATCCGCTCCAACACCAGCGTGTGCCTCAAGGTGGTCGACCCCGCGATCGCGGCGCTGCCCGCCGATCAGCAGGCCGCCTTCGCCAAGCAGCTCGCCACGCTGCTGGAGAAGGAGAAAGTGGCCTACGACATCGGCGCCTATCGCGACGCGCCGCCCGGCCTGCGCATCTGGTGCGGCGCGACGGTCGAGAAGTCGGACGTCGAAGCGCTGACCGCGTGGCTCGACTGGGCGTTCGCTGAAGCCAAGGCAGGTCTGGCCAAGGCGGCGTAGCATATGGACCGCGAGCCTTCAGGCTCGCTCTTCCTGAATTCAAGACTGCGAGCCTGACGGCTCGCGGTCCATTTTCCCTATCATCAAGGACGCATCCAATGGCTCCTCGCGTACTCATTTCCGACGCCCTGTCGCCCGCCGCCGTCGCCATCTTCAAGGAACGCGGCGTCGAGGTCGATTTTCAACCGGCGCTCGGCAAGGACAAGGACAAGCTCGCCGCGATCATCGGCGATTACGACGGTCTCGCCATCCGCTCGGCCACGAAGGTCACGGCGAAGATCCTCGAGAACGCCAAGAACCTGAAAGTCATCGGCCGCGCCGGCATTGGCGTCGACAACGTCGACATTCCGGCCGCCACCGCGCGCGGCATCATCGTGATGAACACGCCGTTCGGCAATTCGATCACGACCGCCGAGCACGCCATCGCCATGATGTTCGCGCTCGCCCGCGAAATCCCCGCCGCCGACGCCTCCACGCAGGCCGGCAAGTGGGAGAAGAACCGTTTCATGGGCGTCGAGATCACCGGTAAGACGCTCGGCGTGATCGGTTGCGGCAATATCGGCTCGATCGTCGCCGACCGCGCCGTCGGCCTGCGCATGCGCGTCATCGCCTTCGATCCCTTCCTGTCGCCGGAACGCGCCAAGGACATCGGCGTCGAGAAGGTGGAGCTGGAAGAGCTTCTGGCGCGCGCGGACATCATTACGCTGCACACGCCGATGACGGCGCAGACCAAGAACATCCTGTCGGCCGAGAATCTCGCCAAGACGAAAAAGGGCGTGCGCATCGTCAATTGCGCGCGCGGCGGCCTCGTCGACGAACAGGCGCTGGCGGGTCTGCTCGATTCCGGCCATGTCGCGGGCGCGGCCTTCGACGTGTTCATCGAGGAGCCGGCGACCAGCAACGTCCTGTTCGGCCGTTCGAACGTCGTCTGCACGCCGCATCTCGGCGCGTCGACTTCGGAAGCGCAGGAGAACGTCGCGTTGCAGGTGGCCGAGCAGATGTCGGACTATCTCACGCGCGGCGCCATTTCGAACGCCGTCAACTTCCCGTCGATCACGGCGGAAGAGGCGCCGAAGCTGAAGCCGTTTATCGCGCTCGCCGAGAAACTCGGCTCGTTCGCCGGCCAGCTCACCGAGAGCGGCATCAAGAAGGTGACGATCACCTACGAGGGCAATGTCGCGGATCTGAAGACCAAGGCGATCACGGCGGCGGCGATCGCAGGCCTGCTGCGGCCGCTGCTGTCGGACGTCAACGTCGTCTCGGCGCCGATCGTCGCCAAGGAGCGCGGCATCGTGATCGACGAAGTGACGCGGGCTGCGGCGGGCGACTACGAATCGCTCATCACGCTGTCGGTGGTCACGGAGCGGCAGGAGCGTTCGGTCGCCGGCACGGTCTTCCACGACGGCAAGCCGCGCATTCTCGACATCAAGGGCATCAAGGTCGACGCCGAATTCTGCCCGCACATGATCTACGTGACAAACGAGGACAAGCCGGGCTTCATCGGCCGCTTCGCCGGTCTGCTCGGCGACGCCAAGGTCAATATCGCGACCTTTGCGCTCGGCCGCGATCAGGAGGGCGGCTCGGCGATCGCGCTCGTGTCCGTCGACAGCGATCCGCCGGAAGCGACGCTCGGCGAAATCCAGAAGCTGCCGGGCGTGAAGCAGGCGAAGGTTCTGGCGTTTTGATTGCAATTCCCCTCTCCCCGCAGGCGGGGAGAGGGGACCAACTATCGCGCGCGCTGCTCGGCCAGCCATATTCCGGCGAGCGTCAACGCCAGCGCCAGCGCGTGGTAGATGTGGAATTCCTCGCCGAGGATGACCACTGCGAACAGCGCGCCGAAGATCGGCACGAGGTTTGAAAACAGCCCCGCGCGATTGGGGCCGATGAGTTCGACCGCGCGCATGTAGAGAAGCTGCGAGGCGAGCGAGGGGCCGAGCGCGACGAAAGTCAGCACCAGCCAGCCCGACTGAGTCGGCCAATGAAAATGGCCGGTCGCGACTTCTCCCAGCATGAACGGAAACGACGTGACGAGCGCGGCGAAGGCGAGCGCGGCGAAGAAGACGAGCGGCGGCAGCGGCGGCCGGTTGCGTAGCGCGAACGTGTAGCCCGCATAGAAGACGCACGCGATCAGGACGAGAATGTCGCCGTGATTGAACTGTGTCTGCATGATCTTCAACGGTTCGCCGTGCGTGGCGATCAGGGAGACGCCGACGAGCGTCACCAGCATGCCGACGATCTGCATCAACGTCGGCCGCACGCCCACGATCACGATCGACATGGCGAGCACCATCGGCGGGATCGAGGATTGCAGCAGCGTGATGTTGACGGCCGTCGTGTAATAGGCGGACGCGTAGAACAGCACCGTGAAGCCGGTGAAGCCGAAGCCCGCCATCAGAAGGATGCGCCAGCGATGTGCGACAAGCTCGGCGCGATGCGCCTGCAACTGGCTGCGCAACGCGATCGCCAGCAGGACGCAGACAGCGAGCCAGCGGATGAAGACCAGCGACATCGGCGTGACGCGCCCGACCGCAAGCCGCGAGGCGACGCCGTTGCCTCCCCACAGCATCGTCGTCGCGATCATGAGGAGCCAGGCCCGGTCGTAAGCCCAGTGTGCGAGCCGATGCAGCACGATCAGAAGTGTCCAGTGGCGCGGGGCGCGCACATTGCGCGACCGAGCGTCGCGCGTAAACCCTTTGATCGCAAGCCTTGCGCTGGCCGCGCATTCGCCGTGAAATTTCCGCATTGCGCCGACGTGATTGCGCCGCTTTTGCTCGAGGGGAGACACATGCGCAGATTTTCTCTGGCGGCCGCCGCCGCCTTCACGCCGGTCGCCGTCGCCTCGGCCGCCGAAATAGAGGCGCGTTCGCGCATCGATTCCGTCACCGTCTATCCCGATGCGGCGCTGGTCACGCGCGTGCTGGATCTCGAGCTTCCGGCCGGGGCGTCGAACGTCCTGCTGAAAGGCTTGCCCTATGCGCTGGATCCCGCAACCCTGCGCGTCGCGGGCGAAGGCGGCGCCGCCCTCGCGATCGGTTCGGTCGAGTCGCGGGTCGCGCCTGCGGACGTCAAGACCGACACAGCGATCGATGCGCGTCTGAAAAGCCTGCGGTCGGATCGCGAAGGCTGGCAAGTGACCATCGACGCACTGACGGCGAAGCAGGAGATGATCAAGCATTTTGGGCAGGCTTCGCCGGAGAAGCTGTCGCCCGAAGCAAAGCCGCTCGAGGTTTCGCAGTGGAACGGCGCGTTCGACGCGATCGGGACCGCGCTCGCCAAGGTCGGCGACGAATTGCGTTCGGCGCGCGCGCGGGCGCGCGACATCGACGAGGAAATCAAGGCGGTCGAGGCGAGTCGGCCGCGACCGACCGGCAAGCCGCCGCTGCGCGACATAACCATAGCGCTCGATGCGGGCGGCGCGACGAAGGCCAAACTCTCCGTGACTTATCGGGTCAGCGGCGCATCGTGGCGGCCGACCTACGACGCCAAGCTCGATACGGGCGGCGCGAGCCGCAAGCCGGCTCTCGATCTCGTTCGACGTGCGGAGATCACGCAGCGCACGGGCGAGGACTGGAGCGACGTGGCGCTCGCCGTTTCGACGACGCGGGCGTTGCGCGGCGCGCAGGCGCCCGACCTGCAGCCCGAGCGCATCGCCTTCTGGGAACCGCCGATCCCGATGGCCGCCGGCGCTGCGCGGCGCGAGGCGGCGCCGATGGCCAAGAGCATGCAGATGGACGCAGCGCGCGACAGGCTGGCTGCGCCCGCGCCTCCGGCGTCAATGCCCGTGCAGGCCGAAGAGCAGCAGGCGACGCTTTCCGCCGACGCGTGGCAGGCGAGCTTCCTCGTGCCCGGCCGCATCAGCGTTCCCGCCGACGGCGCGTCCAAGAATTTCGCGCTCGCGACCAGGCGCTATGAGCCTGCGCTGATCGTGAAGAGCGCGCCGGAGCTCGACCCGACCGCCTATCTGGAGGCGCATATCGAAAACGCGGAAGACGCGCCGCTGTTGCCCGGCTCGGTCTCGGTGCAGCGCGACGGCGCTTTCGTCGGGCGCGGGTCGATCGGCGTCATCTCTCCCGGCGAAGGCTTCGATCTCGGCTTCGGCGCCGACGATCGCGTCAAGGTCGTACGTGTTCCCGTGAAGAAGAAGGAAAACGAGCCGACCTGGTACAATCAGTCCAAGGTCGACGCGCGCGAGTTCAAGACGACTGTGCGCAACCTGCACGACTTCCCCATCCGGGCGACCATCGTCGATCGCATTCCATTCTCGGAAAACACCGCGATCACGGTCGAACTGCTTCCGCAGACGACCGCGCCGACGGAAAAGCAGGTCGGCGACAAGCGTGGTGTGATGGCCTGGAGCTACGAGCTCAAGCCACAGGAGCAGAAAGAGATCCGGCTCGGCTGGCGGATGAAGTGGCCAGCCGACCGCGACGTCGTGTTCCAGACGGCGCCAGTTCCCAGGTAGCCGACGCCTCTCGCGCCAGCGCTGTTAGACGAATATACAAGCGCCCGCCCGCCACACGACGGGCGGGCGCGCCTGTGCCGTCGGGCGCCATTTCGCACATCGCGCCAATCGAAACGAAACAATTCTCCGGTTAGATTCGCATCGACTTTCCGAATCCGGATGGAGCGACACATGTTCGCTGGTTTCAGTCTTTTCGCCGTCGCTGTCGTCGTTCTGGTGGTGCTCACCCTGATGATGGGCGTGCGGCAAGTGCCGCAGGGCTACAACTACACGGTCGAACGTTTCGGCAAATATTCGACGACGTTGCGGCCCGGCCTCGCGCTGATCCTGCCTTGGATCGACCGCGTCGGCCGGCGCATGAACATGATGGAGCAGGTGATCGACGTTCCCTCGCAGGAGGTCATCACCCGCGACAACGCCAACGTCACCGTCGACGGCGTCGTCTTCTTCCAGGTGCTGGACGCCGCGCGCGCGTCCTACGAGGTCGCCAATCTCGAGATCGCGCTGCTCAATCTCGTCATGACCAATATCCGCACGGTCATGGGCTCGATGGATCTCGACCAGCTCCTGTCGCATCGCGACGAGATCAACGTACGCCTGCTCGGCGTGGTCGATCAGGCGGTCGAGCCGTGGGGCGTCAAGACGAACCGGATCGAGATCAAGGACATTGTCCCGCCGAAGGACCTCATCGATTCGATGGCGCGCCAGATGAAGGCCGAGCGCGAAAAGCGCGCGAACATTCTGGAGGCCGAGGGTCTGCGGCAGGCGGAAATCCTGCGCGCCGAGGGGCGCAAGCAGGCGGTGGTGCTGGATGCGGAAGGGCGCAAGGAAGCGGCGTTCCGCGACGCCGAGGCGCGCGAGCGCTCCGCGCAGGCGGAGGCCGAGGCGACGCGCATGGTGTCGGAAGCGATCGGCAGCGGCGACATCGCGGCGCTCAATTATTTCGTCGCGGAGAAATACGTGCGCGCGCTCGACGCATTCGCTAAGGCGCCGAACCAGAAGACCTTCATCCTGCCGATGGATCTGGCGGGCGTCGCCGGTTCGATCGGCGGCATCGCCGAGATCGCCCGTTCGGCGCTGGGCGAAGCAGCGAGCGACGACGCAAGACGCCAGCGCGCAGCGTCCGTGCCTGCGGCCGGCCCGACGCAAACGCAGAGGTAATTCATGCCCGATCCTCTCTATGCGCCTTTCATGTGGATGGTCGCCGGCCTCGCCCTGTGCGGGGCCGAGATTTTCGTTCCCGGCGCCTTCCTGCTGTGGATCGGATTCGCCGCTGTCGCGCTGGGTCTGATCGAACTGCTGATTCCCATCGGCTTCGAATGGAGCCTTCTCCTGTTCGCGATCCTGGCGGTCGCGTTCTCGCTCGTCGGACGCAAGGTCTATGGCGGCTTCACGACCGGCGGGGAGGATAAGCTCAACAGCCGCACCGCTGCGCTTGTCGGGCGCGAATTCACGCTGGTCGAGCCGATCGTCTCCGGCGAAGGCAAGGCCAAGGTTCTGGACACGGTATGGCGCGTGACGGGCGCCGACGCGCCTGCGGGCGCCCGGGTTCGGGTGACCGGCGTCGCCGCGCAGGGCGCGGTCTTGACCGTCGAGACGGTCTGAACCCGATCAGTCGTCCTCTTTGGCCGGGGCGGCGGTGAGCGCCGCGCGCTGTCGGCCCGCGGGGGCGAAGCGGTCGGTGGAGAGTTCGTTCGGCCTCACGCCGAACTGGCCGGCTGCGTCCGCCGGCGAATTCGACAAAACAGATTGCCGCGCGCGGGCGGCCGCCCGGACTGCGTTGACTGTGGGGCCGAGCACGGACTGCGTCGTCACGCGCGCGGTCGGCTGAGCGCCCGCCATGGCGCGGAAATTCGAGCGATCGAGTCTGGCCGGGGCGACCGGTTCGCGGCGCGGCGGCATCGGCGCGCCGATCAGGGTGGCGATGGCGTCGCGTCGGTTCGCCGTCGGCGCATTGTAGGCGAGCGGCGCGAATTCGGCGGGCCGCGCGGGCGGGAGGGGCGCAAAAGCGACGATGTCCGGCAGATCGGACGGGCGTCGCGGCGGCATCGGCGCGCTGGAGAGGATCGCGTCGGCGTCTGGCTTGCGCGCCGCGTCTTCGTCGATCGGCTGAGGCTTTTCCGGTCTCGCGGCGACGGGTTCGAGCGCGGCGACCTGCGTGCGCGGCTCGGGCGCTGCGGCCGGCGCCGGCGCTGCGACAGGCTGCGGACCGGGCGAAAGATAGGTTTCGCCGCGCGGCAGATCGCGCTGGGCGCGCTGGAGCGGCGCGGGCTGCTCCTGCGCGCGCCGCCGCTCCTCGTCGAGGAAGAAACTGTGGCTGCCGTCGTCGGAGGGCGATGCGCTCGGCGCATAGGCGGCGACCTCGGTCCGACCGCGCGAGGCGCGCGTCGCGATGCGCGAGCCGCGGCTCGTCGTGGTTGCGCCGCCTTCGTCGTCGTCGTCGCCGCCGCCGAACAGGAACGCGAAGAAGCTCTTGGACGTCGAAGGCGGCGGCACCGAAATATTGCCGGTCGCCTCGAGTTCGGCGCGCGCTTCCTCGTAGCGGGCGAGCGGCTGGCCGCTGGAGGGCAGATGCACGGTCTTGCCGTCCGGGAACAGGCGCACGAGCTGGTCGTAGTTCATGCGCGGCCACGAGCGAACCGAGCCGACGTCGAGATGGACGAACGGTACGCGCGGGTAATAGCCGACGCCGCCGTGTTGCAGCTTCATGCCGATCTCGCGGATCTGCTCCATCGACATGCCGGGCATGGTCGTATCCATCGCCTTGCCGAGCATGTGCTGCGAATGTTTAGCGACAGCGCGCGAGCGGCGGCGCAGGGCGGCGTTGGTCTGCGGCGAACGATAGGCGGAGAGGACCGTGACGGGGCTCTGACCCGCGCCGGCCTCGCGATAGACTTCCCACACCACGTCGAAGAGGCGCGGGTCCATGGTGGTCGGCTCGTCGACGCGCCAGTCGCGCAGGAACCAGTTGAGCTGTTTGAGAACGCCGGCGTCGTAACGGCCGTTGACCAGATAGGTCGCCGCGATCGTTTCCTTGGAATGCGCGTGATAGAGGAAAATCGTGCGCGTATCGCCATTGGCGACCGCCGTCTCCGTGCCCGAGGAAACCAGACAGAGCAGCGCCGCCGCGCCCGCGACCGGCGCAGCGGAGGACGCGACGAGGCGTCGGACGGCGGTCTTTCCGGCTTTCGGCAAATCCTCTTCCGTTTTCCTTGCGGGCGTGCGGCGAGCCTCCCGTCGGCGAGCCGTCGCACCGATCTGCGCGCCGCTCGCGCGGCGCGGTCTTGGTGAACGCAATCTTGCCGAGAAGCGTTAAAGACGCGTAAGTCCCGGCGACGCAAACATACTCCGCTCCTGTCGCGATAGCCCGGCTTCGTGGCGAAAGATAGCCTTTCCGCTCAAATGCTGACAACCCGGCGGCGCTTTCGCGGCGCGCGCCGGAACCGCTAAGATTTTCGTTAAACACGAATTCTTACGAGCGTTTAGTGTCTGCCTCCTATCGTTGGGGCATGACGACGGGGTCCTACATCTCGGGAACGAGCGGCCGAAGGCTGCGCAAGCCGCTTCTGACGGCGGTTGCGAGCTGCGCCGCAATCCTGTCCGCGAGCCCTGCGCTCGCCGATTGTTCGCCGGGGTCGGTCGGCCCGCGCGATTTCATCTGCACCGGCGCGATCACGCCGCCCGATCTGTCGGCGGCGCGCACGGTCGCGCTGGTCGGCGCCACCGTCTCCGGCCGCCTTCTGTTCGCCCCCACCGTCGGCGGCAACATCGGCTTTTCGATGGATGCGAAGTCGTCAGTGACGGCGCCTACGTCCGACACCGGCTTCTATGGGGTCTCGCTTCAGACCTCCAACGGCGTGATCGATACGAATACGCCGAGCGGCTCCGGCATCAACGGCGCCATCACCGCGCCTGCGGGCACCGCGCTGATGGCCACCACATCCGGCGCGGGCGCGAACATCAACATCACGACGGGCGCCGGCGGCGTGTTGACCGGCGGACGCTACGGCGCGGGTCTGAACGCATCCACCTCGGTCGACGGCGCGATCAATCTCAATCTCGGCGCGAAAGTCTCGGGCTACGTCGGCGTGGCGGCCTCCGCGGTCGATGGCGCCATCAACATGAATCTCGGCGGCGACGTCACGGGCGGGCCTGCGGCGGTCATCGCGACGACGAGCGGCAAGGGCGCGATCGCGATCACGGCGGCAGGGACGCTGACCGCGGGCGGCCCCGCGGTCACGGCGACCAGCGGGACCGGCAACATTTCGATCAAGCTCAACGGCGACGTCTCCAGCACGTCGGCCGGCGTGCTGGCGCAGTCTTCGGGCGGCGACATCACCGTGACCAGCGCCGGTCTGATGACGGGCGGGGTCGCCGCTTCGACGACCGGCGCCGGCGCCGTCACCGTCACGACCGCGGGCAAAGTCACGGCGCTCTCGGGCGACGGAGTCAACGCATCCAGCCAGAACGGCTGGAGCACGGTCAGCATCGGCGCCGGCGGCGTCGCCGCGACCGGAAACGGCGTGATCGCCCAGGCGACCGGCAAGGGCTCGGTCAAGGTCCAGATACACGGCGACGTGTCCGGCGCGAGCGGCTACGGCGCCGCGGCGTCGACAGGGTATCAGGGGTCCATCCAGATCGACCTCGACAGCGGGAAATTCCTGTCAGGTTCGACCGCGGGCGCGTCCGTGCAAACCGTCGCCGGAGACGCGACGATCAACAATGCGGGCACGATCAAGGGCCTCAACGCGGGCGACGGCGTCGTGATCGACGTCAACGGCGGCTCGGCGACCGTGAACAATTCCGGAAAGATCCTGTCAGGCGTCGGCGGCTCGGCGATCGAGGTGCTGTCAGGCGCGGCGCTCATGAAGAATACCGGGACGATCGACGGACGGATCGTCAGCACTGCGCTGACGACCGTGAAGAACGACGGCGTGTGGAATAATGCAGCCGGGTCGTCCATTTCCTATCTGACCAACAACGGCGTGTTGACGATGGGCCCCGTCGGCGGCGCGCCGGGCGTCCTGGCGGTCGCCGGAGACGCGACCTTCGGCGCGAAGTCGACCTACAACGCCCGGATCGACGCGAGCGGCAGCGATACGATCGCCGTCGCGGGAACAACGACGATCAAGGGCGGCTCGGTCTTGATCAGCGGGAAGGACGCGGACTTCACGCGCGGCGCCAAGTACGCGTTGATTTCATCCGCTGGCGGCGTGACTGGCGCGTTCGATTCCGTATCCGCCGGAACTTCATCCTACACGGGCGTCCTCACCTACGACGCCGACAGCGTCTATATGACCGCGCTACTGCGCGATTTCCGCTCATTCGCCCGGACGACCAACCAGCGGGCCGTCGCCAACGGCGTTTATTATGGCTCGAGCGTTCTGTCGGGCGGCCTCGGCGGTCAGCTCTTGTTGGCCCTGAACCAGACCGCCGACGCTGCGACGCCCGGCGCGCTCGGCCAGCTCTCCGGCGACGGGGTGGTCACGGGCGCCGCCAACGCCGCCTTGCAGGCAGGCCATCTGTTCGCGTCCGTGCTTGAGGATCAGCAGGCGCTTTGGCGCGACAGCGAACCGCGTGACAGAATCGTTACGGCGCCGCGTCCGTTCCAGTACGCGCCGGTCCGGGTCGACGGACAAAGATGGCCGGTGTCGCGGCAGGCTTATCAGGCGCCGGTCAGGCGACCGGACGACGGGACCCGTCGCTGGCGCGTGTGGGCTTCCGGCTTCGGCGGCCGTTCGAACCTGCAAGGGGATCAGACCGCCGGCTCGTCCGCGCAATCGCTTACGTCCTACGGCGGCGCGCTCGGCGTCGATTACCAGCTGGGGTCCAAAATGCTGATGGGTCTCGCCATCGGGGGCTCCTCCAACAATTTCAATGCGGGCGCGGCGACCGGCAATTCGACCGGCGTGCATGTCGGCGCCTACACGGGGTTCCGCGTTTCGTCCTTCTACGGCACGGCGAGCGTCTCCTACGCCTCCTACGCCAACAAGGCGAAACGCTCTGTCGGACCGATCGGCGCTTTCGCCAGCGAGCAGGAGAACGCGAGCTTCGGCAGCACGGAAGTGCGCACGCGGCTCGAACTCGGCCGCCGGGTGCAGATGGATCAGTTCGCGATCACGCCGTTCACGGCGGTCGAAATCGCGCATCTGCACACGCGGCCCTTCACCGAAACGAGCTCGGGCGTCGGCGTTTTCGCCCTGTCCTATTCCGCGCAGGGCGTGGCCTCGACTCCCAGCTTCCTCGGCCTCAAGGCGGAGGCGCGTCTGGATCTCGGCGGAGCGATCCTCACGCCTTGGGTCAGCTTGGCCTGGCGCCACGAATGGTCGACCAATCGCACGCAGACGGCGACGCTCGTCGCGCTGCCGGGCGCAAGCTTCGTCGTCATCGGGGCGCGCCCGGCCCGCGACGCGGCGCAGGTGAAGGCCGGCGTCAATTTCGCGCTGACGCAGACGCTCGCGCTGTTCGCCAGCTTCGAGGGCGAGTTCGGGGCGAAGAACCCGGTCTACGCCGGCAAGGGCGGCGTGAAGGTCGCGTGGTGACGGTCAGCGGCGCGCGTAGCGCCGCGCCAGACCATCCGCCGAATAATAGTCGAACAGCTGGCCGACCTCTGGCTTGGACTCCCACTCGGCGACGCGCGGCGTGATGAGTTGCGCGCGTTCGTGCCTGGCGTAGATCGCGAAGTTGGCGGCGATGTAGGCGCGAAGGTCGTCGAATTCCCCCACCTGCCGCGCGAGGCGGTAATTGGCGCGTTTGAACAGATAGCTGCCGCGATGGCCGTAGCGTTCGGCGATTTCCGGATAGACCGGGAACACGGCGCCGCGCACGATGTCGTCGACCGCGAAATCGTCGAACTCGACGGGGGTGAATGGCACGCCCGCCTTCTCGAGCAGCGCTTTGGCGACGTCGAACAGGACGAAGGCCTTGGGGTGGTTCATGGAATACATGAAGACGCCGGCGCGGCTCCAGCGCACGAGGTCGGCGGACAGATCCAGGCCCGCCGCGGACGCGAAATGCAGGAACTCCCGCGAGGAATCTTCCCAGACGTCGAAATAGCCGAGCGCCTCGAACAAGGCCTCGGAATAGAGCGCCTCGGTCTGGTCGACGCTCATGCCGCGCAGGTACGCGTAGAGCGCGATCGCGGAATGATAGGGGCCGGTCGGCCCCTCGATCGGAAGGCCGCCGCGCGTGGGGTCGAGAATGTAGATCGTGTCCGGATGAAAGCCGGAAAAGACGATGCTGGGGATCGAGGACACTTGCGGCAGCAGGCCGCGCAATTCCTCCCAGCCGCCGCCGCGCACGAAGCCCGGCTGAAACTCCAGCGAAAAGACGTGATCGTAGCTCGCCAGCGTCTTCGCCAGCATCTTGAGCGTCGTGAAACCCTTGCGCACGATGGTGAAGCGGTCGACGTGCGCGTTCGGGTTGAGCAGCTTCATGCCGTAGGCGATGCCGAAGCTCTGGCAATTGCCGACGACGGCGATGCGCGGCGTCCCGCTCTCCAGTTTGAGCAGGCGCCTGCGCCAGACATGCAGGACCTGATGATCGATTTCAGACATCATCGCGCCGCAGGGGTAATGGCTCGCGCGCGCGCTGACAAGCTTTCGCCGCCTGCGACGCTCCGTCGCCTCATCGGGCCAGCGCGCGGCGCTTGAGCTCTTCGGCCGACAGAAGTCCGAGCGTCCGGGAAATCTCGGCGTCGTCGAGCCACTCGGCGACGCGCGCGTGAACGAGCTGTTCGCGCCGCCTCTGCGCATAGTCGGCCAGGCTGCGGCCGACGAAGTCGCGCAGGGTCAGTATCTCGCCGACCCCGCGGCTGAACTTGTAATGGGCCAGCTTCAGGAGCGTAGAGCCGACAAATCCGTAATGTTCCGCCAGCGCCGGGTAGATCGGCAGGATGTAGTCGCGCGACATGTCGTCGACGGCGTAATCCTCGGTGTCCACGGGATGGGTCTTCAGGCCGGCCTTGTGCATCGCCAGCCGCGCGATGTCGAACATCACCTGCGGCCGCGGATGCGTCGGCGTGTACATGAACGGACGCCCGCGCGCCCACCGCGCGATCAGGCTTTCGAGCTTCATGTCGACCGACGCGCCGGCGCGCTCGATATCGGCGACCGCGCTCGGCCAGACGTCGAGATAGCCGACCAGTTCGAAGACCTCGCGCGTGAACAGCGCCTCGGTCTGGTCCTGTCCGAAGCCGCTCATGTGGGCGAACAGAATGAGCGCGGAGTGATAGACGCCGGCCGGGCCGAGGATCAGGCGATTTCCCTGCGTCGGGTCGAGCAGGTGGATGGTGTCGGGGTGGAAGCCGTAGAAATTGATCGTCGGCAGGCGGACGACGCCGGGCAGGGCGGCGAACAACGCCTGCGAATCTCCGTTGTCGCGCAGCAGTTGCGGGCCGAAATCCTGTGCGAGAACAATATCGTAGTCGACGAGGGCGGTTCGCAGCGTCTTCAGGTCCGCCAACGACGGCGCCACCAGCGGATAGCGGTCGACCTGCAGCGCAGGATCGAAGAGCTTGACGGCGAAGGCGTAGCCGAAGCTCTGGCAATTGCCGACGACCGCGACGCGGCGGCCGGGTTTCGTGCGGCGCAGGGCCTTGTCCCGCCAATGGCGCGCGATCTGGCGGTCGAGTAGCGAGATCATCCTGCTCAGGGGCTCAGAGAACGGTCGCCGGCGGCCGGCGTGACAAGTTAGGGCCGCATGCCTATTTTGGCCGACGGCTCCGAGGAGAAGAACGTGTCTTCCAATCCCTACAGCGACCTACCCGACCATCGGTTCTGGCGCAAGGCCGTGGCCGGCCTGCCGCCCTTCGCCGTCGATCCGATCGTCGATCTACCGTTCCGTATTTCGCCGGCCGACAAGGTGGCCACTGGCGGCTCGTGCTTCGCCCAGCATCTGGCCAAACGGCTCCAGCAGAGCGGGTTCCACTATTATCAGGCGGAGACGGCGCCCGAGGGCATGAGCGCGGCCGAGGCCGAGCATCTGCAATACGGCGTCTATTCCTGCCGCTACGGCAATATCTACACGACGCGGCAGTTGCTTCAGCTGTTCGACCGCGCCTTCGGCCATTTCAAGCCGGAACTGGACGTGTGGACCCGCAAGGACGGCCGCTTCGTCGACCCGTTCCGTCCGCGCGTCAATCCGGACGGCTATGCGACGGCGGAGGACGTGCGCGCCGACCGCGAGAAGCATCTGGCGACCGTCCGTCACATGTTCGAGACGCTGGACGTCTTCCTGTTCACTTTCGGGCTGACCGAGGCCTGGATTCACAAGTCCGACGGCGCCGTGTTGCAGATCGCGCCCGGCGTCGACGGCGGCGAATACGACCCGGACAAGTACGAATTCTGGAACTCGCGCGTGTCGGAAGTCACGGGAGATTTCCTGGCCTTCGTCGACAAGCTGCGGGCCGTCAATCCGAAGTCGCGGATCATCACCTCGGTGTCGCCGGTGCCGATCGCCGCGACGCAGGTTCCGCGCCACGTTCTGGTCTCGAATTCGGCCTCGAAGTCGATCCTGCGCGTGGCGGCCGACGAGGTTTCGTCGTCGCGTGAGAACATCGCGTATTTCCCGTCCTACGATGTCGTCAACTTCGGACCGAACGCCGCGAAATTCTACGCCGAATCCATGCGGCAACTGACGCCGATCGGAGTGAGCGCGGTGATGCGCATCTTCTTCGATCACTTCGCGGAAGGCGGAAAGAATTCGACGCCGATCAGGCATCTGAAAGTCGACGTCGCGCGCGAGAGCGCGGAAGCCGCGAAGATCATTTGCGACGAAGAGGCCATAGAGGCCGCGTAAGCGGCCTCGTCAGAGCAAGAGGCCGCGTAAGCGGCCTCGTCA
>CAZWJF010000002.1:217684-317027 GCA_964634325.1 uncultured Rhodoblastus sp.
AGAGGCCGCGTAAGCGGCCTCGTCAGAGCAAGAGGCCGCGTAAGCGGCCTCGTCACCGCGGAAACCATCGACGGCAGTCTGACCGAGGCGGTCGTCGGCGGCGTTCTGGAGCTATGCGGCCAGGGCTAGCGCAATGTGACAGGCGCGCGGGCCCCGGTCAGGCCGCCTGACCTTCGTCGCCGACCATCTTCTCGTCGGCGCCTTCGTCGAGGCCGTATTCCTTCATCTTGCGATAGAGCGTCGAACGGCCGATGCCGAGGCGGCGCGCCATTTCCGACATCTGTCCGCGATAGTGGGCGAGCGCGAACTTGATGGCTTCCGCTTCGAGGTCGTCGAGCTTGCGCACCTCGCCGTGGTCGTCGAGCATCTTGCGCGTGTTGGGATCGCGCACTTCCACGCGCACGATCTCGCGTTCGACGCGCGCGGCTGCGGGCGCTTGCGCCGGCGCTGCGGGGACGCGGACGTCGAAGCCGCCGACCTGCGCGGCGATCTGCGGGAATTCGGCGACCGTCAGCTCGTCGCCGTCGGCGAGCACGACCGCGCGGAACAGCGCGTTTTCGAGTTGGCGCACGTTGCCCGGCCAGTCGTAGGCGGAGAGCAGCGCCAGCGTCTCGGCCGTGAGGCCGCGGATTTTCTTGCCTTCCTCGGCGGCGAAACGCGCGCAGAAGCGACGCGCCAGATCGCCGATGTCGCCCTTGCGCGCGCGTAGCGGGGGAATGGTGATCGGGAAGACGTTGAGCCGGTAATAGAGATCTTCGCGGAACCGTCCCGCCTTCACCAGTTCGATGAGGTTCTGGTTGGTCGCGGAAATCAGCCTGATGTCGACGCGCACGGGCCGCTTGGCGCCGACCGGATCGATCTCGCCCTCCTGCAGCGCGCGCAGCAGCTTCACCTGCGCCTCCAGGGGCAGTTCGCCGATCTCGTCGAGGAACAGAGTGCCGCCGTTGGCTTCCTGGAATTTGCCGACGTGCTTGTCGATCGCGCCGGTGAAGGCGCCTTTCTCGTGGCCGAACAGGATGGATTCGACGAGGTTCTCCGGCAGCGCCCCGCAATTGACCGTCACGAAGGGCTTGCCCTTGCGGTCGGACCCGCCCTGAATCGCGCGGGCGACGAGTTCCTTGCCGACGCCCGATTCGCCTTCGAGCAGGACGGGTATGGTCGATTTCGCCGCGCGTTCGCCGAGCCGGACGATGCGGGTCATCTCGTCGCCGGAATAGACCAGATCCTTGAAGGTCAGCGAGCCCGCCGCGCGCCGGTTGATGCGGCGGATCTCCTCCTCCAGCGCGTCGGCGCGCAGGGCGTTCTTGATCGAGAATTGCAGGCGTTCGGCGCCCACCGGCTTGACAACGAAATCGTAGGCCCCGGCGCGCATGGCCGAAATCACCGCCTCGATCGAGCCGTGCGCCGTCTGGACGATGACGGGAAGCCCGATCTTGCGTTCGCGCATGCGCGACAGCACGCCCATGCCGTCGAGATCGGGCATCACCAGATCGAGAATCAGCAGATCGACCGCCGGGCCGTCCGGCCGCTCCATCCGCGCAAGGGCGGCCTCGCCGCTCTCGACGGTCTCGGCTTCGTAGCCGAATCGCCGGACCATGGCTTCGAGAAGCCGGCGCTGCACAGGGTCGTCGTCGGCTATCAGTACGGTCGAAATCATCAATTCCTCGTGGGCGGGCCGGTCGCCAGTCGAAAGGGATGCTCGACGATTAGGGTAAATGCTCAATTAATGGCCATGGTCCACATGTCGCGTATCGACACAAATTCGACATCCGAAACGCGCTCGCGCCGATCGGCGGCGCGGCGGGGGCGACGAAAACGTCGGCGACCCCCTATATTGCCGACAACGTTCAATCTTCCGGGATGATTCATGACCGCGACCGCAGACCTCGGCCCGTTGCCCGAATGGAACCTCGCCGACCTCTACAGTGGGCTCGACAGCCCGCAGTTTTCGGCCGATCTCGCCGAAGCCGAGAGCCGGTGCCGGGCTTTCGCCGAGAAATGGCGGGGCAAACTCGCGGAGGCGGCGCGCGGCGAACAGGCGAGCTTCCGGCTGGCCGACGCGGTGCAGGAATTCGAATCGCTGCAGGATCTGCTCGGCCGGATCATGAGCTACGCCGGGCTGGTTTACGCAGGCGACACGACCAATCCGGTCTGCGCGAAATTCTATGGCGACGCGCAGGAGAAGATCACCGCCTATTCGACGGACCTCCTGTTCTTCCAGCTCGAATTGAACCGCATCGACGATTCCACGCTCGAAAAGGCGATGGCGTCCGGACCGCTCGAACATTGGCGGCCGTGGCTGATCGACATCCGCAAGGACAAGCCGCACGAACTGGACGACCAGATCGAGAAATTGTTCCACGAAAAATCCGTCACCGGGCACGCAGCCTGGAACCGGCTGTTCGACGAAACGATCGCCAGCCTGCGCTTCGAGGTGGACGGCAAGGAGCAGACGCTCGAGCCAACGCTGTCGATGATGCAGGACCCGAGCGAGGACGTCCGACACAAGGCCGCGGACGCGATCGCCGCGACGCTGAAGGAAAATCTGCGCACCTTCGCGCTCGTCACCAACACGCTGGCCAAGGACAAGGAGATTTCCGACCGCTGGCGCAAATTCGGCGACGTCGCGGATTCGCGGCATCTGGCCAATCGCGTCGAGCGCGAGGTGGTCGACGCGCTGGTCGCGGCGGTGCGCGGCGCCTATCCGCGCCTGTCGCACCGCTATTACCGGCTGAAAGCCAAGTGGTTCGGCAAGGACGCGCTGAACCATTGGGACCGCAATGCGCCGCTGCCGCAGGTCGCCCAGCACATCTATCCATGGACCGAAGCGCGCGACACGGTTCTGTCGGCCTACGGCGATTTCGCGCCCGCGATGGCCGATATCGCCCGGCGCTTTTTCGACGAGCGCTGGATCGACGCGCCGGTGCGTCCGGGCAAGGCGCCGGGCGCCTTCGCGCATCCGACCGTGCCGTCCGCGCATCCCTACGTTCTGCTCAATTATCAGGGCAAGCCGCGCGACGTGATGACGCTCGCCCACGAACTCGGTCACGGCGTGCATCAGGTGCTGGCCGGCAAGCAGGGCGCGCTGATGGCGCAGACGCCGCTGACGCTCGCCGAAACCGCGAGCGTGTTCGGCGAGATGCTGACGTTTCGCGCGTTGCTCGCCAAGACGACCGACAGTGCGCAGCGGCGCGCGCTGATCGCCTCGAAGGTCGAGGACATGATCAATACGGTCGTGCGCCAGATCGCCTTCTACACGTTCGAGCGGGAGGTCCACACGCGCCGCCGCGACGGCGAACTGACGGCGGACCAACTGTGCGAGGTGTGGATGAGCGTGCAGGGCGAGAGCCTCGGACCTGCGATCAAGCTGCAGCCGGGCTACGAGACCTTTTGGGCCTATATCCCGCACTTCATCCATTCGCCGTTCTACGTCTACGCCTACGCCTTCGGCGACTGCCTGGTGAATTCGCTGTACGGCGTCTACCGCCGCGCGGAGCACGGCTTCGTCGAGCGCTATTTCGACATGCTGAAGGCCGGCGGCGCGAAGCACCATTCCGAACTGCTCGCGCCGTTCGGACTGGACGCCACGGACCCGGCGTTCTGGAACATCGGGCTCGGGATGATCGAGGAGTTGATCATCGAGCTGGAGGGGATGGAGGGGTGATTGTCGCTATGTTATACTAATCGTATAACGGAAGTCGGCTCATGAAAATCGAACCCAAGCGCATCGGCAATTCCACGGGCTTCATCATTCCTCGCGACGTAGTCGTGCGTCTGGGGATCGACCAAGGCAAGACGTTCTATCTCACCGAGACGGCCGACGGCGGCTTTCGCATTACGCCCTACGATCCGGATTTCGATGCGGCCATGCAGATCGCCGACGGGTTGATTGAGGAATACAAGGATACGCTGCGGACGCTTTCCAAATGAGCGAGCCCCGGTGGCTGACGCTCGACGAGGTCCGCGCCGCCCACGAGAAGCAGTTGAAGCGCTTTGGCGGGCCGCCGGGCCTGCGCGACGAGGGCGCGCTGGAGTCCGCGCTGTCGCGTCCGGTCAACCGCTTCCATTACGGCGAGAGCGATCTGGCTGCGCTCGCTGCGTCCTACGCCTTCGGGCTCGCGCGCAACCACGCGTTCGTCGACGGCAACAAGCGGATCGCGTTTCTGGCGATGATGATGTTTCTGCGGCTTAACGGAATTCAATTTGCGCCGCAGCAGGCGCAGGCTACATCGATCATGCTTTCTCTGGCTGCCGGCGAGACCAGTGAAGAAGCTATGACACGATGGATTCGCGACAATTGGCCGAAGGCTTAGGAGGGCCCATATACCGCCCATGACCGACCGCGAAGCCAATCGTTTCTCCGCCCGCGCCGCGCGCTACGCCAAGGTGGGCGCCAATGTCGGCGGCGCGGCCGCGCGCTTCGCCGCGCAGCAGCTCACCGGCGGGCGCACCAGCGCGCGCGATGCGTCGAACGCCGCCGTGCTCGCCAAGGCGCTCGGCGGCCTCAAGGGCCCGCTGATGAAAGTCGCCCAGCTGATGGCGACGGTGCCGGACCTGCTGCCGCCGGAATATGCGGACGAACTGGCGAAGCTCCAGTCGGACGCGCCGCCGATGGGGGCGGCATTCGTCAAGCGCCGCATGCAGGCCGAACTCGGCGCGGACTGGCAGAAGAAATTCAAGTCGTTCGATCTGAAGCCGTCCGCCGCCGCCTCGCTCGGGCAGGTGCACAAAGCCACGAGCCTCGACGGCCATGCGCTCGCCTGCAAGCTGCAATATCCGGATATGAAATCGGCGGTCGAGGCCGACCTGAAACAGCTCGACATTCTGTTCGCCATCCACAAGCGCTTCGATCCGGTGATCGATTCCAGCGAGGCGGTGAAGGAGATCGGCGCGCGCGTGCGCGAGGAGCTCGACTACGTGCGCGAAGCCAAGCACGCCGCGCTGTACGGGTTCATGCTCGATGGCGTGAAGGAAGTGCGCGTCCCGCAGGTCCGCGGCGCGCTTTCGACGGGACGCCTGCTGACCATGGACTGGCTCGACGGCGAGCGGATCCTGACCTTCAAGACGGCGCCGCAGGCTGTGCGCGACAGGATCGGCGTCGCCATGTTCAAGGCGTGGTGGCTGCCGTTCTCGCGCTTCGGCGTCATCCACGGCGACCCGCATCTCGGCAACTATTCGGTGTTCGGACAGGGCGAGGGCATCAACCTGCTCGATTACGGCTGTATCCGCATCTTCCCGCCCAAGTTCGTCGACGGCGTCGTCGATCTCTACCGCGGACTGCGCGAGAACGACGAGAAGCGCATCGTGCACGCCTACGAGACATGGGGCTTCAGGGGTTTGCGCAAGGATCTGATCGACACGCTGAATATCTGGGCGCGGTTCATCTACGGGCCGCTGCTCGAAGACCGCGTGCGCACCATCGCCGACGGGGTGGACCCGGGAAAGTACGGCCGGCGCGAGGCCTTCACCGTTCATCAGGCGCTCAAGACCAAGGGGCCGGTGACCGTGCCGCGGGAATTCGTGTTCCTCGACCGTGCGGCGGTCGGCCTCGGCTCCGTGTTCCTGCATCTCGGCGCGGAACTGAACTATCACCGCATGTTCGAGGAAGCGCTGGGAGATTTCCATATCGACGCGCTGACGAGGGATCAGGCGGCGGCTCTGGCGAAAGCGAACCTGGCGTAGCCGCCTTCGGCCGCTTCGGCGCGGGCGCGCTGTTTCAGCGATGGCGGAACCATCCGGTCTGCGTTTCTTCGTGCGCCGCGCTGGCGCGCGCGGCGTTCATTTGGCTGTTTCGAGGCCGTTTCCGACCGCAATCTTGAACTTGGGCGTACGCAGCCCGTGGAACTTCTTGAGACTAATCAATGCGCTGCTCCCCCGAATGGCGTCCGATTGCGCATAACGAAGCAATAACAATCGCGCCGAATCGGCAGCGAGGGGTGGAGAGAGGAGGGTGTCATGGCGAGCATCGAATCGATCGTGCGCTTTACTGCGTTTCTTGCCATTGCAGGCGCAATGGTCCCGTCGGCGGCCAGAGCGACCGAGGCGACCGACATCGGCAAGCGCGAGTTCAACACCTATTGCGCGCTTTGCCATGGAGCGGACGGCAAGGGCGGCGGACCGTTCAGCGGCCTCGTCAACAAGAAGGTGCCGGATCTCACGGTCCTGTCCAAGAACAACGGCGGCGTGTTCCCGTTCGACTCGACCTTCGAGATCGTCAGCGGGGCGAGGGACATGCCGGGTCACGGCACGCGCGAAATGCCGATCTGGGGCGACCATTACAAGGAGAAAGCGCCGCAGGATCTGGGGCCATATTTCGCGCCGGCCGACGTTTCGTCATACGTTCGCGGAAAGATTCTCGCGCTCATCGGCTATATCTCGACGCTGCAGGCCAAATAGGCCTGGCGCGCAGTCCTGGGCGGGTGCGCCGCAAGACCCTCGGGCGGGTCGTCGATCCGCTCCGAACAAAGGCGCGGTCTGGCGGCCGGTTTCTTGGGCGCGGTTGCAGCTTGCCGCCGCCTCCTTTAAGACATGCCTTCTCTAGCAGGGAACAGCGAGGGGAGCATGGCGAACGACGGCAACGCGATCCAATCCTATGGCCATCCGGACATGGATTACGTCGAGCACGAAAACACCTACAAGCTCTTCATCAACCTCTTCAAATGGGGCACGGTGTTCTGCATCGGCTGCGTGGTGCTGCTGGCGGTCGTGACGCTCTGACCGAAAAAGTCGCGCCCGCTTCCGCGGTCGGGCTTTGAACGCCGAAACAAAAAAGGCCGGCCCGATGGGCCGGCCTTTTTCGTCTCTGTCGATCCGGTTCGTCGTCGTCACTTGCCCTTCAGCGCGGCGACGACTTCGTCCAGCGTCTTCTTGGCGTCGCCGAACAGCATCAGATTGTTGTCCTTGTAGAACAGCGGATTGTCGATGCCGGCGTAGCCCGACGCCATCGAGCGCTTCATCACGATCGAGTGCTTGGCCTTCCACACTTCGAGCACCGGCATGCCGGCGATCGGGCTGCCCGGATCGTCCTGCGCGGCCGGGTTCACGATGTCGTTGGCGCCGATGACCATCGCGACGTCGGTCGCCGGGAAGTCGTCATTCAACTCGTCCATCTCGCAGACGATGTCGTAGGGCACCTTGGCTTCGGCGAGCAGCACGTTCATGTGGCCGGGCATGCGGCCGGCGACCGGGTGGATGCCGAAGCGCACATTGACGCCCTTGTCGCGCAACAGCTTGGTCATCTCGTAGACCGCGTGCTGGGCCTGCGCCACCGCCATGCCGTAGCCCGGCACGATGATCACGCTCTTGGCCTCCGACAGCATGTCGGCGGTCTCGGCGGCGTTGATCGACTTCACGTCGCCCGCTGGCGCGGCGGCGGCGCTCGAGGACGACGTCGAGGTCGTGCCGAAGCCGCCCGCGATCACCGAGATGAAGTTGCGGTTCATGGCGCGGCACATGATGTAGCTGAGGATCGCGCCCGAGGAGCCGACCAGCGCGCCGACCACGATCAAGAGGTCGTTCGACAGCATGAAGCCCGTCGCCGCCGCCGCCCATCCCGAATAGGAGTTGAGCATCGAGATCACGACCGGCATGTCGGCGCCGCCGATCGCCATCACCATGTGCACGCCGAAGGCGAGCGAGATGAGCGTCATCACGATCAGCGGGAACATGCCGCCCGCGATCGATTCGGCGCCGAGGAAGATCTTGCCGAAGATGATCACGACGATCAGGCCGGCGAGATTGATCCAGTGGCGCGCGGGCAAGAGCAGCGGCTTGCCGTCGATGCGGCCCGACAGCTTGCCGAACGCGATGACCGAGCCGGTGAAGGTCACCGCGCCGATCAGGATGCCGATATAGATTTCGAGCAGGTGGATCGTGTGTTCGGCGTGCGTGGCGAACACCGTCGACGTGTCGATGTAGCTCGCATATCCGATCGCGCAGGCGGCGAAGCCGACCAGCGAGTGCATGATCGCGACCAGTTCCGGCATCTGCGTCATCTGCACGGTCTTGGCCGCGTAGAGGCCGACCGCGCCGCCGATCACCATCGCCAGGATGATGAAGACGTAGCCCGCGCCGACGACGATGGATTGCTCGCTGGAGCCGACGACGCGCGAGCCGAAGACGGTCGCAAGAACGGCGATCGCCATGCCGACGACGCCATACCAGTTGCCGCGCTTGGCGGTCTCCGGATTGGAGAGGCCGCCGAGGCTGAGAACGAAGAGGATGGTGGCTCCGATGTAGGAGACCGTGACGAGGCTGGCAGACATTTTCCCGTCCCCTTACTTCTGGAACATCGCCAGCATGCGGCGCGTCACGGCGAAGCCGCCGAACATGTTGATGGTGGTGAGAGTCAGCCCGACGAAGGCGATGATCAGGATCCAGATATCCGGCCGTCCGGGCGAGCCCTCAGGCCAGATCTGCAGGAGCGCGCCGATCGCGATGATCGAGGAGATCGCGTTGGTGACGCTCATCAGCGGCGTATGCAGCGACGGGGTCACGTTCCACACCACCATGTAGCCGACGAAGATCGCCAGTACGAACACGGTGAAGTGGCCGAGGAAGGCCGGCGGGGCATAGGCGCCGACGAGCAGGAACAGAACGGCGCCAATTCCGAAAGCGATCAGCAGCGTCTTCAGGTCCATCGGCTCGCTCGGCGCGCCGTGGCCGTGGCCGGACGATTTCTTCGCGGCGGGCGCCGGCGTGGCGGCGGCCGCAGCCGCGGCGGGCTTGGGCGCGGGCGGCGCCGGCAGTTTCAGCGGCGGGGCCGGCCAGGTGATCTCGCCGTCCTTCACGACCGTGAAGCCGCGGATCGCGTCGTCGTCCATGTTGACGACAATCTGCCCGTCCTTGGCCTTGCACAGCTCCTCGGTGAGACGCAGCTGATTGGTCGCATAGAGCGTGGACGATTGCTTGGCGAGCCGGCTCGCAAGATCGGTGTAGCCGATGATCGTCACGCCGTGGCGAACGACGGCTTCGCCGGGAACGGTCAATTCGCAATTGCCGCCCTGCTCGGCGGCCATGTCGACGATGACGCTGCCGGCCTTCATCGACTTCACCATGTCGGCGGTGATGAGCTTCGGCGCGGGCTTGCCGGGAATGAGCGCGGTCGTGATGATGATGTCGACGTCGGCCGCCTGCTTTGCATACATATCGCGCTGCGCGGCCTGGAAGCCCTCGCTCATCACCTTGGCGTAGCCGCCGCCGCCCGAGCCTTCTTCCTCATAGTCGACCTTGACGAATTCGCCGCCGAGCGACTTGACCTGATCGGCGACTTCCGCGCGCGTATCGTTGGCGCGCACGATGGCGCCGAGGCCCGCCGCCGTGCCGATCGCCGCGAGGCCGGCGACGCCGGCGCCGGCGATGAACACCTTGGCCGGCGGTATCTTGCCCGCAGCCGTGATCTGGCCGTTGAAGTAGCGGCCGAAGGCGTTGGCCGCCTCGATGACGGCGCGATAGCCGCTGACGCCGGCCTGCGAGGTCAGCGCGTCCATCTTCTGCGCGCGCGACAAGAGCCGCGGCACGGCGTCCATAGCCAGAACCGTGACCTTGCGGTCTTTCAGCCTGTCCATCAGCTCCGGGTTCTGCGCCGGCCAGATGAAGGAGATCAGCGTCTGGCCTTCCTTCATCTGCGCGACTTCGCCATCGGTCGGCGCGCGCACCTTGAAGACGACGTCGGCGCCAGACCAGACGTCGGCCGCCGTATCGGCGATCCTGGCGCCGGCGGCCGTGAGGGCGTCGTCGTAAATGTCCGACGCGTCGCCCGCGCCTTTCTCGACGAGAACCGAGAAGCCCAGGCCGATCAGTTTCTGGACGACCTCCGGCGCGATCGCCACGCGCTTCTCGCCGGGGAAAATTTCCTTGGGAATTCCAATGACCTGCGGCATCGGCTGGTTTCTCCTCGCGTCCTCTTGGGCGGCGACCGCCTCGAGGGCTGCCTTTTCGTTCAAAGCCAAGGGCTGGCTTCATACATCAATCCCGTGCCGCACCATAGAGGGCCGCAGGCGCCCGTGGAAATCGATTCCTTAGCCTGATCCGCGGCGCTTTGACCGGGCGGCAGAGGGGACCGCCGGTTGACCGGAACGACCCGCCTCGCGGCGGGGTCGGCGGGCGAAACGGCGCGCTCGAACCGGAGGTCCGCGCTATTGTCTTGAAGCGGGCGGGCGCCGGCGCATATGCCTGCAGGAGCGAATTGTCTGGGGGTCGAACGGTCCAATGCGCGCAGCGACGCAGCAGAACGCCAAGCGCAATCGACGCAGCCGCCTTGCGGTCGCCTTGCTCGTCCTGGCGGCGGCGATCTACGCGGCGCCGATGGCGCGGCTCGCGGTCGCGCAACGCGAGATCGTCTTCAAGACCTCGCCTGTCCGCGTCGCGCCGGCGGACGCCGGGTTTTCGCGCGCGCGAGAGGTCGCCGTCGGGACGCGCGACGGCGAGCGGCTCGTCGGCTGGTTCGTTCCGCCGTCGCCCGACAAGCCGTTTCTGATCTATCTGCACGGCAACGCCGATACGCTGGAGAAGCGGGCGACGCGGCTGCGCCTGCTCACCGACGACGGCGCCGGGCTCATCGCGATCGACTGGCGGGGATATGGCGGCTCGACGGGCTCGCCTTCGCAGGAGGGGCTCCTGAACGACGCGCTGGCGGCGTATGACTATGGCCGCGCCGCCGGCGCGGATCCCCGTCGCATCGTCGTCGTGGGCGAGTCGCTGGGCACGGGGCCGGCGACCTGGCTCGCGGCCGAAAGGCCGGTCGCAGGCCTCGTTCTCGACTCGCCGTATTCGTCGATCGTCGACATCGGCGCGGATCGTTACTGGATGTTCCCGGTGCGCCTCATCGTGCGCGATCCGTTTCCGGCGTCGGATTGGATGAAAGGCGTCCGCGTCCCGATCTTCGCCGTCGCCGGGGAAGAGGATCGCACAATCCCGATCGGCTACGCGCGCAAGCTGATGGCGGCCGCGCCGAAGCCCAGCACCTTCGTCGAAATTCCCGGGGCAGGGCACGTGGTGCTCGGCCGGCCGGAGATCATGAAGCAGGCGAAAGCGTTCATCGCGCAGGTCGCGCGATAGCCGATCAGAGCCGCACGCGGCTCGCGCCGGACCGGGCGATCGGATTGCTGGAATCGATCACCAGCGCGCGCTGGTAGGATTCCGCCGCCTTCTGACGATTGCCCTGCTTTTCGTAGGCGACGCCGAGGCCCGCCCAGCCGTTGGGGTTCTTGTTGTCGACGTTCAGCGAGGCGTTGAAGTCCTCGATCGCCTTGTCGTACTTGCCGAGCGTCAGAAGGCTCTCGCCGCGCGCCTGATAAGGCGCCGCCGCGAAGGGGTCGCGATCGATGGCGTTGTCGAAATCGGTCACGGCGCGCTGATGCTCGCCGCGCTTCTGGTAGATCAGGCCGCGGGCGTGGAACGCCTGCGCGCCTTCCGGATTGAGGCGGATCGCCTGATCGAGGTCCGAGAGCGCCTGATCCAGATTGCCTTGCGCGCGCAGGAGATTGGCGCGGCCGAGATAGGCGGAGGCGTGGCGCGGATTGACCTCGACGGCGCGATTGAAGTCGGCGAGCGCAACGTCGTTGCGGCCGAGCTGGCGTTCGGCCAGCGCGCGGTTGGTGTAGGCCGCCGCGTTGTTGGGGTCGAGCTTGAGGGTCTGCGAATAGTCCGCGATCGCCTCGCCGAGCCTGCCGTTGCGCGCATAGGCGTTGCCGCGCGTCATGTAGGCTTCGGAGCTGTTGGGGTTCCGGTTGATGACCTCGGTCAGCGAGGCGATGTTGGCGGAGGCCGCCGCCGGATCGTCCGGGCTGATCTCGGCGTATTGCGGAGCGCCGCCGTTGATGCCGCCGCGGGCGGCGCCCATCGTGTCGCAGCCCGCAAGCGAGACGCCGACGCCGAGCGCCGTCAGCGCGACGAGGAGGCCCCGGACGCTCGACGTCCGCGCCTGCCGTTCCATTCCAGCTGCGACCATGGCGGTCCCTTTACACTTCAACCGTTTCGTCCACCCGGTATTGCGTCGCAATTGGACGAGACCGGGACAATTGCGCGCAAAGTCGAAGGAAACGGTCAACAAAACGTAAACTGATGCAAAAAAGCCACGGCGGCCGGGAGCGCCGGCCGCCGTCAAAAGACCTTGGAAGAAATCAGCGGGCGGCGCCGAAAGCCGGCTTCGGCTTCGAGGGCAGCAGGCCTTCGCGCTGCATCTTCTTGCGGGCGAGCTTGCGGGCGCGGCGGACGGCCTCGGCCTTCTCGCGGGCGCGCTTCTCGGACGGCTTCTCGTAGTGGCCGCGCAGCTTCATTTCACGGAAAATGCCTTCGCGCTGCATCTTCTTCTTGAGCGCCTTGAGCGCCTGATCGACGTTGTTGTCGCGAACGAGAACTTGCACCGGACCTCCTGTGGTGGGCTTTCAGCCGCCGGAATTCAGGGAAACAGGGGCGAGCCCACGCCATCGGCGTGAACCTGCGAAGCCGCGCGATTAACAGAATCCCCGGGATTTGTCTATCGGTCGGCCGAAGAAAACACCCGCGTCACGTGCCCCATCTTGCGGCCGGGCCGGGCCTCCGCCTTGCCGTAAAGATGCAACGCCGCGCCGGGTTCGGCCGCGATTTCGCGCCAGTCGTTCGCCTGATCGCCGATCAGGTTGCGCATCTCGACCTCGCCGCGGATTTTCGGAGAGCCGAGCGGCCAGCCGCAGATGGCGCGCACGTGCTGCTCGAATTGCGAAGTTTCTGCGCCCTCGATCGTCCAGTGGCCGGAATTGTGAACGCGCGGCGCGATCTCGTTGACGACCACCCGTTCGCGCCGCGCGCCGCCGGCGTCGGTTTCGGCGACCAGAAACATCTCGACCGCGATCACGCCGACATAGTCGAGCGCGTCGACGATCTTATGCGCAATCTCCATCGCCTCGGCGGCGGCGGCCCGCGCCATGCGAGCGGGGGCGCGCGTGACCGAGAGTATGTGGTTTTCGTGCTCGTTCTCGCAGACGTCGAAAACCGCGAAGGCGCCGTCGAGGCCGCGCGCGCCGACGACCGACACCTCGCGCTCGAAATTCACGAAGCCCTCGAGAATGCAGGGCGCGCCGCCCAAGGCCCGGAAGGCCGCGCCGACGTCGGAGCCCTCGCGCAGCATGATCTGGCCTTTGCCGTCGTAGCCGAAGCGGCGGGTCTTGAGGATCGCCGGGCGTCCGATCCGGCCGATGTGCCGGATCAGCGCGCCTGCGTCGTCGACCGCCGCATAGGGCGCTGTCGGGATGCCGAGGCCGGCGAGAAATTCCTTTTCGACGAGGCGATCCTGCGTCTTTTCGAGCGCCAGAGGGCCGGGGCGCACCGCCTTGCGGGCTGCGAGAAAGGCGGCGGTTGCGGCCGGCACGTTCTCGAATTCGTAGGTGACGACGTCGACGGCGTCGGCGAAGCGGGCGAGCGCGGCCTCGTCCGTCCATTCGCCGGTGGTCATGGCCGCGGCCACCTGACACGCCGGCTCGTCGGCATGGTGCGCGAAAATATGCGTCCTGAGCCCGAGGCGCGCGGCGGCGAGCGCGATCATGCGCCCGAGCTGGCCGCCGCCCAGCACGCCGATCGTCGAACCCGGCGGGAGCGCGCCGTCAGGAGGCGTCATTGGAGGGATGTTCGGCGACCGAGTCCGTCTGCCTGGCGCGCCAGGCGTCGAGACGGGCGGCGAGCGCCTCGTCGTTCAGCGCCAGAACGGCGGCCGCCAGCAGGGCGGCGTTGACCGCTCCGGCCTTGCCGATGGCGAGCGTGCCGACGGGAACGCCGGCCGGCATCTGGACGATCGACAAAAGGGAATCCTGCCCGGACAACGCTTTGGATTCCACCGGCACGCCGAAGACCGGCAGCGCGGTCATGGAGGCCGTCATGCCCGGCAGATGCGCCGCGCCGCCCGCGCCGGCTATGATGATCTTGAAGCCTTCCTCTTTCGCGCCCTTGGCGAATTGCACCAGCCGGTCGGGGGTGCGATGGGCCGAAACGATGCGCGCCTCGTGGCCGACGCCGAGCGCGGTCAGGGTTTCGGCGGCGTTGCGCATGGTCGACCAGTCGGACTGGCTGCCCATGATGATGGCGACGGGTTTGGGGAGGCGTTTGAGCGTGGGCAAGGATGCCTCAGGGGCTGCGGCTAAAAAGCGCGGATAAACGAAGGGCGGGGCGGTGGCAAGAGGAGAGGCCGGCGCAGCTCACGCGATAATGTCGGGCGTCAGCTGATCCTCGACGAAGGACAGGCGGTCGCGCAGCGCCAGCTTTCGCTTCTTGAGGCGCTGGATCTGCAACTGATCGCCGCTGCCGACCGCGCCCAGCGCCTCGATCGCGGCGTCGAGATCGCGGTGCTCCTGTTTGAGGCGTTCCAGTTCGGCTTCGAGCGCTACGCGTTCGCTGTCGGAGATTTTCGGCGGCATGAGTTCCGGGCGTTCGGGTGCGACAGGGCAGCGAGGCGATAACGAGACGACCGCTTGCGCAGCGCGCAGCGAACACTATGCAGTATCGCGCCGCGCCAGTCGTCCGGCAAGCGCTTCGCACGCTTTTGACGCGATCTTGCGGCGCACAATTCAAGGCGCGTTAAATTTGATTGCGGCGCTTTGTCGAGGGGGCTTGCGGCCCGCCAAAGCTGTGTCATGATTTCGTCGTGTGCGACCTATCAAGGAGAGCCCGCATGTCGATGCAAAGCCATCTCGCCGAACTCGAGCGCCGCCATAAGCTGCTCGAGAGCGAAATCGAGAAGGAACTTCTTCGCCCAGGGTCCGACGACAGTCACGTCCACGAGCTGAAGAAGAAAAAGCTTCGACTGAAGGACGAAATCACGAAGCTGAAAGGCGCCGAAAGCACGGTGCATTGACCGCGACCGCATAAGCGGCGTCCTGTCGAGGGCGCCGCGATCGAAGCCCCGAGCGCGCCAGCGGCTCGGGGTTTTGCATTTGGGACCTTCGGGACGCGTCCCTCAAACGGCTTTCGCGCGCTCGCGCAGCACGAATTTCTGGATCTTGCCGGTCGAGGTTTTCGGCAACTCCGTGAAGACGACGTTCTTGGGGCATTTGAAGCGCGCGAGTTTGCCGCGGCACCATTCGATCAACTCTTCCTCGCTCGCGGTCGCGCCCGGCTTCAACTCGACGAATGCGCAGGGCGTTTCGCCCCATTTCTCGTCGGGCCTGGCGACCACGGCGGCCTGCGCGACCGCCGGATGCTTGAACAGCGCGTCCTCAACCTCGATCGACGAAATGTTTTCGCCGCCGGAGATGATGATGTCCTTGGAGCGATCCTTCAGCTGGACATAGCCGTCAGGATATTTGACGCCGAGGTCGCCCGAATGGAACCAGCCGCCGGCGAAGGCCGCGTCGGTCGATTTCTTGTTCTTGAGGTAGCCTTTCATCACGACATTGCCGCGGAACATCACTTCGCCGAGCGTCTGCCCATCGGCCGGGACCGGCTCCATCGTCTCGGGGTTCATGACGTCCAGGTTTTCGAGCGCGAGATAGCGCACGCCCTGACGCGCCTTCAACGCGGCCTGCTCGTCGTCAGGCAATGCGTCCCACGCCTCGTTCCAGGCGTTGACGACGGCGGGACCGTAGACCTCGGTCAGGCCGTAGACGTGAACGACGTCGAAGCCGGCCGCTTTCATCTGGCCGAGAACGGCGGCAGGGGGGGGGCGCACCGGCCGTGATGAACTTCACGGTCTCGGCAAGCGGTTTCTTCTCGGCGGCGGTCGCCGCGAGCATGGTCGACATGACGATCGGCGCGCCGCACATATGCGTGACGCCATGCTCCGCCATCAGCTCGTACATGGCGCTGGCGCGCACGGCGCGCAGGCAGACGTGCACGCCGGCGACGGCGCTCAGCGTCCAGGGGAAACACCAGCCGTTGCAGTGAAACATCGGCAGCGTCCACAGATAGATCGGATGCTGGCCGAGGTTGGCGGACAGGACGTTGCCGACCGCGAGCAGGTAGGCGCCGCGATGATGATAGACGACGCCTTTGGGATCGCCGGTCGTGCCGGAGGTGTAGTTGAGCGCGATCGCGTCCCACTCGTCGTCGGGCATGGCCCAGGCGTAAGCGGGATCGCCGGCTGCGATGAAGTCCTCGTAGTCGAGCGCGCCGATCCGTTCGCCCGGACCGGAATATTCCGGATCGTCGTAGTCGATGATCAGCGGTTTCGCCTTGGCGAGCTTCAGCGCCTCGGACATCACTTTTGAAAATTCACGGTCGACGATCAGAACCTTGGCGTCCGCGTGGTCGAGCGTGAAGGCGATGATCGCCGCGTCGAGGCGGGTGTTGAGCGCGTTCAGCACGGCCTTGCACATCGGCACGCCATAATGGCACTCGACCATCGCCGGCGTGTTGGCCATCATCACGGAGACAGTGTCGCCCTTGCCGATCCCGCGCTGCGCCAGCGCCGAGGCCAGTCGCCTCGCGCGCGCATAGAGCTCCTTGTAGGGACGCCGAAGCGCGCCGTGGACGACCGCCAGATGATCGGGAAACACGGTCGCCGAACGCTCGAGGAATTGCAGCGGCGTCAGCGGCTGGTAATTCGCGGGGTTGCGGTCGAGATCCAGATCGTACGGCGACGTCGTCATGTTTGCTCCCCTTGGCCTGTCGGCGCGGCCCTTCGCCGCCTCCATAGCGCGATTTGCGGCTGTCGAAAAATCAGGCGCCGCCGATGCTTCGCAAGGCGCTGAAATGTTTGCCTTCCAGCATGCGATTGTGCATCTTCCCGTTCCGGATGAAACGGGAGGGAACAATGAAAACAAGATACGTATCGGTCGTCGCCCTGGGCGCGCTGCTCGCGGCGGCGCCGGCGCTCGCCATGGACAAGAACGTCAAGATCGGCGTGCTCAACGACATGTCGAGCCTCTACGCGGACATCGGCGGACCGAATTCGGTCGTGGCCGCCAAGCTCGCGGTCGAGGATTCCGGTCTGCTCGCCAAGGGGTGGAAGATCGACGTCATCGGCGCCGATCATCAAAACAAGCCGGACGTCGGCGTCAGCGTGACGCGGCAGTGGGCGGATATCGACAAGGTCGACATGATCACGGATACGCCGAATTCCGGCGTCGCTCTCGCCGTTTCGAACGTTGTGAAGGAAAAGAACCTCGTGCTGGTCAATTCCGGCGCCGCGACCGCGGATCTGACGGACAAGGCCTGCTCGCCCAACACGGTCTCGGTGACCTACGACACCTATATGCTGGCGCACGGCACCGGCCAGGCGCTCACCAAGGCGGGCGGGAACAGCTGGTTCTTCCTGACGGCGGATTACGCGTTCGGCCATGCGCTCGAGCGCGACACCTCCGAGGTGGTCAAGAAGAGCGGCGGAACGGTCGTGGGCGGCGTGCGGCACCCGCTCAACACGGCTGACTTCTCGTCATTCCTGCTGCAGGCTCAGTCGTCGAAGGCCAAGGTCATCGGTCTGGCGAACGCCGGCGGCGACACCAACAACGCCATCAAGCAGGCTGCGGAGTTCGGCATTGTGGCGGGCGGGCAAAAGCTCGCGGCGCTGCTGTTCTTCATCAACAACGCCTATGCGCTCGGTTTGAAGACCGCGCAGGGACTGACCTTCACCGTTTCCTTCTACTGGGACGCCAACGACGACACGCGCGCCTTCGCCAAGCGTTTCGCGGAAAAGGCCGACAAGCACGCGATGCCGTCCATGACGCAGGCCGGCGTCTACGCGGGCACGCTTCATTACCTGAAGACGCTCGAGGCTATGGGCGGCAATCCGCACGACGGCGCGGCCGTGGTGGCGAAGATGAAGGAGGTCCCGGCCGAGGATAAGCTGTTCGGCAAGGCTCCGATCCGCGCCGACGGCCGCCGCATGGTGAAGGCCTACCTCTACGAGGTGAAGAAGCCCGAAGAATCGAAGTCGCCCTGGGACCTCTTCAAGAAGGTCGCGGACATTTCGGCTGAGGACGCGGCTCGCCCCTTGGCGGAAAGCGCCTGCCCGCTGATCAAGAAGTGATCGCGGCGGTCTGAAATGCGAAACCGGCGGGCTTGCGCCCGCCGGTTTTCCTTGCGCCTGTTCAGAGCAGGTCAATCGCAGACGCGCACGCGGCGCCGACCGATATAATTGCCCCAGTCGTCGTACATCGGACGACGGACCCAGTAGCAATCGCCGTACGTCGGCTCGGAATCCGCTGCGGCCGCAGCGCCCATCGCGCCCAGCACGCCGCCGATGATGCCGACCGCCGCCGCCGCGCCCGGATCGAAGCCGCGGCCTCCGCCGCCGCCCCAGCCACGGCCGCCGCGCGCGAAGCCGCGACCACCGCCGACGCGACCGCCGCCGAGAACCCGACCGCCGCCAACGCGGCCGCCGCCCCCAACAACGCGGCCACCGCGCCGACCCTGTGCCTGAATAATCAGGCTGGAGGCGTCGTCGTCATAAGCGGCCGTCGCGGATTTCTGCGTGGCCGTCGAACCGATGCCCGCGGGACCCGCGGAGGCGCTTCCAACTGCCCCCAACCCCAAACCAGCGGCCAGAAGGGCTGCTGCGAGCATGTAATTCTTCTTCATGACGCTCCCCCTCTCACTCTTGTGCGACCTTAGTCGCACGCCACAACTTATGATCGATTCAGATGTGAACAATCTGGGCCAGATCAACAAAACGGGGCGTTATGTGTGAAAAATTGACGCAGTCTTCGTGATTTTCGGCCGTTTTGGCGCGCGTGACGCCGTCGGCGAGGGTGTTTTCGGCTGAAATCGCGATCGTCGCAGTCTCGCGGGAACGGACTGCAACCTATGATCGCGGCCCGGGTCACATCAGGCCGCGGACCCCGTCCCAGACGAGTTTGAGGCCCAGCGCGAAGGTCAATCCGTAGACGATCTTGTAGAACGCGTTCGCCTGGACGCGCCGCACCAGCCACACGCCGCCGAGAGTCGCGGCGATGGCGACCGGGAACAGAGTCGCGGAGATCGCGAAGTTCTCGAACGACACCTGGCCCAGCGCGAAGAAGGCGCCGAGCTTGATGAGATTGACCGCCGCAAACACCATTGTCTGTACGCCGGCGTAGGTCTGCGGCTTCAAGCGCAGCGGCAGGACGTAGACCTGGAAGGGCGGGGCGCCGGCGTTGGCGATAAAGCTCGTGAAGCCGACGCAGGCGCCCCAGAACAGCCCCGGCGCGACCTTCGCGGGCTGCTGCGCGTCGCTGCTGGAAGCCTTGCGCAACCAGGAATAGAGCACGAAGCCCGAGGCGATTGCGCCGACGAGCAGCAGCACGGCGGCGTTGGAGACGCGCGCCGCGAAGGCCGCGCCGCCGCCGATGCCGATCAGAGCTCCGGCGAGCAGGATCGCCACGATCCGGCGGTCGAAGTCGCGGCGATAGGCCCATACGCTCACCATGTCCTGCACGATCAGGATCGGGAGCATGATCGCCGCCGCGCGGATCGGCGGGCTGACCAGCGACAACAACGGCAGGGACATCAGCGACAGGCCGGAGAAGCCGCCCTTCGAAAGGCCGACGAGAACGACCGCCGGAACCGCCGCGGCGTAGAAGATTGCGCTTTCGCTCATGTAGCCGTCGATCCGTCGCCGCGCTTCTATAGTCGAAAATCTAACGTCCGCCGCCGTTGCATTCGATCGTCGCGGACGCCATGAATTGCGCCAACTACGCGCGGAGGAGACGATGACCAGCCGTTACGCCGAAGTCTATGGCCACTGGAAGAAGGATCCGGAAGGGTTCTGGGGCGAGGCCGCCAAGGAGATCGACTGGATCAAGCCGCCGACCAAGGTTTTCGACGGCGCCGCCGGCGTTTATGGCCGCTGGTTTCCCGACGCCACCTGCAACACCTGCTACAACGCGCTCGACCGCCACGTGAAGGGCGGACGCGCCGACCAGCGCGCGCTGGTCTACGATTCTCCCGTCACCGGGCAGAGCCGCACCTACACTTACGCGCAGGCGCTCGACGAGGTGGCGACGCTCGCCGCCGTTCTGCAGGAGCTCGGCGTCGCCAAGGGCGATCGAGTCCTCATCTACATGCCGATGATCGCGGAATCCGTTTTCGCGATGCTCGCCTGCGCGCGCATTGGCGCGATCCATTCCGTCGTGTTCGGCGGCTTCGCGGCCAAGGAGCTTGCGACCCGCATCGACGACGCCAAGCCGAAGGCCATCATGGCCGCCTCCTGCGGCATCGAGCCGGGCCGCGTCGTGCAGTACAAACCGCTGCTCGACCAGGCGATCGAACTCTCAAGCGCAAAACCCGCGTCCGTGCTGATGCTGCAGCGTCCGCAGGCCGCAGCGACCATGATCGCCGGCCGCGACGTCGACTGGGCCGACAGCGTCGCCAAGGCGAAGTCGACCGGCAGAAAGGCCGACTGCGTCGAACTCGCCGCGACCGACCCGCTCTACATCCTCTACACGTCAGGCACGACCGGCGTGCCGAAGGGCGTCGTCCGCGACAACGGCGGCCACATGGTCGCGCTGAAGTGGACGATGAAGAACCTCTACGGCATCGAGCCGGGCGAAGCCTTCTGGGCGGCCTCCGACGTCGGCTGGGTCGTCGGCCATTCCTACATCTGCTACGCGCCGCTGCTGCACGGCGGAACGACCATCGTCTACGAGGGCAAGCCGATCGGCACGCCCGATCCCGGCGCCTTCTGGCGCATGATCTCCGAGCACAAGATCGCCGCCCTCTTCACCGCGCCGACCGCGTTGCGCGCGATCAAGAAGGAAGATCCGAAGGCCGAGCACCTGAAGAAGTACGACGTGTCCTGCATGCGCACGCTGTTCCTGGCCGGCGAGCGCGCCGATCCGGATACGGTGCACTGGGCCGAGGACATTCTGAAGAAGCCGGTGGTCGATCACTGGTGGCAGACGGAGACGGGCTGGGCGATCGTCGCCAATCCGGTCGGTCTCGGCCTGTTGCCGGTCAAACACGGCTCGCCGACCGTACCGATGCCCGGCTACGACGTGCAGATTGTCGACGAGGGCGCGAAGCCGTTGCCTGCCGGCACGATGGGCTCGATCGTCGTGAAAATGCCGCTGCCGCCCGGCTGCCTGCCGACGCTCTGGCAGAACGACAAGCGCATGAGCGAGAGCTATCTCGACGACTTCCCCGGCTACTACAAGACGGCCGACGCGGGCTATGTCGACGAGGACGGCTATCTCTACATCATGGGCCGCACCGACGACATCATCAACGTCGCCGGCCATCGCCTGTCGACCGGCGGCATGGAGGAGGTTTTGGCCTCGCATCCGGACGTCGCGGAATGCGCGGTCATCGGCATCAAGGACGCGCTGAAGGGCGAACAGCCCTGCGGCTTCGTGGTTCTGAAAGCCGGCGTGACCAAGCCGCAAGAGCAAGTGGAGAAAGAGATCGTCGCGCTGGTGCGCGAAAAGATCGGCCCGGTGGCGGCCTTCAAGATCGCCGTCTGCGTGGATCGCCTGCCGAAGACGCGCTCCGGCAAGATTCTTCGCGCGACGATGAAGAAGATCGCCGACAACGATCCCTGGACGATGCCGGCGACGATCGACGACCCGGCGATCCTCGACGAAATCGCCGGCGCCTTGAAGAACCACGGCGTGTAGGCGCGCCGAATTCCGCGAGAACCGAAGCGGCCGGGCGTTCGCCCGGCCGTTTTGTTTGTCGCTGCGTCAGGCGCCTTGCTGGTCGGGGCAGCCTTTGCGCTCCTTCATCGCCTCCAGAGCCGCAGCGGCGATTTCGTCCGGCGTGAGGTCGCGCAAGTGCGTGGCGATCGACCATTCGTGGCCGAAGGGATCGACGACCACGCCAAACCGGTCGCCCCAGAACATGTCGGCGAGCGGCATCTTCACCGTCGCGCCGGCGGCCGTCGCGCGAGCGAACAAAGCGTCGGCGTCCTCGACCTGAAGATGAATGCCGACCGGCGTGCCGCCGCGCGCGTTCGGGCCCAGCGCGTTCATCTCCTTCATCTCGTCCACCAGCATGACCATGGAATCGCCGATCATGACGCTGGCGTGCATCAGGCGTCCGTCGGGCGTCGGCAGGCGAAACATTTCAGTCGCGCCAAACGCCTTCTTGTAGAATTCGATCGCGTCGGCCGCTCCTGCGCAGATGAGATGCGGCGTGACTGTTCGAAAGCCGTCGGGGACGGGCTTGGCTTTGGCGGCGGGACTTGGCGCAGGCATAGGAACTCCTCTCGGTCGTCGTCAAACGATGGGCCGCAGCGCCACACGCAGGGCGTCTGCTCCGGCTGGGGTCGTTTCGGCTTCGATGCGCGCGTGCTCGGCCCGCCAGATCGGCAGCGCCTCGGCCAGCGCCGCGCGTCCGGCGTCGGCGAGGCCGATGCGTCGAATGCGCTTGTCCGCCGGGTCGGACCTGGCTTCGATGAGCCCGCGGCGTTCGAGCGCCCGCACCGCCGCAGTGACGGTCGTGCGATCCATGGCGAGAAAGTCGGCGAGCCCGCCGATGGTCGGCCGTTCGGGCGCGTTGAGGGCCATCATCATCGAGAACTGCTGATTGGTGAGGCCGACCGGCTGAAACGCCCGATCGAAGCGCCGCGCCAGCCTGCGCGCCGCGCGCTGCGTCGCAAGGCACAGGCAGGAATCGCGGACTTCGTGCACCGCGGCGAGCGAAATCGAGTCTGGCGTCATGTTGAGTTGATATCAACGTAAATACCGATTGTCAATTCGCCTGGGCGTCGTTCAATCTGGCGCCGCCTTGGTGCAGCCGGAATTTCGGCGTGGAGTGAACCTGATTCGAGGCGGCAGGGAGCAGGCGGAATGCGCGGGTCGTCGGCTGTAGCGGCGTTGGTCTGGATCGCCGGAGCGTCGCCACTGGCCGCCGCGACGGCGATCGGCGAAGCGACCGAGGTCGTTCTGAACACGTCTGTGGACCGGCAAGGCGCCCGCCGGACGGTGGCGCGCGGCGACGCGGTCTCCGCCCAGGATACGATCAATACTGACGACAGGGGAAAGGCCGCATTTCGCTTCGTCGACGACACGCGTCTGTCGGTCGGCCCCAATTCGTCGGTTCGGCTCGACAAGTTCGTCTTCGACGCCGACGATTCCCCATCGTCGTTCGTGATCCGCGCCAGCCGGGGTCTGCTTCGTTTCTCGACCGGCCATGGCGACCACGAGGCCTATCGGATCCAGACGCCGGCTGCGACGATCGGCGTACGCGGCACGCGGTTCGACGTGAAGGTCGAGGGGCAGGAGGTGCGCGTGTCGGTTTCGGACGGCGAGGTCGTGCTGTGCCCGAACCGGGGGCGCGCAGGCTTCGTCGACTGCGTCGAAGCCAAAGCGGGCTCCTCGATCCTGTCGGGCCGGACGAGAGCGCGCGTCGTGCCGACGAGCTCGTTGCCGCAAATCCGCGCCGACGCCTTGCTGCCCTTGCCGGCGCTCGCCAACGTGCTGCCCGTGGCGCCCGGCCTTTCGCCGGGTCGTTTGCTGAACGGCGCGCCTGGCCGTGGCGTGCGTCAGGCGACCGATGCGGCGGGGGACGATTTGCGCAATGCAGGCGGCGCCGTTCGTGACGCCGCGGGCGGACTGGGGAATGCGACGGGCGCCGTCGGGAATGTCGGCGGCGCGATTGGCGGCGGGGTCGGAAATGTGGGCGGCGCGCTGGGCAATATCGGCGGGGCCGCAGGGGGCGCAATCGGCGGGGTCGGCGGCCTCGTCCCCAGACTGGGCCGCTGATCCTCGGCCCCTTAGTCCTTCGTCTTCAGGCCCTTGAGCTTGCCGAACACGCTCTCGACGTCGATCTCGTCCTCCTCCTGACGGGCGGCGGGTTTCGAGACGCCGAACACGTCTTCGGTCGTCCGTGGCTCGCGCGCCGTCGTCGTTTCGGCCGGCAGCAGCGTCTGGCTGGGCTCTTCGTGGCGGATCGGCGCGTCCTTGGCGGCGCGGGCGACTTCCATGTCGAGGTCGATCTGCGAGCACAGGCCGAGCGTCACGGGATCCATCGGGGCGAGCTGCGCCGAATTCCAGTGCGTGCGCTCGCGGATCGCCTGCAGCGTCGTCTTGGTCGTGCCGACAAGGCGCATGATCTGGGCGTCCTTGAGCTCGGGATGGTTGCGCACCAGCCACAGAATGGCGTTGGGGCGGTCCTGGCGGCGCGACAGCGGCGTATAACGCGGGCCGCGGCGCTTGACCTCCGGAAGCACGACCTTCGACTGGGCGAGCTTGAGATGATAGTGCGAATCCTTCTCGCCGCGCGCGATCTCCTCGCGCGTCAGCTGGCCCGAGGTGATCGGATCGGCGCCGCGGATGCCCGCGCCGACTTCGCCGTCGGCGATGCCCTTCACTTCGAGCGGGTGCAGTTTGCAGAACGTCGCGATCTGCTCGAAGGTCAGAGACGTGTTCTCGACGAGCCAGATGGCGGTGGCCTTCGGCATGAGCGGGGCGTTGCTCATTCTATCCTCCAAAATCGGACCCAAGGGACAGGGCCCGCCGGACCGGGGCCCGGCCGAGGCTCGAAGCCTCGATGAAACTGCAATGACGGGATGGCCGCTATATAATCCGCAAGGCGCGCGAAAGCAACGGAAAGCGCGCCTGCGCACGAGGAACACGCCATGGCCATGGAAGACGAGATATTCGCCGCGCCGAAGAAAAAGCTGGAGCACGAGATCGGCCAGCCGCTCGACAGCCTTTCGGTCGGCGAACTGGAGGAGCGCATCGAATTGCTCCGGGGCGAGATCGCGCGGCTCGAATCGGCCAAGGCGGGCAAGGCGGCGTCGGCGGCCGCGGCGGCCGCCTTCTTCAAGAGCTGAAGTGTCGCAAAATCGGCCGGTTGTGCGGCGCGATCCGATTTGGGGCGACGAAATCGTGAATTCGTTTACCGAATATTAGGATTATCGAGGTCTTAATAGGACGTTCCGATCTTCTGGAACTTGAGTGGCTCCTGTCCACTCTGTTTGACGCCTCCCTGTTGAACTTATGCAGAGCCGCTCTCGGGCGGCTCTTTTTTCGACGCCCGCGTCGCCGGCCGCCGACAGGTTAACCCTAACGAAGACTGAATAGGACAAGTCGCCGAACTGGCGGCTATATTGCTCGCTGTCGGATCGAAGACCGCAACAAGGCGGTCCGTTTCGAAACGATGCGGGTGGCGTCATGGTGAGTCTGGTGAGTACGGCGGGACAGGATCCTGTCTCTTTCGTGGAGCGTCTGGCGGGATCGGACGCTTTCAAATCGCTTTTCAGGGAAGGTATGAACCTGGTCGAGGAGGCGGCGGCCTATCTCGACGGTCCCGGCCGCGCCGAGGCCAAGGCGCTGCCGCGCGCCGAGGCTCTGGCCTACGCCTCCGAAAGCATGCGCCTGACGACCCGCCTCATGCAGCTCGCCTCCTGGCTGCTGCTGCAGCGGGCGGTCAACGAAGGCGAGATGACCCAGACCCAAGCGGCCAGCGAGAAGCACAAGGTCAAATTGTCGAACCAGGACATCGCCACGGCGGCTGACGTGTTCCAGGGACTGCCGGTCCGGCTGCGCGATCTCGTCGCCCAGTCGATGCGCCTGCAGGCGCGGATCATCCATCTCGACCAGCTGCTCTACGCCCGCGCCGAGGCCCAGTTGCCCCCGGTGGCTTCGAGCCCTGTCGCCGACCAGATCGAGCGGCTGCGGATGGCCTTCGCCTCCTGATTTCGGACGCCCGAACGCAAAAAGCCCCGGACCGCGGTCCGGGGCTTTTTGTTCTGCGGCGGCCTTCGAGCTGAAGGCGCGGCCGGGATTACTTCTTGGCCGCGCCGATGCTGCCGTACCGCGAAGCGAAGCGCGACAGGCGGCCGCCGCGGTCGAGCAGCTGCTGCGAGCCGCCGGTCCAGGCCGGATGGGTCTTGGGGTCGATGTCGAGGTTGAGCGTGTCGCCCTCCTTGCCCCAGGTCGAACGGGTCATGAATTCAGAGCCGTCGGTCATGACGACCTTGATCATGTGGTAGTTCGGATGCGTGTCGGTCTTCATCGGTCTGCCTCGTCGCCTGCCGTCGCCGGGTCGAGCCCGGCGAGGGGGCTGCGTCGCAGCCCTGAAATTTCGCGCCGTTGAAACGGAAGGCGGCTCAATATCGCAACCGGGCGGCCCATGCAAGTGGCCGGACTTCGCCATCGCCTACAGAAACGCCAGCAGAACCGAGATCGTGGCGAAGGACAATGCGGTCCCGGTCACGAGCGTCGCCGCGCAGAACTGGGTCTGCCCGTAGGCCTGGCCGAGCAATGGAAAGATGGTGATCACGGGAACGCTGGAGAAGATCAGCGCCGCGCGCGCCAGCGTCGGGTCGAGGCCGGGGGCGAAACGCAGCCCGACGAAGACCGCCAGCGGGTGCAGGACGAGCTTGCCGAACACGACGAGAGCCACGTCGCGGGCCATTCCGTGAGGCCGCAGGCCGATCAGCGCGCCGCCGATCGCAAACAGCGCGGCGGCCCCGGAGGCGTTGGCGAGCATATCCACCGCGCGTGCGACCGGCCCCGGCAGACCGACGCCGGTCGCCGCCAGCGCTGCGCCGACCACAATGGCGATGATGAGGGGATTGCGGACGAGGCGGCCGGCCGTGCGTCGCAAGGTCTCGCGGGCGTTTGTCGAACCGCCCGCGCCGCTCTCGGCCAGGGCGAGCGCGAGCGGGATGAGGATGATGTTTTCGAAAGCCATATTGAACGAAAGCGCGACGCCGGCGGGCGCGCCGAGGACGAGGGCCGCTACCGGATAACCGATGAAGCCGCTGTTGGAGGCCGTCGCGCCCAGCGCGCGGATCGCGCTCGCCGTGCGGTCGCGCCGGTAGGCGAAGCGCGCTGCGAAGAAGACGAACGCGAAGACTGACAGCGACGCGCAGCCGTACACCAGCAGGTATCGCGGGTCGGCGAGATCCGACAGATGGCGGCTGGCCAGCGCGCGCATGATCAGCGCCGGCAGCGCGAAATTGAGAACGAAAGCGGCGAGACCTCGCAGGCCGGTTTGCTCTATCAGGCCCGCGCGCGTCGCCGCGTAGCCGATCGCGATCAGCAGAAAAATCGGAATTGTTATCGTGAGAACCTGATCCATGATTTCGTTTCGCCGATGCCGCGACGCGATGCAACGGCTGCGTTTTCGCCACAACGATTAACCGGTTTAAATAGTTTGGCTCACTATTCTGCGGCGACTTCGATATTGTCTGGACGATGACAGCCGCTTTGCTCGGAAATCCTGCGATCTGCGCTTTTGCGTCAGGACTGGCCGATGCGACGGACGCGGCTGCGCTCGCGGCGCGCGGACCCAGCGCGACGCCCCTCTCGTTCGGCGGCCGCATCGGTTATCTGCATCCCGCGCAAGGCGACGTCGGCGTCGTCTTCTGCGGCGCATGGGGCTACGAAGCGCTCTGCGCGCAGCGCGCCTGCGCCGAATTCGCGGAAATGCTCGCTTCCGCCGGCTATCCCACGTTGCGTTTCGATTATCCGGGCGTCGGAAATTCGGAGGGCGATCTCGCCGGGCACACGCTCGACGACTGGATAGGCTCCGTCGCCGAAGCGGCCCAGGAACTGCGCCGGACGAGCGGCGCGAAGGACATCGTGCTCGCCGGGTTCGGCCTCGGCTGTCTCATCGCCTGTGCGGCGGCCGAGCGCGGCCTCGCCGTACGCGGGCTCGTCCTCCTTGCGCCGCCTCTGACCGGCCGGCGCTATCTGCGCGAGACCCAGGCGCTCGCGGCGATGGTCAGCGCTCCCGACGACGGCTCCGACCAGATGCCGGAAGGCGCGGTGTCGGTCGCCGGCTTCGCCCTTCCGGCGTCTTTCGCCGCGGCGTTGCGTGGACTTGATCCAGCGCGTTACTCCCCCTCGGCCGGGGCCTTCTGCCTGGTCGCTGCGCGCAGCGATACAGATATCTCGTCCTTGACCGAGGGTTGGACGGCCGCTGGCGTGCAGGTGCGCACGCACATTTTCGACGGCTACGCTGAAGTCATGGCCGGGCCGACGACCTCGCGGACGCCGCGCGCAACTTTTCTGCGGCTTCTGGCGGAGGTGGCCGATCTCTGCCCGTACCGCGCAGCGGCGGAGGCGACCGATACGCCGGCGGAGGCCGCGCGCGTCGCCACGGCGGACTACGTCGAGGAGGCGGCGCGCTTCGGCGAGGGCGAGCGCCTGTTCGGCGTCTACTGCCGACCGGCGCAGGCGGCCGAGGGCGCGCCGGTCGTCGTGATCGTGAACGCCGGACGCAATCCACATACGGGCTGGCGACGAATGGGCGTCGAAATGGCGCGCCAATTGGCTGCGCGAGGCGTCGCGTCGCTGCGCTTCGACAATTCGGGCGTCGGCGAGAGCGGCGCTCGGCCAGGGCAGCCGGCCGAAACGCTTTATTCCGACTGGCCGGTCCTCGATGCGCTCGAGGCGGTCGATTTCGTGAAGGCGCGCGGAACGGGGCCGGTCACGCTGCTCGGCGTTTGTTCGGGCGCGTTCGTCGGGCTGCAGGCGGCTGTTTCAGACGGGCGGGTCTCCGGTCTGGTCGCAGCGAACCTGTACCGGTTCGTCTGGGACCCCTCCGAAAGCGTCGCGCATGCGTTGCGGTTCGCCAACCGCGCGATCGGCCCTGCGCTGACGCGCATGTTCACGCGCGAGCGCATGTCGAAAATCCTGTCCGGCCAGTTCGACGTCCGTCCGGCTGTCAGACATGCGCTGAAGCGCGGGTGGCGGAAATTCGGCGTGATGTCGATGAGCTGGTTCGGCGCGTTCGGTCCGCGCGGCGCTCTCTATGCGGAATGCATGCGCCGTTTCGGCATATTGCGCGCGCGCGGCGTCGAGACCGCGCTCTGCTACAGCGCCGGCGACGAAGGGCTGAAAGAAATCGACGATTATTTCGGCAAGGGCGGATGCGACCTCGCCAAGTATCCCAATGTGCGCGTCGCCGTCATCGACAAATGCGATCACAATTTCACGCCGCCGCGAGCCAACGAATGGCTGCTGGAGCAAGTGGTCCGCGTGGTCGATGCGACGGTTGCGCGCCACGCGGCTCGCTGACGCCTGTCAGGCGGTCCGCAAGCGTCGCGCGCGGCGCGGCAGTCGCGGCGCGACGGGTTGCGGCGCGGGCAAGGCCGCGCGGCCGGGCGCGTCGAGCGCGCCGACCAGATACCAAAGCAGGGCCGCTGTCTTGATCGAGTAGATCGAATTCGAGATCGTCAGCAGCAACATTACGTAGACGGCGGCGAAGAGACGAAATCGCCATGACTGAAGATCGCGCGCCGGCGCGATCACGAACAAGATCCACATGCCCGCAAAGCCTGCGAGGCCGATCTTGACCAGCGTATAGGTGTAACCGGAATCCGAGGTGAAATCGAAGTTCGGCACGAAGGCGAAGATGTCTTCGAAGCCCAGCTTCGAGAGCATCTGGCCGCTCAGGAGAATACGGCCGCGCAGCGTATTGTCCCAGGCGACGTCGGGATAGGAATAGCCGATCCAGGCGAGCGTCAGGATCAGGACGAACGGCGCGGCGGCGACGAGCGGGCGCGTCGCGAGCTTTGCAATCGCGTAGACGAGGATCGACAGAAGCGAGATCGTCAGGCCGAAACGCGCGTCCGCGAGCACGAAGATCGTCACGACGGGGAAGAGCCGAACGATCATGCGTACTGGGCGACCCCATTCGCGCAGCGTGATCCATGCGAAACAGATCGCGCCGAAATTGCCGACCGAAACGGGCTCCAGAAAGACCGACGACACACGATGCTCGCCGAGGAACGGCAGGAGCGTGCGCCCCTCGTAACGCATGCCGCTGGCGAACAGCCGGTCGCCCTGCGTTTCGGCCGCCGCCGCCTGCACGGTGCCGCGCGCGATGTAATAGCCGAGAATGTCGAACAGCTTGATGAACTGCGGAAGAAAAGCGTATTCGAAAATTCCGACTGCGAGCACGACCCAGACGGAAATCCACACCAGCCTGTCGCCGTCTTCGCGAGAGCCGAGCTGGCGCGCGGCGAAATAGAAGATCACGGGGATCATCAGGTCGCGCGCGGGCTTGGGATCGAGCGATCCCTGGAGCGCGGCCAGGAACAGGATGTAGGCGACGTAGACGCCGAGGATGACGTAGAGATCGAACGTTCGCCCGAACAGGATGAGCAGCGCTCCGGCGATGAGCGCCAGCTCGCTCAGGATCACGAGCGCGGAACCCACGCGGAACATGTTCGTGTTGACGAAGCACAGGCAGAAATTGAACAGGATCGCGGCCAGGACGATCGCCATCAGCAGATCGGAGCGCCAGTCGCGACGCTGAAACGAATGCGTTTGCGGCCGGCCGGCGCGCATCGGCGTCAGGCCTCCGCCAGATCGCCGATGAGGACGACCCCGACGAGACGCTCCTCGTATTCGGCGAGCGCTTCGAGCGTCGTCTCGATCACGCTGCGGTCGAGATCGTGCGGCTCGAGGACCAGCGCAATGGAATCTGCGAGGTCGAGCGCGGAAGCGACGTCGGCGTCGTGGGCCGGCGATGGCGCGTCGATCAGAACGATGTCGGAATCAGATTCGAGATCGGCGAACGCCCGACGCAATTGCCGCAGCGATCCGCTGCGACTGAGGTCCGCCAGGCTGACGGCCTCGATGTCTCCGCGTCCTCGCCCGCGCCGCGGCGCATCGTCGAACACGCCCGACGCCGAGCTGCGGTCGCCATGGGCGTCGACGACGCCGACGTCCAGATCCTCCCATCGCGCGAATTCGGCGAGGCCGACCACGAGCTGCGTGGCGAGCGCGCCGCCGTGCGGGCTGACGAACGCCACGGACTTTTGTTCGCCGCCCGGCGCGAGGTCGATTCGCGCGAGCAGATGGCGGAACGCGGCGCGATCGGGCGCCAGTTCGAACTGCGGCTCCCGCCGCACGCCCGTACGCTTCGTTTCGACAAGCCGAAAGGCGGCGAGCGTCGGGAGGCCGGTCAGCTCAAGAAGCTCGTGGCGCGACCGGACGACGCCGTCGAGCCGGTCGCGCGCATAAGCGAGGCCGGACCCGAGAACGAGCCCGAACAGCAACGAACCCGCCAACACCAGAATCGCCGGCGCTCCGGCTTTCTTCATCGCGGGGATCGCAGGCGAGATCACACGCGCATAGGTCGAATCGATGCCCTGGCTTTCGCCCAGTTCCTTGGCGCGCGCCAGAAACGCCTGATAGACGGTGCGGCTCGCTTCGGCGGCGCGCTCGAGGTCGCGCAATTTGACGAGCGCGACGTTGCTCTGTTCGTTGACGACGCGCACCTGTCCGGACTGCTTCTGCAGCGAGGTCTCGCTGTCCTTGGCGCGCGCCAGATCGGTGCGCGCGGCGTCGGCGATCCGTTCGAGTTCGGCGTTGATCAGGCGTCGTGCGTCGCGCACCTGTTCTTGCGCCTGCACGAGGGCAGGGTGACGGGGCCCGAGTTGCGTCGCCAGCGAGCCGGCCTGCTGGGCCGCTTGCGCATATTGGGAGCGCAGGCTGGTCATCGTCGGCGAAGCCAAAGCCTCGCTGAGCGAATCCACGTTCTGACCGGACTTCCGAAATTTCTCGACCGCTTGCACGCGCGCCTGCGCGTCGGCGATGCGCGCGCGCACGAGACCAAGTTGCTGCGACAGATCGGCGATCTGCTGCTCGTCCAGCAAACGGCCGGTCGGCGTCTGAATAAGGTTGTGCTCGGCGCGATAGCGCTCGACTTCGGCTTCCGCCTTCTGCACCTGATGGCGGAGATCTTCCGCGCGCCTGGCGAGTTCGTCGCTCGCGCGCTTGGCGACGTCCGAGCGCGCATCGTTCTGCGCATCGAGGAAGGTGCGGGCGATGACGTTGGCCAACGTCGCGGACAGATTGGCGTCGGGCGTCGTCACGACGACGTCGAGGACATAGGCGCGCTCGCCGCGCACCACCTCGACCATATCGGCCAGGGCCTGAACGGCGCGGGCGCGCTTGTCGATCTGCGGAGCCTTGGCGCCGAACGCGGCGAGCGTGCGCGACAACAGCCCGGGCGACTTTCCGCCGAACAGGGGATTGTCGACCAGATGCTCGTGATCGACCACGGCGCCGAGGATCGAACGCGACAGCAGGATGTAGCGCTGGTTTTCGATGTCGACGAGGTTGCCGTCGGTGCTGTCGCCGGTGCGCGTGATTTCGCTCTTGAGGATTTGCAGCCCGCGCGGATCGACGAGCAATTGGGCGGAAGATTTGTATTTCGTCGGCGAGAGAATCGCGAACAGCAGGCCGAACAGCAGGCAGGCGAGGGTGACGCCGAGGATCAGACGCCAACCGCGTCGCACGAACTGGACCGCCTCCCGACGCAAGTCGGCAGCCGTCCTCCGCCTGAGGTCAGGCTCGGGAGCGCTCGATACGCCTGCGATCCGCTCGACCGCGTTAGACAAAATCCACCTGCACGAATTCGCGTCGGCGTCACTTTGCCCGTACGATCTTTACGTTTCGTTTCCCAAACCGCGATTTTCTCTGGGGGTCGACCGCCGCAGGACGCAATGGGACAGACTGAAGAACCGGCCCCGGATTACGCCACGATTGGACCGTTGCGCGTGCAGCGGCTGTCGCGGGTGGAGCTGTCCCGCCGGGCGCTTGCGGCGCTCGCGCCCGGGGCTTTCCCGCTCGCGGTCGCCTTCTGCAATGCGCATACGGCCGAGATTGCGCTGCATGATCGCGCCTATCGCGCCGCGCTGGATCGATTTCTCGTCGTCAACGACGGCGTCGGCCTCGAAATCGCCGTGCGCCTGCTCGAAGGGCGCGGCTTCCCGGACAATCTCAACGGCACCGATTTCGTGCCCAGCCTGTTCGGGGATCTGACGCGCAGGACGCGGCTGTACCTGCTCGGCGCGCAGTCGGGGGTGGCGGAGGAGGCCGGCAGGCGTTTTGCCGAACGATTTCCGTTACTTGAAGTGGTCGGCGCCCGCGACGGCTATTTCTCCGCCGAGGAGGAGGAGGCGGTCGTGGCCGCGGTGGCGGCGGCCGCGCCGGACATTCTGCTGGTCGCATTCGGCAATCCGAGGCAGGAGCTGTTCATCGCCCGGCACTTCGAGGCGCTTGGCGCGCGGCTGATGTTCGGCGTCGGGGCGCTGCTGGATTTCGCGGCCGAGCGCGTGGCGCGGGCGCCGCGCTGGATGCGGCAGGCGCGGCTCGAATGGGCGTTCAGGCTGGCGCAGGAGCCGGGACGGCTGCTGCGCCGCTACACCATCGAGACGGCCGGTTTTCTCATCGCCGTGCTCAAGCTCAGGTTCTCGGCGTCGGGGCGATGAAGCCCCTGAACGTGCCGAGCGCCCAAAGCGCCTTGTAGCGCGCCGTCGCCATGTCGCCGGTCGCCAGCGCCAGCGCGGCCCGCGCGGAGGTGCGCAACACCCGCATCGCGAGATAGGGCCAGCCGTAATCGTGCAGGCGCAGGACGCGGCCGAATCCGCGTGCGTAATCCTGCGCGCGCGCTGCCCCGCCGGCGCCGCCGACCGGCGCCTGGTCGTGATGGACGACGAGGTCGCGCCGATAGACGCCTCTTGCGCCGGTCGCGAGCGCCCGAAGAACGAAATCGGTCTCCTCGCCGGATTTGAACGGCGATTGCGCGCCGACGCCGAGCGTTTCGTCGAACCCGCCGATATGGCGGGCGATCGGCGCGCGGATGAACAGCGAATTCGAATTTCCAATCAGCCAGACGTTCGATTTGGAGATCGTCGCGTCGGAATCGAGGAACAGGCCGAGCGAGTCCCGACCGCCCGCGTCGATGGTGCGGCCCGTGAACAGGCCGGCGTCTGGATGCGCGGCGAAAAGCTCGACGACCCTTTCGACGAGCGCCGGCGGATACCAGCAATCGTCGTCGGGAAAGGCGATAAGACCGGCGCGGCAATGAGCGAGCCCGACGTTGCGCGCCCGCGACAGGCCGCGCTCCGAGCGCAGATGAACGATGTCGAGCCGGTCGAGGTAGGGCGCGAGCACAGGGTCGAGCGCGCCCGGCGCATTCTGATCGACGATCAGCAATTCGAAATCGAGGCGGCTCTGGGCGACCAGCGAGTCGAGCAGCCGTCCGAGCTTTTCGGTGCGTCCGACCGTGCAGCACAGCAGCGACAGGCTCGGAGGGGCGGGTTCGTTCACGCGGCGTCTCGACTTACGGCTTTGGGCGGGCAGGGCCGCCGTTCAGACTTTCTTGCCTTGTCGCGGGCATAATGTCGCCTTCGGCTTGCGAATGGGTGAACAGCGGCGGTTATGCGGATTGTACATGTCACGCGACAATTTCCGCCGGGCCTCGGCGGGATCGAGGAAGTCGTCGCGCAGCTGGTCGAAGCGCAGGCGCGCGCCGGCCATGACGTGCGCGTTCTGACGCTCGACCGCATCTTCACCGATCCCGAAACGCGTCTGGTCGCGCGCGACGAATGGATGGGCGCGCAAGTGCTGCGGTTTCCCTATCGCGGTTCGATGCGATATCCGCTCGCGCCTGCGGTTCTGGCCCACATCGGCGACGCCGACGTCGTGCATGTGCACGCCATCGATTTCTTCTTCGATTTCCTGAGTTTCACGCGTCCGTTCCATCGCCGGCCGATGGTCGCGACGACGCATGGGGGCTTCTTCCATACGCAGGCGCACGCGCGTCTGAAGAAATTGTGGTTTGCGACCGTGACGCGGCTTGCCGCGCGCGGTTACGACGCCATCGTGGCCTGCAGCCAGCCCGATTTCGAAATGTTCGCGCCGATCGCACCGGGCAATCTCAGGCTGATCGAGAACGGCGTCGACATCGGCAAGTTCGCCGGGCTCGCGAGCCCGACGCCGGGAAAGCGGCTCGTCTCGATCGGCCGTCTCTCGTTCAACAAACGGCCGGATCGTCTGCTCGATGCGTTGGTCGAGCTGCGCAAGCGCGACCAGGCTTTCGAACTCGACATGGTCGGCGCGGAATTCGACTGGACCGGCGAGAAGCTGGCGGCCGAAGTCGCCGCGCGCGGACTTCAGTCGGCCGTGCGGCTGCATATCGGGGCGCGCAACGAAGAGATCGCGCGCGTCGTCGCCGGCGCGAGCCTCTATGTCAGCGCCAGCGTACACGAGGGTTTCGGCATCGCTCTGATCGAGGCGCTGAGCGCGGGCCTGCTTCCGGTGGTCGAGGCGAACGCCGCATTCAAGTCTTTCGCCGCGCGCGCGCCGGACGTGACTCTGATCGACTTTTCGCAACCCGCCGCAGCCGCTGAGGCGATCGTCGCCGCATATCGCAGGCTGGAGGCCGACCCGGCCGCGCTGCGCGCGCGCCTGATCGCGGCTGCGCAGCCTTTCGCATGGCCGGGCGTGGCGGAGCGCTATATCGCGCTCTATCGGGAAGTGGCGTCGAGCGGCGCGGCTATCGCTTCGGTTTGACCGGCTTCGGCCCGACCGGTTTCGAACCCGGCGCCGCGCAACCCGCCGGCGCCGGCGTCTTGCCGATCCACTTGGCGAGCGTCGCCATCTGAGGACGGTCCTCGCCGCGCAGCGGCTGGATCGACAATTTGTAATCGGTCGGCCACCAGGCGCCCGCCGCCCAATAGGCCCAGCCGGCCCAGACGTCTGAATTTTCGGACATGTGGGCGAGCATGGCGTCGAGACCGGCGAGACATTGCGGGTTCGCCGGCGCGCCGAACTCTCCGAGAAAACCCTTCGCGGCGTTGGCGCGAAGCCAGGTCGTGGCGTTGGCGAGCGCGGCGACGACCTCCTCCGGCTTGCGGCACTCGGCGTGTTCGCCGGACCAGTCGGAGTCGAGATATTGATGGAATTCGAAGAGATGCGGGCCGCGGTCGCGAATCTTGGCCATCAGGCTGGCGTTCGAGCCAGCGCCGTCGTCGGCGTTCCACGAATGCGCGCCGGTCCAGTTGGCGCCCGGCACGAGGATCTGGTTGCAGGCGCCGGTCTTGCGGATCGCGTCGATCGCCGCCTGCGCGGCCGAGGCCCATTGCGCGAGCGGCATGTCGTGCGGCTCGTTCATCAAGCCGAAGAGTACGTGAGGATCTCCGCCGAACTTGCGGGCGAGCCGCCGCCACAGGTCTGCGAAAGCCTGATCTGGCGCGATCTGCGTTCCAACGGCCGCGCCGCGCCATCGCCCGTAGTTGTGAACGTCGAGCACGATCGACAGGTCGTGCGCCCGCGCCCTATGAACCGCCGTGGCGAGCATTTCGAGGTGGTCCGCGTTCAGTTCCTTCTCGAGCGCGGGTTGGATGCGCTCCCAAAGAAACGGCAGGCGGACGAACGTGAACCCCTTCGCCCGGGCCCAGGCGTAGTCTTCTTCGGCGGGGAAATGAAAATCGCTTTCGGCCTTGCCGTTCGGGACGCCGTATTCGGCGCCTGACAGGTTGACGCCTGCGGCGGGCGGCGATTTGGGTCGGGCGCCGCCGTCCTGCGCCGCGTCGGCCGCGCCGACGAGATTTGCGAACGCGACGGCCGAAAACGCGAGACGGCGCAGGAGTGCTTTAGCGTTCATTATGACTGAAGTTCCGACTCGCGTGGCGCCGACGCCTTAGGGTAGAGGTGCGGGCGACGAATGCCAGATGCCGGCCCGTCTGGACTATCGAAACCTGGATTGTTCGTTACCATGGCCCTGCCGCGCTTCGCGCGTAACACGCTGCATTCGAGCCTGGCCGGCGCATCCACCGCGCTCGGCGGACTTTTGAGCGTCGTGATCGTCGCGCGCATGCTCGGTCCGAACGGCGCGGGCAATGTCGCGCTGGGCATCTGGCTGGTCGGCACGCTGGTGACGGCCTGCGACCTTGGATTGCCGATCACGGTCGCGCGGTTCATTCCCGATCTGGAAGCGCGGGCGCACCGTCAGGACGCGCAGAATTTCGCATCCGCCTTTTTCCCGACCCTGCTGGCGACGACCGTGTTCGGCGCGAGCGCGCTCGCCCTGATTTTTCCTGTGACCGAAAAGCTCAACGCGGTCTTTCCGGCTCTTCCGTTCGACGATCAGAAGCCTGCGATCTGGCTCGCGCTGGCGGCGCTGTTCGCGCTTCAGGCGATCGGCAATTACGGACTGTCGCATCTGCGCGGCGCCCAGAGGTTCGACGAGGCGGCGCGGCTGACGTCGATCTCGCTCGCCATCCAGCTCGTCGGCGTGGCGGTCGGCGGGTTCGCGCTCGGTCCGCCGGGCGCGCTTATCGGCTACGGCGGCGGCAGTCTGCTGCTCGCGTTCTATGCGACGACGCATATTCGCCCGGGCGCGGCGATCGATCCGGAGCTGAAATCGCGCGCGTGGCGGTTTTCGATTTCGAGTTGGGGGGTGGGTCTGATCGCGGCGGTCGTGTGGTCGCGGACCGAGCTTGCTTTTCTGAATCATTATCGCGGCGCGCACGAAGCGGGTCTCTATTCCGCCGCCAATACGCTTGCGATGGTGGCGACCCAGGCGCCGCTGCTGATGACCGGCGGATTGCTGGCGCTGTTCTCTGAACTCTTCGCAGTCGGCGATCAGGCCGGCCTGCGTCGCGCCTTCGAGTCGGCGGTGCGTTTCATGTCGTTCCTGATCTTCCCGGCCTGCTTCGGCATGGCGGCCATCGCGCCGTCGCTGGTGCCGCTGCTGTTCGGTCAGGAATTCGCCGAGGCCTCCGACGCTGCGGCGCTGCTGGTCGCCGCGCAGGCGTTCGGCGCCGTCTCCACCGTCTCCTCAGCGCTGCTGTTTGCGACGGAGCGCAACTATTTCCTCGTACGCATCGGCGTCGCCGGGGCGTTCGCCATCCTTGCGGCGGGTCTTCTGATCATACCGACCTACGGCCTGATGGGCGCAGTCGTCGGACGCTCGGTCATCCAGTTCGTCATCGTGGCGGCGAGCTTCGCCTATATCGACCGCGCGCTCGATTGCCCCACGCCGCTCGGCTCGGTCGCGCGAATTGCCGGCGCCGCGGCCGGTTGCGCGATGGTCGCCCGCACGACGGTGAGCGTCGTGGCCGGACCGTTCGGGATAGGCCTGGGAGTCATTGGCGGCGCGGCGGCCTATTTCGCGCTCGCCCGCCTGATGCGCGCCCTGCCGGACGAAGATCTCGGCAGGCTCGAAACGCTGGCGGAAAAGGCTCCTGCGTGGCTGTCGCCGGTTCTCACGCCCGTGGTGCAATTTTTCGCGCGCTGAGGCTGGTCAGCCGGCGAGAGCCAGCAGGTCGCGAACGAGACGATCGAGGATCGCGACCGCGAAGGAGGCTTCCGTTACCGGAATTGGGCCGCCGAGCGTCGCGGCCCGCTCGATTTCAATTCCGTTGGGGAAGTGGCAGCGGATCGCGCGCGCCTTGATGACCAGGTCCGCCGGTCCTGTCGCCGGGACGTTCATCAGACCGAGGGTGGCGTCTTGCAGTTTGTGCGTTGCTTGCCGGAGATCGCTGGCCGCTTCGCCTTCAGCAGCGTCTCCGCGGGCGCTGAGCGACGCGATTTCGGCCGCCGTTCGGACCTTGAGCGCGGCCTCGAAATTTTCGAAGGCCTGGGAGATTTTCATTTTACTGGCCGGGTATTCAACTCACGCGGCGATCTGAGCGCCGATCGGCGACCCGCGCCAGTGCGTTCAGTCATCCGGCCGTGTGAGGAAAGTCATAGGCCGGCGACCGCAGTCAGCCGCAGGCGATCCAGCCGAGCAACGGCGCGCGCCCGCGCGTCGCGGCGTCGCAGCGCGCAAGCGCCGCTTCGTCGGGCCGTGCGCGACCGATCCAGACCACGGCGTCGATCGACAGAGACGCTGCGCCATGTTCGACAATGGCGAGGTCGAACATGCGCGCGCCGTCGACCGGCCGTCGGCCGCGTTGGATCGTTCCGCGACCGACCGCCAGTTCGCCGCCTACATCCGGAATCCGTTCGAGTTCGATGGCGACGCGATCGAGCGCGGCAATGCGCCGACCGGCGGCCGGACGACGTCTGACGTTTCCATCCGCGACGATCAGGAGGGTTCGCCAGCCCGCGTCCGACGCCGCCATGGCGAGCGCGCAGGCGCCTTCCTGCGCCATCGCTGCGCTTTCGCCGAGGACGGCGATCCGCCGCGCGTCGCTGTCGCGCTCGATCTGCATTGCGTCCACGACGCGCGCCGCGCCGGCGCGATCGAATGCGCCACGCCTCACGCGCGCGAGCGGCGCCTCGGACCGTTCGTCGCGGCGCGCGGGCGCTGAGCGGCTGCGCAGGGCCGGCCCCGCGCCAAACAGCAGAAATCCCAGCAGCGCGGAGCCGCCGACGATCATCGACGTCGCCGGCCGCGTCGGCGCCGCCGGCGCCTCGGCCGGGCGCACGAGCCTGGCCGCGTGCCGCGGGAGCGCCTTTCGTGCGGCTTCGAAACGATAGTCGCCTTCTGCGCGCGCGGCCTCTTGCTCGGCGGCCTCGAGCTCGCCGGCGCGGGGATCGGGGCCGCCCTCCGCGGACGAGCCCGGCGGCTTGCGCGCATCGGCGGCGAGCCGGACTCTGGCCTGCGACAGGGCTTGGGCCGCGCGGCGCGCATCTGTCTCGAATTGGATCAATTGCGGGTGGCGCGGCCCGTACGTCCGCGCCGCCTCGGCGCGTCTGGCGTCAGCGGCCGCGGCCGCGCGTTCGAGTTCCGCGATGGCGGTTCGGCCGGCGCGGTTGTCCGCGGCGGGCGATGTCGCGCCTGTGGGCGTCATGTCGGCGGCGCGCAACGCCTGCAGCCGTGCGCGCGTCTCGTCGCGCCGGCGTTCGGCTCGTTCGAGCGCAGCGCGCCGGTCGCGCTCCGAACGGCCGTCGACGGCCCCGGCCGCTTCGTTGAGATCGGCCGCGAGGGCCTCAGCGACCGCGGTGGCGACTTGCGCGGCGGCGGCAGGCGAGCGCATCTGGACCACGACGCGCGCCGTATCCGGCCAAAGACCCGGGGCGATAGCGACGCGGTCCGCCAGCAGGCGCGCGGCGCGCGACATCGTATCGAGGTCGTCCGCGTGGCCGCTCGTCAGCCCGACGATACGATCGAGGGGCCCCGGGCGCGCTTCCTTCTCAATCGCGGCCGCCGCAGCAGGGGCGAGCGCCGCGCGCCGCAGCACCGGCTCAGTTGCGACCAGCGCGCGCATTGCGTTGATATCTAAGGGACTTGTCCGATCCGCCGCGCTGTCGGCGGCGACCAGAGCAGAGGCGGCGTAAAGCGCCGGATTGGCGAGGCAATAGGCAGCGCCCGCCGCGCCGCCGGCGGCGACCCCGACCAGGCCGGCGAGTACGTGGAACGGCGCGCGCACGTTTGCCTTTATTTCGCTCCAGACTTGGTTAACGACTAATCCATCTTGGTTAATGAATGGTCACCGGGTCGCCGAAAGCGGCCATCGGCCTTGTTCTTGCAGAACTGTCCGCAGATTACGGAACTCTCTTTCGCCGTACTGAATCGGGACGGCGGCGTGCAGCGTAGGTGTCTCCATGCGTCAACGCAGCGATGATCCGACACGGTCCCTGGCCCGCCGCGCGCGCACGGCGTCGGCGAGCGGAGCCGGCGACATCCGTCTCGACTGGTCGGACTGGCTCCCGCGCGCCAACGCCGCGTTCTGGCGCGTGTCGTTCGGGGTGTTCGCCGCGCTCAGCGACATCGGCGCGATCATGGCGAGCGCGTTCGGCGCGGGCGTTCTCTATCACATGACCGCATACGGCTGGCTTGGTCCGATCGAGCACTTTCTCGAACTTGGCCTGTTCGTGTCGCTGATGTTCGCCATCGCCAACACGATGCGCGACGAGTACGCGCTGGCCAATTACCTTCAGTTCGCCGGGCACGGCCGCCGGACGTTCGTGCTCTGGAACATCGTCTTCGTCTGCGCGCTGGCCTTCGGCTTCGTGACCAAGACGACCGCGGATTTTTCGCGCGCCACGATCGTCGTGTTCTATTTCGCGGGGCTCGGCTGCCTCGTGGCGTTGCGCGCCGGCGTCGTGCAACTCGTGCGCGCCAGCGCGTCGGCTGGAAATATCTCGTTGCGGCGTGTGTTCCTGGTCGGGGCGGAAGCCGATGTCGAGGGGTTCGCCGCACGTTATCAGCCCTGGGAAAGCGGCATGCACGTCGTGGCCGCCTCCATCCTGCGGGGGCGCGACACGCTGGAGGAAGATCTGGCGCTTGCGGCGGCGTCCGCCCGCATGCTGAGGCCCGACGACGTATTCATTCTGGCGCCGTGGTCCGAAGACCGGACGATCGACGCCTGCATCGACGTGTTCATGCGCGTGCCGGCGTCGATCCATCTCGGACCGGAACGGGTGCTCGACCGGTTCGTCGATGCGCGCATCTCGCGCGTCGGCGCCGTGTCGAGCCTGCATATCGTTCGCCGACCGCTGTCGCAGGGCGAAGTCGCGCTGAAGCGCGCCTTCGACGTGATCGTCTCCGCCGCGGCGCTCGCGCTTCTCTCGCCGGTGTTCGCGCTCGTCGCCCTGGCGATCAAGCTCGACTCGCGTGGACCGGTGTTCTTCCTGCAACGGCGCTACGGCTTCAATCAGGAACCGTTCCGCATCTTCAAGTTCCGCTCGATGCGCTCGATGGACGATGGGCGGCAGATCAAGCAGGCTCAGGTCGGCGATCCGCGCGTGACGCGCGTGGGCCGGTTCCTGCGGCGCACGAACATTGACGAACTGCCGCAGCTGATCAACGTGCTGTCGGGCGAGATGTCGCTGGTGGGGCCGCGGCCGCATGCGCTCGCGCACGATCAGATGTACGAGCAGGCGATCGCCTTCTATGCGCGCCGCCACAACGTCAAGCCGGGCATCACAGGCTGGGCGCAGGTCAACGGCCTGCGCGGCGACACGTCGACGGAAGACAAGATGCGCGCGCGCGTCGAGCACGATCTCTGGTACATCGACAATTGGTCGCCGGTGCTCGACCTGCGGATCTTGTGGCTGACCGTGTTTTCGCGAAAGGCCTACCGGAACGCGGTGTAGTTCAGTCCGGCGTCGTCGCCGCGGCTCGCCATGACGTTGAGGGATCGCGGTCCGCTCAGCCCCGGTTGTACACGTCCTCGATGCGGACGATGTCGTCTTCGCCGAGATAGCTTCCCGTCTGCACCTCGATCAGTTCGAGATCGATCTTGCCGGGATTGCCGAGGCGATGGACGCAGCCGATCGGCAGATAGATCGACTCGTTCTCGTGCACGAGATGGCGCTCGCCGTCGCGGTCGACCTCGGCGGTTCCCTTCACCACGATCCAGTGCTCGGCGCGATGAAAGTGCTTTTGCAGCGACAGGCGGTCGCCGGGCTTGACCACGATGCGCTTGACCTGATGGCGCGCGCCTTCGTCGATCGACTGGTAATAGCCCCACGGGCGGAAGATGCGCTTGTGCTCGGCCGCTTCGCGCCGGTGCGTAGCCTTGAGATGGTCGACGAGCGCCTTGACCTTGTCTGAGTGCTCGCGATGCAGGACCAGCACAGCGTCGGGCGTCGTGACGACGACGACGTCATGGACGCCGACGACGGCGGTCAGATGTTCGTCGGAGCGCACATGGACGTTGTGGCCGCCGAGCACCACGCCGTGGCCGCGGATCGAATTGCCGTCGGCGTCGCGATCCGACAATTCCCACACCGCTTCCCAGGTGCCGACGTCCGACCAGCCGATATCGGCGGGAACGAGCGCCAGCTTGTCGGACCGCTCGATAACGGCGTAATCGATCGACTTCTTGGGCGCACGGCCGAAGGCCTCGCCGTCTAGCACCAGAAACGACAGGTCGACCTTGGCGCCTTCGACAGCCGCCTGGGCGGCTTCGAGCATGGCCGGCTCGAAACGGGCGAGTTCGCCCTGCATGACGTCGGCGCGGAAGACGAAATAGCCGCAGTTCCAGAAATAGCCGTCCGCGACATATTTCTGCGCGGTGGCGACGTCCGGCTTTTCGACGAAGGCCTCGACCTTGCGCACGGGCGAGCCGTCCGCCAGAGGCGCGCCTGCGCGGATATAGCCGTAACCGGTGGCGGGGCCCGTCGGGCGGATGCCGAGCGTGACGATCGAGCCTGCGGCGGCGGCTTCCGCCGCCTCGCGGCAATGCTGGATCAGTTTCGGCCGGTCCTGGACGACATGGTCGGCTGCGAAAACGACGACCACCGTATCCGGGCTGCGGCGGGCGGCCATCTCGGCGGCGACCGCGACGGCGGGGCCGGAATCGCGGCGCGTCGGCTCCAGAACGATGTCGGCGTCGGCGTTGATGGCGCGCAGCTGGTCGACCACCAGAAAGCGATAGTCGATGTTCGTCAGGACGATAGGCTTCTCGAACAAGGGATCGCGGAGCATTTCGACCAGCATCTGGAAGGTCGAACGCTCGCTGACCAGCGGAATGAATTGTTTCGGCAGCGAATCGCGTGATTCCGGCCAAACGCGGGTGCCCGCGCCGCCGCACATGATCACCGGTAGAATTTTCGCCATTGAAGGATTTCCCGCCCTGATCGCCGCCCGCCTGCGGCTCTACTTGGGATTGGACGCCTGATAATCCTTCACATCCGAAAAGACAACGTCCGGCCAGCGCTCCTGCTCGTACCGCAGGTTGAAGGCGGACGTCGCCATGAAGACCGGCGCGCCGTCCAGATCCTCCGCGATCGAACTCGGATAGGCGCGCAGGAACTTGTCCAGCTCGGCCTTGTCCTTCGTCGAGACCCAGCGGCAGATTTCAAAGCGGCTCTGTTCAAAGCCCGCGTCGAGGCCGTATTCGGCCTTGAGACGCTCGGCCAACACGTCGAGCTGGAGCGCGCCGACGACGCCGACGATCACGCCCGAACCGTCGGCGGGGGTGAAGACCTGGACGACGCCTTCCTCGGCCATCTGCTGCAGGGCCTCTTTCAGCTTCTTGGCCTTCATGGCGTCGCCGATGCGCACGCGGCGCAGGATTTCCGGCGCGAAGCTCGGCACCCCGCGGAAGATCAACTCCTCGCCCTCGGTCAGCGTGTCGCCGATGCGCAGCGCGCCGTGGTTGGGAATGCCGACGACGTCGCCGGCGTAAGCCTCGTCGGCGATGGTGCGGTCCTGCGCGAAGAAGAACTGGGGCGCGTTGAGCGCCATGTTCTTGCCCGTGCGGATGAGCTTGGCTTTCATGCCGCGCGTCAGCCGGCCGGACGTGACCCGCAGGAAGGCGATGCGGTCGCGATGGTTCGGGTCCATGTTCGCCTGAATCTTGAACACGAAGCCGGTCATCTTGCCCTCACGGGGGTCGACATGGCGCGTCGCCGTGTCGAGGCCGCGCGGCGGCGGGGCGAGTTCGGCCATGGCGTCGATGAGGTCGCGGACGCCGAAATTGCGCAGGGCCGAGCCGAAGAACACCGGCGTCAGGTGGCCTTCCAGAAACGCCTTGAGGTCGAAGGGCTTCGAGGCGCCCAACGCCAGTTCGATCTCTCCGGCCGTGTGCTCGGCGAGCGCATCTCCCGCCAGCGCGGCGATCTGCGGATCGTTGGGGCCGGATACCCGCATCGGCTCGGCGTCGGCGGCGGCGTCGAGCTTGCGCACGACGTTATGGCGCAAATCGTAAGTCCCGCAGAAGGCGCGGCCCGAGCCGATCGGCCAGGTCATGGGGACCGTGTCGAGCGCCAGCGTCTTCTCGATCTCGTCCAAAGTCTCGAAGGGGTCGCGCGCCTCGCGGTCGAGCTTGTTGACGAAGGTGACGATCGGAATGTCGCGCAGCCGGCAGACCTCGAACAACTTGCGCGTGCGCGCCTCGATGCCCTTGGCGGCGTCGATCACCATGATCGCCGAATCGACGGCGGTCAGCGTGCGATACGTGTCTTCGGAGAAGTCCTCGTGGCCCGGCGTGTCGAGCAGGTTGAAGACGCAATCGCCGTATTCGAAGGTCATGACCGAGGTGACGACCGAGATGCCGCGCTCGCGCTCGATGCCCATCCAGTCCGAACGCGTCTGCCGCCGATTCTGCTTGGCGCGCACTTCGCCGGCGAGCTGGATCGCGCCGCCGAACAGCAGCAGCTTTTCCGTCAGCGTGGTCTTGCCGGCGTCAGGGTGCGAGATGATCGCGAAAGTGCGGCGGCGGGCGACCGGGTCGGCTTTGTGCGGGGCGTTCAATTATCGAGCCTTTGTTGGTCCGCCTGACGCCCTCCCCATTCCTCTCCCGCGCGGCGGGGAGACAGGACGAGGGGGCCTGTCGGCGCGCGCTCTCTATCACTCCGCCGGCGTGTGCGCCAAGCCTTGGTCCGCGCGAACCTTGCCGTGCAGCTCCGCGTCGTGGCTGTGGTCGCGCGCGATGAAGGTGTAGATCGCCGGCGTCACGAATAGCGTGAACAGCGTGCCGACGCCCATGCCGAAAGCGATCACGATGCCAATGGCGATGCGGCTCTGCGCGCCTGCGCCCGAAGCGAGAATCAGCGGAACCACGCCGACGACCATGGCGGCCGTCGTCATCAGGATCGGCCGCAGGCGCACGCCGGCGGCGTGTTCGATCGCCTCGCGGCGGCTCATGCCCTGTTCTTCCTGCATGCGGTTGGCGAATTCCGTCATCAGGATGCCGTGCTTCGAAATCAGGCCAATCAGCGTCACGAGGCCGATCTGCGAATAGATGTTCAGGCTGGCGAGGCCCATCACGCTCATCAGATTGAGCGGCAGCAGGGCGCCGAACATCGAGGTCGGCAGAGCGATCAGGATGATGAAGGGATCGCGGAAACTTTCGAACTGCGCAGCCAGGACCAGGAAAATCACGACGAGCGCGAAGATGAAGGTGATCGTGAGCGCGTTCGATTCCTGCACGTACTGGCGGCTGTCGCCCTGGAAGTCGTAGGTGTAGCCCTCGGGGAAGATTTCCTTCGCCTTGGCGGTCAGGAAATCGATCGCCTCGCCGAGCGTCCGGCCGGGATAGGGAACGCCCGAGAGAGTGGCCGAACTCAATTGCTGGAATTCGGTGAGGGCGTTCGGTTGCACCGTGCGCTGGACGGTCGCGACCGTCGACAGCGGCACGAGTTCGCCGTTGCTCGTGCGCACGCGGTAGCGCGTCAGCCAGTCCTCGGCGTCGCGATATTCGCGCGGCGCCTGCGGGATGACCTGGTAGGAACGACCCAGCAGGTTGAAGCGGTTGACGTAATTGCCGCCGAGCAGCGTAGCGAGCGAGGCGCCGACGTCCTGCATGGAGACGCCGAGCCGGTTGGCCTTGACCGCGTCTATCTTGAACTCGATCTGCGGCGTGTCGAATTTCAGGTCGACGTCGGTGAAGATGAACATGCCGCTGGCCGTTGCGGCCTTCTGCATCTCGTCGACGACGCCGGCCAGTCGTTGGTAATCGCCCGTCGTGCGGATGACGAACTGCATGGGCGGCCCGCCGGTCGAGCCGGGCAGCGGCGGAGGCGAGAAGGCGAATATCTTGCCGCCGGCGATGGTCGCGAGCTTGTTCTGCAGATCCTCCTGCAAGATCTGCTTTTGCGTCCGCGACCTTTGCTCCCACGGCTTCAGCAGGATGCCGGCGAAAGCGGCGTGCACGCCCTGGAAGCCGTTGATGACGAACAGATGCGCCTTCTCCGGAATCGTCTCGACGACCTGCCAGAGTTTCTGCGTGGTCGCCTCGGTGTAGTCGAGATTGCCCGATTGCGGCGTCTTGGTGAGCGACAGCAGGATGCCCTGATCCTCCTCCGGGGCCAGCTCCTTCGGCGTGGTCATGAACATGACGCCGGTGATCGCCAGCACGCCGATCAGGATCGTGACCGTCATCGCGCGGAAATTCAGCGTCTTGTGCAGGCGTCGCTCGTAGCGCAGCCGCAGCGCCTCGAACCGCCGGTCGAGCCAGGCGGAGAAACCGCCGCTTTGCCCCGGCGCATGCGATTTCAGGAGCTTCGAACACATCATCGGCGACAGAGTCAGCGCAACGACGCCCGACACGATAACGGAGCCCGCCAGCGTAAAGGCGAACTCGCGGAACAGCGCGCCTGTGAGGCCCGAGACGAAGCCAATCGGCGCGTACACGGCGGCGAGCGTGATCGTCATGGATATGACGGGGCCTGCGATTTCGCGCGCGCCCTTCAACGCCGCATCGACCGGCGTCATGCCTTCCTCGATGTGGCGCCAGATGTTCTCGACGACGACGATCGCGTCGTCGACGACGAGGCCGATGGCCAGGACGAAGGCGAGCAGCGTCAGGAGATTGATCGAATAGTTCATCGCCAGCAGGAAGGTCATCACGCCGATGAGCGACAGCGGGATGGTGACGATGGGAACGATGGTCGACCGCAGGTTGCCGAGGAAGAGGAAGATGACGACGACGACGATGACGCCGGCCTCGCCAAGGGTCTTGGCGACTTCCCAGATCGAGGCGCGGATGAATTCCGTCGCGTCATAGGCGATGGCCGCCTGCACGCCGGTCGGAAGCTGCGCCTTTACGTCCGGGAAAGCCTTGCGCACTTCGTCGATCACGGTCAGCGGGTTTGCTGTCGGCGTAGCGTAGATGCCGATGAACACGGCTTTCAATCCGTCGAAGACGGACGAGGAATCGGCGCTCTCGGGCCCGAGTTCGACGCGCGCGATGTCGCCGAGGCGCACGAGCGCGTCGCCACGCGCGGCGACCACGAGTTGGGCGAAGGCCTGCGCGCTGTCGAGCGAGGTCAGCGCGTTGATCGACGTCTGCGTGTAGTCCGATTTGATCTGACCGGCCGCCGACGTGAAATTGTTCGTCGTGAGCGCGGTGCGCACGTCGGCGGGAGTCACGCCGCGCGCAGCCATTCGCGTCGGGTCGAGCCAGATGCGCATGGCGAAGGTCTGGCCGCCCAGGATCTGCGCATTGGCGACGCCGTCGAGCGTCTGGAGTTTCGGCTGAACGACGCGGGTGATGTAGTCGGTGATCTGCGAGGCCGTCAGCACGTCCGAGTTGAAGGACATGTAAAGCAGGGCGTAGCCTTGTCCGGTCTGCTTGACGACGACGGGATCCTGCGCGTCGCGCGGCAGCTGGCTCTTGACCTGCTGGATCTTCGAGAGGACGTCGGCGACCGCACGATCCGGGCTGGCGTTCAGCCGCATGTTGAGCGTGATGGTCGAGACGTTCTGCTGCGAGTTGGAGACGAGGGTGTCGATGCCCTCCGTGCTCGCTACGGCCTGTTCGAGCGGCGTTGTGATGAAGCCCTTGATCAGGTCGGCGTTGGCGCCGGGATAGGTCGTCGTGATCGTGATCGTCGTTTGCGACAGCTCGGGATATTGCCGGATTTGCAGCTTGAAGCCGGCCTGCGCGCCGACGAGCAGAATCAGGAGGCTGACGACGGTCGCCAGAACCGGGCGGCGGATGAAGAGGTCGGTGAAAGAGCCCACGCGTCGACCCTCACAGACGCGGTAGCGGGTTCATCGGCGCGAGCCCCGCATTGGGATCGATGCGCACCTTCATGCCCGGAAAGAGCTTGATCTGCCCCTCGCTGACGACGGTCTCGCCGGCCTTGAGGCCTTCGCGGATCTCAATTCGGTCGCCCTGCGTCTCGCCCAGCCGGACGAAGCGCCGTTCGACCTCGTAGAGCGCGTCCGCCGCGGGCGCCGCCTGCGCCTGGCCGGAGCCGGCCGCGCCCTTCAGCACGTAGACGCTGTCGCCGTAGAGAGAATAGACGACCGCCGTGCGCGGCGTCGTCACGACATCCCGCTTTGCGCCGGCCATGATCGCGACATTGGCGAACATGCCAGGCAGAAGCTTCTTCTCGGCATTTTCGATTTCGCCGCGGACGAGGAAGTTGCGGGTGTCGACCGAGACGCGCGCGTCGACGAACTTCACCTTGCCGACGAACTTGCGGCCCGGAAATGCGTCGACAGTCAGATCGATCGCCTGACCGACGGCGATCTGCGCGAGGTTTTGTTCCGGCGCCTGGAAATCGACATAGATCGGGTCGAGTTGCTGCAACGTGACCAGCGCGGTTCCGGGCGACACGTATTGACCGATGTCGATGCGGCGAATGCCGAGACGGCCGTCGAAGGGCGCGACGATCTTCTTCTGGGCGATGATCGCCTTGGTGCGCTCGACGGCCGCGGCCGCCTGATCGCGACCGGCGAGCGCCTGATCGAGGTTCGCCTGCGTGGTGTTGCCGCCGCTCACCAGCTTGCTCTGGCGGTCGTAGGTCAGTTGCGCATTCTGCAAGGCTGCGATGTTCGCCTTGAGGTCGGCTTGCTCGGTCGAATCGTCGATTTCGACCAGAAGCGCGCCTTTCTTGATGTCCTGCGAGGATTCAAAACGGATCGCCCGCACCACGCCGCCGACCTGCGGCGCGATCTCGACGCCCTGCGTCGCGCGCAACGAACCGATCGCCGTCAGGGTGGGCGTCCAGGTCTCGAGTTTGGCGGGCGTCGCCGCGACGGAATTGGTCGGCTGTCCCGCCTTCTGAATGAAGCCCTTGATCATGGCGGGCTTCGTTTCGGTCTGGAAGTAATAGAGACCGCCGGCGAGGCCCGCGAGGAGCACGAAGACGATGGTCAGGAGCGAGGCGCGTTTCATGCGGCGGGGGATGTCCGGTGGGGCGAGGCGCCGGGCCATCGAACGCCGCGACGGCGCCGGACGATGGCCTCAGCGCGCCGCGCTGAAATGTAATAAGGCGCAACATAGAGGGAGCGCCGCCGAAAACAAGGTCATATGCGAACCAGATTCGACGGACCGATTGGGTAAGTGTCGCCAATTGACATTTCGATGATTCGATAATTATAGAATTATCGTATGGACACTCGCACATCCCGACCTTCCACGGACGATCAGACGGCTCGCTACGCCGACATGCTGGCGGCGCTGGGGACCGAACCGCGGCTGCGCATCGTGCGCTTGCTGCTGAAGTCTCATCCCGAGGGTCTCGTCGTCGGCGAGATCGGATCGGAACTCGGCATTGCGCCGTCCACGCTCTCGCATCACCTCGACAAACTGAAGAACGAAGGCCTCGTCGCCGTACGTCGCGAGAGCACGTTCCTGCGTTACACGGCGCGCACCGAGGCGCTGCAGGAAATCCTGTCCTTCCTGTTCGCCGAATGCTGCACCCGCAACAAGGCGATCACGCCTGAAGCCATCATTTGCTGCCGGGAGGCCTGACATGTCGGACCCGAACATCAAGGAAATCGTTCGCGAGAAATATGCGCAGGCCGCGCTACGCGTTTCCACGCCAGCCTCATGCTGCGGCGGTGGGGCGGCGCTCGACGGCGTCAACCCGATCACGTCGAACCTCTACGCCGACCACGAGACCGGAGCGCTGCCCGACGCCGCCGTCCTCGCCTCGCTCGGTTGCGGCAACCCGACGGCGCTCGCCGAGCTGAAATCCGGCGAGACGGTGCTCGATCTCGGTTCGGGCGGCGGCATCGACGTGTTGTTGTCCGCCAAGCGCGTCGGGCCCGCCGGCAAGGCTTACGGTCTCGACATGACCGAAGAAATGCTGGCGCTCGCTCGCGAGAATCAGAAGAAGGCCGGAGCGACCAACGTCGAATTTCTGAAAGGCGAGATCGAGGCGATCCCGTTGCCCGATAATTCGGTCGACGTGATCATTTCGAATTGCGTGATCAATCTGTCGGCCGACAAGGACAAGGTTCTGCGCGAGGCGTTCCGCGTATTGAAGCCCGGCGGCCGGTTCGCTGTCTCCGATGTCGTGACGCGCGGCGAAATCCCGCAACAAATTCGCAAGGACGCGCTCGCCTGGGTTGGCTGCATCGCCGGGGCGCTCGACGAGAACGACTATCGCGCGAAGCTGGCCGCCGCGGGCTTCGAAGCAGTCGGCGTCGAGCCGACGCGCATCTACAAGGTCGAAGACGCGCGCGAGTTTCTGATCTCGCAGGGCTTCGACGTCGACGCGCTCGCCGCGCAAGTCGACGGCAAGTTCATGAGCGCCTTCGTGCGCGCGACCAAACCGACAGGCGCGCGCCGCGCCGGCTGCTGTGGGTGATCCGCCGATGACCGATCGCAACTTCAACGTGTTGTTTCTGTGCACCGGCAATACGGCGCGCTCCGTGCTCGCCGAGGGCATATTGCGCAAGGACGGCGCCGGCCGTTTCACCGCCTTTTCCGCCGGCAGCCAGCCCAAGGGCGTCGTGAATCCATTCGCGCTGAAGACGCTCGCCGCTTACGGCTATCCGGCTGACGGCTACCGCTCGAAAAGCTGGGACGAGTTCGCCGCGACGGGCGCGCCGAAGATGGATTTCGTCTTCACGGTCTGCGACAGCGCGGCCGGCGAAGCCTGCCCCGTTTGGCCCGGCCAGCCGATGACGGCGCATTGGGGCATCGAAGATCCCGCCGCGGTCGAGGGCTCGGACATGGACAAGGAGCGCGCGTTCGCCGAGGCCTTCCGGTTCATGCGCAACCGGATCGCGGCGTTCATCGCGCTGCCGATGAAGAGTCTCGACGAAATGACGTTGCAGGCGCGTCTCGGCGATATCGGCCGCATGGACGGGGCGACGGCGGGGAAAGCCTGATGTCGATTTTCGAACGCTTCCTCACCCTGTGGGTTGCGCTCTGCATCGTTGCAGGCGTCGCGCTCGGGCATTTCTTTCCCGGCGCGTTCCGGGCGATCGGCGCAGCGGAAATCGCCAAGGTCAATCTGCCGGTCGCCGCGCTGATCTGGCTGATGATCGTTCCGATGCTGATCAAGATCGATTTCGCCGCGCTCGGCGAGGTGCGCCGTCACTGGCGCGGCATCGGCGTCACGCTGTTCATCAACTGGGCGGTGAAGCCGTTTTCGATGGCGGCGCTCGGCTGGCTGTTCGTGGGGCATCTGTTCCGGCCGTATCTGCCGGCCGATCAGATCAATTCGTACATCGCCGGGCTGATCCTGCTCGCCGCCGCGCCCTGCACGGCCATGGTGTTCGTGTGGAGCAACCTGACGAAAGGCGAGCCGCATTTCACGCTGTCGCAGGTCGCGCTGAACGACACGATCATGGTCTTCGCCTTTGCGCCGATCGTCGGCCTGCTGCTCGGGCTTTCGGCGATCACGGTCCCCTGGGACACGCTCGTGCTTTCGGTCGTCCTCTATATCGTGATCCCTGTGATCGTCGCGCAGATCGTTCGGCGCGCCGTTCTGGCGTCCGGCGGCGAGGCGGCGTTATCGGCGTTGCTCGCAAGGTTGCAGCCGTTGTCGCTGATCGCGCTGCTCGCCACGCTCGTGCTGCTGTTCGGGTTTCAGGGCGAGCAGATTCTGCGGCAGCCGACCGTCATCGCGCTTCTGGCGATCCCGATCCTCATTCAGGTCTATTTCAACGCCGGCTTCGCCTATGCGCTCAACCGCATCAGCGGCGAACAACACTGTGTCGCCGGCCCGTCCGCGCTGATCGGCGCCAGCAATTTCTTCGAGCTGGCGGTCGCCGCGGCGATCTCGCTGTTCGGCTTCGAGTCCGGAGCAGCGCTTGCGACCGTCGTCGGCGTGCTCATCGAAGTGCCGGTCATGTTGTCGGTCGTCTGGATCGTGAATGGCAGCAAGCGATGGTACGAGCAGGGGCCGCGCGCTGTGCGTGCGCCCTAAACCCGCTCAACTCACGCGTTGCGGGCGGTCGCCAGTCCCGCTTCCGCGAGAACCGGGACCATCTCGCCCATCGCCAGCCCGCGCTCGGGATTCGAGCCATTGCCGTCGAGCGCGCGTTTCTTGACGCCCTGAATGATGGCGGCGAGCCGGAAGAAGTTGAAGGCGATGTAGAAATCCCAATTGGGTATTTCAGGCAATCCGATGCGTTTACAGAAGGCGGCGACGTATTCGTCTTCCGTGGGGATGCCGAGCGCTGTCCGGTCGAGGCCGCCGAGACCTGAGAAAATGCTCGAATTCGCCGTGCGCCATTGCATGCACTGATAGGAAATATCGGCAAAGGGATGGCCGAGCGTCGACAGCTCCCAATCGAGCACGGCCAGCAGCCGTGGCTCCGTCGGATGGAAGATCATGTTGTCGAGGCGATAGTCGCCGTGCACGATCGAAATGCGGCCGTCGTCCGCCGGCACATTGCGCGCGAGCCAGTCGATGAGTTCGTCCATCGCCGGAACGGCGCCGGTTTCGGACGCGCGATACTGGTCGGTCCAGCGTTTGAACTGCCGTTCGAAATAGGAGCCGGGGCGACCGAAATCCGACAGGCCGACCTTTGCCGGATCGAGCGACGTGAGCGCGGCGAGCGCGCGGTTCATCTCGTCGTAGATCTTGGCGCGATCCTCGCGCGAGACGTCCGGCAGCGCGGGATTCCAGAAGATGCGTCCCTCGACGCGCTGCATGACGTAGAAGGCGGTGCCGATGACGCTGTCGTCTTCGCAGAGCACATACATATCCGCGACCGGCACGCCGGAGCCGGCGAGCGCCTTCTGTACGCGGAACTCGCGATCGACCGCATGCGCGGATTTCAGCAGAACGCCCGGCGGCTTGCGCCGCAGCACATAGGCGCCGCTGGCCGCCTCGATCAGGTAGGTCGGGTTCGACTGACCGTCGCCGAACTTCCTGGCTTTCAACGGCCCTTCGAAACCGGCGAGGTTCGTTTCGAGCCATGCGGCGAGCGCGGCTTCATCGATGGTTTTGACGTCGAGGGACAATTTCATACTCCGCAGCCGTCTTCGCGAGGATCATAACGCGAAGTCGGACATATCCGACTGCCAATCGTGCGTCGCAGCGATCCATCCTCGGATACGGATGAGGTTCCGGCGGATGGATCGATTTGCTCGCCTCGCAATGACGTCGTTCAGCCCTTGGTCAGCGACACGCCTTTCGCGGCGGCGGCCTTGCCGACGTATTTGTTGGTCTGCTGGAAAGCGTTCTGCAGCGCTTCCTGCTTCGACGGATCCGAGATTTCCGCGAAATGGTTGGCGACCTTCTCGACGCTCGGCTCGTCGATGTAGACGCCGTCCGTCTCGTAGATGATCGTGCGCGCGAAAGCGCCGGCGCCCGCGCCCAGAATGCAGCGCGTCGGCGCGTTCTCGCTGACGAGATAGAGCACGCCTGGCGTGATGAATTCGGGGCGCATGAGGTCGAGCGCCTGTTTGGGCAGGAGCTCTTCCGTCATGCGGGTCGCGGCGGTCGGGGCGAGCGTGTTGACGCGAATGTCGTTCTTCGCGCCCTCCTGGCACAGCACATTCATCAGGCCGACCATGGCCATCTTCGCCGCGCCGTAATTGGCCTGGCCGAAATTGCCGTAGAGCCCGGACGACGATGCGGTGAAGACGATGCGCCCGTAATTCTGGGCGCGCATGATGTCCCACACGGCCTTGGTGCAGATGACCGAACCCATCAGATGCACGTCGACCACCATGCGGAAATCGGCGATGTCCATCTTGGAGAACGTCTTGTCGCGCAGGATGCCGGCGTTGTTGATGAGAATGTCGACGCGGCCCCATTTCTCCATGGCGGCGCGCACCATGTCGGCGACCCCCTTCTCGTCCGTCACGCTGCACGCAGCGGCCATCGCCTCGCCGCCGAGCGCCTTGATCTCGGCGACCACCTTATCGGCGGCTTCCGACGAACTGCCGGAGCCGTCGCGCGCGCCGCCGAAATCGTTGACGACGACCTTCGCGCCGCGCGCGGCCAGCCCAAGCGCGTGGGCGCGGCCCAAGCCGTTGCCGGCGCCGGTGACGATGGCGACGCGGTCCTTGAATGAAATGCTCATCTGCTTTGTCCCTTACCCTCAACCGAAAAAGGCGATGGTCAGCCATTCCGCGGCCAGCGCCGGTTTCGCCTTGCCCTCGATCTCGACCGAAACGTCGTAACGTACGACAAGCTCGCGTTCCGACTTGCGCGTCGCAGCGCCGACGACGAAATGGCCGCGCACGCGCGCGCCGGCGGGCACGGGCGAAATGAATCGAATCTTGTCGAAGCCGTAGTTCATGCCCATCGTCCGGCCCTCGACCTCCGGCAGCGCATCGTAAGCCATTGCGCTCAGCATCGACAGCGTCAGAAAGCCATGGGCGATGGCGCCGCCGAGCGGCGTCTCCTTGGCGGCGCGTTCGGGGTCCATGTGGATGAAATATTCGTCCTGCGTCAGCTTGCCGAACGCGGAAATCAACGCCTGATCCAGCGTGAACCATTTGCTGACGCCGACTTCCTTGCCCACATTCGCTTCGATCTCGGCGATATTCGTCTTGGGGCGCGCGGCGTTGAATGGCGTAGCGGTCACGTCGTTTCCTCCAGATCTTCGATTGTCGGACATAATCATCATATTGCGGCGCGGGGAAGCCCCCGCGTGACGTCCTAGGGCGCCGCGCCGCCGTCCATCCGTGGACCGGTCCTCGTCCGACGCGACAGCAAGGTTGCGCCGCCCATGCGTTCGACGCGCAGGGCGTTCATTGGAAAGGAAATCGAGCATGCTTTCGCCATAAAGGCGCGACCATATCGAGACTGCTCCCGTGGTTCGCCGGAAGGCCTGAATGACCCGCCTGAAATGGTTCCTGCTCTTCGCCGGCGGCATCGCCTGCGCGATCGCCCCGCCGCTCATCCTCGGGCCGCCCTGGGCGCATGGCGCTATTTCGCCGATGCAGGAAATTATGGCCGCGCGTTTCGGGGCGAAGCCCAAGGCCATCCGGTACGATTCCGACAAGCGCCTCGCCTCGTTCCCGGACAAGTTGCCGGTCGCCTGCCCTGCCGCCGGACCGCGCACTGCCGTTCTGCTGATCGCGGGACAGTCGAACGCCGCCAATTCCGCCGGCCAGAAGTACCGGTCGACCCACGGCACCAATATCGCGAATTTTTTCGACGGCAAGTGCTACAAAGCCCAGTCGCCGCTGCTCGGCTCCACCGGCGAGTGGGGCGAGCCGTGGACGCCGATGGCGAACCGCCTGATCGAATCCGGCGCTTACGATCGCGTGGTGCTCGCGCCCGTCGCAGTCGGCGGCTCCTCGATCGACATGTGGACCAAGGGCAAGCTTCGCGGCGCGATGATCGAGACATTGACGTCTCTCGAGCGTTTCTATCAACCGACGGCCGTTATCTGGTATCAGGGCGAAGCGGATTTCATGCTCGACACGAGCGAGCAGACGTATCGCGATCAAATGAAGGCCATCATCTCCCTCGTGCGGAAGCCCGGGCAGACGATCCCGGTCTACGTGACGTCGGCTACGCGCTGCGCCAACAGCGCGCTGGATTGGACGCCGGACAATCCCGTTTCCCGCGCCCAGCGCTCGGTCGTCGATCCCTCGGACAACGTGTTTTCCGGCGCCGATCCCGACGGGCTTCTGTCCGGTCTCGACCGGTACGACGATTGCCATTTGAGCGCGTCGGGCGTCGACAAACTCGCGGACGCCTGGGTGAAGCTGCTGGCGCAGCGCTGAAGCGCACGGCGCCCGGCTTGAAGCCGGCCCCGGGCGCGTCTATTTTCGAAATGTCGCCAAGGGGTGCTGCCGGGGGCTGAGGCTTTCGGCGGCTGAGATGACACCCTAAGAACCTGATCCGGGTAATGCCGGCGCAGGGAAGGCCGGTCGGGCATGGATTCCCGCGCTGCTTCCCTGTCAGATGGAGGAACAGCCGATGAACGTGCACGCCAAGCGCCCGCTCACGCCGGAAACCGTCACGACCGGCCCGATTCAGGGCTCCCGCAAGGTCTACGCGGAAGTCGCGCCGGGCATCCGCGTGCCGTTCCGCGAGATCGCGCTGTCGAAGGAAAGCGGCGAGCCGCCGGTGCGGGTCTACGATCCCTCCGGCCCCTACACAGATTCCTCCTTCACGCCCGACCTGTCCGCCGGCCTGCCGCCGGCCCGTACATGGCTGGCGAGCCGCGCCAATCTGGAGACCTACGAGGGCCGTGCGATCAAGCCGGAGGACAACGGCAACGTCTCGGCGGACAGCCTCGTGCCGCCGTGCCCGGCCAACCGCCTGCCGCGCCGGGGAACGGGCGCCGGCCCGGTCACGCAATATGAATTCGCGCGGGCAGGGATCATCACCGAAGAGATGATCTATGTCGCGCATCGCGAGAATCTCGCGCGCGAGAAGGCGGTCGAGAATGCCGCTGCGACCGTCGCCGACGGCGAGAGCTTCGGCGCCAGCATTCCGGAATTCGTGACGCCCGAATTCGTGCGGTCGGAAATCGCGCGGGGACGCGCGATCATTCCCTCCAACATCAACCATCCCGAACTCGAGCCGCAGATCATCGGCCGCAACTTTCTGGTGAAGGTCAACGCCAACATCGGCAATTCCGCCGTCACGTCGTCGGTGGCGGAAGAGGTCGAGAAGATGGTGTGGTCGATCCGCTGGGGCGCGGATACGGTGATGGACCTGTCGACCGGCCGCAACATCCACAACATCCGCGACTGGATCCTGCGCAACAGCCCCGTGCCGATCGGCACGGTGCCGATCTATCAGGCGCTCGAAAAGGTCAATGGCGACGCGACCAAGCTCGACTGGGAAGTGTTCAAGGACACGCTGATCGAGCAGGCCGAGCAGGGCGTTGATTATTTCACCATCCACGCCGGCGTGCGTCTCGCCTATGTGCCGCTGACCGCCAATCGCGTGACCGGCATTGTTTCGCGCGGCGGCTCGATCATGGCGCGCTGGTGCCTGTCGCACCACAAGGAGAGCTTCCTCTACGAGCGCTTCGGCGACATCTGCGACATCATGCGCAAGTACGACGTGTCGTTCTCGCTCGGCGACGGCCTGCGGCCGGGCTCGGGCGCGGACGCCAACGACCGCGCGCAATTCGCCGAGCTGGAGACGCTGGGCGAACTCACCAAGGTTGCGTGGGACAAGGGCTGCCAGGTGATGATCGAAGGGCCTGGCCATGTCGCCATGCACAAGATCAAGATCAACATGGACAAGCAGCTGCGCGAATGCGGCGAGGCGCCGTTCTATACGCTCGGACCGCTGGTGACCGACATCGCGCCGGGCTACGACCACATTACGTCGGGCATCGGCGCGGCGATGATCGGATGGTTCGGCACCGCCATGCTCTGCTACGTCACGCCGAAGGAGCATCTGGGCCTGCCCAACCGCGACGACGTGAAGACCGGCGTCATCACCTACCGGATCGCGGCGCACGCGGCGGACCTGGCGAAGGGCCACCCGGCGGCGAAAATCCGCGACGACGCCATTTCGCGGGCGCGGTTCGATTTCCGGTGGGAAGATCAGTTCAACCTCGGCCTCGACCCAGACACGGCGCGCTCCTTCCACGACGAGACGCTGCCCAAGGACGTACACAAGGTCGCGCATTTCTGCTCGATGTGCGGGCCGAAATTCTGCTCGATGAAGATCACGCAGGACCTGCGCGCCGAAGTGCAGGCGATGGGCGAGAACGAGAAGAAAGCTCTCGGCCTCACGCCGGAGCAGATCGCCGCGGCCGAGGGCATGGCGGCCAAGAGCGCCGAGTTCATGGAGAAGGGCGGGAAGCTGTATATCGACGCCGGCGAATGACGGCTTCCGACGGCGCCTCGCGCGATGTCTGAAGCCATTCATTGGTCTCGCGCGAGACTGCCGGGGTCGTCGATCATCGAGCGCGGAAAGCCGTCGTGTTCAGCCCGACGCGCGAACTATGTCGGCACGAATTTGCCCTCGTCGAGCGACGAGAGGAACATGCCTGCGTTGAGCGATTGCGGCAGATTTGTTTGAGACGACAGACTCTCCAAAGCAGCGCGGCTACGCTCGGGAGCGATCGCCGCGCATGCAATTGCGGCCTTCAGCCGGACTTGCGGATTGTCGTCGTAAATCAGGGGGAGAAGTGATCGACGCTCGTCGGTGGGACGCGCGCTCAATTCCGCCTTGATGGCTTCCATCTTTCGGTAAAGCTTGTTGTATCCCGCAATGTCGTCCATCAACAAGCAGTGGTCCTGCTGCAACGCGCTGGCCCTGAATACAGACGCCAGTTCGCTTATCGACAACTGATTCAGGCGTTGCTTTTTCATGGCGCCAAAGTTCCTTTCAACCTAAGCGCACGCAGTCCCATTTCGAAACGTTCTCGCCAACCTCTGCCGGACAGATATTGTCGCGGCGTCAGTCCTCCAAGCTCTTCCTGAGCAGTTTGATACCACGCATTGATCTCCCAATGCTTGAGTGTCGATATTCGCACGAGATTGGCGGGGTCGTCGATCATCGAACGTGGGAAGCCGTCCCGCTCAGCTGATGTCTGCTCGACGATGTGATGAATATCGTAGCCGCGCGCCGGGTCGGAAACTGCATGCTGCGATTTCTACTTCGGCCCGCAACGTCCGTCATTGAGGCGACTGAGCGTCACACCGGCGCCGAGCGCTTGCCCGGGAGCCGCCGCCAAAGTCGCCATGGCGGCCTTTTGTCTGACATGAGCGTTTGGATGCTGGAGAAGCGTCGTGAGGGCGAGCCGCTGGTCGCCGGATCGCGACTTCGGCTCATTCGCTATTGCGTTCAGTTCCCGATAGATTCGCTGTACCTTCTCTTGCTCGCCATGAAGATCGGCGCGATCCTGCGCGGTCGCGGACACGTGCGACGAGGTCGTCTGTCGGAACCGATGTCAGAGTGTTCAGGTGCGTCATGGCAGGAGCGCTCCTATTTTGCGAAGCGCTTCGAGACCGATGTCCATCCGTTCTCGCCACGCGGGAAGTCGTCGTCAGACCTGGCTCGGTTATCAGGATGGCGTGTAATCTCCCCGATCGATCGCAGCCAGCAGCATGCCGACGTGTCCGGCTTGCGGAAACTGCTTGGCGGCCACGATGCCGTCCAACGCGGCGCGCGCTTCTCGCGGAGCGACGGCCAGCGTGGCGGCGCCAGCGCGATATCGGACCTGCGGATTCGGATGGACCAACAATGGCAGCAAAGCAGCCCGCTCGTCACCGGGTCGCGACTTCAACTCGTCCTTGATCGCGTCCATCTCACGATACAGACGGTTATATCGTCCGGTCTCGTCGTAAAGCAGCGCCTTGTCTTGTTCGAGCGCACATTGCTCGAAGCGGGAAACCAGAGTTTGAACGGATTGCTTCTCCAAGCGAGAGGTCTTCATTGTCCCAAGACTCCGAACCTAACAAGAGCGTCCAAGCCAACTCCCATTCTTATGTCCCACGCGCGACCTCGCAAAAATTCACGCGGGGTCAGTCCGGCGAATTGGTCATTCGGGGTTTGATACCACGCGTTGATCTCCCAATGTTTGAGTGTCGATATTCGCACGAGATTGTCGGGGTCGTCGATCATCGAACGTGGGAAGCCGTCCCGCTCCGCTGATGTCTGCTCGACGATGTGATGAATATCGTAGCCGCGCGCCGGATCGGAAACCGTCTGCCGCAATTCATCGAGTGTCTTCGGCGGATCGTTGTAGGCGATGATGTAGTCGGAATATTGGGCGAGCCAGCTCGGCGCCTCCATGAGCATGCGCCAGAAGCCGGTCGCCCGGGCGACAGTCTTCACGATGGCGTTGCGCGCACGCGCGCCGGGCGGCTCTTGTTCGGGAACGTCGGGCGTATCGTTTTGCGGGATTTCGCCGGCGAGTTGGACACGCAGGGCGCCTTCGCCGTTCCCGCTCGTCCACTGTCCGCCGTCCGGATTGCCGGCGGGAACGCGCGGCTGATCGGGATTGAAGGCCTTCAGGGCGCGAATGAGCTTGAAAAGCTTCAATTCGAACGACAGCGCTGCGATTTGGTAGAAGGCGGTTCCGATGGGCTCGATAGGCGGCAACGACAAGGGGAGACTCGCAAGAATACCGATAAAGGTATATTATCCTAGGATTATTATCGTATATTGTCAAGGCGACGTTCGCGGCATTGCCAAATGCGCAGCCGTCGGCACATTCGAAGCATGTCCTTCCAGATAGACGTCGCGGGGCGACGCCACGCCTTCCCCGACCTGCGCGCGCTGCTGGCCAAAGCCTCGCCCGCGCGGTCCGGCGACCGGCTTGCGGGGCTCGCCGCCGAGACCGACGCCGAACGGGTGGCGGCGCGGATGGCGCTGGCGGATGTTCCGCTGAAGCGGTTTCTGGAGGAAGAGATCGTGCCCGCCGAGACCGACGAAGTCTCGCGCCTGATCTTTGACAGCCACGACGCCGCGGCCTTTGCGCCTGTCGCATCCATGACCGTGGGCGAATTCCGCGACTGGCTCCTGTCCGAAGCTGCGACAACGGAAACGCTCGCCGCGCTCGCGCCGGGCGTCACGCCGGAAATGGCCGCGGCGGTTTCGAAGCTGATGCGCAATCAGGACCTCATCCTCGCCGCGCGCAAAATCTCCGTCGTCACGCAATTCCGCAACACGATCGGCCTGCCGGGCCGGCTCTCGGTGCGGCTGCAACCCAACCACCCGACCGACGATCTGCGCGGCATTGCGGCCAGCGTAATCGACGGTCTGCTGCTCGGCGCGGGCGACGCGGTCATCGGGATCAATCCGGCGACCGACAGCGCCGCGCAAGCGACGCTGCTGCTGGAACGGCTCGAGGAACTGCGCCTGCGTTTCGACATACCGACGCAGACCTGCGTGCTCGCGCATGTCACGACCATGATGCAGGCGGTGGAGCGCAGCGCGCCGGTCGATCTGGTGTTCCAGTCCATCGCGGGTTCGCAGGCGGCAAACGAATCCTTCGGCGTGTCGCTCAGCGTTCTCGATGAAGCGCATGAAGCGGCGCAGAGCCTGAAGCGCGGGACGCTTGGGCAGAACGTCATGTATTTCGAGACGGGGCAGGGTTCCGCGCTCTCGGCCAACGCCCATCACGGCGTCGACCAGCAGACGATGGAGGCGCGCGCCTATGCGGTCGCCCGGCGTTATCGGCCGTTGCTCGTCAACACGGTCGTCGGCTTCATCGGACCGGAATATCTCTACGACGGCAAGGAGATCATTCGCGCGGGACTCGAAGATCATTTCTGCGGCAAGCTGATGGGCCTGCCGATGGGCGTCGACGTCTGCTACACGAACCATGCCGAGGCGGATCAGGACGACATGGACAATCTCCTGACGCTGCTCGGCGTCGCCGGATGCACCTACGTCATGGGCGTGCCGGGCGCAGACGACATCATGCTCAACTATCAGTCGACCTCGTTTCATGATGCGCTCTACGTGCGCGAAGTTCTGGGGCTGAGGCCGGCGCCGGAATTCGATGCCTGGCTGCAGCGCATGGGCCTGATGGACGAGGTCGGGCGCATGCTGCCCGAAGCGCGCCGCGACGCCTCGCGGCTCCTGTCTTTCGCAGGCGGCGGATGAGCGATCCCTTCGCGTACCTGCGCAGGCTCACCGCTGCGCGCATCGGGCTCGGGCGCGTCGGCGTCTCGCTGCCGACGAGCCGCGTGCTCGAATTCCAGATGGCGCATGCGCAGGCCCGCGACGCCATCCATGCGCCGCTCGATGCGGGCAGGGTTCTCGAAGAACTCGCCGATTGGCATGCCGTCGTCGTGGAAAGTCGCGCCGTGGATCGGCGCGCCTATCTCGAACGACCGGACGAAGGACGCCGCCTGTCCGCAGCGTCGCGCGAAAAACTCGTCGGGCGTTTCGATTGTGCGCTCGTTCTCGGCGATGGTCTGTCCGCGCGCGCGGCGCAGGACCATGGGCCCGCGCTCGTGCGCGCGCTGCGCGCCGCGACGCCTACCTGGCGATGGGCGCCGCCGGTGGTCGCGACGATGGCGCGCGTGGCGCTCGGCGACGAGGTCGCGCAGGCGTTCGGCGCGCAGCTCGTCGTCATGCTGATCGGCGAGCGGCCGGGCCTGTCCTCGCCGGACAGTCTCGGCGCCTACATCACTTTTGCGCCGGCGCCGGGCATGACGAGCGATGCGCAGCGCAATTGCGTTTCCAACATCAGGCCTGCGGGTTTGCCGATCGCGGAAGCCGTGCGAAAGATCGTGGCTATCGGGGCGCTCGCGCTCCGCATGAAACAGACGGGCGTAGCGCTCAAGGAAGACGACGCGGTCGCGCTGTTTGAGCGCGATTCGCGCGGGATCGAAGAAGGACGGACAAGTTGAACAGGGAAGCCATCATCGGCGTCGTCACCGCCTCCGACCGCGCGAGCGCCGGAGTCTATGAGGATGTTTCGGGGCCTGCGATCGAGGCCTATTTCAAGCGTGTGCTGACGACGCCCTTTCGCATTGAACGCCGCGTGATCCCCGATGGCTTCGAAAGCGTGCGCGACACGATCATCGATCTCGTCGACAACGCCGGCTGCGATCTGGTTCTGACGACCGGCGGCACAGGGCCTTCGGCGCGCGACCTGACGCCGGAGGCGACGCTCGCCGCGGCGCCCCGCGAATTTCCGGGCTTCGGCGAGAAGATGCGCATGGCCTCGCTGGCGCAGACGCCGACGGCGATCCTGTCGCGTCAGCTCGCCGCGCAGCGCGGCAAGTGTCTTGTCGTCAACCTGCCTGGCTCGCCGCGCTCGATCGATCTGTGTCTCGATTCGATCATGGCGGCGGTGCCCTATTGCCTGGAGCTGATGGGCGCGGCCTGGATCGACACAGACCCGCAATACATCCAGGCGTTCCGGCCGAAAAAGTAGGGTCTACTCCATCGCCGCAGCATGCGCCGGATCGGCGTTTCGTTGCGCCTGGGGCTTGCCGAGCAATAGCACGAGCGGCGTTGCGGCCAAAGCGAGGATGGCCATCAACTTGTAGTCGTTCATATAGGCGATGATCTCCGCCTGCCGTGTAATCTCCATGTTGAGCGCCGTGCGGCCGGCCAGCGTCTTCAGGTTCCAGATCTGGCTGACGAAGGGCGCATGGAGAGCGGGATTGAGCGGCGTTGCATATTGCGCGAGCTGGGAATGCATCGCCTGCGTGTTGCGCTCCAGCATGAACATGACGACCGAAACGCCGATCGACGAGCCGAGATTGCGCAGGAGACTGAACAGCGACGTCGCCTGCGTGCGCAGATGCGGCGGCAGGGTCGCGAAGGTCACCGTCGACAGCGGCGTGAACAGGAAGCCGAGGCCGAAGCCCTGCACGATGCCGTTCCACAGCAGCGTCGTGGACGCCACGTCCGGCGTGAAAGTGGTCATCTCGTTGAGCGAGATCGCGGTCAGGCCGAACCCGATCATCAGGAACACGCGCGGATCGATCCGATTGATGAGGCGACCGACGATCATCATCGCGATCATGGTGCCGACGCCGCGCGGTCCGAGGATCAAACCGGCGGTGAGGACCGGGTAGCCCATCAAAGTCTGCAAATAGGGCGTGAGCAGCGCGATGCTCGCCAGCAGGATGACGCCGACCACGAAAATCAGCGCAATGCCGACGCGAAAATTATGATCGGCGAAGAGGCGCGGGTCGATGAACGGTTTCTCGGCGGTCGTCGAATGAACGACGAACAGATAGAGAGCGAGCCCGGACAGGGTCGCCTCGAGGACGATCTCGCGCGAGGAGAACCAGTCGATCAATTGGCCGCGGTCGAGCATCATCTGAAGCGCGCCGACGGCGAGGCTCAGCGTCGCGAAGCCGAACCAGTCGAAACGGGTGTCCTGCAACTTGCTCTCGCTCAGCACCGCGACGAGCCCGAAGACGACGGCGATCCCGATCGGCACGTTGATGTAGAAGACCCAGCGCCAGTTGTAATATTCGGTGAGCCAGCCGCCGAGCATCGGACCCAGAATCGGGCCGACCATCACGCCGACGCCCCACATGGCCATGGCCGAGCCATGCTTCTCGCGCGGGTAGGAATCGAGCAGGATCGCTTGCGACATCGGCACGAGCGCCGCGCCGAACACGCCTTGCAGGAGGCGGAACACGACCATCTGACCGAGGGTTTGCGCCGCGCCGCACAGGCCGGAGGCGATGGTGAAGCCGGTGACGGCCGCAATCAGCAGCTTCTTGCGGCCGAAGCGCGCGGAGAAGAAGCCGGTGGTGGGCATCATGATGGCCGCCGACACGATGTAGGAGGTCAGAACCCAGGTGATCTGATCCTGCGTCGCGGACAGCGAACCCTGCATGTAGGGCAGGGCGACGTTGGCGATGGTCGTGTCGAGCGCTTGCATGATGGTCGCCGCCATCACGCAGATCGTCAGCAATCCGCGATGCGGGACCTGCGGATTGTCGACGCTCACGGCTAGAGGCCGATCATGCGCGCGAGGTCGCGCGGCAGCGTCGCCAGCGAGCGCTTGCGGCCGGTGTCGATAGAGGCCGTCACGCTCATGCCCGCCCGCAACGGCGGCGCGTCGGACGCGGGATCGACAGCAAGACGCACGGTCAAGCGCTGTACGACCTTCACCCAGTTGCCCGAAGAATTCTGCGCGGGCAGCACCGAGAATTCCGAACCCGTCGCCGGCGCGATGGCGGCGACGTGCGCCGCCCATACGCGTCCATCGTATGCGTCGACGGAAATCGTCGCGGGATCGCCGATCTTCACATGCGCGAGATCGGTTTCCTTGAGGTTCGCGTCGACCCACATTCTGTCGCGTGCGACGATGTTGAACGCCGTTTGCGCCGCGGCGAGAAAATTGCCGGGCTGCAACTGCGCGACATTCGTCGCCACGCCGTCGACCGGCGCAAGAACGCGCGTGCGCCGAAGATCGCGTTCGGCCTTGTCGACCGCCGCCCTGGCCTGCTTGTACTGCGCATATTGCTCGATCGGCTGGTCGGGTTTGCCGCCGAGCTGGGCGAGCAGCGCGTCGACCTGCTTCTGGGCGGCGAGCAAACGCGACTGCGCGCCGAGATAGTCGCGCTGGGCGGAGTCGAGCGCGGCCTGGGTCGCGACATTGCGGGCGGCGAGATCGGTCTGACGCGTCTTGGTCTTGGCGTAGAAGTCCAGATCCGCCTTAGCCTGCGCGATCTGCGCGCGCGCCTGCGCATAGCTGGCCTTGGCTGCGTCGAGCTGGTTGGAGACGACGCCGAGCTGCGCCTGTGCGCCGTCGAGCGCGATCTGGAACGGCTGATCGTCGATCCGGTACAACAGGTCGCTCTGATGGACGAGTTGCCCTTCCTTCACGTCGACTTCTGCGACGATGCCGGAGATGTCGTTGGCGAGGTTGACGATATCCGCCTTCACATAGGCGTCCTCGGTCGAGGCGTAGCGTCCGCCCGTCAGGTAGAGCCAGAGCGCGCCGGCGACGACGACGACCGGTCCCGCGAGCAGCAGCGGCCCACGCAGGGTGCGCGGCTTTCTCGGCTTGGCGCGGGTCGGCGCTTCGCTGGCGGCAGCGGCAGCGCGCTGCTGTTCTTCGGAGGGGTGCGACGGCGCCTCGGCGGTGACGGCGGCGAGTTGCGGACGCGTTTCGTCCATGTCGATCTGCCGCGCTGGCTCAGCCATGGCTCGACCTCCGCGCGGGCGCCGCGTCTTCAACCGGACGGTCGCATGCGTCGACGAGGTTGGACTTGACCGCGATGAGGATGCGCGTGAGCGCCTGCCGGTCGGCTTCGCTGACGCCGCTCAGCGCTTCTTCGCGCGTTGCGTCGCCGATCGCGAACATCTCCTTGATCAGTTCGTGCGCCTTGGGCTGAAGGTGCAGCAGCCAGACGCGCCGATCGGCCGCGTGACGCCGGCGCTCGATCAACTCGGCCGCCTCGAGCCGGTCCAGAATGCGGCCGAGCGTGATCGGCTCGAGTTCGAGAATGTCGGCCAGCGCGCTCTGCTGGATGCCTTCGTTACGGGCGAGATAAGCGAGCGCCTGCCATTGTGCGCGCGTCAGGCCGATATGGCGGGCGCGCTGCTCGAAGCGCTTGCGCAGGAGGCGCGCCGTGTCGTTGAGAATGAAGCCCAGCGTTTGCTGGTATGGCCCGGAAGTCATCGTTCGTCCCAAGGAATTATAAGCCGACTTTCTTTGAGCCGGCATTATATAAGCATGCTTATTATGTCCTCTGGCGTGGCGTTATCAATTGTCCGGGCATGAAATCCGCGACGCGCTGCCATGCGGGAAGCGCGGGATGGCGGCTTGAGCCCAAGCCCGCCGGGGCATCAAATGGACGAACGCAGACGTTCGGTCCCGCCGGACCTGCGAGGCGAGGACGCAATAGAATGAAATACCGCAAGCTCGGCCGCTCGGGTCTCGACGCATCCGTCGTTTGCCTCGGGACGATGATGTTCGGCGGCGCGACCGACGAGGCGACTTCCGCGCGCATCATCGGCAGCGCGCACGCGGCAGGCGTCAATTTCATCGATACGGCCGACGTCTATGGCGATGGCGCGTCCGAGGAGATCGTCGGTCGCGCGATCAAGGCGGCGCGTCACGACTGGATTCTCGCCACCAAGGCCGGCAACGCCATGGGCAAGGGTCGCAACCGGCGCGGTCTGTCGCGGGTCTGGCTCATGCAGGCGTGCGAGGATTCCCTGCGCCGGCTCGGCGTCGATCATATCGACATTTACTACCTGCATCGGGAGGATCATGGCGCGCCGCTCGACGAGACGGTCATGGCGATCGCAGATCTCGTGCGCGCCGGGAAAATCCGCCATTTCGGCGTTTCGAACTTCCGCGCCTGGCGCGTGGCGGAAATCTGCAACATCTGCGACCGCCTGGGCATCGGCCGGCCTGTCGTCAGCCAACCCTATTACAACGCCATGAACCGTATGCCGGAGGTCGAGCACCTGCCGGCCTGCGGGCATTACGGCGTCGGCGTCGTTCCCTATTCGCCGCTGGCGCGCGGCGTATTGTCCGGCAAATACGATCCCGACGCCCCGCCGCCGGCCGGTACGCGGGCCGGGCGCTCCGACACCCGAATTCTGCAGACGGAATGGCGACCCGAATCCTTGCGGCTGGCGCAGGAAATACGCCGCCACGCCGAAGCGCGCGGCATGACGGCCGGGCAGTTCGCGCTGCTCTGGGTCTTGAACAACGGGTTTGTCTCGTCCGCCATCGCCGGACCGCGCACCGAAGAGCAGTGGAACGATTACCTCGGCGCGCTCGCGCACGATTTTTCAGCCGAGGACGAGGCGTTGATCGACAGGCTGGTGACGACCGGCCATCCATCGACGCCCGGCTACAACGATCCGGCCTATCCGATCGAGGGTCGCGCGGCGCGGGCGTGATCAGGAATCGCCGATCGAGATGTCCGAGAGGGCGCCCCACAGGGAGCCGCGAAGGATCAGGACGATCAGCACGAGCCCGACCAGAAGCCAGAACGCAAAGACGGCTGTCGTGGTCGTCAACGTCCAGAGCGACAAATCGACGACAAGACGGTCGCCCGCGACGTTCACATCGGACAGGGCGGCCTTGAGAACGAAGCCTTTGAGATCGTCCTTGAAACGGTAGACGGGCAGCGTCGCGAGATAGGCCTTCACGGCTTGTTCGGCGAGTTGCTGGGCCGTCATCAGGGCGGTCGCGACCAGCGGGTTTCGGCTGTCGCCGCCGGGCGAGATCGTTCTGCCGCCGATAGCAATCCGGTCGAAAGCGATGCTGTCCGCGTCGAAATAGATCTCGTGGCTGTCCTTGTCGTAGCGTGGCGCGCCGCGCGCCGAGACCTGCGCCGCGATCGGCTGGCGAATGACCTGGCCCTGAAGCGTCGCCTGAAGCGCAACGCGATCGTTAGCGAGCGCGACGTCGACACGCTCGATCGTCACGCCTTTCACGGTGCGGGGAAGCTGCCGATTGAGACGGTCCTGAATTTCGGTCTGCGCGAACACGAGTCGCGACTTGCCGAGCGCGCTCCAGACGGCGCCGGCCAAACAAATCAAACTTGCAAGGACCACGAAGGTCAGCGCGATATTGCGACGCGACATTGTCGGCTCTCGTCTCCGCAAAACACAACGTCGATCGGATAAGCCCGAAATTCGCCGCCCGCCGTGCAGAGGCGCACAGTGCGCTCACGCCCGGCAGCGTCTCAGGCCGAAAGCCATTTCGCCATGTCTTCCGGTTTCGGCAGGCCCCCGGCATGAACCAGTTTGCCGTCGATCACCACGCCCGGCGTCGATGCGACGCCATATGTCGCGATCTGCGCGAAGTCCGTCACCTTCTCAAGCTCGATGTCGATGCCGAGTTTCTTGGCTTCGGCGGACGCCATATCGGCGGTGGCGATGCAGCGTTTGCAGCCCGAGCCGAGGATTTTCACGTTCTTCATCGTTAGTGCCTTTCAGGAAAACAGCGCGTTGAAGAGATAGCCGACAGCGACGATGCCCGCCGCGACGACGCCGGCGAAGACGGCGATCAGACGCAGCGTCAGCACCTTGCGCAGAATGACCATCTCGGGGAACGACAGCGCGATCACGCTCATCATGAAGGCGAGCACAGTGCCGAGCGCCGCGCCCTTGCCGAGCAACGCCTCGACTACCGGAATAATGCCGGCGGCGTTCGAATACATCGGCACGCCGATCAGAACGACGGCTGGCACGGACCACCACTGGCCCTTGCCCATGATCGAGGCGAGCAGATCGTTCGGGACGTAACCGTGGATGAAGGCGCCGGCGGCGATGCCGAGGATGATCCACATCCAGACGCGGCCGACGATGTCGCGTACGGCTTCGAGGCCGGCCTGAATGCGGTCGACGACGCCCTGGCTGTCGGGCGGCAGGTCGGAGTCCCCGGCGCGCACGTTTCGCACCCATTCCTCCAGCCACCCCTCCAGATTGAGGCGTCCTATGATCCAGCCTGAGACGATGGCCAGCATCAGCCCGAAGCCGAGATAGATCGCCGCCACCTTCCAGCCGATGAGCGCGAACAACAGGCCGAGCGCGACTTCGTTGACCATCGGCGCGGAAATCAGGAAGGAGAAGGTGACGCCGAGCGGAACGCCCGCCGACACGAAGCCGACGAACAGCGGCACGGCCGAGCAGGAACAGAACGGCGTGAACACGCCGAGAATTGCGGCGGCGACATTGCCGACGCCCTCGCGTCTGCCGGCCAGCAGCGCGCGCGTACGCTCGGGCGAGAAGAAACTGCGCACGACGCCCATGCCGAAAACGACCAGCGTCAACAGCATCAGCACCTTGGGCGTGTCGAACAGGAAGAAGCGCGCGGCTTCGTCGAGGTGGGTTCCCTGCGAGACCGGAAGGCGGGACGCCAGCCACCCCGAGACGTCCTCGAGCCGCCAGTAGACGACGAACCACAGCGCGATGGCGGCGAGCGTTCCGGCGATCCACGCGGCGGCGGACGGCGGGCGTTCCGGATGGGATGAAATCTGAACGCTCACGCTGCTTGCCTCCTCGACGAAGGACCGGCGACGGCGGACATCACGGCGTCGACGATGGCGCGAACGTCAGGCGGCAGATCGGATGTCAGCCGGTAGCGAACCCATTGCGCGTCGCGACGGTCGACGACCAGACCGACCGCCTTCAGCGCGCTCATGTGCCGGCTCATGCGCGACTGGCTCGCGTCGAGCTTGGTCATGAGCTCGCAGACGCAATGTTCGCCGCCGTCCCACAGGATGCGCAAGGCGGCGAGCCGCGTCGGTTCGGCGAGGGCGGTCAGGAGGGGGATGACGTCGTTCATGGGCATTACCATATGCGCATGAGCGCATGTGCGCAAGAGCGATGATTTGACGTGGACGTATGCCTGCGAAGCATCGGATCAGGCCGGGACCAGCGCGGCTTTGGGCTTCTGCGTCCACAGCAGTCCGACGGCGAGCGCCGCCGGCAGGAGCGCGGTCCAGGAACCGAAGGCGGTCAACGCGAGAGCGACGGCCCAGAACAGCGCCAGCATATGCTCGATCATCGCGACCAGTTTCGACTGGCTATGGCGGCGCAGGATGTCGCCGCGCCGGCCGGGCACAGGATGCCAGAGATTGAGCAGGGCGGCGGCGATCGCGGCGGCGGCGACGTAGACGGTCGTGATCGCGCCGGCGCGTAGCCCGGCTGACCAGACGAAAGCGAGCGGCAGGGCGATGATGACGACAAGCGGCAGGGCGATGGCCTCGAGCTTGCGCCGCTCGACTTCGGTCCGCGTCACCGGCGCCGTGGCGAGAAATTCCGGCGCGTCTTCGCTGGAGATGGCGAGCCAGGCGAGCGAAGCCGAAACGTTGGAGGCGACCGCCACCAGCGCCGGCGCGGTGGCCAGAGCCAGCGAGCCGTTTGGCCCCATGGCGCGCCACAGCACGACCGAAATCGGCATGGTGTAGATGATCTGCAGCATGATCTGCGAGGCGAGGCCGGGATCGCGGGAAATGAGCCGCCATTCCTTGTGTCGCAGCGCCGTTCCGACGCCCGCGCGAAACCGGATCGGCCGCGTCGCCGCGACGGGCTCGCGCCGCTCCGAACCTATGGCTGCGCCGGCGCCGCGCATGAAAAAGTCGCCGAGCGTCGTCGCGGCGAGAGCGAAGGCCAGAGCCGACGCGAGGCACCATGCGGCCAGGGCGACCGGCTCGCCGGCGGCGGCGCGCACCGGCGTCCACAGGAGGCCATCGGGATCGAGAAGGCCGCCGACGCGAGCGCTGGTCAGCCAGTCGACCAGTTCGCTGCGCCAGCTGTCTGGAATGATGTTGTAGGCTTGCAGTCCGATCGCGAAGGCTGCGCCGATCAAGGTGGCGAGCACGTTGGCGATCACGCGCGTCCGGCGCGGCCCGACCAGCCGGAACAGCCCCAGCATCAGTACGAGGCCGAGCGCCGTGCCGAACAGGCCGGCGGCGGCGAGCGCGGGATAGATGGCGAGCCAGCGCCAGTCGGCGATCGCCGCCAGCACGTTGGCCATCGGCAGGACGAAGATCGCGATCGACAGGATGGATTCGAACGCGATGGCGAGGCTGCGCGCCGCAAACACCGGACGGGCAGGCATGGGCGAGGACAGGACGATGTCGAGATCGCCGCGCGTGTAGAGCGCGCGTGTCGCGTTGGTCAGCGCCTGCGACACGATCCACGGCAGGATGAACAGGGCGGCCGAGCCGACGGCCGGATAGAGCGCCCGCCGCGCGTCGTCGAAGTCCTCCAGCGCGCTCGACAGGCCGAACCAGGCGAGCGCGTGGAAGAACAGGAGCGCCGCGCCGAGAATGGCGGTGATCTTCAACGGGCTCGACGCGCCGAAGAAAGCGCGCACGCGGCGGCGTGCGAGCTTGAGATCGTGCGCGGCGAACCAGAAGAAGGTCGCGGGGGGCATCAGGCGGCGCGATCCGCGGGCGTTTCAGTCAGGCGCAGGAAAACGTCTTCGAGCGTCGAGCCTGCGCCGCCGGCCTTGGCCTGAAGGTCGGCGAGCGCGCCTTCGGCGACGAGGCGTCCGTGCTGGATGATGCCGATGCGGTCAGCCAGCCGTTCCGCAACCTCGAGAATGTGCGTCGTGAGTACGACCGCGCAGCCCGCGCGCGTGCGCTGGCGCAAGAGATCCTTGACGAGGCGGGCGGCCTGCGCGTCGAGGCCGGTCAACGGTTCGTCGAGCATCAGGAGTTTCGGCTCGTGGATCAGCGCGCCGGCGAGCGCCACCTTCTGCTTCATGCCGCGCGAAAAGCCTTCGCAGCGCTGGCGGGCGTTCTCGGAAAGGCCGAGCACGCCGAGCAATTCCTCGGCGCGGCGTTCGGCGATGCCCGTCGGCACGCTCCACAGGCCGGCGACGAATTCGAGATATTCGAGCGGCGTCAGCTTGTCGTAGAGCATCGGCTCGTCCGGCAGCCAGGCGGTGACGCGCTTGGCGGCCACGGGGTCCTTCAGCGCGTCGACGCCGAAGATCGATATGGCGCCGGCGTCGGGCGGCAGGAGGCCTGCGACCATGCGAAGCGTCGTCGTCTTGCCGGCGCCGTTGGGGCCGAGCAACGCGTAGAATTCACCGGCGGCGATGGAGAGGTCCAGGCGGTCGACCGCCGGCTTGCCGAAGGATTTCGACAGGCCCTGCAGGCGCAGGGCGGGCGGAGCGTCCGGGATCATTTCGGGCCTCGGGATCTGGAACGGCTGCCAGGATATAGGGCGGCGCTTGCGAGCCGGTTAATCGGGCGGGCGGCGTTTTCGCCGTCGGGTCGAGTGTGCTTAGATCAGCGCAAATCGATATCGGGAGGAAATCATGTCGCTTCGCAGTCTCGCCGGCGCGGTCGCGTTCGGCGCCGTCGCCCTTGCGCAGCCGGCAGCCGCGCAATTCGCCAATCCGGCCCTGAAGATCGGCGTGCTGACCGACGAATCCGGGCCTTACGCCGATTCCGCCGGTCCAGGCTCCGTGCTCGCCGCTCAGATGGCGGTCGACGATTTCGGCGGCGTCGTGAAAGGCCACAAGATCGAGATCGTGCACGGCGACACGCAAAACAAGCCGGATGTCGCGGCGGGCGTCGCACGGCGCTGGTTCGACACCGAGGGGGTGGCCGCCATCGTCGACCTGCCCGTGACGCCGGTCGCGCTCGCGGTCCTCAACATCGCCAAGGACAAGAACAAATCCGTGATGATCACGGCGTCGGCGACGTCGGACTTCACCGCGAAATGGTGCGCGCCGATCTCGACCCATTGGGCCGACGACAGCAACGCCCTGGCGGCGGGCACCGCGAAAGCCATCGCGGCGGGCGGACCGAAGAACTGGTATTTCATCACCGTCGACATCGCCTTCGGGGCGGCCTTGCAGAAGGCCGCGACCGACGTCATCGAGGCGACCGGCGGCAAGGTGCTGGGCGCCTCGAAGCATCCGGTCAACGCGCCCGACTTCTCGTCGCTGCTGTTGCAGGCGCAAAGCTCCGGCGCGCAGGAGATCGGCCTGGCGAGCGTCGGCGGCGACCTCGTCAACGAGATCAAGCAGGCGCACGAGTTCGGCATCGGCAAGGACGGCAAGCAGGAGCTGATCGCGTTCCTCGTCTACATCCAGGACATCAATGCGCTCGGGTTGCAGACAGCGCAGAATCTCGCGGTGACCGCTGGCTACTACTGGGACCAGAACGACAAGGCGCGCGCTTTCGCCAAACGCTTCTACGACAAGCGAAAAATGATGCCCTCCAAGGACCACGCCGAAATCTACGCCGCGGTGACCCACTACCTGCAGGCTGTCGACAAGGCGGGCACCGACGAGGCGGTGGCGGTCAACAAGGCGATGCGCGCCGCGCCGGTCGACTATTTCGGGCGCAAGGCGACGCTGCGCGCGGACGGGCGGCTCCTCTACGATCTGACGCTCTACCGCGTGAAGAAGCCGGCCGACAGCAAGGCGCCGTGGGACTATTACGCGCCGGTGCGCGATATTCCTGCGGCCGAAGCCTTTCTGCCCATGAACCCTTCGTGCAAGGTCGAGTAGCGGAGCTGTTTACGCATCGGCGCTTTTTGCGGGCGCGGCGTCGAAAGTTCGGCTAGGATGCGCTTTCCGGCCAGGCGTGTGCGACAATTGAGGAATAGGAACGTTTCGATGCGTAACGATAAGACCGACGCCAAGAACGGCGCGGGCGCTTCGGCCAGCGCTATTGAGGTGGGAGCGATCGATCAGGTCCGCGAGCTGCTGTTCGGCGAGACGAAGCGCACGACCGAATCGCGGCTTGATGAGATCGACCGTCAGATCGCGCTCCTGCGCGACGACATGAGCGCGCGCTTCGCGTCTCTGGAGGCGATGTTGGCGCAGCAGGGTCGCGATACGGATTCCAAGCACAATCAATCGATCGACAATATCGGCCAGGCGATCGCCGACCTCGGCGCGACGATCCGTTCGCTGGGCGCGGGCGGAAAGGCCCGGTGAGATGAACCGGCCGGCGGGCCAGTCGGAATTCGAACTCGACCGCCTCAAGCGTTTGCTTTTGCAGCCGGAGACCGACCGGCTCGATGCTGTCGAGACGCGCGTAGAGGCGCTGGATCAGCGCGTCGGCACGCCGGATCGGCTCGAGAGCGCGACGTCCGAGATTTTGGTCGAAGCCTTTCGCAAGGCCGAGATCGCCCGGCATCGCGAACTGGCGGGCGCCGTCGCGCCGGTCGTGGTCGCAGCGATCCGCAACGAGATCAAGAATTCGAAGGACATGATGGTCGAGGCGCTCTACCCGATTACGGGTCGCCTCGTGACCGCTGCGGTCGCCAATGCGTTTCGCGACCTCGTCGCCGATCTCAACGAGCGCATCGACCGTTCGCTGTCGACGCGGCACTGGCGGCTGCGCTTTCAGTCGATCGTCACGGGACGGCCGATCAGCGAACTGGCGCTCGCGGAAGCGCAACGTCCGGAGTTGCGGCGTCTGCTGCTGCTCGAACGCGGCAGCGGTCGACTGATCGCTTCATGGCACGCCGACGGCGAGGAGGACGCGCAATCCGAGCTGGTCAGCGGATTGATCGCCGCCATCACGGAATTCGCGTCGAGCGTCTACGGCGCGCGCAGCGGCGAATTGCGGACGCTCGACCTCGGCGAGGCGCGCGTCTTTCTGCGCGGCGCGCCCGTTTATCTGGTGGCCGCCGAATGCGCCGGCGCGCTGAAGCCCGAGCACGAGCGCGAAATCGACGATGCGTTCCTCTCGCTGGTGTCGCGCGTCGACCATGCGCCGGACGCTGCGCAAGACGCGTTGGCGCAGATGGCGCAGACGCTGTTTCGACAACCGGCGGCGCGGGAAAGGAAATCGAGCCTGCCGCTCGTCCTGATCGTCGCCGCATTGGCGGGTCTTGCGGTCTGGTGGGCGAGCGGTCCGATCCTGCGCGCGATGCACGAGCGTCGGATCGACGCGGCCTTCGCGCAGGCGATCGCCGCGCATCCCGAGTTGCAGGCCTTTCCGCTGCGCGCCTCTGTCGATCATGCGGCCAGGGTCGTCACATTGGCGGGGCTGGCGCCTTCGGATGCGTCGGCGGACGCCGTCGCCGTCGCGATCCGTTCGGCGGCCTCGCCCTATTCGGTTTCAGCGCATACGGCGAGCGTCGGCGCGGTTGCGCAATTGCAGGACATGCGTCGTCGCGAGGACGAATTGGGCCGCCAATTGTCGGCGATCGAAGCCGGGCTGGCTGCGGCGACGTCGCGGGCCGCCGCTGCGAGCGCGCAGACCGAAAAGGCGGCGAATGCGCTGCGTGACGAGATCGGAACTCTGTCGCAGAAGCTCGCGGCGCTCGAAACTGCGACCGCACGTACGCCGCGCGAGCGGACCGAAGCGCTCTTGGCTCGGACTGCGATCTATTTCGCGCGGCTCGACGAATATCAGGATTCTGCGCTCGCCGAGCGCCGCGCGGCGGATATCGCGGCCGCGCTGAAGGGCAACGATCTCAAGCTTCGCGTCGTCGGCAATGTCGACGCGACGGGCGGCGACCGTCGCAACGTCGTGATCGCGCAGAGTCGGGCCGACGCCGTGGCGGCTCTCGTCGTCGCGCGCGGCGTCGACAAGGCGCGCGTTCGGGCGTTGACGCGCGTCACGCAGTCGGGCGGCGTGTCCAGCGGCGACGTGCGCGACCGTCGCGTGACATTCGAACTCGCTCCGGACGACGAGCCGCAACCGTGAGCGCCTCCGCGAAGATCATGTTGCTTGGCGAAATCGGCGTCGGGAAATCCTCGCTCGCGCGCCGCTTCGTGTTCGATCGCTTCGAGGCGGAGTACAAGTCGACGATCGGCGTCGACATTCTTTCGCACGACGTCACGCTCGACGACGGTCGGACCTTGAAGCTCATGCTGTGGGATACGGACGGCGATTTCGGCGCGCGGATATTCGAAACCGTCTACATCAAGGGCGCGTCGGGGGCGCTGATCGTGTCGGACGCGACGCGACCGGCGACGCTCGCCAAGGCGGCGCGGCTGGCGACGGATTTCGCGGACGCCTTTCCCGGTCGGCCGACGCGCGTGATCGTCAACAAGACCGATCTCGCCGACATGGAGGCCGACGCATTCGCGGAGGCCGGACTTGCGCCGGGCGAGATTGCGCGCACGAGCGCACGGACCGGCGAAGGCGTCGCCGGCCTCTTTCAGTCGATCGCGTCGGATATCGATCGACGCGGGTTTTGACTTCACACGACTGGCAGGGACACCAGGAGGCTCGCGCCGAATGCGCTCGCGGAATGCGATTCCACGACGCCGCCGAGGTCGCGCAGCCGCGTGAGCGCGCCGATGAAGCGCGTATCGGCCGCGCTCGCCTCGCGCACGCGCGGCGCTGATTGCGTTTCCTCTTTGTCGCCACGGCGAACAGCGGGGCCGCTGACGAAGGCGAGCCGGCATTCCTCGAGCGAGCGCCAGAGCACGATGTCGATGCGTCGGTCGGCCGGTTCGCGCTCGAGAACGCTTTCGATCAATTGCCGTACAGTCGCGCGCAATTCGCGCGTTTCTGCCGGCACCATCACCGGTTCGGCCGGGCTCGAAAGCACCAGCGTCTGGTTGCGGAGCGCGCCGCGCTCCTCGCAGGCGGCGATCGCGCGCTCGACGATGGCGCAGATGTCGACGCGCGGACCTTCCGCATCGGCGAGCGCGCGCTGGTGACGTTCGACGGCGGCGACCAGATCGTGGGTCCAGTTCCGAAGAAGTCCAAGATGAACCTTCGACTCGTTCTCTCCGCCGCCGTGCATGATGTCGAGCAACCCGTCCAGCGCGCGCGCAATCGGCGCGAAGTCCTCGATTGCGCGGCGCCGCGCTTCGCGCGCTTGCGCGAGGGACGCTTCGAGGGCTTCGATGCGGTCGCGCGAATCCCGCAACAGGCGGCAACGCAGGAGCGCCGAGCGAATGGCGCTCTCCATGGCGCTTGGCGACAGGTCGGCGAAGTTCAGCGTCGCGTCTTGCGAGGTCCCGGCGTCGAACGGCCCGACGCTCCCAATGCCGCCGTGACCGATCAGAACGCAGGGCGCTGCGCCGAACTGTCCCGGCTCGATTTGGCGATCGGGCGCGTTGGCCTGATCGTAGATCAACACTTCGTCAGGCTGCGGGCGCATGTCCGCGATATCGGGGCGGAGCGCTCCGATGCGCAGCCGGCAGTCGAACGACGGCATGGCTTCGCAAGCGCGCGCGAGCGCTCTCGCCGTCTCGGGGTCGTCGCTCACAATGGCGACGGCGAGCGGCGATCTGGACCTGGGCGCATCTGGGTCTTGCGTGAAATCTTCCAGAGCGCCGCTCTGGGCTTCGGGTCTGAACATGGCCGGCGTCCCTTGAATGAACGTCGGCGTCCATCTCGCATATAGTTCATATGTGTACATCTAACCAAGGTCACCGACAGGTGATGACCAAAGTCACGCGCGGCTCGATCTGACCGCCTTGATCGCCAGTTCGGTCCGCGATCTCACGTCGAGCTTCTCCATGATGCGGCTGACGTAATTCTTCACGGTGCCTTCGGCGAGGCTGAGTTCGGCGGCGATTTCCTTGTTGCTGCGGCCTGCCGCCACGAGGCGAAGGATCATATGCTCGCGCTCTGTCAGGGGTTCGGCGTTTTCGTCGCGCGGCTGGCTGTCGGCGTCGCGATGGGTGCGGCGGATTTCGCCCATGATCTTCGCCGCGACGGTCGGGGAAATGCGGGTTTCGCCGCGAATGGTCGCCAATATCTCCGCTTCGTCCGCATCCTTCAGCAGATAGGCGGCCGCGCCTGCGGCGACGGCGTCGAGGACCATTTCATCGGAATCGAACGTCGTGAGCACGACGATGCGCGTATTCGGCAGATCGGCGAGAATCTGCCGTGTCGCAGCGACGCCGCCCATACGCGGCATTTGCAGGTCCATCAGCACCACGTCCGGACGGGTCAGCTTGGCCAGCCGCACGGCTTCGTGGCCGTCGCCGGCTTCGGCGACGATGTCGAGGTCCGGCTCGAGCGACAGCATGGTGCGGAAGGCGCGTCGGATCAGCTGCTGATCCTCGACGATCATGACCCGCGTCGGCGCGGCGTCGGATCCGCTGTTGGACATTGCGTTTACTCCTGTCCCGCCAGGGGCGCGCTGATCGTCAGGCGCGCGCCTTGGCCGGGGCTCGATTGAATGGACAGGCTGCCGCCGATCATGCGCGCCTGTTCGATCATGCCGACAAGACCATAGTGCCCGGGATTGTCGGCCGTCGCGTCGAAGCCGCGGCCGTCGTCCGATACGACGATGCTCGCCGCGCCCTCGGCGATTCCGGCCGAGAGGGCGACGCAGCTCGCCTGGGCGTGGCGTTCGACGTTCCGCAGCGCTTCCTCGACGATGCGGTAGAGAATCTCCGCGCGTTCGCCGTCGATCGCAGCGGCCGCCGCATCGAGCGTCAGCGCGACCGGAACGCCGGAGCGCTCCTCGAAACGCGCCGCCGCGCGTTTCATCGCCTCGGCCAGCCCTTCGACGCCGGCGCGTTGGAACCGCACCTGCCCAAGAGCTTCGCGGCCCCGCTCCAGGCCGGAGCGCGCCGCCTCCTCGGCGCGCGTCACTTCCTCGACGACACGTTCGGGCGCACGGTCGGCGAGCTTTCGGACGAGGCGCAATTGCGCGACCACGGCGACGAGCGCATGGACGATCGTGTCATGCAGATCGTGGGCGATCTTGAGGCGTTCGCGCATGACGAGGGCGGAGCGCTTCTCGGCGTTGGCGCGCTCGACCTCGGCCTGCAATTCGCGCAGCCGCGTGATGTCGCGACCGACAGCCTGGTACTCGTTTGGATCGCCGTTCGCGCCGAGCCAGGCGACGCGCCACCAGATCCAGGCGCGGGCGCCCGACTTGTCCTGCGTCTGCTGTTCGAACGAAAGGTCGCGCGCGTGGCCTGCGACGCGGGTCCAGTCGGCGCCGTCGAGCGTCGGCAAGGCATCGGCGACAGGCGCGCCGACCAGCGACGGCAATTCGCGGCCGCAGAATTCGATCGCACGCGCATTGGCGAAGGCGATGCGCCGCTCGGCGGTCAGGCGCACCACGAGGTCAGAACTCGTCTCGACGATATCGCGATACAGCGCCTCGGAAATTCTGGCGCGCTTGCGCGCGGCCTCCGCCTGTTCGTCGGCCAGCCGCCTCTCGCGCCGTTCGCGGACGAGCATGAGTTCGGTGTCGCTCGCGCCGAACGCGCGCGCGGCCGCAAGCGAGAAGCAATTCTGGGATTCGTCCCAGACGATCGTGATGCTGACCTTGCCGTCGCGATCGAGGCCGATCGCCGGCAATGCGAGGATCGATCGCGCGCCGGCCCGCAGGGCCGCGCATTCGTCCTGCAAGCCGAACATCAACGGGGTTTCGAAGCAATCCGCGCCGGGCGGCGGGAGCCAATCCATCGCTGCGCCGACGCGCGCCAGAACAGTTCCGTCGGGCGCGACGCGCGCAAAACCGAGCCCGTGGCGCCCAAGGTCGCCGGCAAGGTCCAGCTCGCTGTCAATTCCGGCCTTCAAACGCGCTCCCATCCGCGGCAGGCGCAGCATGGGGGAAACCGCTCGCCTTGTCATCACGGCAGGGCGCGCATCCATTGCTCGCGCATCACGACATCGACGATGCGCAGAGCGGCGTCGCGCCAGGTCGGGCGCACGACCAGCGCCGGGTCAGCTTTCGCGCGGCCTTCGGCGAAGTCGCGTATGGCGCGGGCGAGCGCTGCCGAATCGTTGACCCGGAAGTAGATCGCACCGTCGCCGCCGATCTCGCGAAACACGGGTATGTCGCTGCAAATGACCGGCTTTCCGCGCCACGCGGATTCAGCGAGCGGAAGGCCGAAGCCTTCGGCGTAGGAGGGGGCGAGCGTCGCGGCGCAATGGTCGTAGGCGAAGGCGAGATCGGCGTCGTCGGCCTTGTCGAACCAGAACAGCCGTCGTCCGAATTCACGATGTCCGCGGATATCGTCGATCACCGCGTCGACGTGCCACCCGCGCCGGCCGATCAGAACGAGCCGGGCCTCGAAGCCCGCTCGCCACAATGCATCGAACGCCTCGATGGCGACGCCGTGGCCCTTGCGCGGCTCGAGCGTGCCAACGAGCAGGAATGCCGGCGCCTGCGCGGCGAAGGCCGCGCGCAGGATCGCGCTCGCCTCGCCCTCGCCGGCCGGAGCAATGTCGGAGCCGCAGTGGAACCAGCCGATTTTCAAGCCGGGACGATGCGGCAAATTCTGGTCGTCGACGAAGGCGCAAAGCTCCTCGGCGACCGTGCGCGAAATGGCGACGATCCCATCGCTTTCGAGCAGCGCCGCTTTCAGCCAGGCGAGGTGGATTTCGGGCACGCGTCCGACGGAAGCGCCTTTGTAGAGCTGCGGGATGAGATCGTAGATGCAGGAGACGATCTCGCCGCCCCTGGCGCGCACCTGCTCGAAGATCGCGGCGAACCGCTCGAAATCCTTCCAGGAATTGTCGAGCATCAGCAGCCGGTCGCCGGTTTCGATCTCGATCGTCCGGTCTTCGGCGGCGGGCGCGGCGCCGGTTTGCGAAGCGACATAGGCCTCGCAGCTCCAAAGGGCGCCGTCCTGCAAGCGCACGGCGAGCGGCGCAAATCCGCCGAGGTCCGGTTCGGCGTAGAGCGCGCGCACTACATTACGCACGACGCGCTGGATGCCGGTGCGGTCGTCGTGCGCGACAATGGCGGTCACGTCGATGAGCAGCCGGCGCGGCGGCGCTACAGGCGCGTCAGCTTGCGCGGGACTCGTCGCCGAGGCGGGCGCGCTCGCGATTTCCTGCGGTTCGGGCCTTCGCGCCAGCGCGCGCCGGACCGCGCGTTCGACGACGCGCACCGGCCAGCCGAAGTGCCAGGCCGCGCTGTAGATCGCCTCGGCGTGTTTCGCTTCGAGACGTTCGAGTTCGCGGCGCAATTGGTCGACCTGATATTCGAGGATGCGTATGCGCTCCTCGCGACCGTGATCTCCATCGTCCATCGGCCGCTCCTTCAGGCGCTACGGGCGACGCCGACCCTTCGCCAATGTTCGAGCAGGGATTCGACGATGTCGTCGATGTCGATGGTCGGCTTCCAGCCGGTCGCGGCCTCGAGACGCGCGGCCGAACCGACAGCCATGGGGATGTCGCTCGGGCGAAGCCGCTTCGGGTCGACCACGATTTCGAACGGTCGTCTGGCGTGCGCGCGAAACTTCTCGACGAGATCGCCGATGCGGTAGGACGCGCCGGACGCCACGTTGAAGACCTGCGGCTCGCCCGGAGCTGCGGGCTTCTGCAGCATGGCGACATAGGCGGCGCAGACGTCGCGAACGTCGAGGAAATCGCGCTTGGCTTCGACATTGCCGAGTTCGAGGCGCGGCGGCCGCTCGCCTGCTTCCATTTCCGCAATCTGGCGGGCGAGCGAAGGAAGGACGAAACGAACGTCCTGGCCGGGGCCGGTGTGATTGAACGGGCGCGCGACGAACAAGCGCGCTTGCGGCAGCACGTCCGGCAGCATGGATTCAGCCGCCGCCTTGGCGCGCGCGTAGGCGTTCATCGGGCGCAGCGGCGTATCTTCGGACGCCACGCCGTCGCGGAAACTCCAGCCGTAGACCTCCGACGAGCTGACGAAGAAGAACGTCGTCGTCGGGCAGGCGCGCTGGCAGGCGTGGGCGATTTCCAGCGTGCCGCCGAAATTGACGCGCCAGGTGGCTTCCGCCATTTCCGCGCCGGCGCCGATCGCCGCCTGGGCGGCCAGATGCAGCACGAGGTCCGGCTTGAAGTCGGCGACGACCGCGCCGATCGCGGCGCTATCGACCACCTCCGCGTCGACCACGCGCCATCCCTCGCGCACGACCTTTTCGCCGGGGCGGCGCAGCAGAACGCGTTCCGCGCCCGGCCATGCGGCCGCGACCGCCGGCGCAAGATAGCCGCCAACGAAGCCCGTGCCGCCGGTCAACAGGATGCGCTGGTAGGCGATCGTCATAAAGCAGCGACGTCAGAGCGTTTCGGAATTCTTGACCCGCTCCAGGTCGGCGTCGACCATTTCGCGGATCATGTCTTCGAGCGTGGTCTTGGGCACCCAGCCGAGCTTCTCTTTCGCCTTGGTCGGATCGCCGAGCAGCACGTCCACTTCGGCCGGGCGATAGAAAGCGGGGTCGATGATCACGTGCTTGTTCATATCCAGGCCGACATAATCGAAGGCGATGCGGCACATGTCGCGCACCGTCGTGGTCACGCCGGTCGCCACGACGTAATCGTCGGGCGTATCCTGCTGCAGCATCATCCACATCATCTGCACGTAGTCGCGCGCATGGCCCCAGTCGCGCTTGGCGTCGATGTTGCCGAGCCTCAGCTCGCTGGCCTTGCCGAGCTTGATGCGAGCCACCCCGTCGGTGACCTTGCGTGTGACGAATTCGATGCCGCGCAGCGGGCTTTCATGGTTGAACAGAATGCCCGACGACGCGTGCAGACCGAAGCTCTCGCGGTAGTTCACCGTGATCCAGTGGCCGTAGAGCTTCGCCACGGCGTAGGGCGAACGCGGATAGAACGGCGTCTTCTCGCTCTGGCGGTCCTGCTGGATCAGGCCGAACATCTCCGAGGACGAAGCCTGATAGAAACGCGCCTCCGGCGCTTCGGCGCGCATGGCCTCCAGAATGTTGGTGACGCCGACCGCCGTGATGTTGGCGGTGTGGATCGGCTGACGCCAGGAAGAGGCGACGAAGGACTGGGCGGCGAGGTTGTAGATTTCGTGCGGCTGGGTCTCCTTGACGATGCGCACGAGGCTCGAAACGTCGTCCATGTCGCCGTCGAGCAGGGTCACCTTGTCGGCGACGCCGAGCCAGCGCAGGCGGTGGTCTTCCACGCCGCGGTGGGAGGAGCGGCGGATGACGCCGAAGACCTCGTAGCCCTTCGAATGCAGGAATTGCGACAGATAGGCCCCATCTTGCCCGGTGATGCCGGTCAGGAGCGCGCGTTTGGCCATGGACTTTCCTCGAATCGGGGCCGTCAGCCCCCGGTTGGCCGCTCGCACGGGCGCGCGCGACAAATAAGGCCCGGTCGCCGGAAGGGCGGCCGGGGAACCGCGCCGCAATAGCAAAAGCGGCCTCGGGTAGGCAAGTTTTGGGGCCTTCGACCTACGGCTCCGCGAAATTCGGGGCGCGCTTCTCCATCTGGGCGCGGACCGCCTCGATCTGGTTGGGGCTGCCGATCAGGGCGAATTGCTCGACCGATTCCGCCTGCAGACCCGTCTGGACGTCGGTCGTGACCGCCAGATTGAGCAGGCGCTTGGCGGCGCGGACGGCGTGGGGGTTCTTGCCGGCGATCTCGCGCGCCGCCTCCATCGCCGCCGCATAAGGGTCTGATGTCACGCGGGTGACGAAACCGTAACCGAACGCCTCCTCGCCAGTAAAAATGCGGCCGGTGTAGGTCAGTTCGCGGACGACGTCCTCACGGGCCAGATGCCGCATGATCTGCGTGCCTGCGACATCGGGCACGAGGCCCCAGCGGATCTCGAGGATGGACATCTTGCAGTCGGGCGTCGCGTAGCGCATGTCCGCGCCGAGCGCGAGCTGGAAGCCGCCCCCGAGCGCCACGCCATGGACGGCGGCGATGACGGGCACCGGCAGTTCGCGCCAGACCCAGGCCGCCCATTGCGGCTTGTTGGCCGGTCCGTGCGTGCGCATGCGCAGATCCCGCGTGCCGGCGAGCGCGGCTCCCTGGGTCTTCATAGCCTCGAAGCGGCCCATGTCGAGACCGGCGCAGAAGGCGCGGCCCTCGCCGGACAGCACCACGGCGCGCAGGCCCTTCATGTTCATAAGCTTGTCGCCGGCTTCCACGAGGCCGTCGAACATCGCCTCGTCGAGCGCATTCATCTTGTCGGCGCGGATCAGGCGGACGTCGGCGACGCCGTCCTTGAGGTCGATGGAAACGCGGTCTTTCATCCTTTTCCTCCGAGTGGTCGTGTTGTCGTAGGTCCTCAGCCGTCATGCCCGCGCTCGCCGCGGACATCATGCGAGCGGCTTCACAGCACCTTCCCCGGGTTCAAAATCCCGTTCGGGTCGAGCGTCCTCTTGAGCGTGCGCATGATGTCGAGCGCAACGGGGTCCTTCACGTGCGGAAGCTCGTCGCGCTTCATGACGCCGATGCCGTGCTCTGCGGAAATCGAGCCGCCGTATTTTCCGACGAGGCCGTGGACGATCGCGTTGACCTCGTTCCAGCGACCGAGGAAGGCCTGCTTGTCGGCGCCGACGGGCTGAGAAACGTTGCAATGGATATTGCCGTCGCCGAGATGGCCGAAAGCGACCATGCGCGCGCCGGGAACAGCGGCCGTCACATCGCGTTCGACGTCGGCGAGGAAGGCGGGAACGGCGGAAATCGGCACGGAGACGTCGTGCTTGATCGATCCGCCTTCGTGTTTCTGCACTTCCGACAGCATTTCGCGCAAACGCCAGAAATCGTTGCGCTGGTCGAGCGAGGCGGCGATCGCCCCGTCGTCGACGAAGCCTTGCTCGATCGCTTCGCCGAGCAGATTTTCGAGCGTTGTCTCGAGCGAGGCGTCGGTTTGCGAGGCGAGTTCGATCAACACGTACCACGCGTGCTGTTCGCTCAGCGGATCGCGCACGTCGGCGGCGTGCCGGAGGACGAAATCGACGCCGATGCGCGGAATGAGTTCGAAGCTCTTGACGTCGCCGCCGGCCCGCGCCAGCGCGATGTCCAGCAGGCCGAGCGCGGCCTGCGGCGACGCAAGACCGAGGAAGGCGGTCGCGCGCGTGCGCGGCTTTGGGAAGAGTTTCAGGACTGCGCCCGTGATGATTCCGAGCGTGCCTTCCGCGCCGATGAAAAGGTTCTTGAGATCGTAACCGGTGTTGTCCTTCTTCACGCGCGTCAGGTTGGACATGATCCGCCCATCCGCCAGCACGACCTCGACGCCCATGACGAGATCGCGCGCGACGCCATAGGCGAGCGCAGCCACGCCGCCGGCGTTGGTGGAGAGATTGCCGCCGATGGTGCAGGAGCCCTCCGAGGGCAGCGACAGCGGAAAGAGGCGGTCGACCTTGTCGGCCTCTTCCTGCGCGCGCATCAGCGTCACGCCGGCGTCGACGGTCATGACGTTGGCGGTTGCGTCGATCTCGCGAATCTTGTCGAGCCGCCGCAACGACAGAACGATCTCGTCGCCGGCTTGCGACGGAATTTGCCCGCCGACGAGACCCGTGTTGCCGCCTTGCGGCACGATCTTCAGCCCGCGCGCATTGGCGAGAGCGAGCAGTCGCGATACTTCCCCGGTCGATCCGGGCCGCACGACGGCCCGCGCCGCGCCGCGATAGAGGCCGCGCTCCTCCACGAGATAGGGCTCCATGGCGAACGGCTCGACGACGACATTGGCCGCGCCGACGATTGCGGCGATTTCGTCGAGCACGGATTCGCGCGCCGTTCCTTGCATTGCGTTCAACGGTTCACACCCTGTCTTTGAAACGACGCGCGAGCGCTTCCGACTGGCGCGCGAGAATGCCGGAATCGGAGCCGACCGCGGTGAAGGTCGCGCCAGCTTCGATGTAGCGCCGCGCCAGGCCTTCGTCCGGCGTGAGAATGCCCGCGGCCTTGCCGCCTGCGCGGATACGTTTGATGGCGCCGACGATCACGTCGACGACAGCCGGATTGTTCTGATCGCCGAGATAGCCGATGGCTGCGGACAGATCGCCCGGGCCGATGAACACGCCGTCGACTCCTTCGGTCGCGACGATGGCGTCGAGATTGTCCAGCGCCTTTTGCGTTTCGGCCTGGACGAGCACGCAAATCTCATCCTCGCAGCGTGAGTGATAGTCCTTGACGCGCCCGAAGCGCGAGGACCGCGAGCCTCCGGAAAAGCCGCGCACGCCGCGGGGCGGATAGCGGGTCGCCGCAACCGCGGCCCGCGCCTCTTCCGCGGAGTTGACCACCGGCAGCAACAGGGTCTGCACGCCCATATCGAGATAGCGTTTGATCAAGACGGCGTCGTTCCACGCGGGCCGGACAATCGGATGGACCTCGTTTTCCATGACCGCCTGCAACTGGCTCAGCACCATCGGCGGGTCGTTGGGCGAATGTTCGGTGTCGAGCAGCAGCCAGTCGAAGCCGGAGCCGGCGACGATCTCGATCGAGACATGGCTCGCCAGCGAACACCACAGGCCAATCTGCCGCCGGCCTTCCGCTATGGCGCGCTTGAAATCGTTGCAAGGCAGCTCCACGGACAATTCTCCTGATTTTCGGCGGATCAGATCACGAAGCGGCGCGCGCCGGCAAGCCGAAGCGTGGAATGCCTGCGCAGCCAATTTCGCCGGCCGCGCGCTTTGGGTTGCGCCGCCCAGAGGCGCTGGCTAACCATGCGTGCAGAGAAAGCGAGGCGCGCAATGGCGTTCCCGTTCCAGAATGCGGTTGCTGTCGTTACAGGCGCGGGCGGCGGGCTCGGGAAGGCGCTTGCGCTCGATCTCGCCCGCCGGGGGGCTCGCCTTGCGCTGACGGATCGCAATCCCGAGACATTGGCGGGCGCCTGCGAGGCGTGCCGCGCGCTTGGCGCGGACGTGAGCGAGCATGTGTTCGACATGGCCGATGCAAGCGCAGTCGCTTCATTGCCGGACGTCGTCGTCGAGCGGCATGGACGAGTCGATCTTCTCGTGAACAACGCCGGCGTCGCGCTGGCCGGCACGTTCGACCAGATCAGTCTTGCCGACTTCGAATGGTTGATGGCGATCAATTTCTATGGGCCGGTTCGGATGTGCAAAGCCTTCCTGCCGGCGATGAAGGCGCGTCCCGTCGCGCATATCGTCAATATTTCGAGCCTGTTCGGTCTCGTCGCGCCGCCCGGGCAGACGGCCTATTGCGCGGCGAAGTTCGGCTTGCGCGGCTTTTCCGAGTCGCTGCGTCACGAGCTCGGCGAAACCAATGTGGGCGTGACCGTCGTCCATCCCGGCGGCATCCGGACGAGCATCGCGCTCAGCGCGCGCATCCCCGTGGGCGTCAATTCAACGGAGTTGCAGGAGCAGATGCAGAAATTCAACGCGTTCCTGACGACCGAACCGGCCGACGCCGCACGAACCATTCTCGACGGCGTGGCCAAGGGCTCGCCGCGCGTGCTGATCGGCGCGGACGCGCGTCGCGGCGACCTGCTGCAGCGGCTGATGCCCGGAACCTACTGGAAGATCATGAAGCGCGGCGTCGAACGCGCGATGCGCTGAGGGCGAGCCATGACCACGATTCGCGCACGTTTGCTCAACTTCTTTCTGCGCCATACGGTCAAACGGCGGCTTGCGGCCGCGAGCACGCCGTATGACGTGCGGCGCGTATTCAACTCGGCGCTCTCCATCGCGCCGCGCGGCGTCGTCTATACCCCCGCGACGCTCGGCGGCGTTCCCGGCGAATGGGTGGAGGCGCGCGACACGCCTGCGAAGGGGACGTTGCTCTATGTGCATGGCGGCGGATACGTCGCGATGTCGCCGCGAACCCATCGGGCGGTGACCGGCGCTTTCGCGCGGCGCGGCTTTCGTGTGTTCGCCGTCGACTATCGACTCGCGCCGGAGCACGCCTTTCCCGCGGCTCTCGACGATGCGACCGCCGCTTGGCTCGCGCTTCGCGGTTCTGCGCAAGGGCCGGCCTATGTCGCCGGCGATTCCGCGGGCGGGGGCCTGACGCTCGCGCTGCTGCTCAATCTGCGCGACAAGGGCGCGCCTGCGCCAGACGCCGCCTGCGCTTTCTCGCCGTGGACGGATCTCGCCATCACAGGCGACTCGATGAAAAACAACGCCGAGCGAGATCCGATGCTGGTTTCAGACGGGATCGAAACGATCGCCGACGCCTATCTCGCCGGGACCGATTCCCGCAATCCATTGGCCTCGCCGCTCTATGGCGACTACGCTGGTCTGCCGCCGTTGATGATTCAGGTCGGCGATACCGAAATCCTGCTCGACGACGCCCGCCGCGCCGCCGAACGCGCGCGCGCCGCCGGCGTCGCGGTCAATCTGCAAATCTTTCCGGATATGCCGCACGTCTGGCAGTTCGCCAACCGGCTTACGCCGGAAGCGCGGCGCGCCATGGACAATGCGGCGGGATTCCTGCACGCGGCGGGCGCTGCACGGGAAGCCGCCGCCGCGTGAGGCGGCGGTTCAGTTCTGCAGCGCGGTTCCGTCAGTGCGCCAGATTCGCGACACCGCGCGCACGCATTCGTCCAGTTCGCTGGTCTGGACTGCGGCGTTGAGCGCCAGCATGGCGAGCCCGTGAAGTTCGGCCCACCACAGGCGCGCGAGCATCTCGACAGGCACGTCCTTGCGCAAGGCGCCGGCCGATTGAGCGGCCGCGATCGGCGCAGACATGATTTCGAGCAAGGCGCGATATTGCGTCGGCGACGCGCCGCCCTCCTGGGCCATAACGCGGTATTCGCCCGGACGCGACACTGCGAACGACAGATAGTCGCCGGCGATGGTCTCGAGCCGGTCGCCCGGCGAGCAGGGCTGTTCCTTTTCGATCCGCTCGCGCAGCGACTGGACGCCGAGACGCGCGATCTCCTCCAGCAGCGCGCTCTTGGAGGCGAAATGACGATAGACGGCCGCATGCCGCACGCCCGTCAACGCGGCGATCTCACGCAGGGTGAAATCCGGTCCGCCCCGCTGCACGGTCAACTCGGTCGCAGCTGCGATCAACGCGTTGCGAAGGTCGCCGTGTCGATAAGCCCCGGGCGGTTTGGTCATCCGCGTTGGGGACGTCCCGCCCACCTGCGCGCCGACAGCTTCCATCCTCGTCTCCCCACCTCGACAAGTCGCGTTACGCGAACTCTCGCCACGTTCCACCGACCATGTTTCGGCTCAAGAATTCTTTGATGTGCATCAAGCATTGCGGGCCATTCGTCGCGGCGGCGAGGCAAGCGCGATCCTGGCCCGTTCGACGCCAGATTTCCGGGCGCAGCCGCCGCTTCCGAGAGACCGCGCGACATGGACAGGCGCGGCCAAATCCGTCAGCATCCCGAAGCAGTTTCGAGGTTTGCATGAATCGTCTTCCGGAAAATCTGAAGTTCGGCGCACATCAATCGGTTTTGCGCGTCGAGGACCATCGCCTGCTCACCGGCGAGGGACGTTACATCGACGATCGGGCGGAAGAGGACGCGCTCTGGATGGTTCTGCTACGCTCGCCGCACGCCCATGCGCGGATCGCCTCATTCGACGCGTCGGCGGCCCAGGAAGCGGCCGGCGTCGTCGCCGTCTACGGCGGGGCGGATCTCGTCGCCGACGACATCGGCGCATTGCCGGCGCCGCCGCCGCTGTTCAAGCGGCCCGACGGCGGGGACATGTCGGTTCCGCCGCGCCGGCTGCTGGCGCACGACGTCGTGCGCTTCGTCGGCGAACCCGTGGCTGCGATCGTCGCCGAGACGCGCGAAGCCGCCTACGATGCAGCGGAACTCGTCTCGGTGTCCTACGACGAGTTGCCGGCCGTGAGCGATGTGCGGCTCGCCGCGCTGCCCGGCGCGCCGCTCGTCTGGCCGTCGGCGCCCGACAATATCGTCGCCGCCCACAGCTATGGCGACGCCGCGACGGTCGACGCGATCTTCAAGGACGCCGCGCATCGCGTCTCGCTCGACATCATGAACCAGCGCCTCATCCCCTTCGCGCTCGAGCCGCGCGGCGCGCTGGCCGAAGTCGACGCGGCGACGCAGCGGTTGATCCTGCGCACGCAATCGCAGACGCCGACGACCACGCGCGACATTCTCGCCGACGCGGTGCTCAAGCGGCCGAAGGAGAGCATTCAGGTGCTGGTCGGCGACATCGGCGGCGGCTTCGGCCAGAAGACCAACCTCTATCCGGAGGAGGGGCTCGTCGCCTACGCCGCGCTCAAGACGGGCCGCAAGGTCCGGTGGCGCGCCGACCGTCTCGAGGAGTTTCTCGGCGGAACGCATGGACGCGATCTGTCCACGCACGCCGAGCTCGCGCTCGACGGCGACGGGCGGGTTCTCGCGTTTCGTCAGAAATCGCTGGCGAATGCGGGCGCAACCCCGCTCGGCGTCGGCGTGCTGATTCCGCTCGTGCTCGGGCCGTTCGTGAGCGTCGGCGTGTATCATGTGCCTGCGATCCACTTCGACATTCGCGTGGCGCTGACCAATACGGCGCCGATCGGCGCCTATCGTGGCGCGGGACGACCGGAGGCGATCTACATCATCGAGCGGTTGATGGATGCGGCCGCGCGCAAGCTGAAGATGGACCCGCGCGACATCCGCAAGATCAATGTCGTCCGGGCGGACAAGACGCCTTACAAGACGCCCGTCGGGCAGGTGTACGACAGCGGCGATTTCGCACGGATCGTCGACGACGCCTCTGCGGCCGCCGACTGGGACGGATTCGCTGCGCGCAAGGCCGCGGCGGAAGCGCAGGGCAAGCTCTACGGCCGTGGTCTGGCGAGCTACATCGAATGGACGGGCGGCAACACGTTGCAGGAGACCGCGAGCGTGCACGCGACCGCGGACGGCGAGATCATCGTGCATTCGGCGACGCAGGCGATGGGGCAGGGGCTCGAGACGAGCTATGCGCAGATGATCGCCGCTGCGCTCGACGTGCCGATCTCGACCGTGAAGATCGTTCAGGGCGACACCGACCTTGCCCAGGGCATGGGTTCTGTCGGTTCGCGTTCGTTGTTCATCGGCGGTTCGGCGGTGGCGGTCGGCGCCGCCGATCTTCTCGAGAAAGCGCGCGATCTGGCCGCCGATCATCTCGAAGCCGCAGCAGCCGATCTCGAATATGCGAAAGGACGTTTCACTGTCGCAGGCACCGATCGTTCGGTCGGGCTCGTCGATCTTGCGCGCGGCGAGTTCGACAAGCGCCTGTCGGTTACGTCCACCGCCAAGGTCGATGGTCCGAGCTGGCCGAACGGCGCGCATATCGCCGAAGTCTCGATCGATCCCGATACGGGCGAAATCACGATCGAGCGCTATACGACGCTGGACGACGTCGGCGTCGCGATCAATCCGATGCTGGTGCAGGGCCAGGTCCACGGCGGCATTGCGCAGGGCGTCGGCCAGGCGCTGTTCGAGGGGGCAGTATACGACGAGGGCGGCCAACTGCTGACGTCGAGCCTGATGGACTACAAGGTCGCGCGTGCGGAGGACCTGCCGTCGTTCAAGACGTCGCTGTTCGACGGCGCGCCCTGCAAGACCAATCCGCTCGGCGCCAAGGGCTGCGGCGAATCCGGGACTGTCGCGGGCACGCCGACGCTGGTCAACGCGGTGATCGACGCGCTGGCGTCGCGCGGCGTGACCGACATGGACATGCCGCTGACGCCCGAGAAGATTTGGCGGGCGTGCCGGCGCGGGTGAGCCCGGCGCGTCTCAGACGTATCGCTTCAGCAGCGTTCGCCCGAGCTGGGACATGTGCACCTGGTCCGGCCCGTCGCCGATGCGGATGAAGCGCGCGTAGGTGTAAGCCTCGGCGAGGAAGGTGTCCTGCGAGACGCCCATGCCGCCGTGAATCTGGATGGCGCGGTCGATCACGCGCGCGGCCATCGAGGGCACGACGATCTTGGCGGCGGCGATGAGATCGCGCGCCGCCTTGTTGCCCTCGCGGTCCATCTTGTCGGCGGCCTTCAGCGTGAGAAGCCGCGCTTGCTCGATCTCGCAATAGGAATTGGCGATGTCCTCGCGCACGGAGCCCTGTTCGCCGAGCGGCTTGCCGAAGGCGATGCGTCGGTTGGCGCGCTGGCACATCAGTTCGAGCGCACGCTGCGCGCAACCAATGAGCCGCATGCAATGGTGGATGCGGCCGGGGCCGAGGCGGCCTTGGGCGATCTCGAATCCGCGCCCCTCGCCGAGCAGCATGTTGGAAACAGGCACGCGCACGTTCTCGTAAACGATTTCGGGATGGCCGACGGGCGCGTGGTCGTAGCCGTAGACCTTCATGTCGCGAATGATCTTCACGCCGGGCGTGTCCTTGGGCACGAGGATCATCGACTGCTGCTTGTGCTTGTCGGGATTATCCGGGTCCGTCTTGCCCATGACGATGAGGATCTTGCAATCCTCGTTCATGGCGCCCGAGGTGAACCATTTGCGGCCGTTGACGACGTAGTGATCGCCCTCTCGCTTGATGGTGCACTGGATGTTGGTGGCGTCGGAGGAGGCGACTTCGGGTTCGGTCATCGAGAAGCCCGAGCGGATTTCGCCATTGAGCAGCGGCTCGAGCCATTGCTTCTTCTGTTCCGGCGAACCGTAGAGCGTCAGCACTTCCATATTGCCGGTGTCGGGCGCCGAGCAGTTGAAGACCTCGCTCGACCAGTCGACGCGGCCCATGAGTTCGGCGAGCGGCGCATATTCGAGATTTGTCAGACCTGCGCCGTGGTCGCCGGGCAGGAAGAGGTTCCACAAACCCTCGGCCTTCGCCTTTTTCTTCAACTCCTGCACGATCTGCGGCGTGCGATAGCGGGCGGCTCCTTGCGCCTGTTCGCCGTACAGATGTTCGTGGGGATACACATGCGCGGCCATGAAGGCGGCGACGCGGGCGTGCAACTCTTGCGCACGCGGACTGAGTTCGAAATCCATGGCGCAATTCTCCCGACGCCGCCTAAGCCGTCCGAGGATTGTCCGACAAAATTAGAATACAATCAAGCGGCGAATTCGGGGGGCGCTCAACCTCCGAAAGCAGCGTCGGGCAGCTTGTCGATCGCGTCGCCGAGGCGGCGGATGTGCGTCTTGGCGGCGCTCTCGGCCTTCCGCGCGGCGCCTTCGGCGATCGCGTCGTAGATAGCGCGATAGTCCTCCATGCGCAGATCGTCGTTGACAGTCGTATAGGCGCGAAACTGCACGCGCAGCAGATCTACGTTCGTGCGCGGCATCAGGCGGGCGAGCTCATGGTTCGCGCCGATGGCGACCATGGTCTTGTAGAACGTGTTGCGGGCGCGCGCGAACCGCAGAAAGTCGCGCTGCACTTCGGGGTCGGCGAGCGTCGCATAGGCATCCGCGATCAGCTTGCGGTTATTGCCATCCTCGACCCGCTCGGCGGCGAGCCGCGCGGCGAACCCGTTGAGAACCTCCAGCAGCGCGGTCAGATCGCGCGCTTCGGAGCGGCTGAGCGAGCGAATCGTGGCGCTCCGATGCAGGTTCATCGTCACCAGGCCTTCGGCGGCGAGCCGACTCAGCGCCTCGCGAACGGAGCCGCGCCCCACTTCGAAGTCGCGGGTCAGGTCGGCTTCGACGAGCCGTTGGCCCGGGACATAACGCCCCCGATACAGCCCATCGACGATGCCGCGGTAGACGACGCCGGGCGATCCGTCAGTTTTGGCGGCGGTCTGTTTCAGCATGGAATGTCACCAAGATCGTCCGACACGCATTTCATACGGACGGGTTCGAGCTTGTGTCAATTAGACGACAGGGTGAGTCAGGCGGCGGCCAGCCTGCGCGCGTCGAGGACCGCGCGCGCCCAGTCGACCGGGCGCTCCTGCGGCAAATTGTGGCCGGCGCCCTTGAAAATGCGATGCTCGTGCGGACCGACGAACTTGTGGGCGTGGTGCGCGGTTCCCGGGTTCACGCCGTCGGCGTCGCCGTCAATCGAAATCGTGGGGACGCCAATCGGCGGCTGTGCGGCCAGTCGCCGTTCGATGGCGGCGAAGGCAGGATCGCCCGGCGCGAGGCCGAAACGGTGCCGGTAGGAGTGGATCACGACGTCCACGAAATCTGGATTGTCGAACGCCGTCGCCGTCCGGGCGAAGGTCGGTTCGTCGAAATTCCATGTCGGCGACCACATTTTCCAAAGCAGCCGCGCGACGCCCGCCCGGTCGGCGGCGAGGCCTCGGCGCCCGCGCTCGCTATGAAAGTAATATTGATACCAGAGCGCTGCTTCCTCGGCCGGCGACGCGGGCTCCATCGCCCGCGCGATGTTCTGGATGTTGTAGGAATTGCCCGACACGAGCGCCTCGACCCGCTCGGGCCAGAGCGCGGCCGAGATGCAGGCGGCGCGGCCGCCCCAATCGTAGCCGGCCAGAACAGCGCGCTCGACGCCCAGCACGTCCATCAGCGCCAGCAAATCGGCGGCGAGCGCGGCCTGCTCGCCCGAACGCGGCGTCGTCGAGGCGAGGAAGCGGGTCGGACCATAGCCGCGCAGCCAGGGGACGATCACACGCGCGCCGGCTTCGGCGAGCAAGGGCGCCGCGTCTGCGTAGGCGTGGGCGTCGTAGGGAAAGCCGTGACCGAGAATGCAGGGCCAACCGTCCGCCGGTCCGTACTCGAGGTACGCGATCGACAAGACGCCGGCGTCGATCCGCCTTTCCTGCATGGCCAGACCTCAGCGGCCGACGAAGACGGGCCGACGTTTCTCCATGAAGGCCCGCCGGCCCTCGGCGTAATCGGCGCTGTCGAAACAGGCTGAGACGCGCGCGGCGACCTTGGCCGGATCAGGCGCGTCGCGCGCGATCTGGTCGATCGCTTCTTTCGCCGCGCGGATCGTCAGCGGCGCATTGGCGGCGAGCGTCGCGCAGAGCGCGGTCGCTTCGGCCTCGAGATGTCCGACCGGCGTGACGCGATTGACGAGGCCGATCCGATGCGCCTCGGCGGCGTCGAACCGATTGCCGGTGTACAAGATCTCTTTCGCCTTGGCCGGGCCGACGAGCCAGACGAGGTCGCGGATCGAATGAGGCGGATAGGCGATCCCGAGCCGGGCGGCCGGAATGGCGAACAGAGAATTGTCGGCGGCGATCCGCATGTCGGCCTTCATGGCGATCGCGACGCCCCCGCCGAAGCAGAAGCCCTGAATCATGGCGATCATCGGCTTTTCGAAATCGGCAAGAGCGCGCCAGGCTCCGTCGGTCGCGGCGGCATAGTCGGCGGCGGCGGCGGCGTCGCCGCGATGCGCGTCGAACTCGGAAATGTCGGCGCCGGACACGAACGCAGTCTCGCCGGCTCCGCGCAGAATGACCGCGCGAATCGCCGGATCGGCGCTGTAACGCGCCAGCGCTTCGCTCAGCCCCCGCCACATGCCGAGCGACATGGCGTTCCGGCGCTTCTCGTTGTCGAAGACGATCCAGCCGATCGGCCCGTCCGCTATCGTCTCGATCTTGCCTGCGCTCATCCGCCCGTCCTTTGGTCTGCCGGCGCAACAGAAAGCATATGGGCCGGAAACTCAAGGCGCGCATCCCGCCAGCCGGTGATTGATGCAGCGCAAGGTTTGACGATACGAAGTAAGCCACCGATCATGGCGGCATCAACAAGCAGCCGTCCTCAGGAGACGACCGAACATGCGCAATCTGCTCGTGCATCTCGATTCCAGCGTCCAGACCCAGGCGCGCCTCGAACTGGCGGCCACAATGGCCAAGCGGATCGGATCGCGGCTTGTCGGCGTTTTTGGCCAGATCGCCCGCACCACGTCCTCAGGCGTCGTGGCGGCGTGGCCGCCGGCTGAATACGTCGCCGCGCGCGACGCGGCGGAGGTCGCATTCAAGGCCGCGAGCGCCGGCGTCGTCGACAGCGATTTCATGGATCTCAACCGTGGAGATGAGGCTGACATCCTCTCGCAGGCGATCGATCTCGCCCGTCACTTCGACCTGGTCATCCTCGGGCAGCCGCTCGCGGACAAGAACCCCGCCCCGAGCGATCTCGTCGAGCGGATCGTGGTCGATTCCGGCCGTCCGGCGCTGGTCGTTCCCTATGCCGGCTCCTTCTCCGACGTCGGCAAGCGCCCGTTGTTCGCCTGGAACGATTCCCGCGAGGCGGCGCGCGCTTTCGCAGACGGCGTGCGGATCGTCCAGAAGGACAGTCATGCGATCGTCGTCACGATTTCCAAGCCCGACGACTCGACGATCGCCTATCGCAAGGTGTCGCTCGAACTCGCGGTCGCCCATCTCAAGGCGCATGGGGTGCAGGCGAGCGGCGAGCAGGCTGTGGCCGTCGACATCGGATTGATGGATTCGCTGCTCAATCAGGCGGCCGACCACTCCGCTGACATGCTCGTGCTGGGCGCGTTCGGCGGGCAGGGCTATCCGCGCTTCTCGCGCGGCTCCGGTTCGCGCTTCATGCTGAAGCACATGACCGTGCCGGTGCTGTTCTCGCACTGACCAAGGCCCAGCGAACGACGGCCCGGACGATGCGGCGGCGCGCGGACGCCTGAGGCTTGAGCGCGCCCCGGGCGCGCTTTTCGGCGCTGTGATCGAACGTCGAGGAGCGTCCCGCTGGGGCGGGGACGCTCCCCGATTCGCGGATTCGCTTCGGCGCGTTACGGATCTTCAAACCTGTGGCGACTTGATGGCGGCGCCTGCATATCCGGCGCCGGCTCGCCGAGATCATGGTTAATGCGCTCTTTCCGGCTGGATCGAAGTGAAACGGAAATCGTCCGGCGCGGCCTCGATCACCCCCTAAACCGAGGATTTTTCACGAATTTTTGGCGTTTATCGAACCTGCTCGTTTAGGTAAATTTTAAGCGGGCGTCCGTAGAGTGCGAGGTGAAGTGGTCAGTCGAGTGTGTGAGTTCAAAAATGACCGATGCCTACCGCCCAAGGGTCAAATATGTGATCGGACCGGACGGCAGTCCGCTGACCGTCGCCGATTTGCCTCCACCTTCGACCAAGCGTTGGGTCATCCGGCGCAAGGCGGAGGTCGTCGCGGCCGTGCGCGGCGGGCTGCTGTCGCTCGAAGACGCCTGCAGCCGCTATACCTTGACGGTCGACGAATTTCTGAGCTGGCAGATGTCGATCGATCAGCATGGGCTCGCAGGGCTGCGGACCACCAGAATTCAGCAATATCGCACCTGACCCGTCTCCGGGGGCGATAGAAAAGGCGCCGGTCGCGAGGCCGGCGCTTTTTTCGTTTAGCTGGTCGGCGGATCGGCCGGCTTTTCCTTGAGCGTCTCCATGAGCCGCTGGCGCTCGAAGACGAGTACGACAATCAGCGCGAAGGCCAGAGGTATCAGCAGATAAAACAGTCTGAACACCAATAGCGCCGCCAGTATCTTGCTTTTCGCGATCGCTGGCATCGCCTTGATGAAGACCAGTTCGAAAACGCCGAGCCCGCCCGGCGCATTCGACACCAGTCCGGCCGAGAACGACGCCAGGAAGACAGCCAAGACGACGAAGAACCCGGGGTTTCCTTCCGCCGGAAGCGCGAAATAGATGATGCCGGCTGCGCCCAGCAACTCCATGGGCGCCGCGATCAACTGGCGCAGCGTGATCTCCGGGCGCGGATATTCGATACGGAACTTGCCGATCTGGCGCGGCTTGAAACCGAAAATCGAGCCGATCGTGTAGATCACGACAATCGCCAGCATCCCCAGACCCAGAAGCCGGGACGTGTCCGCATTGGTCAGCGTCGCCGGCAGCAGGCCGCTGAGGCGGTGCAATTGATGCGGCTCGAAGGTCAGCACGAGGCCGCCGAGCAACACCGTTCCGAGAAAAAAAGTGAAGGAGCACAGGGCCACGAGCACGGCGACCTGCGCGGCGTCGAGCCCCTTGCTCGAATAGGCGCGGTATCGAACCATCGCGCCGGAAAAGACGGACGCGCCGATGTTGTGGGACAATGCGTAGGTCGTGAAGGAGCAGACCGATACGAAGAACCAGGAAATGTGCCGGACGCCGAGATGGAGCAGGGCGATACGGTCGTACCAGGCCAACGCCGCATAGGCCACGAAGGTCGAAAGCGCAGCCAGCGCATAGCGATGCGGCGGAATGGCGCGCAAAGCTTCGATAACGTCGCGGCGCACGGCTTCGCCGCGAAACTCTCGCGCAAGAAGCCAGAAGGCCACGAGCACCGCGACCATGCCGAGCACCGGCCAAAAGAAATCGAGCGCGCGCTTCATGCGGATCCTGCGCCCGAAGCGGCCGGGCGATGGCCGAACCCATGCACGACGCTGGAGTGGATCGCAAGCGTCGCGGAAACAAAAACGCCGCCAAATCGGCGGCGTTCTTTCAGGCTAGCTTGAGCTCGGCAATCAGGCGCGGGCGGCGCGCATTCCGAGCATGCCGATGTCGGCAGGGCGGAGGACGTCGGCCAGGCGATCGGTCGCTTTTTCCCGACCCTCGAGCGATTCCGCCTTGGCGACCTCCGCATTGGCCTCGTCGAGGCGCGCTTTGGCCTCGTCGAGCTGTCCGCGCAGCTCCTCGATCGAGCTGACCAGATTGTCCCGCCGGCTGCGCGCTGCGCGCGCATAGGTCGGATAGGCGAAATGGGTGGGGTCGGAAATGCGGGCGCGCTGCTCTTCGGCCGCGATTTCACGGTCGAGGTCGCCCGCCATCCGATTGAATTCGGCGATCATCAATTCGAGCTGAGTCACGCGGCGACGTTTTTCGTCGGCCTGAAAACGCTTCAATCTCAACAAGGTGTCACGCGACTTCATCACACGGCACTCCAGGACGCCAGTCCGAACTCGAAAAGGTTACGCATTAGCCATGATCCGCGAGACGAGGCGACTATGCCGTACGGAGGTTGCTCGTTGGTTACCTGACAAAGACGCTGGACAAAAAAATTGTCAGAAGCGACTGTCTTCAAGCGATTCGTTTTCCGACAGGCTCCGCGCGAGCGACGTCTGAACGTTTCGACAGCTCGTTTGCTTAAAGCTTGTTTGCGTCCGGGGCTCGACCGCCGCGCGCAGGGCGGGACGATTCCGTTGGGTCATTCGCAATGGTTGCGCTTCAGGCGCAAAGCGACGACTGGCCAAAACGGTTTGTTAACCAATCGGGCTCTACAGTTAACGTGAACATTGGATTGCGTATGACCTTGGATTGCCGGGCGCCGTGGCGCGGGGGCGGGGGAACATCCGACTGGCGCCGTACGGGGAAGGGTGGGGACAGCTGATGCGCGTACTACTGATCGAAGACGACAGCGCTACGGCGCAGAGCATCGAGCTGATGCTCAAGTCCGAGAATTTCAACGTCTATACGACGGATCTCGGCGAAGAAGGCATCGACCTCGGCAAGCTCTATGACTACGACATCATCCTGCTGGACCTGAACCTGCCGGACATGTCGGGCTACGAGGTGCTTCGCACTCTGCGCGTGGCCAAGGTCAAGACGCCGATCCTGATCCTCTCGGGCCTCGCCGGCATCGAAGACAAGGTGAAAGGTCTCGGCTTCGGCGCCGACGACTATCTGACCAAGCCCTTCCATAAGGACGAACTGGTCGCGCGCATCCACGCGATCGTGCGCCGCTCGAAGGGCCACGCCCAGTCGGTCATTACGACCGGAGACCTCGTCGTCAATCTCGACCAGAAGACGGTCGAAGTGGACGGCGCCCGCGTGCATCTGACCGGCAAGGAATACCAGATGCTCGAGCTGCTCTCGCTGCGCAAGGGCACGACGCTGACCAAGGAGATGTTCCTCAACCATCTCTACGGCGGCATGGACGAGCCGGAACTCAAGATCATCGACGTTTTCATCTGCAAGCTGCGCAAGAAGCTCGCCAACGCGAGCCAGGGCCGCAACTACATCGAGACGGTGTGGGGCCGCGGCTACGTGCTGCGCGAGCCG
>CAZWJF010000003.1:0-227028 GCA_964634325.1 uncultured Rhodoblastus sp.
GCACCCCCCAGTCCATAACCCCCGCATGATTCGTATCGACAAACTCTCCAAGCAGAACGGCCATCAGATCGTCTTCATCGAGGCCTCCGCCGTCATCCTGAGGGGCGAGAAGGTCGGGCTCGTCGGGCCCAATGGCGCCGGCAAGACGACGCTGTTCCGCATGATCGCCGGCGAGGAGGGCCCCGACGAGGGGCAGGCAGCCATCGATCGCGGGACATCAATCGGCTATTTCAGCCAGGACGTCGGCGAAATGGCGGGCCGCAGCGCGGTCGCGGAAGTCATGAACGGCGCCGGGCCGGTGTCGGAGGTGCTGGCCGAAATGAAGGCGCTGGAAGCCGCCATGGCCGACCCCGATCGCGCCGACGAGATGGACGCCATCATCGAGAGCTACGGCGAAGTGCAGGCGCGCTTCGAGGAGCTCGACGGCTATGCGCTCGATGCGCGCGCCCGCGAAATTCTCGACGGGCTCAGCTTCACGCAGGAGATGATGGACGGCGATGTCGGCCATCTCTCCGGCGGCTGGAAGATGCGCGTCGCGCTCGCGCGCATCCTGCTGATGCGGCCGGACCTCATGCTGCTCGACGAGCCCTCCAACCATCTCGACATCGAAAGCCTGATCTGGCTCGAGCAATTTCTGCGCGGCTATGATGGGGCCGTGCTGATGACCTCGCACGATCGCGAATTCATGAACCGCATCGTCGGCAAGATCATCGAGATCGACGCCGGCCAGCTCAATTCCTATTCCGGCAATTACGAATTTTATGCCGAGCAGCGCGCGCTCGCCGAAAAGCAGCAGCAGGCGCAGTTCGAGCGCCAGCAGGCCATGCTCGCCAAGGAGATCGAGTTCATCGAGCGCTTCAAGGCGCGCGCCTCGCATGCGGCGCAGGTGCAGAGCCGGGTAAAGAAGCTGGAGAAGATCGACCGCGTCGAGCCGCCGCGCCGCCGCCAGACGATTGCGTTCGACTTCCCGCCCGCGCCGCGCAGCGGCGAGGATGTGGTGACGCTGAAAAATGTCGAGAAAGGCTTCGGCGCGCGTAAGATTTACGAAGGCCTCGACTTCCAGGTGCGCCGCCGCGAGCGCTGGGCGGTCATGGGCGTCAACGGCGCCGGCAAGTCGACGCTGCTGAAGCTGATCGCCGGCGCCGCGGAGCCCGATGCGGGCAGCGTGACCATCGGCGGCAGCGTGAAGATGGGTTATTTCGCGCAGCATTCGATGGAAGTGCTCGACGGCGAACGCACGATCTATGAATCGCTCGAAGGCTGGTTCCCGCAGGCGGGGCAGGGATCGCTCCGCACGCTCGCCGGCTGCTTCGGCTTCTCCGGCGACGATGTCGAAAAGCCCTGCCGTGTGCTGTCGGGTGGCGAGAAGGCGCGGCTCGTGATGGCGAAGATGCTCTACGATCCGCCGAATTTTCTGGTGCTCGACGAGCCGACCAACCACCTGGACATGGCGACCAAGGAGATGCTGGTGAATGCGCTCGCGAACTACGAAGGCGCCATGCTCTTCGTCTCGCACGACCGGCGCTTTCTCGCCGCGCTCTCCAATCGCGTGCTGGAGCTGACCCCCGACGGCGTGCACAAATACGGCGGCGGCTACACCGAATATGTCGCGCGCACCGGGCACGAGGCGCCGGGGCTGCACGTGTGATGCGCTTCAGGCGCGCGCCGCGCGGCCCTGTTCCGCCAGGTGCACCATGACCTGCAGGGCGCGGTTGGTCGGCGTGGCTACGCCAAGTTCGGCGCCTTTGCGCACGACATAGCCGTTGAGGAAATCGATCTCTGTCGGCTTGCCGCGCAATATGTCCTGCGCAGTGGAGGACATCTGGCCGGGCATGCTGTCCGCGAGGGCCAATGTGGTCACGAGAATGTCGGCCGGCAGCGCGACGCCGCAGGCCTGAGCCACCGCCGCGCATTCGGCGACCGCATCCGCCACCACTTCGCGCACGCCTGGCGTTTGCATCATCGGCCCATAGGGCAGGGGCCCCGCGGCCGACAGCGCGTTGTAGGCGCAATTGACGATCAGCTTGACCCATAGCGCCGTCGCAATGTCGGGGCGCACTGTCGTCGGTATGCCGGCGGCGGAGAAGGTCGTCGCTAGTTCCGCACTGCGCGCCGAGGCGCCGACGACCAGCATGCCGCCGCCCTGGTGCTTCACATGGCCGGGGCCGGCCATCTCGACGCCGGCGTAGACGATCGCCGGCAAAACCGGCCGACCGAGGACCGCGGCCAGACGATCGGCGTTGTCGACGCCATTCTGCAGCGACAGAACGATCGTGTCTGAGCCCAGCCGCTCGGCGAGCGCGCGGCCGGCCGTTTCCGTGTCGCCGGATTTCACGCAGAACAGCAGGAGGTCGGGCCGGTCGATCGCCGCGGCGGCGGTCGAGGCCTTCGCCGGCGCATGGGCCGTGAAGGTCTTCGTCTCCATCAGAAGACCATGCGCATTGATCGCCGCGACGTGGTCCGGACGGCCGACGAACAAGACCTCATGGCCGGCGCGCGCGAGCAGGCCGCCGAAATAACAGCCCACGGCGCCTGCGCCCATGACTGCGACGCGCATGCGGCTCGTCTCCCGCGTTCAGCGGTCGCCGCTGTCGATCCGGCGGCCGATGATGGCGATCGCGCGCTGATAGACCGATGCGGCGTTCCACTCCTGGATCGCCCCGAAATTCGGTTCGCCCGGCTGGTAGCCGGCGCCCCGGCTCCAGCCGTGCGCGCGCAGGAAATTGGCGGTGGACATCAGCGCGCCGGACGAACTTTCGAGATTGCCGACCGCATAGTTCAGCACCGTCTTCGGCATGAATTGGGTCTGGCCGACCTCGCCGTGCATCGAGCCGATGGAATTGGCGTTGAACACGCCGCGATCGACGAGTTTCAACGCCGCGTAGAGCTGGTCGGTGAAATATTCCGAGCGTCGGCAGTCGTAGGCCAGCGTCGCGACGGCGGAGATCAGATGCTGATGCCCGCGCACCGCGCCGAAACCCGTCTCCATGCCCCAGATCGCCAGCAGCGGGCCGGCCGGCACGCCATAGCGCTGTTCGATCTGCGCGAACAGGCCGGCTTGCGACTGCTTCAGCCTGCGGCCTTGCGCGACGATGGCGTTGCCGCCGCGCTTGGCCATGAATTGTTCGAGCGAGAGTTTGAAGCCGTGCTGGCCGCGGTCGGCGCCGATGGTGGCGCGCGCATAGCTCGCGCCCATCAGCGCGGAGATGGCGTTGGGGCCCACGCGGCCCTGCGCTTCCTGCGCGAATTGCCGCTTCCAGTTCTCGAAACCGCCCGAGTTGTTGCCGCACTGCGCAGCCCACGCGCCTGTCGTCGCAAAAAGCGCGGCCAGACCGGCGGCGGCGGAAATCGTCATCTGTCTGCGTCGGGACATTCCGGGCTCCTTCGGCGCGTGAAAGTCACGTTAGAATAATCGCGCATGCGAGAATCGCTGGCGCCAGATTGTCAGCAGCGCATTCTCATATGCAACAGGCGACGCGAAGGCGACAACAGTGCGGCGCCGCCAGGGAGCCACAACGGCGCGAAGTCGCGCGTCGCGATGTGCGCTGGCGCATCGCGCAGGCGCGACAAGCGGGCGACGGGTCGCGAGGGGCCGGGGGAATGCGCGACAACGCCAACGAGGATTCGCTGAGAAGCGCGGCGGAGAATTTTCCGCCGCTCCGGCGTTTCGTCGCTGTTGAGGCGCGCGCCGCGCTCTGGGCGCGCAGCGGCGGGCGCGGCAGGCTCTACGTTTACGAATTTCTGAGGTTCGGGTTCAAACAGGCGGTGGCGTGCGTGTTCGGCGGGCTGATGGTCGGCCTGATGATCGCGACGCATCTCTTGTATCCGCGCGGCGCGGCGCTCGCGCGATACGATTTCCTGTTTCTCGCGGCGCTGGCGATCCAGATCGTTCTGATCTGGACGCGCTTCGAAAGTCTCGACGAAGCCAAGGTGATTTTCATCTTCCATGTCGTCGGCACGATCATGGAAATCTTCAAGACGGCGCAGGGGTCGTGGATCTATCCAGACGCCGCGGTGTTTCGGATTGGCGGCGTGCCGCTGTTCACCGGCTTCATGTACGCGGCGATCGGCTCCTACATGATGCGCGCCTGGAGCCTATTCGATTTTCGCTTTCTCAGACATCCGCCGCTTTGGGCGGTCATGGCTCTGGCGGCGGCGATCTACGCCAATTTCTTCCTGCACCATTACATGCCGGACCTGCGCTATGCGCTGTTCGCCGCCTGTCTGCTCGTGTTCGGCCGCAGCTGGATCTATTTCCGCGTGCACCATTCCTGGCGGCGCATGCCGATGCTGCTGGCGGCCTTTCTCGCGGCGCTGTTCATCTGGTTCGCCGAAAATATCGGCACTTATACGCAGACCTGGCTCTATCCCGCGCAGCGCGCCGGCTGGACAATGGTCGGCCTGCCGAAACTCGGCTCCTGGTTCCTGTTGCAGATCGTCAGTTACGCGCTGGTCGCGCTGGTGCGCCGACCGCAGCCGCCGGACGAGGCGCCGGTGGCGGCTTCGCGCGCACGGCACCAAAAGCGCTTGGCGAGCGGCTGAAGCGCCTGACTGGCCAAGGTTCACATATCTGTTAAGGTCAAGCCGTAGCTGGCGATCGGGAATGTCCCGCAGGGAGGATTGCGATGTTGAAGATGCTTTTCACCAGCGCGCTTGTCGTCGCGACGATGTCCGCATTCGCAATTCGTGACGCGTCCCGCGCCGATCCGCACGATTTTCCGGGCTACACGGACGACATGCATACAGCCTGCGTGCGCGACCACAAATGTCAGAGCCAGATGAGCCTGTGCTATCAGGGCTCGGCGTTCTACGCGGCTGTCGCGAATATCTGCCAGGGCTGGCCAAACCAGTATTGCAGCGTCAACGTCCTTCAGTGGTGCGACTTCCAGCTCTACAACAAGTGCATCGTCAACAAGGCCTGTTGAGCGCGCGCTATTTTTCGCGGCGCGCCTTCCAGACGCCGCCGCAATAATTGGTGTTGGACGACCAGGCGCCGGTCCCGGCCGCGCCTTTGAGCTTGCCGTTGGCGCGCGCCATGTGCTGATCCGTGGTGAAACGCGCAGCGATCGCGCCGCCCTCGTCGATATAGCCCCAGACCGCGACGCCCTGCGCGCTCGAGGCGACGACCCGCCCGCCTTCGATCCGCACGGTGCCGGAAACCTCAGGCGCGCAATCGCCGACAGTGGTGCGCGCCTCGACCGTCCAGTCTCCGTCGAAATCTTTCGGAAAAGCGACAGCGGGCGTGGCGAGCGCCAGCGACAGGCAGAGCAGCAGGGCGCGCATCAGCCGATCGCGCCCCAGGCGCGCTCCAGCGTCGCCAGCACATCGGCGCCCGCGAAAACGAAGTCGCCGATTCCGGCGGCCCTGTAGGCGGCCTCCTTGTCGCCGGCGCGGCCCGCGAGCACGACGAGCTTCGCGCCTTTGGCTTTCAGCGCGCGGGCGACCGCTTCGGCCTGTTCAGCGTAGAGCGCGTCGGACGAGCAGATGCAGGCGATCGGCGCGCCAGAGGCGGCGTAGGCCTCGGCCGCCGCGTCCGCCGAAGCGAAGCCGTCGTTGGACAGGGATTCGACGCCGCCGGCCTCGAAGAAGTTCTTGGCGAAGGTCGCGCGCGCCGTAAACGCTGCGATCGGGCCGATATTGGCGAGAAACACGGTCGGCCGCTTGCCGGCCGCCGCCAGCGCGTCGGATTTGTCGCGCAGGGCCTCGTAGGGCTCCGCCAGACGATGGGCGGCGAGCGCGCCCTGCGGCGCGGCCTGCGGCGCAGGCGCCGGGGCGAGAACCGCGGCGGCCCGTTCCGCAATATTGGGGAATTCGCTGGCGCCGGTCAGCGCGTCCTTGCGCCGGGCGACATTCCTGGCGCGCTCGGCGACCGCTTTGGCGACGTCCGCCTGGAACGCGCCGGCGGCCAGTTGCGCGGCGATTCCGCCGGCCTTTTCGCTGGCTTGCAGGAACGCCCAGGCCTTGTCGCAGAGCTCGGCCGTCAGCGTCTCGAATCCGCCCGCGCCGGCGGTCGGGTCGGCGACCTTGTCGAGATTGGATTCCTCCAGCAGCACGAGCTGGGTGTTGCGGGCGACGCGGCGGGCGAATTCGTCAGGCAGGCCCACGGCCTGCGTGAAGGGCAGTACGGAAATGCGATCCGCCCCGCCGACCGCCGCCGAGAAGACGGCGACCGTCGCGCGCAGCATGTTCACGTAGGGGTCGCGGCGCGTCATCATCCGCCAGGCGGTCTCCGCGTGGATCAGCGCCGGCGCGGGCTCAAGGCCGCAGGCCTCCTCGACGCGCGCCCACAGCCGGCGCAGCGCGCGCAGCTTGGCGACGCCCAGAAATTCATCGGCGTCGACCGCGAGCCGGAACGAGACCGCCTTGCGCGCGGCGTCCAGCGACATCCCGGAGCCTTCCAGCGCGCGCAGATAGGCGAGCGCGGTCGCGACCGCAAAGCCCAGCTCCTGCGCTTCCGTGCCGCCGGCGGCGCTCACGATGCGGGCGTCGGCGACGCAGAGCGGGCCGGAAAAGCCGGCGCCGGACAGCGTCTTGACCGCCTCGACCATATGCGGGGCGACTTCCGCGAAAGGATGCGACACCGCCCCGCGTGCGAAGGCGCCGATCGGGTCGAGGCCGAAGGAAATCTGCGTCGCCTTCGGATCGGCCTTCGCCTTTTCGACGAATTTGGCGAGCGCCAGCGCCGCGTCGCGGCCGTAGCCCGGCGCGTCGATCTCGACCGCCACGCCTGCGTCGAGAAACACGCCCGCCAGCGCGGCCTCGATCGCGGCTTCCGTGGCCGGCAGGCCGAAGCCATAGGCGCCCGCCGAGCCCGCGAAGGCGATCTGGAGGCCGTTCGCGCCGTTTTCGAGGTCAGTCAGCGCCAGTTCGTTGGCGGTCTTCGGGTCGGCCGCGTCCACGCGCTGGAGGATGGCCCAGGGGCCCGAGGCTGCGCGGCCGGGCTGCGCCGCGGCCTGCGCCGGCGGATAGAGCGGCTGGATGGCGGCGCCGTCGTAGGTCTTGGCGATCAGCTTCTCGAACGGCGCGCCCTTCAGCGCCGCGGTCGCGAGTTCGCGCCAGCGGGCTTCCTCCACAGCGGGAAAGGCGGAGGCGTAGGGCGTGTCGGAAGCGGTCATGGCGGCGGAAATCTCAAGCGTTGCGTCGAGCGTTTTTGCACATGCGAAGCGGGGTGAAAAGATGCGCCGACGAATTGCTTATCTACCCCACCATCCCCACCACGGCCCCGCTCATCAGCGTCGCCAGCGTGCCGGAGATCAGCGAGCGCGGGGCGAGCGCCACGATGTCGTGCCGCCGCTCCGGCGCCATGGTCGTCATGCCGCCGATCATGATGCCCAAAGACCCGAAATTGGCGAAGCCGCACAGCGCATAGGTCATGATCAGCTTGGTGCGCGGCGACAGCGCGCCATCCGGCAGGTGGCTGAGGTCGAGATAGGCGACGAATTCGTTGAGCACGGTCTTGGTCGCCATCAGATGCGCGGCCGTCGCGCTCTCCGGCCACGGCGCGCCGATCAGCCACACCAGCGGCCGAAAGATCAGCGCGAAGGCGCCGCGCAGCGAGACCGGAGCGCCGCCGACCTCGGGCAGCAGCGACAGCGCGGCGTCGACGAGATGCACGAGCGCCACCAGCACAATCAGCAGGGCGATTATGCCCGCCAGAATCTTCACGCCGTCCATCGTGCCGCGCACGATCGCCTCGAAGGAATTGGCCGGCGGGTCGGCGAGTTCGATCTGCGTGGTCCGTTCGTCCGGTCGAAACGGGACCATCAGCGCCGCCAGCGCCAGCGCCGCCGGCGTCGAAATGATGGAGGCGGTGATGATGTTGGGCAGCGCATCCGGCACATGCGCGCCGAGAATGGCGCCGTAGATCGCCATGACCGTGCCGGCGATGCCCGCCATGCCGCAGCTCATCAGCGCGAACAATTCGCCGCGCGACATGGTGGTGAGATACGGCCGCACGATCAGCGGCGCCTCGACCATGCCCACGAAAATATGCACGGCGGCGCCGACGCCGAGCGGCCCGCCGACGCCGAGCGTCCGCCGCAGCACGAAGGCGAAGGCCGCGACGATTTTCTGCATCGCGCCCCAATAGAACATCAGCGTCGCCAGCGCCGAAATCGTCAGCACCATCGGAAAGGCGCGGAAGGCGAGGATGAAGCTCGCGCCGGCCTTCGTCTCCGCATAGGGCAGGGGGCCGCCGCCGAGAAAGCCGAAGACCAGCGCAGTGCCGGCGTCGGTCGCCCGTTGCAGGGCTTCGACGCCATGCGTCAGAGCGAGCACGGCGGCGGCCGCCGGCGGAAATTTCGTCATGAGCAAGGCGAGCGCGATCTGCAGGCCGACGCCGCCGATCACGACGCGCAACGGAATGGCGCGGCGATCCTCGCTCAGCACGAAGGCGATGGCGAGCAGAACTGTGAGGGCGAGGAGGCCTTGGAGGAAGATCATGCGACGCCCGGAGTCCGCCCCCTCTCCCCGCAGGGCGGGGAGAGGGCCGGGGCGAGGGGCGCGCGGCGTAGGGAAGGATCGACGAAGAAGATGGACTTCAAGGCCAGACTCGTGATGATCGCAGGGCCCCTCACCCTAACCCTCTCCCCGTTTTACGGGGAGAGGGGGGGCAATCGTGGCCCTGCTCACGCCGCCAGCGCCGCCAGTATCCGCGCCCAGCTGCGCGCGCCCTTCTGGAACGATGAGAGTTCGTATTTTTCGTTCGGCGAATGCACGCGGTCGTCGTCGAGCCCGAAGCCGACCATCAGCGAGTCCATCTTCAGATCGCGCTTGAACGAGCCGACGATCGGGATCGAGCCGCCCGAGCCGACCATCGCCGCCTCTTTTCCCCATTCCTGCGACAACGCCCGTCTCGCGCGCGACAGCGCTTCGGAACCGAACGGCAATTGCAGCGCAGGACTTGCGCCATGAGAATGAAAGTCGGCCTCGCAATCGGCCGGCAGGCGCGCGCGCACGAAGGACCGGAAATTTTCGGCGATGGCCGCCGGGTTCTGCTTGCCGACGAGGCGGAAGGAGAATTTCGCGCTCGCCTGCGCCGGCAGGACGGTCTTCGAGCCCTTGGCGGTATATCCGCCGAATATGCCGTTTACGTCGCAGGTCGGCCTCGCCCAGATCTGCTCCAGCACGCTGCGGTCCGCTTCGCCCGCGGGAATCGACAGGCCGACCTCGCCGAGGAAGGCGTGTTCGTCGAAATCGAGCGCGCGCCATTGCGCAGCGATTTCGTCCGGCAAGTCTTCGACGCCGTCGTAGAACTCCGGCACGGTCACGCGCCCCTGCGCATCGTGCAGGTCGGCGACGATCTTCGACAGCACGTGGATCGGATTGACGGCCGCGCCGCCGTAGAGTCCCGAATGCAGGTCGCGATTGGCGGCCTTGATCGTCACCTCTTCGAGCACGAGGCCGCGCAGCATGGCGGTGATGGCCGGCGTCGTCTTGTCCCACATGCCGGTGTCGCAGACGAGCGCGAGGTCGGCGGACAATTCCTTCTTGTTGTCGGCGAGGAAGGCCGGCAGCGAGGGCGAGCCCGTCTCCTCTTCGCCTTCCAGCATGATCGTCACGTCGCAGGGCAGGCCGCCCGTTTCACGAAACGCGCGGCACGCTTCGACAAAGGTCATGAGCTGGCCCTTGTCGTCGGCGGCGCCGCGCCCGAAAATTTGCGGGCCGGTGGGCGCGTCGACGATCTTCGGTCCGAACGGATCGGTCTCCCACAGATCGAGCGGATCGACCGGCTGCACGTCGTAATGGCCATAAAACAGCACATGCGGCGCGTCGCGTTGCGCGGCCTTGGCGTGAGCGATCACCATCGGATGGCCCGCGGTGGGCCGCACGCTGGCGGCGAAACCGATGCGCGTCAGTTCGTCGGCCAGCCATTGCGCGGCCTTCGCGCATTCGCCGGCGAACGCCGGGTCGGTCGAGATCGATTTGATTCGCATGAACTCGAACAGCCGCGCGAGCGCGCCCTGCCGGTCTGCGTCGAGTTGATCGAGGACTTTTTCGATGGCAGCCATGGCCGCGCTCCATTCAGATTCGCAGCAAGGCTAACAATGCGCGCGCCGCGCGCAAAATCAGTTCACGCGATCAGCGCAAGCGCCGCCGCCTGAATGAGCAGAACGCCCAACCAATGGCCGCCGTCGATCGCCCACACCGCCCAGGGCCGGCGCTGGTAGGCGTAATTGGTCGCGAGCGTGGGCGCGACGAAGCCAAGCCAGATGAAGAACGCCGACAGCAGCGCCGGCTTCATGCCGAACGCCTCGCCCGCCAGATGAACCAGCAGACCGGCGAGCATCGCCGCCATGACGAGTTCGGCGACGAAGGAGGCGATCAGAGCGAAGACCGGCGGCTTGCCGCGCGGCGCGCCCGCGGAGTCCGCCGGCAGGAGGCCGAGCCCGACCGCCCATGTCCGGCCGAACGCGCCATACCAGAGCGCGCCGAAAATCCAGCTTGCGACAGTAGCGGCGACAATGGCGAGATAGGGCAGCTTCATCGGCGCGGCGCCGGCTCAGCGCGACAGGCCGCCGAGCACGCCGCGCAGGATTGCGCGCGTGACCTGCGTGCCGATCGAGCGCGCCGCCGATTGCGCGGCCGAGCGAACGATCATCTCTCCCGTCGACATGCGTTGACGCTTGCCGCCGGCCGTCGTTCCGCCGCCGCCGAGCACGCCGCCCAGCATGCCTCCGAGCTGGCCGAGAATGCCGCCGCTCGAGGCTTCCGCAGGCTGTTCGCCGCCCGCAGCCTCCGCATGGCCGGCGGCGCGCTTCTGCAGGATTTCGAAAGCCGACTCGCGGTCGATCGGCGTGTCGTACTTTCCGAGCAGAGGGCTGGCCTTGACCGTCGCGTCGCGCTCGGCCGGCGTGATCGGTCCCACACGCGCGGCCGGCGGCGCGATCAGCGCGCGGTCGACGATTTCAGGAGAGCCCTTCAGGTCGAGCATCGAGACGAGCGCCTCGCCGACGCCGAGCTGCGTGATCGCTGCGGCGGTGTCGAATTTCGGATTCTGGCGGAACGTCTCCGCGGCCGCCTTGACCGCCTTCTGGTCGCGCGGCGTAAACGCGCGCAGGGCGTGCTGGGCGCGATTGCCGAGCTGGCCGAGCACCGTCTCCGGCACGTCGAGCGGGTTCTGCGTCACAAAATAGACGCCGACGCCCTTGGAGCGGATCAGGCGCACGACCTGCTCGATCGCGGTCATCAGCGATTTCGGCGCATTGTCGAACAACAGATGCGCTTCGTCGAAGAAGAACACGAGCTTCGGCTTTTCGGGATCGCCGACTTCCGGCAATTGCTCGAACAGTTCCGACAGCATCCACAGCAGGAAGGTCGCATAGAGCTTCGGCGAGCGCATCAGCTTGTCGGCCGCCAGAACGTTGATGATCCCGCGACCATCGCGGTCGGTGCGCAGGAAGTCGGAAATGTCGAGCGCCGGCTCGCCGAAGAATTTGTCGGCGCCCTGGTTTTCGAGCACCAGCAATTGCCGCTGGATCGCGCCGACGGTCGCCGAGGCGACGTTGCCGTACTTCGTGGTCAGTTCCGAAGCGTGATCGGCGACGAATTGCAGCGTTGCGCGCAGGTCATTCAGATCGAGCAGCGCGAGCCCGTTGTCGTCGGCGACGCGAAAGACGATGTTCAGAACGCCTTCCTGCGTGTCGTTGAGTTCGAGCAGCCGCGCGGTGAGCAGCGGTCCCATCTCGGCGACGGTCGCGCGGATCGGATGGCCCTGTTCGCCGAACAGGTCCCAGAAGACGACAGGAAAGCGGTCCGGCGTGTAAGTCAGCCCCAGCTCCTGCGCGCGCTTGAGCAGCGGCGGCTTGGAATCGCCTGGTTGCGAAATGCCCGAGAGATCGCCCTTCACGTCGGCGGCGAAGACCGCCGTGCCGGCGTCGGAAAAGCCCTCGGCGAGCTTCTGGAGCGTCACGGTCTTTCCGGTGCCGGTCGCCCCGGTGACGAGCCCGTGGCGGTTGCCGAGCGGCAGATTGAGGTAACGCCAGGTCGCGCCGCTCTTGCCGACGAGAATCTTGCCCTGCGCCTGAGAAGGATCGTCGGCCACGAAAAGCTCCATGAATCCCAGCGCCGCAAATTCGGCGCGCCGCCCTGTAAACCCTGTCTTATATGGCGTCTGCGCCGATTCCGCCAATGTCGCGGGATAGAGGCCGCGGCGCTTGCTTTTTGCGCGGTCGAAAGCGACATAATCCGGCGGCCGGTTTGCGTCGTCCGGGAGCTTTCGCGGACGGATGTTCGCTATCGCGGCGGATTTTTCTAGGGAATCGACATGGAAGAACTCGTTCAACGCATCGCCGCCGCGACAGGCCTCGATTCGCAAGTGGCCCAGCAGGCTGTCGGCGTCATTCTCGGCTTCATCAGGAAACATGCGCCGGAAGGCGCGATGAGCGACCTTCTGAACTCGATCCCGGGCGCCGATCAGGCGATCGCCGACAATTCCGGCGGCGGAGGCGGGTTGATGGGCGCGCTGGGCGGCATGTTCGGCGGCGGAGCCGGCGGTCTGATGGCGCTCGCCGGCCAGTTGCAAGCCAAGGGCCTCGACATGGGCCAGATGAAGTCGGTCGGTCAGGAAATCTTCAAATACGGCGAAGAGCAGATCGGACCGGACAAGGCCCGCGAAATCTTCAAGGCGATTCCCGGTCTGTCCCAGATGATCTGACGCGGTCAGAGCGACAGGAGGCCCGACAGACTGTCCAGAACGGCTGCGGGCTTCAGGTCGTCGTATTCGTCGGGCGCGCCGGAACGGTTGATCCAGACCGGGCGGAAGCCGAATTTGGCGGCGCCGGCGACGTCCCAGCGGTTGGACGATTGAAACGAAATCTGCGCCGGGGCGAGGCCATATCGCTGGCCGACCATTTCGTAGACGCGCGCGTCGGTCTTGAAGACGCCGACCGTCTCAACCGACAGCGACGGATCGAGCAGGTCGGCGAGGCCCGCCGAGCGCACGGCGCTCTCCAGCATGTCTGGCGTTCCATTGGAGAGAATGACGAGTTTCGCGCCGCGCCCCTTCAAGGCGCTCAACGTCGGCGCGACGTCGGGAAAGGCGTCGAGCGTCTCATAGGCCGTCAAAAGCTCGCTGCGCGCCGCCGCCGAAATCCCGCCGCAACGCGCAGCCGCGAAGTCGAGCGCCTCCTCGGTCAGCGCGCGAAAGTCGCGATGCGCGCCCATCAGCGAGCGCACCCAAGTATATTCGAGTTGTTTCGCGCGCCAGATGTCCGACAGCCGTTCGGCCTGCGGCCCGACGAGCGCGCGATGGCGGGCGGTCGCCGAATGCACGTCGAACAGCGTGCCGTAGGCGTCGAAGACGTAGAGTGGAAAGTCGATCATCGCGGCTCCTTTCCAGCGTCGGTCGTCGCGCCGCGCCGCCGGAGGCCGCGCAGCGCCGACAGGTCGAGCCCGATTGCGCGCGCCGCGGCGAGGAACACGGCGACATAGACCATCATGCCGACGAGCCCGAGCAGCGCCAGCTCCGCGATCGTCGCGAAGGGCGCGACGTGGCGCGCCAGCGATTGCGCCGGCGCTGCGCCGAACACGGCGACTCCGGCGAGCGCCGCCGCCGCCGCAAGGCTCGCCGTCGCGACTTTCAGAAACACGGCGTTCGGCGCCATCGATCCTGCGCGCAACGCGAGCGCGACCAGAATGCCGAAATTGATCCAGGCGCCGATGGCGGTCGCAAAGGCGAGGCCAGGCGCGCCGAACGGCTTGTAGAGAAGAAACTTGAGGGCGACGTTCAGCGCCACTGCGGTCAGCGACGCGATCATCGGCGTCGTCGTGTCGCCGCGCGCCTGGAAGCTCGCGCGCGCCGACGAGATCAGCACGATCGCGAACAGCCCGACGCCATAGGCGGACAGAACATGCGCCGCCGCGAGCGCGTCGGCGTCGGTGAAGCGGCCGCGCACGAAAACCGCGCGCATGATCAGCTCGGGAATGGTCAGGAAGGCGACGAAGAAGGGCGCGGCCAGCGCGACAGTCAACGCCATCGTCCGGTTTTGCGCGCGCAACGCGGCATCCGGCGCGCCGCCCGAAATCGCGCGGCTCATTTCCGGCAGCAGCACGGTGCCGGCGGCGATTCCGATTACGCCGATCGGCAGCTGATAGATGCGGTCGGCGTAGTAAATCGACGATGGGCCTCCGGTCGGCAGCAGCGACGAAATGATCGTGTCGACGAACATGGCGATCTGCACGCCGGCCGAACCGATCACCGCCGGTCCGAGCGCCTTGAAGAACTGCTTCGTGTCGGCGTTCCAGCGCGGCCGCAACGGCCGCTCGGCGACGCCGGCGCGCCGCGCGGCGAATTCGAGTTGCGCGAATTGCAGAACGCCCGAGATCGTCACGCCCCATGCGGCGGCGTAGGCGGCGTTCGGGAACAGGAAGGCGACGGCCAGCGCGGCGATCATCGTCAGATTGAGCAGCACCGGCGCAAACGCCGCCGAAGCGAACTTGCCGTTGGCGTTGAGAACGCCCGAATGCAGCGTGACGAGCGTTATGAAGAGCAGATAGGGAAACGTCACGCGCGTCAGCGCGACGGCGAGATCGAATTTCTGCGGATCGTCGCGGAAGCCGGGTGCGAGCAGATCGACCAGAAACGGCGTGTAGGCGAGCGCGAGCGCCAGCAGCGCGATCTGCGAGATGAGCAGCAGCGTAAAGATGCGGCTCGAAAAGCGTTTCGCCTCGCTCGCGCCTTCTGTCTCCAGCACGCGCGAATAGGACGGCACGAAAGCGGCGTTGAACGCGCCCTCGCCGAAGATCGCACGGAAATGATTGGGCAGTCGAAAGGCGACGACGAAGGCGTCGTTCATCATGCCGGCGCCGAGCACGGCCGCCAGCACGACGTCGCGGGCGAAACCGGTGATGCGGGACAGCAGCGTGAAGCCGCCGACCGAAATGAGATTGCGGATCATTCGGCGGCGCGGGACATGCGCGCGCCGTCGCGGGCGCGCTCGCTTTCGTCGACGGAGAGGTGCTCGGAGACGATGTAGAGCGGCCGGCCTTTCACCTCCGCGAAGATGCGGCCGATATATTCGCCGAGCACGCCGAGCGACAGCAGCTGAATGCCCGAAAGGAAGCTGATCGACACGATCAGCGACGCATAGCCCGGCACGTCGATTCCGTAGAGCAGCGTGTTGAGCAGGAAGTAGACCGCCGCGAACAGCGACAGAAACGACACCGTTACGCCGACGAAGGTCCACACCATCAGCGGCACCGTCGAGAACGACATCAGCCCGTCGAGCGCGAAGCGCGTGAGCTTGCGGTAAGAGAATTTCGATTCGCCGCTGGCGCGTTCGGCCACGACGAAGGGAACGCCGATCGATTTGAAACCGATCCAGGCGTAGAGTCCCTTCGAGAAGCGTGCGCGCTCGCGCATTCGTATCAGCGCGTTGACGGCCTTGCGGTCGAGCAGGCGGAAGTCGCCGGCGCCGGGCGGCAGCGCGGTTTCGCCGAAGCGTTCGAACAGCCGATAGAAGCGCATGGTCAGCGCGCGTCGCAGCGGCGCGTCCGCGGATCGATCGACCCTTTGTCCATAGACGTTCTCGTAGCCCTCGCGCCATTTGGTCGCCATCGCCTCGATCGTCTCGGGCGGGTGCTGGAGGTCGGCGTCCAGAATCACGACCGCGCGGCCGCGCGCATGGTCGAGCCCGGCGGCGATCGCCACTTCCTTGCCGAAGTTGCGGCTGAACGAGATGGCGTCGATGCGCCGGTCCTGCTCCCGCGCGGCGCGGATCGCCTCGAGCGTCCCGTCGCTGGAGCCGTCGTCCACGAAGATGATTTCGTGGGAGGCTGCGCAGCCGTCGAGCACGCGCGTCAGCCGTTCGACAAGCGCTGGAACGTTCGCCGCTTCGTTGAACACCGGAACGAGCGCGGTCAGTTCCGGGTTCGCCGTTTCCGCCGCTGGCACGTTGGTCTCCGGTTCGTGGGCGCAGATCGTCAGTGACAACTAGGCTTAGCCGCCAAAATGCGCAAGAACGAGGCGCCGCGCGCGCGGCGCAGGATATTGTGATGGCGTCCTTCGGATTTGTGCTTTGCGCCGATGATTTCGGCATGACGGAGGCCGTCAGTCGCGGCCTGCTCGAGGTCGCCGCCGCCGGGCGCATCTCGGCAGCCTCCGCCATGCCCTCGCTGCCCGATTGGCCGCGCGCCGCCCGCGACTGGGCGCAGGCGCGCCCGCCGGCCGATCTCGGCCTCCATGTCACGCTCACGGTCGGCGCGCCGCTCGGCGCAATGCCTGGTTTTGCGCCGGCCGGGGAGTTTCCCCGGATCGGCGCGGTCGCGGCCGCCGCGCTCGCCCGCCGCCTGCCGCTCGGCGAGATCGAGGACGAAATCGGCCGCCAGATCGACGCTTTTAGCGAGGCCTTCGGCGCGCCGCCGTCGCATGTCGACGGCCATCAGCATGTGCATGTGCTGCCCGGAATCCGGCAGGCGTTGTTTGCGGCGCTGACGAGACGCGGCCTCGGCGGCCTGCCGCTGCGCGATTCCGCCGACGCGCCCATGCGGATCGCGGCGCGCCGCGCCTTCGCCGCCAAGGCGTTGCAGGTCAATGCGCTGGCGACCGGGTTCCGGCGCGCGGCGCAGGGCGCCGGCCACGCCCTCAATCGCGGCTTCGCGGGCTTTTCGGATTTCGCGCCCGGGCGGTACGGCGCCGAACAATTCGCCAGCTATCTGACGGCGCCCGGGCCGCGCCATCTCGTCATGTGCCACCCCGGCGGCGTCGACGACGCGTTGCGACGCCTCGATCCGGTGACGGAGACGCGCCAGACCGAGCGGGAATTTCTTCTTTCTTCCGCGTTTGAGGATCTTCTCGCGGAAAAAGGCGCGGTTTTGAACAGGTTAGGGGATTGGTTAAGCCGGTCTTAACCGGTTGGGCGGCAATTTCTGCCAAACCGTTTCCCGGCGGCGCCCGCGCGCAGCCCCCTTCCAATCCGCCAGAGTCGCGCATGCTGCTCAAAAGGTTCGCCAATTTAGGCAAAGCGATGGCCGCCGACCGGAGCGCGCGCTCCGATTCGATTCGCAACCGCATCGTTTTCGTCGCCTCGGGCCTGGTTGCCTGCCTCGTCATGGCGAGCGCGGCGATCGCCAGTTGGTACACATGGCAGGGCGCGCGGCGCGATCTGCTGGAGCGGCAGGCCAATCAGATCGGCGTCTTCGAGCCCGCGCTCGCCGACGCCCTCGCTCGGGGCGACCTGCCAGCGGCGCAGAAGCAGCTCGCAGGATTCCTCAAGGAAGAATCGACTGTCGCCGTCGCGCTGATCGGCGCAAACGGCGAGGTGAAGGCGTCCGCGCGCCGCAGTCCGAGCGCGCCGTCCGACAGGGCGTTGCGCGAACTGGCGATGCGCCAGGGCGACGTTCTGGCCGCTACAAAGGCGATTCCGATCGATTCCGGCGCAGTGATCGTCGAACCGGTCGGAGACGGTTCGAGCGAAGCCGCGAAAGGGCGCCTCGCAGTCGTCGTCGCCTACGCGGCGACCGACGTCGCCGCCTTGCGCGATTTCGCTTTCTGGTTCGCCGAGGGCCTCATCACGGTGGCCGCCATCGCGGTCGTTCTGCATCATCTCATCGGCAAGGTCGTCGCGCCGGTCAGCGAACTCGCCGACGTCATGGGGCGGCTGGCGCATGGCGATCTCAGCGTCGAGCCGCCGTATCGCCAGCGCAAGGACGAGGTCGGCGAACTCGCGCGCACCATCGAGTTCTTCCGCGAAGGCCTGATCGACCGCCAGAACTTGCAGTCGGCGGCCGATTCCAGACTCGAGAAGGACCGCGCGCGCCGCGTCGAGCTGGAAGGCCTGATCGACCGGTTCCGTTCAAAGGTCGGCGCCGCGCTGAAACTGGTCGCTGGCCACGCCGACCAGATGGCGGTCGCCGCCGACAGCCTTTCCACCATCGCGCGCCAGAGCGACAGCCGCGCGGACGCCGCGGCTGCCGGCACCACGGAAGCCTCGCGCAACGTCGCGACCGTCGCGCGCGCGTCGGAAGAATTGTTCCAGTCGATTTCCGAAATCGAGACGCAGATCGGTCGCGCGCGCCAGCATGTCCAGCACGCCTCGACGACCACAGCCGCGACGTCGGAGGCGATCGTGGGATTGGCCGAAAAGGCCAACGCCATCGGCGAGATCGTCGGTCTGATCCAGGCGATCGCCGCGCAGACCAACCTGCTCGCGCTCAACGCGACGATCGAGGCGGCGCGCGCCGGCGCGGCCGGCCGCGGCTTCGCCGTCGTCGCGCAGGAGGTGAAGGCGCTCGCCGGTCAGACGGCGCACGCGACCGAGCGCATCGCCGAGCATGTCGCGGCGATCCAGCAGGCGACCTCGACTTCGGTCGACGCCATCGGCGCGATCAGCGCGACGATGAAAGACGCCGAGAGCTTCACCGCGAGCATCGCGGTCGCGGTCGAGCAGCAGGCCGCCGCGACCAACGAAATCGCCCGCAGCGTGAACGAAGCCGCGCACGGCACCGAAGGCGTCGCCGCCAACATGAAGCAATTGCGCGCGACGGTTGGAGAAACCGATCAATCCGCAGCGCAGGTCCATCAGGCGGCGGGCGACATGGCCGCCGAGACGCGCTCGCTTAGCGCAACGATCGAGGATTTCCTCGGGCGCGTTGCGGCCGCCTGAATCGAAAAGCCCGGGCTCCGGGCCCGGGCTCGCGTTTAGCGTGAGCGATCAGCGCGTCTTCTGGAACAGCTCCTCGACGTATTCCCAGTTCACGAGATGGTCGATGAAGGCCTTCACGTAATCGGCGCGGCGATTGCGATAGTCGATGTAGTAGGAGTGCTCCCAGACGTCGCAGCCCAGGATCGGCGTCGCCCCATGCACCAGCGGGTTCTCGCCGTTCGGGGTCTTCATCACGCTGACCTTGCCGTCCTTGACCGCAAGCCAGGCCCAGCCCGAACCGAACTGGCTGACGCCGGCCTGGATGAAATCCTCTTTCATCTTGTCGATCGAGCCGCAGCCGTCGACGATCGCCTTTTCCACAGCGCCGGGAATCTTGCCGCCGCCGTTGGGCTTCATCCAGTTCCAGAAGTGCAGGTGGTTGTAGTGCTGGCCGGCGTTGTTGAAGAGCGGCGCGTTCTTGCCGTACGAGCCGACGACGACTTCCTCGAGCGTCTTGCCTTCCAGATCGGTGCCCTTCAGCAGCGTGTTGCCCGTCGTCACGTAGGCGTTGTGGTGCTTGTCGTGATGATATTCGAGCGTCTCTTTGGACATGTACGGCTGCAACGCGTCGTAGGCGTAGGGCAGCGGCGGCAGGGTGAAAGACATGTTCGACTCCGGAAATTGGCGCGCGGCGCGAGGACAGTCTCACGATCCCGCCCGCCAATAATTAGGAAAAGCGCAAGGCCGCGGCAACCCGCGCATTGATCGGATGGATACTTTGCTTGTGCGACGCGAACGCCTATTCTCGCAATTCTAAGTCGAGGAGCCCGAATCGTTGAAGCGAACGATCGACCGGTTTGCGCTCGCCGTCGGCGCGGCGCTTGCGATGTACGGCGCCTACTGGATGTGGACCGGTTGGGACATCGTCCAGGTGGAGCGGGGCTGGGCCTCGCTAATCTCCGGCGCCGTCATGATGACCGGCGGCCTGATTATCTGCGTCGTCTCCTGGTCGACGATGAGGCTCGCGAGCGTCCTCGAGCGCGCCGTCGCGCCTGCGATTGCAGCCGCGCCATCGCACGCAAGCGCGCCGCCCCTCGCTGAATCGCAGCCGGCCGCGTCGCCGGTGATGGAGCGCGCGGCGCGCGGGATGGCGGCGCCCGGCGCGATCGTGGCGGCTTCGACGGCGGCCGTCGCCGCCGCAGCCGTCGCCGCGTCGACCCCGGCCAAAGCCGAACAGGACGAAGAAGCGCCCGATCGCTCCGCGCAAGACGAGTTTCAGTTCTCCGCTCCGCCCAAGCCGCCCACTGTCGGCGAACTGCTGCGCATGGGGGAGAACCGCGCGGCGCAGGAGCTGGAATCCCCGGAGGTCGAGAAAGAGCCGGCTATCGAGCCTGCGCCGGAACCCGCAAACGCACACGAGCCGCCGCCGGTCGAGCCTCTGCCTATCGATGAGGCGCCCGTGCGCAAGGACGAAGAGCCGTCGCCCGAAATAGCGGAGCCGCCGGTCGCGGAACCGGCCGCCGCTGTCGAGGAGGCGCCCGTCGCGCCCGAAAAGATCGAAGTCGCAGCCCCGCCTGCGGACGAGCTTGTTCACGACGACTGGCTCGAGCAGACGGCGCGCGAACTCGATGCGCAACTTGGTCGCTCGACGATCCAGAAAGAGGCCGAACCAGAGTCTGCGGCTGTCGAGACGCCGCCGCCTCCGCCGCCGGAGCCCGCCGTGGTCGGGCGATATTCGTCCGGCGACACCAATTATCTGATGTTCGCCGATGGCTCGATCGAAGCGCAGACGCCCGAAGGCGTCATGCGATTTGCGTCGCTGACCGAACTCAAGCGGTTCGTCGAGACGCGCCACTGAACGCATCGCTTGCGGCGGCGAGCGCGAAGGCTTGTTGCATCGCCACTTCGCCGAGCCGGTCGAAACGGCCCGACGCGCCGCCATGGCCGGCGTCCATGTTCGTTTTCAGGAGGATCGGTCCGCCGCCCGTCATTGTCGCGCGCAGTCGCGCGACCCATTTCGCCGGTTCCCAATAGGTCACGCGCGGATCGGTCAGTCCGCCGAGCGCGAGAATCGGCGGATAGGCCTGCGGTCGAACGTTGTCGTAGGGGGAATAGGACAACATCGTCCGGAACGCCGCTTCGTCCTCGATCGGATTGCCCCATTCGAGCCACTCCGGCGGCGTGAGCGGCAGATCCTTGTCGAGCATCGTGTTGATCACGTCGACGAAGGGAACGTCGGCGATGATCCCCGCGAACAGGTCCGGCGCCATGTTCACGATCGCGCCCATCAGCATGCCGCCGGCGCTGCCGCCTTGCGCGACGATGCGGCCCTGTTCGGTGAAGCCGTCTTCGATGAGCTTCCGGCCGCAGGCGATGAAGTCGGAAAACGTATTCGGCTTGCGCGCGAGTTTGCCGTCTTCATACCAGTTCCAGCCCTTGTCTGTCCCGCCGCGCACATGCGCGATCGCGAACACGAAGCCGCGGTCGACCAGCGACAGGCGATTTGCGTTGAAGGCCGCCGGCGTCGAATGGCCGTAGGCGCCGTAGCCGTACAGGAGGCACGGAGCGGGACCTGCGCGATCCGCGCGCGACAGAATCGAAATCGGCACCTCTGCGCCGTCGGCCGCGCGCGCGTAGATGCGCCGCGTGACGTAGCGGGCGGGATCGTGGCCGGAAGGAATTTCCTGTCGCTTGCGCAGAACGCGCGTCCGCGAAGCCATGTCGTAATCATAGGTTTCTGCAGGCGTTGTCATCGAGGAGTAGACGAAACGCAGGATATCCGTATCGAATTCGAGGCCGCTGTCCACGCGCAGCGAATAAGCCTCCTCCGCGAAAGCGATCTCGTGCTCTGCGCCGCCTGCGCTCTCGCGCACGACGATGCTCGGCAGGCCGTTCTCCCTCTCGAGACGGACGAGACGCCGCGCAAAGACCGTCGAGACGACGATCATCCGCCCACGGCGATGCGCAACGAGGTCTTTCCAGTTGGCGCGCTGAGGCGCGGCCAGCGGAGCGACGACGAGCTTGAAGTCTTCCGCCCCGTCCGCGTTGGTGCGGATGATCAACGTCTCCCCGTGATGCTCGACGTCGTAACGCAGCTTGCGCTCGCGCGCCGCGACGAGACGCGGCGGCGCGTCGACGTCGGCGAGGTCGACGAGCCACGCCTCGCTCGCGTCGTGATCGCTCATCGAGACGATGCCGAACCTGCCCGACCGGCTGCGCGAGAGATGGACGAACCAGCCCGGATCGAGATCTTCGACAACCAGTCGATCCGCCGATGGCTCTGTTCCGAGCCTGTGCCGGAAGACCTGCGCCGTCCGATGATTGTCGTCGACGCGCACATAGAGATACGACGTCGAATCTTGCGACCAGACGACCGTCCCGTCCGTATGTTCGACCACGTCGGGATAGTCGCGGCCGGTCGCAAGATCGCGCACGCGGATTGAAAAGAGTTCCGAGCCCTTGTCGTCGCTGCTCCAGCAGACAAGGCCGTGATCCGGCGAATGTTCGGCGGCGCGCATGTCGAAGAACGGCTTGCCCTTCGCTTCGGCGTCGCCGTCGATCAGCACGCACTCATCGCCGCCGGCCCGCGGCCGACGGCAGATCAACTCGTGCTGTCCGCCCTCGCGGTAGCGTGCATAATATTCATAAGGCCCGTCGGGCCACGGGACTTCGGAATCGTCTTCCTTGATCCGTCCCCGCAGCTCCGCCAGCAATTCCGCCTGCTGCGCGCGCGTCGGCGCGAGAATGGCGTCGGCGTAGGCGTTCTCGGCTTCCAGATGCGCGCGAATCGCCGCCGGCGTCTTCGTCGGATCGGCCAATACCTCCTGCCAATTGTCGGCGCGCAGCCAGGCGTAGTCGTCGACCAGCGCGACGCCGTGGACCTGCGTGGTTCGCGCATGGCGTTCAGCCCGCGGCGGTTCGACCGTCGCGGGCGCGGAGGTGTCGGTCATTGCAAGTCCTATTTCTTCGGCTCGAAATTCAGCGCATTGCCGTTCATGCAATAGCGCAGGCCGGTCGGCGCCGGCCCGTCCGGAAATACATGGCCGAGATGCGCGTCGCAACGCGCGCAGCGAACCTCGGTGCGACGCATGAACCAGCTGCGGTCGTCATGTTCGCTGACGGCAAGCGCGTCGGTCGGCGCGAAGAAGCTCGGCCAGCCCGTGCCAGAATCGAATTTGGTTTGCGAGTCGAACAGCGGCGCGCCGCAGCACACACACGCGTAGCGGCCTTCCGCCTTCTCGTCCCAATGCGGTCCGGTGAAAGCCCGCTCGGTTCCGTGCTCCCGGGTAACCCTGAATTGCTCGGGCGTCAGCTGCTCGCGCCATTCGCGATCGGATTTGACGATCTTGCCGGGCTTGTTTTCGGTGTTCATTGCCGCCTCCTTCGTTCGGCTAGGTAAGCGGCCGGGGACGGCGTCGCAAGGCGGCGCGGCCCGCGTCGACGCATCAAGTAATCGTGAAAGGCGCGCGCGTTCAATGCAGACGTACAAGCCGACCTTTCGATGTTGCAAATTACAATCGATAAGCTTTGTCAGAAAATCTTGAAATGCTGGATTTGTCTCGGAGATACTTGATCAAAGGCGGAGTCGAGCGTAATAATTATCGTTGCAAATCGAAGGCGATTTCGAGGATGCGCCCTTTGAAGTGCGGTCGACTTGCACAACCTGTCGATAATCCGACAAAGAATCGGATTTTCTGGAAAGCAAACAAGCAATGGCAGATTCCTCAGCTCACGCCCCCTACATCGAGCTGGCGGCCGACATCGTGTCGGCTTATGTCAGCAACAATTCCGTCCCCCTCGCGGAATTGCCGAACGTCATTCGCGACGTCCACGCCGCGTTGATGCGCGTCACCGAACAGGCTGTTCCTGTCGAGGCCGAGCCGCTCAAGCCGGCGATCGCGGTCAAGAAGTCGATCACGCCCGACTACATCGTCTGTCTCGAAGACGGCAAGCAGTTCAAGTCTCTGAAACGGCACCTGCGGACTCAGTACAATCTTTCGCCCGACGCCTATCGCGAAAAGTGGGGCCTGCCGCCGGATTATCCGATGGTCGCGCCGAACTACGCAAAGGCGCGCTCCAATCTCGCCAAGCAGATGGGGCTGGGGCAGCAGCGCCGTCGCCGTTCCAAGTAACAGATCGAATCCGACTTTCAGAACGCCCGGAGCGTCGGCTCCGGGCGTTTTTGTTTGCGCGCGGGGAGATGAGAAAAAAGAGATTGACAAGGAAAAAAATCTTATTCTAATTGGGCCGTGACGGATTTCGTCGCGTGTTCCACGGAGTTGATTTCATGACGTCGGCCAGCAGACCCAGGACAGCGAAGGCGCGGGATAAAGGCCGCTCGCCCCCGAGCGATCACGACGCAAGCAGCCTGAGCGCGGCGGCGCGCCGACTGCTGACGGCTCTCGCGCAAGAAAACGCGGGGCCCGCGCGCAGCGATCTGCGGGACGGTTTTCTGGTGGTCGCGGCGCCGCGCAACGGAATCACTGCGATTGTGGCGAACGCGCCTGTTTCCGCCGGCGAGGAACTCGTCGGTCGCGGCCTCGCGCGCTGGGCGTCGGGCGCGTCGCGCAGCCTTGCGCCGACTGCCGAAGGGCGCGCCATGGCGCGCCGTCTCGCCGCGCCCGAGGGCGTCGACTGCTTCCGCGCGCAGCACGTCGAAATCGTGCACAGAACCCTGGAGCCGGGAGCGTCGCCGGTCGCGATCGATGCGGCCGAGAGCCCGCTGTGCTGGCTCGCCCGCCGCAAGGGGCGCGATGGCGCGGCTTTGCTGTCGCCCGCGCAGGTCGAGGCGGGCGAAAGGTACCGCCGCGACGTCGAGATCGCGCAGCTTCGCCAGCGGGTGACGCTCGACTGGTCCGGCGCCGCCAGCTCCGGTCGCCGTGGCCCGCAGGACCTCAACATTTCGGAGATGGCGATCGCAGCGCGACAAAGACTCGAGCGCGCCGGCGCTGCGGTAGGCCCGGATCTCGCAGGGCTGCTGACGGACGTCTGCGGCCTCCTGAAGGGCCTTGAGCTCGTCGAGCGCGAACGCGCCTGGCCGCCGCGCTCGGCCAAGGTCGTGCTACGGATCGCTCTCGATCGCCTGGCGGCGCATTACGGTCTCGCATCGGAGGCGCGCGGGCCTGCAAGGCCCGGACGCATGCGCAACTGGGGCGCGCCGAACTATCGTCCGAAAATCTGAGCGGGGTTTACGCGGTCTGAAGCGCCGCGCGCGCGTCCGACTTGATGCGGTCGACCATCGATCGCAACCCGTTCGAACGCTGTGGGGTCAGATGCGCCCCCAGTCCGAGCTGGTCGAAAATGGCGTGCGCATCGGTCGCGACGATCGTCTCGGCGGTCTGGCCGGAGAAGATCGCCAGCGCGAGCGCCACGAGGCCGCGCACGATATGGGCGTCGCTGTCGCCGATGAAAGTGAGGCGCGGCCTGCCCAGATCGTCCTTGTCGACGTGGGTTTCGAGCCACACCTGGCTGGCGCAGCCGCGTACGCGGTTGGTCTCGTTGTGAGCCGCCTCGGGCAACGGCTCCAGCGTTCGGCCAAGCTCGATGAGATAGCGGTAGCGGTCCTCCCAGTCGTCGAGAAATTCGAAATTCTCGACGATGGCGGCCAGTGTGGTCGGATCGGCGGCGGAAGTCATGCCTCTCTATAGATCGAGGCGACTTGCTCGCGCTACCTCAATCGACCCGCGCGCTGCGCGCGCCTGGCCTTGCGCCGCCGTCGCGTGTGGCCGCCCCGGCGCGAGCCATTGCGAGGCACCGCGAAGGATCGGCCGAACACGCCGCGACCGCGCTATCGACGAGCGCAGTCCGCGCGCGCGCCGCCGCATCGCCAGCGGCGCGGCTGGCGATCGCTTCCGGCCGTTCGCCGCCTGGCCAGCTCATGCAATAGAAGACCAGCGACAGCCAGAAGATCGATTTCAGAAGAAAGAACATGCGGCTCCCGTCGAATGCGACGCGCGATTCGTATCAGCGGCGCGCTGCATTTGCGTCAAATCATGAAGGCGAATTGGCGGAGCTGCGTTAGGTCCGCGTTTACGATTCGACCCTTCCCGGCGCTCGTTTGGAAAGGGGTTGAAAACCATAACGGCCGGATTTCGCCCGCTTAGTCGGGTCGCGGCCCATTTTCGCCGCTCGAAACGGGACGCGGCCGCCGCAATTTAGGTTTCACTTAAGTCGGCTCTGCGAGTCTCGGCTTTGGGAGAACAGAACGGCAGTTCTGCCCCCAGGGGGTGTGTGTTGAGCGTAGTTTCCGTCATCGAGCAGCGAGTCGCCGACTTCGTCATCGCTCAGGCGCCCGCAGGCGCCGTCGAGCGCGCCCGGCTCAAGGCGTTTGTTCTCGTTCGTCTCGGACTCACCGCCGCGGTCCTGATCGCCGCGCCGGTCTGGCTTCTGCTCTCGGCGCCGCCGCCGTTCTGGCAATGCGCCGCCTTCGCCAGTTTGCTCGCGCCGCTGGTCGCCATCTTCGCTTTGTCGCGCGGCGCTTCGCTGAACTCCGCCGAAATGATTTCCGTGGCCGGGCTTCTCGGCCTCGCCGCAGCTCTCGCGGCAGGCGGCGACGCCTATGCGCCGCTCTCCTTCGTCGTGTTCCTGCTCGCAGTGGTCGAAGCCGCCAGCGCGTCCACCATGCGCGTTGTCTTGACCGTCGCCATTGTCTCGAGCGCGGCCGCCGCATCGCTCGCGCTCGTCGGCGCGCCGCCCGCTGCGCAGCCGCCGTCGCAGATCGCTCTCGCGGGGCTTCTGGCTGCGCTCATCGCCTACGCTTGCGCGCTGAGCTGGGCCATGGCTCATGTCAACGCCGTCGCCATGTTCGGCGAACGCCGTGAAACGTTGCGGCATGAAGCGCTCGCCCAGACGATCGGCGATCTTGTCGTTCGTCAGGACAAGGACGGATCGGTCGTCTACGCGAGCAACGAATCGCTTCCGCTGTTTGGTCTTTCGCCGCGCGATCTGATGGGGCGCGGTCTGTTCGAGCGTGTGCATGTCGCCGATCGACCCGCTTTTCTCAGCGCCGTCGCCGAAGCCATCAATACCGGCGACACCGCGATCTGCCAGGTTCGCCTGCGCCGCGGCGCGCTGAACGACGTCGACGCCGCCGTCGCCGAACCGAGCTTCGCCTGGATCGAGTTGCGCACGCATCGCCTGCCGCAGGAGCGGCGCGCGAGCGACCCCAACGACCGCGCCGCGGTCGTGACGATCGTCCGCGACGTGACGCTCGCCCGTCAGGCGGTCGAGGACATCAGCGCGGCGCGCGAGCACGCCGAACTGGCCAATGTCTGGAAGGATCGCTTCCTCGCCAACGTCAGCCACGAGTTGCGTACGCCGCTCAACGCGATCATCGGCTTTGCGGAGATCCTCACCAATGAGGACATCATGCCGACCGAACCGGCGCGGCGGATGGAATATGCGAAGATCATTCATTCTTCCGGCCATCACCTGCTGGAAGTCGTCAACTCGATTCTCGACATGTCGAAGATCGACGCAGGTTCCTTCGACATCGTCACGGAGCCCTTTGCGCTGCCGCCCTTGCTCGATCAATGCTGCGACATGGTCAGCCTGAAGGCCGGCGAAGCGAAGGTCGAACTCGTGCGCGACTATCCGAAAGAGATGGACGAAATCGTCGCCGACAAGCGCGCCTGCAAGCAGATCATCATCAACCTGATGTCGAACGCGGTGAAATTCACGCCGGCCGGCGGCCGCGTGACGCTGAGCGCCCGGCCCGAAGGCAACAGTTTCGTGCTGTCGGTCGCCGATACGGGCATCGGCATCGCGTCGGCCGACCTGAAGCATATCGGCGATCCGTTCTTCCAGGCGCACAACTCGACGACCCGCGCTTTCGAGGGCACCGGTCTCGGCCTTTCGCTCGTGCGTGGCCTTGTCGGTCTCCATGGCGGAACGATCTCCGTTGAGAGCGCGCTGGAGCAGGGCACGACGGTGAAGATACGCCTTCCGGCGCATTGCGTGGCGGCCACCGGCGCCTCGCGCCTCGCGCGGATCGAGACCTTCGTGCGCCGCGGCTCGTCTGTCGCTCCCGCGCAGGACAGACACGAATTGGATGTGGTGAAGAAAATTGCCTAGAGCCGCTAAAGCCGATCTCGATTTCGACATGGACTTCGACGACGACGCGCCGGCGCGCGATGGCCGCCGGTCGAAGGGGGGCGGCCGCTCGGCGACCCGCATCGGCGTCGTCGGACTGGCCGCCCTGTCGCTGGCCATCGTGGTCAACGCCACCTTCCTGCAGGATCAGAAGCGCACTGCGCCGCTGTTCAAGATCACGCTCGCGGAGACGACGACAGAGCCGCCGTTGAGCGCGACGGCGCCCGCGCTGACGCCGCTCCCGCCGCCGACGCCGATCGCTCGGTCTGCCGAACCGCCGTCTGCGATTGCGCCCCTCGAGGAGAAGTTCGAGCCGACTGCGCCGCAGTCTCCGGCGAAAAGCTCCGCGCCGTCGCGGCCTGACCCGATTGCGCGCGAACTCGCGCGTCTCGACGCGGCCGCCCCGCAGCGCGACAAGCAGGACAAGGCGCCGCGCGTCGAGCCCCGTCGCGCCGATCCGATCGCCGGCCTCATCCGCAACGGCGCGCCGGGCTCCACCGCGACGATCGAGCGCGACAAGCCGGCGCCGACGCCGAGCGCCGCCGAAGTGCGCGCCGCGCAACGGGCGTTGCAGCATCTCGGTTTCGTCGTCAAACCCGATGGCGCGATGACAGCGGCGACGCGTCATGCGATCGCGCAATTCGCGCGCGACCGCGACATCGCCTCGAACGGCGATCTCACGCCGAGAATCCAGCGGGAGCTTGCGCGCGCGGCGGCCGGCGAGGCGCAATGACGTGCGTCTTCGCGCAGATATCTTCGCCGCAGCTCTGATCCGCCAGGCGCAATCGCGCGGCGCTTACGCCATGCTGCGCCGCCGCGGCGCGCCAGAGGCCGGCGCGATTTTCGTCTGCGTCGATCGTCTCGACGGCACGGCTGCGCTGTTCGGGCCTGCGCCCCAGTCGGAGATCGGCGAGGATGGCGATCGTCGCTTCGAAAGACTGCACAAGGACGACTGGGTTTCGACCGCTATCGTCGACGACAAGTTGAGGCGCGAGATCGAATTCGATCCGGATCTCTGGATCGTCGATATCGAGGATCGGCAGGGTCGCGATTTCCTCAGCGGCCCTTGATCGCCTGCGCGAACAATCCCGCATGTTCGGTCGGCGCGCGCGTCTCGCGTGCGCCGCGCGTCGCCGCCGCGCCATACTCGCCCTGCTGCGGGACGCTTTCGCGTCCGTAGACGATCGCCGCGAGAATTCGATAGGCCGCGACTGCGCTCGTCTGCATCGCGAGACGGACGCCGGACGAAGGATCGTCGACGATGTCGGCGAGATCCGGCCGCAGGACGAGCAACGGCTGCGTCGCCTCGGCGGCTGAAAGGCCCATCGCGGCGGCGATCAGCCCCAGTGTTTCTCCGCCCGCATCCTCGACCAGACGTTCGACGCGAGCGCGGCTGGCGCGCAGCGCGCGCGCGACCGTCGCGCTGAACGCCTTGGCGTCGCCGCGCGTCGCTTCCGCAAGCGCCGTCTCTCGAACGCTTTCCAGCGGAGATGCGCCGGCGCCTCGCCCAGCCAGACTGTCGCGTTGAATCTCGAGCATCGTCTGTCTGCGCTGCGCTGCATCGGCCGCGACAAACAACGGGGTCGCCTGCGATGTCGTCAGGCCGCGGGCGAGCAGCGCTTTTCCGAGTTGGTCGTCGAAGCGCGCGCGTTGGGTCAGCGCGACGAGCGCGCCGCGATCGAGCGCGATAGCGGGGTTTGTCGCGAGAGCGCGGAGCGTTTCGCTTTCCTGACGCCGCGCCAGCGCGTCGACGACCCGAGGGGCGAGGTCCGCGCGTCCGGCGATCGCGGTCGCTTCGATCGCATCGCCAAATTCCGCGCGGCGAAGCAACAGGGCCTCGGAGAGGCGCGGCGCCTGCGTAAGCACGGCGGCCGCAGGCTCGCCGCCTCTGGCGATTGTGCGCGCCAGCAGACGCTCCGGCGTGCGGGCGTTCGCGGAGAGCGCGACTGCAATCCGGGTCGCATCCGCGTCGTTCATCTTGCCGAGCGCATTTTCGATCAGAGCGGCGTAGCGTTCGATCCGCTCCGCGCTCGCGTCGTCGATCGTAGCGAGGCGATCGGCGGCGACCCGCGCGACGACGATGTCGAAATCCAGTTCCTGCGCGTGTCCGGCGGCCGCCAGCGCGTCGACTTTCGTCAGGAAATCGTCGTCCATTGTGTTGCGCGCATACGTCAGCTTGAAACGATGCGACGTTGAAGCGGATTTGTTGACACAAAGTTAACCATCGCGAATCGATGGTTGATCCGTAGGCGCATGGTTGTTCGATTTCGAGCAGGCGTGGGCCGGAGAGCGAACCATGGCCGAAATTCTTTTCTTTCAGGCGCGGCCCCGGAAAGATCGCAACTCCGATCCGGTTCCGGCGGACGGCGCTCAGATATTGTTCTTCACAGGCGTGCGATACGTGCGCATGGATCAGGCGGTCGATAGCCCGGCGGTGGCCAGACGCAAGGGCAAGTCGCCGGCGAGCCGTCGAGGCCCCCGCAAGCGCGCCTGATCTTTCAGGTCAGGGGTGCTCGATGCGGCATTGCACGGCGCGCGCCGCCTGCTGCGCCGCCGTCCTGCCGCCGGGCTGTTCGATCAGCGCGCGCACCAGCACGAAGCCGGCGCGCGTCGGCGGCGTCAACCGCAATTCCTGCGGCGCCTTGTCTTCCGGGTCGCTTGCTTCGAGCGAATCCAGCTGTTGCGCGGTCACGAGCAATATGTCGATCCGCCCGCGCAACGCCGCGCGATCCGTGGTCGAATAAAATATGCGTCCCGTTCGATCGTGGAAGGAGAGCGCGACCAGCGCATCGTCGTTGACGCTCGAGCGCACGCGCGTCGCGCCGGAATCGAGGTCGAACCGGCACACCGAATATTCGGCGCGCTGATCCTGAAACGGCATCGATTGCTGGATCGACGCCTCCGGCAGCGCCTTGACGTCGTCGACGCCGCCGCCGAGGCGCGCATAGGCGTCGTTCTGCGCGAAACTGGGCATCATCAGGATCGACGAAATATGAACGATGCCGGCCAGAAACAGCGCGCCGAGCGCCCACGGCAGGACGATCGGGCCGCGTTCGCCGGCTCTCACAGGCAATCCCCGCGCTTGATGGACAGCAAGGAAAGTCCGGTCAGCGCAGTCTGCGTCGGACTCACGCTCGTATCGTAGAGATTGAGCGCCAGCGCGAACGGCGCGTCGGCATGGGTCGCAAGCCAATTGCCCGAGCGCGCGGTCGGCGCAACGGCGAGCACGAACGACCCGTCGGTCGCGCGAAGCAATTCGTCGGATGAAATGGCCCGGCGGCCGGGCCCCGGCGGCAGCAGCCCGCCATCCGGCGTGAAGAGGCCGAGCGTCCACAGACGTGCGACGGGAGGCGAGCCAGCGAGCGTATAGGCGCAGTCCCCGACGAGCGGTCGCCCGTCGTCGTCGGTCCGTGCGACGAACGACAGGCCTTCGCCGGAGCCGAGCGGCGCCTGCGCCTGCCGCGCGATGATCGCCTGCGCATAGGGGTCGGCCTCGGTCGATCCGGTTCTGGGCCAGGATGCCCAGGGGCCGGAATTCGCCGCGCCGAACGGATAATCGGCATAGGTCGCCACGAACGTCGCTGCGAGCCCGAGGGCGACGCCGACAAGACCGGCGACGAGCGACTTGCCGTACACGCTCAGGCGCGTCCGCGTTTCGTCGTCGCGCGGTATCGAAGCGAAGCTCATGCGGTCACTCTTCGCCGCCCACGACGCGGAACTTGCGTGCGCCGCCGCGCGTCAGGTCGGCGCGTCGTCCGCTGGCCGCGCGGAACAGCCGCTCGACGGCGCCGAGCGCCTCGTCTGATTGCGGCGAAAGGTTCGGCGTATTCACGACAAATCCCCCGCCGCTCGCCTCCGCCGCCGGCGCAGTTTGCTGCGGCGTCTCTGTCGGCATGGGCGCGCCCGGCAACGGCTTCGGCTCGAGACCGCGATGCGCGAAAAACATCACGTCGTGCCAGGTCTGCGCGGGCAGCGAGCCGCCGGTCATGTTCGCCATCGCCGTGTCGTCGTCGTTGCCGTACCAGACGCAACCGTTGAGCACAGCGGTGAAGCCGCAGAACCAGGCGTCCTTGTATCCGTTCGTCGTGCCGGTCTTGCCGGCTTGCGAAAATCCGAGTCCGAGCTGAGAGCGGCGTCCGGTGCCCATTTCGACGACCTTGGCCAGCATCGAGTCGAGTTCCGCGATCTTTTCTTCGGGAAATACGCGCTCGGGTTTGCGGCCGTTTTCGTCGTCGCGGTAGATGACGTCGCCCTTGCTGTTGCGCACCTCGATGGTCGCATGCGGAAAGACGCGCTTGCCGCCGTTGGCGAAAGCCGAATAGGCGGCGGAATGCTCGAGCACGGTCACCTCGTCCGCGCCGATCGGCATCGAGACCGTATCGATCAGCGGCGCCGTGATTCCGAGCTTGCGCGCGGTCTCGACGATCTTCGCGCGTCCTTCCTTGGCGGCCTGGAACACGCCCTTCTTCTGATCGCCGATCGCGATCGACAATTTGACGGCGACCGTGTTCAGCGAGCGCGCGAGCGCCTGCCACAACGGCACCGATCCCGCAAAGCCGCCGCCGTAATTGTGCGGGCACCAGTTCCCGATGCACACGGGGCTGTCGACGATGACTGTATTGGGATTGAATTTCCCGGAGAGCAGGGCGGTCAGATAGACATAGGGCTTGAACGACGAGCCCGGCTGCCGCAGCGCGTCGGTCGCGCGGTTGAACTGGCTCGCGCCATAGTCGCGGCCGCCGACGATGGCCCGCACGGCGCCGGTCGACGGTTCGAGCACCACCATCGCCGCCTGCTTGGCGTGATAGGCCCGACCGTGCTCGCGCAGCTGCTCGTCGATCACGTCGTCGGCTTTCGCCTGCACGCCGGAATCGAGCGCCGTGCGCACCGTCAACACGCGGTCGGAGCCGAACCGGCCCTCGTCGGCCATCCGTTTCACCTCCTGGAAGGCCCAATCGAGGTACCAGTCGGGAGAAGCGACGCGCTCGCGCTCCACAGGCGTCGCCGGATTGCGCAACGCCGTGAAGATCTGGCTCTGCGTCATGAAGCCCGCGTCCACCAGATTGTTGAGAACGTCGGCTGCGCGCGCGCGCGCGGCCGGCAGGTTGATATGGGGCGCGAATTTGGTCGGCGCCTTGAACAGACCGGCGAGCATGGCCGCTTCGGCGAGCGACACGTCGCGCACCGACTTGCCGAAATAGAATTCCGCAGCCGCCTGCACGCCGAAGGTGCCGCCGCCCATGTAGGCGCGGTCGAGGTAGAGTTTGAGAATCTCGCGCTTCGTCAGGCGCGCCTCGAGCCACCAGGCGAGAAAGACCTCGCGGATCTTGCGTTCGAGCGTGCGTTCGTTCGACAGAAAGAGGTTCTTGGCGAGCTGCTGCGTGATCGTCGAACCGCCCTGCACGACGCCGCTCGCCTTGGCGTTGGCGGTCAGCGCGCGCAGCGTGCCGATCGGATCGACGCCCCAATGCTCGAAAAACCGTCGATCCTCCGTCGCCAGCACCGCCTTGATCAGATTGTCGGGCAACTGGTCGAGCGCGACGGAATCGTCGTGCAGGATGCCGCGCCGCCCGACTTCCTTGCCGTAGCGGTCGAGGAAGGTGATGGCGAGGTCCTGCTTCTTCAGCCAATCGTCGGAGGTTTCGCGGAAGGCGAGCTGGGCGAAGGTCAGCGCGACCAGCAACCCGACGAGTCCGAGCGTCAACGCCTCGCAGGCGAGCTCCACCCCGAGCCACTTGAAGCCCGACACGTAGAACCGGTCCATGAACGCGGAGAAATTGGCGTAGGAATCGCGCCAGCGACGCCCGCTCTCGTACATCCAGGAATCGACGAAGGCGTCGAGCGCCAGCGCCGCGCGGCCCACGCGCTTGCGCAGAGCCGCGAACAATCCGGAGCGCTGACCTTCGTCCTGCAAGGAATTGTCCCCCTGGGTAACGCTTTCTAAACGACTTGACGGCGAGCGCAACGATGCGCATGAGCCGGACCTGCCCCAGCAGCACGAAACATACCCTCGAATTCGGCGCCACGATGACGCAGACGCGACGCAAGACAGGTCCGGGCCCGACGCCGCCATTCTGGCGCAAACCCTTGGCCGAACTGACCCGGCGGGAGTGGGAAGCCCTGTGCGACGGCTGCGGACGCTGCTGTCTCGTCAAGCTGGAGGACGAGGATACCGGCAAGATCCACTTCACCGACGTCGCGTGCAAATTGTTCGACGCCGGGACCTGCCGGTGTCGGGATTACACGCGCCGCGCGCGCCGCGTCCACGATTGCGTCCGGTTGACGCCCGAGAACGTCGCCGAGATCCCCTGGCTGCCGCCCACCTGCGCTTATCGGTTGCGGCGCGAGGGCAAGGATCTGCCGGACTGGCATCCGCTCGTCTCGGGCGACCCGGCGACCGTCCGGCAGGTCGGCGTTTCCTGCCACGACAAGGTGTCGGCCTTCGAGGACGACGTGCCGATCGACGATCTGCCCGAATTCATTGTGTCCTGGCCCGGAAAATGGCCCAAAGGGGCAGCGCGGCCGCCGCGGCGCGCGCGCCGGCGGGAGTGAACGCGGGCGGGGCGCGCAAGAGCCGGAGGGGCTGAGCGCCGGCGAACGGCGCCGTTTGCGCTGGCGCACGGATTGGGGCAGAAGGGCGCCGGGCCAGAACTTGGGGGCCGACAGTGAAGTTTCGCGCAGGCTTTGCACGACGCGGCCTCGCCCTCGTGGCGAGCCTGCTTCTGCTTGCGCAGGGACTTGCGCTGGCCGCGCCCGCGCCCGGCAGGGCCAGTTACGCTCACGCGGCCGCCGCCGAACTCGCCGCGCTCGTCGGCGCGGAGCCCGGCGCGGCGATCATCTGCCTGAACGATCAGGGATCGGACGCTCCTGCGGCGCCGCTCGGTCATCGCAATCACGGCGATTGCCCGCTTTGCGCGAGTTTCGGCCATGCGGCGCTGCCGCCGGCCGAGCGCTGGTCGCCGTTGGCGCCTGCGCATGTCTTCCTTGCTCGGGCGGTCCGGCCCGACGCGCCGTCGCGCGGCTTCGCCCCGCGCAGCCCGGCCCAACCCCGGGCGCCGCCCTTCTTCGTCTAGCTGGTCAGAAACACGCGACGTCCAATCGCCCGCCGCGGCGCGGCGAGGCGTCGCGCATCGCCGCAAGGCGCACACGCAAGACGAGATCCATCATGCAAACGAATTCGACGCCTTACCTGGCGCGCCTGACCGCGCGCGCACGCGACGCCCTGTCCGCCGGAGCAATCGGCGCGGCTCTGCTCGCGCCGCTCCTTCCATCCCAAGCATCGGCCTGCGCCTGCGGCTGCGGGGTCTTCGACGTCGGCGCGACGACGATGGCGCCGAACGCGGCCGATTCCGGCTGGTCGGTGTGGTTTCGCTATTCCAGCGTGGACCAGAGCCGCAATTTCAGCGGCAGCTCCCGCGCGCCGGCCTGGATGAACGCCGACAAGCGCATCACCACGCAGTTCCTGACCTTTGGCGTGCAGTACATGATCAATCGCGACTGGGGCCTCATGGTCGAAGCGCCATTCGTGCGGCGCGCGTTCACGACCGTATGGGACGACCCGAGCGGGGCGGTCGGGACTTTCCATCTCGGCGCTTTCGGCGACGCCAAGATCATGGCCGTCTATTCCGGATTTTCGCCCGACCGATCGACCGGCCTTGTGTTCGGCGTCAAGCTGCCGACCGGGCTCTGGAAGAGCCCGACCTACGGAATCGCAGGCCAGGTCTACGACCGCGACACGTTGCCGGGCAGCGGTTCGACCGACCTGCTGCTCGGCGGCTATCACTTCGGCTCGCTGACCTCCGACGGCCGCCTCGGTTATTTCGTTCAGGGCATGATCCAGCTGCCGGTCGCGATCCAGCAGGGCTATCGACCCGGCGACGAACTCAACGCCGCGGTCGGGCTCACCTACGACCTCGGCGCCTTCGGGCCGGTGACGAAACTGGCGCCTGTGGCGCAGGCGATCGCCTCGGTGCGAAAGGCGGACTATCGCAACGGCGCGCCGTCGCTCGACACCGGCTACGAGCGCCTGTTCCTGTCGCCGGGCCTCGACGTGCGGATCGGGAGTTTCAAACTCTACGCCGACGTCGAATTTCCGGTCTATCAGCGCGCCAGCCACGGCAACTTTGCGATCGACGGCAATCAGGGGCAGCTCGTCGCCCCCGTGCACTACAAGTTGCAGGTGGGCTATGAGTTCTAGACGTCTGGGCGCCGCTCTCCTTGCGGCGGCGAGCCTCGTGCTCGCCGCTCCCGCCGCCGCCGAGACCCTGGTCGCGCCCCTGCTGGGCGGCGGGGCGTTCGATCTCGCCGCGCGCCGCGGCCGCGTCGTGCTCGTCAATTACTGGGCGACGTGGTGCGAGCCATGCCGCGCAGAAATCCCGGCGCTCAACGCCTTTTATCGCCGTCGACACGGACAGGGGCTCGACATCGTCGGGCTTTCGGCGGACGTCGGCCGCGATCGCGCTGCAGTCGAGAAGATGGCGCGGTCGGTCGCCTATCCGGTCGGCATGTTGCGCGAGGCGTCCAGCAATAGCTTTGGCGCCGCGCGGGCCCTGCCGATCACTTTCGTGGTCGATCGGTCGGGCTCGATCCGCGCGACGCTGCGGCCTGATGAAACGCCGGTGACGGAGAATACGCTGGAAAGCGTGGTCGGGCCGCTCCTGAAAGAGCGGTGACCGGTCAAAACCGGCTGCGACGTCGCGCATCGCGCGCGCGTCGCGAATTTCGGTTACAAGTCGGGCGTGCTTTGCGGAGGAGGCTCGCATGTCCAGACTGTTCGCCATTGTCGCCGTAAGCGCGATGCTGGGCGCGACCTGCGCGTCGGCGGAGAAGGCCGACGCCCGGAAAGTGGCGCAGGAAGCCTGCGCCGCCTGTCACGACATCGGGACTGGTTCGGCCGCAGGCGCCAAATCCGGCCCGAGCTTCGTCGAGATTGCGCGCATGCCCTCGACGACCGAGCTTTCTCTGAAGGTGTTTCTGCGCTCGTCGCACCGGAACATGCCCAATCTGATGCTGAGCGCCGACGAGATCGATGCGCTGGCGGCCTATATCCTCGAACTCGCTGGAAAAGGCGGCGCCTGAGGATCACTCGCCGCCGAACGCGATGGCCGCGCCAAAATTGCGGTCGGCTTTGGGCGGCGGCGGCGGGAAGGGCGCGGCGCGCCGCACCATCTCCATCGCCTCCTGATCGAGGTCCGGCATGCCGGTGGGACGCGCCAGCCAGACAGATTCGATCGCGCCCTGGTCGCCCAGACGAAATCCGACGATCGCCAGGGCCTTCGGCCGCGGCCGCTCCGGATCGATCATCGCCGCCGCGACCTTCCCGAGCACCTTGGCCCGGTAATTGTCGTTGGTCGGGTCTTCCGCCGGCTTCGGCCGTCTGGTGGTGAAGTTCTGCGACGAGAGAAAGGCCGGCGTCGGTTCGGCGTCGGGCGGCTTCGCCACAGGCGACAGTCCGCCGAACGGGTTCTGTCGCGGTTCCTGATCCGCCGGCTTGCCGTCCGCGCCGCGCGTGCGCGCGGCTTGCGGCTTGTCGGATTCGCCAGGCCGTTCGACGATCTGGCCTGTTTGCGGCTGCGATGCGGTCTCGCCGGCGTCCGATTGCGATGCGGCGGCGGTCTGCGCGGGAGGCTCCGCTCGCGCTTCTCCCGTGCGCGCTCCCGGCGTCTCCCCTTCGCCCGGTTGCGGCGCGGCCCCCGACGGCCCCGAACCGCCGGCTTCCTCCTCCGTCGCGACTTCGACCGGAATTTCCTGCGTCGCCGTCGCCTCGGCCGGAGGACGCGTGCGCTCGATCCAGACGATGATCGCGAGAACCGCCAGATGCAGCGCGAGCACGCCCGACGCGAGCGCGGTCAGGCGCCGGCGGTCGCCCCGCGTCGAGACGTCGGCGCCGCGCCTGAGCGAAAAAAACAGCGGCGCGGGCGCGCCGGCGAGCTCCGGCGCCTGTTCCGCAGGGGGAGAATTGTTCATCGGCTCCTTATAGCCGCAAGACGTCAAGGGCATGAAATCGCAAGAAAATTCTTCGAGCCTTCGAAGGTTAACAAGAATTATTTATTCGCCGACAGTTTGATTTACTTGAACTTGATACATCACCTGTAAATGGCGGAACTGGGGGTAGCCCTGTAACGGATTTTCGCCATGCGCAAGCGTGACATCATAAGAGCTTTCAAGGCCTCGACCGCAGCGTTCGGTCGCGACACGGCGGGTTCGATCCCGGTCGTGTTCGCATTGTCGGCGATTCCGGCGCTGGCGCTTATTGGCGCCTCGATCGATTACAGCCGCGGCACTTCAATGGTCGCGCAAGCGCAGGCCGCCGCCGACGCCGCTGTTCTGGCGGCCGGCCAGCAGGCTTCCGCGTCGCAGTCAACCCGCCAGACGGTCGCCGCCAATACGGTCAACGGCTATTTCGGCGCGGCTGCCGCGTCGCTGTCCCTGACGGTTACGGAGACCGACGTTTCGCCCGGCCTCTACGAAGTGAAGATCTCGGGCTCCCAGCCGACCATCATGAAGAAACTCATCGGCCAGTCGGCGATGAAATTCACGGTCGTCTCGCGCGCGACCTCCAACAGCGTGTCCAACAGCAAGCCGCTGGAAATGGCGCTGGCGCTCGACAACACCGGCTCCATGTCCAACAACATGGCCGACATCAAGTCCGCGGCGAATACGCTGGTCGACACCGTCATGGGCGCTGGCGGCGGCGCGGCGCGCGTCAGCATCGTGCCCTATGTGGCTGTCGTGAACCCCGGTCTCACCGACTCGGCCAGCGTCGCCAGCTATATCGACACCACCGCGGTCAGCCCGTTCAACGGCAATTGGTATCGCGGCGTGTGGCTGACCTACGCGAAGAACTGCACCGCCAATTGGGGACCCTCCAGCGGCGGCGGCGGCGGCGGGTCGAGCGGCGCCGGCAGCGGCGGCTCGGGCGATGCGCGCGACATTCTCGATATCCTCAAGCCCATTCAGCACCTGGCGCAGGAGCTGTTCGGCGTCACGGCGGCCCACGCCGACGTGACGGCGGGCACAGTCCTGCCGCTGACGACGCAATCCTGGACCTCGTCGAAGAGCGGCAAGACCTTCACCATTCCGAAGGGCTTCGGAACGGTCGCCAAGGACATTTGGGGCCTTTATTCCACCGGCGGCTGCGATTGGCTCACCAATCCCGACACGGTCAGCCAATACGAATTGTTCTCGCGCATCAAGACGCCGACTGGCTCGACGGTTCAGTGGAAGGGCTGCGTCGAGGCGCGGCTGAGCAAGGCCGAACAGCAATGGGTCAACGCTAACTGGGGCTGGGGCCTCTCCGCGACGAAGGACTACGATGTCAGCGAAGACGCACCGTCGACGAGCGACGCGGCGTCGCTGTACGTGCCCTATTTCGCGCCGGACGAACCCGACTATTCGCCCTGGACGTGGGCCTATGTGGCGCCGGGCGCCTATTCGACGGCGAAGCAAGGCTTCCACAATAACTACATGAAGGATGGCGGCTATCTGTCGTCGTCGGATCAGGGTTCGATCCCGAGCACCTGGAACTGGACGCAGCTCGGCCAGTACGACTGGAACGGCGGGCGCTGGATTCTGAAATACAACGGCACCAGCGCCGCCATCATCCAGGAGACGCCGGATTCCAACGGTTACACCTATGGTCCGAACATGGGCTGCCCGGATCCGATCCTGCGGCTGACCAACGACAAGACGGCGGTCACGAACAAGATCGCCGGCCTGAAATATTGGCAGAGCGGCGGCACGATCATCTCGGAAGGCCTTACATGGGCGTGGCGCACGCTGTCGCCCAACAAGCCCTTCGCCGACGGCAAGGCTTACAACACGACCGGCCTGCAGAAGGTGATCGTGCTGATGACCGACGGCGTCAACGAGCTGATCGACAATGGCAACAACTCGACGGGCTACAACACGTCCAACGTCTCGGATTACTCGGCCTACGGCTATATGGGAGATTCGCGGCTGTGGTCGGCCAACAACGTGCAGACCTATACGGCCTTCAACACGCTGATGGACAGTCGCACGCTTGCGGCCTGCACCGCGGCCAAGAACGCCGGCGTGACCATCTACACCGTCGTCTTCAACCATTCCGGCTTCCTGACGAGTTCGCAACAGGCCAACGCGCAGAACCTGCTGAAGCAATGCGCGTCGAAGACGACCTACTCCTATGTCGCGACCGACTCCGCGACATTGCAGAGCGCCTTCTCCGCGATCGCCGTCTCGGCGACCTCGGGCACGCTGCGTCTCGTGCAATAGCCGAACGCGCCACGCAAAAAGAAAGCCCCGGAGCGGCGACCGCTCCGGGGCTTTTCTGTTTGGCGTTTCAGATCAGGCGCGGCAGGGCTTCGAGCAGCGCGAACGACGCCAGGAAACCGGCGAATATTGCGACGATCGGGTAACCGGCTCCTTTCGTCATCGAAACCTCCACTGTGAAGATGGAGGGCAGGCTGCGCCGAATTGCTGAACGAAGCCTGCCGCCGATAGCGCAGCGACCGGTGCGCGGTCTCGATTTGGCGAATCATGATGAAGACATTGGATATGAGATTTAACCTGAGATAGGAAAATTTCCTTGACAACGGGACGCTGGTCCTGTAGGGTTCCTTCACTCTCCACAAATGCGCTCTGCGACGGCGAGCGGCGGCAAGCCGCCGCGCTGTCGCGCCCTGCGTCGAACGTGCGGATGCGGCATGGACTTTCACGAACGGCTCGAGCCCGAGCAAATCGATCGCCTCCGGCGGCGCTACGAGGAAACCGACGAGACGGTCTCGCAGATTGCGAATGACGAAGGTCTGACCGAGCGCCGGCTTCACGAACTGCGTCGCCGCTACGATTGGAAATCGCGCCGGCCGCGCGCAAAGGCGCCGGTGTCGCGCAAGCCGCGCAAGCCGCGCAAGGCGGCCACGAGGCCGGCGCGCGTTGCGCCGACCAGGGCCGAGCCGGCCAGGCCAACGGTCGAGCCGCAGGCCGGGGTCTCGATGATCGAGCGCGTGCGCGCGTTGCTGGAGCAGGCGCTCGACGCTGCGCAGGCGCAGATCGCCGACCAGCCGCCGGAGGCGACGACGCGCTTCACCGTCAGCCTCACGCGATCGCTCGCGATGTTGAAAGCTCTCGAGGAGGACAGCGCGAAGAATGCAAGAGCCATCGAGCGCGCCGGCGAGCCTCCCCTCGATCTCGCCGAATTGCGGCGCGAGCTTGCGCGCCGCCTTGATCGATTGCGCGAGGAACGGGAAGGTTCCTGATCTCTTCGCCAGTTTCTCGGCGCGCGAGCTGGATGCGATCCTGTCGTTCTTCGAAACGCAGGCGCGGGCCGAACAGACGCCGCCGGATTGCGCGACAAATGGCGGCCGCTGGCGCGCGTGGCTGTTCGTCGGCGGACGCGGCGCGGGCAAGACGCGCGCCGGCGCCGAATGGGTGCGCGGCCTCGTCGGCTTTTCCGACAAGCCCGCGGGCCGGATCGCCTTGATCGGCGAAACCTGGGCCGACGCGCGCGACGTGATGGTCGAAGGCGTGTCTGGCGTTCTGGCCGTTCATCGCAAGTGGGACCGACCGACCTGGGAATCTTCGCGCCGTCGGCTCGTCTGGCCCAACGGCGCCGTCGCGCAGGTCTATTCGGCCGAAGATCCGGAGAGTTTGCGCGGGCCGCAGTTCGATGCGGCCTGGTGCGACGAAATCGCCAAATGGCGCCGCGCGCAGGAGGTCTGGGACATGTTGCAGTTCGGCCTGCGCCTTGGCGATTGGCCACGCGCGATGGTGACCACCACGCCGCGCCCGATCGCGCTGCTGAAGAAGCTCATGGCGGACCCCGCCAATGTCGTGACGCGCGCCTCGACCCGCGCCAATGCGCGCAACCTCGCGCCGGGCTTCCTGCAAGCGATCGAGGAGCGATACGGCGGCACGCGTCTCGGACGACAGGAGATCGATGGCGCGATTGTCGAAGAACGCGCGGACGCTCTGTGGTCGCGCGCGCAGCTCGACAGCGTGCGGATCGCCAGCGCGCCGCCGCTCGCGCGCATCGTCGTCGCAATCGATCCTCCGGCCTCGTCGCATGCGCGGGCGGACAAATGCGGCATCGTCGCTGCGGGCGTGGACGGCGACGGCCTCGTCTACGTCCTCGCCGACGCCACGCTCTCCGCGGCGCGCCCCGGCGAATGGGCGGCGCGCGCCGTCGCGCTCTATCGCGAATACGAAGCCGACGCGCTGGTGGCGGAGGTCAATCAGGGCGGCGATATGGTCGCCGCCGTGATCGCTGAGGCCGACGCGAACGCGCCGGTCGTGAAGGTGCGTGCGACGCGCGGGAAGTATCTGCGCGCTGCGCCCGTCGCGTTGCTCTACGAGCAGGGCCGCGTGCGCCATGCCGGCTCCTTTCCGGAGCTCGAAGACGAAATGTGCGCCTTCGGACCCGACGGTCTGGCCGACGGCGCGAGCCCGGATCGCCTCGACGCGCTCGTTTGGGCGATCACGCATCTGGCTTTGTCGGACAAGAAATCAACGCCGCGCGTGCGGCGGTTGTAGGCGCGCTGCTCGATCATTTCTCCTTCTCCCCGTTTACGGGGAGAAGGTGGCCGAAGGCCGACACGAAGTCGGCTGTCGCCGACTTCGGTCCGAGGATGAGGGGCCGGGCCGCGATCGAGACTCGAAGAATTCCTTCGGCCCATCACCCCAGCCCTCTCCCCGCGGCGGGGAGAGGGAGCCAGCCAGACCCGAGGCTTCCAAATGTCCTTTCTGTCCCGCCTGTTCGGCGCGCAGACGCGCGAACACAAACGCTCGCGCGCAGGCGCGCTGCTCGCGTTGCATACGGTCGGCGCGGCGCGCTGGACGCCGCGCGACTACGTAGCGCTGACGCGCGAAGGCTTCGAGCGCAACGCGGTCGTGCATCGCTGCGTGCGCATGGTCGCCGAATGCGCCGCCACCATTCCCTGGCGTCTCTACGAGGGCAGGGCGGAGCTGACCGCGCATCCGCTGCTCGATCTTCTCGCGCGGCCGAACCCCGCGCAGACCTCGACCGAACTGATCGAGAGTCTCGTCGTCAATCTCCTGCTGTTCGGCAACGCCTATGTCGAAGGCGCACAGGTCGATGGGCGGGTGCGTGAATTCTATGCTCTGCGCAGCGACCGAATGACGGTGTCGCCCGGTCCCAACGGATGGCCGTCGGCTTACGAATATGTCTTCGCCGGCGACCGCGTCCGCTACGAGATGATCGGTGAGGGCGTCGAGCCGATCATGCACATCAGGCTCGGGCATCCGCTCGACGATCACTACGGCCTGCCGCCGCTCGCCGCCGCCGCCGTGGCGATCGACACGCACAACGCCGCGGGCTTCTGGAACAAGGCGCTGCTCGACAACGCCGCGCGCCCCTCCGGCGCGCTCGTCTATGGCGCCGGCGACGGCGCGCAATTCTCCGATGCGCAATTCGACCGCCTGAAGAGCGAACTCGAAGAGAATTTCTCCGGCGCCGCCAATGCCGGCCGCCCGCTGCTGCTCGACGGCGGCCTCGACTGGAAGGCTTTGTCGCTGTCGCCCAAGGACATGGATTTCATTGAAGCGAAAGCAGCCGCTGCGCGAGAAATCGCGCTGTGCTTCGGCGTGCCGCCGCTGGTGCTGGGCCTGCCCGGCGACAACACGCGCGCCAATTATGTAGAGGCCAACGCCGCCTTCTGGCGCCAGGCCGTCATCCCTATGGTCCAGCGCCTCCAGCGCGCTTTCGAGCACTGGCTGCAGCCGGCCTGGCCCGGCCTGCGGTTCGACTACGACGTCGATCGCATCGATGCGTTGAGCCCGGAGCGCGCCGCCGAATGGGCGCGCGTGGATGCGGCGACGTTTTTATCAGCGGACGAGAAGCGGGAGTTGCTGGGGTTTGCCGCGCGAGGCGCGCAGAGCTGCGACGCGGCATCGATTTGCTCGTGTAAAGCGCGCAGATCGCGATTCCAGCGTAAGGACTTCAATGAAGAGGACCTTGCGGCTGACGTTTCCGTCCAGATGCCGGAGGGCTGCGCCCAAGAGTGGCGGCATGCGATGGATCGGTGTGAGGCGCTGCTGGCGACCCCAAATCCGTCGCGCGCGTTAACGGGCGGTTACACTGATCTCTACGATTGCGCGCGGGGTTTTGTATCTGCGCGATGTGGCGGAAACGGTGTAACATAACCGCAATTGCCGGCGACCATTTCCGGAGAGATCGTGATGGACATTGCCGAACTTGATGTTTGCAATCTGGATTTTATGAAATTCGTCAAGACTGGCGATTTTGAGGGCGCCCACGCAGCACTTTCCGTGCTCGTCGCCGATCGATCCATTTGCCCGGCCTCGCACGCCAAGTGGAGGGCCGTCATATTCGAACGGTCGGGCGACCATCGGGCCGCAGTGGACGTACTGAGTCCCGTCATTGAGCGAGACGATTTGGTTGGCAAGTTTGCAATGCACCATCGTGCGCGAATTTACCTCGCAGCCGGACTGCACGACGAAGCCTTGGTCGACCTGCAGGTTCTGATGAAGGATGAAACTCCCCGAGTCATTGCGGCATTGCGTCAAAGCTGCCAGTTTCAGATCGCGTACATCCTCGCGCTACGCGGCGACCCCTCTTTTCGTGAGATATGCGATCAGATTCCGGATGGACGTGAATATTTCGTCGTCAATTCGATTGTAACGAAGCCTGATATCCAGGAGCTCTATCAGGCAAATCAGAAACGATCGACGCGCGGCCTCGACGGCAAGCGGACCAGGCGCTGAGGTTATACAAATCGCGCTGTGCTTCGGCGTGCCGCCGCTGGTGCTGGGCCTGCCCGGCGACAACACGCGCGCCAATTATGTAGAGGCCAACGCCGCCTTCTGGCGCCAGGCCGTAATCCCTATTGTGCAACGCCTGCAGCGCGCCTTCGAGCACTGGCTGAAGCCCGCCTGGCCCGGCCTGCGCTTCGACTACGACGTCGATCGCATCGATGCGTTGAGCTCGGAGCGCGCCGCCGAATGGGCGCGCGTGGACGCCGCGACGTTTCTGTCGCCGGACGAGAAGCGTGAGTTGCTGGGGTTTGCGGCTGCACGGTCGAGTGCGGCCGTCTGGAAAAAGGTTTCCGCGCCGCTTGAAACTCGCTTCTCCGCAGACCAGCCGAGGGACGGCAACGGTCGATGGACATCAGGCGGCGCATCTAGCCCGCTCGGTATGTTGACCCAAGTCGCTGAGACTGCGATTTCTGCGCTTGCCGGCGAGGTTGGAGGCCTTGCCGACAATGTCACCGGGCCCGCAACCCTCGATCAATGCGATGCGCAATATGAGCTCGACAGTTCCCTGTGCAGAACGCTTGGCTCAAAACTTTCACGGGCCAAATGTTGGGCGAGCGCAGCGGACCGTCTGGCGGCCTGCCTTTCGGGTCGTCCGATTCTCCCGTTGCGATTTTGAAGGGGCGTTTACGTATGACTGAATCCGTCTCAACGACAGCGCGCCGCGCCTTGCGAGGCAAAACCGACAAAGGCGATGTAGAAATCGCCGTCACGATCTTCGCGCCAACGGCGGACGGCGCGAACTGGTCCTGCGTCTATGAAATCGAGTGGCCGGATTTGACCCGCCGCAACACGGCGCTTGGCGTGGATTCGATGCAGGCGCTCATTCTTGCGCTGCAGATGGTGGGCGCAGAGCTCTACGCAGGGCGCCCGAGCCAAATTCTGACGCTCGACTGGCTCTCGGACGACGGCAGCCTGGGCTTTCCGCTGCCGCCCGCGTTGCGCAGTGTAGCGCGGGGCGAAGACAGGCTGATCTGACTCATCGATGACTGCGAACAGGGCGAGCGGACCATGAACGACCTCCTCGCCCTGATCGCCGCGCGCGGCGATCTCGCGCATATCGCACTTTTTCTCTGGGCGAGCGTCGCATCGACCATGCTCTGGTACGCCCTGCGTGAACTCGCGGCGTCCAATCGCCGCTTCGATCTCTTCCTGCGCGAACTCGCGCGCTTCAACCGCCGCTTCGGCCGCGAGGGCTGATATGACGTTCCGCTTTCTTCATCGACAGCGTCGGCCGCCGCGCCGCCGCGATCCCGATTCGCTGATCAGGGCCTTCTGGCGCACGCTCGAACGCTTCGCGCAACATGAACGCGCGGACCGTGAGCACGCAGCCTCGCAGAAGAACGCAGAGTGAAGCGCGCCTCAAGGCTCGCGGTCCAAATTTCTGGAGAATCGGATGACATTGATCGACCGCGCCGCCATGGCGCGCACGCTGACGCGCGCGCTCACGCGGGCGCCCGAAAGCAAACGCGCGCCGCTCGCCGTCGGCGAGGTCAGCGCGACCGGCGTCTTCGAGGGCTACGCCAGCCTGTTCGACGTCGCGGATCTCGGTGGCGATGTCGTGCAGGCCGGCGCCTTCCGCGACAGCCTGCGCAAGCGCGGAGCCGATCGCGTGAAGATGCTGTGGCAGCACGATCCCGCCGAACCGATCGGCGCCTGGCTTGCGATCGAGGAAGATGCGCGCGGCCTCAAGGTCAAGGGCCGTCTCAATCTTGAAGTCGCGCGGGCCCGCGAAATCCTCGCGCTGATGCGCGAGGGCCAGGTCGACGGCCTCTCCATCGGCTTTCGCACGCTGCGCGCGACACAGGACCGCAAGACCGGCCTCCGCCATTTGCAGAAGCTCGATCTCTGGGAAATCTCGCTCGTCACCTTCCCCATGCTGCCGCAGGCGAGGGTGACGGCGGTGAAGCGAGCGGCCGACGAACTGTCGCGCCAGTCTCTCGTCACATCCTCTGCTCGCGCGCGCTCGGCAACCGCTGCTGCGCAAATGGAAATGAAATTTCAACGCGTCGCGTCGCTGCTCGAACATCGCTTCGATCCGGAGCAGTTGCGCGAGGAATTCGGGCGGTGGACGAGCGGCGGCGACTCTCTCGCTTCCGAGGTCGTCGCGGCAAGAGGTGGTCCGACTGAAGCCTATTGCCGCCTCGTCGAAGAATTGTGCATCGCCGAAGCGACCGATACGCTGCCGACGTCGGACTTCGGTGCGTCGTTCTTCAAAGCCTTGAACTCCTGCCTGGAGCGATTCGGATGCCTGGGATTGGTCTAGACCTTCAGCGGCGACCCGCCACCGCCCTGGCGGACGTGTGCCTGCGCCATGCGCAGGAGCTGAACGCTCTGCTGCACGATATCGATCGGCGCGATAGCGCCGTCGACCTGCAGACCGCCAAGAAGATGGTCGGAAAGATGATGGGCGAAATCTACGTTGCCGCGCTCTATCCGATCTTTGAAAGATATCCGGACCTGAAGCCGCCAAGCATGCCGTAAGCCGCCGCGCGCAAACCCGCGCTCGCTCACTCCACACATTCCCTTTCGCGCCGTCAGGCGCAAACCCGCGCTGCGCCGTCCGGCGCGGGACGATTTCGCGCGACGGCGCACATGTCATGAGGTGAAACCATGCAGTCTCTCGAAAACAAATCCTATACGTCGGAGGCGGCGGCCTTCGATGAATTGCACCGCGCTTTCGCGGCCTTCCGCGAGACCAACGACGAACGGCTCGGCCAGATCGAGCGGCGCTTGACGTCGGACGTGATCACCGAGGAAAAGCTCTCGCGCATCGACCGCGCGCTCGACGAGACCAAAAGCCGTCTCGATCGTTTCGCGCTCGACAACGCGCGGCCGCGTCTAGGCGGTTCGGTCAGGACCGATCATGTCGAACGCGAACACAAGGCGGCTTTCGGTCTCTACATGCGCGCGGGCGAGGCGGGCGGCCTGAAGGCGATCGAGCAGAAGGTGATGAGCCGTGGCTCCCGCCCGGACGGCGGCTATCTGGTGCCCGTGCCGGCGGAACGCGAGATCCTGCGTCGCATGTCCACGGTCTCGCCGATCCGCGCCATCGCCAATGTCGTGGAGATCTCCGGCCAGTCTCTGAAGCGCGCTTTCTCCACGACCGGCCCGGCCTCCGGGTGGGTCGCGGAAACCGATCCGCGCCCGCAATCGGCCAACCAGCAGATCGCGGATCTCACCTTCCCGGCCATGGAGCTCTACGCCATGCCGGCGGCGACGCAGACGTTGCTCGACGACGCCGTCGTCGACATCGAACAGTGGATCGCGGATGAAGTCGCGGTCGTCTTCGCCGAACAGGAAGGCGCGGCGTTTGTCGCCGGCGACGGCGTCAACAAGCCCAGGGGTTTCCTGGCCTACACGACGACGCCGCAGTCCACCTGGTCCTTCGGCAATATCGGCTATGTCGCGACCGGCGTGTCCGCGAACTTTCCGGCGAGCAATCCCTCGGACGTGCTGTACGATCTCGTCTATGCGCTGAAGGCGGGCTTCCGGCAGAATGCGCGCTTCGTCGTGAACCGCAAGACGCAGGCGGCGATCCGCAAGTTCAAGACCTCGACCGGCGAGTACATCTGGGAGCCGCCGGCCACGCTCGGCGCCCAGGCGACGCTGATGAACTTCCCTGTCGTCGAAGCTGAGGACATGCCCGACATCGCCGCCAATTCGCTTTCGCTCGCCTTCGGCGATTTCGAGCGCGGCTATGTCGTGGTCGACCGCGTGGGCGTGCGGGTGCTGCGGGACCCCTATTCGGCGAAGCCCTACGTGCTGTTCTACACGACCAAGCGCGTCGGCGGCGGCGTGCAGAACTTCGACGCGATCAAGCTGCTGAAGTTCGGCGTGTCGTAATCAGCGCCACCCCGCGATCGTCGCGTCGATCCAGTTACGGTAGGGCGCGACGCGCACGGCCTGCGTGAGGCCGCCGCAGCCGCGTCCATGCTGTCCCTGCGCGAAAGCGACGATTGCGACCAGCGCGCCGTTCGAAAAGACCGGCGCGCCGGAATCGCCGGTGCAGGCGCCTGCTCCGTCGGCGCTGTCGAGCCAGAGCAGCACGTCGGAAATCGGCGCGCGCAGCGCGAGCCGCGCGCGTCGCAATACGCCTGATGTCGATGCGTCGCCCCCGCGCGCAACGCCGAAACCGACGACATCGAACGCCCCGCCTGGCTGATGGATCGCCTCGCCAATAGACGTCGCCGCAAAGGCTTCGGGCAGCGGGTCGGCGGTTTCGACCAGCGCGAGGTCGACGGATTTCGCGCGCGCTTGCACCGCGTCTGCGCGATAGAGCGGATGTCGTGCGACGCGCCGCACGTTCATCAGGACCGGCGCGCCGTTCGAACCCCTGAAATGAACGCGCGTCGCGGCCGGCGCGGCGACGCAATGCGCCGCCGTGAGGACGACATTCGGCGCGAGCGTGACGCCGGAGCAGAAGCCGGCGCCGCGCCCGCTTTGCGCGAGAACCATGACGACATGCGTGCGATAGGCCGCGCCGTCGAGCGTCGGGCCGACGAGCGCGCGCGCCGAATTCGACAAGATCGCCAGAGAGGCGATGGCTAGAAACAACCGGACGAACGCCATGGCGTCTCATGCCACGGCTGCGTCCACGAAGGAAGCGGGAAGACGACTATGGACGCAGTCCTGATCACGCCTCCGGCGGCCGAGCCGGTATCGCTGAGCGAAGCCAGGGCGTGGTTGCGCGTCGACGGCTCTGATGAAGACGATGCGATCCGGTCGTTGATCGTTGCGGCGCGCGCGCTCGTCGAGACGGCGACGCGGCGGGCGCTTGTCGCGCAGACTTGGCGGCTCACGCTCGACGCCTGGCCTTGCGCCAGCGACGGCGCATGGTCGCTCCTCGCGTCGCGCCCGCGCACGACTCCGCTGGAGGTCTTCTTGCCGCTGGCGCCGGTTCAATCGGTGTCGGGCGTGCGGCTTTATGACGGCGTCGGACAACCCGTCGAGCTGTCATCGGCGTCGTGGCGCCTGGTCGGCGCTCCGGAGCGCGCGCGTCTCCTGTTCGCATCGCCGCCGCCCTCGCCGGGCGCTCCGGCAGCGGGGATCGAGATCGACGTGCTTGCAGGATACGGAGCGCCGCCGGAGACGCCGGCGCCGTTGCGTCACGCCATCCTCGCGCTCGTCTCGTATTGGTTCGACAACCGCGGCGATGTCGCTTCGACGACGATTGAAAACTTGCCGCCGCGAGCGGCGGCGCTTCTTGCGCCCTATCGGCGCGGGAGGCTCGCGTGAGCCGGCTCGCGTCGCAAGGCGAGCTGCGCGCGCGCGTGACGCTCGAGGCGCCGGACGATTCTGTCGACGACGCCGGCGCGCTCGTCCGCGTCTGGCGTCCCGTGGCGGACGTTTGGGCGAAAATCGCGCCCCGGCGCGGCGCGGAGTTCTATCTCGCGGGCGAGCAGGAAACCATGCGCGCATACGATGTCGTCGTGCGCTGGCGTGCGGACCTGGCGAGCCCCATGCGATTTCGAATGGGCGCGCGAGCGTTGTTCATCCGCGCCGCGTTCGATCCGGACGGTCGCAAGCAGTTTCTCGTCTGCGCTTGCGAGGAGTTCTCTGCATGAGCCGCCAGGCTTCGCGTGAAGCGGGAAACGCCCCATGAGTTCCCCCGTTATCTCACTCCGCCGCGCGATCATCGCCGCCTTGAGCGCGGATGCGACTCTCGTATCCCTGCTCGGCGGCGCGCGCGTGTTCGACGAGGCGCCTCCGGGCGCGCCAACGCCGCGCGTAGCGTTTTCGGAAACGCAGGCGCGCGACTGGTCGACCAGCGGATCGCGCGGCGTCGAACAGGTATTCGCACTGACCGTGTGGTCCGGCGCGCGCGGAACGCGCGAAGCGCTGAACATCGCAGACAGGATCGTCGCGCTGCTCGACGAGGCGCCGCTGACAATCGAGGGCCATTCGTTGATCGATCTGCGGTTCACGGCGCTTGCGGCGCGACGCGAACAGAACGGCCGGTATGCGCGCGTCGACGTGCGTTTCCGCGCGACGACCGAGATGGTTTGATCCAGAAACACGAAAGCCGAGGAGCTTTTCATGACGGCACAGAAGGGCAAAGATCTGCTCGTCAAGATCGACGACGGGTCTGGCGATTTCGTCACCATCGCTGGCTTGCGAACGCGCCGATTGTCTCTGAACGCCGATACGGTCGACGCCACCGACGCTGAATCCGCCGGACGCTGGCGTGAGCTGCTCGCCGGCGCCGGCGTGCGGCGGGCGAGTCTCGCAGGCGCCGGCATCTTCAAGGATCAGGCGTCCGATTCGCTTCTCCGTCAGGTCTTCTTCGACGGTGCGATCAGAAACTGGCGGATCGTGATTCCCGACTTCGGAACCATCGCCGGCCCGTTCCAGATTTCCAGTCTCGACTGGCGCGGCGAACACGCTGGCGAGGTGACGTTCGATATCGCGCTCGAATCCGCGGGCGCGCTGACTTTCGCGACCCTGTGAGGCGTGCGATGGCCAATATGCATCGGGGCGAAATCGAAGCCGATCTGGGCGGCGAGCGACGCCGGCTCTGCCTGACGCTCGGCGCGCTCGCCGAACTGGAGGCCGCTTTCGGCGCCGCAGACATCCTCGCCCTGGCGGAGCGTTTTCAAAGAGGCGGATTGTCGGCGCGCGATCTCATCATCGTAATCGCCTGCGGCTTGCGTGGCGCAGGCGCGCAGGTGAGCGATATCGAGGTCGCCGCCATGCGCGCGCCGGATGGATTGAGCAGCTACGTACGCATCGCCGCCGACTTGGTCGCGGCGACATTCGGTGGGGCCGCGGCCGACGCGTCGCGCCCTCCGACGCCGCAGGACGCCTGAGCGCGCAAGCGCCAGCGGCGCGAGCGCGCTCCTCCCGCGCGCCGTTCCCCTGGGACGAAGCCATGCGTTTCGGCCTCGGCGTCCTGCGGCTGCCCTCGCACGAATTCTGGGAGACGACGCCTCGCGAACTGCATGCGGCCGCGGAGGGCCTGTTTGGCAGGGTCTCTACATCGCCGTCTCGCAAAGCCCTCGATGCGCTGATGCGCGCTTTTCCTGACACAGGTTAGGTGATGACCGAGACTTCGGACCACACAGGCGCTGCGGCGTCGGACATTTCTAGCGTCGGCGCCAGCGCTGTCTCCGCATTCGCCGCGCAGGATCTTGCAGCCATTCGCGCGCAGCTCGATGGGATCAACGCATCGGCGGCCAACGTCTCTGCGTCGCTGGTGAAAGCCTTCGCGAACGCGTCGACAAGCGGTCGCGCCTTCAATTCGACGCTATCGGCCATCGCTGTGTCGATGTCGCAAGTTCTCGCGAATGCTGGCTCAAATCTGCTCGGCCAAGGGCTGTCGTCGATCTTCGGCGGCCTGTTCGGGTCTGGTGGAGGATCGCTTCCCGTCGCGCCCTTCGCCGATGGGGGAATCGTCGCCAGCCCGACGTTCTTCGGCTCCGGCGCAGGCCTGGGCTTGATGGGCGAGCGGGGCGCCGAGGCGATACTGCCCCTTGCGCGTGGTCCGAACGGACAATTAGGCGTAGCGGCGAATGGGGCGCCCATGCGCACGCCAAGCGTCACAGTCAATATTCATACGCCGGACGTCGAGAGCTTTCGGCGATCGGAAGCTCAGGTCGCCGCCGCACTGGCGCGCGCGGTGGCGCGCGGACGTCGCGCCCTCTGATTTACGCGCGAAGATACGACGAAATCTCGTCTTTGAGCCTCAGGCGCTCCTTCTTCAGGTCTTCGATCGTGAAATCGTCGGCCGGTTCGACGTTGCTCTCCATGCGATGCAAGGTTCGGTTGAGCTCGTGATAGCGGTCGGCCATGCGCGCGAAATGGGCGTCCGACTGCCTCAACGTCTGAATAGCCGAAAGCTCGGCCGGGAACTCGTCGCTCAACTCATGCGCCACATGCGACATTTCAGATGTCTCTCTCTCGTTGCAATGCAGCGAGCCTAGTCCGCACGGGCGCTGGCGCGTTGTTCTGGATCAATTTTGCGCATTCGTCGCGAGGGTCGCCGATGAGCGGGTTTCATGAAATTCTCTTTCCATTGGACGTTGCGCTCGGCGCGCGCGGCGGGCCGGAGCGGCGCACGGATGTCGTGACGTTCGGCTCCGGACGCGAGGCGCGCAATGCGCGGTGGTCGCGTTCGCGTCGGCGCTGGGAGGCGGGCTACGGCGTCAAGAGCTTCGCCGATCTGTCGTCGATCGTCGAGTTCTTCGAGGAACGACGCGGACGGCTTTACGGCTTTCGATGGCGCGACCGGCTCGATCATTCGTCCGCGCCGCCAGGGCGCAGCGCGCGGGCGACCGACCAGCCGATCGGAACGGGCGACGGCGTGGCCAGAACGTTTCAATTGATCAAGACGTACGGAGGCGCATTCGCGCCCTATACGCGTTCGATCTGCAAGCCGGTCGCTGGCACGGTCCTGATCGCGATTGCGGGCGAAGAAATCGCTCAGGATCGGTTCCTGGTCGACGTCGCAACCGGCGTTGTCGCGCTCACGACAGCCCCGTCCCAGGGCGCCGCAGTCACGGCAGGCTATCTGTTCGATACGCCAGCGCGCTTCGATGCGGACTATCTCGAAGTCGATCATTCGTCATTCGAAGCGGGCGAGATGCCGAACATTCCGATTGTCGAAATCCTGACCTGAGGTTCCGATGCGGCGATTGTCCGACGACATGGTTGCGGCCCTCGGCGGCGCCGCCACAACCCTGTGCCACTGCTGGCGGCTGATGCGGCGCGACGGCGTCGTTCTCGGCTTCACCGACCACGACTGCGACCTGACATTCGCCGGCGCGACATTCCGGGCGACCACCGGATTGGACGCCGCGCAGGCGGAGGCCGCCGCCGGTTTTGCGATTGGCGGCGGAGAGGTCCGAGGCGCCTTCGCTGATGAAGCGCTCAGGGACGCCGATCTCGACTCCGGCGTCTACGATGGAGCCAGCGTTGAGATCTGGCTGGTCGACTGGACGGATGTCGAGCGGCGCGTCCTCATGGATGTTGCGGCGATCGGCGAAGTCCGACGCACCGAGTTTTCTTTCGTGGCGGAGTTGCGCTCGCTGGCGCACCGTTTCGATGAAGAGCAAGGCCGTCAGTTTCAGCGCAATTGCGCCGCCGATCTCGGCGACGCCCGATGCAGGATCGATATAGGCGGCCCGCTGTACGAGACCGGCGCGACGATCGTAGCTACCGAGCAATATGGCGCTGTCGTCGTAGCTCTGGATTCGTTCTTCGAAGGGGGCTTCTTCACAGACGGTTCAATTCTGTCTTCGAACGGCCAGCGTCACGCGATCAAGCTGCATGAAGCCGCCGCCGATGGGGATCGCATCGTCCTGTGGACGCCTCCGCGGAGTCCGTTTGCGACCGGCGCGCGGGTGACCTTGCATGCGGGCTGCGACAAGAGCCCGGAAACCTGCCGCGAAAAGTTCGACAATATCCTCAATTTTCGCGGCTTCCCGCACATGCCCGGCAACGATGTCGTCGCCGCCTATCCCAATGCGAACGGGGCGCCGATGGACGGTGGAAGCCTCGTTCCATGAGCGTCGCGCTGCGAGAAGCGATCGTTGCGGCCGCGCGCGGCTGGCTCGGCACGCCCTATCGGCATCAGGCCTCGCTGCGCGGCGTCGGGAGCGATTGTCTCGGGCTGGTGCGCGGGCTTTGGCGCGAATTGATAGGTCCTGAGCCAGAGCCGATGCGGCCTTACACGTCCGATTGGGCCGAGGCGAGCGGACAGGAGACGCTTATCGAACTCGGCGAACGGCACTTTGCGCCAGTCCGAGTCGATCAGTGGCGCGCTGGCGACATACTGGTGTTTCGTTTCCGCGAGGGCGCCGTCGCAAAGCACGTCGGCGTCGCGACCGGCGAAGGTCGCATGATCCACGCGCACGACGGCGCATGCGTCGCGGAAGTGGCGCTCGGCGCGTGGCGACGCCGCATCGTGCGCGCCTTCGCGTTTCCGGGCGTTCAAGCCGAGGACGCGCGGTAGCGCCTTCGCGCCGCCAGCCGTCTCATTCATTTCGCCGCGACGACGGCGCTCAAGCGAGCTTGCTACATGGCGACACTGGTTCTTGCAGCGATCGGGTCGGCGATCGGCGACGTTGTCGCGGGTCCGATCGGAGCCGCCGTCGGTCAGGCGGTCGGCGGGCTCGGCGGCGCTTTGTTGCAGCCTGGCGCCTCCAGTTCGCCACGCGTGGAAATTGGTCCGCGCCTGACCAAGATCTCCGGCGTGTCGTCGATGGAAGGCGCGTCCGTGCCGCGCGTTTATGGCCGCGCGCGCATCGGCGGTCAGATGATCTGGGCGACGCGGTTCATCGAGCAGACCAACGTCGCCTACATACCCGGCTCTGGTGGAAAGGCCGCCGCACCTGCGCGGCCGGCGCAGATCAACGTCTCCTATAGCTACTTCGCCAACTTCGCCGTCGGCCTGTGCGAAGGGCCCATCGCATTCGTGCGTCGTGTCTGGGCGGACGGGCAGGAGCTCGATCTGACGACAGTGACGATGCGCGTCTATCGCGGCGATGAGGATCAGGACGCCGATCCGCTGATCGTCGCCAAGGAAGCCGCCGGGACAGTCCCCGCCTATCGCGGGCTCGCCTATGTCGTGTTCGAGCGAATGCCGCTCGCCGCCTTCGGCAATCGCGTTCCCCAGCTCTCGTTCGAAATCGTCCGTCCGGTCGAAGGCGTCGGGCGGATGATCCGCGCGATCGACCTCATTCCGGGCTCGACGGAGTTCGGCTACGCGCCGACCCTGCAATCGAGCATTCCCGGTCCCGGAACGACGGTTCACGAGAACCGTAGCCAGTCCTGGGCCCCGACCGACTGGCAGGGATCGCTCGACGCGTTGCAGGCGTTGTGTCCCAATCTGGAGAATGTCGCGCTCGTCGTATCCTGGTTCGGCGACGATCTGCGGGCTGGCCGGTGCACGATCGCGCCGCGCGTCGACAACGCGTTCAAGACCTTGCCTGTAATCTTGGCGACCGCTGATTGGTCGGTCGCCGGATTGCCGCGCGCGAGCGCGCGTCTCGTCAGCACTCTCGGTCGCTCAGCCGCGACACGCGGATCTGGCCCATCGGGCCGACCACCCCGATCCGGCGCAGGCCCGGCTCGTCAATCTCGTCACACTGCAAGGAGCGGACATCATGAAAGGCTACAGAACGATATCGGTCGGTCTCGCGCTCGCAATCGGCCCGGCCGCTCTCCAATATCTCGGCGCCGTGGATTGGGCGACGCTGATCGGCCCAACGGGCGCATTCTTCGTCTCGGGTCTGATCGCCATCTTCATGCGCGCGATCACCTCGACCCCGGTGGGAAAGCCGGACGCCGCGGCGGCGGCGAAGTGAACCTGTCGTCGGTTGCAGCTTCGCTCGTCGACGCGGCAATCGCGCTCGTGCGCGACAACGGCCCCGAGTTCGTCGCGGCGTTGAAAGCGCACGACTGGAAAACGGTCGCGGTCGACGCGGTCGTCGCGGAGCTGACTCTCGCTGCGGCCGCCGGCCTGCCTGGCGCGGCGATCGCGCTCAAGCTCGTGCCCGTCGCCGCCTTCATTTCCAACCGTCCGGCTGATCCCGCCTCGCCAGCGATGTCCAAAGCGACTGGCGGCGACGGTGGTCAGAACATCGCTTCAGGAGCCTGAAATGAAAAGAGTTATCGCCGTATCGGTTGCGCTCTGGATCGCTGGCTGCGCGCAGGCGCAGCAAGCGGCGGACTGGCTGGCGTCCGAAAGGACGCGACAGGCGGCCTCCAATCTGAAATCCTTGGCCATGGCTTTCGACTGCGGATTGGTCGTGTCCGGCGCGGCCCTGTCTCGGACCGTCGCGCAGATTGTCGAAGCAGGGGACGGGGCGATCGGCGCCGCTGGAAAGGTTTATGCGGTCTCAGCCGCCATTTGCGAGTCGCTCGGCGGCGCTCCGTCTGCGCAGCCGGTTCCAATCAGATAAGCGCGAGCCGCGCTTCGGGTCTGAGCCCTTGGCCATTCACTCGCCGTTCATCGAGGCGGTCCCACACTTGCGAATGCGCACTTTCCGGCAAGCGATGGCGTTTTTGGCGATCTGCGCCGCAGCCGGAGGCGCCGTCGCGCAGCAGGCGGATGCGCCTGCCCCGGAGCGGGTCTGTTTTTCGACCACGGAAACGCGCGACAATATCCTGACCCACAAACTGGCCGACCCTTTCGCGCTGCTGCGCGCGCAGGCGGCTGAACATCGCGCGGACGCAATTTCCGTAAAGCTGTGCCGGGTCGGCCCCACCTTCATCTACGAAATCGACCTTTTGCGTCGCGACGGCCGCCTGATACATACCCGCGTCGATGCGCGTTCCGGCCAGCCGGCCGAAGCGCCCGCGCACAGATAGGGCAGGGAGGTTCGCTTGCGGCTTCTGGTCGTCGAGGACGACAAGGATCTCAATCGCCAACTGGCGCAGGCCCTCTCTCATGCGGGCTATGCGGTCGATCGCGCCTTCGACGGCGAGGAGGCCCAGTTTCTGGGAGAGACGGAGCCTTATGATGCGGTTGTGCTCGACATCGGCCTTCCGAAAATCGACGGCGTCTCGGTGCTTGAAGCCTGGCGGAAGGCCGGCCGGAGCATGCCCGTCCTGATACTGACCGCGCGCGACGGCTGGAGCGAAAAGGTCAGGGGCTTCGACGCCGGCGCTGACGACTATGTCACGAAGCCTTTCCATATCGAGGAAGTGCTTGCGCGCCTCCGCGCGCTCACGCGCCGCGCCACGGGTCACGCCAGCGCCGAACTCGTTTGCGGACCGGTCAGCCTCGACACCAAATCGGGCCGCGTGCTCGTCGACGGCGTCGCGATCAAGCTGACCTCGCACGAATACAGACTGCTCGCCTATCTGATGCACCATGTCGGCCGCATCGTGTCGCGCACGGAGATCGTCGAACATCTGTACGATCAGGATTTCGATCGCGACTCCAATACGGTCGAGGTGTTCGTCGGACGTCTGCGCAAGAAGCTTGGCGTCGAGATCATCCAGACAGTGCGCGGCTTGGGCTATCTCGTCGCGCCGCCGGACGCCCCGCAGACCAAGCAATCCAAACCGACCGCCAGGTGATGGCGTCGCCTCTGCTCGCGCGCCGCTCGATAGCACGCCGCCTCTTTCTGACAGCGGCAGGTTGGATCGTCGTTGTGCTTGGCGTCGCCGGCCTTCTGCTCTCAGCCTATTATCGCTCGGTCACAGAGCGAAATTTCGACCAGAGGCTCGGCGTCTATCTGCGCGCTCTGGTCGCCGACGTGGCGAGTTCTGGCGACGATCAGCGCGGCGATCCCGGCGAACTCGGCGATCCGCAGTTCGAACTCGTCCTGTCCGGCTGGTATTGGCAAATCGCCCGGCTCGATACTGAAAAGCCGCAAATTCGCGCGTCGCGATCGCTTTTCGCTGCGCGCCTGCCGAAACTCGCGGATCAGGGCGTGGTGGCGGGCGTCGGCGGCTCGCGCGCCGGATATGCGCTTGGACCCGACGATCGGATGTTGCGCATCGTCGAACGACAGATTTCGGTCGGCGACAATGGCCTCTACCTCGTCCAGGTCGCAGCGACGACCGAAGATCTGGAAAAGCAGATCGCCCGGTTTGAATTCGCATTGGCGGTCGCTTTCGCGCTGCTGGCCGCCGGTTTGCTCTTCGCCACGGCCTTTCAGGTCGCTTTTGGTCTGCGGCCGTTGCGAAGCCTCGAGGGGGCGATCTCCAGCGTGCGTCGCGGCGCCGCGGAGAAGATCGAGGGCGAATATCCGACCGAGATCGCGCCGCTCGCGGACGAACTCAACCTTCTGATCGCGGCCAACCGCGATGTCGTGGAGCGCGCGCGGACGCAGGTCGGAAATCTGGCGCACGCGCTCAAGACGCCGCTGAGCGTCATTATCAATGAAGCCGGCGACGAGTCGGGGCCGCTCGCCGACAAGGTCCGCGAACAAGCCGTCCTGATGCGCGATCAAGTGACCTATTACCTGGATCGCGCCCGGGCGGCGGCGCGCGCCGGCGCCATAGGCGCGTCCACCGATGTCGAGCCCGCCCTGGACGGGCTGATCCGGACATTCCGGAAAATCTATCGGGACCGCGAGATTGTCTGCGGCGCGCCCCCGGCCGGGCTACGCTTTCTCGGAGAAAAACAGGACTTCGAAGAGCTTGTCGGCAATCTTCTGGACAACGCCTGCAAGTGGGCGGCGCGTACGATCGAGGTGGCTCTGACCCTCGAGCCTGCCGCCGCTGGACGAACGCACCTTGTGATGTCGATCGACGACGACGGGCCCGGCCTGCCGCCCGAGCAGCGGGCCGAAGCGATGCGCCGTGGACAGAGGCTTGACGAGACCAAGCCCGGTTCAGGCCTTGGTTTGTCGATCGTCTCGGACCTCGCCGGCGCCTACGGCGGTTCGCTCTCGCTGGAGGCGAGTCCGCGCGGCGGCCTGCGCGCGGTGCTGCGCCTGCCGGCGGCGTGACAGATTTTCGCCCGATTGCGTCTCCATGTATGCTGCCGCCGGGCCGGCCCTTGGCCGGCGACAGGAGATTTTGCACGTGAAGACTACAAATCTGGCCATTGTCGGCCTCATCGGACTGTCTCTTGCGGGCTGCGCTTCGGCAGGTCCGAACGAGGCTGGCGGCACGGTGCTTGGCGCAGGCGCCGGGGCGCTCGCCGGCGGCCTGATCGGCGGCGCGGTCGGGGGCTCGAACGGAACGGTGGTCGGCGCGTTGACGGGCGCCGCGCTCGGCGGACTGGCCGGCAACGCCATTGGCCGCGATCTCGACGATCAGGATCGCGAGGCGGCCTACGCTGCGCAGGAGGCGGCGTTCGATTCGGGACAACGCCGTCCGTGGCGCGGTCGGCACGCTTACGGCTACATCGATCCCGGTCCGGAATTTACGGACACCCGTGGGATGTGCCGCAACTATACGCATCGCATCTACATCGACGGCCGGCCGCGCGCGGCTGAAGGCGTCGCGTGCCGCGGCCGCGACGGCGTGTGGCGGATCGTCAGCTGAGGCGATCGAGGGCCGCTGTCCGCAGCGGCCTTTTTTTGTCGGTCGAGGCGCTGCTGAGACGATTCGCGCATTTGCAGGTCGCCGCCGTCGGGCTAAACGGACAATACGCGCGGCCACATCCGGCGCGCGCCGGAAAGTGAAATCAGACTTATGACCCGCAAGCAGCGCCGCCTCGCTTTCATCGCCGGCGCCCTCGCCGCGCTCGGATGCGCGCTGGGCCTCGTGCTCTTCGCCATGCGCGACAATATCGTCTTCTTCTATTCGCCGACCGAATTGGCCGCCAAGCATCTGGATGCGGGAACGCGCGTGCGCGTTGGCGGTCTGGTGAAGGATGGCACGCTGGTGCGCGGCGCCGGCAAACAGGTGACTTTCGAGATCACGGACGGCGGCGACAAGACCGTGTCGGTGGCCTATGACGGCATCCTGCCGGATCTGTTCCGTGAAGGGCAGGGCGTCGTGGCCGAGGGCGCGATCGACGCCAAGGGATCGATCAAGGCGGACAACGTGCTGGCGAAACACGACGAGCGCTACATGCCGCGCGAGGTTGCTGACGCGTTGAAGAAGCAGGGCGTCTGGGTCGAGGGCAAGGGCGAAGGCAAGGGCAAGGGCGGAAAATGACCGGCTGGCTGCGTCCCATTGTTTTCGTGTTCCTGGCGTTCTTCGCGCCGGCCGGCGCGCTGGCGGTCCAGCCGGATGAAATCCTTCCCGATTCGAAGCTCGAGCAACGCGCACGCGAGATTTCGACCGGCATCCGTTGCATGGTCTGCCAGAACGAGAATATCGACGACTCGAATGCGCCGCTCGCTCGCGATCTTCGCATCCTGGTCCGCGACCGGCTGAAGAAGGGCGACAGCGACGATCAGGTTCGCGACTATCTTGTCGCCCGCTACGGCGATTTCGTCTTGCTCAAACCGCCGTTCAAGCCCGAGACTTTGCTGCTTTGGATTACGCCCGTGTTCGTGTTGCTCGGCGCGGGCGTCTTCACCGTCATGCGGATGCGAAACGGGCGGCTCGCCAAACCTTCCGCTCTGAGCGCAGCCGAGCGTGCGGAGCTGGAGCGTATCGTCGCGCAGGGAAATAACGGCGAAATTGAGAACACCCCGATTACAAAAGCTTAATTCCGCCGTCACGACCGCGTAAGGGCGTGCGCTCCATCTTCATCGTCGACGGCGGTTAGAGCCGCCCGCCGATGGAGATCAATTTCATGTCTTTTCCCTCCGTTCGTTCGTCCGCCGGTCCCGAAGGCTTCTCCTCTCCGCGTCCCCGCACGCGTTCTCGGGTGATGTTGCTCGGCGCGGTTTCCGCGCTCGCTCTCGGTGGAGCGCTCGTCAACGCCACGGTATTCACGGCGCCTGTTCGCGCCGAGGTCGCTCTGAACCAGTCGATTGCGCCGTCCGGCCCGCCGTCCTTCGCTGACCTCGTCGACCGCGTGAAAGGCGCGGTCGTCTCGGTGCGCGTCAAGACCATGGAGACGGCGAGCGCTGACGAGCAGACCGGCATGCCGCAGCTTGCGCCTGGCGATCCGCTCGAGCGCTTCTTTAAACAGTTTGGCGGCCCCGGATTCCAGTTCCGTTCGAAGCCGCAGCGGGGCATGGCGCTCGGTTCGGGCTTTATCGTGTCGCCCGACGGCTACGTGGTGACCAACAATCACGTCGTCGAGCATGCGACCGAAGTCGAACTCGTGCTCGACAACGGCAAGACGGCGCCTGCCAAGATCATCGGCACTGACAAGAAGACCGATCTCGCGCTCCTCAAGATCAAGGAAGCCGGGACCTATCCTTACGTGCAGTTCGGGACGAAGACGCCGCGCGTCGGCGACTGGGTCGTGGCGGTCGGCAATCCGTTCGGCCTCGGCGGCACGGTCACGGCGGGCATTGTGTCCGCGCGTGGTCGCGATATCGGCTCTGGCCCCTACGACGACTTCCTGCAAATCGACGCGCCGGTGAACCGCGGCAATTCGGGCGGTCCCACCTTCGACGCGACGGGGCAGGTCGTCGGGATCAATACCGCGATCTTCTCGCCGTCTGGCGGGTCGGTCGGCATCGGCTTCGCAATTCCGGCGGATGTCGCCAAGCAGGTGATCGCCGAGCTCAAGGACAAGGGGGTCGTCTCGCGCGGTTACATCGGCGTCCAGATCCAACCCGTTTCGCAGGATATAGCTGAGAGCCTCGGCCTCAAGAGCACGAAGGGCGCGCTCGTCGCAGAAGCCAAGAGCGGCCCTGCCGCAGAGGCTGGCGTCAAGTCCGGCGACGTGATCGTCGCTGTCGACGGCGAACGGATTGACGGTCCGCGCGAACTCGCCCGCAGGATCGCGGGGCTCGGCCCGGACAAGAAGGTCGATCTGACCTTTGTCCGCAACGGCGCGGAAAAGACGGTCGCCGTTACGCTCGGCAAGCTCCCGACGGATCGCGAGGCCAAGGCCGATACGTCCGATGCGCCGAGCGGAAGCCCGCTTGCGGGTCTTGGCGTTGAACTCGCGCCTGCAGCCGATGTCCCCGGCGCTGGCAAGGTCGGGGTCGTGGTGGCTCAGGTCGATCCGGACGGCGCGGGCGCCCAAAAGGGCCTCCGCGCGGGCGATGTTATTCTCGAGGCCGCCGGCAAGAGCGTAACCACCCCTGCGCAAGTTGCGTCGGCGATCAAGGAAGCGCGCGAGGAGGGACGCAAGGCGGTGCTCCTGCGCGTCAAGACGGGCGACGCAACGCACTTTGTCGCGCTGGCGACCAAAGCTTCGTCCTGACAGACGATTCCAGGTCGCGGCCCGCCCTGTTCGCGACGCTGGCTACGGCAGGCCGTTCCCCCAACCGGCCTGCCGTTTTTCTTTTGGAGCGGCTATATGTCTGACATGCGACTCCTCGTGATCGAAGACGATTCAGAAGCTGCCGCTTATCTCGTGAAGGCGTTTCGCGAGCAGGGGCACCTTGCCGACCACGCCGCCGACGGGCTCGACGGCTACGCGCGCGCGGCCGAGGGCGACTACGATGTCCTGGTCGTCGACCGCATGCTGCCGAAGCTGGACGGCTTGTCTCTCATTTCCAGCCTGCGGGCGCAGAAGATCGAAACGCCCGCGCTGATCCTTTCGGCGCTGGGTCAGGTCGACGACCGCGTGAAAGGCCTGCGGGCCGGCGGCGACGATTATTTGCCCAAGCCCTACGCTTTTTCCGAGCTGCTGGCGCGCGTCGAGGCGCTCGGCAGGCGCAAAGGCGCGACTGGCCCGCAGGAAACCGTCTACCGTGTAGGCGATCTCGAACTCGATCGCCTTTCACACAAGCTCACTCGCGCAGGAAAAGAGATATCTCTGCAGCCGCGAGAATTCCGCCTGCTCGAATATCTGATGAAGCACGCCGGGCAGGTCGTAACCCGCACCATGCTTCTCGAGAATGTCTGGGATTATCATTTCGATCCGCAGACCAATGTGATCGACGTGCATATTTCGCGGTTGCGGAGCAAGATCGACAAGGGGTTTGCGACGCCGCTGCTGCACACGGTGCGCGGCGCCGGCTACATGATCCGCGAGGAGGCCATTTGAGAGGCCGGGCTTTCTTCGCGACGAAAGGACGTGCGCGCGCCGCCGCTTTCGGGAGAACGGCGGCGACGACGGTGCGTCGGTGAACACGCTCAGCAAACTTTTTCGAACGACCGCGTTCAAGCTCGCCGTTCTTTATTCGATCGCCTTCGCGATAGCGGCCAGCCTTGTCGTGTTCAATGTCGGCCGCAACGTGCGCGGGGTCCTCGAGGACCAGATCGCGGAAACCATCGACGCAGACATCCGCGGCCTTTCCGACCAGTACGAGCAGGGTGGCGTAAAGCAAGTCGTCGAAGCGATCGAGCGGCGTATCAAACAGCCCGGCGGCGACATCTACCTGCTGACCACTTTCTCGGGCGATCCGATCGTCGGCAATGTCGCCTCGCTGCCGACGGCGGCGCTCGCACGGCCCGCGCTCGTGGAAACCATCTATCAAAGGCCGGGCGAAAGACAGGCGCGTCGGCGCGCGCTGGCGCGCGTGTTCATCCTGCCTGGCAATTACCGCCTCCTCGTCGGACACGACGTCGAAGAACTCGAAAGCCTTCGCGTCATCCTGAGGCGGGCGTTGACCGGTTCGTTGTTCTGGCTCGTGGCGATCGGCGCGATCGGCGGCCTCGTCGTCGCCCGCCGCGTTCTCAAACGCGTCGACGCCATGTCCGCCTCCGCGGCGGCGATCATGACGGGCGACCTGTCAGGCCGTCTGCCCATCGCCGGGAGCGGCGACGAACTCGATCGTCTCGCCGAGAATCTGAACGCCATGCTTGCGCGCATCGAAGCGTTGCTCAAGGGCATGAAGGAGGTCTCCGACAATATCGCCCACGATCTGCGAACGCCGCTGACGCGTCTGCGCAACAACGCGGAAATGGCGTTGCGGCGCACGGGAGACCCGGACGGCCCGCATGAAGCGCTGGAGAAAGTCATCAGCGAGGCCGACGGCCTGATCCGAGTTTTCGACGCTTTGCTGACAATCGCCCGCGCCGAGTCCGGCAGCGGGCCGAGCATGGAGACGTTCGACGTCAGTCGCGTCGCGGAGGACGTGACGGAGCTGTACGAAGCGGCCGCCGAAGAACATGGCGTCGCATTCGCCAGCGCGATCGAGCCGGGGCTGCTGGTGCGCGGCAATCGCGAACTGATCGCCCGCACTCTGGCGAACCTGCTCGACAATGGTCTCAAATACGGCGCGCCCGCGTCGTCCGGGATTGCGCCGGAGCTTCGGCTTGTCGTTCGCAGAACGGGCGCTGTGGTCCGCCTTTCGATCGAGGACCGGGGACCGGGCGTTCCGGCCGCGGATCGCAATCGCGTGCTCGACCGGTTCGTTCGACTGGAGGCCTCGCGCACCTTGCCGGGATCCGGCCTTGGCCTTTCGCTTGCAGCGGCGATTGCGCATCTTCATGGCGGCGCGCTGAAACTGGAGGATAATGCGCCGGGATTGCGAGCGGTGCTGGAATTGCCACACTCGTCGCCGGCGCCCGGGGCGTCGGGCAATCGAAGCGGAGAAACCAAGAGTGGGTCCTGACACTGACAAGAACGCTGCGCCCCTTTGGAGCCTCTTGCGACCGTCGCCGCTCGTCGCCGACAAGAAAGGTTCTGCAAACAAACTGGACGAACTGATCGCCTCGACGAAGACCGATGCAGCGTTGCGGACGTTATTGTCGGAGCCGGCCGTAGAATCTCTGCTGGCCGCGGTCGCCGATCACTCGCCGTTTCTCTGGCGACTTGCTGCGTCCGATCATGCGCGCCTGCGCGACATGCTCGAAAGCGACCCGACGCACGCGATCGCCTCGGCGCTTGACCGGCTCGCAGCCGAGTGCCGATCCGCGACCGATCAGGCTGAGGTGATGACGCGCCTCCGCCGCGCGCGACAATTCACCGCCCTCTACATCGCGCTCGCTGATCTCGGCGGCGTGTGGGGTCTTGAGCAAGTGACAGCGGCGTTGACCGCGGCCGCCGACGCCTTCGTTTCCGTGGCGCTCGATTTTCTCATTCGCGAGGCGGTCGCGGACGGAAAATTCTCGCCGGTCGACAGCGCGGATCCGCAGGTTGAATGCGGTCTCGTCGTCCTTGCGCTCGGCAAGCACGGCGCGGGCGAACTCAATTATTCGAGCGACGTCGACCTCGTGGTCTTCTACGATCCGGAAACCGCGGCGGCGAGGCTGAACGGCGCGGAGCCAGGCCCCTTCTACGTCCGGTTGACGAAGGCGCTTGCGCGGCTCCTGTCGGAGCGCACTGGCGACGGCTATGTGCTGCGCGTTGATCTTCGGCTTCGACCAGATCCCGGCTCGACGGCGGTCGCAGTGTCTCTGCCGGCCGCGCTCAGCTATTACGAAACGCTCGGACAAAATTGGGAACGCGCCGCTATGATCAAGGCGCGCCCGATCGCGGGCCAGATTCCGCTCGGCGAGCAGTTTCTTGCGGAATTGCGGCCATTTATCTGGCGGCGTTATTTCGACTACGCCGCGATCGCCGACATTCACGCGATGAAACGCCAAATCCACGCGGTGCGAGGTCATGCGGAGGTGGTCGTGCCCGGCCACGACGTCAAGTTGGGGCGCGGCGGAATACGCGAAATCGAATTTTTCGTGCAAACCCAACAACTGATCTTCGGCGGTCGTCGTCCGGAATTGCGGGGACGACGCACGCTCGACATGCTCGCCGCGCTTGCAGAAGACAACTGGGTGACGACGCAGGCGCGCGACGAATTGAAGGAGTCCTACATCGTTCTGCGAACGGTCGAACATCGTTTGCAGATGATCGCCGACGAGCAGACGCAGCGCTTGCCGTCTGACGACGACGCCCTGCGCCGCTTCGCGAAATTTTGCGGTCAGTCGACCTATCGCAAGTTCGAAACCTGGCTGACTCGCCATTTCAGGAAGGTGGAAAGGCATTACGCGCGGCTCTTTGAACACGAGCCGGCGCTCGACGCTGAAAAAGGCAGCCTCGTCTTCACGGGCGTCACGGACGATCCCGATACGCTCGAGACGCTTCGCCGTATGGGTTTCAAGAACGCCGAGCTTGCGGCCGAGACCGTTCGCGGTTGGCACTTCGGGCGTCGCGCGGCGGTCCAGAGCGCCCGCGCCCGAGAAGTCCTGACCGAACTCGTGCCGGATTTGCTCGAGTCTCTCGCCGGTTCGGGCGATCCAGATGCGGCGCTCGCGGCCTTCGACGCTATGCTTGGCCATCTGCCAGCGGCGATCGAGCTCTTCTCAATTCTTCGCTCCAACGGCAAGTTGCGCGATCTCTTTTCGGACGTTCTGGGAGCGGCGCCGCGGCTCGCGGCCATCGTGGCGAAGACCCCGCACGCGCTTGACGCGGTGATCGACCCGCGCTTCTTCGGGTCGGCACTCGATCGCGCCTATTTCGACGAGCATGCGCACCGCCTGTTCGAGATCGATCACTACGAAGACTTCTTGGATACGGCGCGTTCGATCGCGCAGGAAAATCTGTTCTCGATCGGCGTTCGGGCGCTCTCAGGCGCCATCGACCCGGTCGAGGCCGGGCCTGCATTCTCCGCCCTTGCCGATTGCCTTCTCGAAGCCACTCTGAGTCACGTAACGAAAGCGTTCGGCGAAGAATATGGAAGCGTCCCGGGGGGGCGCATAGCCGTCATCGCCATGGGAAAGCTCGGCTCGCGCGAGATGACGGCGACTTCGGACCTCGATCTCGTCATCGTCTACGATTATGACGAGACGAAACCAGAGTCAGACGGCCGTCGCGCCTTGCATGCCGTGCAATATTATACCCGCTTCACTCAGCGGCTGATCTCGGCGCTCACTGTGTCCACGCGCCGGGGCGCGCTCTACGACGTCGACATGCGGCTTCGCCCGTCGGGCAAGAAGGGCCCTGTCGCCGTTCAGTTGTCGAGCTTCGTGCAATACCAGCGCGAAGAAGCCGAAACCTGGGAGAAGATGGCGCTGTGCCGCGCACGCGCCGTCTGCGGCGATCGAAGCCTCATGCGCGATCTGAACGATGCGATGAGCGAAGCGCTCAGGCGCCCGCGTGACAAGACTGCGGTCGCGCGCGAAATCGCCGAGATGCGCGAACTCATCGCGAAGGAGAAGGGCGACGCCGATCGATCGGACATCAAACTTCTGCGCGGCGGTTTGATCGATATCGAATTTGCTGCGCAGTTCCTCGTCCTTGTCCATGCGCACGCTCGACCGGAGATTCTACTAACCGGCACGGCGGACATTCTGCGCAAGGCGGCCGCGCTCGGCTTGTTGGACGCTGCTCAGGCGGAGACTCTGCTCTCGGCTCATCGCCTCTACACGGATGTCACCCAGATGCAGCGCATACTGCTGCCGGTGGAAATGAAGCCGGCGTCTGCGCCTGCGGCCGTGCGGCGACGCATTGCGGCTTGCGCGGGGCTTCCCGACGAACAACGGCTCGACTCACAGATTTCTGCGACCGCCTCTTCGGTCGCGAAGCTGTGCCGACGTTTGCTGAGCGCGTGATCGCTCGTCCCGTCAGATTATGCGGCCAGACGCGCGGGCAAATGAAACTGCACCACAGTGCCGCGTCCTTGCTGCGAGCGGACTTTGAGACGGCCCGAGTGCAGGGTGATCAGCGAGTGGGCGATCGCGAGACCCAGGCCGGAACCCTTCATCCCGTTGTCCACTTGCGAATGGAATTGTTCGAAGGGCCGACCAATTCGCGCGATGCATTCTCGCGGCATGCCCGGCCCATTGTCGGCGACAAATACGTTGTAGCCGGACGCAGTCTGTCGGACCCGCACCGATACGGCGCCTGAATTGCCCGTGAACTTGACGGCGTTGCGCAAGATGATGCCGAGCGATTTTTCGATGGCGTTGCGGTCGCCCTGATAGGCCGCATGCGTCGGGCGCTTGAGGTCGATGGCGATGGCCTTTTCGTCCGCCGCGAGTTCGATCCTGCGGATCGCCGACAGCACGCTTTGGCCGAGATCGAAATCGTTGCGCTCGAGGGCGATTTGCCCGGCGTCGAGCCGCGACATGTCGAGGACGTCCGAGATGACGCCGAGGAGGTAGTCGCCGCTCTCTTTGATGTGTCCACAGTAGTCGGCGTACTTGTCCGAGCCGAGCGGTCCGAACACCTGACCTTGCATCATTTCCGAAAAGCCGATGATCGCGTTCAGCGGCGTCCGCAACTCGTGGCTCATGTTGGCGAGGAATTCCGACTTCGCACGGTTTGCGCTTTCGGCGTTCGCCTTCTCTTCGAGGTATTTTTCCGCGAGCTCGGCGAGTTCGCGCGCCTGTCGTTCCAGAGCCTGGCGCGACTTGCGAAGATCGATGACGGTCGCCGTGAGACGACGTTCCGAGTCGAGCAACTGCTCTTCGTGTTTCTTGAGCTGCGTGATGTCGGTCCCGATCGAGACGTAACCGCCGTCCCGCGTCCGGCGTTCGTTGACCTGCAGCCAGCGCCCGTCGCCCAGACGCGCCTCGTAGGTGCGCGCCGACGATCCCGGCCGTTCGCCGAGCGCGATCTGCGTCTGGATGAGCGGCGGCGAACCTGCCGCCATCACATGCGCATAGGCTTTGCCTACCGCCGCAGTTTCTGTGCACAACCCGTGCAGCGTGCGGAACTTCGAGTTGCTCATCACAAGGCGATTGTCGGCGTCCCACAGAACGAAAGCTTCCGAGATCGACTCGATGGCGTCGCGCAGCCGCGCGTCGTGGCGCTCTGTGTGCTCGGCGAGCGTCTTCTGCTCCGTAATGTCGAGCGCAATGCCGATCAGGCGGGGACCTTCGCCCGGCCGCGCGTCGACGAGCTCGGCGCGCGCACGCAACCATATCCATTCGTTCTTGGCGTTCCGGATACGGAATTCCGTTTCGAACGCCTGCGATTGACGGGCCGCGAGCGCCTCGGCCATCGCCGCCAGATCAGTGTCGCCGGCGTGCATGAGTCCCGTCAGTTCGCCGAAAGACAGAAATCGGTCCTGCGGCTCCATGCCGAGTATCTGGTACATGGATTCCGACCAGTAGATGCGGCCGCGCGCGATATCCCAGTCCCACAATCCGCAGCGGCCGCGGCTCAATGCGGCGTCGATGCGCCGGCGCAATCGTTCGCTCGACTCGTCGGCGTCGCGCGTGCGGCCAGCCTGCCAATAATAGGCGGCGACCAGCAGGGCGAGCAGAGTTCCAGTCGAGCCCAGCAGAATGTCGGCGCGCAGCACGTTGGCGCGCGCTTCGGCCGTCGCGTCGTCGAGCGTATGGATCACTGCGAGCTGACCGAGCGGCGCAGTCAGATTTCGTACGGTCGCGAACGCCTCGACGCCGTCAGCGAGCGTGATCTGCATGACGCCGGCCTTGTTCGCGTAGACCGCGACAGGTTGAGCCTGCCCGATGATCTCCGCCAGCGTTTTCGGACCGGTTGGCGCCTTCGGAAAATAGTCGACCATCGCGCCAGCTGCGTCAGTGACGTAGACGCGTCGTCCGCGCGCCAGCGCTCTGCCGGGCGCGATGTCGGTCAGCGCGACGCCGCCGTCTTTGCCGAGGAGCGCGACCGCGGCCCCGCGAAGGTTGTCTTCGATCGCCGCCGCGACGATTTCCAGGTCTCCGGAGGAATCCGCTAGCGCTTCGTCCTTGATGCGCGTCGAGATGAAGAGAGTCGCGATGGCGAGCGAGCCGAGAAAGAGAAGCGCCATCGCAACGACGCTGCGTCGAAACCAGGGCTCGACACGATAGAGCGTGTCAGGCGCAAATAACGATCTTGTCGCTACTGAACCAGCGTTGCGCGTCCGCCCACGCGCAAGCACGCTGGCCGCGTCTGCACGCGCCATTGAGGGCCCCCTCGATTTCCGTCCGCCGCCCGGAGCCATGTGCCGCATCGCTCCGAATCAAGGCCATCAGAATCCGGGTTCGGCGATTTGTCCAGACCGATTAACGAAAGATGAATCGCATTTTTTTCGCGCCATCCAAATGGCGCGAACGGATTGCGAACGATTGGTTAATTTACGCCGCCGACAAGGGCTCGGCATGCCCGACGACGCGACAGACGTCGGCGCGCTCGCTCTTCAGCCCGCGGTCGACATCGTCGACCGCATCGTGGGCTTGCGCCACGGCGAGCGAAGGCGCGACCCGGCAATGATAATTCACGACCAAGCCGGCGTCGGTCTGGCGCACGCGCACATTGTGAACCTGAGCAAGGACGCCGCCCGCCGCCGCGTGGCGCGCAAGCACGGCCGTCACCGCGTCCGACAGGTCCTTCGGCGCGTCGTGACCCGTCAGTTCGCGGGTCTCGAGGGGCTCGATATGCGTCTCCACCTCGACGTCTTCCCCGAGCTCTTCACGGACGCCGGCTTCGAGGCGCGTCGCCGCCTCGTGAGCGGCGCCGAGCGGCATCCGTCCATCGAGCTCCAGATCAAGCGAAATGGACAGCCGTCCCTCGACTTCCTGCACGGTGACGTGGTGAACGGCGCGCTTTTGCCGCGCCGCCACCAATAGGATGCGTTCGAGGGCGGTTTCGTCGTCGAGCGCGGACGGGATCGTCGTCAGCGTGAGTTCCGCCTCGGGCGCTTGTGCGACGATTGCATTGGTCACGTCCTGCGAGATGCGGGTGACGCGTTCCATGGGCATCGTCCTCGGCACGGCGATGCCGATTTCCCCGAGCAGTTTCGATCCCGCAGGCCGCACCCGCAGGAATTCGACGTTCACCACGCCGGGGACCTGTTCCACGACCGCGCGAATCTGGTCGGCGACGCCAGCGGGCGCGGCGTCCAGAAGCGAGTCGACAGTGCGGCGACCGAGGCGGTAGCCGGCGATGGCGACGAAGGCGGCCACGCCGAAGGCGGCGAATGCGTCGGCCTGCGGATAGCCGAAATAGGTTGCGACGAGACCTGCGAGAACGAGAACCGACGCCACGAGATCGCTGGAAAAATGCAGGGCGTCGGCGGCAAGCGCGTCGCTCCGCGTTTCCTTGGCGATGCGCGAAAGCGATATCCATCGCACGGCGTCGATGACGATCGATGCGACCAGCACGATGAAGGCGATCGCCTTCGGCTCTACGTCAGCGCTCTTGTTGATCAGACGATGCGTCGCTTCGATGATGACGAAGGCGGTGAGAGCGAACAGCAGGCCGGTTTCGACCAGCGCCGCGAGCGACTCGAATTTGCCGTGCCCGTAATGGTGCTCGTCGTCCGCAGGCTTGTTGGACTCGCGAACGGCGAGCCAGGTCAGGATGGTCGCGCCCGTGTCCACCGCGGCGTGGCCGGCTTCCGACAGGAGCGCCAGCGATCCCGACATCAACCCGGCGATCAGCTTGCCGACCGTGATCGCCGCGCTCGCGCCGATCGAGGCTAAAGCAGCGCTTTCCTTGCGTGCATGGTGGTCCGACATACGTTCCTTCGCTCCGGTCGCGAACGACGCCCAAAACGACGCCCAAGTAGGCCATCGAGACGGAAGCGGCAAGTTTTTGCTTCACATCGTCGCCGCGCTGCACGAATGTCGGGCGACGCATGCCGGGAGGCGCACCTTGCAATATCTGCACACGATGATCCGCGTCAGCGACCTCGACAAGTCGCTGGATTTCTTTTGCAACAAGCTCGGTCTGGTCGAAGTCCGGCGCATCAGCAACGAGGCGGGCCGGTTCACCCTCGTGTTTCTGGCGGCGCCGCAGGATCTGGACCTCGCCAGGGACCGCAATGCGCCGCTGGTCGAGCTGACCTATAATTGGGACCCTGAGGAATATTCCGGCGGGCGCAATTTCGGCCATCTGGCCTATCGCACGGACGATATCTACGCCCTCTGCGACCGTTTGATGAAGGCCGGGGTCGTGATCAATCGCCCGCCGCGCGACGGCCGCATGGCCTTCGTTCGCACGCCGGACAATATCTCGATCGAGTTGCTGCAAGCCGGCGACGCGAAAGCGCCGGCCGAGCCCTGGGCCTCCATGCCCAACACCGGCGTCTGGTGATCTGACTCCGAGGCGACCTCACCGTCGCGTTCGCGACCGGTGCGGCCTGCCCTGCGGCCGGATGCATGGCGCGGCTTTAACCGCTCGGGCGATCCTGTGGCGAGAGAGGGGCTGCAAGCTCCAGATAACGCCCCGTCGCCTGCACGATCCGGTCACTTTCCGGTCGCGATCGGGCTCTAACGTGCGTTTTGTCACAGCGGCGGCGGCCCCGATGCGGGAACTTGGGTTTGTTCGCCAATCCGATTTTGCGCCGAGGGAGAGAGTCCGATGGTCGTGCAGGACATCATGAACTCGTGTTCGAACGAGCTGGTCGCCGAAGCCGCGGTCGCTTCGATTGGCGGCGCGTTCGCGCGGCGCGTCCGCGAAACAGCGCGGAGCAGGGGCGTGCGGCCGGGCGCGCTGGCGGCTTCTGTCGTCCTCAAATTTCGCAGAAATGCGCGCGCCGAGGAATTCGAGGCTCTGCAGCGGGCGGTCGCCGGCGAAGATCTGCCGGTGCTGCGGGGTCTGACGTTGATCGTCGAGCCCGAACTTGGCGAGACGAGGTCGTCCTGATCCAGGCCGGCGCTTGCCTGTGAAGCGCTCTGCGAGGTAAGCCGGCGCGGTCAGCGGAGCGCGCCGTGCATCTTTTCGATCCCGACCAGATTTCGCATCTGCTCTCCGTATATGGCTACGGGCTCGTGCTCTTCGCCGTCGCGCTCGAGAGCGCGGGAGTCCCAATGCCCGGCGAAACCGTTCTGGTGACGGCCGCCGTCTACGCCGGCACCACGCATCGCCTCGAGATCGCAGGAGTGATCGCCGCCGCGGCGGCCGGCGCGATCGTCGGCGACAACATCGGTTTCTGGGTGGGGCGCGAGGCTGGACCTGCAATCCTCGCCCGGTTCGGGCGGTTGGCCGGGCTGGACGAGCGGCGGCAAAAGCTCGGGCAATACCTTTTCTTTCGCTTTGGCGGCGCGATCGTCTTCTTTGGCCGGTTCGTCGCGTTCCTGCGCGCCTTCGCGGCGCTGCTGGCCGGGGTCAATCGCCTGCCGCCGCTTCGCTTCTTCGTCTACAACGCGGCCGGCGGGATCGTCTGGGCGACGATCTTTGGTCTTGGCGGCTATGCGCTCGGCGCTGAATTCCATCGAATAGCCGGGCCGTTTGGCCTTACGATGCTGGCCGCGGCGGTTGTCGCCGTCTTTTTCGGATGGCGTTTTTACCGCCATCACGAACAGAGATTGCTTGACGAGGCCGAACGCGCCATGAACGCTCAAGTCGTCCGCTAGGCCTCTTCATGCTCCACGTCTGGATCCAGCCGCTCGTTGCGCAGTACGGGCTCTACGCGGTCTTTCTGATCGTCATGCTCGAAAGCGCGGGCGTGCCCCTGCCGGGCGAAACCGCCCTCGTGCTCGCCTCCATTTACGCCGGAATGTCGGGCGAGTTGAATATCGTTCACGTCATCGCGGCGGCTTCGGCCGGGGCGATCATCGGCGACAATATCGGTTTCATGGTGGGGCGCCGTTACGGCCTTCCCCTGGTCAAGCGCTACGGCGCGATGATCGGCCTCGACGACAAGCGGCTCGCATTCGGCCAGCACATGTTCGCGCGCCACGGCGCCAAGATCGTATTCTTCGGCCGCTTCGTCGCCGTGCTGCGCATCTTCGCCGCGCTGCTCGCGGGCGTAAATCACTACAGCTGGCGCTCGTTCCTCTTTTACAACGCCGCTGGCGGCGTCGCATGGGCGAGTTTGTTTGGCGTTGGCGGGTATGTGTTCGGCGATGCGGTGCATCGGGTGGCCGGCCCAATCGGCATGATTGGTCTGGCGTTCGCCGTCGCCGGCCTGATTGCAGGCTGGTGGGTGATGCGCCGCCAGGAGGAGCGTTACGAACGCGAATTCATGCAGCAGGCCAAGGAATCGGAAGAAGCTCTCGAAATCGACGTCCGCCGAGACTGAACGAGAGTCGCGGCGGTCGTCGGGTTCCGAATTACAGCGACTTTCCGAAGCGATGCGCGATCTCGCCGATGATGCCGCGGCGGAAGGCCAACACGCAGGCGACAAAGATGACGCCTTGAATGACGGTGACCCACTGGCCGAAGCCGGCGAGGTAGTTCTGCATCGCCACGATGATGAAGGCGCCGACGATCGGACCGAATATTGTGCCGAGACCTCCGACCAGCGTCATCAGAACGACTTCGCCGGACATGGAAAAGTGCACGTCGGTCAGCGAGGCGTTTTGCGCGACGATCGACTTGGTCGCGCCGGCGAGGCCCACGAGCGCGGCCGACATCACGAAAGCCGCGAGCTTGTATTGATCGGCCTTGTAACCAAGCGAGATCGCGCGCGGCTCGTTTTCGCGAATCGACTTCAGGACGTCGCCGAACGGAGAATTGATGATCCTGTGGATGATCAGGAAGCCGACGACGAAAACCGCGAGGACGAAGTAATACATCGTCATCTGGTTCGACAGGTTGATCAGTCCGAACGCCTTGCCCTGCGGCACGCCCTGAATGCCGTCCTCGCCGTGGGTGAACGGCGCTTCGAGGCAGAAGAAGTAGATCATCTGCGACAGGGCGAGGGTGATCATCGCGAAATAGATGCCCTGTCGCCGAATGGCCAGCGCGCCGGTGACCAGGCCGAGGATGGCGGACGCCGCGATGCCGAACAGAATGGCCAGCACGGGATCCATCGGGCCGAAATGAAGATGGATCGGGCCGACGTCGATCGTGCCGAGCTTGGCCATATGCGCTGAGACGTAACCCGCCAATCCGAGGAACATGGCGTGGCCGAACGACAGCAGGCCGACGTAGCCGATCAGAAGGTTGAACGCGCAGGCGAACAAGGCGAAGCACAGCGCCTGCATCAGAAAGAACGGATAGATGGCCGCCGGCGCTACGATGAGCAGCGCGAGCATGACGAGGAACCCGATCTGCTCGTCGCGCCGTTTGGCCGCATCGAGCGCCGCGCTGGTGGTAATGGCGTGCGCGGTCATGTCAGGCGGTCCTTCCGAACAGGCCCGCAGGCTTGATGAGCAGCACGATCGCCATGATGACGAACACGACCGTGTTGGACGCCTCCGGGTAGAACACTTTGGTGAGGCCCTCGACGACGCCGAGCATGAAGCCGGTCACGATCGAGCCCATGATCGACCCCATGCCGCCGATGACGACAACGGCGAAGACGACGATGATGAAGTCGGCGCCCATCAGCGGCCGGACTTGGTTGATCGGCGCGGCGAGCACGCCGGCGAGCGCGGCGAGGCCGACGCCGAAGCCGTAGGTCAGCGTGATCATCAGCGGCACGTTGATGCCGAAGGCGCGCACCAGCGACGGATTTTCCGTCGCCGCTCGCAGATAGGCGCCGAGCTTGGTCTTCTCGATCGCGTACCAGACCGCGATGCAGACGGCGAGTGAGAAGATCACAACCCAGCCGCGGTAGTTCGGCAGGTACATGAAGCCGAGGTTCTTGCCGCCCTTCAAGAGGTCGGGAATTTCGTAGGGAAGGCCCGACGACCCGAAATAGTTCTGGAACAGCCCCTGGATGATGAGCGCTATGCCGAAGGTCAGCAGCAGGCCGTAGAGGTGGTCGAGGCCCTGCAGCCTTTGCAGCATCGTCCGTTCGATCACGACGCCCAGCGCGCCGATGACGATTGGCGCGAGCAGGAGCGCCCACCAATAGTTCAACCCCGCGAGATTCAGCAGGAAATATGCGCAGAACGCGCCCATCATATAGAGCGAACCGTGCGCGAAATTGACGATGTTGAGCATGCCGAAGATGACGGCGAGCCCGAGGCTCAGCAGCGCATAGAAGGCCCCGTTGATGAGGCCAAGCAGCAACTGGCCGAACAGCGCCTGCATCGGGATGTTGAGAATGGGGATCATTACAGGCTCTCAGAAACTCAGACGCCGAGATAGTCGTGCAGCTTTTCCATGTTCGCCTCCAGCTCGCTGTTGGCGAAACTGTCGATGATCTTGCCGTGCTCCATTACGTAGTAGCGGTCGGCGACGGTCGAGGCGAAACGGAAATTCTGTTCGACGAGCAGGATGGTGAAGCCTTGGGCCTTCAGCTTGCGGATCGTGTGCCCGATCTGCTGAATGATGACCGGCGCAAGACCTTCGGTTGGTTCGTCGAGCATCAGGAGCGTCGCGCCGGTGCGCAGGATGCGCCCGATCGCCAGCATCTGCTGCTCGCCGCCCGAGAGCTTCGTGCCTTGGCTGGTCAAGCGCTCCTTGAGATTCGGGAACAGTTCGAAAATCTGCTCGACAGGCAGGCCGCCCGGCTTGACCTGCGGCGGAAGCAGCAGATTTTCCTTCACGTCGAGCGACGAGAAAATGCCGCGCTCCTCCGGGCAGAGCGCAATTCCGAGCCGCGCGATCTTGTCCGAAGAAAGCCCGATCGTCTCCGTCCCTTCGAAGCGAACGGAGCCTTTGCGTTTGCCGACGATGCCCATGATCGACTTGAGCGTCGTGGTCTTGCCCGCGCCGTTCCGGCCGAGCAGGGTGACCACCTCGCCTTGCCTGACGTTGAATTCGACGCCATGCAGGATATGAGATTCGCCGTACCAGGCCTCGAGGCCGGCGATTTCCAGAAGAGGGCGGCTGGTCGTATCAAGCATCGCCCGCTCCCATGTAGGCCTGACGAACCTCCGGGTTCTTGGAGACTGTCGCGTAATCGCCCTCCGCCAGCACCTGTCCGCGCGTCAGCACGGTGATCGTGTCCGACAGGTTGGCGACGACGTTGAGATTGTGCTCGACCATCAGGATCGTTCGGTTGGCCGAAACGCGCTTGATCAACGCGGCGATCTTATCGATGTCCTCGTGGCCCATGCCCGCCATCGGCTCGTCCAGCAGCATCATCTCCGGCTCGAGCGCCAGCGTCGTCGCGATCTCGAGCGCGCGTTTGCGGCCATACGGCATCTCCACCGCGATCGTATCGGCGTACTCGGTCAGGCCGACGTCGTCGAGCAAAGCGCGCGCGCGATCGTTGTACACATTCAAAACTGTCTTGGAGCGCCAGAAGTCGAACGAGTTTCCGCGTTCTCTCTGCAAGGCCACGCGCACATTCTCGAGCGCCGTCAGATGCGGGAAAACCGCCGAAATCTGGAACGACCGCACCAGCCCCATGCGAGCGATGTCGGCCGGCTTCGTCGCGGTGATGTCGCGGCCGTTGTAGGTGATTTTCCCGCGCGTCGGCTCCAGAAACTTCGTCAGAAGATTGAAGCAGGTCGTCTTGCCAGCGCCGTTCGGACCGATGAGAGCATGAATCGATCCGCGCTTGACGCGCAAAAAGACGTCCTTGACCGCCGTGAAGCCGGCGAATTCCTTCGTCAAGCCCTCGGTTTCGAGGACATATTCCCCACTCACGCGCTAACCTCCCCAAGGCCTTGGCGGCCATTCTTGATCGGCAACCTAGCCGAAGTCGCGAGATAATCAAGCGCGTCCAGATGATTCAGGGTAGGCTCAAACGCCTGAATTTTGGTCTGTGCGACGTCGCGCCGGAACTCCGCGTCGCTTGCCCTCAACTCTGCGGCCGGTCACCTCGCGCGTCGCAGGTCGCAGACGACGACACGGAGAAGCCGACTGCCTCCAGAGACGGTCTCCATTATCGTTCCAGCGCTCGATGAGGCGGCGACGATCGGCGCGCGCCTGGCCGCTCTCTCGGCGTTTCGATCGCAGAGCGCCGAGATTCTCCTGGTCGACGGCGGCAGCGCCGATGAGACCCTGGAATGCGCGGCGCCGTATGTCGATCGCGCAACTCGCGCGCCCCGCGGGAGGGCGATGCAAATGAACGTCGGCGCGACGCTGGCGCGCGGCGACATACTTCTGTTCGTGCATGCGGATACGACGTTGCCGCCGAATGCGTTGGCTCTGGTCCGCGACGGTCTTGCGGCGACCGACAGGGCGTGGGGTCGTTTCGATGTGCGCATCGCCGGTCGCCATCCTTTGCTGCCTGTGGTCGCTACGCTGATGAACCTGCGTTCCGGATTGACCGGCGTCGCGACCGGCGATCAGGCGATCTTCATCCGGCGGGCCGCGTTCGATCGCGTCGGCGGCTTTCCGGAAATCGCGCTCATGGAGGACATCGCAATTTCCGCGAAATTGAAACGATTGTCTCGTCCATTGCGCCTGCGCTCCCCGGTCGTCACCTCGGGCCGGCGATGGGACGAGAACGGCTTCTGGAAAACGGTCCTGTTGATGTGGCGATTGCGTCTCGCCTATTGGACCGGCGCGGACCCGAACGAACTTGCTCGAGCTTATGGCTATGCGCCGAGAACAAGCGACTGATGTCACGCTCGCCGTGATGGCGCGCGCGCCCGAGGCAGGCCGCGCGAAGACGCGGCTCATTCCGACGCTCGGCGCGCACGGCGCCGCGCGGCTTCACGAATCTCTGGCGCGCCGCACGGTCGCCGAAGCCTGCGAGACGGACCTGTCCGTCGCCTTGTGGTGCGCCCCGGACCGGCGTCATCCCTTCTTCGAGGCGTGCGCCGCGCAGTTCGGCGTAACATTGCGCGACCAACCGCAGGGCGACCTCGGCGAGCGGATGCATCGGATCTTCGACGACGCGCGAGGGCCGCTACTGCTGATGGGGTCGGACTGGCCGACCATCGATGCGCGCCTCATCCAGACGTGCGCGCGCGCCCTCGACGAGGCCCCGGCTGTTTTCTTGCCGACCGAGGACGGCGGCTACGGCCTGGTTGGCCTTCGCCGCCCGATCCCGGAGATATTCGAGGGCATGGCCTGGGGCGTCGACACGGTCATGTCCGAAACGCGCAGACGCCTGACCACGCTTGGCGTCGCCATGATCGAACCGGCGACGATCTGGGACGTCGATCGTCCGGAGGACGTCGTCCGGCTGGCGTCGTCCGGCTTCCCTATTCCCGCTTTTGCAGACTGATCCCGCGCCCGGCCTGCTTCGGCATTGGTTCGTCGGCTTGCGCCGCGTGAAAGGCGCGAATGCGCGCGATCTGGCCCGGCGCGAACGGCGCCGTCCGCGGTTTGTCGCCCGACTGATCGACGCAGACGAGCGCCTGTTCGTTCAGCGCCGCGATTTCGCCGTCCCCGCGACGCATCTCCAGCCAGAGGCGAATGCGCTTGTCGTCGTGATCGAGGATGCGGCCGATGACCGAAACCGTCTCGCCGAGATGGACCTCGCGCAGATAGTGGATCGTCATCGTCAGCGTGTAGATCGTCAGGCTCGTGCGGTCGCGCCCGTCCTGATCCAGTCCGATCGCCGCCATCAGCCGATCGACCGACAGGCTGAACACGCGGGCGTAGGCCGCGTCGTTCATGTGCCCGTTGTAATCGATCCAGTCCGGCTGGACCGTCGTCGAAAACAGGGGGCGCGGCAGGGCGTCGTCAATCATGCGGTTCGTGGCGGCTCAATTCGCGCCATAGCTTACCGGAGGCGCGCCGAGCGCCGCAATGCGCCCGCGCGGCGCGATGTTGCGGTCGCCAAATCTGACGAGGCGAGACGCGCCCGGCGCGAGATGGAACCAATTGTCCTCTGGATCGAGCGTCGCATCCTCGATCTTCACGGACTGCGCGAGACGATCGGTCGTGATCCTGAGCGCGGATCCCAATTCATCGTGGACGATTTCGGCTACGAGGTTCGGCGCGAACATCGCCGCGGATCGGCCTATTGGAAAACTCCACGCCTCGGAAACGGCACGGTCGGCGTCGTCGTAAAGCGTTGCGACTGTCGCCTCGTGCGACGGCGGTCCGAACCGATATGCGTAACCCGTGTCGAAAAACGCCCCCCAGATTTCGCAATCGCGCAACGTACAAGAGGCGCGGGGCGCGAGCGCTATCTCACGCGTCGTGTCCATGACGATCGTGGCGCCGTCGCGATAGCAACGTAGCGACAGGCGTCCGGAAAAGGACGTCGGCCCCTCGTTGATGCAATGGACGTGAAGGCCGTTCACGCCCTCGTCGCTGACGAGAACCTGGAGCGGGCGGCAGGCGCGCCGCAACGCATGCCAGGGAGACTTCGGCCGGCCGCGCCAGTCGAGCACGCCCCAGCCGCTCGAAGCCCACAAATCCTTCCAGAACCAGACGAGGGCGCCGGCGCAGGGCGAACCGGGCCGCCGCCATTCGCCGATCGTCGCTTCGATGACCTCGGCCACGGCGGCGCGCGACAGGTCGAGATAGCGGTCTGGCTCGCGAGATTTCAGATCATCGGGGTCGACGTCGTAGAGCAGGCCGACATAATGGTCGCGCACCTGCTCGAAATCCTGCGACGCGCCCTGATCGCGCGGAATGCGCGCCGTCCACAAGCGCGATGCAAGCGGCGTTGCGCCAAAGTCTTCGACGAGCGTCCGCGTGTCCGGGACGTTGGCGAAGCCGAGACATTCCGACGCAAACCGCACTCCGGCGCGCCGTGCGTCGTCGAGCGGCCGGCGATAGGCGCCGACGCCGTAGTAATGCGCAACGCCGGCGTCTGCATGAAACGGCAGCGCGCCGCCGGACGGCGAATTGACGACATAGGCGACGTCCGGCCGCTCTTCGGCGCAATAACGCGGCAATGCGTCCTCGAACAGCGGCGAGCGCCAGTTCGCCTCCGCGACTCCCATCATGGCGGCCTGCTGATACGCTTCGTTTCCGCCGCACAAGACAGCCATCGACGGCGCGAAATTCGTCCTTCTCAAGAATTGCCGCGTTTCGGTCTCGACAGATGCGACGAAGGCTGGATCGCCCACCGGATAGTCGAAGTTCGAGAACATGAAATCCTGCCAGACGAGGATCCCGGCGTTATCGCAGGCGCCGTAGAAATCGTCCGTCTCGTAAACGCCGGTCGCGCCGATTCGCAACATGTTGACGCCAGCCGCGCGCGCCAGCGCGATGCTATTTGCGAGCTGCGACGCTTCGTTTTGCAGATCGATCGGATCCAGCGGCGTCCAGACCGCTCCGCGACAAAAGACGTCGACGCCGTTCACGCGCAAGGCGAAACCGCCGCCATCGTCGCCGCGATCGACCTCGATCGTGCGGAAGCCGACGCGGGCCATGGCGATCGATTCGCCTTCGATCAGCGCGTTCACCAGATAAAGACGTGGATCGCCGTGCGTATGCGGGAACCACCGCGCGACCGACGGCAGGCGCAGTGCGCCGACGAAGCGTGTGGTCGAGACGGCTGTCAGTTGCGCGCGGGCGCTCTCGCACTCGATTTCCGGGACGCGGGCTGGCGCGCGCGACAATTCGAGTTCGACGTCGACGACGCCGCCCGCGCCATCGACGCGCGCTGCGACGCGCGAGCTGACGATGTCAGGCGTCGCGCGCGATACCAATCGGATCGCTCGCCACGGGCCGACAGGCGGAGCAGGGGGCGCAAAGCCCGGCATATGGCCTAGGGCGCTCGTGCGGGCGAAGCGCATTTCCGACGGCTGAATCATCCGCGGACGCCATCTCGCGCGTCCCTTGCGTCCGGCGAGCGCGGATGTCAGTGCGCGAAACCGCAATGTCAGGCGGTGCGCGCCTCTCAACTCGACGTCGATCGCGTGGGCGACGAACATGTTGTCGCTGCGCAGCACGAGCGCGTCGTCGAGATAGACGTCCGCGATTGTCGCCAGCCCCTCGAAAATCAGGTCATACGAGCCATAGCCTTCGACGCGCGTCGCATACCAGACGTCGCGCTGATCGAGCGGCGGCGGGTCGTCCCAAGACCATCTGCCCTCAGCGATCAGGGCGGAAGCCGCCGTGCCGGGAGCGTGCGCCGGTGCGAACGAAAGGCGCGCAGCCGCTTCTCTGGGCGATGTTGCGACGTCGGGTTCGCAAACGGCGAATGTCCAGCCGGTATCGAGCCGCATGGCGGCTCTCCGTCAGGACGCGAGACGGAGCGCGCCGGCGCGTGCGCTCAGTCCGGCGAACAAAGTGTCGTAGGCGCGCGACAGGGTCGCGAGCGGTTCCTCCAGTCCGACCGTCTTGCGCCGGACGATCGCGCGCGCGAGCAGGAATTGAAAGGATTTCGCGCCTGCCGAAATCGCCTTGCAGGCCTCGATCTCGCGCGCGAATTCCTCTCCCTTGCCGATCCACGCGAGTCCCGTCGACATCAGCTCGAAATTCGCGCCGAGCTGCCTGAGCGAATTGAACGCGAACTTGTGGAAGAAGTCGGGTTCGCGAGCCGCGACCCGATCGATGAGCGTCGGCAGTCGCGCGGCGAAAGCCTCGATCGGATTGCGCTTGGGCCGCCGGCGCAGATGTCGCGCCAATAGCGATCGGGCAACATCGCGCATGGCGCCCATTTCGAGCGCGGGAAGGTCCGCCTTCACGATCTCTGCGTAGGGCGGCAGCTTCTGCCGACCGCTCGCCGCGCCGAAGGCCATCAACCCGTCGTAGTCTTCCCCGGTGGCGCGAAAGAAACCTTCGTTGTGAAAGTAGTCGATGGCGCGGGCCGCCTGATCGATCCGGTTGACGCCGATTGTCGTCTTTGAACTTTCGATGCGGTACGAAACGCCACGCGTGTCGGGCAGGTGGAATGCGTCCGTTTCGATCATCACGAGTCGGCCGCGCGCGCATTGTTCGGCGATATGGCCCGGCATGTCGTCGAACAGCGACAGCTCATGGACGATGAACCCGTACAGGGTCTCGATGTCTTCGAGCGGCGGTTTGAAGAAGGTGAACTGGTCGCCCTCGAAGTCGAGCGTCGCGGTGAAGGCGAGCATCGCTTCCGGCGGCAGGCCGCGCGCGTGGATCGCTTCGATCCAGAGGTCGGCGTAGCAATTGGTCTGGGGCCAGTCGCGTGCCGGATCGTGCAGCGCGCTTTGCTGATAGGCGGCGGCGTCGGCTTTCGGCGCGAATGCGCTCTCAGAGGGAGAGCGCATCTCGCACCTCGTCCGGCCATTTGTCGACGTCGAGGCCGTGATGCTTGAACAGCGCGATGGTCACGCGCTCCATGCCGAAGCCGACGCAAGCCGTATGGGCGGTCTCTCCGGCGGCGTTCTGGATGCCCCAGGTCGAGCCGAAATGGTCCTGATGATAATTGAAGCTGAGGCAGGCGGTCGGGCTCTCCTCGCTGTTCACGGGAACGAGCAGCTCGAACTTCAGACCGAGGTCGCGCTGGCTCGACGCCATCACGCGACCCGCGCGACCGAAGAACGGATCGTTGGCGACGTCGACGGTGAAGGGCAGACGCAAGCGCGCGATCAGCTCCTGACCGCGTTCGAGCCATTTCTGACGGAAAGCCACGACCTGATCCGGCGTTCCGACCCGCACGTATTCGCGCATCCGGAACATCTGCTGGCGCGTCGGCTCCTTGGACGGCTCGTGCCTGAAGCAATACGAGTTGAGATCGAAGATCAGGCCGTCGTTCGGCAAGGTTCCGCGCCGCGCGACGGTCGGATAGATCGGATAGCAGGCGGCCGGCGTCAGGACGATGTCGGTGATTTCCTGCTTCTCCCACCAGGGCTGGCCCTCGGCGAGACGGTCGAGCAGCGTCGCGTGATCCTTGTCGTTCCCGCCGAACGAGTGAACCGTTCCAGCGAGTTGCGGAAAGCTCTTGAGATAGCCGCTCTTTTCGAACAGCGCCCGATTCATGCCCGGCGGAAAACGCAGGACCTCGGCCTTCTGATCGGCGCCGGCGCGCGAAATGAGGCGGTCGAAGCCATCGACGATGGCTTCGAAGACGCCGCTACGTCCGTAGAGTCCGTCCACCCCGGTCTCGACGAGATGGCCGCGGTGAATGAGCTTGTCGAGCAGGGTGGGGCAGGCGTCGCACATGATCAGGCCACCAAAGCCGGATCGAGGCGATGCATGAGCAGCAGATTGGCGACGTTGCCGAAGATGCGGTCGTTGGAGATCATGATCTGCGCCGACAGGGCGTCGCGCATGTGACGTCCCACGCTATAGGGAGAGTTATTGCGATAACCGTTGATGCCGGTGATCAGCAGCGCGTGGTTGATGATGTCCACGACCATGCGCGAGGCGCCGATCTTGATGTTGTTCATCGCCACGATGAAGCCGACCGATCCGAGATCGTCCTCGTCGCGCTGCGCCTTTGCGAAGCGGGAGAGCCCGGCGATCGTGTTCGAGCGCATCAGCTGAAGCATGTTGGCCGCTTCCGCGACGCGCAAGGCGCCGGGCGGCGTCTGATTGGGCGTGCGGCGCGCCTCAGCGCGAACAAACGCCTGCGCGCGCCCCAGCGCGCTCGAGGCGATGCCGTACCAGACAGCGCTCCACAGGATGTGACAGATCGCCAGCATGGATTTTGCGGCGATCTCGCCGAAGTCGCTGGGCAGAATTTGCTGCACGTCGCCTTCAGCGGAAAATTTGAAATTGTCAGAGCACGTGCCGCGCATGCCCAGAGCGTCCCACGGATTGGTCAGCTCGAGCTTGTACTGGTCCTTCGTCACGACGGCCATCACCTGATCGGATGGCGGAGCGTCCGGCGCGCTGCGCGCGGTAATCAAAATCGCGTCGGCGTCGCGTCCATAGGAGATGCAGGTGCCGTCTTTGACGAGCTTGAAACGGTCGCCGTTTCGCTCGACTGCGCAAGCGCTGTTGCGCAGGTTGCCGCCGATGCCGCCTTCGGTCGTGGCGGAGGCGACCAGCAGCTGCTCCTGGCAGATGCGGCGCATGAAGTCGCGGTGCCATTCCGCCATTCCGCCGTGGCTGATCAGGCTCGACACCTTGATCTGATGCATGGCGTAGGTCATGCCGGCCGAAGCGCAGCTCTGCGAGATGATCGAAACCACCTCCGCGATTTCGCTGAGGTCTGCGCCCTCGCCGCCGAATTCCCGCGGAATGAAGGCCGACAAGAGCCGCGCTTCTTTCATCGCGCGCACCGACTCGGCCGGGAAACGGCCTTCCTGGTCGACCTGCTCGGAATATTGCGCAGCTACCGCCGCAACGAGCTGCGCGCGCGCGACGAGCGAACTCATGACGCGAGCGCCTGCGGACGCAATTCATTGATGCAGGCGGCGATCGAATCCATCGTCGCGAAGCTGCGGCGATTGAGCATCCGCTCGGGGAATTCGATGTCGAAGGCTTCTTCCAGCGCGAGCATGAGCTGAACAGCGGCAAAAGACGTCAGGCCAGCGGCGTAGAGATCCTGGCCGGGGCCGAGCGTTTCCGCCTTGACAGGCAGTCGGGCGTGCTTGTCGAGAAGTTGTCGCAGCGTTTCCATCATTGCTCGGCCTTCGCTTATGCGCGCAAGTAGAGCGCGCTCCTGGCCGGACAATAGAGCGCGCGCGTTAAGCGTCAGCTAAGGCCGCTCGATGACTTTCAGAAACTGACGATACGGTGAACCAAAATTAATCCGGCCGAACATGAGGCCGCGCCTGGCCATCTTCTGTGGAGACATCGGGCGCGGGCCCAGAAGTCGGGAGCCGCGCGGCGAAAGCATTCCTCGCGCGCTTCAGCCCCTTCGGAGCCCGGATTTTACAAGCGACGGGGCGCGGTCTAGAAAGCTGCGCTCCGGCTCGACGCCGCAGACTTCGCGAGCGCGATGGCCTCTGACCAGAACTTCCAGACGAAATCCGAACCCGCTGCGGCGTCGCCGTGGCGCTTTTCCGTCGCGCCGATGATGGACTGGACGGACCGGCATTGCCGCCGCTTCCATCGCCTGATGAGCCGTCGCGCGCTTCTCTACACGGAGATGGTGACGTCTGCGGCGGTGATTCATGGCGTCCGCGAAAGGCTGCTGGGCTTCGATCCGGCCGAGCAGCCCGTGGCCGTACAGCTCGGCGGCGCAGACCCGCGCGAACTGGCCGAGGCGGCGCGCATCTGCGCGGACTTCGGATATTGCGAGATCAATCTGAACGTAGGCTGCCCTTCGGACCGCGTGCAGGACGGCCGGTTCGGCGCCTGCCTGATGCTGTCGCCGGAGCTTGTCGCCGAGTGCGTCGCGGCCATGAAACAGGCTGTCGCCATACCCGTCACCGTCAAGTGCCGTATCGGAGTCGACGATCAGGAGCCGCGCGCCGCGCTGTTCGATCTGGCTGGCAAGGTCGCCGACGCCGGCGTCGACGCTTTGATCGTTCACGCGCGCAAGGCCTGGCTTCAGGGCCTCTCGCCTCGTGAGAACCGCGACATTCCCCCGCTCGATTATCAACTGGTCTACGAGCTGAAGCAGGCCATGCCGCGCATGCCGATCGCCATCAACGGCGGGATCGCTTCGATCGAAGAAGCCAGGACGCACCTCGCTCATGTCGACGGGGTCATGCTCGGGCGGGCGGCCTATCAGAACCCTGAACTGCTTCTGCGTGTCGATCCGGACCTGTTCGACGCACCGGCGCCGGTGGCCGACGCGCACGCGGCGCTCGAAGCGCTCGAGCCGTACATCGAGGCGCAACTCGCCCAGGGCGTACGCCTGTCGTCGATCACGCGCCACCTGTTGGGTTTGTTCGCCGGCAGGCCCGGCGCCCGCGCCTTCCGCCGGCGACTTGCGACTGACGCGGTCAAGCCGGGCGCCGATCTCGGCGTTCTTCGCATGGCGGTCGACGAAATCGAACGGGCGGCGCGCCGTCAGTTCGAGGCGGCGTGAGCGACCAGAAATGCCGTCAGTCCTGACAAACGCCGCCGCGCTGCTTCATTCCGATCTTGCCTGGCTTGCGCCGGCTCTGGCGCTCGCCGGAGTGGCGACCGGCGTTCTGGCCGGCCTGTTCGGGGTTGGCGGCGGAGCGATCATCGTACCTGTTCTCTATCAAACGCTTCGATTTGCCGGCGTCGACGATTCCGTGGCCATGCCGGCCTCGGTCGGCACGTCGCTCGCAGTCATCCTGCCGACGTCGATTTCCTCGGCGCGCGGACATTTCGCGCGCGGCGCTGTCGATGTCGCGACCCTGAAAGCCTGGGCCCTGCCGATTGTGATCGGCGTCGCTATCGGCGCGGCGGTCGCGCGCAATGCGCCGGCTGCTTTGTTCAAGCTCGTCTTTATCGGGATTTGCATTTTCACCGCCACACGCATGCTCGGGGGCTTCACGAACTGGAAGCTCGGCGACGCTCAACCGACCGGGCCGCGCGCCTGGTTCGCCGGCGGGGCGGTGGGCTTCCTGTCGTCGCTGATGGGCGTCGGCGGCGGCCAGTTGGTCAATCTCTACATGTCGCTGTATGGCGCGCCCATGCATCTGGCCGTGGGAACGGCGGCCGGCGTCGGCGCATTGGTCTCCGCCCCCGGCGCGATCGGCTACATGCTCGCAGGGCTCGGGAAGCCGGGCCTGCCGCCGGGCTCCGTCGGCTTCGTCTCGATGATCGGCTTCGCTTTCATCGCCCCGATGGCGGCGCTCGCCGCGCCCGTCGGCGTTCGTTTGGCTCACGCCTGGTCGAAGCGAAAGCTCGAGATCGCCTTCGGGATTTTCCTGCTCGTCGTGATCGCGCGTTTTCTTGTCAGCCTGATCTGGCGGGTTTGAGCTGGGCCTTCCTGCCGGGAAGCTGAGCGCGGACGGCGGTCCGCTCCGCGTCGGTCATCGAACCCCAATTGGCGATTTCCGAAAGTGTTCGCCCGCAACCGACGCACAGGTTCGTTGCGGGGTCCATCTTGCAGACCTGCGTGCAGGGCGAGGACGCCGCGCGTGGGCGAACGACCCTGCTCACGCCGAGACCGCCGTCGAAAGAACCACGAGATAAGCGATTTCCGCGAGTTGCTGCGCGGCGCCCGCGACGTCGCCGGTCTGTCCGCCGAACAGCCGACGGGCCGCCGCGGACGTCGCGAGGGCCGCCCCGACCGCGGCCATGGCCGCCAGAACGGCGCGCCCGGCCGAAGCGCCGGCCAACAGGGGAAGAATCGCGCTCACGAGCGCGCTGACGATCGCGATGCGCAGCGCGGCGGCGTCCAGCTTCGTCGCCGATCTCCCCAACCCGTCGTCGCGTGCCGGCGGCAGGAGAACGAGCGGCGAGAGACACGCTGTCCGCGACACGGCTGCCGCCGCAAACAGGCCCATGCAGGCCAGAAACAGCGACGCCCGCGTCAGGTCGGCGATCGCCAAGGTCCGAAGACCGACCGAAAAGATCAGCGCCAGGGCGCCGAACGCGCCAATTCGGCTGTCTTTCATGATCTCGAGCCGGCGCTCCGGCGTCCCGCCGGCGATGGCGTCGGCGCAGTCGGCCAGGCCGTCTTCATGAAGAGCGCCGGTCGTCGCGGCGAGCGCCGCTACCGCGACCAGCGCCGCGACCGCGGACGAGAGCCCGAAGGCGACGCCAAAGGCGAGCGCGACGACCGCCGGCGCGGCGATGATCAGCGCAGCCACGGGCAGGGCGCGGATCGCAAGCCCGAATTCAGTGGGCTTGTCGAGCCCGCGCGCCGGCAGGCGCGACCAGAACGCAAGACAGGACAGAAGGTCGGCTCGGAACGACATCCCGGCTTGATGAGCCAATCCGACGCGTCGAACAAGTCCTTTGATCAACTCTCAAAAGGCTTTCCAATTCATGGGCGGACGTCTATGCAACCCGCGCCTGTCCGACGGATCCGCTCATGACCATTTCCGGCAAACCTTTCGACGACTTTCGCAACCTCCTCGACGTTTTGCCGGAGGCCTCCCAGCCTGCGCTCTCCGCCGTGCGCGCCCGCGACGCGCAATTGACCAAGCCGCCGGGTTCGCTCGGGCGACTGGAGGAGATTGTCGAATGGCTGGCCGCCTGGCAGGCCAAGGAGACGCCGACGGTCGCCCGGCCGACCGTGGTCGTCTTCGCCGGCAATCACGGCGTCGTCGCGCAGGGCGTGTCGCCCTATCCGCGCGAGGTGACCAAACAGATGGTCGCGAATTTCGGGAATGGCGGCGCGGCGGTGAACCAGATCTGCGCGACCTTCGGCGCCGGACTGAAAGTCTTCGAAATGGCGCTGGACATACCGACCAAGGACATCACGCAGGATGCGGCGATGACGGAGGCCGAATGCGCCGCCACCATGGCTTTCGGCATGGAAGCCATTGCCGGAGTCGATCTGCTCGCGCCGGGCGAGATGGGCATTGGCAATACGACGCCTGCGGCGGCCGTCTACTACGCGCTCTATGGCGGCAAGGCGTCCGATTGGGTCGGTCGGGGCACGGGCGTGGACGACGAAGGGCTGAAGCGCAAGATCGACGCGGTCGAGCGCGCGGTCGCGCTCCATCGCGATCATCTCGGCGATCCGCTCGAAGTGCTGCGTCGCCTCGGCGGGCGCGAACTCGCGGCCATCGCTGGCGCGATCCTGGCCGCGCGGATCGAACGCGTGCCGGTCGTGCTCGATGGATATGTGGTCTGCGCGGCGGCGGCCGTTCTTCATGCGCTCGACCGCAGCGCGCTCGATCATTGCGTCGCCGGCCACGTGTCCGCCGAAGGCGCGCACGCCGAAGTCCTCCGCCGCCTCGGCAAGAAGCCGTTGCTCGACCTCGGCATGCGGCTCGGCGAGGGCTCCGGCGCCGCTCTGTCGTTCGGAATCATTCAGGCCGCGCTCGCTTGCTGGCGAGACATGGCGACCTTCGACAGCGCGGGTGTCAGCGACAAGGCGTGAGGTCGCTCAAAGCCCCTTGAGGAAGTCGAGCAGCGCCGCGTTCACTTCGGCTGGCCGCTCCTGTTGAATCCAGTGGCCCGCGCCTTCGATGATGACTTTGCCGCGCAGGTCCGTGAGGATGTCGCCCATCGTGTCCAGCGCCTTGGCGCCGATCAGCCCCGTGATCACCGGGTCCTTGCCGCCGGCGATGAACAGGGCGGGCTGACGGATCTTCGCGTCCTGCCAGGGCGCCGTCAGCTCCCAGTTGCGGTCGATGTTGCGATACCAGTTGATGCCGCCGGCGATGCCCGTCCGCGTGAACGTATCGATGTAATGCGCCATTTCGGACTCGCTGATCCAGACCGGCGGAGTGTCCGGCACGACCGCGTCCTCCACCATGCCTCGGCCGGGCTTGAGCATGAGTCCAAGGCCCGTTCCGTAATAGATCGCGCGCAGCGTATGGCTCCAGTCGCGCGCCATTTCCGCTTCGACGACGCCCGGCGTCTGGAAATACTGCCAGTAAAACGTCGTGACGCCATGCTGGCGCAACATCTCCATTGGCGCTACGGGGCCGCGCCGGCGAAGCGGAACGGACATGGCCGCGACCGCCGGAAACACGTCCGGCCGGAACATCGCGCAATGCCAGGCGACAGCGGCGCCCCAATCGTGCCCGACCACGATCGCCTCGCTTTCGCCGAGCGCGGCGACGAGCGCGACCATATCGCCGACGAGGTGGTGGATCGAGTAAGCGGCGATGTCCTTTGGCGCGGTCGTCCCGCCGTAGCCGCGCATGTCGGGCGCGACCACGCGATAGCCAGCCGCCGCCAGAGCCGGGATTTGATGGCGCCACGAATAGGACAGCTCGGGCCAGCCGTGGCACAGAAGGACGAGCGGCCCCTGTCCCTGTTCGACGATCTGAAAATCGAGGCCGTTCGCCTGAACGATGCGCGTTTGCGCCGCCATTGTCTCCTCCCGCGTTGAGCGCGCGCGGCGCCGTGCGATGGAGACTTGCGGGCCGAAGGCCGCGCGTCAACCGGCCCCGGGGCTGGAGACGGTCAGGCGGCCGTACGATGGGCGGCGCGGACAGTTCTGGCCTTCTTGTCTTCGTCGTCGATGCGGGGGAGGGCGTTCATGACGCGCTCGGGGGGGAACACGACGATGACTTCCGTTCCCTCGCGCACTTTCGAGCGCAATGTGAACGTGCCGCCGTGCAGTTCGACGAGGCCCTTGACGATCGGAAGGCCGAGGCCGGAGCCTTCGTCGGCGTTCTTTTGTGCAAGCGTGCCGCGGCCGAACGACGACATGACGATCGGGATTTCGTGCTCGGGAATGCCGGTGCCCGTGTCGCGCACAGAGAAATACTGGCCGCCCGCCTGCGTCCAGCCGACCTTGATCGTGATCTGTCCGCCCTGCGGCGTGAACTTGATGGCGTTGGTCAGAAGATTGAGCGCGACCTGTCGAATAGCGCGCTCGTCGGCCCATAGGCGCGGCAGGTCCGGCTCGATCGCATCCGTGAGTGCAATGTCGCGCTTCTGTGCGCGCAGCATCAGCAGGTGTTCGCAATCCTGGATGATCGCGCTGAGCGAGATCGCGTCTTCTTTCAGTTCGTAGCGTCCGGCCTCGACGCGCGAGAGGTCGAGAATTTCGTTGATCAGAGCGAGCAGATGCTGGCCGCTCGCGTGGATGTCGGCGGAGTAGTCGCGATAGGCCGGCACCGCGTGCGCGCCGAACAATTCCCCTTTCATCACTTCCGAGAAGCCGAGAATGGCGTTGAGCGGCGTACGCAACTCGTGGCTCATCGTCGCCAGGAAGCGGGATTTTGCGAGATTGGCTTCTTCCGCGCGCCGGCGCGCTTCGTCCGAATTGGACTTCGCCTGCTCGAGTTCGGCGATGAGGCCGTCCTTCTCCGCTTGCCCATAGAGCGCGCCGAGCGAGGTCTCGTAGACGCGCTGGGCGAGGGTCACGAAGTAAATCTCGGCGCCGCCCACGAAGGCGGTAACCGCGAGCACCGGCGTGTCGTTGAGCGAGGTCGCAGCCATGCCTGCGATCGCGAGGACGAGCGGCGTGACCGCCGCATAGACCGCTTTTGGAATCGCGGCTGTCGCCATGGCGTTCATCGCGCCAACGACGAGCAGGATCGCCAGCAGGAAGCTGCGCGTCTCGACCTTGGCGAACATCATGAGCATCAGGGCGATAGCGGCCCAGGCGAGACCCAACGTCGCTTCGAGGATGATAAATTTCGTGCGCCAGGCCGGAACCGATGTGATTTCGGCCTGCCGCAGGAAGAGTTTGGCCGCGACGAAGGTTCCTATGACCGCCAGCCACGCGCACGCCAGCCAGATCGCAACGAACTGCACCGGCGCCCAGAACGTCGAAACGCCGGCGATCGCAAATGCGATCAGAAGCGCCCAAGGCGCGGAACTGATGCGGCTTTCAGCAAAAATGCGGAGGAGTTCGCCTTCGAAGGCGCCGTGGCCGGCGCCGCCGGTGGTCAGCTTCTCGCGCGCCTCGCGCACCTTGTAGGCGAGACGTCTGCGTTCGTTAATTGTCCTGGGATTGGCGCCGCGACCGCGCTCGATCATCTCGGCGGTGACTTGACTCATTACGACCGACCCACGCGACCACGCGACACGACTAACGCTTTCAGGATGAGCGAGAAACGTTAACGACACGCTGATCTGGCGCGTTGCATTTGAAATAAACGTCCGCCTGAGGCCAGCCGGTTTGCGCCCTGAAACCGCGCGCGAAGTGCGCGGGCGCACATGCCTGCAAGCGCCCTCCCGGCAGTTTTGATCTGTTGCTTTCAACAGGTCCGGGCGGATGTTAACACTCCCGTACGCCGCGCGGCGCACGAAGAGCGGAAGGGGAGAGGCCCGTTAATGTTGCTTTACGATACCAAATTGGCCCCTAATCCACGCCGCGTCCGCATTTTTCTGGCCGAGAAAGGGATTGAGGTCCCGACTGTCCAGGTGGACCTGGGCAAGATGGAGCACAAGCAGGACGAATACTCGAAGGTTAACGAACTCCAGCGTACGCCTGCTCTCGTGCTCGACGACGGCGCGATCATTACGGAATCGGTGGCGATCTGCCGGTATTTCGAAGAGACCCATCCTGAGCCGGTCCTGTTCGGGCAGGGCGCTGTCGGACGTGCGACGGTGGAAATGTGGCACCGCCGGGTCGAACTCAATCTGATGATGCCGACCGCCATGGTCTTTCGGCACAGCCACCCCGCGATGGCGCCTCTGGAAGTGCCGCAGATCGCGCAGGTCGCGGAGACCAACAGACCGCGCGTCGTGGATTTTCTGCGGCATCTGGACCGCCGGCTGGCCGAAACCCGCTGGCTCGCGGGCGACGATTTTTCGATCGCCGATATCGGAGGCCTCGTCGGCATGGATTTTTTGAGGCTGGCTCGAATTGCGCCGCCTTCCGAGCTCGTCAACGTCGCCCGGTGGCACGCGGAGCTTTCGGCGCGGCCGAGCGCGAAGGCCTGAGCAAAAATGAAAGTCACTCTCGTCGGCACCGGAGACGCTTTCGGCAGCGGCGGACGCGCGCACACTTGCATCCGCCTTGACGCCGACGGCAGAGCCATGGCGATCGATTTCGGCGCGGCGTCGATCCTTGGTTGGCGCCGGCTGGGCTTTTCGTTCAACGACATCGACGCCCTGTTCATCAGCCATCTGCATGGCGACCATTTCGGCGGCTTGCCGTTTCTCCTGCTTGAGGCGCAATTCGTCGATCCGCGCTCCAAGCCGCTCGAGATCGTCGGTCCGCCGGGCTTGCGTTCGCGCCTCGCCATGGCGATGGAATCCTTCTTTCCCGGCACGACGGGCATTCGGTGGCGCTTTCCGTGGAGCGTTCAGGAGTTGGCCCCTCCGGCGCGCATCACGCTTGCGGGTTTCGACGTGCGCACTGTCGAAGTCATTCACGCCGCCGGGGCGCCCGCCACCGCGTTGCGGATCGAGGCGGGGGGCAAGTCTTTCGCCTTTTCCGGAGACACGGCGTGGACCGATGCGTTGCTGGACATCTCCGCCGGCGCCGATCTTTTCGTGTGCGAGTGTCACTCGATGGCTCCCAAGGCTCCGGGACACATGGATTGGCCTTGTCTGCGCAAGAATTTGCCGCGCCTGACCGCGCGCCGTGTGGTCATCACCCATATGGGCCCCGAGGTGCTGGCCAACGTCGACGCGATCCAGGCCGAGAGCGGCGTGCTCGCCGCAGAAGACGGCCTTGTCGTCGCCATCTGACCTCGATCGACTGACGGCCGAGGCGCGGGCGTGCCGCATTTGCGTCGAGCGTCCGATCGGTCGGCCGCTCGCTCATGAGCCGCGCCCCGTGCTGCGCGTTTCGTCGACAGCGCGATTGCTGGTCGCAGGGCAGGCGCCGGGCGCGCGAGTCCATGCGTCCGGCCTGCCGTTCGACGATGCGTCCGGCGATCGTCTGCGCGCCTGGATGGGCGTGGATCGCGAGACGTTCTACGACGCTGCGCGCATCGCCTTTCTGCCGACGGGGCTGTGCTTTCCCGGATATGACGCCAAGGGCGCGGACCTGCCGCCCCGCGTCGAATGCGTCGCGACGTGGCATGCGCGCGTGCTGGCGCTCATGCCGAAGATCGAAGCTGTCTTGTGCGTCGGCGGCTATGCGCAGCGATTTCACGCGGCGCGGTTCGGTCGCCCGATCCCCAAATCCGCAAAGGTCGACGACATCGTCCGCGCGTGGCGTGATTACGCCAACCTGCGGCCGCGCCTGATACCGACGCCGCATCCCTCGTGGCGGAACACCAATTGGCTCAGGCGCAACCCCTGGTTCGAGACCGAGTTGTTGCCCGAGCTGCGCGCGATCGTCGTCTCGGCGATCAGCGGTTGAGGCGTGCGATCAGGCTCGACGTATCCCAGCGCGCGCCGCCCATCTTCTGCACTTCGGAGTAGAATTGATCGACCAGCGCCGCCACCGGCAGATGCGCGCCGTTGCGGCGTGCTTCGTCGAGGCAGATCGACAGGTCCTTGCGCATCCAGTCGACGGCGAAACCGAAATCGAATTTGCCATCGAGCATGGTCTTGTACCGGTTCTCCATTTGCCAGCTCTGCGCGGCGCCCTTGGAGATGACGGCCACAACCGCCTCGCCGTCGAGGCCGGCCTTCTGTGCGAAATGCAGTCCCTCGGCGAGGCCTTGGACGAGCCCGGCGATGCAGAGCTGATTGACCATCTTGGTGAGCTGGCCGGCGCCGGACGGCCCCATCAGACGACAGGCGCGCGCGAAGGAAGCGATGACAGGCTCCGCCTTCGCATAGGGCTCTGGATCGCCGCCGCACATCACCGTCAGCACGCCGTTTTCAGCGCCGGCCTGCCCGCCGGAGACCGGCGCGTCGATGAAGGCGATGCCCAGTTTCGCGGCTGCGGCGTGCAACTCGCGCGCGACCTCCGCGGACGCCGTCGTATGGTCGACGAGAATGGAGCCTTTCTTCATGCCGGCGAGCGCGCCGTCCGGTCCGAGCGCTACGGAGCGCAGGTCGTTGTCGTTGCCGACGCAACAGAAGACGATGTCGCGATCCTGCGCGGCCTGGCGCGGCGTCGGAGCGCTCGCGCCGCCGAATTTTTCCACCCACGCTTTCGATTTGGCGTCGGTGCGGTTGTAGACGGTCACGTCGCAGCCGCCCTTGGTCTTCAGATGGCCGGCCATCGGAAAGCCCATTACGCCGAGCCCGAGAAAAGCGACCTTCGTCATGCTGCGCGCCTCGCATTAGTGAACTGCGCGCTGGCATGCCACGACGCGCAGCCTGCGGCAAGGGGACGAAATCGCTGCGCCACGATCCGGCCCTAATCCGTTCAGGGGCGGTTCAGTGCGCATGGATCAAAACTGCGCCATCGGAGTTACCGGGAGAGGCGCCGGCCCTGCGCCGGACGAAAGGAGAGTTCCATGATCCACTTCCGCAAGACCATCGCCGCTGGCCTCGCCGCGCTGACGCTGGGAGCGGCTGTCGCCGCGACAGCGACGCCGGCTTCCGCGTTCGATCGCCATAACGCTGGCTCCGCCCAGTGGGGCGGCGGCCACCGTTGGGCGGGCGGCGGCGCTTGGGCTGGCCGCGAAGGCTGGCGTCATCGCGGCTGGGGCGGCCCTGGCCCGTATGTCGCCGGCGCAATCGGCGGCCTGGCTCTCGGCGCGATCGCTGCGGGCGCTGCGAATTCGTATGACTGCGTCGCCAACCGCGAAGTCTACGATGAGTGGGGCAATTTCGCGGGCTATCAGACCGTCCGCGTGCCCTGCTACTGACCGCGCCTGACGAACCTTGAACGCCGCCGGCTCGCCGGCGGCGTTTGTTTTTGCGGCATTGCGAAGAATTTCTCGCCGCGCGGAACAGGCTGTTCTCGCCGCGATTCTGTGCTTATCTGTGCGCCGCTGCGCTGCTTGTCCGGCGCGTCGACTTCATGAGGGAGTGAATAATGACTGTCGAAAGAAGGAAGTTTCTGAAGACGGCGGCGCTGGCCGGGGCCGGCGCAGGCATCGCTGCTCCGGCGATCGCGCAGTCTGCTCCGAAGATCCAGTGGCGTCTCGCCTCCAGCTTTCCGAAATCGCTGGATACGATCTACGGCGCGGTGGATATCTTCGCCAAAGCCGTCTCGGACATCACGGACGGCAATTTCAAGATCCAGACCTTTGCGGCGGGCGAAATCGTACCGGCGTTCGGCGTGCTCGAAGCCGCCCAGAACGGAACGGTCGAAATCGGCGAAACCGCGCTCTACTATTTCTGGGGCAAGGATCCGACCTTCGCGCTCGGCACCGCCGTGCCGTTCGGCCTCAATCCGCGCCAGCAGAACGCCTGGTTCTATCAGGGCGGCGGCAATCAGCTCTTCGACGAGTTCCTCAAGGCCTATAACGTCAAGGGACTGCCGGGCGGCAACACCGGCACGCAGATGGGCGGCTGGTTCCGCAAGGAGCTGAAGACAGTCGAAGACCTGAAAGGCCTCAAGTTCCGCATCGGCGGCGCAGGCGGCGCGGTCCTCACCAAGCTCGGCGTCGTTCCGCAATCGATTCCGGGCGGCGATATCTATCCTTCGCTCGAAAAGGGCACGATCGACGCCGCAGAGTGGGTCGGGCCGTACGACGACGAGAAGCTCGGCTTCAACAAGGTCGCGCCCTATTACTATTATCCCGGCTTCTGGGAGGGCGGCGCCAACCTCCACTACATCTTCAACCTCGACAAGTACAACCAGCTTCCCAAGGCCTATCAGGCTGCGCTCGACACCGCCGCAGCCTGGTCGAACGTGTGGATGCAGTCGAAGTACGACGCCGACAATCCCGGCGCGCTGAAGCGCCTCGTGCAGGGCGGCACCAAGCTGCGTCCCTTCCCGCAGCCGATCCTCGAGGCCGCCTACAAGGCCGCCGAGGAAACCTACGCGGAAATCTCCGCCAAGAACGCCAACTTCAAGAAGATCTACGATCACATGGTCGCGTTCCGCAACGACGAATACCTGTGGTTCCAGGTCGCGGAATACACCTACGACAACTTCATGATCCGCCAGCGCGCCAAGGGCTGAGAACGCGCTCTTCAAAACGCTGCGAAAAGCAAAGGCCCGGGCGGATCGCCCGGGCCTTTTTGTTGGGGTCGCCTCTCAGAACTTCAGGGGCGGCGGCGCGTCGTCGCTGCCGGGCGGCGGCGTGATCTCCTTGAACTGCTGCTCCATCTGCTTCTGATCGAGATGTACGCCGCCGGACTTGTAGACCATCACCATCGCCGGAATCGCGATGACCAGCGCGACCATGATGACCTGAATGACGACGAATGGAATCGCGCCCAGATAGATCTGGCCGGTGGTGATCGGATCCATCTTCTTCGAGGTCACGCGGTCGATGTACGGTATCTTCGGCGCCACCGAGCGCAGATAGAACAGCGCGAAACCGAACGGCGGATGCATGAAGCTCGTCTGCATGTTCACGCCGAGGATGACGCCGAACCAGATGAGATCGATGCCGAGTTTCTCGGCCGCCGGCCCGAGCAGCGGAATGACAATGAACGCCAGCTCGAAGAAGTCGAGGAAGAAGGCGAGCACGAACACGAACAGGTTGACGAAGATCAGGAAGCCGAGCTGGCCCCCGGGCAGCGACGTCAACATGTGCTCGACCCAGGTGTGTCCATTGACGCCGTAGAAGGTCAACGAGAACACGCGCGCGCCGAGCAGGATGAAGACGACGAAGGAGGATAGCTTCGCGGTCGTATCCATCGCCTGTTTGAGGAGGTCGACCGACAGTTTGCGCTTCGCCATCGCGAGGATCAGGGCGCCTGCCGCGCCCATCGCGCCGCCCTCTGTCGGCGTGGCGATGCCGACGAAGATCGTGCCGAGCACCAGGAAGATCAGCGCCAGCGGCGGCACGAGCACGATGACGACCTGGGACGCCAGCCGCGACAGCATGCCTAGCTTCATCGCCTCGTTGATCGCAGCAACGGCGTAGGCGAAGATGATCGCAACCGTGCCCGACCAGATCGCGGCGTTGTCCGAGGGCATTTCGGGAAAGCTGCGCTCGAACCAGAGCGAAGCGGCGTAGAATACGCCCGCCGAGGCGACCACAAGCGCGAGCAGCGAGCCGACGCCCGAGCCCAGGGTGCGCGCCTCCTTCGGTAGGGCCGGCGCGGCCTCCGGCTTGACGATCGTGACGCCGAATACATAAAGCGCATAGATCGCAGACAGCACGAGGCCCGGGATCATTGCGCCCTTGTACATGTCTCCGACCGAACGGCCGAGCTGGTCGGCGGTGACGATCAACACGAGCGAAGGCGGGATGATCTGCGCGAGAGTGCCGGACGCCGCGATGACGCCTGTGGCCAGACGTCTGTCGTAACCGTAGCGCAGCATGATCGGCAGCGAGATCAGGCCCATCGAGATGACCGACGCCGCGACCACGCCCGTCGTGGCCGCCAGCAGCGCGCCGACGAAGATCACCGCATAGGCGAGGCCGCCGCGAATGGGTCCGAACAATTGCCCGATCGTGTCGAGCAGGTCTTCCGCCATGCCTGATCGTTCGAGGATCAGGCCCATGAATGTGAAGAATGGAATGGCGAGCAACGTGTCGTTGTTCATGACGCCGAATATGCGATCGGGCAGGGCGTCGAGCAGGTTCCAGGTCAGGTTGATCGTGCCGTTCGACAACGGCGCGAGTTCGACGCCGACGATGAAATAGAACATGCCGATCGCGGCGAGCGAAAACGCGACGGGATAGCCGAGCAGAAGGACGACGATCAGCGAGGCGAACATGATTGGCGCCATGTTCTGCGCGAGAAATTGAGTCATGACGCGCCCTTCAGTCTTCGACGCCGTGGCCGCGCGTATGCTCGTGCGGGTCGGGGATCATGTCGCGCATGACCGCGACGCGTTTGATGAACTCGGAGACGCCCTGGATCAGCAGTATCGTGAAGCCGACGGGGATGATCAGCTTGGCGGGCCAGACGATGAGCCCGCCAGCATTGACGGACATTTCGCCGCCGGCGAACGAACGCATGAAATAAGGCCAGCTCGTCCAGATCATCAGCACGCACAGCGGCGCCAGAAAGAAGACGTGCCCAAAGAGCTCGATCGAATTGCGAAGCCCCTTCGGCAGGCGAGAATTCACGATGTCGATCTTGATGTGCTCGTTCCGCAGCAGCGTGTAGCCGGCCCCGAGGAGGAAGACCGCGCTGAACAGATACCATTGCAGTTCGAGCCACGCGTTCGAGCTGCGGCTAATCGCAAACCGGATGGTCGCATTGATCGAAGACACCAGCACGGCCGCCAGAATGAGCCAGCTCAGCGCTTTGCCGAACCGCTCTTGCGCCGCGTCGATGGCGCGGCTGATCTTCAACAGAAACTGCATGCTCCTCCCCTCGGCCCTCGGCATGCCGGCCCGTATGTTCTTTTCAGGCGACTGGCGCGCGCAAAATGAATAGCACCCGCTGCGCCGGGCGGCTAGCCGGCGGCGTCTCGTTTCATGGCTGGACTCGGGCTGCTGGACCGCGGACGTTCTATCCGCCGGTCACGCTCATGTGGCGCTGCACGGCAGGCTGGTTTGTCGTGCGGTCGATGATGAAATCGTGGCCCTTCGGCTTGCGCCGGATCGCCTCCGCGATCGCCTCGTGAAGCTGCTCGTCGGTCGGCGAAGCGCGCAGCGGCGCGCGCAGGTCGGCCGCGTCTTCCTGGCCGAGGCACATATAGAGCGTGCCGGTGCAGGTCACGCGCACGCGGTTGCAGCTCTCGCAGAAATTGTGGGTCAGCGGGGTGATGAAGCCGATGCGGCCTCCCGTCTCCGCGACGCGCATGTAGCGCGCCGGTCCGCCGGTCGAATAATCGATCGGCTCCAGCGAGAACCGCTCCGAAAGCCTGGCGCGGACATCGCTGAGCGGCCAATACTGGTCGAAGCGTTCGCGCTCGACTTCGCCAAGCGGCATGACCTCGATGAAGGTCATGTCCATGCCGCGGCCATGCGCGTATTCGACCAGATCGAAAACCTCCGCATCGTTCACGCCCCTGAGCGCGACGGCGTTGATCTTGACTGCGAGACCGGCCTTCTGGGCGGCTTCGATCCCGCCGAGCACGACGGCGAGATCGCCGCGTCGGGTGATCTCGCGAAACTTGTCGGGATCGAGCGTATCGAGCGACACGTTGATCCGCTGCACGCCGCAATCGGCGAGTTCGCCGGCGTAGCGCGAAAGGAGCGAGCCGTTGGTGGTCAGCGTCAGCTCCTTGAGGGCGCCAGACGCCAGATGCCGCGACAGGCGCTGGAACAGGCTCATGATATTGCGCCGCACGAGCGGCTCGCCGCCGGTGATCCGGAGCTTGCGCGTTCCGCGCGCCACGAACGCCGAACACAGCCGGTCCAGTTCCTCCAGCGTCAGGAGATCGCGCTTCGGCAGAAACTGCATTTCCTCCGACATGCAGTAGACGCACCGGAAATCGCACCGGTCGGTCACCGACACACGCAGATAGGTCACCGCGCGGCCGAAGGGATCGACCAGCGCGCTCGACGCATTTGCATTCGGGGTGGCGGAAATGTTCATGGGCGCCTTATATCTCCCTCGCGGGGCAATATATAGCGCTGCGAACCGGCGGAAAGCGGCTATTGGGCCGAAGGCACGGCAGGAGGAACGAAGAAATGGCTGAAGCTTGGCCCACCGAACTGCGGCTGCACGACGCCGGCGCGCGTCTGACGATCCAGTTCGACGACGCTTCGACCTACGACCTGCCCGCCGAATATCTGCGCGTCGAAAGCCCGAGCGCTGAGGTGCAGGGACACAGCCCCTCCGAGCGCAAGACGGTCGGCGGCAAGAAGAACGTGAAGATCAAGGAGATCGCGCCGGTCGGAAATTACGCCGTGCGTCTCGATTTCGACGACGGCCATAACACTGGCATCTTCTCTTGGGCGTATCTGGCCGAACTCGGCCGGGAGTACGACAGGATCTGGGGCGCCTATCTCGAAGCGCTGGCGGCCAAGGGCCTGTCGCGCTGAAAGCATCCGCGGTCGCTAACGCAAAAGGCCCGGATTGCCGTCCGGGCCTTTCGTTCAGAGGGCGTAGACGCAGCGTTAGCGCTGGACGACGACCTTGGTTCCGACGTTGACGCGATTGTAGAGATCGACCACGTCGTCGTTGGTCATGCGGATGCAGCCCGAGGACACCGCCTGGCCGATCGTTTCCGGCTCGTTCGAGCCATGGATGCGGTAGAGCGTGCCGCCGAGATACATGGCGCGCGCGCCGAGCGGATTGTCGACGCCGCCCTTCATGTGGCGCGGCAGGTCGGGACGACGGCGCAGCATCTGCGCGGGCGGCGTCCAGTCTGGCCACTCGCGCTTCATGGCGATGGTCTTGACGCCCGACCACTCGAAGCCCGGGCGGCCGACGCCGACGCCATACTTGATCGCCTGCCCGCCGGGCAGCACGTAATAGAGGCGCCGCTCGCTCGTCGAGATCACGATCGTGCCCGGCGCGTACTTGCCGTTGAAGTAAACGGTCTCGCGCGGAATGGCGGTGGCGAGCGGACGGCCGTCCTGTCCGAGCGCGCCGGGGCGCTGGATGAGCGGCTGGTGGGTCAGGGGGTCGATTTCAACGCCCTGGGCCGCGACAGCGGCGGTGGCGCCGAGGCTGGCCAGCGCGCAGGCGAATGCGATGATATGGCGCCGCATGGTTAGTTCCTCACAATTCCGTGGTTTGGCGGATCAGCCGTCGAACTCTGTCCGATTCCGGCCACATTCTGTCCAAAGGTCTTTGTCTCCGCAACGTCAGGGCGTCGCTAGCGCCGCGTCTTTTTCGGGTCGTGGCGCGCTGGACACACTTCAGTCGCAATTCGACTACCGCGGCCGAGCGGCCGACGGCGTGACGTTTCGCACGTCGCCGTCAGCCGATCCGGTATTCCCGGAACCGGTCGCGCAGCGCCATTTTTTGCACCTTGCCGGTGCCGGTCATCGGGAATTCGTCGAGAAATTCGACCGCGTCGGGCATCCACCAGCTCGCGATCTTCGGGCGCATGTGGTCGAGGATCGCCTGGCCATCGACCTCCGATCCCTGCCGGCGCACGACGAGCAGGAGCGGACGCTCCTGCCACTTGTCGTGGCTGACGGCGATGACCGCCGCTTGCAGCACGTCCGGGTGCGACAGGGCGGCGTCTTCGAGCTGGATCGAGGAAATCCATTCTCCGCCGGACTTGATCACGTCCTTGGAGCGGTCGGTCAGCGTCACGTGGCCTTGCGGGTCGATGACCGCCATGTCGCCCGTGATGAGCCAGCCGTCCTTGTCGAGCCCCTCGTCGAGCTTCATGTAGCCCGAGGAGACCCACGGCCCCTTGGCGCGCAGATGTCCGACAGACTTGCCGTCGCGCGGAAGTTCCGCGCCCTCGTCGTCGACGATGCGCAACGCGGTTCCAAAACAGGCGCGGCCGGACACCATGCGCCGGTCGAGTTTCTCGGCGTCCGACAGCTTGTCGGAGCCCGGCCGCAGGCTCGGCATGGAGCAGCCGAGCGCTTCCGTCATGCCCCAGGCCTGGATGTAGTCGACGCCGTAATCGCGCTTGAGTTTTTCCACCATGGCGCGCGGCGGCGCCGAGCCTGACGACAGCGTCGCCCGCAAGGTCGAGAATTTCTTGTCGGTGCGCGCGAGCCAGTCGAGCAGGATCAGCCAGAAGCTCGGGACGCCCGCCGAAATCGTCACGCCTTCGCCTTCGAGCAGTTCGTAGAGCTTGTCGGGTTCGTAATTGCGGCCGGGCAGCACGAGTTTGGAGCCGGTGTACGGCGCGGTGAACGGCATGTTCCAGCCGTTTCCGTGGAACAGCGGCGCCATCGGCATCATGGTTTCGCGCACGCCTTCCATATGGCCGGGCAGGAAGTCCATGCTCGACGCGATCATCGTCTGCAACAGCGCTGCGCGGTGCGTGTAGACGACGCCCTTCGGATTGCCGGTCGTGCCGGACGTGTAGCAGATCGTCGAGGCTGTCTTCTCGTCGAAGACGGGCCAGGAGAAGCCCGTCTCGTCCTCGGCCGCGAGCAGATCCTCGTAACAATAAACGGGCTTCGGCAGCTTCGTCTCGGGCATGCGCTCGCGCGACGACATGAAGACGTAGGCTTCGACCGTGGTCAGGCGCGGCGCGATCGCCTCCGCGAGCGGCAGCGTCGCGCGGTCGATGAACAGCAGCCGGTCTTCCGCGTGATTGATGATGTAGACGAGCTGGTCCGGGAACAGTCGCGGATTGATCGTGTGCAGCACGTAGCCCATGCCCGGCGCGGCGTAGAACATCTCGAAATGCCGGTGGGTGTTGAAGGCGAGCGTGCCGACGCGGTCGCCCTGTTTCATGCCGAGCCTTTGCAGCGCCAGCGCCATGCGCTTGATGCGCGGATGCGCATCTGCATAGGTGTAGCGGTGCAGGTCGCCTTCGATCTCGCGCGCGACCACCTCCGCCTCGCCGTGATAGTCGGCGGCGTACTGGATGAGGCCGCTGATCAGCAGCGGCATGTCCATCATCAATCCCTGCATGGGTCGCTCCCTGATAGGCCGTCCGACAATCCTGCGCGGCCAAATTGTTGGGCGAACGATAGGGGGCCGTCCATCGACGCGTCAACGGCGCGTGCGCAAACGCGCATCGTTCGCATCGGCGCACAGGCATGGAGAGGGCGAAAGGAATTGCGCATGCCTCGTCTCGCAATCGCACTGCTTGTGCCGCTCCTCGTCGTTCCCGGAATTGCTGCGGCGCAAGAAGATCCGCGCTGCGGCGTCGAGCTGCGGCGCGCCTGGGATCTCGTGGAGGCGGTCGCCAAGCGCGATCGTGGCGGACCCTACGGTCCCCAGGCATTGTGCGAGGCTTTGCGCGCCAATCTGCGCGATATGCGGGAATCGACCGACATCATGCGGCGCTGCATGAAAGGCCACGCCTTGCGCGAGAACGTCGGGCAGATGGACGCGTCGATGGAAGACGTGGCGGCCGCCATTGCGTCGCGCTGCCGCTGACGCGCGCTGAGATCGACCCTGCATTGCCGTCGCCTGTCTGGCCTGCTTCCGCGTTTTGCGCATAGGCTCTCGCAAGACATGCGGGAGGCGCGCCATGGGTTTCAAGGAATTCGGGTCCTACGACGCCGTGGGTCTCGCCGATCTGGCGCGGCGTGGTCAGGTGCGCGCAGAAGACCTGCTGGACGAAGCCATTGCGCGAACCGAGGCGCTCGATCCGCGCCTCAACGCCGTCGTCGTCAAGCACTATGATTTTGCGCGCCGGCAGATCGCGCAGGGATTGCCCGACGGGCCCTTCAAGGGCGTTCCCTTTCTGCTGAAGGACCTCAATCTTCTCGCCGGCACGCGCACCACGTCCGGCGCTTCGCTCTATCGCGACCATGTCGCCGACCGCACCGACACGATTACGCAGCGTTTTCTGAACGCCGGCGTCGCAATATTCGGCAAGTCCTCGTCGCCGGAATTCGGCCTCATGCCGACCACCGAGACGCGCCTGCACGGCGCGACTCGCAACCCCTGGAACATGGAGCATTCCTCGGGCGGCTCGTCAGGCGGCGCGGCGGCGGCGGTGGCCGCGCGCATCGTCCCGGTCGCCCACGCATCCGACGGCGGCGGATCGATCCGCATTCCCGCTTCCGCTTGCGGCGTGTTCGGCCTGAAGCCGACGCGCGCCCGTACGCCGTCCGGGCCCGACCGCGGCGAAGGCTGGGCCGGCTTTTCGGTCGGCCATGTCGTCTCGATCAGCGTGCGCGACAGCGCCGCGATGCTCGACGCCATTCAGGGCCCCGAGCTTGCAAGCCCCTATCGCGCGCCGCCGATCGAGCGGCCGTACGCCGAGGAGGCGCGTCGCGATCCCGGTCGCCTGCGTATCGCGTTTACGGATTGCGCGCCGTCGGGCGCGGCCATCGACCCGGAAATCGCAGCCGCCGTCCGCGATGTCGCGCGCATGCTCGAAAAGCTCGGGCATGAAGTCGAGGAGCGCGCGCCGGTCTTGCCCGTAGATCCCGCGCAAACGCTCTCCGTCATCACCGGCGCTTATACGGCGCTGAACGTGAGGCTTGCGGAGGCCGAACTCGGGAGGGCCGCCACGATCGACGACTTCGAGAAACTCACGCTCGCCGCTGCGCGCAACGCCGCCAAGCGCAATTCCGTCGATTTCGTCGCCGCCGAACTCGACGCATTCCGCATTTCGCGGGCGCTCGCCGAGTTTTTCGTGGACGTCGACGTCTTCCTCGCGCCGACCCTGTGCCGTCCGCCGCTAAAGCTTGGCGAGATCGACGTGATGGGCGATCTCTCGAGCATTCCCCGAACGTTGGCCGGCTATATGCCTGGCACCGCCATGTTCAACATGTCCGGTCAGCCGGCGATGTCGGTTCCGCTGGCGTGGAACGCGGCGGGCCTGCCGCTCGGCATGATGTTCGCGGGGCGTTTCGGCGACGAGGCGACCTTGTTCCGTCTGGCCGCCCAGCTCGAGCAGGAGCGGCCTTGGAAAGACAGGAAGCCCGCGGTGTGCGCTTGACGCCTAGAGGCCTTCGACCAGCACCAGCCGTCCGGTCGAACATTCGTCGCGGATCGCCTTGAGCCCTTGGTAGATCGGGCCGTTGTAGAAATCTTCCGCCGCCTGCGCCGAGGGAAATTCGAGCAGCACGAGGCGGTGCGGCGACCAGTCGCCTTCCAAAACCTTGTGAGCGCCGCCGCGCACCAGATAACGCGCGCCTGCCGCTTCGAGCGCCGGCTTCACGCCCGCCATGAACTCCTGATAGCGGGCCATGTCATGGATATCGACGTCGAAGATCAGATAGGCCGCCATCGCGTTCTCCCCGGTTGAGCAAGTCTATTCAGATTTTCGCCGCACCACCATCGACTGGCTGGCGGTCGCCATCAGTTCGCCGTCCTCGGAAAACAGCCGCATGTCGCCGTGCGCGAAACCCGCGTGCATCCCCTCGACGACGATGTCGCAATACACCCAGCGCGTCGGGACGACCTTGCGAATGCGCAGCGTGTTGTCGAGGCTCGACGCGCCGGCGTTGGCTTCGCCGAGCGCCGGCCCGATCGCCGAGGGCACATAATCGGCGAAGATCGCCAGCAGGCTCGACGTCATCTCGTAGGGTTCGACCGTGCGCGCCCACAGCGCCATGCGCCCGTCCGGCGAAGGAACGCCGTCGCGGCGCAGCGCGCCGCGCGGCATGCGCAGCTCCAGTCGCCGGTTCAGATTGTCGCCGTGGTCCGCCCAGAGTTGAACGGGCTCGCAATTGTCGGGGCCCGGCGTCTCGGGCATGCGCGCCCATTGGTGGGAAACGCCGCCGGGCCGCTCACCCAGCGCCGCGTTGACGGTGATGATTTCGCTCTCGCCGACATGGCCGGCGACGCGCGCCTGCGTCGTATGGCGGCCCTTGTAGAAAATGCGCACGTCGAGATCGAGAACGGAGGGCGGCCGCGCGAAGGAGAGATATTGCGCGGTCGCCCAGACCACGGGGCGCTCGCAGGTGCGCTCCAGGGCTTCGATGGCCGCCGCCAGCCCAACCCCGCCGTACATGAACAGCGAGTCGCGCGGACCGACGCAGATGGCGGGCGAGAGCGGCAGGTTCCAGCGGTGAGGATTGTGCGAGCCGCGCAGGGCGAAGAACTGGTTCGTCATGCGCATCGTTTCGCACGGAGCGGCGAATTGTTCCAAATGGCGTGCGCCTGCGCGAGACGCGCGGACCCGTCAGCGAAAGGCGGCGGGCAGGGCGACCCGCGCCACGAGCCCCGTCGGCTCACGGTCGAGCAGTTGCAACGTGCCGCCTGCGGCGCCGACCAGCGAAGCGACGATCGAAAGGCCGAGCCCGAATCCGCTCTTGCCGTCCATGGTGCGCGCAGGCGCGCCCCGCGCGAACGGCTCGAGGAGCGCTTGCTTCTGATCGGCCGGAATGCCCGGCCCGTCGTCGGCGACGTCGACGACGATGAAGCCTTCCTGGGGCGTGGATGCGCTGAGAGACACATGGTCGCCATGCTTCACTGCGTTTTCGACGAGATTCGAGAACAGGCGCTGCAGGTCTCCGATCGATCCATACACGGTTTGATGTTTGCCGCCCTGATAGGAGACGTTGTGGCCGAGGTCGACGAATTCGTCGGCGATCGTCTGAAGCACGCTGTCGAGGTCGATGAGGCCGCGCTCGCCGCCCGATTCCTCGCCGCGCAGATAGACGAGATTCTTGTGCAGCATCGAATCCATGCTCTCGACGTCGTTCAGCATCTTCGCCTTCAACGATTCGTCGGCGATGAATTCGGATCGCAGCCGCATGCGCGTGATGATCGTGCGCAGATCATGGCTGATCGCAGCCAGAGCGCGCCGGCGGGACTCGATCATCGAGTCGATGCGCTGCTGCATGCGGTTCAGCGCGCGCGACAGTTCGCGCATTTCCTTCGGTCCGGATTCGGCGAGCGGTTCGAATTGACGTCGTTCGAAGGGGAATTTTTCGGCCTGGCGCACCAGCCGATAGAGCGGCGCCACGACAGCGAACGAAAGCCATAGCGTCAGGAGCAGCGAAGAGACGAGGAACAATGCGGCGGAACGTTCGAGATTGCGCGACGTGAAGAAACGGCGCACGCCCGTGCCGCGCCGCGCCTCCTCGAGAAGGCCGGAACGGCGCGGTTCGAGAATGGAGATCACGACCGCGCCGCCGCGCCTCAGGGCGACCGCGAAATCGCTGTTGGGCGTCGGCATTGCGATGGCTGGAACGCGGACCCTGGCCTCCGGCCAGAGCCTGTTGCGGATGAAATCGCCTGCCGAATTGGCCGGCGGCGCCTTGCCGCCGCTCGGCAGGCTGTCCTGCACGATGAACCGCGCCCAGGGCAGGTTGCGTTGCAGGTCCGCCAATATTTCCGCGCGCGACTTTTGATCGGCGACGTCGATCGCAAGGACGGCGCTTGCGATCGCCTCTCCCGGCTCCACCAAGGTCTGCCGCCATTCCGGCTCGGTGAAGAGATAGGTCGAGGTCACGACCGTCTGGAAGAGGGCGATCGACAGAAACAGGACGAGCGCGATCTGCGCGGACAGGCTGTCAGGCCGAAGGCGCTGCAGCAGCCATTTCATCGCCGCGCCACCTGCGCCGCAAAGAGATAGCCCTCCGACCGGATCGTCTGAATCAGTCTCGGCGCGCCGATGTCCGATTCCATCTTCTGCCGCAGGCGGCTGATCAGCGTGTCGATGCTGCGCTCGCACGGCCCCTCGACCGGCCCGTGAGTCAGTCCGATCAGCTGGTCGCGCGTCAGGACGCGGTTGGGGTGTTCGCACAAAGCGTAGAGCAGATCGAATTCTGCGGCGGTCATCGCCACTTTGGAACCCGACGGCGCGACCACCTCGCGGGCCGTGACGTCGACGCGCCAGCCCGCGAACCTGTAGGTCTGGCGGGCGTTCTGCTCGGTCGGGGAGTCGTTTGCGCTCGATCGGCGAAGCACGGCGCGAATTCTCGCCAGCAGCTCTCGCGGGTTGAAGGGCTTGGTGATGTAATCGTCGGCGCCCATTTCGAGCCCGAGAATCTTGTCGACGTCCTCGCCCTGCGCCGTGACGATCACAATGGGGAGCGTGCGTTCGCGGCGCAATCGTCGACAGATCGACAGTCCGTCTTCGCCCGGCAGATTCAAATCGAGCAGGACGAGATCGAACTCCCGGCGCGCGAGCGCCGCATCCATCGCATCGCCGCTCTCGACCGCTTCGACGTCGATCTGGTTCGCGCCGAGATAGCGCTTGATCAAGGCGCCGATCTCGGCGTCGTCCTCGACAAGCAAGAGGGAAGTTGCGTCGTTCACCGCGAATACCGCACCGGTTCGCCTCGCGCACTGTCGCGTCAGGGCCCGCCCGCCAAAATGCCGGCGCTGCGGCCCCCGTCAACCCGGTCGCCCGCCAGCCAGGCCGATTTCGTCCCGCCGCCGCCCGCGATCGGCGCAATGTCCCGGCGCCGGGCTTCCAGACACATTTCAGACAAGAAATGGCGCGTCCAGACAAACGCCGGCTGGGCCCTCGGGTGAAAATGCGCGTCCGGCCTGATTTGCGCCGACGTTGCGATGCCGCGCGTCGCATGAGCGCAAGACAATCCGGACGGTTTCGCTTTGCGACCGCGCCGACGGGCGCAGAGCGATGGCGCAGCCCGCGTCAACCCTCTCGCGGGCTGCGCCTTTTCGACGCCCGCGCAAATGCGCCGCGTCTGCGAGCCCCAGCGAAGTTTCAAATGAATGGTGGGCGCGACAGGGATTGAACCTGTGACCCCTCCCGTGTGAAGGGAGTGCTCTCCCGCTGAGCTACGCGCCCGTGCCGCCGAAGCGGCGCGTCGGGCAGGGTTTAGGCGGGCCGGCCCCGATCCGTCAAGACGCCAGTTGCTGGACCGCGTCCCACAGGTCGTCGAAATGCGAGATCACCCTGTCCGGGCCGAGCTCGTTGACGTGCACGTCGGTGTAGCCGAAATCCACGGCGACGACGGGAACGCCGAGGCGCCGTGCGGTGTCGATGTCTGTGCGCGAATCCCCGACCATGATCGTGCGCGCGCCGTCGCCGCCGGCGAGCGCCACAGTTTTCTCGAGAATGCGCGGGTCGGGCTTGGCGATCTGGAACGTGTCCTGCCCGACGATCGCGCGGAAGCGGTTCGCAACGCCGAGCGCCTCCAGCAATTTGCGCGCAGGCCCTTCGACCTTGTTGGTGCAGACGGCGAAATCCCAGCCCGCGGCCTCGAAACGGTCGAGCGCGGCGATCACGCCGGGAAACAGATGGCTCTCGTCTGCGATATGCGCCTCGTAATGCGCAAGAAAGTCGCCGAACAGCTGTTGCAGCTTGGCAGGCGCCAGCTCCGCCTTCTGCGCGGCGAAGCCCCGTTCGATCAACGCCCGGGCCCCGGCGCCGAGCATGAAGCGGGCGTCCGCCAGCGGCAGCGGAGCGATTCCTTCGCGCGCCAGAATGTAGTTCAGCGTGCCGATCAGGTCGCCGGCTGTCTCAGCCAGAGTGCCGTCGAGGTCGAAGACGAGAAGTGGACGTTGGCTCATGTCGCTGAATTAGGTGGAATTTCGCCCCGCCGCAACTGCGTCAACCCATAATTAACCATGTTCGTGCTCGATCTGTCCGGGCTGCTCCGCTCGAAGGCTGCGTCATGAATCGTTCGCTCGTCCGTTTCGCCATAGTCTCAGCGCTCTGCGCTGGCGCTTCCGCCGCATTGGCCGCGGCCTCGACCTATGATTTCCTCGCTGCGCCAGAGACCGACCTCAACCGCGTCTACCGGCTCGACAAGGCGACCGGCGAGATCGGCGCTTGCCAGTACGGCCTGAAGGAAGGCTCGGTCGGCGCGACGCTCTGCTATCCGCCGGGCGAGGGCGCGACCGCCCAGCAACAGAGCGAATATGCGCTCGTCGCCTCCCGTCACGAGCGCGAGGGCGGGGTGTTTCGCGTCGACCTGCGGTCAGGCGCCATGTCGATCTGCTACGTCCTCAACGATTCCGTCGTTTGCACGCCGCAGGCGCGCTGACGCGAGATTGCGTTTTGTCCGGGAAGCCTTTATCCCGCCGCTTCGACTGGCGACGGGGACAGCATGAGCGCGACCGGGCAGATTTCGCAGGATGAAGCCAAGCGCCGCGCCGCCGCCCGCGCCGCCGAATTCGTGCGCCCCGGCATGCGTCTGGGGCTGGGCACCGGCTCCACGGCGGCTCATTTCGTCGATATCCTCGGCGGCATGGTCCGCGACGGCCTCGACGTCGTCGGCGTTCCCACCTCCGAGCGCACGCGCGCTCAGGCCCAGGGCCTCGGCATCCCCCTGTCCACGCTCGACGAGACGCCGGAACTCGACCTGACCGTCGACGGCGCCGACGAATTCGACTCGAAGCTTCGCCTGATCAAGGGCGGCGGCGGCGCGTTGCTGCGCGAGAAGATTGTCGCGGCCGCATCGGCGAAAATGATCGTGATCACGGATGCGAGCAAAGAAGTCGCCACGCTCGGGCGCTTCCCCTTGCCGGTCGAGGTCGACCGGTTCGGCATGGAATCGACGCGCCGGCATGTCGAGCAGGCGATCGCCGCCTGCGGGCTGGCGGGCCCCGTCGTTTTGCGCCGCGGCGCCGACAGCCATTCTTTCGTCACCGATGGCGGGCATTGCATATTCGATTGCTCGCTCGGCGCCATCGCCGATCCGGAAGCGCTGGCGGCCCGCCTGGCGGCGATCCCCGGCGTCGTCGAGCATGGTTTGTTCCTCGGACTCGCTTCGACGGTCGTCATTGCGGATTCCGCAGAAATACGAATGATCGGCGCAGCGGCTTGACCGTGCGTCGTCCGCCGGTTTCGGCGCAAGACAGGAGAAGATCGTGAACGTCAAATCGCTTGCCCGCGCCTTCGGTCTGATTTCCATCCTCGCGGTCGCGCCGGCTCTGGCCCAGTCTGCGGCGCCGGCCGCCGGCGGCCCGACGGCCGCGCAGATCGCGCTCGGGCGCGAAATCGTCGTCGCCTCCGGCGTATCGCGGTCGTTCGCGATCACGATTCCGCAGTTCCTCGATCAGATCGGCACGCGCCTGACGCAGACGCGTCCGGATCTCATCAAGGACCTCAACGTCGTGATGGAGCAGATCAAGCCGGAATTCGACAAGCGCGTCGACGAGATCGTCGACAAGGCCGGCCGCCTCTACGCCGAACGTCTGTCCGAGCAGGAGCTCAAGGACGTCGCCAATTTCTTCAAGAGCCCGTCGGGCGTGAAATATGTCGCGGAGCAGCCGATCGTGCTCAACACGATCTATGTCGCATTGCAGGGCTGGCAGCAGCAGATCTCGACGGACATGATGACCCGCGTTCGCGAGGAAATGAAGAAGAAGGGCCACGAACTCTGAGTTGCGGCAGGAGCTGAGGGCCCCGATGAGCGCGTTCGACTACGATCTCTTCGTCATCGGGGCTGGCTCGGGCGGGGTGCGGGCCGCGCGCATCGCCGCCGGCTATGGCGCAAAGGTCGCCGTCGCCGAGGAATTCCGCATCGGCGGCACCTGCGTCATTCGCGGCTGCGTGCCCAAGAAGCTCTACGTCTACGCGAGCCGTTTCCGCGACGAATTCGAGGACGCGGCGGGTTTCGGCTGGACCGTCCCGCCGGCGCGGTTCGATTGGCCGACGCTGGTCTCGGCCAAGGAAAAGGAAATCTCGCGGCTTTCGGGAATCTACGCCGCCAATCTCGACAAGGCGGGCGTCGAAATGATCGCTGCGCGCGCGACGCTCGACGGTCCAAACAGCGTTCGCCTGTCGACCGGCCGGAATGTCTCGGCGCGCGTCATCCTCGTGGCGACCGGCGGCGCGCCGATGATGCAACCGGCGATCCCCGGCGTCGAACTCGCCATTTCGTCGAACGAGATTTTCGATGTGGCGCGGTTTCCGGCGCGCCTGCTCGTGGTCGGCGGCGGCTATATCGCGGTTGAATTCGCCAGCGTTTTCGCGCGACTGGGCGCGCAGGTCGTGCAGGTCTTCCGCGCGGACAACGTATTGCGCGGCTTCGACGGCGACGTTCGCGCGCATCTGGCCGAGGAAATGACCCACGCCGGCGTGTCGCTCAAACCGGGCGTTCTGCCGACGCGGATCGAGCGCGCGGCCGGCGGTTTGCGCGCGACGCTGTCCAATGGCGAAACGATCGACGTCGATCAGGTCTTGATGGCCACCGGCCGCAGTCCTCACACACAGGGGCTCGGACTGGAGGCGGCGGGCGTCGGTCTGCGCCACAGCGGCGCGATCATCGTCGACGAGCGTTCGCGCACCAACGTGCCGTCGATCTACGCTGTCGGCGACGTGACAGACCGCATCAACCTGACGCCGGTCGCGATCCGCGAGGGCCACGCCTTCGCCGACAATGTCTTCGGCGGCAAGGACGTGTCGACGGACTACCGGTACGTGCCGACCGCGGTGTTCACCACGCCCGAGATTGGCACGGTGGGTCTGACCGAGGACGAAGCGCGGCGCGAATACGAAGTCGTCGACATCTACAAGGCGAGCTTCCGCCCGATGAAGGCGACCTTGTCCGGCCGCACTGAAAAGACGCTGATGAAGATCGTCGTCTGCGGCCACACCGATCGTGTGCTGGGCGTTCATGTCGTCGGACACGACAGCGGCGAGATGGCGCAATTGCTGGCGATCCCGCTGCGGATGGGCGCGACCAAGGCCGATTTCGACACGACCATGGCGCTGCACCCGACAGCGGCCGAAGAACTCGTCACGATGCGCACGCGCTCTGCGCGCTATGAACGCGGCAAGGACTGAGCGTCCTCAGCGATTGAGGAGCCAGACGCCGGCGTTCAGCGCCGCCGCGAAACTCGTCCACGCGATATAGGGCGCAAGCAACCAGGCCGCCGTCCGATCGACGCGCGCAAAGGCGACGATCGTCGCTGCGATCGCAAGCCAGAGCGCGGCGATGACGACGAGGCCGGCGACGGGCGAACGCCAGCCGAAAAACGCGAAGGACCAGAGCCCGTTCAGGACGATTTGCGCGAGATACCACGTGATTGCGCGCGATCGGCCGCCAGTCGCCTCCGGCGCAGTCAGCACCCGCCAGAACGCAGCGGACATCAGGACGTACAGAAATGTCCATGCTGGTCCGAACAGCCAGTTCGGCGGGGTGAACGCTGGCTTGACGAGTCCTGCGTACCAACCGGGAATGGCCGGCGCGGTGACGAGCGAGCCGGCGACGGCGGCGGCCAGCGCCGGCGCTGCGGCGGCGACGATCAGCAGCGGCCGATTGCGCGCCATGGGATGCCTCTTCGATCCGGTCGCCGCCAAGGACGACAGCGCCCGTCAGGCGCTTTGGGGCTTCGACTCGCCCGGCAACGCCGAGCGTAGCCAACGTCGCGCGACGTCGGTCTTCGCCTCGGTCGCCCGGGAGAAGAGATATGCGAACAGCACCAGAAAGAGAACCGACGCAATGGCGACCGCATAATGCGTCGGCGTCGCGAGCTGTTGCGTCCAGCCGACGCCGAAATACATGACCGCGAGCGCCTGCAGCCACATTAACGTCGGCCAGTGAGTGACATAGAGCGAGTATGTGAAATTCGAAAGCCAGGTGTGGATCGGCGAGCGCGCCCAAGCGAAGCCTTCGCCGTTGTCGAAACGCAGGGCGAGCAAGACATTTGCGAAGAGCAGCGCATTGACGGCGTCGATCGCGCCCGCCAGCGGTTGCCGCAAGATGACCTCGCCATGCGTGACGAGGCGAATGATCGTCATGACCACGAGCCATGTCGCAAGCGCCAGCCACTTCGAGCGCATGAGCGGCCGCGGCGCGATCCGCGCTGCCGCGCCGATAGCCCAGACGCCCGCGCCGAACAGGAAAAACGAGGGCGAAATGGCCAGAACCGCGAAAATCGCCAGCCCCAGCGCAAAACCCGTCCAGCGCGCGCTCGTCGTGTAGGCCGTCGAGCGCGGCAGCAGCACGAGCCCGCATATGACATAAAACCAGAATTCCATGCCCAGCGTCCAAAGGGCGCCGTTCGTGCCGAATGTGGGAGACCAGACGCCCTGCAGGCTGACGACTGTCGCCGCGAGATATTCGAGCCTCATCGCCGCTTGATAGACCGGGTGTTCATAGACCCCGAGGCCAGCAAACAGGCGGGCGCCGAATGAATCCGCAAAATAGCTGTAGGCGAGGGCCGGCAGGAGGACGATGTAGATGCGGATGGAGCGATCGATCAGATAATTGCGCAGATAGGGCCGCGTCCCCTGCGAGCGCTCGATTATCGCTCCGCCGACGAGGAAGCCGGAAATGACGAAGAAGACGACGACCGCCCCGTGCGCGAACGTGTAGGCCGTCAGAAACCACCAGACGTAGACAGGCGCGTCATGCGGCGCCTTCATGATGTCGGCCTGGTTGATGAAGACGTTGTTGACGTGGTGGACAGCCACGAACATCGTCGCGATCCAGCGCACGAGATCGATGAATTGTGAAACGGCTTTGGACATGCGGCTTCCGACTGCGGGGCTGCCTTATAGCCTGCCGGGCCCGCAATCGCTACCGAGGGTCGCATTCCCCATTCGGCTCGTGTATAAGCCGCGCTTTCGAACGAGGCCGGGCCTTCGCCGGGCCCCTATGGAGTGAGTGTCATGGCCGCCGACCGCTGGTCGCCCGAAAGCTGGAGAAGCCGTCCGATCGCCCAGGTTCCGTCCTATCCGGACCCGGCCGCGCTCGCTGACGTCGAGCGGCAGATCGCCGGCTTTCCGCCGCTGGTTTTTGCAGGCGAGGCGCGCAAGCTCAAGCGGGCGTTGGGCAAGGTTGCGGCCGGCGAGGCCTTCCTGTTGCAGGGCGGCGATTGCGCCGAGAGCTTCAACGAGCATTCGGCCGACAATATCCGCGACTTCTTCCGCGTCTTCCTGCAGATGGCGGTCGTCATGACCTTCGCCGGCTCCTCGCCGGTGGTGAAGGTCGGCCGCATCGCCGGCCAGTTCGCCAAGCCGCGTTCCGCGCCGACCGAAAAGAAGGGGGACGTGGAGCTGCCGAGCTATCGCGGCGACATCGTCAACGACATGGCTTTCACGCCGGAGGCGCGCATTCCCGATCCGCGTCGCCAGCTCGAGGCCTACCGTCAGTCGGCCGCCACGCTGAACCTCCTGCGCGCCTTTGCGACCGGCGGCTACGCCAATCTGGAGAACGCGCATCGCTGGATGCTCGGTTTCGTCAAGGACAGCCCGCAGTCCGAACGCTATCAGGAGCTTGCCGATCGCATTACCGAGACCCTCGGCTTCATGCGCGCCATCGGCCTGGACCCCGAAAGCCATCAGGAGCTGCGTCAGACCGACATCTACACCTCGCACGAGGCGCTGCTGCTCGGCTACGAGCAGGCGCTGACCCGCGTGGATTCGACCACCGGCGACTATTATGACACGTCGGGGCACATGATCTGGATCGGCGATCGCACGCGCCAGCCCGATCACGCGCATATCGAGTTCTGTCGCGGCGTGAAGAACCCGATCGGCCTGAAATGCGGCCCCTCGCTGAAGGCCGATGAGTTGATCAAGCTGATCGACATGCTCAATCCCGCCAACGAGGCCGGCCGACTGACGCTGATCTGCCGCTTCGGCTCCGACAAGATCGCCGAACACCTGCCTGCGCTCATCCGCGGCGTCGAGCGCGAAGGCCGCAAGGTCGTCTGGTCGGTCGACCCGATGCACGGCAACACCATCACGGCGGCGGGCTACAAGACGCGGCCGTTCGACCGCATCATGAGCGAGATCCGCTCCTTCTTCGCGATCCATCGCGCGGAAGGGACATATGCGGGCGGCGTGCATCTCGAGATGACCGGCAAGAACGTCACCGAATGCATGGGCGGCGCGCGGGCCATCACCGAAAGCGATCTGTCCGACAGCTACGACACGTCCTGCGACCCGCGGCTGAACGCCGAACAGTCGATCGAAGTCGCCTTCCTCGTGGCTGAGTTGCTCAAGGAAGAGCGGCAGGCGCGCGGCCTTCCGGCGGTCGACGCGGCGGAGTGAAGGCGTCTTGGCGCATTCGCGCAAGGTAACTATTGCCGGCTTGCGCATGCGCAAGCCGATCGATGCGACTATATCGGGAGCATGACAAAGCTCCCGACCTTCTTCATCTCGCACGGATCGCCCAACATGATCCTGCATGCGAGTCCCGCGCGCGAATTCCTGACGGGGCTCGGCGCGACCATCCCGCGTCCCGACGCGATCCTCGTCATGAGCGCCCATTTCGAGACGGATCGACCGATCGTCGTCGCCGACGAAAAGCCGAAGATGATCTACGACTTCGGCGGCTTCGAGCCTGAGATGTACACGATGCAATACGCCGCGCCGGGCGCGATCGGTCTGGCGGTCGAGGCGGCGCGTCTCGCGCAGGCGGCCGGCCTCGAGGCGCAGGCCGCGACCGGGCGGGGCTACGACCACGGGACATGGGTCCCGTTGAAACTCATCTACCCGGACGCCGACATTCCCGTCGCCCAGATTTCCGTGCAGCCGCATCGCGGGGGCGCGCATCACGCGGCGGTCGGCCGCGCGCTCGGCGCCTTGCGCGAGCAGGGCGTGCTGGTGATCGGCTCCGGCGGCGCGACGCACAATCTGCGCGCCCTCTACACGGGCGGCTATACGGACGAGGATCCGCCGCCGGCCTGGGTCGCCGATTTCGACGAATGGGTGCGCGACAAGGCCGAGGGCGGCGACCTCGCGGCGATCGCGGACTATGAGAAGGCCGCGCCCTTCGCGCGCGAAAACCATCCGAGCCCCGAGCATTTCCTGCCGATGCCATTCGCCTTCGGCGCGGCGGGCGAGGGCGCGAAGGGCGAGCGGATTCACGCTTCCGTGCAGCGTGGCGTGCTGATGCTGGACGCCTATCGGTTCGATTGATCGGATCGGTTTCGCCCCGCCGTCGTCGGTGATATGCGGCTCCCATTTCAGGGAGCCGATCATGCCGGCTGCGTATTTCAGCTACGACCGTGGGCAGCGCGCCTTTCACTGGTGGATGGCCGCCGTGATCCTCATCGCGTTCGCCTTGGGGGTCTGGGCGCACTCCATGCCGCCGAAAACGCCGCTGCGCGTCGATCTGCTGTTCTGGCACAAGTCGCTGGGCCTCGCGGCGATTGCGCTCTTGCCGTTCCGGCTCGTCTGGCGTGCGGTGCGGGGAGAGCCCGCCTATCGCGCGCCGCCTGCGCCGCCTGTTCGCATCGCCTCTCACGTCGCGCACGGCGCGCTTTATGCGTTGATGGCTGCGCTGCCGATCGCAGGTTATGTCGCCTCCGCCGCCGGCGGATATCCGCTGTCCTTCTTCGGTCTCTTCGAATGGCCGCGCGCGGTCGGGATCGACAAGGATTTGTCGAAAGCCGCGGGCGAGGCGCATTACTGGCTCTCGTGGGCGATGGCCGCTGTTCTGGCGCTGCACATCGCCGCCGTCGCTTGGCATCGCTGGATCAAGCGCGACGAAGTGCTGGCGCGCATGACCGGCGATGCGCCGCCGGTCGATCGTGCGGCATGAGCGTCAACCTGCAGCTGCGCGTTCGAGCGCCGCTATGTCGAGCTTGCTCATGCCCATCATCGCCTGCATCGCCCGCCCGGCGCCGGCGCCGCTCATGATGCGCTCGATCGGTCGCGGGACGACCTGCCACGACAGCCCGAACCTGTCCTTGAGCCAGCCGCAGCGTCCTGGCGTTCCGCCAGCGACGAGCCCGTCCCAGTAATGATCGACTTCCGCCTGATCGGCGCATGAGATCGACAGGGAAATCGCTTCGCTGAATTTGAAGATCGGTCCGCCGTTCAGGGCCTGGAAGCCGACGCCGTCCAACTCGAAGGCGATCATCATGACCGATCCCTTCTTGCCCGGACCCGCTTCGCTGTAGCGCGACATCTTCGTGACCCGGGAGTTGGGAAAGATCGACGTGTAGAGCGCGACCGCTTCTTCGGCGTTGTCGTCGAACCAGAGGCAAGGGGCGATGCGCTGGAGCTGCAAGTCGGCCTCCGTCAGATCGTGGCGGCGAGTTCGGCGAGCTGGTCGGCTGCTTTGCCCCAGCCCTCGTGAAAGCCCATTTTCTCGTGCTGTTCGCGGTCGGCGTCGCTCCAGTGCAGCGCCCGCGCCGTGTAACGCGTTCTGCCGCCGACATCCTCGAAGGTGATGATTGCCGTGAAGAACGGCTTGTCCGACGGCGTCCATGCGTCGGCGTAGGCGTCCGTGAAGACGATGCGTTCGTTCGCGACGACGTCGAGATAGACGCCGCGATTGGGGAAGCGCTCGCCGTTCGGTCCGTTGATGTACATGAAGGTCGCGCCGCCGGGCCGCAGGTCGGTCTTCACATCGGACACGTACCAGGGCTTCGGACAGAACCATCGCTCCATCAGTTTCGGATCGGTCCAGGCTCTGAACAGCTTTTCGCGCGGCGCGTCGATGATCCGGGTGAGCGCGAGTTCGCGGCCGCCAGGCCGTGTCGAAGCCTCTGTCATTTGGATGTTCCTTCCCGTGCGCCAAACAGTCCGCGCAAATGGTCGCGCAGATGGTCGAGGCAGGCCGCCGCGACTGTCGCGTCGTTCCTGGCTTTGGCGAGAACGAACGCGCCCTGGATCACAGCCTGCATGTAATAGGCGAGGCCGCGCGCGCCGCCCGGCGGCTCAATGCTGCGCGACTCCATCGCCGCAGAAATATCCGCCTCGAGCATGCCGACATGCGCGTCGATCGACATTGCGCACGCGTCGCGAACATCCGGATGCGTCGCATAGGCTTCCTGCGCCATCGTTCCGACGAGACATGTAAAGGAGGGCAACTCCCCCTGCATCAGAGACTGTCTGAAGTCGACATAACCGATCAGTCGATCGACGGGGTCGGGCAGCGAACGATAGGGCGCTTGCGCGAAAATGCCGTCCGCCATGTCCGAGAAGCGCCCCGCGGCAGCGACAGCCAGAGCGTCCTTGGACGGGAAATGGTGAAAGAACGCGCCTTTGGTGACGCCGGCTTGCGAACACAAGGTGTCGACGCTCGTTCCCGCAAATCCTTGCCGGCGGATGGTCGCTATCGCCGCGGCCAGCAATTTGTCCCGGGCTCCGCTCTTGGCTGCTATCATGACAGAAGCATACCAACTGGTTGGTATGCGTCAATAGCTGAAAGGAGAGGCGACGCCGGAAGCCGACGCCGCCCCGACCGAGCGGTATTACAGGCTCTCGCAGACCTTGACCGTCTTCATCGCCGTTTCGGCTTCGGTCTTGCTCTTGAAGGTCATCCCGTCGCCGACGATGAAAGAGGCGACGCCAGCGTGGGTCACGCCGACCGACAGATAGTTCCTCTGTTCAAAAGTGCGCAGTTTCAAGCTTCCCCGGTCGCCTCCTCGCCGCCCTCCCGCACCGTCATCTTTTGCCCATGCCAGGTGAAATCGTCGACGAGCCAGGCGTCGATCCACAGGATCGGGAGGGCGAGGTCGCGGACGATCAAGGCGAATGGCGTCCGCCACGTCAGCGGGTAGCGCGCGACCGCGGTCAAGGCCAGTTCGGCGCCGTAGAGCAGCCCTGCGAGCGCGGCGGCTGCGACGGCGGTCGTCAAGGGGCCGGCGTCCAGAAACCGGGCCGTCAGCGCGCAGGCGATGACCGGTGGCAGCGCGCCGGTCAGGATTTCCGGCGCAAACTGCAGCGGGAAAGTGACCCGCCGCAGCCGCGCCCAGCGCGAATGCCGCGCCCAGACGTCGCGAGCGGTCCTTGCGCCGAGCGGTTGCTCGAAGGGCCGGTCCACCAGTCTGACCTTCAATCCCTGGGAACGGACGACTTTGGTGGACGCCGCGTCCTCCGCGATTTCAGCCGCCAGCGCTCCGATCCCGCCGGCCTTCTGCAGAACGGCGCGGCGCCAGAGCATGTTCTTGCCCTGTGCGAAGCCCATGCCGACCGCTTCCGCCGCATATTGCCAGCGCGCCTGAAACGTATTGAGCGCCGCGCATTCGACATCGCCAAAAAAGCCGCTCGGTCGAACCCCGAGCGGCATGGAGACGACCAGCCCGCAATCGTCCTGCATCGCGCCCATGAGGCGGTCGAGATAATCCGCCGGCATCAGCACGTTGGAATCGGCGAGCACGACCCACTCGGCGCGCGCGGCGAGCCAGCCTTTGACGCAATTGTTGAGTTTCGGATTGGCGCAGATCGGGTCGTCGCCGATCAGCAATTTGGCGGGAACCTGCGGGTGGGCGGCGATGGCGGCTTCGACCAGCGGAATGATCGGGTCATTGGCTTTCTGCACGCAGAAGACCGCTTCGTATGCTGGCCAGTCGATTGCGAAAGTCGAGGCGAGCGTTTCGACGCTGAACTCTTCGATGCCGCGCAGGGGCCGTACGATCGACACGAACGGCCGCTGTTTTGGCCGCACGTGCGCGCCGCCGGTCCAGCGTCGCCCTGCAATGGCCATGCTTGCGAGGTTGAGTAACGTCAGGATCAGGCAGGCCGCCCCGGCGATGATCACCGCCGTCATTGTGCAATCGCCCTTAACATCGGCAGCGCGGTCTGCGAAAACCCGCCCTTCGGCGCGCGTCGCGCCGAGGGAACAGTCGTGAGCTCCATGTCCGGTCCAGTCGTTCGTTTTGCGCCGTCGCCCACTGGCCGCATCCACATCGGCAATGCGCGAACGGCCTTGTTCAACTATCTCGCCGCAGCGCGCCTAGGTGGCAGATTCGTGCTGCGTTTCGATGACACGGATCTGGCCCGCTCTACCGAGGAGTTCGCGCGTTCGATCGAGGTCGATCTCAACTGGCTCGGGATCGTCCCGGACCTTGTGGTGCGGCAGTCGCAGCGCATCGCGCTGTATCAGGCCGCGGCCGAAAGGCTGAAAGCGATGGGGCTGCTGTATCCCGCTTACGAGACGCAAGCAGAACTCGACCGACGCCGCAAACTCAAGCAGGCGCGCGGCTTGCCGCCGATCTACGACCGCGCGGCGCTCGCCCTGTCGGACGCGGACCGTGCGCGTCTCGAGGCGGAGGGTCGCAAACCGCACTGGAGATTCAAACTGGATCACCGCGTGGTCGAATGGCGCGACGGCGTTCGCGGCCCTTGCCACATCGATTGCGCGTCGCTGTCCGATCCTGTGCTCGCGCGCGAGGACGGAACCTTTCTCTACACGCTGCCGTCTGTCGTCGACGACATCGACCTCGGCGTCACCGACGTCATTCGTGGCGAGGACCATGTCACCAACACGGCGGTGCAAATTCAGATCGTCGAGGCGCTCGCAGGCCGCGAGCGCGTGCCGCGCTTCGCGCATCACAATCTCTTGGTCGACGCGTCGGGCGGCGGATTGTCGAAACGCACCGGCGCCCTCTCAATCGGCTCGCTGCGGGACTCCGGCGTCGAGGCGCTCGCCGTAGCTGCAGTTGCAGTGCTGACCGGATCTTCCGATGAGGTCCACGCCGTCGCGTCGCTTGTCGAACTCGCGCAGAAGTTCGATCTCAGCCACGTCTCGCGCAACGCCGCGAAATTCGATCCTGCCGAATTGCGCACGCTGACGCACCGCACGCTGCAGAAACTGGATTTCGAAAGCGTGCGCGAACGCCTGGCGGCGCATGACATCGTCGGCGCGCATGCCGAAGCCTTTTGGCTCGCCGTGCGCGGCAATCTCGAAACCTTCCTCGATGTCTGCGATTGGTGGCGTGTGACGGACGGCGAGATCGATCCGGTGATCGAAGATGCGGACTTCTGTCGCGCCGCCGCCGAACTCCTTCCGCCGGAGCCGTGGGACGAGCAGACCTGGAGCGCATGGACCGGCGCGCTGAAAGCGCAGACGTCGCGCAAGGGCAAGGCGCTCTTCCATCCCCTGAGACTCGCGCTGACTGGCCGCGAAAACGGCCCGGAGCTTGCGCGCCTCCTGCCGCTCATCGGTCGAACCCGGGCTTTGGCGCGCTTGCTGACCTAAGCGTCACGCGCATGGCTGCGCCGTAGTTTCGCTCCAATTGCATGACCGCTTGTCGCATCCGCATGTGGGTGAAGCGTCGCGCTTGCGGCGTCCGCTGCGGTCTTGTGACGAGGGCCGACCTCTGGTCCTCGAGGGAGAAACGCAAAATGAAATTCTCGACGAAACTCGGCGCCCTCGCGGCGGCGATGATGGCTTCTGTTTCCCTGAACGCGGCCTACGCAGCTTCCAACAAGGTGGTGATCGGCGATATCGACGACATGTCCGGACTCTATGCCGACGTGATTGGTCCCGGCGGCGTCGAGGCCGCCAAAATGGCCATCGAGGATTTCGGCGGGTCCGTGCTCGGCCAGAAAATCGAGTTGCTGACCGCCGACCATCAGAACAAGCCCGACATCGGCGCACAGAAGTTTCGCGAATGGGCCGACCGCGACGGCGTGACGATGATCCTCGGCGGGTCGAACACCGGCGTGTCGATCGCGATGGCGAACATTGCGCGCGAAAAGAAGACGCCGTTCATCGCCATCGGCGCGGCGGGCGCTTCGCTGACGGGCAAGGATTGCACGCCGTACACCGTGCATTACGCATACGACACCACGGCGCTCGGCAACGGCACCGCCAAGACCATGCTGAAGCAGGGCGGCAAGACCTGGTTCTTTCTGACCGCCGACTACGCCTTTGGCACGCAATTGCAGGAGGCCGCCGCGAACGTGGTGACTGCAGGCGGCGGCAAGGTGGTCGGCGCTGTGCGCGTACCGCTGTCGACGTCGGACTTCTCGTCGTATCTGCTGCAGGCGCAGTCATCCGGCGCGCAGGTGCTGGGTCTCGCCAACGCCGGCGCAGACTTCACCAACTCGCTCAAGGCCGCGAACGAATTCGGCATCGCCAAGACGATGAAGCCAGCGGCTTTGCTCGCCTTCGTCAGCGACATTCACGCGCTCGGCCTGCAGACGGCGCAGGGGCTCTATCTCACCACCGGCTGGTACTGGGACCTCAACGACAAGACGCGCGCCTTTTCGAAGCGTTATTTCGAGAAGACCAAGCGTGAGCCGACCATGAACCAGGCCGCCTATTATTCGGCGACGCTGACCTACCTCAACGCCGTCAAGGCGGCAGGCACGACCGACGCCGACAAGGTGATGGCCGAGCTTCACAAGATGAAGATCGACGACATGTTCACCTCCAACGGCAAGATCAGGGCCGACGGCCTGATGGAGCACGAGATGTACGTCATGCAGGTGAAGACGCCTGCGGAGTCGAAATATCCGTGGGACTACTACAAGCTGGTGCAGACGATGTCCGGCGAGGAAGCCTTCGGTCCGCTGTCGGCCTCGACCTGCCCGCTCGTGAAGAAGTGACGGCGCACGCCGTCGCTTGAGCCCATGAGTCATGTAATGGGCCCGGCGCTCGCGAGCGCGCCGGGTCATTGCGTGGAAGCCGCGCTGCGGATGACTAGGCTTGCGGCGTCGGCGGAATGGGCTTCGGCCGTCCCTCGTCGTCGATCGCCACGAACGTGAATGTGCCGGTCGTGACCTTTTCGCGCGTATGCGTACGAAATCTTTGCGCCCACGCCTCGACGTGAATTTTCATCGACGTGCGCCCGACGCTCTTCACGCGCGTATAGACGCACAGCACGTCGCCGACCTTGACCGGGCGGACGAAAGTCATCGCGTCAATGGCGACGGTCGCCACGCGTCCTTGCGCGCGATCCACGCCGGCGATGCCGCCGGCCTGATCCATGCGCGAGAGCACCCAGCCGCCAAATATGTCGCCGTTCGCATTGGTGTCGGCGGGCATGGCGACGACGCGGATGGTCAGTTCGCCCTGCGGCGCGTCGTCGGGCGAATCGGGAAGGCTTGCCATGGATGTTGTTGTCCGGGGGTGAATCGGCGGAGCGCGCATCGTCGCCTCGCCGCCCGTCTCCGGCAAGTCCTCTTCACTCGTCGAGCACGCGCAGCCGCCGCCGAACGCCGCGCGCGTCGCGCTCTTCCCGTACCTTGCCGGCGCTTTGGTTCATGGCGCTGGTCCGCGCGTCCTTGCCGAAATCGATGCCGGACGTTTCGGCGCTGGCGGTGGGGGCGCTGTCGGCCATCGCGCGTTCCGCTGCGATCTCCGCGTCGGCGGCCTTCTTCTTCTCGTCGAGCAGTTTTTGCATGGCCTTGGGATCGAACTTCGCGGCGGTCTTGTCGCCGCGCTTCGATGTCTGGCCCGGTTGCTGCGGGCGCGAGAGCTCTTCCGCCTTTTGCGGCGTAACGAGGATGTCGCCCTTGTGCGCAGACAGCAGCTTCTCAGCGTCGGCGAGCGCCTCGGACCAGCTCTGGTTGGGCTTCTTGCATGCGCATTGCGGAACGACCGTCTTCTCGAATTTGAACGCGTTCTCCAGGCTCGTATAGGGCTCGCCGTCCATCGAGATCGCGGACTTCATGTCGCGAAGCGAGCGCGTGTACAGGCGGACTTCCGCATTGGGGCAAAGCGCCGAGCACAATTCCTGCAGTTCGCCGAGGTTCGCTTGTCGCGCCGAATAGCTGACAGGAAAGAAGCCTCCGTCGCAGGTGCGTACGCAAACGGCTTCTGATCCGCCGCGCGGCGTGGCGTCCTGCGCTTGCTGATCGGCAGGCTGCTCGTCGGCCGGCGGATAAGTCCGATCCGGCGTTCCAAACAGGCTCTCCAGAAAATTCGGGCCGCTTCGACCGGCCCTGCAATAGCGGTCGTACTGGTTCTGCAATTGCTGCTTGGCGCCGGAATCGCCGTAAGCCGCGCGCTGAAGCTGCGCGTAATTGGCGCGCATGCGCTCGATGCGCGCGTTGATCGCGTCGCATTGCGACGGGCGATCGTCGAAGAACAGGAAATGCGCGCGGTTGCAGCCGATCGACGCGGCGTAGGCGGCCGTCCGCGCGATCTCGGCCTGCTGCTTGGCGGCGGCCGCCTGCATCTGCGGCGAGCCGGAGTTGCGGCTGAGCGTCGAAATCTGCAACGCGATCCGGTTGCAGTCGACGAACTGCGCCGCGGCCGGGCTCGACGCCAGTATCGCGCCGGCGAGAAGAAGAATGGAGCCGGCTGACCGCGGGCCGGCTTTCGGTAGCATCACTGACGCTCTCTCCGGCGCTGCGCCGGCGTTGGAAGAATCGTTTCTGGCCCGCGATTGTGGCGATGTCACGCCGCAATGCGCAACATTGCGGCAGCGCGCGCCGCCCCCCTTCCGCTCGGAGCCGTTCGCCTCCATATGTGCTGCGCTGCCGCAAGGGAGAGGTTCATGTCGAAGCTGAAGACCGCTGGCGCCGTACTGGCTGCGGGTTTTGCGATCGGGCTGGGAGCGAGCGCCGCCCTGGCCCAGGATGGCCCGGACCTGATCTTCCGTAAGTCGACGACATTCAAGCTATTGACGCCGAACGACAAACTCGCGACCTACGCCGTGGACGACCCGGTCGTCGACGGCGTCGTCTGCCATTATACGGTGCCGGAGAAGGGCGGCGTGTCCGGCATGTTCGGCGTTGCCGAGCAGACCTCGGACGTCTCCATCGCCTGCCGGCAGTACGGCCCGATCAAGTTTAAGGAGAAATTCTCGCAGGGCGACGTGGTCTTCACCGAGCGGCGGTCGCTGATTTTCAAGCGCATGCAGATCGTCCGCGGCTGCGACGCGAAGCGCAACGTGCTGGTTTATATGGTGTATTCCGACAAGCTGATCGACGGTTCGCCGAAGAACTCGACATCGGCGGTCTCGATCCAGCCGTGGGGCGCGACCAACGAGGTCGCCCGCTGCTCGGAATTCGTGACCAATTGAGGCGAGTTCGGAACCGGCGACTTATTTGTCGCAGGTGACGATGATCGAATTCGGACGAACCTGCGTCGCGACGGTTTCGATTTTCGTGTCCGCGCCCTTCGCGGCCGTCGATCCGGTCACGTCGTCGGCGCGACCGAACGCCAGCGACTGGCCGTATCCGTGGGCTTCGCACCAGGCGTCCGCGACGACCCGACCGCAGGCCGAACCGTTGGTCAGGCATTCGGTGATGCCGTAGCCTTCCGTATCGCTGATGACGAAGGAATTGGTCGCCGCCTGAACCTGATGCCGGCCGGCGATCGCCAGAAGCGCCAGAGCGCCGATCAGCGGCAGGACGATGCGGGGAAGAACGCGGTGTTCGAACTCTACGAAGGTCATCAGACGGCTCGTGAGGAATGGTCCGTTTTGCAGCCCGATACTCGGTCGAAACGGTTTCCAAACATTTAAGAAGCGGACCTTGTGCGGGCTTGACGCAGGTCGAAAATTGGCATCATGGTCCGGCCATGACGTTCGCCGCCCGCATCCGCCGGAGCATTATTATCCGCTAGCCCACCCGCTGGCTGGATCCGTCATGTCCTCACGCGATTTGGATGGTCCGGCCGGCAGGCCCGAGGACCGATTCAAGGACCGCTCATGTCGCGCCCGACGCTGAGGCTGTACAACACGTTGACCCGCTCGAAGGAGGAGTTCGTCCCCCTCGATGAAGCCAACGTGCGCATGTATGTCTGCGGCCCGACGGTCTACGACTACGCCCATATCGGCAACGCCCGGCCCGTCATCGTCTTCGACGTGCTGTTCCGCTTGCTGCGCCATCTCTATGGCGAGAAGCACGTCACCTACGTCCGCAACATCACGGACGTTGACGACAAGATCAACGCGCGCGCCGCCGAGCGCGGCGTTTCCATCCGCGACCTGACGGAAGAGACGAACAGGATTTTTCAGGCCGACGTGAAGGCGCTCGGCTGTCTCGAGCCGACTGTTCAGCCGCGCGCGACGGAACACATCGCCGAGATGATCCAGATCATCGAGCGGCTGATCGCGTCCGGCCACGCCTATGCGGCTGACGGCCACGTGCTGTTCTCCGTGCCGTCGATGCCGAATTATGGGAAATTGTCGCGTCGTCCGCTCGACGAAATGATCGCCGGCGCGCGCGTCGACGTCGCGCCCTACAAGCAGTCCGACACGGATTTCGTTCTGTGGAAGCCCTCGAGCGACAACGAACCCGGCTGGGAGTCGCCGTGGGGCAGGGGGCGGCCAGGTTGGCATCTCGAATGTTCGGCGATGAGCTGGAAGCATCTCGGCGAAGTGTTCGACATTCACGGCGGCGGAATCGATCTCGTCTTCCCCCATCACGAAAACGAAATCGCACAGACCTGCTGCGCCTTCGGCCACGACGTCATGGCGCGCTACTGGATGCACAACGGCTTTCTGCAGGTCGAAGGCGAGAAAATGTCGAAGAGCCTCGGCAATTTCGTGACGATCAATGAGTTGCTGCGCGGCTGGAACGGGCAATCTTGGTCAGGAAGCGTCGTGCGCTGGAATATGCTCCAAACCCACTATCGCCAGCCGATCGATTGGACATATGACAATTTGTTGTCCGCCCGAAATGAGCTTTGGAAAATTTTCCTTTTCGCTCGTTCTTTGGATGAGGCAGCCGAAGACGACGGCGAGAGCTTCCTACACGAGGTTCGCGCGAACTTTCCTCCGTCAAACCAGATGCTGGAAGCGCTCTGCGACGATCTAAATTTTCCGGCGGCGATTGCGTGCATCAGAGAAATGGCTGCGGGGCTTACAGCTGGCGACCCAGAACGCACAAAGCAGTGCGTCCGCGACTTGATGTTCTTAGGAGTGATTCAAGAAAGCACCCGCTATGTGTTTTCAACATCTTCTGTCGGTCGGAGTTGGCCCGCAAATCTAGTTCGTGAAATGGCCGCGATAGCTCTCGATTATCGGGTAGCGCGCTCGAACAACGACGACGAATTTTGCGAAGCGCTCCGGATGGGAGCGCACGCACTTGGTGCCGCAATCGAAGATCGAGGCCCTCATTTTATCGGATTGAATCTCGCCGGCGATGATCAATCGCCAACCGTCGAGTCGCTCATCGCCGCCCGCCTCGAAGCCCGCAAGGCCAAGAATTGGGCCGAGTCCGACCGTATCCGCGACGAGCTCCTCGCCATGGGCGTCGCGCTCAAGGACAACAAGGACGGCACGACGACCTGGGAGGCGAAGCGGTGAGCGCCTCTTTGTTCACCCGTCATGGCCGGGCTTGTCCCGGACATCCACGCCGGGCCGCTTCAGATTGCTTGGGGCAAAGGGCAGCGTCCTTCCGGCCCGATGCGCTGCGCACGCTGGCGTGGAAGCCCGCGACGAGCGCGGGCATGACGTTGCTGGTAGGACGCGCCCCGTGACCATCTCCCTGCGCCCCTTCCTCCCCTCCGACGCGCCGGCGCTGGCGCGGCTGTTTCGCGCGAGCGTCGAAGTGCTCGCGGAGGAGGAATATTCGGACGACCAGCGCGCGGCCTGGGCCGCCGCCTCCGACGATCTCGCGGGCTTCGCGCAGCGGCTGGCGAGCGCGCTGACGCTGGTCGCGCTGCGCGACCACGAACTCGCAGGGTTCGCGTCATTCGCGAACGGCTCGCTCGATCTTCTCTACGTCGCGCCCGAACATGCGCGCGCGGGCGTCGCGACTGCGCTGGTCGACGCGGTCGAGAAACTGGCCGCCGCGCGCGGCCTGAAAGAAGTCGAGACCGACGCCAGCGATGTCGCCCAGCCCTTCTTTGCGGGACGCGGCTACGTCGCCGTCCAGCGCAACACCGTCTCGCTCAACGGCGAATGGTTCGCCAACACCACGATGAAGAAACAACTGGCGCCCGGCGCCGCGCAAGGAAAGCCGAACTGATGGCCCGCGAACGACTGACCCTGTTCGATACGACGTTGCGCGACGGCGCGCAGACGACCGGCGTCGATTTCTCGATCGAGGACAAGCGCGCGATCGCCAGGATGCTCGACGATCTCGGCATCGACTACATCGAAGGCGGCTATCCCGGCGCCAATCCGCTGGACACGGAGTTCTTTTCCAAGCGCCCGAACGTCAAGGCGAAATTCGCGGCTTTCGGCATGACCAAGCGCGCCGGGCGCTCCGCCGCCAACGATCCGGGCGTCGCCGGCTTGATCGCGGCCGACGCCGACACCATCACCTATGTCGCCAAGAGCTGGGACTACCAGGTGCGCGTCGCGCTGGAATGCTCGCTGGAGGACAATCTCGAGGGCATCAGCGATTCCGTCGCCTATGCGCGTCAGAAGAACCGCGAGGCCATCGTCGATTGCGAACATTTCTTCGACGGCTACAAGGCGAATCCGGATTACGCCGTCGCTTGCGCGAAAGCCGCCTTCGACAACGGCGCGCGCTGGGTGGTGCTGTGCGACACCAACGGCGGCACGCTGCCCCACGAGATCGAAGAGATCGTCCGCGAAGTGACCAAGCACATTCCCGGCGATCACGTCGGCATCCACGCGCATAACGACACGGAGAACGCGGTCGCCAATTCGCTGGCTGCGGTGCGCGCCGGCGCGCGGCAGATTCAGGGCACGCTCAACGGGCTCGGCGAGCGCTGCGGCAACGCCAACCTGACCTCGATCATTCCGACGCTTCTTCTGAAGCCGGAGTTCGCGGACAGGTTCGAGATCGGCGTCACGCGCGAAAAACTCGCGCATCTCACCAAGACGAGCCACGCCTTCGACGAGCTGCTCAACCGCGCGCCGAACCGCCACGCCCCTTACGTCGGCGCAAGCGCCTTCGCTACGAAAGCGGGCATTCACGCCTCCGCGGTGCTGAAGGACCCGCGCACCTATGAGCACGTCGAGCCGGATTCCGTCGGCAATGTGCGCAAGGTTCTCGTGTCTGATCAGGCTGGCAAGTCGAACATCCTCTCCGAACTCGAACGCCTCGGCGTCTCGCTCGACAAGAACGACTCGCGGCTGACGCGCCTTCTCGACGAGGTCAAGGACAAGGAGGCGCAGGGTTACGCCTACGAAGGCGCCGACGCGTCCTTCCTGCTGCTCGCCAAGCGCGTGCTCGGTCAACTGCCGGATTACTTCGACGTCGAGCGCTATAGCGTGAACGTCGAGCGTCGCTTCAACGCGAAGGGCGACATGGTCACGGCGTCGGAGGCCATCGTCAAAGTGCGCGTCGACGGCGAATTGCTGATTTCGGCAGCCGAGGGCAACGGCCCCGTCAACGCGCTCGATCTCGCGTTGCGCAAGGATCTCGGGCGCTTCCAGAAGTTCATTCAGGAGGTCGAACTCGTCGATTATCGCGTGCGCGTCTTCCAGGGCGGCACGGACGCAGTCACGCGCGTGCTGATCGAATGCGGCGACGAGAACGGCGAGCGCTGGTCGACCGTCGGCGTGTCGGCCAACGTCATAGACGCCTCGTTCCAGGCGCTGGTGGATTCGATCAACTACAAGCTGCTGATGTCGGGCGCCGTCTGAGGCGCGCTACAAACGCGGGTCGATCGTCTCGACCCGTCCGCCGCGCCTGTCCTGCATGGCGGCGGCGCTGTCGATCATCGGCAGCACGTCGGCGACGCGCTCGGCGACGAGATAGCGCAGCTCGTATTCCTGCCGGATGAACCCGCTGTTGCGCATATGCGCGAACAACGACAGCAGCGGTCGCCAGAAGCCGCCGATGTCGATGATCACGACCGGTTTGGTATGCCGCCCGAGCTGAACCCAGGTCAATTGCTCGACCAGTTCCTCCAGCGTGCCGACGCCGCCCGGCAGCGCGACGAAGGCGTCCGCGCGCTCGAACATCACGCGCTTGCGCGTATGCATGTCGGGCACGACGATCAACTCCTGGGCGGCGTGGAGCATGTTCTCGCGCTTGCGCAGGAAGTCCGGGATCACGCCGATTACGCGGCCGCCGGAGGCCAGCGTCGCACGCGCGACTTTGCCCATCAGGCCGTTGTCGCCGCCGCCGTACACGAGCTTGCGCCCCGATGCGCCGATCTGGCGGCCGAGCTCTTCAGCCGCCTCCACGAAACGTGAATCGGTACCGTTGGACGAGCCGCAATAAACGCAGATGTTTTGCAAAGCCGCCGCTCCGTCGCGCGATTCGCCGATCGCGCGATCTTAGTAGTGCAAATCCGGCGCCGGCGCGAAGCCTAATGGACGCGCGTCCAGTTCTCGCCCTTGCAGATCGCGCCGCCGAGCACGCAACCGTCCAGCGTCACGGAATTCGGGCTGCTGAGGGTGATCTTGCCCATGTAGGTCTCGCCATCCTCGAGATTCTTGACGCGGCCTTCCCACACGTTCGGTCCCGTCTTGGAAGCGCCGGAAAAGACCATCGCGCCGACGTATTTCTTGTCGGCGGGATCGACGACGCCTTTGACCTTCACGCACAGGCCGGCGCCGCAGCGGAAAAACGAAAATGTCGTGCCGTCCTGCGGCCGACGCCATATGCCAAAGGGCTCGGCGGCCTGCGCGGCGGGGACGCTCGCCAGGATAGCCAAAGCGACGAGTCGCGCTCTGATCATGGTTCATCCTTGAAAATGGGAGGCTGCGCGCCTTCTGGACGAAGCGGTCTCTCCGGTCAATTGCGGCGACCGTGCGGAACCTGCAATCCAGACTGTTTCCGGGCGCCTGTGTCATTTGCGCCCGCGACACATTATATGTGGCGGAAATTCCTCAGGTTCGACAATGAGACACCTTTCGCCGGGCGCCTCCGCCGCCCCGCCTGCATCCGACGCGACGCTGCTTTCCACCGGCCGCCGCCTGTGGCCGTACATCTGGCCGCGCGAGCGCTTCGATCTGAAGTTGCAGATTTTTCTGGCGTTTGCAGCGCTGGTCCTCGCCAAATTGGTGACGATCGCCGTGCCCTATTCGTTCAAATGGGCGACGGACGCGCTGCCGCGCGATTCGGGCGCGCCGGCGGACCTGCCGGCGATCCTGGCGGGGCCTGTCGCGCTGACGATCCTCTACGCCTTTCTGCGCATCGCCATGGCCGGCTTCACGCAGGGGCGCGACGCCCTGTTCGCCGCGGTGGCGATGCACGCGGTGCGGCGGCTCGCCAACGACGTCTTCGTGCATATGCACGACCTGTCTCTGCGCTACCATCTCGAGCGCAAGACGGGAGCGCTGACCCGCGTTCTCGAGCGCGGTCGCAACGCCATCGAGACGATGGTGCGCATGATCACGCTGACCGGCCTTCCGACGCTGCTGGAATTCGCGCTGATCCTCGGCGTTTTCTTCGTCGGCTACGATTGGCGCTACGCGGTAGCGACCGTGTTGATGATCGTCGCCTACATGGCGTTCACAACTGTCGCGACCAACTGGCGCATCGGCATCCGCCGGTCGATGAACGAAAGCGACAACGACGCCAATACGAAGGCGATCGACAGCCTGCTCAATTACGAGACGGTGAAATATTTCAACGCCGAGGCCCGTGAGGCGGAACGCTACGACAAGTCCATGGCGCGCTACGAGCGCAACAGCGTGGCGAGCTATACGTCTCTGGCGGTCTTGAACTTCGGTCAGGCGGCGATTTTCACGCTGGGCCTCGCCGCCGTCATGATCATGAGCGTGTCGGGCATTCGCGAGGGGCGCAACACGATCGGCGACTTCGTGCTGATCAACGCCATGATGCTCCAGCTTTATCAGCCGTTGAACTTTATGGGCATGTTCTATCGCGAGGTGCGGCAGGCCGTCATCGACATCGAGGCCATGTTCGCCATCCTCCACCAGAAGGCCGAGATCGTCGACAGGCCGGGCGCGCGGCCGCTGCTGGTCAAAGAAGGCGTCGTGCGCTTCGAGAATGTGTTCTTCCACTACGACCCGCAGCGCGAGATTCTCAAGGGCGTCGACTTCGAAGTCCCGGCCGGCAAAACGGTCGCGATCGTCGGGCCGTCCGGCGCCGGCAAGTCGACGCTGTCGCGGCTGATCTTCCGGTTTTACGAGCCGCAGCGCGGCCGCATCACCATCGACGGTCAGGACATATCCGAGGTCACGCAGGCGTCGTTGCGGCAGGCGATCGGCATCGTTCCGCAGGACACGGTGCTGTTCAACGATTCGATCGGCTACAACATTCGATACGGCCGCTGGGATGCGAGCATGGAGGAAATCCGCGACGCGGCCGCCATGGCGCAGATCGATGGGTTCATCGGCCTCGTGCCCGGGGGTTACGACGCGCAAGTCGGCGAACGCGGCCTGAAATTATCGGGCGGCGAGAAGCAGCGCGTCGCGTTGGCCCGCACCATCCTCAAGGCGCCGCCGATCCTCGTGCTCGACGAGGCGACCTCGGCGCTGGATTCATTTACGGAGCGCGAGATTCAGGACGCTTTGGAGCGGGTCTCGCGTGGACGAACCTCGCTCGTCATCGCGCATCGGCTGTCCACAGTCGTCAACGCCGACGAGATCATCGTGCTCGACCAGGGGCGCATCGTCGAGCGCGGCCGGCACGAGGAATTGCTCGAACAGGGCGGCGTCTACGCCGGCATGTGGAACCGCCAGCGCGAAGTTCACGACGCCGAGGAGCGTTTGCGCCGGGCCGCCGAGGAAGAAGGCAGGAGCGTGCGGGTGAATATCGAGGCTTGACGCCGCGCGACGCCGATGTGGCGTCGCCGGCCGGATTTCGCTATGCAGCCGCCCAGATAAGTCAAAGGACCAACCATGTCCCTCTACGAGTCCGTTCGCCGTCAGATCGTCCCGATCCATCCTGAAGGCTATGTTTTTATTTCGGCTTTCGCGATCGGATCCCTCATCCTGCACTGGATCTGGCCTCCGCTCGGCTGGATCGGCGGGCTCGCGACCCTGTGGTGCGCCTATTTCTTCCGCGATCCGCCGCGCGTGACGCCCGATCGCGACGGCCTCGTCGTCGCGCCGGCTGATGGCTACGTCTGCTCGATCGGCTCGTTTGCGCCGCCTCCGGAACTGGGGCTGGGCGCAGAGCCCATGCACCGCATCTCGATCTTCATGTCGGTGTTCGACTGCCACGTGAACCGCGCGCCGGTCGCCGGCCGGATTGCGAAGATCGCTTATAAGCCGGGTCTGTTCGTCAACGCCGACCTCGACAAGGCGAGCGAGGACAACGAACGCAATGGCCTGATTATCGAAACGCCGCGCGGCGCCTTCGGCGTCGTGCAGATCGCGGGCCTCATCGCGCGGCGCATCGTGTCCTTCTCCAGAGAGGGCGACGCGCTCTCGACCGGGCAACGCTTCGGCCTCATCCGCTTCGGCTCGCGCGTCGACGTCTACATGCCGGCAGGCGCGACGCCGCTCGTATCGCTCGGCACCAAGACGGTCGCCGGCGAGACGCCGATCGCCGATTACACGGTGTCGTCGGCGATCGCGTTCCGCGCCGGCTGAGCTGCGGCGCGCCGCGCGCGCCAGACGGCGCGCAACTCGGCCGACGTTTTTCCCGCGCCGTCCGGCGACCAGCCGGGCGGACCGAAAACGTACATGAACGCATCGCGCATCGACTTGGCGCGCCGGACGTCGTGCGCGATGGCGACCCATTCGTGCAGGGCGATCTTCAGCGGATTGAACGTGCAGATGTTGCGCACGAGGCCGTAGCGAATGGGATCGACGTCGTCTTCGGGAACGAATGTGCCGAACAGACGGTCCCAGACGATGAGAATGCCGGCGTAGTTCGAATCGAGGTAGCGCGGATTCGTCGCGTGATGCACGCGATGATGCGAAGGCGTGTTGAAGATCGCCTCGAACCACGCGGGCAGCCGGTCGATCGCGCGCGTATGAATCCAGAACTGATAGACGAGGCTCACGCCCTTCTCGAACGCGATCAGAGCGGGCGGAAATCCGATCAGCGCCAGCGGCAGCCAGACCACGAATGTGCCGGCGATTCCACCGGTCCACGTCTGCCGTAACGCGGTCGACAGATTGTAGTGCTGGGACGAATGGTGGTTCACGTGCGCAGCCCACCAGAAGCGATATTCGTGCGACAGGCGGTGGAACCAGTAGTAGCAGAAGTCTTCCGCGACGAAGATCGCGACGAAGGCCCACACGGAATAGCCGATGTCGAAGATGCGGTAACGATAGACCCATTCCGTCGCGGCCAGCACCAGCCCCGCTTGCGCGATCCCGATCGCCAGATTGCCGAACCCCATGGCGAGCGAGGCGGCCGTATCCATCGTCTCGTATTCGTCGGGCGCGCGTCGCCACGCCCAGAAAATCTCGGCGAGCAAAAGCACAATAAAGGCCGGGATCGCGAGTTCGACCGGATCGGGCAAGGCGCTAAAGCTCATGCGCGGTGTCCCTCGTACGCCAACGGCGGCGCGAGAATGGCGCACAAGCGGTCGGCGTGATCGCGCGCCATGTCGGCGACGAACGACTTCTTGTCAAAGTCGCGGGTGACGATCTCGAAAGTCACGCGGTCGGCCGCGCCGCTGTCCGTGCGCGAAATCGCGACATCGTTTGCGCGCAGCAGGCGCACCGCGATTCTGTCTCCAGCCATGATCGCGATCGCGACCGCGTCGTCGGCGACCGGCGCGAAGGCGCAGCGCTGCGACGCGTCGACGTACGCCTCAGCGGGCGGATCGAGAAGCAAGTCCGCAGCGATGGCCGCGCGCGCCGCGTTCGCGTCGATGCGGTCAACGCGCTGGCGCGTCGTCGCCCACACAGCCAGAACCGCCGCAGCGACGCCGGCGGCGGGCAGGGCGAAGAATGCAGGGTCGAGCGCCATGGCGCGACGATACCGCGTCTGCAGCCGGAAATGGAAGAACCGACCGACGTTCCGTGTGCAGGCGCGCCGGTCGGTTGTGGTTCAGCGTTTGGCGGGGGCGAAGAAGTGGTCGTTGACCGTCAGAACTTCGCCGTTCGCCACGTCGGTCGCGAGGATTGCGATCGGCGTATTTTCGGAAATCGCGGCATTGCCCGAAACCGTGACGCTCACGCGCAAGTCGCGCACGCGGTCCGGCTCGACCTCGACCAGCAGACGGCCATCGGCGGCAGGCTCGACGCCGATCGCCGAGACCTTGGCGCTGGGCACGCCCTGGACCGTCAGAGCGAAGGTGCGCGGCAGGCCGCCCTTGTTCGAGATGTGCACGGTCAAATCGTTGCGCACGTCGCCGTCGGAAAGCGCGACGTACAGCGGGTTGCGGTTGTGCTGCGCGGCGATCAGCGCGCTCGTGCGAGTCAGGAACGCATACAGCATGACCGAGGCGACGATCGCCATCACCGCCGTATAGAGAATCGTGCGCGCGCGGATCGGCCGGTAGAGCGGCGGCAGCCCCTCCTTGCGACGGAGCATGTTGATGTCGGTGTCGTAACCGATCAGACGCGCCGGGCGGCCGATCTCCTTCATCACGGTGTCGCACGCGTCGATGCACAGACCGCACTGCACGCAGCCGAGCTGGATGCCGTTGCGAATGTCGACGCCCGTCGGGCACACGGCGACGCACTGGCGGCAGTCGATGCAATCGCCGGCCGGTTCGCCCTTGAGATGGGCGGCGTCGGCCTTCTTGACGGACATGCGGGGTTCGCCGCGGTCGCGCTTGTACGTGACGTTGAGCGCCCATTCGTCAGTCAGTGCGGCCTGAATGCGCGGCCACGGACACATATACAGACACACCTGCTCGCGCATGTGGCCGGCGAAAATGTATGTGGTCGCCGTCAGGATGCCGATCCACAGGTAGGCGGTGAATGGCGCCTGGAAGGTGGCGAGTTGCTTCACCAGCGTCGGCGCGTCGGAGAAGTACAGAACCCAGGCGCCGCCCGTCCACCACGCGATCATCAGCCAGAGGAAATGCTTGAGCGCGACCTCGCGGATGTGCTGGGCCGTCCAGCCCTTCTTGTCTTTCATGATGCGGTCGCGCCGGTCGCCCTCGACCCAGCGCTCCACCGCATAGAACAGGTCGGTCCACACCGTCTGCCAGCACAGATAGCCGCACCAGATGCGGCCTGCGAGCGCATTCATCAGAAAGAGGGTCAAGGCCGCCAGCACGAGCAGGCCCGTGAAGAAATAGACTTCCTGCGGCCAGAGCTGAATGAAGAAGAAATAGAACCGACGGTGCGCGAGATCGACGAGAACCGCCTGGTCAGGAAGGCCCGGTCCCCGGTTCCAGCGCAGGAACGGCAGGAAATAGTAGATGCTCAGCGTGATGATCAGCAGGCTCCACTTGATCCTGCGGTAGGTCCCTTGAACCGCCTGCGGGTAGACCTTCTTACGCGCCGCGTAGAGAGGGCCGGTTATCAGCGTCGATCCTTCGCTCATCGCGGTTCTCGATCCTTTATTCACACATTCGCATATACGTAGGCGTAACTAAGGCGCGCCTTGATCTGCCGCAAGGCGAAACTTGAGGCATCCGGCGGTCGACGCAAGCGACATGGCGCCGCACGCGCGAACAAAAGCGCAAGCTCTGGCTTAGCGGTCGGCCGCTTCAGCCGCGGGGCCCGAAGACGGCTTCGCGCTCCTGCGGCGTGGATTTCAGGAATGGATGGCGGCCGTACGCGGTCGCGCGCATGGTTTCGATGTCGGAAATCATGCAGACGATCTTGCGCGCCAGCATCGGATAAGCGCGCGGCTCGCTGATCGCGCGATGTCCGACGACGCGCTTGTACATGACGACATGCTCGGCGCGCACCGTCGCGAGGATGTAATCCGCGGCGTAGTGCTCCGCCGCCATCGCGATCAATCGAAGCGTGAGAAAGGGAAGTTCCGGCCCGCGCCGGGCAAATTCCGGTTCGATCACGAAACGGGTCGGATCGATGATGAGCTTGCCGGCCTCGAGATAGGGCTGGATCACATCGCCGAACGTATCCATCGCCGGAATGCGCGCGCCCTCCGGCCGGTTCATATGGAAGCGGACGCTGCTCGCCAGCCGCCCTTCGACATACATGCCGGCCAGCAGCGCGTTTTCGACGTCGTCCCACGGATCGCAGAAGCGTTCGCTGCTGTTTGCTTCGATCCCGCCGTCCAGAAAATAGCCGCGATAACGCAAGGCGAAAATCTCGTCACGCTCCGCCGGCGTCTTCGCCAATCGATATTCCACGGTCTTCAGGACTTCGTGGAGCTTTTCGTTGAAGGTCGGCACGCGCTGATGCGCGTTCATGAGTCTGGTTCCGTCGGCCCGATCTGTTTCAGTAAACGAAACGTTAGCAGCCGCGCTTGCGAAGTAAAGGCCCGTGTCGTTGCGTAATTCGTCGGCGGCCGGCGGGGTGGACCGTTTGTACACGAATTTGCTGCTAACAAAGGATTCACCATGGCGTGAAATGCTGCGCGCGACTGGAGGCGCGAAATGGGCGCAGGCGAAGCTTCGAATATTGTCGCGGACGGCGATCTGGTTCGCCGCATCGAGTCATTTGAACGCGCCGTAACGCGTCGACGCAAGCTCCAGGCGATGTTCAACGACGCCTCTTTTCTGGACAAGGCGCTGCGGCAGGGTCGCTACCTGAGGCTCTGCGCTGCGATCGCGTGGGCGAGCGAGCGCGAGGAGCGCGTGCGCGCCTCGATCGAGACTGACCTGATGGTCGGCGACCTGCGCAAGGCGATCGGGCGCATGGCGCCTGTGGCAAGCCGCACTCTGGCCAGCTCGGCGGCCAGATCCAGGGCCGCGCGTTGACGGGCTTGTCGCTGCGTGCCAGACAGGCTGCGCGATGAACTTCAGTCGATTCCCGCGGATTTGACGGCGATCGATCAGCAAAGCCCCCCATGCGAAAAGAACCGAAATCATTCAGGGTCGAGGTGAAGCGCCGTCCGGCGTTTCTGGGTAGAAAGCCGCTCCTGGCGGCCGAGACTCCGGCGCCAGCCCCGGCCGAGGCTCTGTTTGCGCCTCCCTCGCCTGCGCCCGCCGCCGTGCAAGAACCGGAACGCCGCATTCTTCCATGCCTCGTGACGGAAGCAGCGATCGACGCCGCCAGAACGGAAGCGATCGAAGAGCATCCGCGCGCGCCGCGGCCCCGCGGCCGGCCGCGCCTGAACCGCGCCGCCGACGATGCGGTCGCCGCGCCGCCGCGCAAGCGCGGCCGTCCGCGCAAGGTCGTGGCCGTCGCGTCCGTCGAGGCCGTGAAGCCCGCCGCATCCGCGCCGCTCCCGAAGAAAGCGGTCGCGACGCCGCCGGCGACCCCCAGCGTGCGCGCTAGCGAACGTCGCGCGGCGACGGCCGAGCTTCCGCGCGGCGAACGCTGGAAGCGTCGCCTCCCGAAGGCTCTGCGCTGACAGGCGGAGTCGCGTCCGGCGCGGCGATTGATCGAGACCCTGAAACGGACCATTCTGTGAGCCGCCGACCGCTGCGGATTGTCGATCCGCGTTGCGGCGCGAGGGGAGGTTCGGGAAAATGAATCGCGGCGCGCTGGGCCGGTTTCGCGTGATCGATCTGACGCGCGTGCGCTCCGGTCCTACCGCCGTTCGCCAACTCGCCGATTTTGGCGCTGACGTCGTCAAAGTGGAGCCGCCAGGCCAAAGCGCAGTCGACGAGGCGAGGCTGAGTTCGGACTTTCAGAACCTGCATCGCAACAAGCGCAGCATCACGCTCGATCTAAAGCATCCGCAGGGCCTCGCGGTGTTTCGACGCCTGGCGGAGACGGCCGACGTCGTCGTCGAGAATTACCGGCCCGACGTGAAAAAGCGGCTTGGCGTCGATTACGAGAGCGTCCGCGCGATCAACCCGCGGATCGTCTACGCCAGCATCTCGGGGTACGGGCAAGAAGGGCCCTATCGCATGCGCCCCGGATTCGACCAGATTGCGCAGGGCATGGGCGGCCTCATGTCCATTACGGGCCTGCCCGGGCAAGGCCCGGTGCGCGCTGGCGTCGCCGTCGCGGACATCGCGGCTGGCCTCTACTGCGCATTTGGAATTCTGACGGCGTTGCTGGAGCGCGAGGCGTCCGGCGAAGGGCAGTGGGTGTCGACGTCGTTGTTGCAGGCGCAAATCGGGCTGCTCGATTTTCAGGCGACGCGCTGGTTGATGGACGGCGTCGTGCCGAAGCAGGCGGGAAACGATCATCCGACCGTGTATCCCATGGGGGTTTTCCCCGCGTCGGACGGGTTGATCAACATCGCCGCGTCCGGCGACGACATGTGGCGCAAGCTCTGCGCCGAGCTCGAGTCGCCGCGCCTCGCGGACGACGCGCGATTCAGCGACAGCGCGCGTCGCTCGAAGAACCGCGCCGCGCTGTACGAGATCATTGCGGAAGCCACGAGCGCCCGGCCCGCGCAGGAATGGATCGAGCGTCTGAACGCAATCGGCGTTCCCTGCGGACCGATCTACTCGATCGATCAGGTTTTCGCCGATCCGCAGGTCCGCGCTCTCGGCATTGCGCAGAGCGTGACCCATCCGGATCTCGGCGAAACGACGCTCGTCGGGCAGCCGGTCGAACTGTCGCGCACGCCGGCCCGCATTGCGACGCCGACTCCGCCGCATGGCGCGCACACCTCGGACATCCTGCGCGAACTCGGTTACGACGCCCAGGAAATTGCGGGATTGCGCGCCTCAGGCGCGCTCTGACGGCCAATGAAGAAATTCGACGACCTTCTCGTCTTCGTCACCGTCGTCGATCGGCAGAGCTTCGTCGGCGCTGCGCGCCAGCTCGGCCTGCCGCCGGGGACCGTCAGCCGCAAGGTGCAGGAGCTGGAGGCGCGGCTCGGCATTACCTTGTTGAATCGAACGACGCGGCGCCTGTCAGTCACCGAAGTCGGGCGCGAGGTCTACGACGCGGCCGCGCGTGGATTCGCCGCGTTCGAGGAAGCGGAATCGCTCGCCATCGATCATCACGACAAACCGTCCGGCGTGCTGCGCGTCGTGGTTCCCTATACGCTGCTCTACACCGCGCTGCTGCCGCATGTGCCCGGCTTTCGCGCCAAATATCCCGATGTGCGCATCGAATTCGTCGTGACCAATCAGGCGATCGATCTCATCGAGAACAATTGCGATCTCGCGATTCGAGTCGGCGCGCAGCAGGACTCGAGCTACGTCAAACGATCCTTGCTCAACATGGAATATCGGCTGGTCGCATCGCCGTCCGCGCTCGAACGGTACGGGCGGCCCAAGCGACCGGCGGATTTGTGCGCGATTCCGATGGCCGGGTTGCTGGCCACGCAGGCGGGGGCGGCGGCGCCGTCGCCAGTGCCGGGCGTATGGGCTTTCGTCAAAGGGGAACGGCGCGAGGAGCTGACTTTCGCTTTCGCTGTGTCGGCGACGGATCCGATCGTCCCGCTGGATTTCGCCCTGCGCGGGCAGGGCTTCGCGATACTGCTCGACGCGCTGACGCGACGCTCGATCGAAACTGGCCTGCTGGTCGTGGCGCTGGACGACTGGACGATCGCCGACAAGCTCGAATTGTCGATCATCTACCGCAGGCGCGCCACATCGGACTCGAAAGTGCGCGTTTTCGTCGATTTCATCCTCAATCAGGTTCGGGCGAACCCGCAACCCACGACATGAAGGGCGGAACGAGTTCCGCCCTTCATCTCTGTCAGGGATATTGACGACCTTACGCGACCGGGTTGGAAGCGCCCTCCGGCTGCGCGGCGCTCGCGAACACCTGAGCGAAGTTGCCTTCCGGCTGGTAGGCGCTCGCCACGACGTTGCCGTTCGATTCCGGAGCCTTGTAGGAGGCCGTCACGTTGCCGTTCGATTCCGGCGCGCGATACGAGGCCGTGGTCACATTGCCGTTCGACTCGGGCGCGCGGTAGGACGCGAAGGTGACATTGCCGGACGATTCCGGGGCGCGGAACGAGGCGGTGACCACATTCCGGGGGCCTTCGGGCTCGCTGTTCGAGGCGACGATTGCGGTCGACGCGCTTTCCGGCGCCTTGTAGGAGGCGGTCGTCACGTTGCCGTTCGACTCGGGCGCCCGGTACGAGGCGGTCGTAACGTTGCCGTTTGATTCCGGAGCCGAATAGCTGGCGGTGACGAACGATCCATTGCCTTCCGGGGTGGAAGCGAGGACCGCGGCCGCGCCGCCGAACACCAGCGTCGAGGCGAGAAGGGCGATCTTGAGGGATTTCATGGCTATCTCCTGTTTTGAACCGGGTTGCTTGCTGCAACTGCGATGACGATGAGATAGCTCGTTTCATTCCTGAGATAATGCCCCTCAACTGAAAGTGATTGATTCGTTATCGTGCATAATCTCGCGGCGCCGCACCAAATGGCGCGCAGGCGCCCCTGAGCTGATCGGCGCGGGCTGGCGCGCCGGCGTTCGGCGTGACAATCTGGACAAGACTGAAGCCGTGCAGCGGAGAGCGACGTGACGGTTCCCATGGAGAAACCAGCGCCGGCGGGCGCGCCGGCTATCCGCCTCATAGACGTCAACAAGTGGTACGGCGCGTTCCATGTGCTGCGGAACGTCAACCTGGACGTGGCGCGCGGCGAGAAGATCGTCATTTGCGGGCCCTCGGGCTCCGGCAAGTCCACCATGATCCGCTGCATCAACCGGCTGGAGGAGCATCAAAAGGGTCAGATCATCGTCGACGGCGTGGAACTGACGAACGACCTCAAGCGCATCGACGAGGTGCGCCGCGAGGTCGGCATGGTGTTCCAGCATTTCAACCTTTTCCCGCACCTGACGATCCTCGAGAATTGTACGCTCGCGCCAATCTGGGTGCGCAAGATGCGCAAGGCCGACGCCGAGGCCGTCGCGATGAAATATCTCGAGCGCGTGCGCATTCCCGAACAAGCCAACAAATATCCCGGTCAGCTCTCCGGCGGTCAGCAGCAGCGCGTGGCGATCGCGCGCTCGCTCTGCATGAACCCGAAGATCATGCTGTTCGACGAGCCGACGTCAGCGCTCGATCCGGAAATGGTCAAGGAAGTGCTCGACACCATGGTTTCGCTCGCGGACGAGGGCATGACCATGCTGTGCGTGACGCACGAAATGGGTTTCGCACGTCAGGTCGCCGATCGCGTGATCTTCATGGATCGCGGCGAGATCGTCGAAATGAACACGCCCGACGCGTTCTTCTCCAACCCACAGCACGAGCGTACGAAACTGTTCCTCAGCCAGATTTTGCACTAAGCGATTTTTCAATTCTCGCCACACGACCGCATTTCGAACGAGAGCGCCATTTCATGAAAGAATTTGCGTTGCGAATGAAACTCGTCATCGTCGTTTCCGCGCTGCTGGCCGCTGCGCCGTTCGCGCCGACGGCCGCGTACAGCGCCAATGGGCCGATCGTGCTCGCCGCTCTGTCCTGCTCCGCGATGCAGGCGACGTGCGCCGCGCGCTGCAAGCAACGCGCGCCGAAGGATGCAGGTTGCGTCGAGGATCATTGCACGCCGAAGCTGCGGCAATGTCGTTCGACGGGTTGCTGGCAGGAGGGACAGCTCTATGGCGGCCGGGAGACTTGCGGACTCGTGAAAAAGTAGCGGATGCGCGCCGCGCGCCTCAAGTATCGGGCCGCGTCTTCTGCATCGACGGCCGCTTTGCGAAATCGGCGTACCAGTCGGCGAGTTGTGGCGCGGCGGCGCGCCAGTCCCATATGTCCGCGAACCGAAGGTCCAGATAGCCCAGCGCGCAGGCGGTCGTGATCGAGCCCAGATCGACGTGTTCGAGATCGGCTCGCCGTGCAGCCAGCGCGGCGAGAGAGCGGCGCATCTTTTCGAACTGGCGATCGAGATAGCCGGGATAGATAAATTCTTTCGGACGGCGCAGGCTCTCGATGATGTAGGCGACCGACGCCTCCATCAGCCCGTCGCCGAGGCCATGGATTTGCATCACGCGCCAGCGGTCTTTCGGCTCCTCCGGAATGAGCCGCGCGCCGCCGCTGCGACGTTGCAGATAGTCGCAGCAGGCGAACGATCCGAGGAAGGTTCCCTCGTCGGTCACCAGCGCCGGAACCTTGCCGAGCGGGTTGTCCCTGGAGATGTCGGTGTCGCTCGACCAGACGTCGGTCGGCGCGAGGTCGATCCGGTCGGCCAGCCCGAGTTCGTCGGCGAGCACCAGCACCTTTCGCACGAACGGAGAGGTCTTCGCGTATCGCAATTTCATCATGGCGTCTTGCTCCCGACGCTGAATGACCATGCGCCGTCGGCGCAATCAATCGTCAATCGCCGACATAGTGAAGCGCGATTTCGCGCCGGTGGGGCGCGCGTCGATGTTCGAACAGGTAGACGCCCTGCCACGTTCCGAGCGCCATGCGGCCGCCGACGACAGGCACGGACAGCGAGGTCTGCGTCAGGGCCGCCTTGATATGCGCGGGCATGTCGTCTGGCCCCTCCATATCGTGCTCGTAGTCTTCGCTCTCCGGCGCGAGGCGCGCGAAAGCCCGCGCAAGGTCGCGCAACACGCTCGGATCGGCGTTTTCCTGAATGACGAGCGACGCCGACGTATGGCGACAAAATATCGTCAGGAGTCCGGTGTGCGGCGCAAGGCTGTCGAGCCACACGCCGATCGGCCCGGAGACGTCCAAGAGCCCCTGGCCCCGCGTCTGAATGGTCAGACAGTGGGAAGCCTGTCGCAGCGTCATGGACGGCGCGCCAGCGCCAGTCCGAGCCCGGCGGTCATCAGCGCGCCGCCGGTCAGGCGGTTGCGCAGGCGCCCGTCGCCCGCCAGTGCGCGCGCGAAACGTCCCGCGAAAGCCGCCCAAAGGCTGTCGAGCGCGACAGCCAGGCCGAGAAACGTCGCTGCGAGAATGGCGAGTTGTCGCGTTGCGTCGGCGCCCGGCGAGACGAACTGCGGCAGAAACGCGCCGAAGAACAGCAGCGTCTTCGGATTGGTCAGGGATACGACGAAGCCTCGCACGAAAACCTTGCGGGTCGACCCAGTCTGGGCGCGCGCGGTCGTCAGATCGACTGGCGCGGCGCGCCAGGCGCGAATCCCAAGCCAAACGAGATAGGCGACGCCGACCCATCGCAGGATGGAGAACCATTCGGCGAGCAACGCCAGCAGGGCGCTCGTGCCAAACACGACGAAGCACAATTGCAGCGCCATCGCAGCGCTCGTTCCGGCGACGGTCGCCAGGCCGAAGCGCACGCCATGTGCGAGGCTGTTGGCGACGATGAGCGCGACGTTCGGCCCCGGCGCGAGAATGAGCGCAGTCGCCGTGGCGATGAAGGCGAGATAGACTTCGACGGACATTCCGGCCCCGTGCTGCGAACGAGGTCGACCATAACGCTATCGGCGCCGATGGCGAAATGACGAACGGGGAGAGATTTGAGCAACCTGAAACGCCCCTCGAACGCCGCGCAAAAGGCGTCGCCCGCCTACCGCATTCCGGCGCTCGACACGGACTTTCTGCTGAGCGACTCGCAGAGGGGCCTGAGATTCCAGCTCGAATACGAGAAGGCCGAGGAGCAGTTGCGCGCCTGGAAAGTGATGTCGACGGTCGTCTGCTTTGGCTCGGCGCGCGTGCGTGAAGACGGACCGCCCCATCAGGCGAAATGGTACGCCGAGGCGCGCGCCTTTGGTCGGATGGCGTCCGAGGAAGGCGGCGCCAGACTTCCCGACGGCGACGGCGGCCGCGAGAACGTGATCGCGACCGGCGGCGGGCCCGGCCTCATGGAGGCGGCCAACCGCGGCGCTTTTGACGCAGGCGCTCCGACAATCGGATTCAACATCACCCTGCCGCACGAGCAGGAGCCCAATCCCTATACGACGCCGGATCTGACCTTCCGGTTTCACTACTTCGCCATGCGCAAGATGCATCTGGCCATGCGCGCCAATGCGCTCGTCGCCTTTCCCGGCGGCTTCGGCACGTTCGACGAATTGTTCGAGGTCATGACGCTGCGCCAGACGCGCAAGGGGCGGGACATTCCGATCATTCTGTTCGACGAGGGTTATTGGCGGGACGTGGTCAATTTCGACCGCCTCCTGCACGAAGGCGTCATCGACGCAGGCGATATGAGTGTCTTCTCGTTCGCCTCCACGGCGCGCGATGCGTGGGAGCAGGTCGTAGCCGCCCGCTGCGGCAATCTGCTCGAATCCGGCGGCCTCAAACCGCTCGGCTAGAGCTTGTCCTGTCGGCGCGCGCAGAGATGTCTTTCCAGAAAGATTTCTTGACATTATCTTTCTGGAAAGATATTTGCGTGTACGCATGAAGCTCGCGCCGTCAACGCCCGCCGCTGGTCGCAAGACTGTCGACGAACTGCTCGCCAGCCGCAACGAGAATTGGCCGGAGTCGGTCTCCGCGATCACGACGGCGATGACCCGCATGTTTCGGCTTTCGGACATCGTTCTCGAGGCGTCCGCGCATCTGGTCGAAAGCGAGGGCCTCACTTTCTCGGAATTCGAGGTTCTGGCGACCTTGCGCAGCTTTCCGGCGACGCGCGCTTTGACGCCAGGCGAACTCTGCGAGGCGGTGCTGCTGTCGTCCGGCGGACTCACCAAGGTTCTCTATGGACTGGAAGACAAGAAGCTGATCGCGCGCGAGGCGGGCGGATCGGACAAGCGGTCAAAACCCGTGCGTTTGACCGCAAAAGGAAGAAAGGCCGTCGAGCGCGCAATGGCCGCGATCATGAAGGAAGACGACAAACGTCTCGGGAGCGTGCTGTCTCAGGAGGAAATTGAAAGCCTGGCCCGCCTCCTCGGCGCGATACTCGACAAGGTCGAGATCGGCAGGTCGCGGACCAAATCGAAGGACTATCGAAAGTGACGATCTCACGTGAATGGGCGACCCCTCTGACCATCGGCGTCTTCGCCTTGATGGCGGTTACCGGCGTCCTCATGTTTTTCCATCTCGATTCCGGTCTCAACAAACCCGCGCACGAATGGTTGGGCTGGGTGATGATCGCCGGCGCTGCGGCGCATGTCGCTGCGAACTGGCTCGCCTTCAAGCGCTACTTTCTGTCGAGCGTCAAAGCGCGCGCGATCGTCGCCGGATTCGTCGTCGTGCTGGCTGCGTCGTTCGTTTCGCCGCCCGGCGGCGTGAAAGGCATGTCGCCGCCGGTGATGGCGATGAAGGCTGTGACCCGCGCCCCGATTTCAGCTGTCGCGCCGCTCGCCGGAAAACCGGTCGACCGACTGCTCGGCGATCTCGCAAAGGCTGGAGTCGCGCTCCCGAACGGCGAGGCGACGCTCGAAAGCGCGCTGCGCGGCGACCGCGAGATGGAGGGCAAGGCGATGCGCGCCATTTTCGGCAAGTCGGACGGTTAAGCCCGTCAGACGGACGCGACGACAAGCCCGGCGTCGTCGGCGCGAAGCCGTTTGCGCATCAGCGGCCACGGCCACTGAACGACGAGACGCCCGACGAGATCGTCCAATCCGTCGATTGGAAATGCGTCGTAGAAGGTCGGATGTTTGGCGCGCGCGATGAAATCGTGCAGCAGATGGGCGACGTCGTAGTCGTAGACGATGTCGCCCGGCGCGATCCCCGGCCTGCGTGCGACGAGCCGGCGGAACCCTGCGAACCGCGCCAGCCCGCCTGCCTCGCCGCGAAAGGAGAGCACGCGCGCCTCGGCGCCGAACGCTCGCCCGTTCTGCATGCGCTCGTAGACGAGATCATGGCCGGACGGCGCGAGATCGTCGATCGCGCGAACATCGGCGCTGGCGTCGCGCGGATCGAGCGTGTTGCGATGCGCGAGCATGTCAGCCGGGTCGAAGCCCCGGTCGCGCAGGAGGTCGGCGAGTTTCATTGTCCCTTCATACACGCAACGCGCTGGCTCTTGAATCGTCAGGAATCATGGCCATATCGGCAAGCGAAGGATCGCAGCGGGGTGGCGCGCAACTTGGGTTGCCGTTTCCGCAGGCGCCGACCACGGATGAACTGGCGGCGACGATCCGCCGCCCTCGGGTTGCGCCCCGGGGGCGCACATTATCCATAAGCGGAACGGTCCTGTTCGCTTGCGCGAAATTGTTTATGCTGGCGCGCGATGGACCAGTCTTTCTATTCGATCTATTCGCACGGTTTCGTCCGCGTTTGCGTGGGCGCGCCAGCCGTGCGTGTCGCCGATCCCGCGTTCAATGTCGCGCGCGCCATCGAGATGGCGCACGTCGCGCACGAAAAGTCGGCGGCGCTTCTGGCCCTCCCCGAACTCGGCCTGTCGGCCTATTCCATCGACGACCTGCTTCATCAGGCGGCGCTTCTCGATTCTGTAGAGGAGGCGGCAGGTCGACTGATCGCAGCGACGTCCGACCTCATGCCGGTCGTCGTCGCCGGCGCGCCGCTGCGCTGGCGCGGGCGCCTCTACAATTGCGCGCTGGTCATACATCGTGGCCGGTTGCTTGGGGTGGTTCCGAAAACCTACCTGCCGAACTACCGCGAATTCTACGAGCGTCGTCATTTCGCTTCCGGTGGCTTCGTCGCGGGCGAGGAGATTTCTGTCGCGGGCCGCGCGACGCCCTTCGGAGCCGATCTGCTTTTCGCGGCGAACGACCTGCCGAAATTCGTCCTCGGCGTCGAAATCTGCGAAGACGTCTGGGTTCCTATTCCGCCGTCCACGCGCGCCGCCATGGCCGGCGCGACGGTGATCGCCAATCTCTCGGCGTCCAACGCCATCGTCGGCAAGGCGGATTTTCGCGATCTCCTGTGCAAGGCGCATTCCGCGCGCTGCCTCGCCGCATACCTCTACTCGGCGGCAGGCCCCGGCGAATCGACGACGGACCTGGCCTGGGACGGCCAGGCGACCATCTACGAGAACGGCGAAAAGCTGGTCGAGGCGCCGCGCTTCGCCGAGGAGCCGCAACTCGTGGCCGCCGACGTCGACGTCGAGCGCATGGCCGCCGAACGCATGCGTCAGGGGACGTTCGGCGATTGCGCCGATCTGGAAGGCGGCGCGCCGTTCCGCACGATTGCGTTCGAACTGGCGCCGCCACGCGACCGCGACATCGGCTTCGCGCGGACTTCGCAACGTTTCCCCTACGTGCCGAGCGACGATGCGCGGCTTTCCGAGCTCTGCTACGAGGCGTTCAACATTCAGGCGCATGGGCTGCGTCAACGGCTGGAGGGCGCCAGGACCAAAAAGATCGTCATCGGCGTTTCCGGCGGGCTCGATTCGACACAGGCGCTGCTGGTCGCCTGCACGGCCTTCGATCAGCTCAGGCTGCCACGCGAAAATATCCTCGCCTATACGTTGCCCGCGTTCGCCACATCGTCGACGACCAAGAGCAACGCCTGGGCGCTGATGAAGGCGCTCGGCGTGAGCGCGCAGGAAATCGACATGACGCCGGCCTGCCGGCAGATGCTGATCGATCTCGATCACCCCGCCGCGCGGGGCGAACCGGTCTACGACGCGACATACGAGAACGTGCAGGCGGGCGCGCGCACGTCTCTGCTCTTCCGCCTCGCCAACCAGAACAACGCCATCGTTCTCGGCACCGGCGACCTGTCGGAACTGGCGCTGGGCTGGTGCACCTACGGCGTCGGCGATCAGATGGCGCACTACAACGTCAACGCTTCCGTGCCGAAGACGCTGATCCAGCATCTCATCCGCTGGTGCGCCGCCGACAAGCGGTTCGGCGTCGAGGTTGCGCCCGTTCTCGAGGCGATCCTGGGCACCGAGATTTCGCCCGAACTGGTGCCCGGCCACAAGGGCGACGTGCCCGCGCAATTGACCGAGGACTTTGTCGGCCCATATGCGCTGCAGGATTTCAATTTGTACTGGATCACGCGCTATGGCTTCGCGCCGCGCAAAGTCGCCTTCATGTCATGGCAAGCGTGGCGCGACGCTGCGAAGGGCGCCTGGCCGCCGAATATCGCGGCGGAGAAGAAAGTCGCCTACGATCTGGCGACCATCAAGAAATGGCTGGGCGTCTTTCTCAAGCGCTTCTTCGAGACGAGCCAGTTCAAGCGCTCGGCTCTGCCCAACGGACCGAAGGTCTCCTCTGGCGGCTCGCTGTCGCCGCGCGGGGACTGGCGCGCGCCGTCGGATTCGAGCGCGGCGGCCTGGCTGGCGGACCTCGACCGCATCCCTTGATCTCGCCCCAATAGTGCACTCAAGTACAATAGCCGACCGGCGGCGCCGGCGTTTCAATGCGGCAACGAAGAGGGCCGCCCGTTTGGCCCCGTGGGAGAACGCCAGATGGCGATGACGATGAAGGGGGAGGTCGACCTGCCCGCCGGCCGCGAAATCGTGTGGCAGGCGCTCAACGACCCCGAAGTCCTGAAGAGTTGCATACCCGGTTGTGAAAGCCTCGAAAAAGTCGGGGACAACAGCCTGCAGGCGGTCGCCAAGGTCAAGGTTGGACCGGTCGCAGCCACGTTCAAGGGCAAGGTCGATCTGCTCGATCTCGATCCGCCCAACGGCTACCGCATTCAGGGCGAAGGCGAGGGCGGCGTCGCCGGTTTCGCCAAGGGCGGCGCAACTGTGAAGCTCGCCGACATTCCCGAAGGCACGAAGCTCACGTACGACGTCGAGGCGCAGGTCGGCGGCAAGCTCGCCCAGCTAGGCGCGCGGCTCATCGACGGCGTCGCCAAGAAGATGGCGGACCAGTTCTTCAACGATTTCGCGGCGGCGGTCGCCAGACAGCAGGGCGTCGCCGTGGAGCAGCAGGCCGTCGAACCGGCGCAACAAGAAGAGGCGAAGGGCTGGTTGCAACGCCTGATCGCCTGGTTTCTGGACCTTTGGAGGTAACGCACATGACCAAGGTGAGTATGACGGTGAACGGCAAGGCCGTGTCGGCGGATGTCGATCCGCGCACGCTTCTCGTGCAGTTCATTCGCGAGAATCTGCGTCTGACCGGAACGCATGTCGGCTGCGACACCAGCCAGTGCGGCGCCTGCGTCGTCCACGTCGACGGCAAGGCCGTCAAATCCTGCACGACGCTGGCGGTTTCCGTCGACGGCGCGAGCGTCACGACAATCGAAGGTCTGGCGCAGGGCGGCAAGTTGCATCCGATGCAGGAAGCCTTCCGCGAGAACCATGGGCTCCAGTGCGGCTTCTGCACGCCGGGCATGATCATGTCGGCGGTCGATATCGTGAACCGCAAGGGCGCGGGCCTCGACGAAGCGACGATCCGCCACGAGCTTGAGGGCAACATCTGCCGCTGCACCGGCTACCACAACATCGTCAAGGCGATCGGCGAGGGCGCGCAGGCGATGGGCGCGCAGAAGGCCGCCGCTGAATAAGACGCTATCTGGGAGGAACGACATGACCGAGACCGGCATCGGCGCCCCCGTGCGCCGCAAGGAAGATTTCCGTTTCATCACCGGCGCTGGCCGCTACGTCGACGACATTAATCGTCCCGGGCAGGCTCACGCCTATTTCCTGCGTTCGCCGCATGCGCACGCCAGGATCAAGTCGATCGACGCCTCGGCGGCCAATGCGGCGCCGGGCGTGGTCGCGATCTTCACGGGCGACGACATCGCCGCTGACAAGGTCGGCGGCCTGATCTGCGGCTGGATGATCCACAACAAGGACGGTTCGCCGATGCGCGCCGGCCCGCACCCCGCGCTTGCGCAAGGCAAGGTGCGTTACGTCGGCGATCACGTCGCCGTCGTCATCGCCGACACGCTCGCGCAAGCGCGCGACGCCGCCGAGATGATCAACGTCGATTACGAAGTGTTGCCGGCGGCCGCCGACATGGCCGCAGCCCGCAAGCCCGGCGCGCCGGCGATCCACGACGAGGCCCCCGACAACCAGTTCTACGACTGGGAGCTCGGCGACAAGGCGGCGACGGACGCCGCCTTCGCGGCCGCCAAACACGTCACCAAGCTCGACATCGTCAACAATCGCCTGATCCCCAACGCCATGGAGCCGCGCGCGGCCGTCGGCGAATATGACGACGGGACGGACTCGCTGACGCTCTACACGACGAGCCAGAACCCGCATGTCGCGCGTCTCGTGCTCTCGGCCTTCATCGGCCTGGCGCCGGAGCACAAGTTCCGCGTGATCGCGCCGGACGTCGGCGGCGGCTTCGGCTCGAAGATCTTCATCTACGCCGAGGAGACGGTTTGCGTCTGGGCGGCGCGCAAGGTGCGCCGGCCGGTCAAATGGACGGCCGACCGGACGGAAGCGTTCCTTTCCGACGCGCATGGCCGTGACCACGCCACGCACGCCGAACTCGCTATGGACGCGAATGGCAAGATCACCGGCCTTCGCGTCGCGACCAAGGCGAACATGGGCGCCTATCTGTCGACCTTCGCGTCGTCCGTGCCGACCTACCTCTACGCTCCGCTGCTGTCGGGTCAGTACAACATCCCGGCGATCTATGCGGAGGTCGAGGCGGTCTACACCAATACCGCGCCGGTCGACGCCTATCGCGGCGCCGGCCGTCCGGAAGCGACATTCGTCGTCGAACGTCTCGTGGAAGTCGCTGCGCGCGAACTGGGAATGGACCCCGCCGAATTCCGGCGGAAGAACTTTGTCACGCAGTTCCCGCATCAGACTCCGGTCATCATGGCCTATGACGCGGGCGACTACGACGCTTCGCTGACCAAGGCGCAGCAGATGCACGACGTCGCCGGGTTCGCTGCGCGAAAAGCCAAGAGCGCTTCGGAAGGCAAGCTGCGCGGTCTCGGCTATTCCGCCTATATCGAGGCCTGCGGCATCGCGCCGTCGGCGGCGGTCGGTTCGCTCGGCGCCGGCGTCGGCCTGTGGGAATCGGCGGAAGTGCGCGTCAATCCGATCGGCACTGTCGAAATCCTGACCGGCTCGCACTCGCACGGACAGGGCCACGAGACGACCTTCGCCCAGCTGGTGTCGTCGCGTCTCGGCATTCCGATCGACAACGTCTCCATCGTCCACGGCGATACCGACAAGGTGCAGATGGGCATGGGCACCTACGGATCGCGCTCCGGCGCGGTCGGCATGTCGGCGATCGTCAAGGCGCTCGACAAGATCGAGGCCAAGGCGAAGAAGGTCGCCGCGCACGTGCTCGAGGCGTCGGAAGGCGACATCGAGTTCAAGGACGGAAAGTTCACCGTGAAGGGGACCGACAAGTCCGCGGACTTCGGCGCAATCGCGCTCAACGCCTATATCGCGCACAAGTTCAACGGGCAGGAGCTGGAGCCGGGCCTCAAGGAGAGCGCCTTCTGGGATCCGACCAACTTCACCTTCCCGGCGGGCGTGCACATCTGCGAGGTCGAGATCGATCCGGCGACCGGCGTGACGAAGATCGACCGCTGGACTGCGGTCGACGATTTCGGCAACGTCATCAATCCGCTGATCGTCGAAGGCCAGGTGCACGGCGGCATCGCGCAGGGCGTCGGCCAGGCGCTGCTCGAAGGCGCGGTCTACGACGCCGAGGGACAGCTGATCACCGCGAGCTACATGGACTACACCATGCCGCGTGCGCAGGATCTGCCGTCCTATCAGGTCGGCATGACCATCACGGCCTGCCCGTCGAACCCGCTCGGCATCAAGGGCTGCGGCGAGGCCGGCGCCATCGCCGCGCCGCCGGCGGTCATCAACGCCGTCACCAACGCGCTCGGACACGAAAACATCAGCATGCCCGCAACGCCGGAAAAAGTCTGGCGCGCCGCGCAAGGCGCCGCCAAGATGGCCGCGGAATAGGAGGAACGCCCATGTACGCATTCACCCATCATGCGGCGACCAGCGTCGCCGACGCCGTGAAGTCGGTTGGCGAGGGCAAGTACCTCGCCGGCGGCCACACGCTCATCCCGACGATGAAGCAGCGGCTCGCGATGCCCGGGCATCTCGTGGACCTCAACAAGGTCGGCGAACTCACGGGCATCTCCGACAACGGCTCCGTGCTGACGATCAAGGCGATGAGCCGTCACGCGGAAGTCGCGGGCTCCGACGTCGTCAAGAAGGCCATCGCCGGCCTCGCGGCGCTCGCCGGCGGCATTGGCGACCCTCAGGTTCGCCATCGCGGCACGATCGGCGGTTCGATCGCCAACAACGATCCGGTCGCCGATTATCCGGCCGGTTGTCTCGCGCTCGGCGCGACGATCGTCACGGATCGCCGTCGCATTTCGGCCGACGACTACTTCCAGGGTCTGTTCACGACAGCGCTGGAGGATGGCGAACTGATTACGGCGGTCGAATTCCCGCACGCCGACAAATTCGCCTACGCCAAGTTCCGCAATCCGGCTTCCTTGTATGCTCTGGTCGGCGTCGCGGTTTGCAAGCGCGGCGGCGACGTGCGCGTCGCGGTCACCGGCGCGGGGTCGGACGGCGTATTCCGCTGGAAGGAAGCCGAAGCCAAACTGGCCGCGAATTTCTCGGCGAGCGCCCTCGACGGTCTCAAGGTCGATGCGGGCGGACTCAACGGAGACATCCACGGCTCCGCCGAATATCGCGCCCATCTGATCGGCGTGATGGCCAAGCGCGCCGTGGCGGCTGCTTAAGCGCCGGCGACGGCGCGGTCTCCGGGTCGCTTTGCTACGAGATGCGAAGCCGGACATGTCCGGCTTCGGTCAGGGCTCCTCGCAACGAAAGCGACAAGACCTCGCGCGGAGCGAATTGATGGACCGCTTTCTGGTCGTCGACGACCATCCCCTGTTTCGCGAAGCGCTTCAGAGCGCCGTCCTCACCGCTTATCCGAACGCAGAAGTGGTCGAGGCGGCCTCGATCGAAGAGGCGATGGCGCACATCGAGAAACGGCCGGGATTCGACCTCGCGCTCGTCGATCTCTCGATGCCTTCGGTCAAGGGCTTCGAAGGCGTGTTGCAGGTCCGCGCCCGTTTTCCGGGCCTGCCCGTCGTCGTCGTCTCCGGCCTCGAGGATCCGCGCATCGTCGCCGAGGCGATGAATTGCGGCGTGGCGGGCTTCATTCCCAAGTCGTCGAAGAAGGCCGAACTGACGGATGCGATCCGGCGCGTGATGAACGGCGAGGTATACGTCCCTGCGTCCTACGCCGCGTCGACGCCGCCGGACAAATCGGGCAGGGCGAAGAAGAAAGAGTTCGTCGAACGGCTCGCCACGTTGACGCCGCAGCAATTGCGCGTCCTCGGCATGATCCGGCAGGGGTTGCTCAACAAGCAGATCGCCTACGAGCTCGACGTCGGAGAGACGACGGTCAAGGCGCATGTCTCGGAAGTCTTGCGCAAGCTGAACGTCGCCTCGCGCACGCAGGCCGTCATTGAATCGTCCGGCCTGGATTTCGACGCCATTCTGGGAGCCAAGCGTTAGATCCGCGCGTCAGAGCAGATGCGTCAGCACCGCGCGCAGTTGTGCGGGCTTCACCGGCTTGCGCATGACTTCGCATCCGGCGGCGCGCGCCAGCTCCATCGTCGCCGTTCCCTGATCGGCGGTCACCACGACGCCCGGTATTTCGCGTTGCGTCATGCTGCGTGCGAGCGTGATCGCTTGCAGCCCCGTCTCGTCGCGGTCGAGATGATAATCGGCGACGATCGCGTCGGGCGGCGGGGCGCCGTCCAGTCGCGCGCGCACCGTGGCGAGATCCGGCGCAGTCAGGACGTCGGCGCCCCATTGGGTCAGCAGCCAGCGCGTCGCCTCCATCACATCGAGATCGTTTTCGACGAGCAGAATGCGCCGCCCGGTCAGATCGTTCGCGCGCGCCCAGTTTTCGACGAGAACGAAATCGGCCGCCTGCGGCGGATGCGGTCGCGCCTGTGGCGCAATGACCGAGAAGCGCGATCCGCGGCTGGGGCGCGAACGCACTTCGATCCGATGATCGAGCGCCTGCGACATGCGTCTGACGATGGATAGCCCAAGCCCTAGCCCTTCGCCGCCCTGGGCGGCGTCGCCCGTTCGCGCGCGGTGGAATTCCTCGAATATCCTCTCGATCTCGCCAGCGTCGATGCCGACGCCGGTGTCGCTCACCTCGATGCGCACATCTTCGCCGCGCCGTCGCGCGCCGATGAAAATCCCGCCGGCGTTGGTGTAGCGGGCGGCGTTCGAAACCAGATTCTGCAGCACGCGCCGCAGCAGGATCGGGTCGCTGTCGACGACGAGATCGGTAGGACGGAAGCGCAATTTCAGCTTCTTGCGTTCGACGATCGGGCGAAAATCGGAATCGAGCGACTGGAACATATCGTCCAGCCGCACCGGCTGGATTTCGGGGACAACCACGCCGGCGTCGAGTTTCGATATGTCGAGGATCGAGCGCAGATAGGCCTCGATCGTCACCAGCGCGCGTTCGATCTGGCGGCACAATTTCGCGCCCGCCGGCTGATGCTGCATGTCTGCGAGCGTCGAAATCGACAGCTGCGCCGCGTAGAGCGGTTGCAGAAGGTCGTGGCCGGCGGCGGCGAGAAATCGGGTCTTCGAGGAATTGGCCTTCTCCGCCGCTTCCTTGGCGGCCACGAGCGCGGCGTTCGAGCGCTCGAGTTCGGTCAGCGCTGTCTTGAGTTCGGCGGTCCGCTGACGCACCTGCGCCTCGAGCCCGATCGCCGTCTGGAACAGCGAATAGGCGCTCGCCTGCTGGTCGATGCGATTTTCGAGTCGCTCGACGAGCGCTGCATTGATCCTGGTGAGACGCTGAACGATTTCGTCGGGCGTGGCGCGCACCGTGCGCCCCATGATGTCCGCTGACATCAGCTGATCTTCCCGCGTTCCGTTCAGCATGCGCGGCCGCCGATCGCCAGGCCCGTGAAGGTCTGGTTGAGATGCATGGCGCCAAACTGCTCGCCGAAGGTGTTGAAGCCGACGACGCCGAATTCGCGATAGACGTCGGACAGTTCGCGCTTCATCTGTCGGTTCTCCGCGTCGAGCCGGCGCAAGGCGCAATCGAAGCCGAGCACGAGATCGGCGCCGCCGAGGCCGCTGACCGCTGATTTGAAGGCTGCGCGCGCACTGTCCACCAAGTGCCGCGAGCGCGAGACCGTGAGCACGACGCCGGTCTCCACGGCGCAGAAAAATGTGAGCGAGCCGTCGGCGTTGGCGTGTCCGATCGAGCGGCAATAATATTCGCCGCCGACTTTCACCACGACGGGATGCGAGGCGAAGCTCATGGAATCGAGCATCGCGCGGTCGACGCCGATGCACTCGGCGTATTCGCGCGCCGCTTCCGTCGCATTGAGTTCGATGACGCGCCGCTGCTCCTGATCGCACGCGGTCACGACGAGACGTACGTCCGTCGGCTCGAAATTGTCGTGCCGGAATGCGGTGAACTGGTGCTTTGTGCGCACCAGCGCCAGTACGCCCGCGTCGGTCAGGATGCGTCCGCCCGACACGCACCACGTGCGTTCGAACGTCAGGTCGTCGCCGGTCGATCCGCCGAGGAGCGGCATGCCGTCCAGCGCGCGATGGATAGCGGAGATGAACACTTCCTCGCGTCGCGACAGACCGTCGATGAACGACAAGGCGAACATTCCGGCCGTTTCGAAACCCTCAGGCGGGCTTGCGTCCTCGTCGTGGCGGAACCGCTCGACGCGGCGCACGATGTCGGCGAATTCGGCGGTCGAGAGATTTTCGATCGCGAGCGTCGAAACATGGAAACCGTCCGCCGGGAGAGCCGTCGCGACGATCGAACCTTCGGCGTAGCCCTCGGGGCCGATCTCGCCGGCGGTCGAGCAGGCGATGTGCGGAACGCCGGGAAAATGTTCGGCGATCGCCGCGGCGAGGGCCTGCGGGTCGGCGGTCGCGGCTGCGAAGACGAGCAAGAGCCCGGGCTTGAGACCGCTGAAGGCGTCCCTGAAATACGCCAGCGCCCGGTCGGCGTCGACGCCGGGCCAGACGCCGCCGCGCGCTCCACAGGCGTATGTCCGCGCGATGGCTTGCGCCAATTCCTGCTCCCCACTGTTTCCCCGGCTCTTTTTTCTTACATAGTATTCTGGAACGCGATTGCGCCTCAACCTGAAGAGGCTCCGCGACAGCGAGAGATTCATGAACCATACGATCGGCGAAGCTGCGAAAGCGTCGGGCGTGTCCGCCAAGATGATCCGGTACTACGAGAGTATCGGCCTGATCGCCGCCGCGCGCCGAAGCGAAGCCGGTTATCGCTTCTACGACGAGCGGGACATCCAGACCCTCAGATTCATCCGTCGCGCGCGCGATTTGGGCTTCCTCGTCGAGGATATCTCCCGGCTGCTCGAACTGTGGCGCGACGGCCGGCGTTCGAGCGCCGACGTCAAGCGTCTGGCCGAACAGCATATCGCCGGGCTCGAGGCGCGGATCGCCGCGCTTCAGTCCATGCAACGCACGCTGGAGCGCCTGGCCTGCGCCTGCCATGGCGACGATCGCCCGGACTGCCCGATCCTCGACGATCTGGCCGATGGCGTGGAGCCGCTGCCGACGGCCCCGCGCCGCACACTCGCGTCTTGACCTTCCCATCGTTGGAAGGTCAAACAAGGCGTCATGTCAGCGCCAAAAGCGGCGCGCCCGCCCCGATGGAGAGGGCCATGCTCGATCGTCCAGCCGACGAATCCAAGGCTTGCGAATATGTTTTCCCCGTCGACGGGATGACCTGCGCATCGTGTTCGCTGCGCGTCGAAAAGGCGCTGGCCGCCGTGCCGGGCGTGCACGAGGCGGCAGTCAATCTGTCGGCCATGACGGCGCGGGTCGCAGCGGCGCCGAACGCCAAACCCGCCGAACTCGTCGCTGCCGTCGAGGCGGCCGGCTACGAAGTGCCGCGCGAGGACATTCTGCTCGACATCGGCGACATGAGCTGCGCGGCGTGCGTTGGCCGGGTCGAAAAAGCGCTGCTCGCCGTGCCGGGCGTTCTTGCGGCGCGCGTCAGCCTGCCCGCCGAGACCGCGGACGTGACCATTGCGTCGGGCCTGACCACGGCGGCCGATCTCGTGGCCGCGGTCGAGGAGGCCGGCTATCAGGCGAAGGCGCGCGTCGGCGACAGCAAGGCGGCGCCCGAGCGCGGCGAAGCCCGCGAGACCTGGACGATGATCGGCGCGCTCGTTCTCTCGCTGCCGTTCGCCGCCAACATGGCCTACGAAATCGCGACCGGCGCGCCGCTGCTGCCGCCGATCCTGCAACTTGTCTTCGCGTCGCCGGTCTTCTTCGTGGCCGGCGCGCGCTTTCATGTCGGGGCTTACAAGGCGTTGCGCGCCGGCGCCGCCAACATGGACGTGCTCGTCTCGCTCGGGTCGACCGCCGCATTCGGCCTTGCGCTCTGGCGCATGGCTCAGGGCCATGCGCATCACCTGACGTTCGAGGCGGCTGCGCTTGTCATCGCCTTCGTTCTGTTCGGCAAATGGCTCGAGGCGCGCGCGCGTCGCGCGACCGGCGGCGCGGTGGCGGCTCTGGCGGCGCTTCGACCGCCCATCGCCCGGATCATCAAGGACGGCGTCGAAACGGAGTCGCCGGTCGATGCGATCAAGGCCGGCGACGTGATCGCCGTGCGTCCGGGCGAACGCATTCCCGCCGACGGCGTGATCGTTTCCGGGCGCAGCGAGATCGACGAATCCATGCTGACGGGCGAATCCCGACCGGTCGAAAAGGCGGCCGGCGACGATGTCGCAGGCGGCAGCGTCAACGGCGCCGGCCGGCTGGAAATCCGGGCGACGACGGTCGGCTCCGCCTCGCGTCTGTCGCGCATCATCCGCCTCGTCGAGCGCGCGCAATCCTCCAAGGCGCCGATCCAGCACACCGTCGACAAGGTCGCTTCGATCTTCGTTCCGGCGGTCGTGGCGCTGGCGGTCCTGACATTCGTCGGCTGGAAAGTTTTCGTCGGCGCGGACTTCGAGACGGCGCTCGTCAACGCCATCAGCCTGCTGGTCGTCTCGTGTCCGTGCGCGCTCGGGCTCGCAACGCCGGCCGCTGTCGCGGTCGGCATGGGCGCGGGCGCGCGGTCCGGCATTCTCGTCAAGGACGCGTCCGCGCTCGATCTCGCCCGCAAGGTCCAGACCGTCGTTTTCGACAAGACCGGCACCTTGACGAAGGGCCGTCCGGTCGTGTCCGACATCGTCGCGCTCGATGGCGATGCGCCGGACCTTCTGCGCCTCGCGGCCTCGGCCGAGCAGGGCTCCGAACATGCGCTCGGCCGCGCGATCGTAGCGCGCGCGAAGCAGGAGAGCGTCGATCTGCTCGCGCTCGACGCATTCGAAGCGAGGCCTGGACGCGGTCTCGAAGCGCGTCTCGGCGCACAGACGGCGCATGTCGGCAATCTCGCGCTGATGCAGGAGATCGCCGTCGACGCCGGAGAGTTGCGCAGCCGGGCCGAGGCGATCGAAGGGCAGGGCGGCACGGCCTTTTATGTGGCGGTGGCGGACGCCGGCGAAAGCCCGCGTTTGATCGGCCTGATCGCAACCTCCGACGAATTGCGCCCCGAAGCCGCCGACACGCTCGCTCGCCTGCGCGCGCTCGGCGTGAGGCCGGCCATGTTGACAGGCGACAGCGCCGCTGTCGCGCGCGCTTTCGCCGCCAAACTCGGCGACATCGACGTAGTGGCCGGCGTGCCGCCGGAGGGCAAGGCTGCCGAGATACGCCGATTGCGCGAAGGCGGCCGCGTCGTCGCGATGGTCGGCGACGGCGTGAACGACGCGCCGCCGCTCGCGGAAGCCGACGTGGGAATCGCCATGGGCGCAGGCAGCGAAACGGCGCTGGAGGCTGCGAGCGTCGCGCTCCCCGGCGACGATCTCGCCAAGGTCGTCGCGCTGATCGACCTGTCGCGCGCGACCGCATCGAAGATCGGCCAGAATCTGTTTCTGGCCTTCGCCTACAACGTCGTGATGATTCCGGCGGCGGCCGCCGGCATGCTCTCGCCTGTCGCCGCGGGCGCCGCGATGGCGCTGTCCAGCGTCAGCGTCGTGACCAACGCTTTGTTGCTGCGCAACTGGAAGGCGCGTTAGCGCGCTTGGCGCGCGCCCGGCTCAGCTTTCGTTCCAACGCTCACGATGAACGCGCTCATCGCGGCCGCGAGCATGCGCGCAGTCCGCGGGTCCTCGATTGTGAAAGGGCCGGGATTGATGAGGATCATGTTGTTTAGAGTGCCGAACAGCATCTGGAACGACAGGCGGATGCGATCCTCGGCGCCCGGGCGCGCCGACGGCGGAACAAACGCCTCGATACGCGGCAGCGCGTAGGAAATCTGCAGTTCCCCGAGCTCCCGCATCGGCGTCCACATCTCCGCTTCGCCGTTCGCGCGCCGCAGCGACGCGCGCACGAGGCCTTCGTAGCGCCGGTACCAGGTCAGCGCGCCTTTCGCGATCCACCCGAGCAGATGCGCAAGATTGTCGGTCGGCGCGACGCCGGTTTCGTAATCCGCCACGACGCCAGCGCGCGTCCGCGCGACGACCAGTCGCTGCAACGCGCCGACGAAGGCCTCCTTGTTTTCGAAGCGGCTGTAGAAGGCGCCGACCGTGGAGCCGGACCTGGCGCATAGCGTTTCGATCGACAGGCCGTCGAAGTCCGTCTCCTGGAGCAGCGCAAGCCCCTCGTCGAACAGCTTGACGAGCAGCGCGCGGCTGCGCGCCTGACTCGCAGGCCGCATGCCGGTCGCCGAGAATCCCGCGAGCGCGGCTTCGTCGATCAGTCGATATGGGAGGGAGCGGCTCATCCTCTCTTGACCATTTCAAAATCAGAATTATCATTCTGATAAAATAAAACTGGCGAGGAAACAATATGCGCAATCACCGGTTCGATATTGCGCCGACGTCCGGCGCGCTCGGTGCGACAATCGAGGGGGCGGACCTCTCTGGTCCGCTCGACGATTCCGATATCCATGAAATGCGCGAGGCGCTCAACGAATACGGCGTGATTTTCTTTCGCGACCAGAAGCTGACGCCGGAGCAACATATCGCCTTCGCCGAACGCTTCGGCGAGATCGACGTCAACCGTTTCTTCAAGGCCGCGCCCGGCTACCCGCAGATCGCCGAAGTGCGCAAGGAGCCCGATCAGAAGACCAATATCGGCGGCGGCTGGCATACCGATCACAGCTACGATCAGGTTCCGGCGCTGGGTTCGATCCTGCTGGCCCGCGAAACGCCGCCGCGTGGCGGCGACACGCTGTTCGCTTGCATGAACCGGGCGTACGAGGCCTTGTCCGACGGCATGAAGAAGACGCTCGAAGGACTGAAGGCGGTGCACTCCAGCCGCCACGTCTTCGGCGCGCAGTCGGACTACGTTAAGGGCGCGGGCGGGCGGCTCGGGAACACGGAAGCGGCGACGCAGGACGCCGTGCATCCCATCGTTCTGCGCCACCCCGAGAGCGGCAAGAAGATTCTCTACGTCAATTCGGCGTTTACGACGCACATCCTCGGTTGGACGCCGCAGGAGAGCGCGCCGCTGTTGAACTACCTCTATCAGCACGCCGCGCGCCCCGAATTCCAGTATCGTTTCAGCTGGCGCGATGGATCGATCGCCTTCTGGGATAATCGCTCGACATGGCACTACGCCGTCAACGATTATCACGGCGCGCGCCGGCTGATGCATCGCATCACGATACAGGGAGGACCGCTCGCCTAGATCTGCGCGGAATGAAGCGCATCATACGACGAAGACCAACGAAGCGATCCGATGGAGAGATCGCCTGTTGTCCGGGAGGAGAGGGAAATGAGGAAACTGCTTGCCGCGGCGTTCGCCGCCGGATTGTCCGTGGGCGCTGCGAACGCTCAGGAAACGACCGTCCGGATTCAGGATTATCCCGGCGTCGGCAATATGCTGATGCGCATCGCCGCTACGAAGGGATTTTGCGAGAAGCACGGCGTCAAGTGTCAGCTCCAGATGATTCCGTCCGGCCCGCTGGGCGTGCAGGCGCTGCTGGCCAAGAGCGTGGACGTCGCGTTCGCGCCGCCGGAGGTCGCGATCAACGCCTCGCTCAAGGGCTCGGCCGTCAAGGGCGTGGTCAGCGGCGCCCAGCTCAACGTGTTCCAGATCGTCGCGCGCAATGAACTGAAGATCCCCGACGGCGAAAAGAACTACAAGGCGATGATGGCCGCGCTGAAGGGCATGAAGATCGGCGTGCCCGCGCGCGGTTCGGGCGCCGAATTGCAATTCGCGCTACTTGCGGAAAAGGCGGGCCTCAAGCCCGGCGATTACACCTATGTCGCTGTCGGCGCGCCGAATACGTCGTTTGGAGCGCTGAGCTCGAAACAGATCGACGCCAGCGTGACGTTCGAACCCTCGGCCTCGATCTGCGATGTCACGAAAGCCTGCGCGACCGTCTATCGCGGCGCCTTTGCGCCCGAGCCGAAAGAAGTCTTCAACACCAACGGCGCATCCTCGGACATGTGGGTGACGCAGGAGACGATCGATAAGTCTCCGAAAGTCGTCGACGGGTTGATCGCCGCCGCGAAAGAGGCGGAGGCCTTCATTCAGAACCCTGCGAATTTCGCGGAGGCGCTGAAGATCGCCAAGAGCTATTTCGAATTCAAGATGCCGCAGGGCGACGAGGTGATGGAGACCTCGCTGAAGGCGGCCATCCCCGCGTACAAGGCCGGCATCTCGCGCGAGGCGCTGAAGCAGATCGCCGCCAACATGCTGACGATGAATCAGATCTCCGCGCCCTTCGACACGTCGAAGATCGTCTACGACAAGGCGCCCTGAGCGCAGGGGGCGGCATGAACCAGATGACGACCGCGCGCGCCTCGCAGGCGCGCGCTGCGCCCGCGATCGAATTGCTGGACCTGACCATGCGCTTCGGCGCGGACACGAGCGCGCCGGTGCTCGCGGTCGACCGCGTGTCCTTTTCGCTCGCGCCCGGCGAGTTTGTTTCGCTGATCGGGCCGAGCGGTTGCGGCAAGACGACGATTCTGAACCTCCTGACGGGCTTGTTGCACGAGAAGCCGGACGGCGACGTGCGCGTGCTCGGCAAGCCGCCGAGCGAGGGCAATCCGGACATCGCCTACATGCTCGCGCGCGACAGCCTGCTTCCGTGGCGTACGGCGCTCGGCAACGCCGCGTTCGGCATGGAGGTGCGCGGCGCGCCGCGGGCGCAGCGCGAGGCCAAGGCGCTCGATCTCCTGAAGCAGGTCGGCCTCGGCGATTTCGCGGACAAATATCCGAAGGCGTTGTCGCACGGCATGCGCCAGCGATGCGCGCTCGCGCGCACCTTCGCGCTGGACAGCCCGGTGCTGCTGATGGACGAACCCTTCGGCGCGCTGGATGCGCAAACCAAGCTCACGCTTGAAGACGTGCTGATGAAACTGTGGTCTGCGCACCGCAAGACCGTCGTCTTCGTCACCCACGATCTGGCAGAGGCCATCGCTTTGTCGGATCGCGTCATCGTCATGAGCGCGCGACCAGGCCGGATCGTCGCGGATGTTCCAATCGATCTGCCGCGCCCGCGCAGCGTGCGTAAATTGCAGACCGATCACCGCTTCCACGATCTCTACGCGCAATTGTGGGGCCTGCTCGAACAGGGAGCTATCGGCGATGAATAAGCTCCTGAGGCCCGCGCTCGGACACTTGATCTTCGTCGTCGCCTTCGTGGCGCTGTGGGAGACGCTCAGCGCGCGCGGCGTCCTTGATCCGACCTTCTTCGGCCGTCCCTCCGGCATCGTTTCGTATCTGTGGCGCGGCTTCGTTTCGGAGCGCAATCTGTGGAACGATCTGTTCTACACGATACTGGCGGCCACCATCGCCTTCTGGGGCGGCAGCATCGCCGCCATCCTGGTCGGTTTGCTGTTCGCCATGCTGCCGCGTCTCCACAAGGCGTGCGAACCCTATCTGACGCTGCTGAACGCCATGCCGCGCATCGCGCTTGCGCCGTTGTTCCTGCTGTGGTTCGGCCTGGGCGTCGGTTCGAAGATCGCGGTGGCCGTCAGCCTGACTTTCTTCATTGTGCTGTCGTCGACGGTCGCGGGCATCCGCGGCGTCAACTCGGATCATCTGGTTCTGTCCCGCGCGCTCGGCGCCAAACCGCGGCAGGTGTTCTTCAAGGTGACATTGCCATCGGCGGTGCCGATCATCTTCTCCGGCCTGCGGCTCGGTCTGGTGTATTCGCTTCTCGGCGTCGTCGGCGCAGAACTGCTTGCCGCCGAGCATGGCCTCGGACAGGTGCTCGCCTATCTGCAGTCGACGTTCGACATGGACGGCGTGATGGCGCTGCTCTTCCTGCTCGCGCTGCTCGGTCTATCGATCACGATCATCATGAACTGGCTCGAGCGCAAGCTGCTCGTCTGGCAATAGGCGGCGTTCGGGCCGCCGCCGTACGCAGGACGCTTGCGACCGGCCGGGACACGAGCGCGGCGAGAAGCTGACGCTATTCAGGGAGGATGAAATGAATCGCACGTTCATTGCAGCCGCGGGCGCGCTCCTGCTCGTCGGCGTTTCTCCTGCCCGGCCGGCGCAATACGATCAGGGCGCGAACGACAAGGAGATCGTCGTCGGCAACATCGTCCCCTACAGCGGTCCGGCCTCGGTCTATTCAGTCTATGCAAAGGTGTTCGAGGGCTATTTCAATCGCCTGAACGAGCATGGCGGCGTCAATGGCCGCAAGATCAGGATGATCTCCTACGACGACGCCTATTCGCCGCCGAAAACGGTCGAGCAGGCGCGGCGGCTCGTGGAAAGCGACGGCGTCCTGTTCCTGTTCGGCGTCGTCGGCACGCCGACCAACATCGCCATCCAGAAATACATGAACGCGAAGAAGACGCCGCAGCTCTTTGCGGGCACGGGGTCGTCAGCCATGTCGGACCCAGAGCACTTCCCGTGGTCGATCGGTTTCCAGCCGAACTACAGGGCGGAGGGCCGGCTCTACGCGAGCTACGTTCTCGCTCACAAACCCGATGCGAAGATCGGCGTGCTCTATCAGGACGACGACTTCGGCAAGGATCTCTTGCAGGGACTGGCCGACGGCCTTGGCGACAAGGCCGGCCAGATGATCGTCGCCAAGGTCTCGTACGATACGCGCACGCCGACGGTCGACTCGCAGATCGTGCAGATCAAGGCCTCGGGCGCCGACGTCATGATGGATTTCACGACGCCGAAATTTTCGACGCAGGCCATCCGCAAGATCGCGGAGCTGCAATGGAAGCCGATGCAATTCGTGGCGTCCGTCGGCTCTCACGTCGGCAGCGTGCTCAAGCCCGCCGGGTTCGAAAATTCGAAGGGCGTCATCACCGGTCATTGGGTCAAGGACCCGAACGACACCGCCATGGCGGACGATCCCGGCGTGAAGGAATGGCGCGAATTCATGACGCGCTACTATCCGGGCGGCGATCAGACCAACAACATCAACGTCATCGCCTATGTGCTCGCCCAGACGCTGGAGCAGGCGCTGAGGAAATGCGGCGACAATCTCACGCGCGACAACGTCATGAAGACGGCGGTGAATCTCGGCGCCTTCACGCCGCCGCTGCTCATCCCCGGCGTGCGGATCGAACCGTCTGCGAAGGACTACCTTGTCGTGCGCGACCTGAGGCTCGATCAGTTCGACGGCGAGAAATACGTCCCGATCGGCCCGGCGATGGAAATGAGGCTGGCGAACTGATGCAGGCGGCGTGAGACGCCGGGGCTGTTACGCGGCGTCTTCGGCTGAGTCGGGCAGCGCCGTCTCGGTCTGCGGCAGACGCGCGATCATCGCGATCAGCGCGCGGTCGTGCAGCGCGACCATCCGCTCCTTCGGGTGCAGCCAGGCGATGGCGTCGTCGATCGTCTCGGCGTCGTTGAGCTTGGCCTCCGCCAGCGCACGCTCCGACGAAATGTCGCCTTTGACGCGCCGTTGGTAGGGCGGCAGAAACGCTTCGTGCGCCGCACGGAATTCAGGGTCGGCGTGAATGAAGCGAATGCAGTCGATATGATCGTCGTGCTCGGCCGCCAGCTCGCGCGCCAGCGCGTTGGCGCGCACGGCGATCGGCGGCGTGTTCTTCTCTTCCGGTGTCGTCAGAAGACCGATCTTGCGCAACCCGAGACCGATCGCAAGCTGGCCGCTCGCCCAGGAGATCGGAATGGCGAAGATGAGGCCGGCGATCGTCGGCGACATCCAGGCGACCAGCGAGGGCGAGATGAGCAGGCCCGCGATCAGGCTGACCACGCCCAGCGCCATGTGCGAGCGATGCTTCCGAGCGATCGCCTTGAAGGGAATCGAGCCGTCATCGCGCCGCTGCGGGTTCCAGCCGGTGTCGAAGCCGAACAGGATGTGGGTGACGTGCCCCGTCTGCACCAGCATCATGATCGGCGCGAGCAGCGCCGACATGATGATCTCCAGCAGCGCCGATATGGTCAGGCGAATGAAGCCGCCCCCGCCGCGCCGCGTCTCGCCGTCGATCAGCGCGAGAAACAGGCCGAAGAATTTTGGCGCAAGCAGAATGCCCATGGTCAGCCCGAACAGGGCCAGCGAACGCTCGGCGTCGAACCGCGGCCAGGCCGGGAAGAGCGTGAACTCGTTCGTGAAATATTCCGGGCGGATGTAGGTCGCCTGCAGCACGATCAGGATGCCGACGATCAGTTGGGTCATCCAGAGCGGCGAGGCGAGGTAGCCGAAAATGCCGGTGAGGAAGTGCTGGCGCGAGGCCCAGTGAAGGCCCTTCGTCGGCAACAGACGCGTGTGCTGCAGATTGCCCTGACACCAGCGCCTGTCGCGCGAGGAGACGTCGATCAGCGACGGCGGACTTTCCTCGTACGAGCCCTTGAGCGTCGGCAGCATGTAGACGGCGTAGCCGGCGCGCCGGATGAGCGCGGCCTCGACGAAGTCATGGCTGAGGATGTGTCCGCCGAACGGCGGCTTTCCGCGCAGATCGGGCAGGCCGCAATGCGCGGCGAAGGCCGCCGTTCGGATGATCGCGTTGTGGCCCCAGTAATTGCCGTCGCGGCCCATCCAGGCGGAGAGGCCCGCCGCGATCACCGGCCCGTAGATGCGCGCGGCGAACTGTTGCACGCGGGCGAACAGCGTGTTGCGGTTGATGATCAGCGGCAGGGTCTGGATGATGCCGGAATCCGGATCGGCTTCCATGCGCTGGGCCAGCGTCACGATCGCGTGGCCTGTCATCAGGCTGTCGGCGTCGAGCACGACCATCTGCGGATAAGCGCCGCCCCACCGCGTGACGAAGTCGGCGATATTGCCGGCCTTGCGGCTCGTGTTCTTCGGCCGGTGGCGATAATAGACCCGGCAATCGGGCCCGAGCCGTTCGCGCAGCGCGATCAGCGCGCGCTCCTCGGCGATCCAGATGTCGGGATCGGTGGTGTCCGAGAGGAAGAACCAGTCGAAGTGCCGCCCGAGGCCCGTCGCCTCGACGTCCTCCCAGATCGCTTGCAGCGACGCGAACACGCGACTCGGCGCCTCGTTGTAGATCGGCATGACGACGGCGGTCTTGATCGACAGCGCCTTCGGCTGCTCGAAACGCTTGCGTCCATTGACGAGCGACCAGAACAGCCCGACGACGCCGCTGGTGAAGGCGAGCGCGATCCACGAGAAATTGGCGAGAAACAGGAACAGCAGCGCCCACTTGAGCACCGTCACGCCGCCGACGTCGACCACCTTGTACATCTGGTAGCCGCCGTAGACCGTCAAAGCCAGCGCGCCGCCGAACACGACGAGACGCGAAAGCCAGGGACTGCGGGCGTTCGCCGCCAGAATCCATTTGCGCCGCGCCGACCTGTCGAAACGCGACAGGCTCTGCACGGGCATCTCCAGCGGCGCTTCCGGCGGCATGGTCGGCGGCGGCGTCAGCGCGGGGCCGGGTCGGCTTTCGATCAGGGCGTCCATCTATAGAGCCAGGTTTCGCTCACGGGTTTGCCGTCCATCTCGATGACGAGCCGCAGTTCCGACTGGGGCTCGCCGCCCGGATCGAGTTCGAAGACGACCCGATAGATCTTCCGATCCCGATACAGGTACGAGCGAACCGCGACAATCGAACCCGGGCTGGCCGTGAGGGCCGGCTTCAGATCGTGCATCGCCTGCGGATCGGCAAGCGCATCGCCTGAAAAAGCGACGACAAAACGGCGGCGCTTCGCCCCGACGCCCCTGCCGCCCCGCGACTCGACGACGCGGAGGCGCGGCGGCTGGCTCGGCGGGTCCCAGCACCAGAACTGACGATAGGCCCAGGAGGCCTCGACGCCCGCGGAAATTCCCGTTTTCGGCCGCCAGTAGCCGACGCAATTGCTGTTTGTCTCCGACTCGGCCGGAATTTCGATCAGATTGACCGCGCCGGGACCGAAATCGGCGAGGGGCTCGATCCACAGCGACGGCCGGGCTTCCCACTTCAGGTCGTCGTCCTGATAGGCCTCCGGGTCGCGATTGCGCAACAGGAAGCCGAACCCTTTCGGGTTCTCGTCGACGAAGGAGGAGATTTGCAGCGTCGTGCGATTGGTGACCGGCCGCCAGATCCACTCGTCCTTGCCGCTGTCCATCTGAAGGCCGTTGACCTCCGCGATCGTCGGGCGGATGTCGTCGGGCCGGCGACGGTCGAGCGGCGAGGAAATGCTCGTTGCGCTCATGGTGGCGATGCCGACGTTGTCGACGTTCGTCCGCGGGACCAGCGTCATCTCCGTGTCGATGATGATCGCCTCGCCGGGCCGGATCGTGAAGCGGTACGCCCCTGACACGCTGTCGGAATCGAGCAGCGCATGGACGACCAGCGCGTTGCTGGCCAGCGTTGGCTTCTCGATCCAGACGGCCTTGAATTGCGGAAATTCCTCGCCGCGCGGATCGGCTGTCTTGAGCGACAGGCCGCGCGCCTGAAGTCCGCTGACCTGACCCGGCGCGCGCGCCTTGAAGAAGCTCGCTCCCTGGAAAATCGCGACTTCGGCGAGTTTGCCGTCCCGCGGCGCAAGGATGCGGAAGCCGGAAAAGCCGAGATCCCCGACGTCCTGGGGCGGCTTGATCGACCCGAATTCGAAGTCGCCGGCGGTGTAGGCGAGGCGTCGCGACAATCCATTCTCGACGAGATTGATCATCATATGCGACGTGAAGATGAAGCCGCGGTGCAGTGGTTCGATCACAAAGCCGACCTTGTCGTCGGCCCAGATCAGCTTGTCCCCGCGGTAGCGGATTCCGACGTACTGCTCGAAATTGAGAGACGAAAACGCGTCGGGCAGGTCCGTGGAGGAGGGCTTGTAGGGCGTCTTGGCGAAGCTGCGGGCAAGCTCCAGAACCGAGCCCTGCGCGAAAGGAGCAAGTTGCTGTTGCGGCGAGGGCGTCTGTCCGAAAGCCGCCGGCCCCAGAATCAGACCGGCGCCGCCCACCGCTCCTTTGAGCACGTCCCTACGCACGATCATCGACAAATACGCTTTCCGCTGGCGCCTGGCGTCATCATCGCGCATAGAGGGGTTCGAAACGCAGTCCCGGTCGACGCACCGGGCGCGGCCGCGATCCTTCCTCGCCCGACGGCCCGTGTTTATACTGTTCAATTGTTTTGGCAACGGTGGCGGGGCCGTCGCCTGCTCCGGAGAATGAAATGTCGTCTGCGCGCCGCTGTCTCGCCGTCGTATTGGCTGCGGGCGAGGGCACGAGGATGCGTTCGCGCAAGCCGAAAGTGCTGCACGAGGTCGCCGGCCGCAGCATGGTCGCCCATGTTGTTGCCACTGTTCTCGCAGCCGGCGCGGATTCGATCGCGCTGGTCGTCGGTCCGGATCGCGAGGACGTCGCCGCGGCGGCCCGGGCGATCGCTCCGTCGGCCGAAGTCTTTGTTCAGACCGAGCGTCTCGGCACGGCGCACGCTGTTCTCGCGGCGCGCGCGGCGCTCGAACGCGGCTATCACGACGTGCTCGTCGCTTTCGCGGACACGCCGCTGGTGCAAGCGGAGACGTTCGGGTTGTTGCGCGCGGCGCTGGCCGAGGGCGCGACAGTCGCCGCGCTCGGGTTCGAGGCCGCGCGCCCCGACGGCTATGGCCGGCTTCTCGTCGCAGCGGACGGATCGCTGGCCGCGATCCGCGAGCACAAGGACGCGACCGAAGCCGAGCGCGCGACCCGCCTGTGCAACGCCGGGCTGATGGCGCTCGCCGGCGGCGAGGCGCTGAGCCTGCTCGACTCGGTTACGCCGCAGAACGCCCAGAAAGAATATTATCTCACCGACGTCGTGGCGCTGGCCCGCGCGCGCGGGCTGCGGACTGCTTTCCGCGTTGCGCCGGAAGAAGAGGTGCAGGGCGTCAACGACCGCGTCCAGCTCGCCGCGGTCGAGGCGGTCGCCCAGAAGCGTCTGCGCGAGGCGGTCATGCGCGCCGGCGCGACGCTCATCGCCCCGGAGACCGTGCATCTGAGCATGGATACGCGCCTCGGCCGCGACGTCGTGATCGAGCCGCACGTCGTGTTCGGGCGCGGCGTCGAGATCGCCGACGACGTCGTCGTCAGGGCCTTTTCCCATCTCGAGGGCGCGAAAGTGAGCGCCGGCGCGACCATCGGCCCGTTCGCGCGCCTGCGCCCCGGCGCGACGCTGGGGCAGGGCGCTCACATCGGCAATTTCGTGGAGATCAAGGCCTCGAGCATCGGCGACGGCGCGAAGGTCAATCACCTCGCCTACATCGGCGACGCCAGCGTGGGCGCGGCCGTCAATATCGGCGCCGGAACCATCACTTGCAATTACGACGGCTTCGGCAAGTACCGGACGGACATCGGCGCCGGCGCCTTCGTCGGCACCAATTCGTCGCTCGTCGCGCCGGTGAAGATCGGGGCGGGCGCCTACATCGGTTCAGGTTCGGTCATCACCGAAGACGTCGCGCCGGACGCGCTGGCGCTCGGTCGCGGACGGCAGGTCGAAAAACCGGGCTGGGCCGCGCAGTTCCGGGCCGCCCGTCGCAAGGACTGACCGCTAGTCCGCGCACGGCGTGGCGTCGTGCTGAACGCCGCGCTCGTCCTGCGCGGCGGGCCACAGACCCGTTCTCTTGGCTTGGTCGAACATGTCCTGGCAGATCGCCGCGTGCCCCGAACCCGCCCGCTTCATGCAGATATCGTAAATTTTCTGGCAGGACATCTTCTTCGCCTCGCCGGCCGCGAGAGCCGGCGAAAATGCGAGCAGCGTCGCTGCGATGGCCAGACCGCCGGCTCGTGCAGATTTCATCGGGCTCTCCTCGTCTTTCGTTTCTGAAAGATAGTGTTCTCGACCGCGGGCGCAATCGGCTGCGAAGTCTTGCCGCGGCCGCCACGGCGCGGCCGCAATATTCACGCTACTTGCGAATGCGCGGTGCGCGGCGCCAATTCTGCTTGCCTTGGCGCAACCGGCCTTCTAGCTCTGTCGTGAGCTTCAGCGGGCGAATTGGGCGAGCGGAAAGAGACGGCGCTTAGATGTGCGGAATTGTCGGCATTCTCGGCAAGGGGCCCGTTGCGGGCGATATCGTCGAGGCTCTCAAGCGACTCGAATACCGCGGCTATGATTCGGCCGGCGTCGCCACCCTGGAGGACGGCCGCCTGACGCGTCGTCGCGCCGAAGGCAAATTGCGCAACCTCGATCAGCGATTGATGGCCGAGCCGTTGCTGGGCCATAGCGGCATCGGCCACACCCGCTGGGCGACGCACGGCAAGCCGAACGAAACAAACGCGCATCCGCACGCCAACGGCCGGGTCGCGGTCGTGCACAACGGCATCATCGAGAACTTCCGTGAACTTCGCGACGGCCTGCGCGCCAAGGGGCACGTCTTTGCGACCGAAACCGATTCCGAAGTCGTCGCGCATCTCGTCGCAGAAGAGCTGAAAGGTCGCAATTCGGCCGTCGAGGCGGTGGCCGCGGCCCTGCCGCAATTGCGCGGCGCATTCGCGCTGGCGTTTTTGTTCGACGGCGAGGACGACCTGCTCGTGGGCGCGCGTCGCGGTTCGCCGCTGGCGGTCGGCTGGGGCGACGGCGAGATGTATCTCGGCTCGGACGCGCTGGCGCTGGCGCCTTTCACGCAGGACGTCACTTATCTCGACGAGGGCGACTGGGTCGTGCTGAATCGCGCCGGCGCGCAATTCCACGACGCCTCGGGCGCGGTCGTCGAGCGCGCGCGCATTCGCACGCAGGCGTCCGCCTTTCTCGTCGACAAGGGCGAACACCGCCATTTCATGGCGAAGGAAATTCACGAGCAGCCCGAGGTCGTCGGCCGCACGCTCGCACATTACCTCGACATGTCAGGGGGCAAAGTGGCGCTCCCGTTCGAATTGCCATTCGACGCCAGGTCTCTCACGCGCGTGACGATCACAGCCTGCGGCACGGCCTATTATGCGGGTCTCATCGCGCGCTACTGGTTCGAACGTTTCGCGCGGCTGCCCGTCGACATCGACGTCGCCTCGGAGTTTCGGTATCGCGAAACGCCGCTGCCGGAAGGAGGCCTTGCGGTCGTCATCTCGCAATCGGGCGAGACGGCCGACACGCTCGCTTCGCTGCGTTACGCCAAGGGCGCGGGTCAGCACATTCTGTCGGTCGTCAATGTGGCGACCTCCACCATCGCGCGCGAAAGCGAGATCGTCGCGCCGACGCTCGCCGGCCCGGAAATCGGCGTCGCCTCGACGAAGGCCTTCACCTGCCAGCTTGCGGTGCTCGCAAGCATCGCCATCGCGCTCGGTCGCGCGCGCGGCGTCCTGTCGGCGCAGGACGAAGCGCGGCTGGTCGGCGAACTCATCGCGGTTCCGGGACTGATCGCCGAGGCGCTCAAGGAAGAGGATGCGATCGAGCAAATCGCCCATTCGATATCGCACGCCAGAAGCGCGCTTTATCTCGGTCGCGGCACGTCTTTCCCGCTCGCCCTGGAAGGCGCGCTGAAACTGAAGGAAATTTCGTACATCCACGCCGAAGGCTATGCGGCGGGCGAGTTGAAGCACGGGCCGATCGCGCTGATCGACGAGGACATGCCGGTCATCGTCATCGCCCCGAAAGACGGCTGGCTCGAAAAGACGGTGTCGAACGTGCAGGAGGTCGCCGCGCGCGGCGGCCGCATCGTTCTGATTGGCGACGAAGAGGCGAAGACGGAATTGGCGACGGAACTCGCCGGCGCCGCATTGCTCAAACCCATGGCGCCGGATTTCTCGGCCATCGTCTACGCAATTCCCGCGCAACTGCTCGCCTACCACGCCGCCGTCTTCATGGGTAAGGACGTCGACCAGCCGCGCAATCTCGCCAAGAGCGTCACGGTGGAGTGACGGATCGACTGCGTGCGCGAGCGCTTTGCCGGCGCATTGCGAACGGCGTCACGCGGCGCGCGCGAGCCGCTCGTTCAGCCAATTGTCCGTCGCGCGCCGGCCGGCGTCCCGCAGGTCGGTCAGAAAGCGCCAGTCGAGATTGGCGGCGCTGTGCGAGGCGAGATCGACGATCTCGTCCTCGGCGGCGAGACGGTCGACGCGCAACTGGCGCATTTTCGGGGTGGCGTTGAGCGAAGCCGCGAGTTTCAACGCCTCGATCTCTGAATTCAACGTCGCGTTGAAGGTGATCTGTTCGAGACGCCGCACGATGTCGCTGCGGCTGACGGGCGCCTTGTCGGCGCGCGCGGGCGTGACCTGCACGACCAGCACGTCGCGTGCGTTGGATTCGTGGACGAGCCGCACCAGCGGCGGGTTGGCCGCATATCCGCCGTCCCAGTAGTGCTCGCCGTCGATCTCGACCGTGTGGTGGATGAGCGGCAGGCATGCCGACGCGAGGATCGCCTCGACGCTCAGCTCCTCATTGCGGAAGATGCGCAATTCGCCGTCCGAGACGCGCGTCGTGGCGATCAGCAGTCGCGGCGCGTGCAGCATGCGCAGGCGCTCAAAGTCGATCTCCTGCTCAAGCGCGCGCCTCAACGGATTGAGGTCGAATGGATTGAACTGATAGGGCGACAAGGCCCGCGCCAGGGCGCCCACGCCGGCGGGAAGCGCGGCGAGCGGCAGGAACGAGGCTGCGTCGCTCATTTTTCGCCAGAAGGATTCGAGTTTTGCGCGCGCGCCGTCGCGCCCGCCTTCGATGAGGCCAGCGGCCATCAGCGCCGCGTTGACCGCCCCGGCGCTTGCGCCGCTGACGGCGTCCAGCTCGACGTCGTCGACCTGCAGCAGACGGTCGAGCACGCCCCACGTAAACGCGCCGAACGAACCGCCGCCCTGCAGCGCGAGGGACAAATGCAGCGCGCGCGAACGCTTCTGGCCCCACGGACCGTGCACGCTCAGCAACTGCGCCGCCTGATCGAAAATTCGCATAAGGCCTCGTCCCCCTGGAGTCTCGGTGCGATTGTGCATTGCAACATAGATAATTGTGTGGCGCCGGAAGACAAGCCGCGCGGGTTTACGCGTCTTTCATTCGAATCCATGAAAATCCGGTCTTTCCGGAGGCTTACGTGAGATCGACCCCGTTGGTCCGCTTCATCCGAGACGCAGATTGGCTCAACTCCGAGCGGGCGACCGGTTATGCGCGCATCCTCGGCGCCATTGCGGCTCTGGCCCTGGTCGGGATGTTTCTGACGTCGACCGGCGGCGTCGATGCGCGCGGCGAACCGGTCGGAACGGATTTCTCCAATTTCTGGTCGGCGTCGAAGCTGGCGCTGTCAGGCGCTCCCGCCTCCGTCTACGACATGGCCGCGCAATACGCCGTCCAGAAGCAGCAATTCGGCGCACAGACAGGCTTCTATCCCTTCTTCTATCCGCCGATCTACCTGCTGTTCGTCTATCCGCTCGCGATCTTGCCGTATCTGACCGCTTTGGCGATCTGGCTGCTGGTCACCGGTTACGCGTATCAGGCGGTCGTGCGGCGTCTGGGGGCGGGCGCGATCGGTCTCCTGCCGGTCCTCGCCTTTCCAGCGGTTTTCGTCACGGTCGGGCACGGTCAGAACGCGCTCCTGACGACGGCGATCCTCGGCGCGGCTGCGCTGGACCTCGACCGTCGACCGATCCGCGCCGGCGTGCTTCTGGGTTGCCTCGTCTTCAAACCGCATCTGGCGGTCGTCGCGCCGCTCGCGCTGCTGGCGGCCGGCCGTTGGCGCGCGCTGGCGGCGGCCGCCGCCACGGCTGTCGCGCTCGGCGCCTTGTCGCTCGCCGCCTTCGGGATCGATGCGTGGAAGGCGTTCGTCGCCTCTGCGCCGGCGGCCAAGGCGGTGCTCGACGACAAGATGATGAGCGCGGAAAAACTGCAGAGCGTGTTCGGCGCGATCCGCGTTCTGGGCGGCGGCGCAGATCTCGCGTACGCCGCGCAGGTCGCCGCCGCGCTCGGCGTCCTGGCGACGTTGCTCTGGCTCGCGCGCCGTTCGTTGCCCGGCGAGGCGCTCGGCGCGCTGGTTGCGACCGCGGCGGCGCTGACGAGCCCGTATTTTCTCGATTACGACCTCGCGTTGCTGGCCATTCCGCTCGCCTGGGCGGCGGCGCAGGGTCTGAAATCCGGGTTTCTGCCGTGGGAGAAGGCCGTATTGGCCTTCGCTTTCATCCTGCCGGCCTTTTCGCGCGTGGTCGCCGTGGCGTTCCATCTGCCGCTCGGGCCGGTAGCCGTGGGACTCTTGTTCTGGTGTATCGCCCGCCGGGCGGCGCTTGCGGCGAACGCGGCCCGAACCCCGAAAGTCCTGCGCTCGGCGCCCGCCTAGGCGGCTGCGTCGGCCCTCTTTTCCAGCGCTTTGCGAATGGCGCGCTTCAGCACGTCCGGAGGTTGCGCGCCCGGCAGGGCGAAGCTGCCGTCGAAAATGAAGAACGGGACGCCGGTCACGCCGAGATTCTGCGCGGCCGCGATCTCGCCGCGCACCTCGTCCTTGTCGCTGTCCGCAGCGAGCAGCGAAGACACGATGTCGCCGTCCATGCCGCCAGCGCGCGCGGCTTCGATCAGGACGGCATGATCGCCGATGTCCTTGCCCTCGATAAAGAAGTCCCGGAACAGCCGCTCGACGACCGCATCCTGCGCGCCCGCCGACCATGACCAACGGATCAGGCGATGCGCGTCGAGCGTGTTCGGCGAGCGCGCGATGGCCTCGAACGCGAAGGGAATGCCTGCGGCCGCTCCCGCCTCGGACACGCGCCCGTAGATCTCCGCAACGCGCGCGCCGAACTTGCGTTGCAGGTAGGCCTTTCGGTCGACGCCCTCGGGCGGGATGGTCGGGTCGAGCTGATAGGGACGCCAGTGGATTTCGGCAGCGACCTCCGGCAGATCGGCGAGCGCGGCTTCCAGATTGCGCTTGCCGATGTAGCACCAGGGACAGACCGCGTCGGAGACGACGTCGATGGCGATGGCGTTCGGCCGCTCGAACTCGCTCATGCGAAACCTCCCTGCTGATGTGGTAGGCGCCCGCCGCCAGGCGCGCGCTCACACAGGATGTGCCGCGCCGCCGCCCGTTTCAAGCGGCGCCTCGACCGCAATCGTCAGGCGTCCTTGCTCGTCGCAGGTCAGGATCGCAACCGGGCAGACGCCGGCCGCAAGGCCCGGACGCTGCGGGACCGCATCGCGCGCCGAAAACGAAAGCGTTTCGAGCCGCGCGCGCGACAGCAGCCCGGCGCTTGCGAGGTCGCCGGCGATCGCCGCGGGAACGACGAGATGGCAGGGCCCGAGCCGGTCGAGCGTCTCGACGAAGACGCGGGAATCGAAAGGTCCGATCCAGGTCAGCGATGCGCCGGCGAGCAGCGCCGCGAGGGGGCCGGCGACGAGCCCTGCGAGACTGGCAGGCGACAGCGTGGACAGGATCGGCCGCTCGGCGGTCACGCGCAGACGCGAGGCGAAGTCCAGCGCGTAGGCGACGAGATCGGCCTGCGCCACGAACGTCGCGCGCGGCGCCCTTTGCTCCGGCGCCAGGACGAGACCCACGCGCGGCGCTTCCGCGCGCGACTCGGGGCGCGCGCCTTCGGCGACGACGCCGCGCAAACCCTGCAGCGAAAAATCGACTGCTCCATCGCTGATGTCGGGCCCCAGCGAACCGAGCACGCGCACGGTCGAAGCCGTCGCCGCGATTTCCAGCATTGCCCCCTCGACGTCGAGGGCGCCGTACCGGCTCGGCCCGACGATGGCCGCAGCGCCCGAGGCCTGCGCCAGGAAAGCGAACGCGGCAGGCGACAGATGCGCGGGCGCGACGACGGGCTCGAGACCTGCGCCCAACGCGCCGAGGATCGCCGTCGCGACGCCGATCTGCGCCGCGCCGACCACCAGCATTCGTTCGCCGGGTCGCAATCCGCACTCGATCGCCTGCACGCCGAAGGCCTGCACGCGGCGGTCGAGTTCGCGATAATCGACCGATGCGCAGTCTCCTTCGGTCTCGGCGATGGCGATTCTGTCGCCGCGCAGCCGCGCTGCGCCGCGCGCGAGCATGTCGAGACCGAAGCCCGCCAGCGGATGCGCCGGCGCCGCGCCGGATTCGGAGGTCGTCGCCAGACTCATGCGGACTTGCTCCACCACGTGTCGAGCGTCGCGGAGAAGAGCGGCGCGGCCCAGCGCGGCAGCGTGTCGGGCCGTTCGATCCGCGTCCAGTATGCGTCCCATTGCGTCGCCGTGTGGAACAACGGCACGATGTAGAAGCCGCTGAGCAGAACGCGGTCATAGGCGCGCACGGCGGTCACGAAGTCTTCGTGCGAATTCGCCGCGAGCATCTCTGCGATCAGCGCGTCGATGGCCGGAGACGACGCGCCGGCGAGGTTGAACGAGGCTTCTTGCGACGCGCTGGCCGATCCCCAGCGCATGCGCTGCTCGTTGCCCGGCGAGGCCGACGCGGTCCAGGTGCCGAGCATCATGTCGAAATCGAAACGTTGACGGCGGCGCTGGTATTGCACTTCGTCGACCGTGCGCACGCGCGCGACTACGCCGATGCGGCGCAGCGACGACGCGTAATTGAGCGCCAGACGTTCCTGATTGCGGTCGGCGACCATGATTTCGAACTCGAACGGTTCGCCGTTGTTCTCGAGTTCTCCGCCGTCGATCCGCCAGCCGGCCTTCGCCAGCAAATCGAGCGCGACGCGCGCTTGCGTGCGGTCGCGTCCCGTACCGTCCGTGCGATAGGGCCGCCAGCGACCTTCGAGAATGTCCTCGCGCACGACGCCTGGATAGGGCGCCAGCAGCGCCCGCTCGGCCGGGCTCGCGGGCCTGCCGGTCGAGGCGAGTTCGGAATTGTCGAAGAAGCTCGCCGTGCGCGTGTAGAGATCGTCGAACAGATTGTGGTTGATCCACTCGAAGTCGAACATGACCCCGAGCGCTTCGCGCACGCGTGCGTCCTTGAACAGCGGACGGCGTGTATTGAACGCGAAGCCTTCCATGCCGCGCGGCGTGCCAACAGGCAGCTCTTCCCTGCGGACGCGCCCGTCGCGCAACGCCGGAAAATCGTAGCCCGTCTTCCAGCGCGTCGGATTGCCCTCGGTGCGATAGTCGATCAGCCCGGCCTTGAAGCTTTCGAACATGCTGTTGGCGTCGCGGTAATAGCTGACGACGATCTCGTCGAAATTGTAGAGGCCTCGGCATACCGGCAGGTCGCGGCCCCAGTAGTCGGGATTGCGTTTCAGCACGATTTCCTCGCCCGGCTTGATCGAGGCGATCTTGTAGGGACCAGAGCCGACGGGAATATCGAGGCTGGAATCGGAAAACCGCTCGACGTCGGTCTTGTGCTTCGGCAATACGGGCATGAAGGCGAGCGTGAGCGGCAATTCCCGATCGTTCGCGCCGGTCAGGTCGTAACGGACGGTCCTTTCGTCGAGCGCGACGATCGACCGCACCAGACCGTAAGCGATGCGCTGTTGCGGGCGGCCTTTCGTCTTCAGCAACTCGAACGAGAACAGGATGTCGGCGGCGGTGATCGGCGCGCCGTCGGAGAATCTGGCGCGCTTGTCGAGGCGGAAGATCACGTAGCTGCGCGCGTCGTCGGTCTCGATCGTTTCGGCGATCAGACCGTAGAGCGTGAAAGGCTCGTCGAGCGAACGGGTCATCAGGGTCTGGAAGATGTTGCCCGCGAGCCCCTGCGCCGCGGACCCCGCGCGCAAATTGTAGGGATTGAGCCCGTCGAACGTGCCCTGGAAGGCGATCGACAGGCGTCCGCCCTTGGGCGCGTCCGGATTCGCGTAGGGCAGCCGCTTGAAGTCCGCGGGCAGCGCCGGCGCGCCGTGCATGGCGATGCCGTGCGCCGTCGAGCCGCCCTTCGCCTGCGCGAAGGCGCGCGGCGCGAAGGCGGCCGGCGCGGCCGCCAGCGCGCCGATCAGCGTCCGGCGCGACAAGCGCAGCGGTGGACGAATCGTTTGCGACGTCATCGCGGCAGTCTAAGCGAGCGGGATGGCCGCGTCAGGGCGCGACGCGCCGTCAATTCCGCTCTGGCTTTGCCTGCCCAAAGCAGGTAAGAGGTCGCCGTCACCATGTCGCCGCAATCGGGGGTGATGAGCGCGGGGGCGCTTCGAAGCGGATCGCGCGGGCAGGCGCCGCTCCAGACCGGGGTCTCCTCGAACTTGTCTTTCGATCGCTGGTCGCCCGGTGGCGCACGCGGAATTCACTGAAAGGGTCTTTCATGCCGTCCAAAACGAAGCTCTTCGGCGCGGCTGTCGTCGCCGGGGCGATTGCTTTCGCGGGAAGCGCGTTCGCGCAAGGCGCCAAGCCGAAGCCCGCTCCGAAGCCCGCCCAGACCGAATCGCAGGCCGCGCCCGCTCAGGGCCAGCCGCAGGGCCCGATGGTCGTCGATCTGCACGCCGCCCAGGCCGAATGGACCAAGGTGTGCGGCAAGGATCAGGCCGCGGGCAAGGAAGTCTGCTACACCACGCGCGATTTCGGCACGCAGGCCGATCAGCCGCCGGTGCTCGCGGTCGCCGTTTACGACATCAAGGGCGAAGAGACCAAGATCGTGCGCTTCCTGATGCCGATCGGCCTGATGCTCCGCCCCGGCTTCCGTTTCACGGTCGACAAGGGCGCGACCATCGAGGGCGGATTTGAGATCTGCTTCCCGAACGGCTGCTTCGCGGAGGCGAAGGTCAAGCAGGCGACCGTCGACTCCATGAAGAAGGGCCAGTCGATGATCGTGCAGGTGCGCAACGGCGTCGGCGCCGAAGTCGCCTTCAACGTTCCGCTCGAAGGGTTCGGCAAGGCGTTCGACGGCCCAGCGATCGACCCGAAGGTGCTCGAAGAGCAGCAGAAGAAGCTGCAGGAGCAGCTGCAGAAGAAGGCCGAGGAAGAGCGCAAGAAGCTCGAGGCCGACAAGGCCGCCGGCGGCGCGACCCTCCCGGTCACTCCTGCGGCTCCGAAGCAGTAATCACGGCGCTCGGATAGAAAACAAAGGCGCGGGCTTGTCCCGCGCCTTTTTGTTTTGAACCTGCGTTGCGGCCAGTTCGGCCTCGCCCGCAATCAGTGGCTGCGGCCGGGTTTCAACTGATAGTCGCCGTCGTCGGTGCGAACGAAGATTTCATCGACCTGCGGGTGGCGGACCGGCTCGCCCGACGTATCCGGCAGGAGATTCTGCTCGGACACATAGGCGACGTACTCGGTCTCCGCATTTTCCGCGAACAGATGATAGAACGGCTGGTCCTTGCGCGGCCGCACTTCCTCGGGGATGGCGAGCCACCATTCCTCGGTGTTGGCGAAAACGGGATCGACGTCGTAGATCACGCCGCGGAACGGGTAGCGGCGGTGTTTCACCACCTGACCGATCGCGAATTTCGCGCTTCTTTCGCGATTTTCGCCCATGGCGCGCGCAATCCGTCTCAAAACCCTGCAAAACTCATCATGAGCTAAGACCGGGTCCGGGGATTGTCAACGGCGGGCGCAGAGCCCGCCGGGCCTTCGCGGACGATCAGAACCCGTACAAGGCCTTGTATTCGGCGTCCTTGGCGGCGACCTGCTTGGCGAGGTCGACAATCACCTTCGCCTGCTTCCAGGTCGCGTCGTCCTGCATCTTGCCGTCGATCATCACGACGCCAGAGCCGTCGGGCATCGCTTCCAGAATGCGCTTGGCGAAGGCCACTTCCTTCGCGTCCGGCGAGAACACGCGCTTGGCGATCGCCACCTGCGAGGGGTGGAGCGACCAGGCGCCGGCGCAGCCCATGAGGAAGGCGTTGCGGAACTGCACCTCGCAGGCCGCTTCGTCGGCGATGTCGCCGAACGGGCCATAAAAGCTCTTGATGCCCGCCGACTGGCAGGCGTCGACCATCTTGGCGATCGTGTAGTGCCAGAGGTCCTGCTGCACGCTCGTGCGAGACTGGCCTTCGACCGGGTCCGAAATCACCTTGTATTCCGGATGGCCGCCGCCGACGCGCGTCGTCTTCATCGCGCGCGACGCGGCGAGATCGGCCGGGCCGAGGCTCATGCCATGCATGCGGGGCGAGGCGAGCGCGATCTGCTCGACATTCTTTACGCCTTCCGCCGTCTCGAGGATCGCATGGATCATGATCGGCTTCTGGACGTTGTGCCGCGCCTCGAGCTGGGCGAGCAACTGGTCGAGGTAATGGATGTCCCACGGCCCTTCGACCTTCGGCAACATGATCACGTCGAGCTTGTCGCCGATGGCCGCGACGATCTCGGAGATGTCGTCGAGCGCCCACGGCGAGTTCAGGCAGTTCACGCGCGTCCACAGGCCGGTGTCGCCGAAGTCGAACTTCTGGCCCATTTCGATGAAGCCCTTGCGCGCGGCTTCCTTGGCGTCGGCGGGAATGGCGTCTTCGAGGTTGCCGAGGATGACGTCGACCGTCTTGGCCATGTCGCCCGCCTTGGCGCGCACCTTCTCGAGATGCGCCGGCACGAAATGGATCATGCGCTCGACCCGCACCGGCAGTTCGCGATAGGGCTGCGGCGCGCCGATGGCGAGCGGCTCGTAGAACTTGCGCGGGCTTTTCATGGGCGAGGCTCCAGAAATGGGCTCAAAGCGATGCTGCGTCGCGAAATAGGCCGAAATGGCCGACGTGGCAACTACGCCGGCGCCTCCTTATTTGGCGAACAGCGTCGTCGCTCGCCCGATTGCGCCGAGATCGGCCGTCACCACGTCGCCGGGCTGAATTTCGAGCGGCGTGACGCAGGTGCCGGTGGTGACCGTCTGGCCGGCGGCGAGCGTGATCCCGAGACCCGACAATTCGTTGGCGAGCCAGGCGAGCGCGACGCGCGGATCGCCCAGCGCATTGGCGCCGACGCCTTCGCGTTCGTATCGACCTTCCACGACCCCGCGCACCGGATGGGCGGCGAGGTCGATCGCGCGCCAGTTGATGTCGGTCGCCGGACCGCAGACGAAATAATGCGCACAGGCGTTATCGGCGATGAGCTGCGGCCCGCCGGCCGTCACGAAGTCCAGATAGCGGGAATCCGGAACTTCGATCCCGACATGCAGCGATTGGACTGCATCCAGGACTTCGTCCACGCCGTAGGGCGTTGCGCGCGGGGGGAGGTCGCGCCCCATCCGGAACGCGAATTCCACCTCCGCGACCGCCATGCGATTGACGCCCGGCGGCACGACGCCTCCGTCCGGCAAGACGCGCTCGGCGAAGATGCGGCCCGCCAGCGGCCCGTCGACGCCGATATGCGCCTGGCCGGCCTTGCTGGTGGCGGCGATCTTCCAGCCCCAGAGCGGCGCGCGGAAGCGCGGCTCCAGCAGCGCCTGAATGGCGTAGCCTTCTTCGCGCGTGCGCGGTCGAAATTCGTCGGGCAAGGCGGCGATGACGGCGCCTTTGGTCCAGGCGTCGAACAGGATGTCGGACGCCGCCTGTCTGGCTTCCTCGTTCAAAGCGGACATGGCCTTGCTCCTCAGCGTCCGATGTCGAGCCCGCGCATCGTTCCGTCCGCGCGCCAGGCCTCCAGCAACCGCACGAAAGCGTTCGGTCCTTTGAGGTAGGAGCCGTTCTTCGCAGTCGTGGCGTTCGGCGCGCCCTCGTTGTTGTAATAGCCCGGCGTGCATTCCTTGAGAAAAGGCGCGCGCATTGCGCTCATGCGCACGATGCCTTCAACCCATTGCGCTTCGGCTTCGGCGGTCGGCTCCAGCGTCCGGACGTCCTTCGCCAACGCTTCGCTCGCGACGAAGGCGATGTGCTTGGCGGTCTCGGCCAGCATGTGCTGGAAATTGGCGCTGTAGCCGGATTGCATCGCCGAGATCAGCAGCATGTTGGGAAAGCCTCGGCTGAATACGCCGTGCAACGTCTCTGCGCCGTTCTCGAATTTCCTTGTCAGCGTCAATCCGTCGCGGCCGATCACCTCCATGCCGATGCGCCGCGTATAGTCGGTGCCGACCTCGAAACCTGTCGAATAGACGAGGCAGTCCAGTGCGTATTCGCGCCCGTCCACGACGACGCCCTTTTCGGTGATGCGTTCGACGCCTTTGCCTTTGGTGTCGACCAGATACACATTCGGCCGGTTGAACGTCTGCAAATATTGATCGTGAAAACACGGCCGCTTGCAGAACTGATCGTACCAGGGTTTGAGCGCTTCCGCGGTCGCCTTGTCCTGCACGATGCTGTCGACCCGAGCGCGCACGCGCTCCATCTTCTGATAGTCGGCGATCTGGATCAGCGTCGCGGGATCGTCGACCGTCTCGCCGGAACGCGCCTTGCGCCGCGCGGCGAGCAAGATGTTGCCGATGAGGTCGGTCCAGCCGTCGTTGACGAGATCTTCGTCGAATTCCTCGCCGGACACGACGGCGGAAAAATTGTCGACGCGCGCTTTTTGCCAGCCTGGCCTCAGCGACTGCGCCCAGGTGGGGTCGGTCGGACGGTCGTTGCGGACGTCGACCGAAGAGGGCGTGCGTTGAAAGACGTACAATTCTTTCGCGCTTGCGCCGAGATGCGGCACGCACTGGACCGCCGTCGCCCCGGTGCCGATGATGCCGACGATCTTGTCGGAAAGGCCGGTCAGGCCGCCGCTGGAATCGCCGCCGGTGTAGGCGTAATCCCAACGGCTCGTGTGAAAGCCGTGGCCGGCAAACGTCTCGATGCCCGGAATGCCCGGCAATTTCGGCCGATGCAGCAGCCCGCCGGCCAGCACGATGAAGCGCGCGCGCAGGGTGTCGCCGCGATTGGTGGTTACGATCCAGCGCGCATTTCCTTCATCCCAGCGCGCCTGTTTCGCTTCGGTCTGGAACAGCGCCTTTTCGTAGAGCCCGAAATGTCGACCGATGCGCCGCGAATGCTCGAACAGCTCCGGCGCCCGCGCATATTTGGCGACAGGCATGTAGCCGGTCTCCTCCAGCAGCGGCATGTAAATGTAGCTTTCGGTGTCGCAGGCCGCGCCGGGATATCGGTTCCAGTACCAGGTGCCGCCGAAGTCGCCGCCCTTTTCGACGATCAGAAAATCGTCCACGCCGCGCTCGCGCAGGCGCGCGCCGGTCAGCAGACCGCTGAACCCGCCGCCGAGGACGACCACGTCGGTCTCGGCCGAAATCGGTTCGCGCGAGAAATCGGTCGGCGCGAACGGGTCTTCGAGATAGCGCGTATAATCGCCCTTGATCTCGACGTATTGCGCATTGCCGTCGCCGCGCAGGCGCCGATCGCGTTCCTGCCGATATCGCGCACGCAGCGCCTCCGGATCGAAGCCGAGGTCGGCGGCCGAGTTTGCCATGGGCGTTTCCTGTCGGATTATAGTTGTCGGATGCTCCGATCGGACAATTAAACCCGAACTTCCACAGCCCGAGAAGTACGGCGCGAGCATGGGGAGGATGCAATGGCGCAAGGCGAGATGCACCGGATAGGCCTGCGGCGCGACTGCCGCGTCGATCATGTCGGCAGCCTGTTGCGGCCGGAAGAGCTGAAGGCCGCCTTCCTGCGTCGGGCGCGCGGCGCGGTCGACGACGCGGCGCTCGTAGCTGCGCAGGACGCGGCGATCCGCGACGTCGTCGCCCTGCAGGAGGCGCACGGTCTGCCCGTGGTCTCGGATGGCGAATACCGGCGCCTCAATTGGCAGGTGAGCTTTTCACGCGTGGCGGGCTGGGACCTGTGGGAAGGCGCATGGCGGAATTTTCTGCAATTCCCCGACAATCTCGGCGCTGGCGAAAAGCCGATGCAGCGCGGCGCCGACGCTGTTGAATCGTTCAAGATCCCCGCCGACGGAAAGCTGCGGCTGGTCGAGAGCTTTCCGACGCGCGAACTGCGCTTTTTGAAATCGGCGGCGACGCGACCGGTGAAGATCGCCCTGATGGGGCCGGATCGCGTGCGCCAAATGTGCGACATACCCAAATCCGCGCCGCATTACGCCGACAGCGCGAGTTTCCTCGCTGATGTCGTTGCGATTCAGCGCCAGATCGTCGGCGAACTCGTCGCCGGAGGGTGCGACTACGTGCAGATCGACGAGCCGAGTTTCACGGGCTACGTCGATCCCGCCACGATCGCGCGCATGGAAGCGCGCGGCGAAGATCCGTTGAAGAGCCTGAAAGCGGCGATCGACGCCGACAACGCCGTGATTGCCGGGTTGCAGGGCAGGGCGGTGTTCGGCCTGCACATCTGCCGCGGCAATCGCGCGAGCATGTGGCATCGCGAGGGTCATTACGACGCGATCGCCGAGGCGGTCTTCGGCGGTCTGAACTTCGACCGGCTGCTGCTGGAATACGACAGCGAGCGCGCCGGTTCCTTCGATCCGCTGCGCTTCGTGCGCAAGGGGACGATCGTCGTGCTCGGCCTCGTCACCACCAAGAGCGGCGAGATGGAGACGCTCGACGGTTTGCGGCGGCGCATCGACGAGGCCGCGCGCTTCTGTCCGCTCGATCAGCTCGCGCTGTCGCCGCAGTGCGGTTTCGCCTCCGGCATCGGCGGGAATGCGCTGAGCATGGATGCGCAGTGGCGCAAGCTCGATCTCATTGTCGAGACGGCGCGCAAGGTGTGGGGCGATCAGTGACGCGCGAGCCGTCGCGCGGCGACATGCCGAAACGAAACGGGTCCCGGCGCCTAAGCGTCACGGGACCCTCTATTTCGCAATCTTGCGAATGATGTCTGGTCTTGCCAGTAGGAAGGCGACCTCACTCCCGCGCTTTCGACGCGCTCGCTTGTCGCTATATGTCGATATCTTGTCGATGACATTCCCGACATGGCTGGCGGCGCTGGTTGGGCGCTCGCTTGCGACGCCGGGGATCCCGATCCGTGCCGGGATCAAGCTCTCTTGCCCGGTGGAGTCATCTCCTGCTCTTCGCTGTTGAACGAGGATTTTCATCCCCACCCACTGCGCGACGAGGCTCTCTCGAAAGCCCGCCGATACCGCTGTTTCCCGAGGCGTTCGCTCTCGTGGAGAACGACGATTGCATTGACGAAATGGTCCGCCTGACGCACGAATCTGTCAAGCGAAAAAGCAGTCGAGCGCGTACAAAGCGCGTTGGTGTGTGTCGACTGCGTTACACTTGTCTTAACGGCGTCGACGAACCGCGCACGGCTCGAACGCGCACATCCTGCGATAGATTGCGCCCATGGCTCCCGAACTGCTGACGACAAAGGAAATGAGCGAGGCTGATCGCCTGACGATCGCGTCAGGCGTCAGCGGCGTCGTCCTGATGGAGGCTGCAGGGCGCGCCGTTGCGGAGCGAGCTGCGCAACTCGCTCGTCGTCGGGGCGGCGTGAAGATCGAAGTGCTCTGCGGTCCAGGCAACAACGGCGGCGACGGCTATGTCGCCGCGCATGCGCTGCTCGAAATGGGGTTCGACGCGGAAGTCTACGCCTTCCATGAGCCTGGCGCGTTGAAGGGCGACGCCGCCTGGGCGGCGGCGCTGTGGAGCCGCGATGCGCCGCCGATCGACATGTTCGATCTCGAACATTCCGACGTCGTCGTCGACGCGTTGTTCGGCGCAGGCCTTGCGCGCGATCTCGACGGACGCGCCCGCGAACTCGTCGAGCGCGTCAACGCATGGCGCCGCGCGCGCAAGGGCGCGGTCCTGTCCGTCGACGTGCCGTCCGGGCTCGATGGAACGACGGGCGTCGTGCGCGGCGCGGCCATCGAGGCCGACGAGACCGTCACGTTCTTCCGGATGAAGCCCGGCCATCTCCTCATGCCCGGCCGCGCATTGTGCGGCGTGACGACGTGCGCGGACATCGGCGTCAAGCCCGATGTCTTGCCGCACATCGCGCCAAAGACTTTTCGTAATGTTCCCGAACTCTGGCGTGGCCGCCTGCCGGTCCCGCGCATCGACGCGCACAAATACGCCCGCGGCCACGCGCTCGTCGTCTCGGGCGGTCTCGCGTCGACTGGCGCGGCGCGTCTGGCCGCGCGCGGCGCGTTGCGGGCAGGCGCCGGCCTCGTCACGGTGGCCTCGCCTTCAGACGCTTTGGCCGTCAACGCAGCGGCGCTGACGGCTGTCATGGTCCGCGCCGCCGATGGGCCGGCCGGTCTCGCCGCGCTGCTCGCCGATCCCCGCAAGAACGCCGTCGCGCTAGGCCCGGGCCTTGGCGTCGGCGAGGCGGCGTGCGCGCTGGTCGAGACGGCTTTGTCGCCGGGCGTCGCGGCGCGCGCCTGCGTGCTGGACGCGGATGCGCTGACCTCTTTCGCCGGCGCCCCCGAGCGGTTGGCGTCCGCGATCGCCGGAGCCGGCGGCCCGGTCGTTCTGACCCCGCACGCCGGCGAATTCGTTCGCCTGTTTGGCCGCAGCGCCGACGACAAGCTCGCCGCAGCGCGTCGCGCCGCCGAAAAGACGGGCGCGGTCGTGCTTTACAAGGGTCCCGATACGGTCGTGGCCGCGCCGGACGGACGCGCGTCCATCGCCGCCAACGCGCCGCCCTGGCTCGCTTCGGCCGGGTCGGGCGACGTGCTGGCGGGAATCGTCTGTGGGTTGCTCGCGCAGGGCATGCCCGCCTTCGAGGCCGCCAGCGCCGGCGCGTGGATGCATGGCGAGGCGGCGATCGTCTTTGGCCCCGGCCTGATCGCAGAGGATCTGCCCGAAAGCCTGCCTGCTGTCTGGCGCGAGCTGCTCCGGACGGCCGACTGAGCAAAAAATCCTGATTTCGAGCGCGGACCGTTTTCGTGTAGAGGGGGCGCCTCGCGCTCGTCGGAACCCGGTTCGGATGCTTTTCACCTCCTGGCAGTTTCTGCTGGTTTTTCTGCCCGTTACGCTCCTCGGCTTTCTGGCCCTTCAGCGGCGGGGCGCGAACGATTGGTGCGTCGCCTGGCTCCTGGCCGCATCCTGCGTGTTCTACGCCTATTGGAGCATCGCCTATTTCTGGCTGCTGGCCGCGGCGATGACGCTCAACTACTTGGCCGGTCGCCTGATCGACGGCGCGCATGGACAAACGCGGCGTCTGCTCTTCTATGCCGCGATCGGCGGCAACCTCGCTCTGCTCGGCTATTACAAATACGCCGATTTCTTCATCCAGACCTTTGCGGATGTGACTGGCGCGCAGGTTCGCCTGCTGAACGTATTTCTGCCGCTTGGCATCTCCTTCTTCACATTTCAGAAGATCGCGTACATTTCCGACATCTACGTCGGGAAGGCCAAGAGCGGCCGCTTTCTCGATTTCGCGCTGTTCGTGTTCTTTTTCCCGCAGCTCATCGCTGGCCCGATCGTCCACCATGCCGAAGTCATGCCGCAGTTCCGGCGGCTGTCGGCGCCGTCCCACGTCGAGGCGGACGCGCGCTGGGCGAATTTCGCCGTCGGGTTCACCTTGCTGGCGATCGGCCTGATCAAGAAGGTCGTCGTCGCCGACAATATCTCCCCCTTCGTCGAACCGGCGTTCGCCGCTGCGCGGCAGGGACCGATCGGTTTCGCGCTCGCCGTGCAGGGCGTGCTTTGTTACGGCGTGCAACTCTATTTCGATTTCTCCGGGTACAGCGATATGGCGATCGGGCTCGCGCGCCTGTTCGGCGTGCGCCTGCCCGCGAATTTCGACTCGCCCTACGCCGCCGCGTCCATCGTGGATTTCTGGAGGCGTTGGCACATGACCCTGTCGCGGTTTCTGCGCGACTACATCTACATTCCGCTCGGCGGAAACCGGCACGGCGAAGCGCGCCGCTCCATCAATCTGATGGCCACCATGCTGCTGGGCGGCCTGTGGCATGGCGCGAACTACACATTCATCATCTGGGGCGGCCTTCATGGTTTCTACCTGCTCGTCGCCCACCTGTGGGAGCGACATTCGCCGGTGCGTTTGCCCGCGTCTGTCGCGCGCGTCGCAACCATCGTCGCGGTCCTCGTCGCATGGGCGCCGTTTCGCGCCGACAGCGCGGGCGAGGCGGCGACCGTGATGGCCGGACTTACGGGATTGCAAGGCCTGGGTCTCGCGCAGCAGGGCGTGGCAGTCGGCGGGATCGCCGCGGCGCTCGTGCTGCTTGTCGCCTGCGTCGTGCTGCCGAACGCCCGGCAGATCCTGCGCGCCTATCATCCGACCTTGGGCGAGCCGGCGCCGGCGCCGCGTTTCGCCGCGCGGCTCGTCGCCTGGCCGTCGCTGCCCTGGGCGATGTTCCTCGCCGCCGGAATCGTCGCCGTGGAGTTGTTCTCCTGGCAGACGTCCGAATTCCTCTATTTCCGGTTCTGAAGCCATGCGCCGCTGGCTTCTCACAGCATTCGCTTTGACGTTGGCGCTGTTCGCCGCGCTGACGGCGTTCAGTCTTGCTGGCGACGTCTTCGCGCTTTTCGGCACGCGCCTGGTCAAACACGATCTCGGTCCTTTGGAGATGCGTCTGGTCACCAGCGGCGATCGCGTGGTGAAGGGGCTCGAGTTCTATGGCAAGTCGAAGCCGTTCGACGTCGTCTTCATCGGATCGTCGCGCACGGTGTTCGGGTTCGATCCGCATTCGCCGTCGCTTGCGGGCTTGCGCGCCTACAATCTCGGTCTCAACGGGTCGCATTCCAACGAAGACGCGCTGCTCCTCCGTTATGCGGTCGAGCATGGGCCGAAAATCGGCCGCATCGTCTTCAGCGTCGACTTCGAGGAATTCTTCCGCGAACCCGGCATGATCCCGGAATTCGAGAGTTCCGTTTTCGGCGGGGCGTCGCCCTGGCGCGGCCGCGTCATGCACGCGCTGTCCTACGAGGCGCTGCGCAAGACGGCCACGGGCCTTGCAGGCGCGCAGGCGTTCTACATCGATACCGACGGCTTCTATCACTATGAATTGCAGGATCGGCGCAACCTGCTGACAGGCGACGACTTCTGGGAACTGCCAAGCATGGCGGCGTGGTTCCCGGCCTATATGGTTCAGCCCTACGACGGTTACGCCGCTCAACTGGAGACCCGGCTGAACAATCTCGTCGACGCGCTACGCGCGGCGCGCGCGCACGGAGTCGCTGTCGACTTCGTACTGCCGCCGGTTCACGTCTCGCGGCGCGCGATGTTCGACCTGATCGGCTACGGGGCCCGGTATGGCGAATGGAAGCGCGCGTTGGCGAAGGCGCTGGACAAAGCGGCCGCTGGACCGGGGGCGCCGTTGCGCGCCTTCGATTTCAGCGAGGTCGGACCTGTCGCGACGACGGTCTTCGCGCGCGGCGCTCCGCTCGAGCGTTCGCCTTATTTCTTCGAAATCCTGCACTTCCGGCCCTACGTCGGCGACATGATGATCGCGCGCCTGCTCGACCGTCCGTGGCCGGCGCCGGAAACGCCGCCTTTTGGATCGCCGCTGAAAGAAACCACGACGGACGCGCGCATTGCGGCCGACGATCAGGCGGTGCGCGCCTGGGAAAAGGCCAATCCGGCGCTCGTAGACCGCATTCGCGCCATCATCGCCGTCGCCGACCGCCGCTGAGAAAGGCTAGGAGGCCTCGGCGGGAGCGGCGACAGCCGCGCGCCCGTTCTTGCCATTCTTGGCCAGCGCAGTCTTCGCGAGTTCGTCGGGCTGGATGAGGCCCGCCGACATGATCAGCTTGGCGGCGTCGTCCGGCGTCATGTCGATCTCGATGACGTCGTCCGCCGGCAGATAGAAATAGAAGCCCGTCGTCGGGTTGGGCGTACACGGCAGGAAGACGGAGATGTACGGGCGGTCGCCGGCGCCGATCGCGGCTTTCACCTTCTCGCCCGGGGGCGTGGAGATGAACACGAGCGTCCACTGGTCCTTGCCCGGATACTGGACGAGCCCGACTTTCCGGAACCCCGTGCCCTGCTGCGAGAACACGGTTTCGAACAATTGCTTCACGCTCTTGTAGATGCCGCGCACGACAGGCATGCGGTCCAGAATGTTCTCGCTGATGTTGATCAGCGTGCGGCCGAGCAGGTTGGCGGCGAGGAAGCCGAGCAACGTCAGGCCGACGAAAGCCAGGATGACGCCGACGCCCGGAATGTCCTTGACGATGTAGATGTCGGGCCAGAGCGAGACGGGGATCAGCGGCCTGATCCAGTGATCGACGGTGTCGACGAACGAAAAGACCAGCCAGGCTGTTACGGCCAGCGGGCCGGCGATCACGAGCCCGGTCAGGAAATAGGCGCGAATGCGCGCGCCGAGGCCTCGGGGGCGCGGCGGCGGCAGGGGATGCGGAAGAGCGTCGTTCATGCGGAATCCGGTGGCGGGCGGCGCGCACTTTGGCGACCGACCGTGACGTTTGCAAGGCGGGCGGCGGCTACGCCGCCTTCTTGCGCGCCAGCGCGACCAGTGTGCGCAGAATGCGCCGCGCGCCCTCGAGGCGCTCGTGCGTCTCGTCGAAATCGCCCGAGAAGACGATCTTCATGTCCGGCCGCACCTTGGCGCGCGATCCCTGCTCGGCGACGAAGCGGACAAGCCCGGCGGGATTGGCGAAGGAATTGTCGCGGAATGCGACGATGACGCCCTTGGGACCCGCTTCGACCTTCTCGACATGCGCCTGGCGCGCCAGCGCCTTGATCGCCACGATCTCCATGAGCTGCTCGACTTCCGGCGGCAGCGGGCCGAACCGGTCGATCATCTCGGCTGCGAACGACTCGATTTCCGCCTCCTCGGCGACGCTCGACAGGCGACGATAGAGCTGCAGGCGTAATTGCAGATCCTCGATGTAGCTCTCCGGGATCGTCACCGGCGCGCCCACCGTGATCGTCGGCGACCACAGTTCCTCCGCAGGTTCCTCGTCGCCCGCCTTCAGCGCCTCGATCGCGTCTGTCAGCATCTGTTGGTAGAGTTCGTAGCCGACTTCCTTGATATGGCCCGATTGTTCGTCGCCGAGCAGATTGCCGGCGCCGCGGATGTCGAGATCGTGGCTGGCGAGCTGGAAGCCGGCGCCGAGCGTGTCGAGCGATTGCAGAACCTTCAGACGCTTTTCGGCCTGCGGCGTAATCTGGCGCTTCGCCGGCACGGTGAACAGCGCGTAGGCGCGCGTCTTCGAACGCCCGACGCGCCCTCGCAATTGATAGAGCTGGCCAAGGCCGAACATATCGGCGCGATGCACGATCATCGTGTTGGCGGTCGGTATGTCGAGGCCCGATTCCACGATCGCGGTCGAAACGAGAATGTCGTACTTGCCGTCGTAGAAGGCGCTCATCTTTTCTTCGAGCTCGGTCGCGCTCATCTGCCCATGCGCGATCACGAATTTCGCTTCCGGCGCGTTCTGGCGAAGGAAGGCGGCGGCCTCGTCGAGATCCTCGATGCGCGGGCAGACATAGAAGCTCTGCCCGCCGCGATAGCGTTCGCGCAGCAGGGCCTCGCGAACGATCAACTCGTCGAAGGGCGTGATGAAGGTGCGCACCGCAAGACGGTCGACCGGCGGCGTGGCGATGATCGAGAGCTCGCGCACGCCGGTCAGAGCCAGTTGCAGCGTGCGCGGGATCGGCGTGGCCGACAGGGTCAGGACGTGCACCTCGGAGCGCAGCTCCTTCAGCCGTTCCTTGTGACCGACGCCGAAATGCTGTTCCTCGTCGATGACGACGAGGCCGAGGTCCTTGAACGATACGGTCTTGCCGAGCACCGCGTGGGTGCCGACGACGATGTCGACGTCGCCCGACGCCGCGCCTGCCTTGGCGAGTTTGAGATCGGCCGAAGAGACCATGCGCGACATTTGCGCGACCTTCACTGGCAGGCCGGAGAAGCGCTGCGAGAAAGTCTTGAAATGCTGACGCGCGAGCAGCGTGGTCGGCACGACGACTGCGACCTGCTTGCCCGCCATCACCGCGGCGAAGGCAGCGCGCAGCGCTACTTCCGTCTTTCCGAAGCCGACGTCGCCGCAGATCAGGCGATCCATCGGCCGTCCGCTCGCCATGTCGTCGAGCGTCGCCTCGATCGCCGCGTCCTGATCTTCGGTCTCGTCGTAAGGAAAACGCGCGCAGAATTCGTCGTAGAGTCCCGGCGGCGGAGCCATGACGGGCGCCTTGCGCAGCATGCGTTGCGCGGCGAGTTTGATCAGGCCGTGCGCGATCTCGCGGATGCGCTTCTTCATCCGCGCCTTGCGCGTCTGCCAGCCGACGCCGCCGAGCCTGTCGAGCTGCGCTTCCTGATCTTCGGAGCCGTACCGCGACAGAAGTTCGAGATTTTCGACCGGCAGATAGAGCTTGTCGCCGCCGGCGTAGTGCAGTTCCAGGCAATCGTGCGGAACGCCGATCGCCTGAATTTGCGTCAGACCGACGAAGCGCCCGATGCCGTGGTCGACATGCACCACGAGATCGCCGGCCGCCAGCGCGCCGACTTCTTGCAGCACGTTGTCGCGCTTCTGGCGCTTGCGCGCACGCACGAGACGGTCGCCCAGAATGTCCTGCTCGCCGATGACCGCGAGGTCGCCGGCGACGAACCCCTGTTCGAGTCCGATGACGGCGAGCGCGACCTTCTTCAGCCCGACGGTGTGCGCCAGCGAGGAAACGGGCTCGGCGTCCTTGAGGCCGTGCTCGGCGAGCACATGGCCCAGGCGTTCGCGCGAGCCGTCCGACCAGCCGGCGACGATCACGCGCTTGTCGTCCGCGCGCAGCGCGGCGACGTGGGCGACGACGGCTTCGAATACGTTGGCCTTTTCGTCCGCGCGCTCTGGCGCGAACGAGCGGCCGGCGGCCGCGCCGAGATCGACGATCGTCGTTTCCGCGCTTTCAGGCGTGGCGAAGGGCGAGACGCGAGCGACCGACGAAGCCTCGAGGCGCGCGCGAAATTCCTGCGGCGCGAGATAGAGGGCGTCGGGCTTCAGCGGCTTGTAGCCGGAGCCGGAGGGGTCGGCGTCGTAGGACTCGCGGCGCGCGTCGTAATAGTCCTGCGCTTGCGCCAGACGCTCGCTGGCGGCTTCGTCCGCAAGAGAATCGAGGATCAGCGGCGCGCCCTCGATATAGTCGAACAGCGTATCCATCCGTTCGAAGAAAAGCGGCAGCCAGTGCTCCATGCCGGGATGGCGGCGGCCCTCGCTGATCGCCTCGTAGAGCGTGTCGCCGCGCGTTTCCGCGCCGAAGGTCGCGACGTAGGACTGACGGAAACGACGCATCGTCTCGCTGGTCAGTTGCGCCTCGCTCATCGGCACGAGGTCGAGCGCGCGCAATTGACCGGTCGTGCGCTGCGTCTCCGGATCGAACGCGCGGATGGATTCGAGCGTGTCGCCGAAGAAGTCGAGCCGGATCGGGGCGGGCATGCCGGGCGCGAACAGATCGACGATGCCGCCGCGCATCGCGTATTCGCCGGTCTCGCGCACGGTGCTCGAACGCAGGAAGCCGTTGATTTCGAGCCATCGCACGAGATCGTCGGTCTTGACGACGTTGCCCGGCGCCGCCGAAAACGTATCGGCGGCGACGCTGCGCAGCGGCGCGACGCGTTGCACGAGGGCGTTGACGGTCGTGCAGAGAACGCGCGGGCGCTGCTCCGAACCGCCGGACCGCGCGAGACGGGAGAGCGCCGTCATGCGACGCGCGCTGATCGCCGCGTTCGGCGAAACGCGGTCGTAGGGCTGGCAGTCCCAGGACGGGAAATCGAGGATTTCGATCTGCGGCGCGGCGAAACCGAAGGCCTCCTGGAACGCGCGGGAGCGCTGGCCGTCGCGCGCCACGTGCACGAGCGCGACCGCGCGACCCTCGGCCTTGCCTGCCAGAGCGCGCGCGAGATCGGCCACGACAAACGCGTCGAAGCCGTCCGGCGCCCGGGACAGAACGATGTCGCGCCCGCGCTCCAGTTCGCGGATGGCGCTCTGCAACTCTTTCACGTCGGTCTCTCAGATCACACGTTCACCGGCTTGGCGTGGCGGTGAAATTCCAGAATTTTCGCGAGCAGCGGGGTGTCGTGCTCGGCCGGCGGCTTTTCCGTCCCGCACAGCCAGGAGAAAGCCTGCTGGTCCTGCACTTCCAGCAGGCGTTCGAAGTCGCCGATGTCGCGCGCGTCGAGTTCGGCGAGCTTTGCCTCCGCGAACCCGCCGAGCAGAATGTCCATTTCACGCATGCCGCGCCGCCATGCGCGAATGCGGATGGCGCGGCGGCGGATTTCGAGGTCGTCGGCGGTCATGAGAGCTCCGGTGGGGGCGGCGGCGCCCGCGCAGGGCCGGGTTTATAGCGGGGCGAAAGCGCGCGGTCCATTTGCTATAAGAGCCCATGCGTCCATCGCTGCTCGATCCGCTGTTCTCCGCCGTCGCCTCGTTGCCTGGCGTCGGCCCGAAAACGGCGAAGCTCTTCGACCGCCTGCTCGGCCAGGAGGATTCGCGCGCGCTCGACCTGCTGTTCCACACGCCCTACGGCGTCGTCGACAACAGGCTGAGCGCCAGGATCGGCGATGCGCCGCTCGACAGCCACGTCGTGATCGCAGCCCGGGTCGTCGAGCATCGGATCCCGAAGCGCTATTCCAACGCGCCGCTGACCGTGCTGGTCGAAGACGAGGCGGGCGACGATGTCGTGCTGGTTTTCTTCCGCAACAATTTCGAATGGGTGCTGCGGGCGCTGCCGATCGGCGAAGTCAGATGGTTTTCCGGCGATCTGAAACTGTGGAACGGTTATCGGCAGATCGCGCATCCGCGCGTGCTCGACGCCGCCGCCCTGAAACAGCTCAAGGAGCACGAGCCTGTCTACGGCCTGACCGAAGGTCTGCACCAGCGCAACGTGCAGAAGGCGGTGGACGCGGCTCTGGCGAAACTGCCGGCGATGCCGGAATGGCTCGACCCCATCCTGACCCGCCGCGAGTCGTGGCCGCCGTTCGTCGAGGCGATGAGGGCATTGCATGCGCCGCAAGGACCGGCCGACCTTTCGCCGGAAGCGGTTGCGCGCAAGCGGCTGGCCTATGACGAACTCCTGTCGCAGCAACTGGCGCTGCGGCTGGTGCGCGCCAAAATGCGCCGCCTGCGCGGCCGGCCGACGGCGGGCGACGGGAGAATTTCCGGCGCCATCGAGCGGGCGCTTCCCTATTCGCTGACCAATGCGCAGCGCGCCGCGCTCGCCGATATTCGCGGCGATCTGGCGTCGGACAAAAAGATGCTGCGCCTGCTGCAGGGCGACGTCGGCTCCGGCAAGACCATCGTCGCGCTGCTCGCCATGGCCACCTGCGTGGAGGCGGGCCGGCAGGCGGCGATGATGGCCCCAACGGAGATTCTCGCCCGCCAACATTTCGAGCGAATCGAACCTCTCGCGCGCGCCGCCGGCATGCGCGCGGCGCTGCTGACGGGGCGCGACAAGGCGGTCGAGCGTCGCGCGACGCTCGAAAAGCTTGCAGCCGGCGAGATCGACATCGTCGTCGGCACGCACGCGCTGGTGCAGGACAATGTCGCGTTCCGCGATCTGGCGCTCGCCATCGTCGACGAGCAGCATCGTTTCGGCGTGCACCAGCGTCTCGCGCTCGGCGACAAGGGAGAGGCGACCGACGTTCTGGTGATGACCGCCACGCCGATCCCGCGCACGCTGGTGCTGACCTATTTCGGCGACATGGATGTCTCCAATCTCACGGAGAAGCCGGCCGGCCGCCAGCAGATCGACACGCGCGCCGTGCCGCTGGAGCGGATCGACGACGTGATTTCCGGCATACAGCGCGCGATCGCAAGCGGCGCCCGGGCCTATTGGGTTTGTCCGCTCGTCGCAGAGAATGAGGAGCTGGAGGTCGCCGCGGCCGAGGAGCGTTTCGAGGATCTCAAACGACATTTCGGCGCGCGCGTCGGCCTCGTGCACGGGCAGATGAAGGGCAAGGACAAGGACGTCGCCATGCTCGCCTTTGCGCGCGGCGAGACGCAGGTGCTGGTGGCGACGACCGTGATCGAAGTCGGCGTCGACGTGCCGGAGGCCACCATCATCGTCATCGAGCACGCCGAACGTTTTGGCCTCGCGCAATTGCATCAGTTGCGCGGACGCGTCGGGCGCGGTCCGCAAAAATCGTCGTGCATCCTGCTCTACAAGGGACCGCTCGGCGAAACCGCCAAGGCGCGCCTGTCGATCCTGCGCGAAAGCGACGACGGCTTTCGCCTCGCGGAGGAGGACTTGCGCCTGCGCGGCGAGGGCGAAATTCTCGGCACGCGCCAGTCGGGCCTGCCGGGCTTCAAGCTTGCCGACCTCTCGGCGCACGGCATCCTGCTCAAGCTCGCGCGCGAAGATGCGGAGTCGATTCTCGAAGCGGACGAGACGCTGACGAGCGAGCGGGGCCGGGCGCTGCGGCTGTTGCTCTATATTTTCGGCCGCGACGAAGCCGTGCGGTTGCTCAGGGCGGGGTGAGTCGGACTACGCCGCAGCCGTCGCGTAGCGTCCGTTCGTGCGGAGTACGCTCCAGACATTGAAGCCGAGATAGACGACGTACGTGAAAGCGTAGCATGCGCCCGCGAGCACGAGCGAGGCGCCGCCAGTCGCTGTCAGAAGGGCTGCGAACAGGGGTAGCGACAGCCATTCGCCGACCGCGATGGCGTGCACGCGTTCCGTGGCGTAGAGGCCGTGCAGCGGAACCCAGGACGCGAGCCGCAGGGCGTCGCCGGTCAGAAACAGCGCGCTGGCGGCCGCCGGCATCAGAAAGTTGCTCGAATAGAGCAGCGGCATGATCGCGCTCTGGCCGGCCCAGAGCCCGGCGAGCGTGAGCGCGCCGGGAATGCACAGCATGCGCCACGTGCGTGCGAGTTCGTCGCGAAATTCCCTTTGCGAGGTCGCGGCGGCCATGCGCGGCAGGAACACGAGCACGAGCAATCCGCCGGCGAGACCGGTCACCCATTCGCTTGCCCGCCAAAGGGCCTGCAACTGGGAGACTTCCTCCCATGACAGACCGTGGGCGAGTTCGGCGCGGCTCCACAGAACCGAGGCCGGGCTCAATATGCCGATGGAGAGGCCGGCCGGTATGTAGCGTCGCAGAGGCGACGTTCGCCAGGTAGAGGCGCCCGAACCGCGCATACGCCGCAATAACGGCCAGACGAGCGCGAGCGCGAGCGCCGCCTGCGTGGCGAGTTGAACGAACAGGAGACGTTCGAGGTCGACGCCGCCGAGGAGGCCAGCGGCGCAGATCGTCGTCGGCGCGGCCGCGACGATGACCAGAGCGAGCATCTTTCCGCGCTCGCGCCGGCCCTGCCAGAGCAGGTAGAACAGGCCCGTCGCCGTCGACATCAGCCCGCCGGCGACCGCAAGCGCGCCGACGGCGCCGGCCGGCGCGATCTCGCGGCCGAAGGCGGCGTTGAGCCACGGAGTCGCGATCAGGAGCGCAGCGGCCGCTGCAGCCGAGGTCAGCGCGCCCCAGATCAGCGCATCGCGCATCAGGCCGGTCTGGTCGGCGTCACGCCGCGCGGCGAAGACGGTCAGCCCTTGCCCGACGCCCGCCAGAGTGACCGCGGCGGTCAGGTCATAAAGAGATTGCGCCTGCGCCCAATGCGCGACCAGCGTCCAGTCCGGCGAAATCGCCAGCAGCTTGTCGAAGATCGCGCGCAGCGCCAGCGTCGTCAGGACGAGCGCCAGCGGGGCGAGGGAGACGCGGGAGATCGCGCGAAACATAAAGCAGCGCCGCAAGGTTGAGCGGCGCCATTACACCCGCCGAGCGTCGAGATTTCGTTACCGGCGCCTCACGTCGCCTCGAACCACGCGGCGAGCCCCGCCGCCTCGTGGTCGGCCACGTCGCAACGGATCGCCCATTTGCCTGGCGCGTCGGCGAGCAGCGCGACATGCTTGCGCGCGCCTTTGGCGACGATCACGGAATTGCGCCAATACGGCTCCCAGCCGTCGTCGAGATCGTGCAGGAGCCGCATGCAGAACCCGTGGACGTGCATGGAGATCGCCACATCTGATTTGTTGGCGAACCCCAGAGAGATGGGGGCGCCGCGCTTGACCGAGAACAGGGGCTTGCCGGCGTAGCCCTGCTCGGCGCCGTTGATGGTCCAGCGTGCGCCCGGCGCCTTCGGCGGTTCGATGACGAGTTCCATCTTCCTCGCCTCGCCCAGCCGGATTTCCGGCGGCAGGCGCGTGTTGATCGGCAATGTCGTGAAGGCCGGCCTCGGCTTGGCCTTTTCGCCTGTCGCCTTGAGCGTGAACAGGGGCAGCGGCGGCTTGTCCTGTCCGGCCCAAAGGCCGACCTTCAATTCCGCGCCGTCCTGCTCCGGCAGATCGTAGATGAATTCGAAGCGCGCGCCGGGCGCGATGGGCGCCATGTTGCGCACGAGCTGGAACGGATCGCAGGCCTGCCCGTCGATGGCGATGCAGCGCGGCGCGCCGCCTTCGAACGTCGCAATGGCGATGCGCGCGGCGCAGGCGTTGACGAGGCGTAGCCGAACCCGGCCGCCGGGGGGCGCGCTCTCCACGAGCGGCGCGCTCGTCAGGTTTGCGGTGAGCATCGGCCCGACGCGTCCCGCGCCCGGTTCTCCGAAGGGCGAAGCGAGCTGGCCTTTGTCGTCGAGCCTCCAGTCCTGCATCACGATCAGCAGGTCTCGATCGACCGCCGGAGGTTCGGGCTCGTCGACGATCAGCACGCCGGCGAGGCCGCGCGCAATCTGCTCGACGTTGTGCGCGGGAATCGAGGGTTTGTAGAGCAGGACGCCGGCGTCGGCGGCCGTGAATCGATAGTCGAACGACTGGCCGGGCGCGACGGGCTTCTGCGTCAGACTGGCGACGCCGTCGACCGCATTCTGACCGAGCAGTCCCTGCCAGTGCAGGCTGGTCGGTTGATCGAGTCTGTTGACGAGGCGGACCTTGACCTCTTCGCCTTGCTTGACGCGCAGGACGGGCCCCGGAACGACGCCGTCGTAGCCGAAGCCGGCGGTCTCGACGCCGGGCCGAATCTTCAGACCGGCCTTGCGCGCTTCGAGAACGCGGAAGCCGTCGGATTGCGCGGTCTGCTGCGCGCGCGCAGGCAAGGCGACGAGGCTCGCGGCGAGCGAGCCGAGGACCGTGCGCCGCGAGGGCGCGATCTGTCTCACGCGAAGCCCTGCGCCTTCAGGAGCGCGCGCGTATCGGGATCGCGCCCGCGGAAGGCTCGATAGGCCTCTTCCGGCGCCGCGCTGTTGCCTGCCGCGTAGACGTGATCCTTCAGCCGTCGCGCGGCGTCTCGATCGAACACGTCGCCGGCTTCCTCGAAGGCCGCAAACCCGTCCTTGTCGAGCACGGCCGACCACAGATAGGAGTAATAGCCCGCCGAATAGCCCGACCCTGCGAACACATGCGCGAAATGCGGCGTGCGGTGGCGCATGACGATCTCTTTGGGCATGCCGATTTTTTCGAGCGCATCGCGCTCGAAGGCGACGATGTCGAAATGCTCTGGCGGCGTCATCATGTGAAGGTCGAGATCGACAATCGCGGACGAGCAATATTCCACTTGTCCCCAGCCGACGTTGAACTTCTCGGATGCGCGGATGCGTTCGACCAGCGCGGCGGGAATCGGCGCGCCCGTCTCCGCGTGGCGCGCGAAACGCGCGAGCGTTTCGGGCCGCAGCAGCCAATGCTCGTAGAGCTGGGAGGGGAACTCCACGAAGTCGCGCGGAACGTTGGTGCCGGCGATCGAAGGATATGTCACGTCCGTCAGCATGCCGTGCAGCGCGTGGCCGAATTCATGGAACAGCGTCTTGGCGTCGGTCAGCGTAATCAGCGTCGGCCGCCCCTCGGCGCCCTTTGAGCAGTTCAGCACATTGACGACGATCGGCCGCACGTTCTTGCCGTCGATTTTCGATTGTGTGCGAAAACCCGACATCCAAGCGCCGCCGCGCTTCGTCGGCCGCGCGAAATAGTCGCCGATGAACAGCGCGACGTGCTCGCCGTTCTCATTCGTCACGTCGAAGGCGCGCGCTTCCGGATTGTAGAGGGAAAGGTCGTTTCTCTCGGTGAAGGTCAGGCCGAACAATCGGTGCGCGACGTCGAAGGCCGCGCCGATCACAGCCTCGAGGTCGAGATAGGGACGTATCTCGTTTTCGTCGATGTCGTGTAGCGCCTTGCGCAGCTTCTCGGCGTAATACCGCCAGTCGTGCGCGGCGATCTCGAAATTGCCGCCTTCGGCGGCGACGATCTTCTGCAACTCGCCGCGATCGCGCGCCGCCGCGGCCTTGGCCGGCGTCCAGACTTTTTCGAGCAGCGCGCGAACGTTCTCCGGCGTCTTCGCCATCTGGTCGGCGAGCTTGTAATGCGCGTAGCTCGGATAGCCGAGCAGCCGCGCGCTTTCGTCGCGCAGACTCAGCGTCTCGGCGGCGATCGGGCGATTGTCGTTCGGCCCGTCGTTCTCGCCGCGCCGGATCCAGGCGGCGAAGGCCTTTTCGCGCAGATCGCGCCGCGCCGAATAGGTCAGGAAAGGCTCGACGCTGGAGCGCGAAAGCGTAACGGCGACCTTGCCCGGATGCCCCCGGTCGGCCGCCGTGCGGGCGGCGGCTTCGCGCAAGGTCGGCGGCAGGCCGTCGAGGTCGCCTTCCTCAAGGACCATGATCCAGCTCGATTCGTCGGCCAGCACGTTCTGGGAGAATTGCGCCCCGAGCGTCGCCAGACGACTGGCGATTTCCGCGTAGCGCTTCTTCTGCTCCGGCGGCAGCAGGACGCCCGAGCGGACGATACTGTCGTAGGTCAGCTCGAGGAGGCGTTTCTGCTCGGCCGTCAGGGCGAGGCGGTCGCGCTCCTTCCAGACCGCTTCGACGCGCCGGAACAGCGGCTCGTTGAGGCCGATCGCCGAATAATGATCAGCCAGCTTCGGGGCGAGGTCGCGTTCGATGGCCTGCAATTCCGGCGTGGATTCGGTGCCGGTCAGGTTCCAGAAGACCCCGCCGACCCGGTTCATAGCCGCGCCTGCGCGTTCGAGCGCGGCGACCGTATTGTCGAACGTCGCGGGAGCCGGATCGCCTGCGATCGCCGCGATTTCCGCATTGTGCTCGGCCATGGCCCGTTCGTAGGCGGGGACGAGATCGTCCGTGCGGATGCGCTCGAAAGGCGGCAGTTCGAAGGGGCCGGTCCAGGGTTCGAAAAACGGGTTCTGGCGGGTCGGGGCGTTCATGGGCGGGCGGTCTTTCGGCAGGTCGTGATCGAATCCAGAGGTCAGATATAGGCGAGGTGGGCGCGGTTGGCATTTTTTTGCTGCATCGGCTGGCGGGCGTTGCTATAGAGCCGCACCCGATGCGGCGGGGCGACCGGCACGCGGGCGCGTTTGCGCGTCTGAGGGCTGTAGAACGCGGGCGTGGCGGAACTGGTAGACGCAGTGGATTTAGGTTCCACCGCTGAAAGGCATGGGGGTTCGAGTCCCTCCGCCCGCACCAGTCTTTTGGCGCGCAGGCGGTTCGACCGAACCCCGCACAAGAGATTCGAGAAGGTTGCATAGCGATGCAGGTGACGGAGACGAGCGCGCAGGGACTCAAGCGCGAATACAAGGTGGTGATGCCTGCGGCCGACCTCGCCGCGAAGCTGGAGAGCCAGCTCGAGGAGATGAAGGCCAAGGTCCGCATCAACGGCTTTCGTCCGGGCAAGGTGCCGACGGCTCACATTCGCCGCCTGTACGGCAAGTCGATCATGGGCGACGTTGTCCAGGAGGCCGTGAACGAGGCGAACCGCAAGATCGTCGAAGACAACAATCTGCGGCTGGCGGGCGAGCCCAAGCTCGACATCGTCGGCGGTCAGGCCGAGATGGAGCAGGTGCTCGAGGCCAAGGGCGACCTCGCCTTCACGGTGGCGCTCGAGACGTTGCCGACCTTCGAGGTGGGCTCGTTCGAGGACGTCGCTGTCGAGCGTCTCGTCGTGGACGTGCCGGAGAGCGACGTCGACGAGGCCGTCGCCCGCATGGCCAACCAGCAGCGCGCCTTTAACGACAAGGACGGCGACGCGCCCGTCGCCGAGAAGGGCGACAAGGTCACGCTCGACTTCGTCGGCAAGATCGACGGCGAACCCTTCGAGGGCGGCGCTGGCGAGGGCATCGACCTCATTCTCGGCTCCGGCAGCTTCATTCCGGGCTTCGAAGAGCAGATCGAAGGCATGAAGAAGGGCGAGGCCCGAACGATTTCCGTGGCGTTCCCGGAGAATTACGCGGCTGCCGCGCTGGCCGGAAAGCCCGCGACATTCGACGTGACGGTCACAAACGTCGCCGCGCCCGGCGAACTCGCGATCGACGACGAATTCGCCAAGAAGTTCGGCTTCGACACGATGGACGCCTTCCGCGCCGCCATTCGCCAGAACATCGAGGCGGACATGGCCCGCGGCGCGCGCGTGCACACCAAGCGCGCGCTGCTCGACGCGCTCGACGGCCGCTATTCCTTCGACCTGCCGGAAGGCCTGGTCGAGACCGAATTCGACGGCATCTGGCGCTCGGTGGTCAACGAGCAGACCACCGCGGGCAAGACCTTCGAGAGCGAAGGCACGACCGAAGAGCAGGCCCGCGCGGAATATCGCAAGATCGCCGAACGACGCGTCCGCCTCGGCCTGGTGCTGGCGGAAGTCGGCGAGAAGGCGGCGGTCAAGATCGAGGACGAGGAAGTGACTCGCGCCCTCATCGAGCGCATCCGCGCCTTCCCCGGACAGGAGCAGGCTTTGTGGGACTACTACCGCAAGAACCCGCAAGCGATGGGCGAGATCCGCGCCCCGCTGTTCGAAGAGAAGGTGATCGATCACATTCTTGGGCAGGCCAAGGTCACCGACAAGCACGTGACCAAGGAAGAATTGCTCAAGATGGATGCGGAAGGCGACGACAAGGCGGCGTGATTCGCTAATATCGTCAATGAGTTGTCGGGGCGGCTGCGGCCGCCCCTTTTCGTTAACCCTCAAGGCGCCTATCTAGGTCGGCGAGCGTCGGATCGCGTGCTATCCTGCGACGAATCGACGAATTCTTGGCAGAGGCAGCGATGCGCGACCCGATCGAAGTCTACAATCAATACCTTATCCCGCAGGTCATCGAGAATACGAGCCGGGGCGAGCGGGGCTTCGACATTTATTCGCGCCTGCTTCGCGAGCGGATCATCTTTCTGACCGGCCCGGTCGAAGACCACATGGCCTCGGTCATCATCGCCCAGTTGCTCTTCCTCGAGTCGGAAAATCCGAAGAAGGAAGTCGCCATGTACATCAATTCGCCGGGCGGCGTGGTGACTGCGGGCATGGCGATCTACGACACGATGCAGTTCATTCGGCCCAAGGTTTCGACGCTCTGCGTCGGCCAGGCGGCCTCGATGGGCTCGTTGTTGCTGTGCGCTGGCGACCCCGGCATGCGCTTCGCTCTGCCGAATTCCCGCATCATGGTTCACCAGCCTTCCGGCGGTTTCCAGGGGCAGGCGTCCGATATTCTTCGGCACGCCGAAGACATCATGAAGATCAAGAAGCGCCTCAACGAAGTCTACGTCAAGCATACTGGCCGCGACTACGATACGATTGAGCGCACGCTGGATCGCGACCACTTCATGTCGGCTGATGAAGCCAAGGAGTTCGGCATCGTCGATCAGGTATACTCCAAGCGTCCGGAAGACGCGCCGGCGACACCGGCCGCCGCGGGTTGACCGCGCGAGGATTGTTGCCGATTTGCGACGCTCTGGTTTTGGCCGCAAAGCAGGCCGCGCTGGCGCTTGATCCCCCGACGGCGCCATGTTTGCATTGGCGACTGTCAGGGACGACACGCGGGGAGGGCGGCCGGATCGCGCGAGGCGACCCGAGGGAAACGGCGACGGCTCCACCTTTTGTTAGGCCGTCGGCGATATCGATGGAAGTTGCGACCGATTCGCCCGCGCGCGTCGGCCCGAGGAGAGAACAATGAGCAAGGTCGGCGGTAGCGACTCCAAGAACACGCTCTACTGCTCGTTCTGCGGCAAGAGCCAGCACGAGGTTCGCAAGCTGATCGCCGGTCCGACGGTCTTCATCTGCGATGAATGCGTCGAGCTGTGCATGGACATCATCCGCGAGGAGAACAAGTCCTCGCTGGTCAAGACCCGCGACGGCATCCCGACGCCGAAGGAAATCTGCAAGGTTCTGGACGACTACGTCATCGGGCAGTTCCAGGCCAAGCGGGTGCTCTCCGTGGCGGTCCACAACCACTACAAGCGGTTGAACCACGCCACCAAGCACAACGACGTCGAACTCGCGAAGTCCAACATCCTGCTGATCGGCCCGACCGGCTCCGGCAAGACGCTGCTCGCCCAGACGCTGGCGCGCATCCTCGACGTGCCCTTCACGATGGCCGACGCCACGACGCTGACCGAGGCGGGCTACGTCGGCGAGGACGTCGAAAACATCATCCTCAAGCTGCTGCAGGCCTCCGACTACAATGTCGAGCGCGCGCAGCGCGGGATCGTCTACATCGACGAAATCGACAAGATTTCGCGCAAGTCCGACAACCCCTCGATCACCCGCGACGTGTCGGGCGAGGGCGTGCAGCAGGCCCTGCTCAAGATCATGGAAGGCACGGTGGCTTCCGTGCCGCCGCAGGGCGGCCGCAAGCATCCGCAGCAGGAATTCCTGCAGGTCGACACGACGAACATCCTGTTCATCTGCGGCGGCGCCTTCGCAGGTCTCGAGAAGATCATTTCGGGCCGCGGCAAGGGCACGTCCATCGGCTTCGCGGCCGAGGTGAAGGGCCCCGACGAGCGGCGCACGGGCGAAGTCTTCCGCAAGGTCGAGCCCGAGGATCTGCTCAAGTTCGGCCTGATCCCGGAGTTCGTCGGGCGCCTGCCGGTCATCGCGACGCTCGAGGACCTCGACGAGGACGCGCTGAAGAAGATTCTGACCGAGCCGAAGAACGCGCTGGTCAAGCAGTATCAGCGGCTGTTCGAGATGGAGAACACCGAGCTGACGTTCCAGGACGACGCGCTCAACGTCATCGCCCGCAAGGCGATCGAGCGCCGCACCGGCGCGCGCGGTCTGCGTTCGATCATGGAGGGCATCTTGCTCGACACCATGTTCGATCTGCCCGGCCTCGAAGGCGTCGAGCAGGTGGTGATCGGCCCCGAGGTCGTCGAAGGCAAGGCGCGGCCGCTCTACATCTACGCCGAGCGCGACAAATCGGCGGGCGCGACGGCGTAATCGCCGCGCTTTCCTTCAAGTTCGAAGGGCCGCCGCTGAGGCGGCCCTTTTCATTTCGGCTCTATTTCTTCTTGATGTTCTTGTCGTAGACGTAAGCGCGCCCGGGCCAGCATGCCGCGATCTTGCGGGTCAGCGGGGCCGCCTGCGGCGGTTTGAACAACCAGGAAGCCGCCTCGAACGACGCGCTCGATGCGATGTAATAGTCCAGCGGCGAGCCGGCGTAAGGTCCGTCATTCAGCGATTCCACGACATTGCACGGGCTGGCGGGGATCGCCGGGGCGGTGACGTTGCGCCAGATTTCGATCGCCGGCGTCACTGCGCCGAGCGCCACGGTCGACGCGATGATCGCCCGGCGCGCGACAGGCTCGCGGCCGATGGCGACGAGCGCCGGAACCGAGCGTACGCACAAGAGCGTCAGCGCAGGGATCGACACGCGCATCGCGAAGTCGTTGGCGAAGCCGAGCTTGTAGAACGGGATCGCGAACAGAAGTCCGACGATGAGCAGCAACTCGTTGCGGCTGCGCCGGTCCTCCTTGTCGCGCCCTTCCCACGCCAGCGCGAAATACGGGACGACCTCGAGCGCCATCATCGCGAGATAGGCGCGCAGGACGTCCGGGTTGTTCATTTCCTGGAGGCCCTTCTCCACGTCGCCTGCCCCGCGCGTCAGGTAGAAGAGGGCAGGAAGGGCGGCGAGGGCGGCAATGAGCGAGATCGCGAAATCCGGGAGACGCAGCCTTCGGTCGGCTGCGTCGCAGAAGAAGGCGAAGACGTAGAAGGGCAGGGCGCCGGCGGCCGCCAAGGGCGACCAGAACACGCTCGCCGCGAACAACGGTCCAAGCGCCAGCGCGCTGACGCGGCCTTGCCGCCAGACCAGATAGCCTGCGACCAGCGCCCAGCCGGAGATGGCGTGATGGGGCGTCCAGAAGATCTCGGTGACGTTGGAATCGTAGTGGAAATACCCGGGCCAGGGCTCGATGTGCGGCAGCCCGAGCGGCTCCATGCCGCCGAGTCGCTGCCGGATCCAGCCGATGACATCCATGCCGCTGAATGCGACGAACAGCGCGAGCATGACATGGCGCGGCCGTCCCGCCGGCAGCGCGCGGGCGAACAGATAGACGCAAAGCCCGATCAGCAGGGCGTTCTGAGCTGCGAGCGCGGCCTGAGCGACGCCGAGGCCGCCAGCTTTGCCCGCCAGCGCCGGCAGCAGGTACATGCCGAGCGGCGCGCGCAGCAGGCCCAGTCCGGCAGGCGTCGCATAGGGGACCGGCCAGGGATTCCGCACGAGGTCGAACAGCAGGGCGTCCCGCACGACCCAATCGTCGGTCTGCCAGAAGAAATGCCCGATCCCGCTCAAAAGCGTGAGCGCGGCGGCGATAGCCACCGCCATTGCGAGAATCGGCCAGTCCGCCCTGCCGCGCCAGTCGGTTCGGCGCAGGATCGGGAGGGCCGAGGCGATGCCCAACGCCACAGCCAGCGCGGCGGGACCTGCTTGAAGCAAGCCTACCGAGAATATGACGCTCGGCGCGAGCACGAGCATAAAGGCCAAGGTCAAGCTGGCTGGGATCATGGTGAAGAATTCGTAAGGAAAATTGGGGAAGACTGATCGCGCCGCTCAGTCTGGCGCCCGCGCGCTAAGAGAGCGTTACGGCGTCAACCCTTTGGCGGCGCTGCGTCTGCGCGTATCGGGTCGAGATGTTGAAAAAGCGAACGGCGACGCCCATTTTCCTCGCTTGGCGGGAAGCGCTTTCGGGCTTTGCCGCAGGAACGTAGGATCGAAACCGGCGCGATTCGTGCTTGTGGAGTTCCGGGCGTTCAGCCTCCGCGCCGCGCCGCTCCGGGCGGTCGGAGGACGGAAAGGACAGGAAAATGACTGAACAGAAGCGCGCACTTCCCAAGCCCGGCTCGATCGAGAGCTATCCCGTGCTGCCGTTGCGGGACATTGTCGTCTTCCCGCACATGATCGTGCCGCTTTTCGTGGGTCGCGAGAAATCGATCCGCGCGCTCGAAGAGGTGATGCGGTCCGATCGCTATATCCTGCTGGCGACGCAGAAGAACGCCGCCGAGGACGATCCGGACGCCGACGCCATTTACAAGACCGGCACGCTGGCCACCGTCCTGCAGTTGCTCAAGCTGCCCGACAACACCGTGAAGGTGCTGGTCGAGGGCGTTTCCCGCGCCGAGGTCCGCAAGTACACCCGCACCGACGAATATTATGAGGCCGACGGCGAAGCGATCGCCGACGAGCCGGAAGACCGCGTCGAGGTCGAGGCGCTCGCCCGCTCGGTCGTCTCCGAGTTCGAAAATTATGTGAAGCTGAACAAGAAGGTCTCGCCGGAGGTCGTCGCCGCGGTCACGCAGATCGACGATTACTCGAAGCTCGCCGACACTGTGGCCTCGCATCTGGCGGTCAAGATCGGCGACAAGCAGGCCGTGCTCGAAATGCCGTCCGTCTCGAAGCGGCTCGAAAAGTGCCTTCAGTTGATGGAAAGCGAAATCTCGGTCCTTCAGGTCGAGAAGCGCATCCGCACGCGCGTCAAGCGCCAGATGGAGAAGACGCAGCGCGAGTACTACCTCAACGAGCAGATGAAGGCGATCCAGAAGGAGCTCGGCGACGAGGACGGCAAGGACGACCTCGCCGAGATCGAGGAGCGCATCAAGGCCACCAAGCTTTCGAAGGAGGCGCGCGACAAGGCGCAGGCCGAACTCAAGAAGCTCAGGCAGATGTCGCCGATGTCGGCCGAAGCCACCGTCGTGCGCAACTATCTGGACTGGCTGCTGTCGATTCCGTGGGGCAAGAAGTCGAAGGTCAAGCGCGATCTCGTGGCCGCGCAGGAGACGCTCGACGCCGATCACTACGGTCTCGACAAGGTTAAGGACCGCATCGTCGAATATCTGGCCGTGCAGAGCCGCGCCAACAAGCTGACCGGCCCGATTCTGTGCCTCGTCGGCCCGCCCGGCGTCGGCAAGACTTCGCTCGCGCGCTCGATCGCCAAGGCCACCGGCCGCGAATATGTGCGCATGTCGCTCGGCGGCGTGCGCGACGAAGCGGAGATCCGCGGCCACAGGCGCACCTACATCGGCTCGATGCCCGGCAAGATCATCCAGTCGATGCGCAAGGCCAAGACCGCGAATCCGCTCTTCCTGCTCGACGAGATCGACAAGATGGGCATGGATTTCCGCGGCGATCCGTCATCGGCGCTGCTGGAGGTGCTCGACCCCGAGCAGAACTCCTCGTTCAACGACCACTACCTCGAGGTCGATTACGACCTGTCGAACGTGATGTTCGTGACGACGGCGAATACGTTGAATATCCCGCCGCCCCTCATGGACCGCATGGAGATCATTCGCATCGCCGGCTACACCGAGGACGAGAAGATCGAGATCGCCCACAAGCATCTCATCCCCAACGCCATCAAGAAGCACGGCCTTCAGCCGAAGGAATGGTCGCTCGACGACAGCGCGCTGCGCGAACTCGTTCGTCGCTACACCCGTGAAGCGGGCGTGCGCAATCTGGAGCGCGAAATCTCCAACCTCGCCCGCAAGGCGGTGAAGGAGATTCTGCTGTCCAAGAAGGCCAAGAAGCGCGTCTCGGTCACCGCCGCGAATATCGCCGATTATCTCGGCCCGCAGCGCTATCGCTACGGTCAGGCCGAACTCGAGGACCAGATCGGCGTGGTGACCGGTCTCGCGTGGACCGAGGTCGGCGGCGAGTTGCTCACCATCGAAGGCGTCATGATGCCCGGCAAGGGCCGCATGACGGTGACCGGCAACCTGAAGGACGTCATGAAGGAGTCCATCTCCGCGGCCGCGTCCTACGTGCGCTCGCGTGCGGTGGACTTCGGCATCGAGCCGCCGATGTTCGACAAGCGCGACATCCACGTGCACGTCCCCGAAGGCGCGACGCCGAAGGATGGCCCGTCCGCAGGCGTGGCGATGGCGACCGCCATCGTTTCGATCATGACGGGCATTCCCGTGCGCCGCGACATCGCCATGACCGGCGAAATCACGTTGCGCGGGCGCGTTCTGCCGATCGGCGGCCTGAAAGAGAAGCTGCTCGCGGCGATGCGCGGCGGCCTGAAGAAGGTGCTGATACCGGAAGAGAACGCGAAGGATCTGGCCGAGCTTCCCGCCTCGGTGAAGAACGCGCTGGAGATCGTGCCGGTATCCCGCATGGACGAGGTGCTTCAGCATGCGCTCGTGCGTCAGCCGACGCCGATCGTGTGGGAAGAACGCGGCGCGGTCGTCGCCGAACCGATCGCCGACGAGGACGGATCGGGCGTCGTCGCGCACTGACGCGACCTGAATACAGAACGGCCGCAATCCTTGGGGATTGCGGCCTTTTTTGTTTGCGATGCGTCAAATCGCCCGCGAATCGCGGGATTGCGCGTCATGACCATCCGCGAACCCTTGCATTTCCGACGATTCGGACACAACAGTTCGTAGCCCCTGCACGGCGATTCGATTGATCAATCGCCCGGCGGCAGAGATGGGCGCAGGAACGGACATGCGCGAGGCGGCGACCTCGCGTCATCAAGGAGCAAGCCATGAACAAGATGGAACTCGTCGAACACGTCGCGGGCGAACTCGATATTTCGAAGGCCAAGGCGGCCGACGCCATCGACGCCGTGCTCGAGGGGATCACCAAGGCCGTCAAGAAGGGCGACGAAGTGCGCCTCGTCGGCTTCGGCACGTTCTCGGTGAAGAAGCGCGCCGCGGGCAAGGGCCGCAACCCGGCGACCGGCGCGGAGATCAAGATCCCGGCGTCGAAGAGCGTCCGCTTCAAGGCCGGCGCCGCCCTCAAGGCCGCGGTCAACAAGGGCAAGTAATCCGGTCCTCCTGACTGGACGCGTCGAGGGCGCTGCGAGCGCCCTCGGTTATTTTTCGAAGAAGGGCGCCGGGAGCGCCCTTCTTTTTTTGATTGAAAGATCAGGGCGCGGCGGGGCGTTCGGGCAGGGCGTCGGCCCAATGCGCCAGCGCGGCGCGGCCTCCGTCGCTGAGCCCATAGACGCCGCGCTCGATCCGCTCGAACCAACCATAGACGTTGCTCTGCAGGATTTTCGGCGCGTCCGGCGTCACGGCCTTCAGATCGCGCGGACGCGCCGGAGTCTCGGCGAGCGCAACGGCGCAGGCAAGCGCCTGCTGCCGATAGGCGGTCATGATCGGACGGCGCGTCGATCCGCCTGCCGTCGGGTCGCCCTGGCGACGGCGATGTTCGGCAAGGAGCCGAGAACGGCGCTTGCGGTCGGGCCGCGGCTTCCAGGGTTCAGGCGCGACGACGATTTCGACGTAGCCGTTCGCCAGCACGCTCAAAAGCCCGACGCCGATCAGCCGGCAAAGCCTCTTCACCCGCCGGTCGCGGTCGCGTCCTTTGGTGGATGCGGCGACCGCCAGCCAGACTTCATCGCAGGCGGCGGCGCGTTCGACGCCCTGCAGGACGAGTTCGAGGTTGAAGCTCGTCTTGAGCTCCGCAATGACAACGCGCGCCTCTTCGCCGTCGCGCACTGCGACGACGTCGCACCCGCAGATTTCGCCCTTGGCCTCAAAGCCGAGCTCCTCGAGGAAGCGCTTCACCGGCGGGTAGAGATTCGTTTCCACGGGATTCGTCGAATCGGTTGAGGTCGACGGCATCCTGCCGCATTCGGCGGCCCCGGTCTTCCGTGAAGCGCGCCTTGCGCGACAGCCGTCGGTTTTCGTAAAGAGAGGCCGAGGGCGGTTAGCTCAGTTGGTAGAGCATCTCGTTTACACCGAGAGGGTCGGCGGTTCGAGCCCGTCACCGCCCACCATGCGGCGCTTTTTCTGGAAGCCGGCTCGTGTCGCGCCCTGCATGCGCGAATCGTGAAAACGCAAGTGTGGCCGCGCCACGAAGGCGCGACCGCAGAGGTTCAGACGTTTTGCGATCCTCGATTCAGTAAGCGTATGTGCGGATGCAGACCGGATTGCCGTCGTAATCGTAGCCCCAGCGCGCGCAGCGGCGGGGAGCGGTGCTCGCGCCGATCATCGCGCCGCTCGCCGCGCCGATCGCCGCGCCCACCAGCGTCCCGCTGGTGTGGCCGCCTGAAACAGCCGATCCGACGATCGCGCCGCCGGCCCCGCCGAGGGCCGCGCCGCCGAGCGCGCGTTCGCCGGGCGAATAGCATCCGGCCAATGGAACCGCCGCGCACAGCGCGAGCGCAGCAACAACTTTTCGCATAATCGTCTCCCTTTCGAAGTCGGCGACGCGCGTCCTCTGCGAGTTCCGCCCGGGCCGGGGCAGGCCGCGCAGCCTGCCGATCCGCGCGCGAGCATAGATAGGCGCGGGTGAACGCAACTTGAACGTTCTCTCCCAAATTGATCGGGAATGCGTCGGTCGCCAGACTCGCGCGCGGCTTCGTGCGGACGTCGATCCACCTTAACCCTGTTCTTTCGCCATGGCCGAACGAACCGCGGCCTGATGGGTTGTGCGGCCCGTCCGCGCTGTTAGAATTTTAACGAACAGCTGGCGTGCAGCGAGGCGAAGCTGATGCGAATGAAGACAATCCTGGCCGGCGCGGCCATGGCTTTGCTGGCCGCCGGTTTCTGCGCGCCGGCGCGCGCGGAAATGACCTTCAGCCTGGCGTCGCTCGGCGGCGCCTGCGGAGCGCGCTGTCCCCAGGCGATTGTGGCGGATGGGGAAATCTCCGATTCGACGCCTGACGAATTCCTGAGTTTCGTGCGTTCGCACGCGCGCTCGGGCGACGTGCGCAGCATCGTCCTGCTCAACTCGCCCGGCGGCAAGGTCGTCGCGTCGATGGAGCTGGGGCGCGTGTTTCGAAAGGTCGGCGCAGCGACGATCGTCGCCCGCGCGGTGACGGATTCGGACGGGCGCAGCCATCTGGCGGCCGGTCGCTGCTTCTCGGCCTGCGTCTACGCCTTGATGGGTGGCCGCAAGCGCGTGGTGCCGACGCAGAGCCTGGTCGGGGTGCACCGCATGTTCGCCCTCGAGGCCGGAGTCGATCCGGCCGGGAGCGGAGGCGGCGCGCGCCGCCGATTCGACAATGGCGACATGCGTGGCGCGCTGTCCCGCTACTCGCAGGCGATGGGCGTCAGCGGCGATTTGATCAACACGGCCGAGCGTACGCCCACGGACAGTCTGCACGTTCTCTCGCCGCAGGAAGTGGCGCGCTGGCGACTCGGGTCGAGCCATTTCTGAACGCGCTCGCTTGACTTGGCGCGGCGGGGAGAATATCTCGCACTCCGCACCGCGTAGCGCGAGCGTTTCGCGGGGGAGTAGCTCAGTTGGTTAGAGCGCCGGCCTGTCACGCCGGAGGTCGCGGGTTCGAGCCCCGTCTCTCTCGCCATTTCCCTTTCGGACATGGTTCAGTAGGTCGCCCGGCCTCCGGACAGATCGAACACCGCGCCTGTCGTGAATGAATTCTCCGACGACGCGAGAAAAGCGACCATCGCCGCGATCTCCTCGACCAGCACGAACCGGCCGCGCGGAATCTTCGACAGCATGTAGTCGATATGCTGCTGGCTCATCTGGTCGAAGATGGCCGTGCGCGCCGCCGCCGGCGTGATGCAATTGACCGCGATGTCCTGGCCCGCCAACTCCTTTCCGAGCGACTTGGTGAGCGCGATCACGCCCGCCTTGGCCGCCGAATAGGCCGCCGCATTGGGATTGCCTTCCTTGCCGGCGATCGAGGCCACGTTGACGATCCGGCCGTATCCTTGTGCGACCATCGCGGGAACCACGGCCTTGCAGCCGTAGAACACGCCGTTGAGGTCGAGATCGATCACGCGCCGCCAGTCCTCGACGCCATAGTCGGCCACGGTGGCGTTGGGGCCGGAAATGCCCGCGTTGTTGACCAGTATGTCGATCCGCCCCGCAGCCGCGAGCGTCTGGGCGGCCGCGCGCGACACGCTCTCGAAATCCGCCATGTCGCAGGAAACGGCGAAGACGCTTCCGCTCCGCCCGATTTCGGACGCCGTCCTTTCGGCTAAGGCCGTATCGCGGTCCCACAGGGCGACCCGCGCGCCCGATCGCGCGAGCCTGTCCGCCACAGCGCGGCCAATCCCCTGCGCGCCGCCGGTGACCACCGCCGCGCGCCCCGCCAGATCGTATGAGTTCGCCATTGTCGTCCTCCCGCGGCGATCATGGGTTGGGTCGCGCGCATCGTCCAGTCCGGGCCGTGGACTTGCCGAAGATCAATAAGACCTTATGTGCAGGAGTCGGATTTGAGGCCGTTTCGGCTTGCGCCACACTGTGCGCTGCGATACGGATCGCGCCAGTCGCGCCGCCCGGGGCGGGGCAATCCTGTTCCGGGCGCGTCGAGCCAGCCCCGGAATTCCCATGCCCGGTTTCTTGGAACAATATCTAGCGCTGATGATCTTTGCGGCGCTGTCCGCGGTCATCGCGATCGCGCTGCTCATTGCGCCCTTCCTTCTCGCCTACAAATCGCCCGATCCCGAGAAGCTCTCGGCTTACGAGTGCGGCTTCAACGCTTTCGACGACGCGCGCATGAAGTTCGACATCCGCTTCTATCTGGTGTCGCTGCTCTTCATCATCTTCGATCTTGAGGTCGCGTTCCTGTTTCCGTGGTCGATCGCCTTCAACGACGTCGGTACGCTCGGCTTCTGGTCGATGATGGTTTTCCTCGGCGTCCTGACGATCGGCTTCGTCTACGAATGGAAGAAGGGAGCGCTCGAATGGGATTGAGCGATCGCGGCCAGACCCTCGTCGCGCCTGCGCCCCAAGGGGTGCTCGATCCGGCTACCGGCAAGCCGATCGGCGCGAACGATCCCTATTACATGCGCATCAACGACCAGCTCGCCGACAAGGGCTTTCTGGTCACCTCGACCGATGAACTCATCGCCTGGGCGCGCACCGGCTCGCTGATGTGGATGACGTTCGGCCTCGCTTGCTGCGCGGTCGAGATGATTCAACTGTCGATGCCGCGCTACGATGTCGAGCGCTACGGCTTCGCGCCGCGCGGTTCTCCGCGCCAGTCCGACGTGATCATCGTCGCCGGCACGCTCACCAACAAGATGGCTCCGGCGCTGCGCAAGGTCTACGACCAGATGCCCGAGCCGCGCTACGTGATCTCGATGGGCTCCTGCGCCAACGGCGGCGGCTACTATCACTATTCCTATTCGGTCGTACGCGGTTGCGACCGCATCGTCCCCGTCGACATTTACGTGCCCGGCTGTCCTCCGTCGGCGGAGGCGCTGCTCTACGGCGTGCTCCTGCTTCAGCGGAAGATTCGCCGGACTGGAACGATCGAGCGTTAGACCGCGGCTGCGCGCGCGGCCTCAAACAAGGTTCGGTTTGGTATGGATAGCGAACTCAAAACCCTCGGCGATGCGATCGCGGCGGCGCTGCCCGGCGCCGTGACGAAGGTCGACGTGGCGTTCGGCGAACTGACGCTGGAGGTCGAGCGTGAGCGCTGGGTCGAGGTGTTCAGGCATCTGCACGATTCGCCGGACTGCCTGTTCATCAATTTCACGGACCTGTGCGGCGTCGACTATCCGCAGCGCGAGCGTCGCTTCGACGTCGTCGCGCATCTGCTGTCGCCCAAGCACAACCGCCGCATCCGCGTGAAGACGCAGACAGACGAGACGACGCCGGTCGCCTCGCTGACCGGGCTGTTCAAGGGCGCCAACTGGTTCGAGCGCGAAGCGTACGATCTGCTGGGCATTCTCTTCTCCGGCCACCCGGACATGCGTCGCATTCTCACGGACTACGGCTTCGACGGGCATCCGCTGCGCAAGGACTTCCCGATGACGGGCTACGTTGAGCTCTGGTACGACGACGAGCAGAAGCGCGTCGTCTACAAGCCGGTGAAGCTCAGCCAGGAGTTCCGCACGTTCGACTTCCTGTCGCCGTGGGAAGGTCCCGATTACGTCCTGCCCGGCGACGAGAAAGCGACGAAGGGTTGAGCGAAATGACCGAACAGCAGTCCCTTCGCAATTTCACGATCAACTTCGGTCCGCAGCATCCGGCGACCCACGGCGTGCTGCGCCTGGTGATCGAGCTCGACGGCGAAGTCGTCGAGCGCGTCGATCCGCATATCGGCCTCCTGCATCGCGGCACCGAGAAGCTGATGGAGGCGCGCACCTATCTGCAGAACGTGCCGTACTTCGACCGCATGGACTATTGGTCGCCGATGAATCAGGAGCACGCCTTCTGTCTGGCGACGGAGAAGCTGCTCGGCATCGAGGTTCCGCGCCGCGGCCAGCTCATTCGCGTGCTCTACGCGGAAATCGGCCGCTTGCTCTCGCATCTGCTCGCGGTTTGCGCCGTCACCGCCGACGTCGGCGCGCTGACCCCGCAATTGTGGGGCTACGAAGAGCGCGAAAAACTGATGGTCTTCTACGAGCGCGCTTGCGGCGCGCGCGTGCACGCCAATTATTTCCGCTTCGGCGGCGTGGCGCGCGACCTTCCCGACCAACTGGTCGAGGACATCGGCAAGTTCTGCGATCCGTTCCTGAAGGTGCTCGACGACCTCGACACGCTGGTCATCGGCAACCGCATCTTCAAGCAGCGCAACGTCGATATCGGCGTCGTGACGCTGGAGGACTGCTGGAACTGGGGCTTCTCCGGCGTCATGGTGCGCGGCTCTGGCGTTCCGTGGGATCTGCGCAAGGCGCAGCCCTACGAGTGCTACGAGGAGATGGAGTTCGACATCCCCGTCGGCAAGAACGGCGATTGCTACGATCGCTGCGTCATCCGCATGGAGGAGATGCGCCAGTCGGTCAGCATCATGCGCCAGTGCGTCAACAAGCTGCTGAGCGAAAGCGGCCGAGGTCCGGTCCAGACGCCCAACCACAAGTTCACGCAGCCCTCGCGCAAAGACATGAAGCGCTCGATGGAATCGCTCATCAGCCACTTCAAGCTGTTCACCGAGGGCTTCAAGACGCCGCCGGGCGAGGTCTACGCGGCTGTCGAGGCGCCCAAGGGCGAGTTCGGCGTCTATCTCGTGTCGGACGGCGGCGACAAGCCCTATCGCGCGCATGTGCGCGCGCCGGGCTTCGCCCATCTGCAGGCGATCGACGAAATGTCGCGCAAGCACATGCTCGCCGACATGACTGCGATCATCGGCACGCTCGACATCGTGTTCGGGGACGTCGACAGATGACCGTCGCCGAATCCCTCAAGAAGCGGGCGGGCTTCCTCGGCATCGGCGCCGTGTCGTTCGCGCTGGCGCTCGGCGTCACGCGCTACGGCGCGGGCGAGCCGCTCGTGCAGCCGCAATCCGATGTGGGCGTCCTGATCGGCCTCGCGCTGGTCGCGCTCTATTTCGTCCTCACCGACACCCGTAGCGCCGCCGACGGCGCCTCGAAGACAGGCCACTGACATGTCCGCTCGCCGCCTCGCCGCCGACCAGCCCGCAAGCTTCGAGATGACGCCCGAGACGCAGGCGAAGCTTGACCGCATCATCGCGAAGTATCCGCAAGGCAAGCAGGCCTCGGCGGTCATTTCCGCACTGTGGCTGGCCCAGAAGCAGAACGATTACTGGCTGCCGCGCGCCGCGATCGAAAAGGTCGCCGACACTCTGGGCATGCCCTACATTCGCGTGCTCGAGGTCGCGACCTTCTACACGATGTTCAACCTCGAACCGGTCGGCAAGTATTTTATCCAGATGTGCGGCACCACGCCGTGCCTGCTCGCCGGCTCCGACGGCATCAAGGCCTATCTCGAGAAGCGCGTCGGTCCGCAGCGCAAGGTGACGGCGGACGGCATGTTCTCCTGGCTCGAGGTCGAGTGCCTCGGCGCCTGCTGCAACGCGCCGATGGTGCAGATCAACGACGATTATTTCGAGGACCTGACCGTCGAGAACTTCGGCAAGCTGCTCGACGATCTGGCCGCCGGCCGTCCCGTCAGGGTCGGCTCGCAGACCGGGCGCGTGAGCTCGGAGCCCGACGGCGGCCTGACCACGCTCACGACTTTCTATGGCGCCGACGGCAAGTCCGGCCCGCAATCCCTGAAGAAGTGACGGCCGCCATGCTCGCAGACAAGGACCGTATCTTCCAGAACCTCTACGGCTTCGGCGACGCCGGCCTCGCAGGCGCGCGCGCGCGCGGCGCCTGGGACGGCACCAAGGGCCTGATCGACAAGGGCAAGGACTGGATCATCAGCGAGATGAAGGCGTCCGGCCTGCGCGGCCGCGGCGGCGCGGGCTTCCCGACGGGCCTCAAATGGTCGTTCATGCCGCAGAAGCCCGATCCCGCGCGGCCGCACTATCTCGTGGTCAACGCCGACGAATCCGAGCCCGGCACCTGCAAGGACCGCGAGATCATGCGCAATGATCCGCACCTGCTGATCGAAGGCTGCCTGATCGCCTCCTTCGCGATGGGCGCCAACGCCTGCTACATCTACGTGCGCGGCGAATACATCTACGAACGCGAAGCGCTGCAGCGCGCGGTCGACGAAGCCTACGCCGCCAATCTGATCGGCAAGGACAATGTCCACGGCTGGCCGTTCGACCTCTACGTCCATCACGGCGCAGGCGCCTACATCTGCGGCGAAGAGACGGCGCTGATCGAAAGCCTCGAGGGCAAGAAGGGCATGCCGCGCCTCAAGCCCCCGTTCCCCGCGAACATGGGCCTCTACGGCTGCCCGACGACCGTCAACAACGTCGAGTCGATTGCGGTCGCGCCGACCATCCTGCGTCGCGGCGCGGCGTGGTTCTCGGGCTTCGGCGCCAAGAACAACGCCGGCACGAAGCTCTTCTGCGTCTCCGGCCACGTCAACAAGCGCTGCAACGTCGAAGAGGCGATGTCGATCCCGTTCCGCGAGTTGATCGACAAGCATTGCGGCGGCGTGCGCGGCGGCTGGGACAATCTGCTCGCCGTCATCCCCGGCGGTTCGTCGGTGCGCTGCGTGCCCGCCGAACAGATCATCGACTGCCCGATGGATTTCGACTCGCTGTCGAAGCTGCGTTCCGGTCTCGGAACGGCGGCGGTCATCGTCATGGACAAGTCGACGGACATCGTCCGCGCCATCGCGCGCCTGTCCTATTTCTACAAGCACGAGAGCTGCGGCCAGTGTACGCCCTGCCGCGAAGGCACGGGCTGGATGTGGCGCGTCATGAATCGCATGGCCGAGGGCAGGGCGCACAGACGAGAGATCGACATGCTTCTGGAAGTGACGAAGCAGGTCGAGGGTCACACGATCTGCGCGCTCGGCGACGCGGCCGCCTGGCCGATCCAGGGCCTGATCGCGCATTTCCGGCACGAGATCGAGAAGAAGATCGACGCCTATTCGGCGCTCGCCCCACATCAGCCGGAAGAGATTAACAAGCTGCCCGTTCGTACGGCGGCGGAGTAGGACCATGGCGAAGCTCATTGTCGACGGCATCGAGATCGACGTCCCGCCGGAGTACACGCTGCTTCAGGCGTGCGAAGAGGCGGGCAAGGAGATCCCGCGCTTCTGCTATCACGAGCGCCTGTCGATCGCCGGCAATTGCCGCATGTGCCTCGTCGAGGTGAAGGGCGGCCCGCCGAAGCCGACCGCCTCCTGCGCGATGAGCGTGAAGGATTTGCGCCCGGGTCCGAACGGCGAGCCGCCGGTCGTGCTGACCAATTCGCCGATGGTGAAGAAGGCGCGCGAAGGCGTGATGGAGTTCCTGCTGATCAACCATCCGCTCGACTGCCCGATCTGCGATCAGGGCGGCGAATGCGACTTGCAGGACCAGGCCATGGCCTATGGCGTGGATTCCTCGCGCTTCGCCGAGAACAAGCACGCGGTGACCGACAAGTACATCGGCCCGCTGGTCAAGACTTCGATGAACCGCTGCATCCACTGCACGCGCTGCGTCCGCTTCACGGCGGAGGTCGCCGGCACGTCGGACATGGGCGCGATCAATCGCGGCGAGGACATGGAGATCACGACCTATCTCCAGACCGCCATGAAGTCCGAGCTCTCGGCCAATATCGCCGACATCTGCCCGGTCGGCGCGCTGCTGCCCAAGCCGCAGAATTTCCGCGCGCGCCCGTGGGAGCTGAACAAGACGCCGGGCGTCGACGTGATGGACGCCGTCGGCTCCAACATCCGCATCGACACGCGCGGCCGCGAGGTCATGCGCATCCTGCCGCGCGTCAACGATCTCGTGAACGAGGAATGGATTTCCGACAAGGCGCGCCAGATCGTCGATGGTCTGAAGCGCCAGCGCCTCGACCGTCCCTACATTCGTGAGAACGGCAAGCTGCGCGTCGCCTCCTGGAGCGAGGCGTTCGCCGCCGTCGCCGCCAAGACCAAGACCGCAGCGCCCGAAAAGATCGGCGCGCTCGCGGGCGATCTCGTCAGCGTCGAGGAGATGTTCGCGCTGAAGCAGCTTGTCGAGAGCCTCGGCTCGAAGAACCTCGACTGCCGGCAGGATGGGTCGAAGCTCGATCCTTCGCTCGGCCGCGCGTCGTACATTTTCAATACGACCATCGCCGGCATCGATCAGGCGGACGCGCTCGTCGTCGTCGGCTCCAATCCGCGCAAGGAAGCGCCGGTGCTCAACGCCCGCATTCTCAAGCGCAAGCGCGCCGGCCGGTTCATGACCGGGCTGATCGGCGAGCGCGCCGATCTGACATACGTCTACGAATATTTCGGCGCCGGGCCCGAAAGCATCGCCGAATTCCTCGCCAAGGCGCCTAAGGATGTCGCCAGGCCGATGATGATCGTCGGGCAGGCCGCGCTCGCCCGTCCGGACGGCAAGGCCGTACTGTCGGCGCTCGCCAAAGCGGCGCTCGACATGGGCATGGTCAAGGACGGCTGGAACGGCTTCAACGTGCTGCACACCGCCGCCTCGCGCGTCGGCGGCCTCGACGTCGGCTTCGTGCCGGGCGAGGGCGGTCTCGACGCCGTCGCCATGACAAATCCGAGCGGCGTCGATCTGCTGTTCAACCTCGGCGCCGACGAGATCGACGTCGCGCCTGGCGCCTTCGTCGTCTACATCGGCACGCACGGCGACCGCGGCGCACACCGCGCCGACGTCATCCTGCCGAGCGCCGCCTATACGGAGATGTCCGGCCTTTACGTGAACACGGAAGGCCGCGTGCAGCGCGCCGATCGCGCGAGCTTCCCGCCGGGCGAGGCCCGCGAGGGTTGGGCGATCCTGCGCGCGCTCTCCGACGCGCTCGGCAAGAGGCTGCCCTACGACTCGCTCGCGCAGTTGCGTGCGACGCTCGCCGCCGGCCATCCGCATTTCGCGCAGGTCGACGAAATCGTCGCGGCCGATGCGTCGGCGATCTCGGCGCTCGCCGGGCTCGGCGGCGCGACAGACAAGGCGCCGTTCGGCGCTGCGGTGGCCGACTTCTATCTGACGAACCCGATCGCCCGCGCTTCTGCGGTCATGGCCGAATGCTCCGCCGTGGCGGCCGGCGGCTATGCGCAGGCGGCGGAATAGGAGCCCGAGGACAGACCATGGACATCCTGATCGCGCTCCTCATCGTCATCGGCAAGAGTTTGCTTCTGCTCGTCGCGCTGTTGCTGTTCGTCGCCTATGTGCTGCTCGCCGACCGCAAGATCTGGGCGGCGGTCATGTTGCGCCGCGGCCCCAACGTCGTCGGCCCCTTCGGCCTGTTGCAGAGCTTCGCCGACTTTCTGAAGTTCGCGCTGAAAGAGCCGATCATTCCCGACAGCGCCAACAAGGGCGTGTTTCTGCTCGCGCCGCTGGTCACGGGAACGCTCGCCATCGCGGCGTGGGCGGTGGTGCCGGTCGCGGACGGTTGGGCCGTCGCCAACATCAACGTCGGCATCCTCTACATCTTCGCGATCTCCTCGCTCGGCGTATACGGCATCATCATGGCCGGCTGGGCGTCGAATTCGAAATATCCGTTCCTCTCGGCGTTGCGTTCCGCAGCGCAGATGGTGTCCTACGAAGTCTCGATCGGCTTCGTCATTGTCACGGTGCTGCTGCTGGCCGGTTCGCTGAACCTCACCGACATCGTCCACGCGCAGGACACCAAGTACGGCGTTTTCGGTTGGTACTGGCTGCGCCTGTTTCCGATGCTGATCATTTTCTTCATCTCGGCCCTCGCCGAGACGAACCGTCCGCCCTTCGATCTGGTCGAGGCCGAGTCCGAACTGGTCGCGGGCTTCATGGTCGAATATTCGGCGACGCCCTATGTGCTGTTCATGCTCGCCGAATATGTGGCGATCGTGACCATGTGCGCGATGATGACCATCCTGTTCGCCGGCGGCTGGCTGCCGCCGTTCGACATCGCGCCGTTCAACTGGATTCCCGGGGTCATCTGGTTCGTCCTGAAGGTCTGCTTCTTCTTCTTCTTCTTCGCCATGGTGAAGGCGCTCGTGCCGCGCTACCGCTACGACCAGCTTATGCGGCTCGGCTGGAAAGTCTTCCTTCCCCTTTCGCTGGCCGCCGTCGTCATCGTCGCCGGCGTGCTCAAACTCGTCGCGCACTGAGGATCGACCCATGAAGCTCGACGCAGCCGTTCGCTCGCTCTTCCTGACGGAATTCGTCAAGGCCTTCGCCCTGACGATGCGCTACTTCTTCAAGCCGAAGCTGACGCTCAACTATCCGCACGAGAAGAACCCGCAATCGCCGCGCTATCGCGGCGAGCACGCGCTGCGTCGCTATCCCAACGGCGAAGAGCGCTGCATCGCCTGCAAGCTCTGCGAGGCGATCTGCCCGGCGCAGGCCATCACCATCGAGGCCGGACCGCGCCGCAACGACGGCACGCGCCGCACGACGCGCTACGACATCGACATGATGAAATGCATCTACTGCGGTTTCTGCCAGGAAGCCTGCCCGGTGGACGCGATCGTCGAAGGACCGAATGCGGAGTTCGCGACCGAGACGCGCGAGGAACTGCAATACGACAAGCAGCGGCTGCTCGATAACGGCGCCCGCTGGGAGCGCGAACTCGCGCGCAACATCGCGCTCGACGCGCCCTATCGCTGAGGGCTGACCGCATGACCGCCGCCGCCGCTTTCTTCTATCTCTTCTCGGCCCTCATGCTGGCGTCCGCCTTCATGGTGATCGCCGCGCGCAACCCCGTTCACTCCGTGCTGTTCCTCATTCTCGCCTTCGTCAACGCGGCGGGTTTGTTTCTGCTCGCAGGCGCGGAGTTCCTCGGCATGATGCTGATCGTCGTCTATGTCGGCGCGGTCGCGGTGCTCTTCCTCTTCGTCGTCATGATGCTCGACGTCGACTTTGCCGAGCTGAAGGCGGGCTTCCTTCAGGTGCTGCCGCTCGGAGCGGTCATCGGCGCGATCGTGGCCATCGAACTCGTGCTGGTCGTAGGCGCATGGACCGCTGCGCCCGACAATCTCGTCACGGTCGGCGCCAAGGCGCCGGCGGGCGTCACCAACACCGTGGCGCTCGGCCAGGTGCTCTACACGAAATACCTGCTGTTCTTCCAGGCGGCCGGCCTCGTGCTGCTGACTGCGATGATCGGCGCCATCGTCCTGACGCTGCGCCACAAGGTGGTGAAGCGCCAGTCGATCCCCGAGCAGAACGCGCGCACGCAGGCGAGCGTCGTCGAAATCAAGAAAGTGGCCTCGCGGGCCGGGGTGTAAGCGATATGGCGATTTCCCTCACCCACTACCTCGTCGTCGCGGCGATCCTGTTCACGATCGGCGTCGCGGGCATCATCCTCAACCGCAAGAACATCATCGTCATCCTGATGTCGGTCGAGCTGATCCTGCTGTCGGTCAACATCAACCTGGTGGCCTTCTCCGCGTCGCGCGGCGATCTGGTCGGCCAGGTCTTCGCTCTGCTGATCCTCACGGTCGCGGCGGCCGAAGCGGCGATCGGCCTCGCGATCCTCGTCACCTACTATCGCAACCGCGGTTCGATCGCGGTCGAAGACATCAACGCGATGAAGGGCTGAGATGTACACCTCGATCGTCTTCCTCCCCCTTCTGGGCTTTCTGATCGCCGGCGCTGTCGGCAATCGCATCGGCGCGCGCGCGACCGAGGTGATCACGACAGGCCTGCTGTTCGTCTCCGCCATCCTCTCCTGGGTCGTGTTTTCGCAGGTTGCGCTCGGCCACGGCCACGCCGTGACGCCGGTCGTCGCCAACTGGATCACGTCGGGCGGCCTCAAGGTCGACTGGGCGCTGCGCATCGACTCGCTGACGGCGGTCATGCTGGTCGTTGTCACGAGCGTCTCGAGCCTCGTGCATCTCTACTCGATCGGCTACATGCACGAGGATCCGAGCCGTCCACGGTTCTTCGGCTATCTCTCGCTCTTCACCTTCGCCATGCTCATGCTGGTGACGGCCGACAATCTCGTGCAGATGTTCTTCGGTTGGGAGGGCGTGGGTCTCGCCTCCTACCTGCTCATCGGCTTCTGGTACGAAAAGCCGTCGGCCTGCGCGGCCGCCATCAAGGCGTTCGTCGTCAACCGCGTCGGCGACTTCGGTTTCGCGCTCGGCATTTTCCTCGTGTTCGTGGTGACGGGCTCCGTCTCGTTCGACGCCATCTTCGCGGCGGCGCCGGGCGTCGCCAAGACGACGTCGGCGTTCGGCTTCACGTGGGACACCTGGACGATCGTTTGCCTCCTGCTGTTCATGGGCGCCATGGGCAAGTCCGCGCAGTTCCTGCTGCACACCTGGCTGCCGGATGCGATGGAAGGTCCCACGCCGGTCTCCGCGCTGATCCACGCGGCCACCATGGTCACCGCCGGCGTGTTCATGGTCGCCCGCCTGTCGCCGCTGTTCGAATTGTCGCACACCGCCCAGACCTTCGTGACGGTGATCGGCGCGACCACCGCGATCTTCGCCGCGACTGTCGGCCTCGTGCAGAACGACATCAAGCGCGTCATCGCCTATTCGACGTGCTCGCAGCTCGGCTACATGTTCGTCGCGCTCGGCGTCGGGGGATATGCGGTCGGCATCTTCCACCTGTTCACCCACGCCTTCTTCAAGGCGCTGCTGTTCCTGGGCGCGGGCTCGGTCATCCACGCGATGCATCACGAGCAGGACATGCGCAACATGGGCGGCCTGCGGAAGGAAATTCCCTTCACCTTCTGGATGATGACCATCGGAACGCTGGCGCTGACCGGCTTCCCGTTCACCGCCGGCTATTATTCGAAGGACGCGATCATCGAGGCGGCCTACGCGGCCGGCGCGCACAACTCCGCGGCAGTCTACGCCTTCTTCGCCACGACGATCGCGGCGGGCCTGACCTCGTTCTATTCGTGGCGCCTGGTGTTCATGACGTTCTTTGGAACGCGTGGCGCCCATGCGGTCGCGCATGACGCCGCCCATTCGGAACCCGAGGACGATCACGCTGCGCACGCCGCTCACGACGACCATGGCCACGGCGATCACACGCCGCACGAGAGCCCGATCGTGATGCTGATCCCGCTCGCCGCTCTCGCGGTCGGCGCGCTGTTCGCCGGCATCGCCTTCGCGCCGGACTTCATTGGCCATCATTTCGAGGAATTCTGGAAGGGAACGATTGGGCAGTCGCCGGAGAACCACATCATGCACGACATGCACGATGTGGCGCTGGGCATCGGCCTCATGCCGACCTTCATGATGGTTGCGGGTTTCCTGGTCGCGGTCTGGTTCTACATCCTCAAGCCGGGCACGGCGGACAGTCTCGCGAGGGCCAATCCGGTTCTGTACCGCTTCCTTCTCAACAAGTGGTACTTCGACGAGCTGTACGACGTGCTGTTCGTCCGCCCGGCCTTCTGGCTCGGCCGCGTCTTCTGGAAAAGCGGCGACGGCAAGATCATCGACGGTCTGGGACCGGACGGCGTGTCGGCCCGCGTGATCGACATCGCCAAGGGCGCGGTTCGGCTGCAGACCGGCTATCTCTATCACTACGCCTTTGCGATGCTGATCGGGGTCGCCGCCTTCATCACTTGGTATCTGATCGGCGGAGTGCGCTGATATGACCGGTTTCGGCATTCTCTCCGCGATCACATTCCTGCCGCTCGTCGGCGTGATCATTCTCATGTTCCATCGCGGCGACGACGCCGCGACGGTCCGCTCGATCCGTCACGTCGCCTTGTGGACGACGCTCGCGACCTTCCTGCTGACGCTGCTCGCCTGGAGCCGCTTCGACGGCAGTCTCGCGGGCTTCCAGATGGTCGAGCAACTGAACTGGGCGGGCGGCGGGCTCGTCTACAAGATGGGCGTGGACGGGATGTCCTTCCCGTTCGTCGTGCTGACGGCGTTCCTGATGCCGTTCTGCATTCTGGCGTCCTGGGAATCGATCACGGTCCGCGTCAAGGAATACATGATCGCCTTCCTCGTGCTGGAGACGCTGATGATCGGCGTGTTCTGCGCGCTCGACCTCGTGCTGTTCTACCTGTTCTTCGAGGGCGGCCTCATCCCGATGTTCCTGATCATCGGCGTGTGGGGCGGCAAGCGTCGCATCTACGCGGCCTTCAAGTTCTTCCTCTATACGCTGGTCGGCTCGCTGCTGATGCTGGTCGCCATCATGTGGATGGCCAATTTCGCGCACACCACGGACATCACGGTGTTGCTGAAGACCAAATTCCCGGTCGATGCGCAGAAGCTTCTGTGGCTCGCCTTCTTCTCGTCCTTCGCCGTGAAGATGCCGATGTGGCCGGTCCACACCTGGTTGCCCGACGCGCACGTCGAGGCGCCGACGGCAGGCTCGGTCATTCTGGCGGGCATCCTGCTCAAGATGGGCGGTTACGGTTTCATCCGTTTCTCGTTGCCCATGTTCCCGGACGCCTCGCACTATTTCGCGCCGCTCGTCTTCGCCATGTCCGTCATCGCGATCGTCTACACCTCGCTCGTGGCGCTGGTGCAGGAGGACATGAAGAAGCTGATCGCCTATTCGTCCGTCGCGCACATGGGTTTCGTGACGATGGGCCTGTTCGCCATGAACCAGCAGGGCGTGCAGGGCGCCGTCT
>CAZWJF010000004.1:0-212895 GCA_964634325.1 uncultured Rhodoblastus sp.
CGGCGGGCTTCACCGTCACCTCCATCCGCGACGTGACGCCGATCCCGCACAACGGTTGCCGTCCACGCAAGCGTCGTCGCGTCTGACCGCAACTATATAGAAGATTCACGCGCGAACGCCGACGGGCCTCGCGCGTGAAGTATGCGAATGCAGCGCCCAAGCCAGGGTCGACGGACCGATATGCCGGCGCTCAACAGCACAGGAAGACCATGACCATTCAGAAGAACTGGCAAGAGCTGATCAAGCCGAACAAGCTCGAAATCTCGCTCGGCGACGATCCCAAGCGCATCGCCACCATCGTGGCCGAGCCGCTGGAGCGCGGCTTCGGCCTCACGCTCGGCAACGCGCTGCGCCGCATCCTCCTGTCGTCGCTGCAGGGCGCGGCGATCACCTCCGTCCACATCGACGGCGTGCTGCACGAGTTCTCGTCCATTCCGGGCGTGCGCGAGGACGTCACCGACATCGTCCTCAACATCAAGGACATCGCCATCAAGATGCATGGCGACGGCCCCAAGCGCATGACGCTCAAGAAGCAGGGCCCCGGCCAGGTGACGGCCGGCGATATCGCCACGCCGGGCGACATCCAGGTTCTCAACCCGAACCTCGTGATCTGCACGCTCGACGACGGCGCCGAAATCCGCATGGAGTTCACGGTCGCGACCGGCAAGGGCTACGTGCCGGCCGAACGCAACCGCGCCGAGGACGCGCCGATCGGCCTCATTCCGGTCGACAGCCTCTATTCGCCGGTCAAGAAGGTCAGCTATCGCATCGAGAACACCCGCGAAGGCCAGGTGCTCGACTATGACAAGCTGACCATGACGGTCGAGACCAACGGCGCGATCAGCCCCGAGGATTCCGTGGCTTATGCGGCCCGCATCCTGCAGGACCAGCTCAACGTGTTCGTCAATTTCGAAGAGCCGCGCCGCGAAGAGGCCGCGACTTCGATTCCGGAGCTCGCCTTCAACCCGGCGCTGCTCAAGAAGGTCGACGAACTCGAATTGTCGGTGCGTTCGGCGAACTGCCTGAAGAACGACAACATCGTCTACATCGGCGACCTGATCCAGAAGACGGAAGCCGAGATGCTGCGCACGCCGAACTTCGGCCGCAAGTCGCTCAACGAGATCAAGGAAGTGCTGGCGCAGATGGGCCTGCACCTCGGCATGGAAGTCACCGGCTGGCCGCCGGACAATATCGAAGAGCTCGCCAAGCGCTTCGAGGAGCACTACTGAGACGCCAATTCCTTCTCCCCGCTCGCGGGGAGAAGGTCAGGATGAGGGGCAGGGAGAGTTACACGGCTCTCCACCGGCGCCTCACCCCAGCCCTCTCCCCGTAAACGGGGAGAGGGGGTTCAAGAGAGCGGCCGTTCCTTGGCACGGCGGCTGCAGACCCGAAAAGGAGAAAGCCATGTACCACGGACGCGCAAAGCGCCGCTTCAACCGCACCGCCGAGCACCGCAAGGCCATGTTCGCGAACATGTGCCAGGCGCTCATCAAGCACGAGCAGATCGTCACCACGCTGCCGAAGGCCAAGGACCTGCGTCCGGTCGTCGAGAAACTGGTCACGCTCGGCAAGCGCGGCGACCTGCACGCCCGCCGTCAGGCGATTTCGCAGATCAAGGACGTCGCCCTCGTCAAGAAGCTCTTCGACGTGCTGGGCCCGCGCTACAAGGAGCGCAACGGCGGCTATACCCGCGTGCTCAAGGCCGGCTTCCGCTATGGCGACAATGCGCCAATGGCGGTGATCGAGTTCGTCGACCGCGACGAGAGCGCCAAGGGGCAGGATTCCGGCCCCGTGCAGGGCGGCGAGGAGCAGGAAGCGGCCTGAGGGTTCGCCATTCCCGGTTTTGAAAGCGCGGCTTCGGCCGCGCTTTTTGTTTTGCGGCGCATGGACGTGCGCTTCGCCACTTTGTCGCCGCGTATGGACAGCCTATATCGAAGTCTCGATTTCTGGAGACGCTTCGATGCAGGAGACGCTTCGATGAACGTATCGCTTCGCGCGGGCCTTGCCGCCCTTTTCAGTCTGGCGTTCGTGGCCGGCGCATCCGCCGAGGGTTTGCTCGAGCGCGTCGCGCCGCAGACGCGGGCGGAGACGCTGCTGTCGTTCTCGGCGACCGTGAAGAAAGCAGCGCCGTCGGTGGTGAACGTCTACGCGTCGCGCACCGAGGCGTTGCCGCAGAACCCCTTGTTCGACGATCCGATCTTCCGCCGGTTCTTCGGCGGCGGGCAGGGCGGTCCGCGCGAGCGTACGGCGCAATCTCTGGGGTCGGGCGTGATCGTCGACGCCAGCGGTCTCGTCGTCACCAACAATCACGTCATCGAGGGGATGACGGATGTGAAGGTGGCGCTGCACGACCGCCGCGAGTTCGCCGCCGAGATCGTGCTGCGCGATCCGCGCACAGATCTCGCCGTGCTGCGCCTGAAGGGCGCCGGCGCCGTGCCGGCCATGGACCTCGGCGATTCCGACGCGCTGGAAGTGGGCGATCTCGTGCTGGCGATCGGCAATCCGTTCGGCGTCGGGCAGACGGTGACGCAGGGCATCGTCTCCGCGCTTGCGCGCACGCAGATCGGCATCTCGGACTACGGCTTCTTCATCCAGACAGACGCAGCCATCAACCCCGGCAATTCCGGCGGCGCGCTGGTCGACACGCGGGCGCGGCTGATCGGCATCAATTCGGCGATCTTCTCGAAATCCGGCGGCTCGATCGGCATCGGCTTCGCCATTCCCGTCAACATGGTCAAGATCGTCATCGCGGCGGCGAAGAGCGGCGGCAAGCAGGTGCGTCGTCCGTGGCTTGGCGCGACGTTGCAGACCGTGTCGAAGGACATCGCGGATTCCATCGGCCTCGATCGGCCGATCGGCGCGCTGGTCGCCGATACGACGGCGCAGGGACCTGCGGCGGAGGCCGGCGTCAAGCGCGGCGACGTGATCGTCGCCGTCGACGGACAGTCCATCGACGACCCCGAAGGCCTCGGCTATCGCCTCGGCACCAAGGCGCTCGGCGGTTCGGCGGCGCTCACGGTCCTGCGCAATGGCAAGAAGGTCGATCTGGCGATCAAGCTCACGCCGGCGCCCGAGACGCCGGCGCGCGATCCGGTGACCATCGAAACGGCCTCGCCGTTCACGGGCGCCACCGTGGTCAATCTATCGCCGGCCGTCGCAGAAGAGTTTTCCGTCGAAAGCGCCTCGCGCGGCGTGGTGATCTCGCAGATCGCGCCGGACTCGCAAGCGGCGGCGCTCAACTTCCAGCGCGGCGACGTGATTATCTCGGTCAACGATTCCAAGGTCGAAACCACCCGCGATCTGGTGCGGGTCGTGAATGGCCGGCATTACTTCTGGAAGCTGACTATCGGTCGCGGCGGACAGGTGTTCACCACCGTCATCGGCGGCTGAACGCAGCGCTTCAATGAAAACGCCGGGAAGCGAAGCGCATCCCGGCGTTTTTTCGTATGCTCAAGACCAGCAATGATCGACATGTCCACGTTCGAGCGCTCTCGCGCCCGGACGCAGTTTGATCTAGGCCGCCTTGCGCGCCTTGCCGGCCGCCGCGACGTTGCGCGCAGCCGTGGCCTTGTTCAGGCGGCGTCGGATCGAAGACCAGAGCGCCCGCATTTCGTCCGCAGCCGCGCCGGAGGGCGCGAGCTCGGTCACGCCCCAGCCGTGGCGCGCAGCTTCCTGATAGTCGACGCGCGACGAGACGAGCGGCGTCAGCAGACCGCCGAGCGCTTCGAGCGTCTTGGCGCCGGTCTCGACGCGCGCGCTCTGTTGCGCGGGCGGGCACTGATTGAGCAGGAAAGCGTAATCGCGACCGTGGGCCTTCACGGTCTTGCGCGTCTTCTCGCTCGCCCAGAGGTCGAACGCATTGGGGCGCGCGGGAACGACGCAGAGATCCGCGCACTTCACCGCAGCCGTCATCGCGGCGTCGTCGGCGCCGGGCGTGTCGATCACGACGAGCGTGACGCCCTTCTTCTCGAGCGCGGCGAGCACGGTCTTCAGCTTGCCGGAGGGCACCGCCTCGACCGCGATGTCCTTTTCGCCGCGCGCCTTGGACCAATTCACGAGCGAAGCAAGCGGGTCCATGTCGATGACAAAGACGCGCTCTCCAGCTTCGTGCGCCGCGACTGCGACGCAGGATGCGAGCGTACTCTTCCCTGAGCCGCCCTTCTGTGTGACGAAGGCGATTGTCCGCATTTCTTGAATGCCTATTCTAAATTAGCGGGGACGCAACTCGACGTCAGAATGCCTGAAAAACGTTGATTCGTAACGTTGTCGCTCTTTACACGACGAAATAATGATCGCTGTTGCAGTTGAATCACGCTGCAGGCGAGTGTGCGGCGCAGAAGAAATCCGGGGTTCGCGACGATGAGCGATCTGTTTTCAAGCGCCGGACTCGAAAGGAATGCGCCGCGTCCGCTGGCCGATCGCCTGCGCCCGAAGGACCTGAGCGAGGTCGCGGGACAAGATCATTTGCTTGCGCCGGACGGCGCGCTCACTCGCCTTATTCATTCGGGGTCGCTCGGCAGCCTGATCTTCTGGGGTCCGCCAGGCACCGGCAAGACGACGGTCGCGCGGCTGCTGGCGCACGAGACGGACCTCGCTTTCGTGCAAATCAGCGCGATCTTCTCAGGCGTCGCCGATCTGAAGAAGACGTTCGAGGAGGCGCGCGCGCGCCGCGCGATCGGCAAGGGCACGCTGCTGTTCGTCGACGAAATCCATCGCTTCAATCGCGCCCAGCAGGATTCGTTTCTACCCGTGATGGAAGACGGCACGATCACGCTGATCGGCGCGACGACCGAGAATCCGTCCTTCGAACTCAACGCCGCGCTGCTGTCGCGCGCGCGGGTCATGACGTTCAGGGCGCTCGACGACGCCGCGCTCGAGAAGCTGCTCGCGCGCGCGGAGCAGGCCGAGGCCAGAGCGTTGCCGCTCGACGCCGACGCGCGCGCCGCCCTGATCGCGATGGCCGATGGCGACGGGCGCGCAGCGCTGACATTGGCGGAGGAAGTCTGGCGCGCAGCCAAGCCGGATGAAATCTTCGATCGCGCGCATCTGGCGGAGGTCGTGCAGCGGCGCGCGCCGATCTACGACAAGGCCCAGGAGGGCCACTACAATCTGATCAGCGCGCTGCACAAGACAGTGCGCGGCTCCGATCCCGATGCAGCGCTCTACTACCTTGCGCGCATGTTCGATGGCGGCGAGGATCCGTTGTTCATTGCGCGCCGCGTGGTGCGCATGGCGATCGAAGACATCGGCCTCGCCGATCCGCAGGCGCTGGTCGTCGCCAACGCCGCCAAGGACGCCTACGATTTTCTCGGCAGCCCCGAAGGAGAACTGGCGATCGCGCAAGCTGTCGTCTATTGCGCGACGGCGCCGAAATCGAACGCCAATTACATGGCCTTCAAGCGTGCGACGCAGCTCGCCAAGTCGCACGGCTCGCTCATGCCGCCGAAGGTCATCCTCAATGCGCCGACGAAAATGATGCGCGAGGAAGGGTACGGGGAAGGCTACGCCTACGACCACGACGAGCCCGACGCTTTTTCGGGGCAGGATTACTGGCCGGAGAAACTCGGTCGCCAGAAGCTCTACGAGCCGGTCGAGCGGGGTTTCGAGCGCGAGATCGCCAAGCGGCTCGAATATTGGGCGAAGCTCCGGAAGGAGCGCGGCGGCGAATGACAGGCCGCCCCCTTTGCGCTACCAAGCCGGGATGAAGGCCTATCTCCTCGTCTTTCTCGGCGCCGGGTTCGGCGGCATGCTGCGGCATGGCGCGAACGTCGCCGCGACCCGGGCGCTCGGGTCGGAGTTCCCCTGGGGCATTTTCCTGATCAACGTGACGGGATGCTTCGCGATGGGGGTCATCGCCGGCTGGCTTGCGTTTCGAACGCAGCACGGCTGGTCGCAGGACGTGCGGCTCTTGCTGACGACGGGCGTGCTCGGCGGTTATACGACCTTTTCGGCCTTTTCGCTGGATTTCGCGACATTGTGGGAGCGCGGCGCTCATTCCACGGCGGTCGTCTATGTGCTCGGCTCGGTCGTCCTGTCGCTGGTCGCCGTCTTCCTCGGCCTTACGCTTGTTCGGATGGCTTCGTGACAAACGGCTCGCAAAAAAGAAAGCAGCGCGCCGCGCAGAAGCATGAGCGTGATGCGCAGAGCGGGAGCGCCCGCTCTGCGAATGCCGCGCCGCAGGCGAGCGCGCCCGTGCGCACGGCCGTGCAGACGCTGACAGTGGAGCCCGAAGAAGCGGGCATGCGCCTCGACCGCTGGTTCAGGCGGCGGTTTCCCGGGCTCGCCCTGTCGCATCTGGCCAAGATCGCCCGCAAGGGCGAGGTGCGGGTGGACGGCAAGCGCGTCGACACATCTACGCGTCTTGAAGAGGGGCAGGGCGTGCGCGTGCCGCCGCTGACTCTCGACGCGCCGTCGGCGCCCGCCGTGAAGCGTGCAAACCCCGAAGACGCCGAAGCCATCCGTCGCATGGTGCTGTTCGAGGACAAGCACGTGATGGTGCTGAACAAGCCCTATGGCCTCGCCGTGCAGGGCGGCTCGGGCACGAAGCGGCATATCGACGGCATGCTCGAGGCGCTGGCGGACGACAAGGGCAATCGCCCCGTGCTGGTCCATCGTCTCGACCGCGACACCTCGGGCGTGCTGCTGATCGCGAAGAACCGCAAAATGGCGGCCGATCTCGGCGAGATCTTTCGCTCGCGCCGCGCGCAGAAGATCTATTGGGCGCTGGTCGAAGGCGTGCCGAAGCCTGCGCAGGGCCGCATCTCGCTCTATCTCGCCAAGGGGCCGGGCATGGGAGATGAACGCGCTTCTCGCGGTCGAACATCTCTGGCGTCTCGCTCTGGCGTGCGCCAACCGCTCGATGCGAAGAGGTCGCAGAGCGATCTCGAAAAAATGCGCGTCGCCAAGCACGGCGAGGAAGATGCGCAGCATTCGCTGACCTACTACGCCATTGTCGACAAGATCGCGCCGAAGTGCGCCTGGTTGTCGATGAAGCCGTTGACCGGCCGCACGCACCAGTTGCGCGCGCATGCGGAGGCTATCGGCCATCCGATTTTCGGCGATCCGAAATACGGCAAGGAAGATCACCGCCGGCGCGACGCCATGCATGTCATGCCGGAAAATCTCGACCGCAAGCTGCATTTGCTTGCGCGCCGCCTCGTGCTGCCGCATCCCGCTGGCGGCATGATCGACGTGACGGCGCCGCTGCCCGAGCACATGCAGAAGACATGGGACATGTTCGGCTTCGATACGAAGCAATACGATCCGATCGTGGACGCGCCGGAGGAATGAGCGCGATGCGGCTCGTGATCTTCGATCTCGACGGCACGCTGGTCGACAGTCAGGACATGATCGTCGAGTCGCAGCGCCGCACATTCCTGGCGCATGGACTGACGCCGCCCGACCGGCGCACGGCGCTGTCCGTGGTCGGACTGTCGCTGCGCGAAGCCTTCAAGGTTCTGGCCGGCGCCGACGCGCCGATCGACAGTCTTGCGCAGACCTACAAGGATCAGTTCTTTGAATTGCGCGCCGATCCTGCGCGCGCCGAGCCGTTCTTCCCCGGCGCGCAGGCGGTGGTCGCGCGCTATGCGGCGCGTGCGGATACGATGCTCGGCGTCGCCACCGGAAAATCGCGACGCGGCGTGCGCCATCTGTTCGAGCGGGCTGGCTGGGCGGATCTTTTCGCGACCGTGCAGACCGCCGACGACCACCCGTCAAAACCCGCGCCGGACATGATTTTGGCGGCGTTGTCGGAGACCGGCGTTGCGCCTTCGGACGCGCTGATGGTCGGAGACACGAGCTACGACATGGCGATGGCGAAGACCGCCGGCGTGCGCGCGATCGGGGTCGCCTGGGGCTATCATGAGCCGACCGCGCTCGCGGAGGCGGGCGCCGAACGCGTCATCGAAAACTTCGAAGAATTGGATGAATTGATGAGCTTCCATGCTCCTCTCGCGGCGCGCGAGGGGCTGCAGAGATGACGCAAACCCGGCGACCGACCATGTCCGACGATCTTTCTTCAGACTTTTTTGTTCCGAATTCCGAGCGCGACCCGCTGCGCGCCGTGAAGGAGGAAGGGCGCCGCAAGCTGCCGAAGCGCTTCTACAAGCAGGTCTCGGTCACGCCGCGCGACGGCGGCGTTGCGATCCTCCTGGACGGCAAACCCATTCGTACGCCGGCCGGCGGCGCGCTCGCGTTGCCGACGCAAACCGCCGCCGAACTGGTCGCCGCCGAATGGGCGGCGTTGGGCGAGTTGATCGATCCAGCGACCATGCCGGTCACGCGGCTGGTCAATACCGCGCTCGACGGCGTGGCGCGCGATCTGGCGGCCGTCGCCGCCGACATCGTGAAATATGCGGGCTCCGATCTCGTCTGCTATCGCGCGGGCGAGCCGAACGGGCTCGTCGCGGCGCAGGCGACCGCCTGGGATCCGGCAGTCTCGTTCGCACGCGAGCGTCACGGCGCGCGGTTCATTCTCGCCGAAGGGGTCATGTTCCAGCAGCAGCCTGAGGAAGCGCTCGCGGCGCTGGCGCGCGCGGTCGATCGGCATGCGCAGGGCTCGGACGCCGCTCTGCGGATTGCGGCGCTGCATTCGATGACGACGCTTCTGGGCTCGGCCCTGCTTGCGCTGATGGTCGCGGACGGCGCGCGTTCGGCGGAGGAAGCGTGGGCCGCAGCGCATGTCGACGAAGATTACCAGATGAAGCTGTGGGGCGCGGACGACGAGGCGCTCGCCAAACGCGCGCAGCGCTTTGTCGACATGAAGGCCGCCGCCGATCTCTGGGCGGCGCTGTCGGCGTGACGATCAGGCGATCGGCAGCGCCGTCGTCTCTTTCACACGATTGAGCGCGATCAAGGTGCGCGTGTTGGCCACGCCCTTGATGCGCGCCAGAAACTCGATGAGCAGGCGATGAAACGCGTCGATGTCGCGCGCGACGACCTTGAGCAGGTAATCGTAATCGCCCGTCACGCGCGCGCATTCGAGAATTTCCGGCCGCGCGATGACGGCCTTTTCGAAGCGCTCGCTGTATTCGACGGATTGGCGGTCGAGGCGCACGTCGACGTAAGCGAGAAAGCCGGCGCCGACCGTTGATGCGTCGAGCAGCGCCACATAACCGCGGATTACGCCGGCCTGCTCGAGCGCGCGCACGCGACGATGACAGGGAGAGGGCGACAGGCCGACCTCCGCCGCGAGCTGCTGGTTCTGGATGGTTGAATCGCGCTGCAGGCGCGCGAGGATGCGGCGGTCAACCGCGTCGTACATCCTGGAATCAGGTTCCATGATCGCCTCGAGTCTCGATATGATATTGCGCAATCTCGCTGTGATCGGCGAAATAATAGCCTGAAATTGCTCCGGGTGCGACCTAGGCTTGTTCGATTCTGATCAAACGAGGTCGCCCATGCCCCGCCCGCCCGCCAAGAAAGTTCGCGCCGTCGATATCCTTCTGGACATCCTGCGCGACGAAGGCGCCACCACGATCTTCGGCAATCCCGGCTCGACCGAGATGCCGCTGATGGACGCCTTGGTCGATGCGCCGGACTTTCGCTACGTGCTCGGCCTTCAGGAGGCGACGGCGGTGGCCATGGCCGACGGCTATGCGCTCAAGACGGGCCGACCCGCCTTCGTCAATCTTCATGCGGCTGGCGGGCTCGGCAACGCCATGGGCGTGCTGGTCGCCTCCAAGGCGAGCGAAACGCCGCTCGTCGTTACCGCGGGCCAGCAGGACACGCGGCATTTGTTCTCTGATCCCTGGCTCGCCGGCGACCTCGTGGCGCTCGCCAGGCCCGTGACCAAATGGGCGACGGAGGTGCGGCGTGGGGCGGACGTCGGCATGGCGCTGCGGCGGGCCTTCGCCATCGCCGCCACGCCGCCGCAGGGCCCGGTGTTTCTGTCGTTGCCGATGGACGTGCTCGATCAGGAAGTCGAGGCGCGCATTCCCGCAAAATCGCGGTTGGCGGCGCGCGCGCCAAGCCCCGGCGCGGGCGATCTCGCGGCGCGGCTTGCCGCTTGCGATCCCTCGCGCGTGGCCGTGCTGATTGGCGACGATGTGCCGGCCGACGCAGCCGCCGGGGCGGTCGCGCTGGCGCACGCCGGCGGCTATGTCGTCTATGGCGCGCAGCTCACCTCGCGCGCCGCCTTTCCGTCGCACGATCCGTGCTGGGGCGGCATGTTGAAGCCCGATTTCGCGGCGATCCGCGAGAAGCTCGCGGACGTCGAGGCGGCGCTGATGATCGGCGGGCGCGCATTCGTCGCTTACCCCTATCGGGAGGAGCGGCCCATTCCCGAGAGCGCGAAGTTCTTCCATGTGGCGGGTTCGCCCGAGGCTATCGGTCGCGAATTTCCGGCGGACTATGCAGTGACCGGCGACGTCGGCGCGACTCTCGAGGCGGCCGCCGCGGCGCTTGCCGAAAAGCTCGATCAGGCCGCCGCCGCCGCGCGCGTGGCTGCTCTTGGGGCGCAGAAAGCGGATGCGGAGCGCATTTCTCGCGCAGCGATTCTGGCTGACGGCGCCGCGCGACCGATCTCGCCCGACCTCGCCGTCCTCAGCGTGCTCGACGCGCTGCCGGACGGCGCTCTGATCGCCAACGATTCAGCGGCGACTTTCGGACGCGTGCAGGCGATCATGCGCACCGAGCCCGGGCTCTATTTCTTCTCGCGCGGCGGCGTGCTCGGCTGCGCCATGCCGGCGGCGGCGGGCATCGGCCTTGCGCACGAAGGCTGGGTCGCCTGTTTCTGCGGCGACGGCGGCGCGATGTACTCGCCGCAGGCGCTGTGGTCGGCGGCGCACTACAAGTCGCGCGTCATCTTCTTCGTGTTCAACAACGCGCGGTACAACGTACTGATGAACGTCGCCAAGGGGCTCGGCGCCAAGAATGCGCTTGCGGGCAAGTATGTCGGCATGGACGTCGTCGAGCCGCGCATCGACTTTCAGGCGCTCGCCAAGAGCATGGGCGTGCCGGCCGTCCGAGCCGACGATCCGGCTGCGATCGCCGCGGCGATTGCGGAAGCGACAAAACGCGAGGGGCCGAGCCTGATCGAAATCGCGATTGCGTGAGGCGCGCTCAGCGGGGCTTGCCGATGCGGCCGAGATGCGTGTCTGAAAAGCCTGTCGCATATTTCAGGCCGTAACCCAGCGCGCGGTCGAAACCGATGTGGGCGATCCACAGCAGCGCCAGCGCAAACGACGCGCGGCCGAGCGCGTGGAAGGCGAATGCGCCGAGGACTAGCGGCGCGATGTAGGAATGGGCGGCGTTGTAGGCGATTGATCCGACGCGCGGCCCCGCAAGGTAGGCTGCAAACGAAAGGTCCGGCGCGAAGAAGACGAGCGCCACGAGCCACCAGCTCATACCGAGTGCGCCGGGCCCGTCGAATTCGGCGAAGGCGAGCGCCGCAGCGGCGAGAACGATCAAGCCTTCGAGGCGTAGCAGGATGCGTGGCGCGCCTGCGACGGCCGGACTCATGACTTCAGCGTTCATCGTGCTAGCCTTCGCGCTCTCGCACTGCGTGCGCCCGAACGGGATGCGTCCGGATGACCATGCAATTCAAACATATTCGTGCGCGCGCGGAGAAGCGCAAGGGCGCCAAGGTTCTGGCGACCTTGATTCCGGAGGCCAAGTCCAACGATGCGCTTGCGAAGGCTTCCGACGACCGCTTTCTCGCCGAAATGACGCGGCGCGTGTTCAGCGCCGGGTTCGTGTGGCGGGTGATCGACCAGAAATGGCCCGGATTCGAGGAGGCGTTTCTCGGGTTCGAACCGAAACGGCTGCTGTTCCAGCCCGACGAGTTTTGGGAGGGCCTCGCGCGCGACGCCCGCATCGTGCGCAATCCGCAGAAGATCAAGTCGGTGCGGGACAACGCCGCTTTCGTCGCCGATGTGGCGAAGGAGAAGAAAAGTTTCGGCCGTATGCTCAGCGCGTGGCCGGCCGACGACGAGGCGGGGCTGCTGGAGTTCCTCGGCAAGCGCGGCGCGCGGCTCGGCGGCATGACAGGCCAGTACTTCCTGCGCTTCGTCGGCTGGGACGCGTTCATCCTGTCGCGCGACGTGGTCGCGGCGCTGCGCGAGGCGGGGGTCAATCTGTCGGAAAAGGCCGCGACCAAGAAAGACATGCGCAATGCTCAGGCGGCGTTCGCGGATTGGCGCAAGGAGACGGGCCTGACCTATACGCAGCTTTCGCGCATCTGCGCGCTGTCGACAGGCGAAAATCTGGACGCGGCCGTACTCGCCGCGCGCGGGATGAGCGACGATTGAGCGATGCGCGATCTGCATGAGCCAGAAGCGGCGATGCGTCGTCGCGTTCTCGTTTCGACCACCATCGGCAATGCGCTCGAATGGTTCGATTTCATCGTGTTCGGTCTGCTGGCGGGCGTCATCGGCAAATTGTACTTCCCCGCCGATAGTCCGTTCGGCTCAATGATGGCCGCTCTAGCGACATTCGGCGTCGCATTCGTCGCACGTCCGCTCGGCGGCGTCGTATTCGGCCTCTACGCGGACCGGCGCGGCCGCAAGACGGCTCTGGTCGCGATGATCGCGCTGATGGCTCTCGGCACCGGAATGATCGCGGTCCTGCCGACCTACGCCGCGATCGGGATCGCCGCGCCGGCGCTGCTGCTGCTCGCCCGGTTGATCCAGGGGTTTTCGGCCGGCGGCGAATTCGGCGGCGCCAGCGCGCTGCTGATCGAATTCGCGCCGAAAGGCCGGCGCGGCTACTACGGCGCATTTCAGATGATGGCGCAGGCGCTGGCCTATGCATTCGGGGCGGGGCTGGCGTTCGGGCTGACGGGCGCGCTCACGCCGGAGACGCTCGGCGCATGGGGCTGGCGCATCCCGTTCGTCTGCGGGCTGCTGATCGGTCCGGTCGGCGCCTACCTGCGTCACCGGTGCGACGAGTCGCCCGAGTTTCTGGCGAACCGCACCGAGGACGGCGCTTCCGGAGTCGCATTTCGCCAGCTCGCCGACGGGCGCGCCCGCGACTTTGCCGCCTGCTTCGGCGTCATCGCGGCTGGCGCGGCGATGAATTATGTCGGCGTGATCTTCGTGCCGGCCTATGCGACGGCGAATTTCGGCGTGCCTGCCATGCAGGCGCAGATCGGCCTGCTTGTCGCCAGCCTGGTCGCCGCCGCGCTCGTCGCGCCATTCGGCGCCCTGTCGGACCGCCTCGGGCGGCGGGCGGTGATCGGACCGGCCTTCGTGGCGTTTGCGGCGCTGTTCTGGCTGTTCCTGCACAGGTTCGTCGCCGCGCCGTCGATCCCCAATCTCTGGCTGTTGCAGGCCGTCGGGGCGCTGTTCGCCGCTTTCGCCGGGCCTGTTCCCGCTCTCATGACCGAAATATTTCCGGTCGGCGTTCGGGCGACGGCGGCCTCGCTCCCCTTCAACATCGCCGGCGCGCTGTTCGGGGGGCTCGCGCCCTTCGTCAACGCCTGGCTCATCAAGACGACCGGGGAGCCGGCGGCGCCGGCCTACTACATCGTCTTCGTGGCGGCGCTCGGCCTGGGCGGGCTGGCGCTTTTTCGCCCGGCTACGCTCCGCCCGCCGCGGGGGGCGGGCTGAGCGCGCGGAGGCGCCCTGCGACGAACTGGTGGCGCGGTCCCCTTTTGTGCGGCGCGGCAGGCGTGCTATGCAGCCCGCGACAGTTTCGTGAAGCCCGGACAGAGCGATGAAGCATATTATCGACGCCCTCGAGAAACGCCGCGAAGCCGCCCGCCTCGGCGGCGGGCAGAAGCGCATCGACGCCCAGCACGCACGCGGCAAGCTGACGGCCCGCGAACGCATCGAGCTTCTGCTCGACCACGGCTCGTTCGAGGAATTCGACATGTTCGTGCAGCATCGCTGCATCGATTTCGGCATGGACAAGGACGAAAAGATTCCCGGCGACGGCGTGGTGACCGGCTGGGGAACGGTCAATGGCCGCACCGTCTATGTCTTCGCCAAGGATTTCACGGTGTTCGGCGGTTCGCTCTCCGAGACGCACGCGCAGAAGATCACCAAGATCCAGGACATGGCGCTCAAGAACCGGGCGCCGATCATCGGCCTGTTCGACGCTGGCGGCGCGCGAATCCAGGAGGGCGTCGCGGCGCTCGGCGGCTATGGCGAAGTGTTCCAGCGCAACGTGCTGGCGTCCGGCGTCATTCCGCAGATATCGCTGATCATGGGCCCGTGCGCGGGCGGCGACGTCTATTCGCCCGCCATGACGGACTTCATCTTCATGGTGCGCGACACGAGCTACATGTTCGTGACCGGCCCTGACGTCGTGAAGACGGTGACCAATGAAACCGTGACGGCCGAGGAGCTCGGCGGCGCTTCGGTCCACACGACCAAGAGCTCGATCGCCGACCGCGCCTACGACAACGACGTCGAGGCGCTGCTGCAGATGCGCCGCCTGATCGACTTCCTGCCGTCGTCGAACACCGACGACGCGCCGGAATGGCCGACCTTCGACGACGCCGAGCGCTACGACCACTCGCTCGATACGCTCGTGCCCGACAATCCGAACAAGCCCTACGATGTGAAGGAGCTGATCACGAAGGTCGTCGACGAAGGCGATTTCTTCGAGATTCAGGAAGCGCACGCCAGAAACATCGTCGTCGGCTTCGGCCGCATGGAAGGCCGCACGGTCGGCATCGTCGCCAATCAGCCGATGGTGCTGGCGGGCGTGCTCGACATCGACGCCTCGCGCAAGGCTGCGCGTTTCGTGCGTTTCTGCGACTGCTTCAGCATTCCGATCGTCACGTTCGTCGACGTGCCGGGCTTCCTCCCGGGCACCGCGCAGGAGTACGGCGGCCTCATCAAGCATGGCGCGAAGCTGTTGTTCGCCTATGCCGAAGCCACCGTCCCGAAGGTCACGGTCATCACCCGCAAGGCGTTCGGCGGCGCCTACGACGTCATGGCGTCCAAGCATCTGCGCGGCGACGTGAATTACGCCTGGCCGTCCGCGCAGATCGCGGTGATGGGCGCCAAGGGCGCGGTCGAAATCATCTTCCGTCAGGACATCGGCGACGCCGAAAAGACCGCGCAGCGCACCAAGGAATACGAAGATCGTTTCCTGTCGCCGTTCGTGGCGGCGGAACGCGGCTATATCGACGAGGTGATCCAGCCCTACGGCACGCGCAAGCGCGTGGCGCGCGCCCTGGCCATGCTCCGCCACAAGGAGCTGGAGAACCCCTGGAAGAAGCACGACAACATTCCGTTGTAAGCCATTGTCGCGCGCCCTCGTCTCGCTAGCGTGAGAGTGGCGCGCGCTACATCTGCACGACCGAATTCATCTCGAAATTCTGACCTGCCGGATTTTCGCCGATACGCAATCTTGCGCCGTCGATGACATAAGGCGGGGCGGGCAGGTTGTAGGGCGCCGGCACGCCCTCGAACACGCGCCCCGCAAGATCGTATTTCGACCCGTGACAGGGGCAGAAGAAGCCGCCGGGCCAGTCGGCGATCGGCGTCGTCGCGCTGGCGTCGGGATAATATTGCGGGATGCAGCCGAGATGCGTGCATATCCCGACGTAAACGCCGAATTGCGGGACGATCGAACGGCTCCAGTTGCGCGCATAGGGCGGCTGCTGCCGAACGTCCGAATCGGCGTCGCGCAGTTGCGCGAGAATTTTCACATCCTTCAGCGTCTCGAGCGCAGCTTGCGTCCGGTTGACGATGAAAATCGGCGCGCCGCGCCAGCGAACGGTAATCATCTGACCTGGCGCGATCGGGGTCAGATCCACGTCGAGCGGCGCGCCGGCGGCGAGCGTCGATGCGTCCGGCTCCATCTGATCGACGAAGGGCCAGACAGCCGCAGCCGCGCCGACAGTCGCCGCGGCGCCCGTCACGATGAAGAGAAAATCCCGCCGATGGGGTTGTGCGATCGAGACGTCAGTCATGGGCTCGCTCCTTGCGAACAAAGGCGCCCCGTCTTTCGTCGTCGCGTCGCGCGCGATGGCGAGCTGTCTCGATAAATGGCGAATGCGGCGATGTTTTAACGAAACGAAGTCATCGCCCGCGTTTCGCCGCCATTTCCACAGTGCGAAACACGCGCAGGAAGTTTTCGCCTGCGAGCTTCTTCAGGTGCGCCTTCGGCCAGCCGCGACGAATGAGTTCCGCGAAGATGTGCGGAAAGCACGAAACATCCTTCAGACCTTCGCCCTGCGGACCGCCGAAGAAGTCCGAGCCGATGCCGATATGGTCCGGCCCGACCTTCGATTTGAGATAGTCGAGGTGGTCGCAATATTGCGCCAATGTGCCGCGCGGCCAGGGTCCGGCTGATTGTTCGTGCGCGGCGATCACGGCGTCGGGGTCGCCGCCGTCGTTGTAGCCGCCATGGGCGTCCTGCAGTGTCTTCAGCCAGTCTTGCGAACGCTGGCAAATGAAATTCGGCACAAAGGTCGCCATGACCAGCGCGCCCTTTTCCGCGACGCGCGCGAGCACGTCGTCCGGCACGTTGCGCTTGTGGTCGCAGAGCGCGCGCGCGTTGGAATGAGAAAAAACGATCGGCGCGCGCGAACAATCGAGCGCCTGATGCATGACCTGGTCGCTGACGTGGGCGCAATCGACGATCATGCCGAGATCGTTCATGCGAGCGATGGCGGCGCGGCCGAATTCGCTGAGGCCATGAGAGCGCGGCGCGTCCGTCGCGCTGTCGCACCAGTCGAGCGTCGCGTTGTGGCAGAGCGTCATGAGGCGTACGCCGAGCGCGTAAAAGGCGTCGAGCGCGTCCAGCCGGTTTTCGATCGCCGCGCCGTTTTCGATGGCGATGAAACTCGCGATCTTCTTCTGGCGGCGCGCACGCTTCACGTCCGCAGCGCGCAGCGCCGGCAGGAAGACGTCGGCGTGCAAATCGTTCATGCGGCGGATGAGCGCGATCTGCTGGAGCGCGTAGCTCGCGGGATGCGGTTCTCTCGGCGGAACGAAGGCGGCCCAGACTTGCGCCGCGAGACGCCCTTCGCGCAAACGGGGAATGTCCGTGTCGCCGGAATTGCGGCGCTCGTCCAAACGGTAGGCGGCCACGTCGCCCTGCGCCTGCCGGTCGGCGCGAATGACGTAGGGCAGGTCGTTATGCGCGTCGATCAGGGGCGTTGTTGCGAGCAGGGCGTACGCTTGCGCGAGGGCGGAGGAGGTCATGCCGGCAAGATAGGGCAGATTCGCGCGAAGGGGACGGCGACATGACCTGAGGCGTCATTGCCAAGGCCCGCCGCGCGTCCGAAACTTGCGACACGGGAGGACCAAATGATCGACGTGAACATCATGCCGCTGGCCAAGCTCATGGGCGTTCGGCTCGTGGAGGCGACGCCGGACAAGGTCGTCGCCGATATGCTGGTTCGCGAGGACCTGTGCACCACCAATTCCATCCTGCACGGCGGGGCGTTCATGGCTTTCGCCGACACCGTCGGCGCGGTGGCGACCGTCCTGAACCTGCCCAAGGGCGCGGGCACCACGACCATCGAGAGCAAGACCAATTTCGTTTCGGGCGTCAAAGCGGGCGAGATCGCGCGCGCGGAATGCACGCCCGTCCATCGCGGCAAGACGACGCAGGTGTGGACGACGCGGATCTTGCGACCGGACGGAAAGCTCGCGGCGGTCGTCACCCAAACCCAGCTCGTGCTTGCGCCGCGCGGGTGATCCATAAAATCTGCGAGGTTGCGGTCAAGAATCCGAAACTACACGATTTTCCAGTAGCTTAACCGTTAATCGCGGCTCGTCGTTCGGATTCAGATTCCAGCAACCCGCACCGCCCGAAGGTCTCGTCGTCCGTCGTCGGACGTTTGGGATTTTCGCCGTGTCGCACGAGTCCAAAGCAGCCGCCTTTCGCACCCCCGCCGAACTCGACTACCGCCGGGCGACGCTCGTCGCGATGGAGCGTCTCCGAGAGATCAACGAGGAAACGGTCCGCCGCCTGCGCTTCGATCTGTTTCGGGGCGACGCGTTGACGCTCGACGAGGCCGAAGCCCTGTTCGAGATCGAGCGCATGGCGCGGCCGGACAGCGCCGATTGGCAGGAGTTCTTCGTCGACGCCTTGGTCGATTTCTGCCTGTGGCAGCAGCGTCCGAGCGGCGTGCTGAACGAGGCGCAGGCCGAGTGGCTGATCTCCCAGGCGGATCGGACGCAGACGTTCAACGCGTTCGCGGTTCTGGTCGCTGCGCTGGAGGAGGCGCACCGTGCGCCGGCCTGGTTCGCGCCTGCGGTGCGCGGTCGCTACGTCAAGGGTTGGGCGGGCCGGGAAATCGCCCGCGCCGCTTGAGCCGATGGGATGTATGGACGGGGGCCGCGGCCTCCCTTAAAAGCGCCCGAGACAGATATTTGCCGCAGTGCAGCGGCTACGGATCGGTGGGCGCATGTTCAAGAAGATTCTGATCGCGAACCGCGGCGAAATCGCGTGCCGTGTCATCAAGACCGCCCGAAAAATGGGCATCAAGACGGTCGCCGTCTATTCCGACGCCGACAAGGACGCCTTGCACGTGGAAATGGCCGACGAGGCCGTGCATATCGGGCCGCCGGCCGCCGCCGAATCCTATCTGATCATCGAAAAGATCATCGACGCCTGCAAGAAGACCGGCGCCGAGGCGGTTCATCCCGGCTACGGCTTCCTGTCCGAGCGCGCCGCTTTCTGTCAGGCGCTCAAGGACAACGGCATCGTGTTCATCGGTCCGAACCCGCGCGCCATCGAGGCGATGGGCGACAAGATCGAATCCAAGAAATTCGCCAACGCCGCGAAGGTTTCGACCGTGCCGGGCTTCCTCGGCGTGATCGAGGACGCCGACCACGCCGTGAAGATCGCCGACGAGATCGGCTATCCCGTCATGCTGAAGGCGTCGGCGGGCGGCGGCGGCAAGGGCATGCGCATCGCCTATTCGCGCGACGAGGTCGCCGAAGGTTTTACGCGCGCGAAGTCGGAAGCCAAGTCGAGCTTCGGCGACGACCGCGTGTTCGTCGAAAAGTTCATCGTCAATCCGCGCCACATCGAAATTCAGGTGCTCGGCGACAAGCACGGCAATGTGATCTATCTGGGCGAGCGCGAATGCTCCATTCAGCGCCGCAACCAGAAAGTGATCGAGGAAGCGCCGTCGCCGCTGCTCGACGAGGAAACCCGCCGCAAGATGGGCGAGCAGGCCGTCGCGCTGGCCAAAGCGGTCGATTACGATTCTGCGGGCACCGTGGAATTCGTCGCCGGCCAGGACCGCAGCTTCTACTTCCTCGAGATGAATACGCGTCTGCAGGTCGAGCATCCCGTCACGGAGCTGATCACCGGCGTCGATCTGGTCGAGCAGATGATCCGCGTCGCCGCCGGCGAGAAGCTCGCGATCAAGCAGAGCGACGTGCATCTCAAGGGCTGGGCGGTGGAAAGCCGCATCTACGCTGAGGATCCGACCCGCAACTTCCTGCCGTCGACCGGGCGTCTCGTGAAGTATCGTCCGCCGCACGAGGGCCATGAGGACGGCGTCACCGTCCGCAACGACACCGGCGTCTATGAGGGCGGCGAAATCTCGATCTACTACGATCCGATGATCGCCAAGCTGGTGACGCACGCCGGCGACCGACTGACCGCCATTGAAGCGCAGGCGCGCGCGCTCGACGCCTTCTACATCGACGGCATTCGCCACAACATTCCGTTCCTCGCCTCGCTGATGCAGCATGACCGCTGGCGCAAGGGCGCGTTGTCGACCGGCTTCATCGCGGAAGAATATCCGGAAGGTTTCGCGCCGCTCGTGGCGTCGGGCGACGTCGCGCACGTGATGGCCGCGGTCGCCGCCGCTGTCGACCATGTTGCCAACGAGCGCAAGCGGCAGATTTCGGGCCAGATGCGCACGCAGCGGCCGGTGAAGTTCCAGCGTGACCGCGTGATCATGCTCGGCGCCGAGCGCTATGAAATGTCGGTCGACACGGGCGACGACGGCATCCTCGTCCGGCTGGCGGATGGCGAGGCCTTCCATCTTTCGTCCGACTGGGTTCCGGGCGAGCCCGTCTGGAACGGCGTGGTCAACGACGAACTGGTCGCCGTGCAGGTGCGCCCGATTCTCAACGGATATGCGCTCGCACATCGCGGCGTGTCGATCGACGCGCGCGTCTATACGCGCGAAGAGGCGCGGCTCGCCGCCCTCATGCCCGAGAAGAAGGGCGCCGACACCTCGAAGTCGCTGCTCTGCCCGATGCCGGGCCTCGTCAAGGCGATCTACGCCAAGGAAGGTCAGGAGATCAAAGCCGGCGAACCGCTGTGCATGGTCGAGGCCATGAAGATGGAAAACGTCCTGCGCGCCGAGCGCGACGTGACCGTCAAGAAGATCAACGCGAAGGAGGGCGATTCGCTCGCCGTCGACGCGGTGATCATGGAATTCGCGTAATAGCAGGGGGCGCGGGCGGCCGCCGCCAGCGCCCCAGACGTTTCCGCGTCAGTTCACCTTGGCCCAGTTTTCGGCGTCGCACATCGACTGGCCGACGGCGCAGCCCTTGATGCTGAGGCCGGAGCCGCTGAAGGTCACCGTGCCGTTGAAAGTCATAAAGCCCGGCATCGACGGGTGCTTCATGTTTGCGCCCTGCCAGCCGCTGCCGGACTTTGTCATGCCGTGGCACATCTCGAAGCCGGAGCGCTCGCCGCCCGTGATCTTGCAATAGAGCTTGCCGCCGCCGGTCGAGACTTTGACGAGGTCGCCGTTCGGGCGCTTGTAAGTGCCGGACTCGGACGCATGCGCGGCGCCGGCGAGGAGCAGGACTCCCGCGAAAGCGGAAACGAGACGCGAAATTTTCATGTGACCTCCCGATCGCGCGCGGTCTTGTTCTGAATTGGCCGCGCTCGCGCCATCCTCACATTCACATCTAGAAATATCAAGAACTGTAGGGGCGCGGCGTTCAGTCGCCGCCGCCGCAGCCCCCGCCGCAACCGCCGCCGTCTCCGCCTCCGTCGCCGCTGGAATCGCTCGAACTGGAATCGCCCGACGCGTCCAGTCCGCCGCCGCCGTCTCCCATGCCCGACGTCGAGCCGTCGACGGAGGCGTCGGCGAAATCGCCGCCGCAATAGCCGGTGGCCGAGCCCGTCGCGCCGACTCGCTGGGCCGCGCAATCGGCCGTGTAATAGAAGCCGCCGGGGATGCGCAGCTTCTTGTCGAGCGCAAACAGCAGGGGCAGGCGGGTCGGGCGGACCGGGTTGATGTTCTCTTCCTTGCAGGCCCACCACCAGACGCGGCGCAGGCCTTCGTTCGACTCGCGCTTGGCGGCGCTCAGCGCGAGGGCGGGCGTGTGGTGCAGGAAGCCGCCGAACGCTTGCTGGCAGAATTCATCGTAGGCCCGCGTGTAGAGTATGAACTCGTGCCAGAGGTCGTCGACGACCTGCGATGGCATGGCGACGTAACGTTTGCCGCTGGCGAGATAGGCGAGAAAGAACTGGCGCAAACCTTCGGCGACGAGAGCGCTTTCCTTGCGGGTGAAACCCTTGTGCCTGGCTTGCAGCTTGTTGAGCAGGCCGGGCGGCCAGACGTAGCCTCGGATGAATTCCGCGCGGCGCATCCGCCGCATCTGGATGAAGAAATAGGCGGCCGACAAGGCGCAGGCGACGGCGACGACGACCGCGAGAAGGACGTATTTCAAGCGCTCTCTCCTTGCCAGCGCCGGACTCGGCGAGGCATCAGTCTATCGCGGCGGCTCGCGACGAGCAGAGGCGGCGCCTCGAATGGAGCCCTTATGCCCCTCTATTTCGCCTATGGGTCCAACCTCGACGTCGCGGCGATGCGCGCGCGTTGCCCGCGCTCGCGGCTTCTCGGCCGCGCCCGGCTGGCGCGGCATCGCTTCGCGTTGATGGCCGACGGCTATGCGACGGTCGTGCGCGATCCCGCCAGCGAGACGCACGGGCTGCTCTACGATCTCGCGCTGTCGGACGCGCCGTCGCTCGACCGCTATGAGGAGGTCGCACGCGGCCTCTACGTGAAGGCCAATCAGCCGGTGCTGCGGGCGGACGGCGCGCCGGCGCGGGCGCTGGTCTATATCGGCGCGGCGGGGGCCTCCGCCGGCGCGCGCGCAAAGGCAGGTTACATGGAGGCGATCGTCGCGGCGGCGCGCGCGGCCGAATTGCCCTCCGGCTATGTCGATTTTCTTTCGACCCTGCTATCAGGAGGCGGCGTGGTTGCTGCGCCGCAGCGACGCGCCATCAAATGGACGCCGCGCGAGAGTTGAGGAGTTCCGGTTGACCGATCGCAGACATCCAGCGTCGCCCGTCGTTCTGCCAGACGTCGCAAGCCTGCGCGCCGCTGTGCGCGACTGGCGCGCGCGCGGCGAGCGCGTCGCGCTCGTGCCGACGATGGGCGCGCTGCACGCCGGGCACATTTCGCTGGTGGAAGAGGGCTTCAGACGCGCCGATCGCGTCGTCGCCTCGATCTTCGTCAATCCCACGCAATTCGCGCCGACCGAGGATTTTTCGAAGTATCCGCGTACGTTCGAGGCGGATCTCTCCAGGCTGGGCGCGGCCGGATGCGACGCCTGCTTCGCGCCGCAGGTCGACGCCATGTACCCGGCGGGCTTCTCCACCACCGTGACTCTGGCCGGCCCGGCCAAGGTCGATCTGGAAGACCATTTTCGTCCGACGCATTTTGCGGGCGTGGCGACGATCGTCGCCAAACTGCTCAATCAGGCCCAGGCCGATTGCGCCGTGTTCGGCGAAAAGGACTATCAGCAGCTGCGCGTCATTTCGCGGATGGCGCGCGACCTCGACATTCCCACCGAGATCGTGGGCGCGCCAACCGTGCGCGAGGGGGACGGTCTCGCCATGTCCTCGCGCAACGTCTACTTGAGCGCCGACGAACGGCCGCGCGCGTCAGCCATGTATCGCGCGCTGACCCACGCCGCCGCCAAGATTCGCGAAGGCGAAGTGATTGGCCACGAGATGACCGAAGCGCGGGAAATCCTCGTGGAAGCGGGTTTCATGGTCGATTACATCGAGGCCCGCCACGCCGAGACGCTGGAGCGGATCGCCCGCCGGATCGAGGGGCCGATCCGGCTCTTGGCGGCCGCGCGGCTGGGACAGACGCGGCTGATCGACAATATCGCGGTGTGAGATGGAGGCGCGGCGCGTTCTCGTCTCGGGTCGCGTGCAGGGCGTCGGGTTTCGCGCTTTCGTCGCGCGGAGGGCGCGCGAGCTTGGCGTCTCCGGATTCGTGCGCAACCTCGACGACGGCCGCGTCGAGGCCGTCTGCGCCGGCGAGGCGGCGCAGGTTCAGGCGCTGACCGAGGCGTGCCGCGCCGGGCCGCCGCACGCGCGCGTCGCGCATCTGGATATTGCGGTCGTCCCGGCGTTGGACCTGCCGCGCCATTTCGAAATCCGACCCGACGGGGCGGGCGCTTAACGCCTTCTTGACCGCTGGCCCCCAAATTGGGCGCTCGCCACGCGAGAGCGCCCTCGATGCCCGCGACGTTTCTCTGGTTCTTGTTCGACTGGCGCGGCCGGATCGGCCGAAGCGCCTATCGAATCGCCATTCTCGTTCTGGCGTTGGTCGTCGGCGCCTTGCAGCTTGCGCCGGACAGCCTGAGACCGCTGCTCATCGGCGTGGTTGCGCTGCAGGTCGTCGTGCAGGCGGCGCTGGACGCCAAGCGCCTGCACGACATTGGCATGAGCGCGTTCTGGGTCGTCGCCACGAGCCTTGCGTCCGTCGGCGCGACAGCGGCGCTGGCGGCCGGCTATCCCGACGCGCTGACGCTGATGACCGAACAACTCGCCGAAATCATCGGCCCCCACGCGGCCGGCGAGCCCGCGGCGGCGATCGCGCTGGCCGGGCTCGGCCTGGCCGCGTTCGTCCGTTCGACGCTGCTCTGGCTGCCCAAATCGCGGTCGGCGGGCGACGTCTACGCTTACGACCCGCTGCACGGACGCCTCGCCGCGGCGGGCGCCGAGACATCGTCCGCAATCGACGCCGACAGGCTGATCGCGCAGGCGCTGGCCGAGAGCCGGACGCGGGACCTGAGGGCGACGTTGAAAGACATGCAGCGACCGGCGGGCGCCGCGCCCGGCGCGCGCAAGAGTTTCGGCCGCCGAACGGCCTGATCGTCAGGCCGCGACCGTCGGACCGAAAATATCTTCGAACGCGCGGCGCATCGCGATGTCGACATCGGTCATCCCGATCGGCAGGCCGAGGTCGGCGAGGCTGGTCACGCCGTAGTGCGGCTCGCGCACCCCGCAGGGCGTGATGCCGGAAAAATGCGACAGATCGGGTTCGACGTTGATCGACACGCCGTGGAAGGTCACCCACTGGCGCACGCGGATGCCGATCGCCGCGATCTTGTCCTCGGCCATCGCGCCATTCGGCCCGCGCGGCTTGTCGGGCCGGCGCACCCAGACGCCGACTCGGTCCTCGCGGCGCTCGCCTTTGATGTTGAAAGCCTCGAGCGTTGCGATCACCCAGGCTTCCAGCGCGGCGACGAACGCGCGCACGTCCTGCCGGCGGCGCTTGAGGTCCAGCATCGCATAGGCGATGCGCTGGCCCGGCCCGTGATAGGTGAACTGGCCGCCGCGCCCCGTCTCGAACACCGGGAAGCGCGCGTCGAGCAGATCGCCGGGCTTGGCCGATGTGCCGGAGGTGTAGAGCGGCGGGTGCTCCAGCAGCCAGACGCGCTCATGCGCTTCGCCGCGCGCGATGGCGGCGGCGCGCGCCTCCATCGTCGCCAGCGCCTCCTCATAGGGCGCCAGGGCGTCGCTGACGGCCCATTCGACCGGGGGCGCGCCGGGACGGGGAAGAAAACGCGCTGAGAGGGCGTCGCGGGAAATCTGCAGTGTCACGGGACTGCAATAGCGCGGCTTTCGGGCCTTGTCAGTCTCTTGGGCGTTTGATAGACGACGCCTGCCGATGCGAAGCGCTTTAGCGCGGCGCGTCCGGGCGGCCATGGCGGAATTGGTAGACGCGCTAGCTTGAGGTGCTAGTCCTTTAACCGGGGTGGAAGTTCGAGTCTTCTTGGCCGCACCAAGCGCCTTACCAGCGCAGACGACAAAAGCCCGGTTCGCGAGAACCGGGCTTTGTTTTTTCGGCGCGTCTCAGTTCGACGCGAAGCAGTAGAGCAGGCCGCCGCCGCCGGTGGAGAGCAGGGCGGGCATATTGCAGCCGCGCGTCGGGTGCGAGGAATTCCAGGAATGCGAGGGGACGTCGTCGCGAAGGCCCATGCGGTCGGAATGGCCGACGATCGCGGACCCGTCAGCGCCGCCCTTGGTCCAGTTCCCGCAGGTGAAGTCCTTGTCGCCGGCCATGGCCCGCCCCTCCATGTCGGAGCCGGTCAGGATGTCGTGGTTGTTGTTGTTGAACCCGGCGCCGGCGATCTTGCGGCCGCCCTCGGTCAACGCATTGTCGATCGACAGCTTCGCGTCCTTGTGAAGCTCGTCGAGATCGGCGGCGATCTGCATGCCCTTGGCGTTCTTCCACGGGCCCTTGCCGATGCGGTCGCGCGCGTTGACGGCGCCTGCGCCCTGCGTGGACAGATAGGCCTTCCAGGACTTGCCGCCGGCGCCTGCGACGGCCGCCAGCGTCTGGCAATGCTTGTCGGCGCCCTCGAGCCCGCCGAGATTGGCGCCGTCGGGGCCGGCCTTGGAGCTGACGAAGAAGGTCATGTCGGGAAATTGCGGCGGCTGCTGCTGGGCGGACGCAGTTCCGATCCACGCCGCGCCGGAAAGCGCCGCGACAAGGGCGATAGTCCTCGAAGCTTGCATAATCTCGTTCCCTCCTGAGTTGTTTGCACAGATGACATGACGCCCGACCCGTCTCGGTCAAGCCTGCGCCGGCGAAACATTTTCGGCCGGGACGCCAGCGAGCCATTGCGCGGACGCAACCGCGCTTGCTGAGCGCGCCGACGCTGCGCCACTATGAGCCAAACCAACCACTGAGGAATCGCCCGATGTCCCGTCCCGTCGCCGTCGTCACAGGGTCGTCCGCCGGCATAGGCGCCGCCACCGCGATCAAATTCGCGGAGAGCGGCTACAACGTCGTGATCAATTATTCGCGCGATCCTGCGCCGGCGCTGGAGGTGGCGACCGTCTGCCGCAAGGCGGGCGCGGAGGTCGAAACGCTGAAAGCCGACGTGTCGTCAGACGCGGATTGCCGGATGATGGCGGAGGCGGTCGAAAAGCGTTGGGGCGCGGTGCGGCATCTGGTCAACAACGCCGGCCGCACGAAATTCGTCGAGCAGAGAAATCTCGACGGGCTCTCGGCGGAGGATTTCCATGCGATCTACGGCGTGAACGTCGTGGGCCCCTTCCAGATGGCGCGCGCCTTCGCGCCGCTGCTGCGCAAGGAGCAGGGAGCTTCGATCGTCAACGTGTCGTCGATCGCGGCCGTGATGGGGCGCGGCTCCTCGATCGCCTATATGGCGTCGAAGGGGGCTCTCAATACGCTGACGATTGCGCTCGCGCGCGCCCTCGGGCCGGAGATACGCGTCAATGGCGTCGGGCCGGGCATGATCGAATCCGACTGGCTGAAGAACGGCTACGGGGCCGAGGCCTACGAGGCCATGGGCAAGATGTACCGCGGAACGTCGGCGCTCGCGGCGACGATCGCGCCTTCCGACGTAGCCGAAACTATCTACGCCCTGTGCACGGCTTTTCCCAAGACGACGGGCGAAACCGTGCTAGTGGATGCCGGATTTCGCATCCAGAAGGCATAGACATCTTGAACAATCAGACGGCCGGCGATCTCGTCGGAACGCCGACCACGGTCGGCGATCAGGTCGCACGGCGCGGCAACTCCCTCTCGCAATGGCTCGGCCGCAGCCTTCTGCGGCTGACGGGCTGGACAGTTCAGGGGCCGATCGCCGACCTTCCGAAAATGGTGATGATCGGCGCGCCGCATACCAGCAACATGGACGGCGTGCTCGCCATCGCGACGCTGACCGCCTTCCGCCTTCGTGCGGGCACCATGATCAAGGACACGGCGTTCAAGGGGCCGATGGGACCTGTGCTGCGCTGGTTAGGCGCCATTCCGATCAACCGTCGCGCGGCCGGCGGCGTGGTGGGGGCGAGCGTCGGCGCCTTTCGCGACAGCGAGAAGCTGATTCTGCTGATTGCGCCGGAGGGGACGCGAAGCTGCGCGGAGGAATGGAAGCGCGGTTTCCATCTCATCGCGTCTGCGGCCAACGTGCCGATCCTGCCTGCGGCGATCGACTATCTGCGCAAGCGCATCACCTTCGGCGCGCCTGTCTTCACGACTGGCGACTACGACGCCGACCTCGGGCGCATTCTCGATTTCTATCGCGACTATGGTTCGCCGCGTCACGCCCATCGCGCCTCGGCGCCGATTTGCAGGGCGCTCGGACTGAGCTGGAAAACGCCAGCGCAGCGATCGACGACGTAATCAAATATCGCGGAGGGCGGGAAGAATGAGCAACGTCGTTTCGACCCATGGCGCAGGCCTCGATGAAGTCCTCTACGAAATCGAAGATGACCACATCGCGCTGATTACGCTCAACGCGCCCGAGCGCATGAACACGATCTCCGGCCCGATGCTCAACGCGTTGACGCGCCTGCTCGTCAAGGCGAACGAAGATCCCGCCGTACGGTGCGTGATCCTGACCGGCGTCGGGCGGGCGTTCTGCGCCGGACTCGATCTCAGGCAGAAGCGAGACGGCGGCGGAATTTCATCGGCCGCCAGCCCGACCAATCTCGATTTGCGCAACACGCCGCCAACCGTGATGTTCGACATGGACAAGCCGATCATCTGCGCGGTCAACGGCGGCGCGGCGGGCTATGGCATGGACACGGCGCTCGGCTGCGACATCCGCATCATGGCCGAAAGCGCGAAGATGGCGGCCGCCTTCGTGAAGCGGGGCGTCGTGCCGGAATCCGGCGGCACGTGGTTCCTGCCGCGGATGATCGGCTGGGCGAAGGCGTCCGAGCTCATCTTCACCGGGCGTACGCTGTCGGCGCGCGAATGCCTCGAATGGGGCCTCGCCAACGAGGTCGTTTCCGATAGCGAGCTAATGGGGCGGGCGCGGGCGCTGGCGCGCGAAATCGCCGCCAATGCGCCGCTCGCCGTGCAGGCGGCCAAGCGCATGATGCGCATGGGCCTGAACGAAACGTTCAAGGACCATGTCCATCACGTCTATCTGCAATTGCTGCCGTTGTTCCGGTCGGACGACATGAAGGAGGGCGTGCGCGCCTTCATGGAGAAACGCGAACCGAAATTCTCGGGGAAGTGAGGGGGCGCTCGTGATTTACATCGCAGCGATCGCCGTCGTCGGCGTCCTCCTTCTTCAAATGACCGATGCAATCCCGCTCGCGAGCGTCGGCGGGCCGATGACGATCGCATTCGCTTACATCGGCGCCGCGCTCGCCGTTGGAATCCACGAGGCGTGGACGAAGAAGCGGGGCGCGCTGGGCTGGATCGTCAACATCGTCGTCTGTTTCGCCGGCGCGCTTGTGGCCGCGCCTCTCGGCGGAGGGATTTTGGCGATGTTGCTCAGCGACGGCTCGCGGTCGCTGGCGGCGGCGGGCGGCGCCCGTTTTTCCATCGCGCTTGTCGGCGGGATGCTGGTCACGCTTCTGGGCGCGTGGGGCGCGCTGTGGATCGTGAACCGGTGGCGCAAAACCTAGTCGCGAGCGCACTGCCGCGACAACCGGCTGTCGGCGAAGATCAGCTCGCTTTCGCCTGCTGCAGCACGAAGACCCGCAACGCGGAAGACAGGTTCGCCTCCCCGCGCGCCGCGTCGATTTGGGCGACGAGCGCGGCGACGGACTGACAGCGCTTCTCGGCGATCGAGCGCAGTTCGCTCCAGAAGATTTCTTCGAGCGACACGCTGGTGCGGTGGCCCGCGATCGTCAGAGAGCGTTTGACGACGCGCTGCGGCGCGGCTTCAGTCATCGGGCTTGTCGCGGCGATGGCCTTCGAGCCGACGGGCGTCCAGATCGCGCTGCGCCTCGGTCTCCTGGCGCTCGGCCTTCGTCCGGCCGAAGGCGATGCGATTGTCGGCGGCTTTCGTCTCCGCCTCCTTGCGCGCGCGATCTTTTCGCGCGCGACGGAGGTTCACGACGTCGCCCATGGGCTCAGGTGTTCTTCTTGCGGAAGGCGTCGATCGAGACGACTTTCTGCGATTCGTCGGCCGCTGGCGGTTCCGCAGTGGGCGGCTCGACGGCGGGCTCGGAAGCGGAGCCGCGCGGCTTCGCCGCCTTCGCCGGCGTTTCGGCCTCCGACTTCGTCACGGGTTTTTCGGCCGCAGGCTTTTCCGCGGCGGGTTGCGGCGCGATCACGAGCGGTTCGATCGTTGCAGACGGCGCAGTCGCCTTGCTTTCGTCCTCGGCCGTGAATTCCGCGCCGAAATTGACGGACGGATCGAAGAAGCCGCTCACCGCCGCAAACGGGATTTCCAGCTTTTCCGGCACACGCCGAAACGACAGGCCGACCTCGAAGGCGTCGTCGTGCACGCGCAAATCCCAGAACTGATGCTGCAGGATGATCGTCATCTGCTCGGGATATTCGGCGCGCAGCCGGTCCGACATGACCACGCCGGGCGCGCCCGTCTTGAAGGTGATGTAGAAATGATGCTCGCCGGGCAGGCCGTGCTGGGCGGCGTCGGTCAGCACCTTGCGGAAAATGCCGCGGAAGGCGTCCTGAACCAGAAGGTCGTAGCGGATATGGTCGGTCGCCATGATGTGGGCGTTCGGCTTTCGATTGGCGCCCGACTCGCGGGCAGGTCGTCGACGCCACGCTATACCCGACTCGGCCGCGATAGAAAGTGGAGGCTTCTGTTGCCAGGCGCCTCCGAGCCCCGCCTAGAAGTGCAACCCCCTAGGGCTTGATTCCCAGTACCGGAACCGCATTACGCGGCGACGGCCACCGGAGCATAGTTGTCGTTGGCAACTATAAGGTTGACCCGATAACGGCGGTATCATGCCGGGCAAAAGAACTTCCTTTACGCCCCCGTCGATCCTATTTCGCCCCCGCCTCAACCCAGAGCTTCGCTCTGGGCTGGGGTGGAGGCGCCGGGTACCGCCCCCGGGTCCGGATGGTTTATTTCGAAGCCTGTTTATCGCCATAGTCTTCTTGCGAAGACGGGTTGAATATAGTGCGCCCCGCGCCCCGGCGAAAGGGCCGCCGAGAACTGCGGCGATGGAAGGCGGCCGGCGTGAATTTCGCGGTCGTCGATTTGTGCGTTGCGGCGTCCAAATCGCAGCCAAATGTTCGCGACAGAACAATTTTTTCGGCTGCGCGGGCAAAGCGGTTCCCTCGGGCGTGGTTCATGTTAATAGTGGCCAATGATCCACGCCTCGAAAGCGCCGTCGGCGTCGTCTCACACCGAGTCAGGACATGCGCATGCGGGCGGACCGCACGCCTGCGGGCAAAACCATTCGGGCTTGCACTGCGCCCATTGCGCGGTGCGCCCCTTTTCCGCCTGCGGCGCGCTGCACGAAAACGAGCTTGCCGAGCTTGAAAACCTTGCGCGTTCGAGTTGCTACGCGCAGCGGCAGCAATTGTTCGCGCAGGATGAAGCGGCGCACTCCGTCTACAACATCACCTCCGGCTCGGTGCGGCTGTACCGCCTGCTGCCAGACGGGCGGCGCCAGGTCGTCGGTTTCGCGATTCCCGGCGATTTTCTCGGATTGTCGCTCGCCGAGCGGACCGTTTACGGCGCCGAGGCGCTGAATTCGGTCACGGCGTGTCGATTCGGCCGCGAGGCGTTCTCGACATTCGTGAACGCGCATCCGCAGTTGCTGCGGCGTCTGTACGATCTCGCCAACCACGAGCTGAGCCTTGCGCAGGAGCAGATGGTGCTGATCGGCCGCCGCACGGCCGAAGAGCGGGTGATCTGCTTCCTCGTCGGCCTGCGCAAGCGCTGGGCGCATATCAACAACAATTCCGTCACGGTGCCGCTGCCGATGACGCGGCAGGACATCGCCGACTTTCTCGGCCTGACCATCGAGACGGTGAGCCGCGCGATCAGCAAGCTCGCGCGCGAGAAGGCGCTGCTGGTCGTGCCGGACGGGGTTCGCCTGCTCGACGCCGCGCGCCTCGAGGCCATCGCCAACGGCTGAGGCTGTCCACAGGCAGTCGTCGTCTTCGGCGGCGGAATCGCGGTAGACTGCGTCATGCGCCAGTATCTCGACCTGCTTTCCCATGTGCTGCATGACGGCGTCGCCAAGGCCGACCGCACGGGCGTCGGCACGCGTTCGATCTTCGGCCATCAGATGCGTTTCGATCTCGGCGAAGGTTTTCCGCTCGTGACCACCAAGAAGCTCTATCTGCGCGCGATCGTGCACGAGCTTCTGTGGTTCCTGAAGGGCGACACGAACGTCAAGTATCTCGCCGACAACAAGGTGACGATCTGGGACGAGTGGGCGGACGAGAACGGCGATCTCGGCCCCGTCTACGGCAAGCAATGGCGCTCGTGGGCCGCGCCCGACGGTCGGACCATCGACCAGATCGGCGAGGTCGTGGAGGAGATCAAACGCAATCCGTTCTCGCGCAGGCTCGTCGTCAGCGCGTGGAATCCGGCCGACCTGCCGGCCATGGCGCTCGCGCCGTGCCATTGCCTGTTTCAGTTTCACGTCGCGGAGATCGGCGGCCGCAAGCGGTTGTCTCTGCAACTCTACCAGCGCTCGGCCGACGTATTTCTCGGCGTGCCTTTCAATATCGCGAGCTATGCGCTGCTGCTGGCGATGGTCGCGCAGGTCACCGACTGCGAGGCCGGCGATTTCGTACATTCCTTCGGCGATGCGCATCTCTACGACAACCACGTCGAACAGGCGCAATTGCAGCTCACGCGCTCGCCCAGGCCGCTGCCGGGCCTGCGCCTCAATCCGCAAGTGAAGTCGCTTTTCGATTTCGCGTACGAGGACATTTCATTCGAGGGCTACGAGGCCTGGCCGGCCATCAAGGCGGATGTCGCCGTCTGAGGCGGGCGGCTTCGCCGTCCTCGTCGACGCCGACGCCTGCCCGGTCAAGGACGAGATCTACAAGGTCGCCGAACGACGCGGCGCGCGCGTCTTCGTCGTCTCCAATTCGTTCATGCAGATACCGCGCGCGCCTTTCGTCGAACGCGTGATCGTGCCCGCAGGCCCGGACATCGCCGACGACTGGATCGCAGAGCGCGCGGCGCCGCAGACGGTCGTCGTCACCGCCGATCTGCCGCTCGCCGATCGTTGCGTGAAGAAGGGCGCGCGCGTGCTTTCGCCGAAGGGGCAGGAATGGAGCGCGGCGAATATCGGCTCGGCTCTTGCGACGCGCAATCTGATGACGGATCTGCGCTCCGCTGGCGCTACGACCTCGGGGCCGCCGCCGTTTGCGCCGCGCGACCGCTCCGCGTTTCTGGCGGCGCTCGATCTCGCGCTGGTCCGCCTCGCCAGAGAATATGGGACAAAATGAAGGGGCCGCCTCTCGCGAAGCGGCCCCCACATTGTCTTTGCCGGCTACAGCGGCGGATTACGCGGCCCCGAACGCTCCACGAGGAGTCCAGGCGCGCCAAGCCCGCAGCGCAGACTTCGGCTGATGACAATGAGACACTGGATCACCTCCTTTCGGTTGGTTGACGACATTGAGAGACTAGGGCGATTCTCTTTCTCTCGTAAACAAGGAAGCGCGATGGCGAAGATCGTTTTGGTGGCGGCTGTGGCGCGCAACGGCGCAATCGGCGTAAAGGGCGCCCTGCCGTGGCGCCTGCCGAGCGACCTCAAGCACCTTCGCGCGACGACCTGGGGGCGTCCCATGATCATGGGGCGCAAGACGTACGATTCGATCGGCAAACCCTTGCCCGGCCGCGAGACGATCGTGGTGACGCGCGATCAATCGTTCGTGCGCGACGGCGTGCATGTCACGCGCTCGATCGACGAGGCGCTCGCGCTTGGGCATGAGCGCGCCAAGGCGATGGGCGTCGACGAAATCATGGTCGTCGGCGGCGGCGAACTCTACCGCGCCACGCTCGATCGCGCCGATCGGATTGTGCTGAGCGAGGTCGACCTGGCTCCCGACGGCGACGCGTTCTTTCCGAAGCTCGACATGCGCCAATGGCGAGAGATTTCCCGCGAGACGCCGCCACGCGGGGAGAGGGACGAGGCCGACTTCGTCGTGCGCACGCTGGAGCGCGCCAACCCGGAAAGTTGATCGAGCCGCCATTGCAGGCTCGCCGCCGAATGCATATCTCCCCCGAACATTGCGGGCGCCGGCCGGCGCTCATATAAGGTCGTGCGCCGCCTCGCCGGCCGTTGGGAAGGACAGGAATGCCCTGGAGCAATCAGGACGGGCCGCGCAAGCCCGGGGGACAGAACCCGTGGGGAACACCGGGGCCGTGGGGGCCGCCCGGGGGCGGCGGCGGCGGAGCGCCGCCCAATCTCGAGGATATTTTGCGGCGCGCGCAGGAGCGGCTGCAGGGCGCCATGCCCGGCGGCGTCGGCTCGAAGGGGCTGCTTGTTTTCCTGCTGGTCGGCGTGCTGCTGTGGCTGCTTTCCGGCTTCTATATCGTCTCGACCAATCAGGTCGGCCTCAATCTGATTTTCGGCAAGCTCGTCGGCAAGACGAAGGAAGGCCTGAATTACAATCTGCCTTATCCGATCGGATCGGTGCTCAAGCTCGCCGTTACGGATTTCAACGCGATCGACGTCGGCTCGGCGTTGCGCGTCGATACGCGCACGCAGGTGGACATGCCTGAAGAGAGCCTGATGCTGACCGGCGACGAGAACATCGCCGACGTGAAGTTTCGCGTGATCTGGAAGATCGACGATCAGAAACCCGAGGACTACGCCTTCAACATCTCCAATCCCCCTGCGACAGTGAAGGCGGTCGCCGAAAGCGCGATGCGCGAGATCGTCGGCCGCTCGCAAATCCAGAAGCTGCTGACGGCTGAGCGCAAGGTGATCGAACCGCAGTCGCAGGAGTTGATGCAACGCGTGCTCGACGGATACCGCGCGGGCGTGAAGATCGTGCAGGTGCAGTTGCTGTCGGTCGATCCGCCGGCGTCGGTCATCTCCGCGTTCCGTGACGTGACCGCCGCGCAGCAGGATCGCGACCGCCTCAAGAACGAGGCGGAAGGCTATGCGAACAAGGTGGTGCCGGAAGCGCGCGGTCAGGCCGCCCGCATCTTGCAGGAGGCTGAAGCCTATCGCGAGCAGACGGTGGCGGAAGCGCGCGGTCAGGCTGCCCGCTTCGACAAGATTTACGAGCAATACAAGAAGGCGCCGCAGGTCACTCGAGAGCGCATGTATCTCGAAACGATGGAGCGCGTGTTTGGCGGCGTCGACAAGGTCATCGTCGACAAGGGCGCGGGGCAGGGCGTCGTGCCCTATCTGCCGCTCGGCGAAACGCCGAAGGCCAATGCGACGGCGGGAGGCGCGAAGTGAGATCCTCGAGCATCCTCCTTGCGATCGCCGCGCTGGCGGCCTTCCTCGTCGGTTCCGGCGCGCTGTTCCAGGTGTCCCAGACGGAGCAGGCGCTGGTGTTGCGGTTCGGCGCGCCGGTCGCGGGCCGCGGCCTGATCACGGAACCCGGATTGCATTTCAAGATTCCGCTGATTGAGACGGTGGTGCGGATCGACAAGCGCATTCTCGATCTCGAAAGCCCGAAGCAGGAAGTGATCGCGGCCGACAACCAGCGCATCGACGTGGACGCCTTCGTGCGGTACCGGATCGTGGACGCGCTGAAGTTCTATCAGGCGGCCGGCAGCATTCGCGCGGCCAACAACTTCCTCGCATCGATCCTGAATTCGTCGGTGCGGCGTGTGCTGGGCGAAGCCACGCAGACGCAGATCGTGCGCGACGAGCGCGCTGCGCTGATGGGCAAGATCAAGGATCAGGTGAACAACGAAAGCATGAACTACGGCATCGCCATCGTCGACGCGCGTCTGCGTCGCGCCGATCTGCCGCGCGAGATTTCCGAGAAGGTGTTCAGCCGCATGCAATCGGAACGCAAGCGCGAGGCCAACGAATATCGCGCGCAGGGCAACGAGCAGTATCAGAAGATCACGGCCAAGGCCGACCGCGACGCCATCGTCATCAAGGCCGAGGCGCAGCAGCAAGCCGATACGGTGCGCGGCGCGGGCGACGCCGAACGCAATCAGGTCTTCGCCGAAGCGTTCGGCAAGGATGCGGAGTTCTTCGCGTTCTATCGGTCGATGCAGGCCTACGAGCAATCCTTCAAGGCCGGCGACACGCGCTTCGTGAGCACGCCGAACTCCGATTTCTACAAATATTTCGGGAACCCCACGGGCAAGTGAAGCGCGCTGGAACCCGGACGTGAACTGACGGAATTGCGAATTTCATTCTCGCGCAAGCGGGCTGCGATCGGGAGCTGGACATGCTGAGCAAACGGAAATTTTTTGGTCAGGCGCCCGCGGCGGCCGGGCTCGCGCTGGCGTTGGCCTTCGGCGCGGCGGTCGCGGTCGTCCCGCCCGTTTCCCCGGCGTTTGCGCGCGGCGCTCCCGATTCCTTCGCCGATCTCGCAGCGAGCGTCAGCGGCGCGGTGGTCAACATTTCCGCGACGCAGACGATCGAGGCGAAACGCGGCGGCGGACCTCAGTTCCAGCCAGGAACGCCGTTCGACGATCTGTTCGAGGAATTCTTCAAGCGGCACGGCGGCGGCGAGCAGCAGCGGCCGCGCAAGTCCAATTCGCTCGGCTCCGGTTTCGTCGTGGATTCGTCGGGCCTCGTGATCACGAACAACCACGTCATCGCCGACGCCACCGATGTCTATGTCATCTTCACGGACGGACAGAAGCTGAAGGCGGAAGTCGTCGGCAAGGACGCCAAGGTCGACGTCGCCGTCCTTCGTGTGAAGCCGGACAAACCGCTGACCGCGGTCAAATTCGCGGACAGCGACAAGGCGCGCGTCGGCGACTGGGTGCTGGCGGTCGGCAATCCGTTCGGCCTCGGCGGGTCGGTGACGGCCGGCATCGTGTCCGCACGCAACCGCAACATCGATAGCGGTCCCTACGACAATTACATCCAGACGGACGCCGCCATCAACAAGGGCAATTCCGGCGGCCCGCTGTTCAACATGGATGGCGAGGTCATCGGCATCAACACCGCGATCCTGTCGCCGTCCGGCGGTTCGATCGGCATCGGATTTGCGACGCCCGCCAATACGGTCAAGCCGATCATCGAGCAGCTCGAGAAATACGGCGAGACGCGGCGCGGCTGGCTCGGCGTGCGTATCCAGAACGTCGACGATTCCATCGCGGAAAGCCTGAATCTCGGCAAGGCGCGGGGCGCGCTGATCGCCGGCGTCGACGATCGCGGGCCGTCCAAGCCGGCCGGGTTGAAGGCTGGCGACGTGATCGTGAAGTTCGACGGCAAGGACGTCGCCCAGTCGCGCGATCTGCCGAAGATCGTGGCGTCGACGCCGATCGGCAAGGAAGTCGACGTCGTCGTGGTTCGCGACGGCAAGGAAGTGACGAAATCCGTGAAGCTCGGCCGGCTCGAGGACAGCGAGAAGATGGCGAAGGCCGGCGCCGGCGCGCCGCGCGACGACGCGCCGGCGGAGACGGCCGTCAAATCGGCGTTGGGAATGGATTTCGCCACGCTCGGCGACGAGTCGCGTCAGAAGTTCGCGATCAAGGAGGTCGTGAAATCCGGCGTCGTGGTCACGCGCGTCGATCCCGCGTCGAACGCGGCCGAGAAGCGCATTCAGCCGGGCGAAGTGATCGTCGAGATCAGCCAGAAGCCGGTCTCGAAGCCTGCGGACGTGCAGGATGCGATCAAGGCCTTGAAGCAGGACGGCAAGAAATCGGCATTGCTGCTCGTGTCGTCGCCGAACGGCGACGTCCGCTTCGTGCCGGTGACGATCGACTGAGCCGAGCAAGGCCGCGCCCGTTTCGGCGGGCGCGCCGCCGCGTCAGTCTTCGAGGAAGCGCAGCACTTCCGCAAACAGGGCGCGACGCTCGGCTTCGAGCGCCATCGTATGCGTGCCGCGCCCGAGCACGACGAGCTTCTTGGATTTTGCGCGGGCGAGCAGCGGGAAAATCTTGTTCGCCATCGACGGCGGCGTATCGGCGTCCCATTCGCCCAGCGCGATGAGCACCGGGCATTCGATGCGCGCCGGGTCCCAGGTGGGGAGCCCTCTCGTCCAATAGTGGCCGACGTCGAACAGCACGCCATTCGGCGCGCGCAGGATTGGAGGGGTCATCGACGCCCCGACAGGATCGGTCGCCTGCGCGGCTTTCCAGAACGCGTCGAAGACGCCTGTCGGGATCAAGCTTTCCTGCGACTGCTCGGGGACGCCGCGCAGCCAGCGCGCCTCCGTCTCCTTGCGCGTCACGCCGCGCCACGCGCCGAGCTTCGCATTCGGGTCGCCGATCGTCGGCGTTCCCGATATCAGCCAGAGCGGCGCAAACAGCGCGAGCTTTTTGACGCGAGCGGCGTTGGCCTGCGTATAGCCGGCCATGATCGCCGTGCCCCAGGACCAGCCGAGCAGGTTGAGGCTGTCGATCCCGCGCTCGCGCAGGATCAGATCGACGACGGCGCTCACCGCGGAGATCGCCGTCTCGGTCGTGACGACGGGCTCGCCGTCGCCGGGCGCGCAATCCATTTCCTTCGGCCGGTCGGAACGTCCGTAGCCCGGAAGGTCCATGACCCAGACGTCGAATCCGGCCTGCGCCAAATGGTCCATCCACGAAGCGCCCTCGATCGGCAGGTCGAAGACGACGCTCGCTGGATAGGTCGCGCCGTGAACCATCAACAGCGTGCGCTCGGCGCCGAAGGGCGCACGGTCTGCGCGGCGCTTGTTGCGCGCATAGACATTCAGGCCCGTCTGGCCGAGCGGCGTGCGAAATTCCTTCGTCTCGAGATCGGTCACGCCTTGCTTTCCTCCCGCTTTCCCGGCTTCGGCTTGTTCATGTCGCGAACGCGCGTCGACATCTTGATGCCGCGCTTCTCCCTGCGCCGGTCGCCGTGCGGCTGCAGGAACTTGCGATATTCGTCGCGCTTCTCGTGAATCGAGGCGATGACGAAGCCCATGGGCACGCCGATGTCGACGAGCAGGGCTTCGGCGAGTTGCAGGCTCGCTTCGATCGTCTCGGGGATCGCGTCGGTGACGCCGAGTTCGTAAAGGTGGGTGGCGTGCACCGCGTCGCGCGCGCGCGCGACGATGGTCAGCTCCGGGCGGGCGGCGTGGGCGGCGGTGACGACCAGTTCCACCGCCAACGGCGCATCCATCGTCACGACGAGCGCGCGCGAGGCGGGCAGGCCGACGCGCGCGAGAAAATCCGGGCGCGTGGCGTCGCCCCAATAGATGTTCACGCCTTCGGCGCGGGCCTTCGCCACCAGTTGCGCGGAACCGTCGACCGCGACGAAGGGTATGTCGTGGCGGGTCAGCAATTCCGAAACGAGACGTCCGACGCGTCCGAAGCCGACGATGACGACACGGTTCTCCGCGACGCCGGCTTCCGGCGAGAGATGCGCGAAGTCCGCGTCCTCCTTGGCGCGCGACGGCGATGAGCGTGCGCCGATGGCGCCCAGCAGCGGAATGGTCGCCATGGTGAGCGTGACCACGACGAGCATATCGATGCCGGCTTCCTCCGGAATGATGCGCGCGGCCATGGCGGCGCCGATCATGAGGAAAGCAAATTCGCCGCCTGGCGCCAGAAGCAGCGAAGCCTCGCGCGCGACCGGCGAGCCGAGCTTGAAGACGCGCGCCAGCACATAGATGATCGACGCCTTGACGACGATGAGGCCGACGGCGAAGCCAAGTATCGTCAGAGGCGCCTGCAGGATGCGCGAGAAGTCGAGATGCGCGCCGGTCGACAGGAAGAACAGGCCGAGCAGCAGACCCTGAAACGGCGCGATCGTCACTTCGATCTCTCGCCTGAATTCCGTCTCCGCCAGCAACAAGCCCGCGATGAAGGCGCCCAGGCCCATCGACAGGCCTGCCGAAGCGCTCGCCACGCTGGCGCCGACGACGACGAGCAGACAGGCCGCCATGAACAATTCGGTCGAACCCGCCGCCGCGACGAGCTGGAACAGCGGACGAAGCACCAGCCGCCCGCCGGCGACCAGAACGAACAGCGCAACCACCGCCGGCGCCCAGGTCCAGAACAATTGCGCGCTGTCGAGCGGCCCGCCCTTGTTGTCGAGCAGCGGCACCATGAACAAGAGCGGCGCGACCATCAGGTCCTGGAACAGCAGCACCGCAAATGTCGTGCGTCCAGCCGCGCGATTGAGACGTTTGCGCTCGGACAGGACGGGCAGGACGATGGCGGTCGACGACATCGACAAAGCAGCCGCGCAGAGCAGGGCGCGGCCGAGGCCGAGATCGAGCCATGCGCCGATCTGGAGCGACAGGAGCGCGGTCGTCACCGCCACTTGCGCCGCGCCGAGCCCGAAGACCAGACGCCGCATGCGCACCAGGCGCTCCCACGACAGCTCCAGGCCGATCATGAACAGCAGGAAGACGACGCCGAATTCGGCGAGATGCGTCGCGCCTGCGCCGCCGCCGATGGAGACCCCGCCGAGCCATGGATAGGTCTGCGCCAGCTTGCCGGCGCCGAACGGGCCGAGCAGGGCGCCTGCGACGAGGAAGCCGAGCACCGGGCTCACCCGCAGCTTGCGGAACAGCGGCACGACGACGCCGGCCGTCACCAGAAAGATGAGCGGCTCGCGATACGTCTCCCAGCTGAAACCCGGCTCCATCTACGCTCCGCCTTCCGATTCACGGTCAGGATCGGACTATAGCGCAGCGGCGACAATGAGGCTGGTCGAACCGTTATGCGACGAAGTCTTCGCGCGCGTATCCTTGCACATAAAGCAGCGCGGTGAGATCGGAATGGTCGACGCGCGCGTCGGCCGCCGCGGCGACCGCAGGCTTGGCGCGATAGGCCACGCCGAGCCCGGCCTCGCGCAACATCGGCAGATCGTTGGCGCCGTCGCCGGCGGCGAGCGTCTGCGCCTTGCCGAGCTTGCGCGCATCGCGCAATTCGATGAGCGAAGACAGTTTCGCCTCGGCGCCCAGAATCGGCTCTTCCACCCGGCCTACGAATTTGCCGCCTTCGGCGATCAGCCGGTTGGCGCGATTCTCATTGAAACCGACCATGTCGGCGATCGTCTGCGTAAAGGCGGTGAAGCCGCCCGAGACGAGCGCGGCGTAGGCGCCGTTGGCGCGCATGGTGCGCACCAGCGTTTTCGCGCCTGGGGTGAGCGTGATGCGCGTGGCGATCACGTCGCCCACGACGCTGGCGTCGAGCCCGGCGAGCAGAGCCACGCGCTCGCGCAGCGCCGGCTCGAAGGCGATTTCGCCGCGCATGGCGCGCTCGGTGATCGCGGCGACATGGGTCTTCAGACCGACGAGGTCGGCGAGTTCGTCGATGCATTCCTGGCCGATGATCGTCGAATCCATATCGGCGACGAACAGTTTCTTGCGGCGTCCCGCGAGCGGCTGCACGGCGATGTCCACGGCGGCGCCGTCGAGGGCGGCGCGCAGCTCCGTCTCGATCTCGATCGGCTCGAAACCGCCCGCCGGGGCGAAGGCGATGTCGGCGGCGATCTCGGCGTCGAGCCACTTCGCGGGCGCGGCGTTCGCGAGCGCCGCGCGGGCGCGTTCGACCAGGGCGGCGGTCAGGATCGGCGCCTGCGGATTGCAGACGAGCGTGGCGACGTGAGAAAGGGTCTTGGACATCGGACTGGAAATCTGGACGGAAAACTCGAATGGGGCGGATTCGCGCCATCCTCATCGCAGGCCCGACCGCCAGCGGCAAGTCCGCCGTGGCGCTGCGGCTTGCCCAGAAAACGGGCGGCGCGGTCGTCAACGCCGATTCGATGCAGGTCTACCGCGACCTGCGCATTCTGACGGCGCGCCCGAGCCGCGACGACGAGGCGCAGGCCGAGCACGTGCTTTACGGGCATGTGGATGGCGCGACCAATTACTCGGTGGGCCGCTGGCTCGACGATTTCGCGCGCGTCGCGACGGAACTGGCGCGCGCGGGCCGGACGGCCATCGTGGTCGGCGGCACCGGCATGTACTTCAAGGCGGCGACGCAGGGCCTGTCCGACATTCCGCGGGTGCCTGAGGAGATTCGCGCCAGGGTGCGCGCGGCCGCCGAAGGCGTCGCGCCGGCCGACTTGCACGCCCGGCTCGCCGCGCGCGATCCGCACACAGCCGCCCGGCTCCGACCGACGGATCCGCAACGCATCTTGCGTGCGCTGGAGGTTCTCGAGGCGACCGGCAAGCCGCTCGCGGCCTTTCAGGGCGCGCGGGCCGCGCCGATCCTGCCGGAGGGAACGTGGCGGGGGCTCTTTCTCGCCCCGGAGCGCGCCGCTGTCCGGGCGGCGATCGACGGCCGGTTCCTGACGATGATCGAGGCCGGCGCGCTGGACGAGGTCGCGGCGCTCGGCGCGCGAAAGCTCGATCCGGCTCTGCCGATCATGCGCGCCCACGGCGCGCCCGCGCTGATGGCGCATCTGCGGGGCGAGCTTCCGCTCGCCGAGGCGATCGCCCGCGGCCAGGCCGATACGCGCGCCTACGCGAAGCGCCAGTTCACCTTTGCGCGCCACCAATTGCCGGATTTCCGCTGGCTCGCGCCGGACGAGGCTGACGCGGAGATCGCGCGGGCCGCGGTCTGAGGCGAAGTTCGCAAGATTTATCAAGTCGACCTTCGCTAGCTTCGATTCGTGGAAGGAAGGGCGGATGTCGAAGGCGCTGACGCGAGGCGATTACAACGAGCGGCTCCGCCGGGTGCGCGACTACATCTACGATCATCTCGACGAGGATCTGGATTTCGCGCGGCTCGCCGAGATCGCCTGCCTGTCGCCTCACCATTGGCATCGCATCTATCACGCGCTGCACGGCGAGACGGTCTTCGCCACCGTGCGGCGGTTGAGGCTGCATCGGGCGGCCTATGCGCTGGTCGATTCCGCAGCGCCGATCGAGGGCATCGCACGGCGCGCCGGCTACGAGGGCGCCGCCGCCTTCTCGCGCGCCTTCAAGGCTGCCTATGGCCTGTCGCCCGCCGCCTATCGCCGCAAGGGCGGCCATTTCAACGATGCGCCGCCGGCGCGGGACGGGAGAACGACCATGCGCAACATCGAGATCAGACAGGCGCCGGCGCTGACCGTCGCCGGCGTCCCGCATCGCGGCCCGTACATGGAGATCGGCCGCGCGTTCGATCTCTTGCACAATGTGCTGACGACGCGGGCGCTCTACGGGCCGGGCCAGAGCAACGTCGCGGTCTATTTCGACGATGCGTCGATCACGCCGCCTACCGATTGCCGCGCGCTGGCGGGTCGCTCCGTGGCCGCGGGGACGAACATCGAGCCGCCGCTGGAGCGCCTCGACCTCGCGGGCGGCGAATGCGCGGTGCTGCGACACCTCGGCCCCTACGCCGAACTCGGCTCGGCTTACGACTGGCTGTTCGGCGTCTGGCTGCCGGGCTCCGGCCGCGAGGCGGCCGACCGACCCTGCTACGAGATTTACCTGAACACGCCGATGGACGCGGCGCCCAAGGATTTGATCATGGACATTTACCTGCCGCTCAAGTGATGGTTCGAAGGGCTATGCAAAAGACATCCCGGCGAAAGAGCTGGTCCGACAAGCTGGCGGACGGCGCGCCGCACAAGGTGAAGCGGCTGGACGTCGATATGGCCGGCATGAAGGCCGGACAAATCATGCTGATCCCGTCCGCGCGGATCGTCGACGACGCGATCCGGGCGATCGGCGCTGGCGAGTTCATCGACGTCCCGACCTTGCGACGGCGGCTGGCGTCGGAATACGGCGCGGAGGTCTGCTGTCCGATCACGACCGGAATTCTGCTGCGGGTGGTCGCCGAGGCGGCGATCGAGTCGAACGAGCGCGACGCGCCCGACGTCACGCCGTTCTGGCGGGTGATCGACGAAACGACCCCGCTGGCGGCGAAGCTTTCCTGCGGTCGCGCGTTCATCGCCGGCAGGCGCCGCCGCGAACGCCCCGCCTGAGCGCGTCGAACGGCTGGATTTGCGCTCGCGGCTGACGCATTCTCCCCGCCGGCAAGGGGAAACGCATGAAACTCTACGATCTCAAGAATGGGCTCAATCCGCGGCGCGTTCGCATTTTTCTGGCCGAAAAGGGCATTTCGGTTCCCTCCGAATATGTCGACATGATCAAGGGCGAAAACCGCGGCGAAAAATATATGGCGATGAATCCCATGGGCACCATGCCGGTGCTGGAATTCGACGACGGGACGCATCTGGCCGAATCCATCGCGATCTGCCGCTATTTCGAGGAATTGCATCCGGAGCCGTCGCTGTTTGGCGTCACCACGCTGGAGCGCGCGCAGATCGAGATGTGGAACCGGCGGATGGAGCTGGAAATCCAGTTGCCGATCCAGGACGTCTTCGTTCACCTCAATCCGTTCTGGGCGGGCCGGCGCCCGCAGGTGGCTGAATACGGCCGGGTGCGTCAGGCGCAATTGCTCGAGCGGATGGCCTGGCTCAACCGCGAACTTTCCGAGCGCACCTATATCGCCGGGGAGAAATACACCGTCGCCGACATAACCGCGCAGTGCGCCTTCGTTATGGGCAAGGGGACAGGCTCGAAGATCCCCGAGGACCTGACGCATCTGACCCGCTGGTTCGATCTCGTCACGAGCCGGCCAACGGCGCGCGCCTGACGTGCGCTGGTCCTAGAGCGGGCCGGGCGCAGGCGCTGGCGCGGCGCCCATGGCGGAAGGGGCCTTGGGCCATATGTGCGCCAAAGTGCGCTCGGTTTCCGACGTCCAGCCGGGCTTGGCCGCCTCGATCGGCGTTGGGCCCTTGCCCGGAACGACATGCACGATGCGATAGTTGCGTCGTTTGAGTTCGCGCAGCAGTTCGGGAAGCATTTCGACCGTCGATGCGCGGGTGTCGTGCAGCAGGACGATCCCCTTGCGCGCCTTCTCGATGCGGCCGAGCAGCAGCGCCAGTTCTTCCTGCGGCGACATCGGCAACCAGTCCGACGCCCAGAGATCGGCGCCGAACACCGTGATTCCGCGAGTGGCGAGCCAGGCGTCGAGCGCCGGCGTGTCGCCGAAGCCCGGAAACCGAAAGAAAGGCGTGCGCGGTTCGGCGCCCGCCGTCCCATAGGCGGCGCGATCGTCCGCCGCCATGCCCCTGTCGATGTCGGATCTCGCCGCAGCATCGCTCAAATTGCGCAGCGTGACGGACGGATGGCTGAAGGAATGATGGCCGACGCTGTGCCCGTCCGCGATCTCGCGCCGGACGGTCGCCGGAGCCGCTTCCGCATTGCGGCCAATGAGGAAGAAAGTCGCCTTCACGCATTCGTCGGCCAGCGCGCGGAGCGCCTTGTCGGTCGTCGGCGGATTGGGGCCGTCGTCGAAGGTCAGCACCAGCTCCTTGTCGGCGAGCGCCAGCGTGCGAGGATAGGTCTTGAGGCCGACCGGGGCCGTCCCGGCGCCGATTTCGACGGTCCGCGATGTCCCAAGCGCGTCCGGGCCGCAAGCCGCCTGCGCCGTCCCGGCAGCGAACAGCGCGGCGAGCGCGCAGAAAAACCGGTGAGCTGCGTTCATTTCAGGTCTGGTCGTCCTCTGGCGGCGGCGGCCGGACAGGCCGCGCGCGAAAACCGTCTGCATTTTCGCGAATCTGGTCTAAGGGATCGCAAACAGCGAGCGGCGCAGGGACGCATGGCTGAAAGAATCGAAGAACACGGAGCCGATACCGCCCGGTCGTGGCCATTTCGCGACGACGAAGGCGCTCCGCGCGCGGAATTCGTCGCGACGGTGGAAGACGCGATCGCTTCTGGCGACAAGACGCGTCTGCTCGCGCTCGCCGGCGAGATGCACGAGGCCGATCTCGGCGACCTGATCGAGGCGCTGGAGCCGGAAAGCCGGCCCAAGCTGGTCGAGTTGATGGGTGGCGAGTTCGACTTCGCCGCGCTGACCGAGGTTCCCGAGCACGTCCGCGACGAGATTCTCGAGGAATTGCCGACCGAGACCGTGGCGGAAGGCGTCAGCGAGCTGGAGAGCGACGACGCCATCGCGTTGCTGGAAGACCTCGACCGCAGCGAGCAGGAGGAAATTCTCGAAGCCATGCCGGCGATCGAGCGCAGCGCGCTGCGTCGCTCGCTGGACTATCCGGACAAATCCGCCGGCCGCCTGATGCAGACGACGCTTGTCGCCGTGCCGCCCTTGTGGACGGCCGGGCAGGCGCTCGACCATCTGCGGGAGGGCGATCAGGAGGAATTGCCGGACTCGTTCTTCGAGGTGTTCGTCGTCGATCCCGGACATCGCCTGCTCGGCAACGTCTTCCTCGACAAGCTCGCGCGGACGCCGCGCTCGACGCCGCTGCAGGACATCATGCAGGACCGGCGGCGGGTGAAGGTCAGCGACGACGAGGAAGAAGTGGCGCGGATGTTCGAGCGCTACAACATCGTCTCCGCGCCGGTCGTGGACGAAGCCGACCGTCTGGTCGGGGTGATCACCATCGACGACATCGTCGACGTCATCCAGGAAGCGGCCGACGAGGACATCAAGGCGCTCGGCGGCGTGAGCCGCACCGAGGAACTGACCGATCCGATCTTCTCGGTCGCGCGCGGGCGGTTCGTCTGGCTGTTCGTCAACCTGCTGACCGCCTTTCTGGCGTCGTCCGTGCTCGGCATCTTTCAGGGCGAACTGCAGAAGATGGTCGCGCTCGCCATTCTGGCGCCCATCGTGGCCAGCCAGGGCGGCAACGCCGCCACCCAGACGATGACAGTCGCGGTCCGGGCGCTCGCGACGCGCGAAATGTCGCGCTCCAACGCCATGAAGATCATCCTGCGCGAGTTTCTGGTGGGCGGCCTCAACGGGCTGGCATTCGGCGTGCTGACGGGAATCGGGGCGGCGATGTGGTTTGGCCTGCCCGCGCTGGGTTTCGTCATCGCGGCCGCCATGCTGACCAATCTGATCGCGGCCGCGTTCGGCGGCATTCTGGTGCCGCTGGCGCTGGACCGGCTCAAGATCGATCCGGCCGTCTCGTCGGGCGCCTTCGTGACGACCGTGACCGACGTTGTGGGTTATTTCGCCTTTCTGAGCTTTGCGACGCTGTATTTCGGGCTAAAATGACGCGTCCGCCCGCGCTGAGCACAGCTTGGCCGCGCATTAACGACTCGTTACCCCGTCAGGGATAATTTGCGCCGATGATGCGTATTTCGATCTTTCGCCGATCGCCGCTGCGTCTCCTGGCGGCCCTCGCGCTCACCGGCCTTGCGCTTGCGGGCTGCGGCAGCGGCCTCGATCCCCAGAGCGGACGCGCGCGGCTCAGAAATTCGATGGTCTCCTACGCGCCGACGCACAAGATCAAGCCGAGCGAAGCGCTGGACCACAGCAAGGATTTCGAGATCCACGGCATCGACGTCTCGAAATATCAGGGCACGATCGACTGGCGCGCGGTCGCCGGCAGCGACGTGCAGTTCGCCTGGATCAAGGCGACCGAGGGCGCCGACCATATCGACTCGAAATTCGAGGAGAACTGGGCTGGCGCCAAGGCCGCCGGCGTGCCGCGCGGCGCCTATCATTTCGTTTACTGGTGCCGGCCGTGGCAGGAAGAGATGGCCTGGTTCAAGCGCAACGTGCCGCGCGATCCGGACGCGCTTCCGCCGGTCCTGGACGTGGAGGCGACGCCGACGTCGCAGACCTGCAAGCGCACGATCTATCCCGAGCAGGCGATCCCCGAGATGCGGCTGATGCTTCAGGAGATGGAGCGCTACTACGGCAAGAAGCCGATCATCTACACCACGGTCGATTTCTACGAGGCGATCCTCGCCGACGGCGCGCTGAGCGAATATCCGATCTGGGTGCGCTCGACCAAGCATCGTCCGCATGTCCGTTATGGCTCGCGCCAGTGGCACTTCTGGCAATACCAATCCGACGGAGCGGTGCCCGGCATCCAGGGCAAGGTGGATCGGAACTGTTTCCACGGCTCCGCCAAGGAATGGCAGACTTGGCTCGCCGCCAATTGAGCGAATAGCGAATAGGGAGTAGCGAATAGGGAGCAGGGCGCTCGAACCCGACCCATTCGCCATTCTCTGGTTGCCCCATGATCGAAAATCAGTTCAGCCGCACGGCGCTCGGCGCGGCGCTCCATCGCGCCGCTCACCAGACGCTGGAGCGCGGGCTCGTCTTTCAGGATCCCTTCGCCTGCCCCATTCTTGGACTGACGCCGGAGGAGGCCGTCGCGCAGGAGGGCGACAGTGAGGGACGGCGGCGCATGCGGCTGTTCATCGCCGCGCGATCGCGGCTGGCCGAACGCAGGATCGCCGCGGCCGTCGCGCGGGGCGTCCGCCAGCTCGTCGTTCTCGGCGCGGGTCTCGACACGTTCGGCCTGCGCAATCCCCATGCGGCCGAAGGATTGCGCGTCTTCGAGGTCGATCATCCGGCCACGCAGGCATGGAAGCGCGAGCGCATCGCCGCGATGGGCGTCGAGGCCCCGTCGCTGACGTTTGCGCCTTGCGATTTCGAGCGCGACGATCTCGGCGAAGCCTTGGCGCGCTCCGGCGTCGACCGCGCTGCGCCGATCTTCTTCATGTGGCTCGGCGTGACGCCCTATCTCACTCGAGACGCCGCAATGGCGACCTTGCGCACGATCGCGCAAACGCCGGGCGCCGAAGTCGTGTTCGACTATACCGAGGGCGCCGAGCGCGATTCCGGCGAGGCGCAGGCCTTCCACAAGGAATTGCTCGCACGCGTCGCCGCGGCCGGCGAGCCGATCGTCGGTTTCTTCGAGCCGCAGGCGCTCGCCCGCGATCTCCACGGGCTCGGCATGACGGAGCAGGAGGATTTCAACAGCCAGGAGATCGCCGTGCGTTTCTTCGGCGTTCCGCGCGACCAGGCGCCGGGCGGCGCGGCGGGACATGTCGTCTGGGCGCGTCGGCCGTCATGACGTTTCTCGAGGCCAATGGCGCGCGCATTCCCGCGCTCGGATTCGGCACGTGGCGCCTGACGGGAGCAAGCTGCGTCGCCGCTGTCGAGACCGCGCTGGCGGTCGGCTATCGCCACATCGACACCGCGCGCATGTATGGCAACGAGCGCGAAGTGGGCGAGGCGTTGCGCGCATCCCCTCTGCCGCGCGACGAAGTGTTCGTGACCACAAAGGTCTGGCGCGACCAGATCGGCGCGGGCGCGCTCGAGCGGTCGGCGGAAGCCAGCCTGCGCGATCTCGGCCTCGACCAGGTCGATCTCTTGCTGATCCACTGGCCGAACGATTCGATTCCACTGAAGGATTCAATTGGCGCGCTGTGCAACGCGCGCCGGCGCGGGCTGGCGCGCCGTATCGGCGTCTCGAATTTTTCGGTGGCGCTGCTGGATGAGGCGGTGCGGCTTGCGAGCGAACCGCTCGTCGCGAACCAATGCGAATATCATCCACGGCTCGACCAGAGCGCCGTGATCGGCGCATGCAAGCGCCACGGGCTGGCCTTCGTGTCATATTCGCCGCTGGGCAAGGGCGAGTTGCTGGCCGACCCGACGCTGACGGCGATCGCTGCGCGCCTGAACCGCAAGCCTTCGCAGATCGTCCTGCGCTGGCACCTGCAGCAGGGCGTCGTCGCAATACCGCGGTCGGGGTCGGCGCAACATATTCGCGACAATTTCGGGATATTCGATTTCGCCCTGACCGAAAACGACATGGCGGCCATATCGGCGCTGCGCAGCGCAGACGGGCGTCTGGTCGACATGGGTTGGGTCAAGTTCGATCGCTGAAACGGCGCCGATCCGGAGGCATGTTTGTTCTTTTTCGTCGCGAAGACGCTCGGCGTGATGGCGCACGCCCCGCAACTATTCATCGAGTTGCTCGTCGTCGGCCTCGCTCTCCTGTGGACGCGCTGGCGCGCGGCCGGCCGCATGCTCGCGACATCGATGGGCCTCGTGCTGGCGGTGTTTTCGGTGACGCCGGCCGCCAATATCTTCGCGCGTCCGCTGGAGGATCGCTTTCCGCGGCCGACGCTGAGCGTCGCCCCGACTGGCGTCATCGTGCTCGGCGGCGCGATGGACGAAGCGGTCACCAAGCAGCGCGGCGCGCCCGCGCTCAACGATGCGGCCGAACGATTGACCGAGCCCGTCGCGTTATTGCGACGATTTCCTCAGGCGCAACTCGTTTTTTCTGGCGGCAGCGGGCGCTTTTCGCCTGCCGATCTCACCGAATCCGACGTCGCGAAAAAATTGTGGCTGTCGCTCGGCGCGCCGGAGGATCGCATGCGGTTCGAGAACCGTTCGCGCGACACATGGGAGAATGCCGTCTTCACCAAGGAACTGGTGCAGCCCAAGCCCGGCGAGCGCTGGCTGCTCGTCACGTCTGCGATGCATATGCCGCGCTCGGTCGGCATCTTCCGCAAGATCGGCTTCGACGTCATTCCCTATCCCGTCGATTATCAGACTGGCGGCGTGCCTGCGGACTTCTACGGTTTCCGCAAGCCGGCCGACGCGCTGCGCGTGCTCGAGAGCGCCTCGCACGAATGGATCGGGCTCGCAGCCTATTGGCTGAGCGGCAAGAGCGCGGCGTTTTTTCCGGGACCGTGAACGGCGCGGCGAAGCGTAGCGGCCTTCATTGAGCGCCCTGCAGCGCCATCGCCCTCAATCGCTGCGCGGCAAACCGAGCCTGATCACGCCTTTGAAATCGTCGGGGTCGGCCGGCTTGCCCTTACGATAGATCACCAGCCGGCCCTCGCGCGCCATGCCCTTGGCGGTGTTGCGCACGCGCGGCAGCCATTTGCGCCAGCCGAGGTCGTCCTCGCCGCGCGCCTGCGCAATCGCTTTCGCGGCGTCCTCGGGCGAAATGGTCTTGCCCGCGCCACGTTCGGCGACGAGGGCGAGAATGGCGGCGGCGACGATGTCCGAATCTTGAGCGTCAGGCATGAGGCGACTTGCGCGCCCGTCACGCCTTTCGTCAAGCGCCGCCCGCGTCGGGATCGACGTCGCGCAGCGCCGCCAGCGCGTCGGACGCGAACTGGCGGCGGTAGATGACGACGATGATCAAGGCCGTCGTGATCGCGAAGACGAGCGGGCCGAGAAACCAGCCGAGATAGGCGAAGGAAAAGAACAAGGCGCGCTGACCGTCGACGAAATGGCCGCCGGCGGCGACGTTCATCGCTGCGGCGCGCGCGGCAGCGCGCTCGCGCGCTTCAGCGTCGGTGGAAGAAGCCGGCGGCGTCGCGCCGATCAAGATCGCCGAATAGTTGAACAGGCGGTACGACCAGGCGAACTTGAAGAAGGCGTAGCCATAGATCGTCATGAGGCCGATCGCCTTGGCCTCCCACAGGCCGCGCGTCATCATCGGGGCGAACGGCAGGTCGGCGAACAGACGCATCGCGTCGTCGGTGGAGCGCAGGAGGGTCGCAGCGCCGCCGATGGCGATCAGCGACGTCGAGGCGAAGAACGCCGCGCCGTTCTGCAACGTCGACGTGATCGCCGTGTCGACGATGCGCACCTCGCGCCGGCTCATCTCGCGCATCCAGGCGAAACGCTGTTCGTGCATGAGCGCGTTGAGGCCGGGATTGGCCTTGTGCCGCAGGCGTGCGAACCACGAATAGCCGATCCAGGCGACGAGAAAAGCGACAAGGGCGGCCGCGTCGGAAGCGTAGGCGATCATGATTCCACATCCGGTCTGCCCGGCGGCCGACGCAGTTGATTTTTGCCGCTGGCTCCCCTCAATCTGTGGCAGGAGGACACGATGGCGCAAGAGATCACGGTCGGAATCAAGAAGCTGCTGGAAGAGGCCAACGCCGAAATCGAGACGTTGACGCCGCAGCAGGCGATGGCCCTGCTTGGCCGCGACGACGTGACGATCGTCGACTTGCGCGATCCGCGCGAGATGGAGCGCGAGGGGCACATTCCCGGCACGTTTCATTGCACGCGCGGCATGCTGGAATTCTGGATCGATCCCGAGAGCCCGTACGCCAAGCCGCAGTTCAAGGAAGACAAGAAGTTCGTGTTCTTCTGCGCCGGCGGCCTGCGGTCTGCGCTGGCCGCGCACACCGCCAAGAAGATGGGGCTGAAGCCGGTCGCGCATATCGAGGGCGGCTACAAGGCCTGGAAAGAAGCGGGCGGGCCGACGGAGCCGTGGACGCCGCGCGCGCGCAAGGGCGGCTGAGCGGCGATGGGCCTCACGCTCTACATCGGCAACAAGAGCTATTCGTCGTGGTCGATGCGGCCATGGCTCTTGCTCGAACAATTCGGGATCGCGTTCGAAGAGATCGTGATCTCGCTCTATGTCGAGGGATCGAAGGAGACGATCCTGAAGACCTCGCCGTCCGGCAAGGTTCCCGCGCTCGTCGATGGCGGCACGACGGTCTGGGATTCGCTGTCGATTTGCGAATACGTCGCCGAAACTCGCCCGGACCTTGCGATCTGGCCGCGCGACAAGGGGGCGCGCGCGATGGCGCGCTCGATGAGCGCGGAGATGCATTCGTCGTTTCAGGCGCTGCGGCAGCAATGTCCGATGGTCGTGCATCGCCCGAAAGGCGCTGTCGCGTTCACGCCCGACACGCTCGCCGATATCGCGCGTATCGAAGGCATGTGGGCCGAAGCGCGCGCACGTTACGGACAGGGCGGGCCGTTCCTGTTCGGCGCGTTCAGCGCCGCGGACGCGATGTATGCGCCAGTCGTCGTGCGCTTCGACATCTACGACGTTCGGGTTTCGGCGACGACGCGCGCCTATATGGATGCGATGAAATCCTTGCCGTCATGGAAGAAATGGATGGCCGGCGCGGCAGCAGAAAGCTGGCGGATACCGCGGTTCGAATCTTGATGACGCATCGGGGGAGGGCGGCTTGAAACACATTGCGCTCGTCGGCGCGCTCGCCGCGTCGATTGTTCTGGCCGCGGCAGCCCGCGCGGAAATGCCGGGCCTCAAGCGCGAAGTCGTCGCTGTCGCGGCGACCGGCGCGCCCAACCTGTGGCGCGTCGCGCCGGGCCTGTACCGGAGCGCGCAGCCCGACGCGCAGGGCTTTGCGGCGACGCGCCGTCTTGGCGTTCGAACCGTCGTCAATCTGCGCAATGACACGACGGACGTCCAATTCGGCGCGCGCGATTTGAATCTGGTCGACGAGAAACTCGACGCCGCCGATCTCGCGGCCGGAGAAGAACAGATCGTCGGAGCCTTGCGGACGATCCGCCGCGCGCGTCGGCACGGCGGCGTGCTCGTCCACTGCGAATACGGCGCGGACCGTACGGGCGCGATCATCGCGCTCTATCGGATGATCTATCAGAACTGGAGCCGTTCGCGCGCGATCACGGAGATGATCGACGGGCCGTTCGGTTTTCACAACGTCTTCATCTTCGCGCCGCCCGGCCGCAGCATCCGCGATTACCTCGCCAACGTCGATCTCGCGCGGCTGCGTCGCAGGATCGGCGACTGAGGCCGTGCGGACGCGCGTTGTCTGACAGCGCCGCCGGATACAACATGGAAACGAACAGGGACGAGACATGTCGCAACGCAAGGTCGCACTGATCACAGGCGCGTCGGCCGGCATCGGCAAAGCCTCGGCGGTGGCGCTGGCCGCCGCCGGCTGGGATGTCGTTCTGACCGGCCGCCGCAGGGAGCTTCTGGAAAGCGTGGCCGCCGAGGCCGCCAGGCGCGGCGCGAAGGCGTTGCCGGTCGCCAGCGACGTCGGCGATCCCGACTCGGTGAAGAGCCTGTTCGACGCCGTGATGGCGGAATTCGGCCACCTGCATCTGCTGTTCAACAACGCGGGCGTCGGCGCGCCGCCGATCAACCTCGAAGACTTGACCTATGCGCAGTGGAAGGCGGTGGTCGACACCAATCTCACCGGCCCGTTTCTGTGCACGCAGCACGCGTTTCGCATCATGCGCGACCAGAATCCGATCGGCGGGCGCATCATCAACAACGGTTCGATTTCGGCGCACGCGCCGCGCCCGAATTCGGCGCCCTACACCTCCACGAAGCACGCGATCACCGGGCTGACGAAATCGACGGCGCTCGACGGCCGCAAATACAATATCGCCTGCGGGCAGATCGACATCGGCAACGCCGACACCGACATGGGCGGCCGCATGAAGGCCGGCGTGCCGCAGGCGAACGGCCAGATTATGCCGGAAGCGGTGATGGACCCCGAGCACGTCGCCAACGCCGTCGTGCACATGGCGAGCCTGCCGCTGGAGTCCAACGTGCTGTTCATGACGATCATGGCGACGAAGATGCCGTTCGTCGGGCGGGGGTAAGCGGCGGCGCTCGGCGTCTAGTTGCGCCTCAGGTCCGCAAGGCGTGGTTTCGGCCGGACGTTTCCGGCCGTTATCGACCATTCAGCGAAGTTCAAAAATTTGCTTCGTAGCGTCCGCTCGCAGAGTCTGGTCGCCAAGATCCTTCCCATCTTCGGCATGAGAACAACGCAGAATTTAGCGCAATCGAGGGATCACCGACGCCTCCGCCGCGTTGCGCCTAACGCGACCGAACAGGTTGGCGCAGTAATTTCCCAACGTTCTGGTGCCCCCCGGTGCAACTGCTTCAGAGGTTTGTAGTCACGTTGAGTGTTCAACCCTAATGAGCGCTCGTCAGATTGGAAGACTTGCAAAAATAGCCCTTCGATTTCCCTGATGGCTTCTTCCCGTAGCGTGTCGGCAACCTCGTACACCGAAAAATGCGAAAAATCCTTTCCTTCGCGCCGATGCTTCAGTATCCGCCCGCGACAGCCCGCCCGCACTTCGCCGTCCGATCTCCCTACGTAGACAGCGTTCATCCAAGTCTTGCTGCCAACCTTCTTACGTTTGAAGAGCACGTAGATTCCCCTGACCGTTTTAGGCAACCCCTCCGCATTCGCGGCAGGCCAGCGGAAAGCTACGTTCTTGAAGATGACCGTATCGCTGATCGCCATAAGAACATCCTTGCTTGAACTGCACCCAGCCTAAACGAGATCGGCTTAGCCGCAAGTGGAGGAAGTTCAGGGTCTCAGGTCATGCCGGAAATTGGCAAAATCGCTTCTCAATACTCATTCTCGTTACCGAGCCGTCAGCGGCTGCCGCTATGCTGGAAATTTTGCGCGTTGTAGCCGACGACTGCTTCCTGCCCACAGCAGCCAATCGCAATGTCTGTTTTGTTGCTCGCGCGCCCTCGCGATGGGCTAGACTGCCGCATGCCCCTTCACCTCCTGAAACTCTGCGTCGGCGCCGAGTCCATCGCCGATCTCGAACACTGGATCGCGCAGCGCATGGCCATCCAGCGCAAACGCGGTGAGACGCCGGAGCATGTTCACACGACGCGGATGACGCCCAAGCGTCGCGATGAATTGCTCGATGGCGGCTCGCTCTACTGGGTCATCAAGGGGCAGGTCGCGGCGCGCGAACGTCTGCTCGACCTGCGCCCGGCTGTCGGCGCGGATGGAATCGGGCGGACCGATCTCGTGCTGAGCGGAGAGGTCGTTCCCGTCATGCCGCGCCCGTGCCGGCCTTTCCAGGGCTGGCGCTATCTCAGCGACAAGGATGCGCCGGGCGATCTCGGCCGGGCCGCCGGGCAGGTCGCCGAAATGCCGGAGGAGATGCGCCGCGAACTGCGCGATCTGGGACTGCTGTGACGGCGCCCCGCCTCTTGCGCTGGGCGCGGGCGGATACGATGTAATGGACCCGGCCGGCAGCACGAGATTCAAAATGTCCCAGCTACCCGAAAGCGCGCGCAGGACGGGCTCCGCCGTGGATGCCTTTCTGGACGAGGCGGCGCGCGTTCCCGCCCCCTCCGAGGGCAGGGGGCGCCTGATTTTCGCGCTCGACGCCACGATGAGCCGCCAGCCGACCTGGGACATGGCGCAGAGCCTGCAACAGCGCATGTTCACCGAGACTGAAGCGCTTGGCGGGCTCGACGTGCAACTCGTGTATTTTCGGGGGCTGGCCGAATGCCGCGCCTCACGGTTCGTGTCGCAGGGGGCGGGTCTTGCCGCCGTCATGTCGAAAATCGATTGCCGGGGCGGCAATACGCAGATCGAGAAAGTCCTGCGCCATGCGCGCGACGAGGCGCGCGCCGCGCGCGTGGGCGCGCTGGTCTATGTCGGCGACGCGATGGAGGAGAACGTCGACCGGCTGTGCACGCTGGCTGGAGAACTCGGCTTGCGCGGCGTGAAGGCCTTCATGTTTCACGAAGGCGGCGACGCGCAAGCGGGCGCGGCGTTCCGTGAAATCGCGCGCCTGACCGGCGGCGCCTATGCGGCGTTCGACGCAGGCGCGCCGAAACGGCTTGCGGCGCTTCTCGGCGCGGCGGCGGCCTATGCGGCGGGCGGTATTGCGGCGCTGGAGGCGCAGGCGCGCAAGGGCGACGCCGACGCGCGCCTGATGATCGAGCAAATGCGCGGACAGAGAGGCTGACGTGCCGCAAATCCTCATCGCCGTCGCGATCCTGTTTCTGGCCTATCAGGGGCTGCGCCTGTTCGCCCGCACGCCGCCGGCGGTTCTCGCGCGCTGGATTCGCGGCGCGAGCGGGGCGTCGGCGATCGGCGCGGGGCTATTGCTGTTGTTGCGCGGCAGCTTTCCGGCCGCTGCGGCCGTTGCGACGGTCGGCGCGATTATCCTCGGACGTGGTCGCTTTCCGAAGGACTGGAAATTCGGCGGATCGAAACGCTCCGGCGTCTCGCGCGTGCGTTCAGCGATGATCGAAATGGAGCTGGACCATGCGACCGGCGCGATGAGCGGCACGGTTCTCGTCGGTCCGCAGGAGGGACGTTCGCTCGATACCCTGACGCGTTCGGCCTGCGAGGCGCTCTATCGGCAATGCCAGACGGACGACCCGGACGGCGCCCGATTGCTAGAGGCTTACCTCGACCGCCGGTTTGCCGGATGGCGTCAGGCAGGACAAAGCGACGCCGACGCGCGGAGCGACGATGCGCGGGCGCGGCGCGCCCGGAACTCCGCGATGTCGGAGGATGAAGCGTATGAAATCCTCGGCCTTCGCAAAGGCGCCAGCCGGGAGGACGTATCGCGCGCGCATCGGACGCTGATGAAAAAACTGCATCCCGACCAAGGGGGGACGACGGACCTGGCGGCTCGTGTCAACGAAGCCAAGGACGTCCTGATGCGCCGTCATATCTGAACTCCACTCGACACGTAGGCAGCGTCGCGCGATCGTCGCGCGTCAGTTCTTCATGGTGAAACAGGCGAAGCCCGAGCGCTTCAGCTCGCGGCAGGCGCTTTCGGCCGAGGCCTCCTGCAGTCCGGCGAAGCGTGCGCGATAGAGCGTGTCCTTGCCCTTCTGGACCTTCTCGGTGAAGGCGTGCGCGCGCGCCACGGCGCGGCTGCGGTCCTTGGCGCGCGACAGGAGCTCCTTGGCCTTGGCGATGTCGTCCGTCGCGCCGATCTGAATGATCCAGCCCGAGCGAATGGTCGCGGTCGGCTCGTCGTCGGATTCGTCCTTTTTGGGCTGCGCCTTGGCGACCTGCGTATGGCCGCCGGCTTTGGCGTTGTCCTTCGCGGTTTCGGCGGGCTTACGGGTCGGCTGCGCGCCGGTCACCCAACGCAGGGTGGAAGGCGTGGTGGTGGCGAGCGCCAGAGCGCTGCGCGACGTCGAACCATCTGTGACGATCGGCGTGCGGGCTGCGCGGAGACGGATCTTCTCGACCGGCCGGTCGACAGGCTGTTCCGTCGCCCGAACTGCGCCGGCGACGTAGGCGGGACGGGGGCGCTCGTCGGAGAGCTTCACGCGCTCTGTCGGGATCGGCGCCGGCGGAACCGAGAGCTGAAGGGCGGCGCCTTCCGACCGTTCGACGCGCGCAGGCTGCGGGCGCGGGGCGGGTTCCTCGATGCGCGCCGGAGGCGACAGGCGCATGGGCTCCATCGCCGCCACACGGACCGTCTCGCGAACCGGGGTCGGCTCCGCTTTCTGGACCGGTTTTTCGTCGTCATCCTGCCCGGCGAGGGCTACGGCCGTGCGGCGCGTCGCGCCATCGTCGATCTTGTCTTCGATGAGGGCGGCCATGCGCTGATCGCGGGCGCGGGCGGTGACGCCGCCCAGAACGACGCTCACGATATGGCGCCCCTCGCGGCGAACCGAGGTCAGGAGGTTGAAGCCGGATGCGACCGTATAACCAGTCTTGATGCCGTCCATGCCTTCGACGCGGCCGAGCAGATGGTTGTGATTGCGCATCGACTGGCCGGCGAAATTGAAGGTGCGCGTCGAGAAGTAGCGGTAGTATTTCGGGAAGCGGTCCTGGATCGCGCGGCCGAGGATCGCGAGATCCCGCGCCGTGGTGATCTGTTCCGGATTGGGCAGGCCGGACGCGTTTGCATAATGCGTGTGCGTCATGCCCAGCGCATGGGCCTTGCGCGTCATCATCTCGGCGAAGCCGCTTTCCGTGCCGCCCACTTTTTCGGCGACGGCGACGGCGATGTCGTTGGCGGACTTGGTGACGATCGCCTTGATCGCGTCCTCGACCTCGATTTCGGAGCCCGGACGCAGGCCGAGTTTCGAGGGCGCCTGGGCCGCGGCGTGGGCCGAGATCGGAATTTCCGAGGAGAGGCTGATCCTGCCGCTCTCGAGCTGCTCGAACAGCAGGTAGAGCGTCATGACCTTGGTCAGCGAGGCGGGATGGCGCGGCTCGTTGGCGTTCATTTCGTGCAGCACGCGGCCGCTGTTGGCGTCGATGACGATTTCGGCCGCCTTCGGGCCGCTCGCCGCGCGCGCAACGCGATGCTTCCTGATGTGCACGATGCGCCCGACGCGCCAATGCGCGCGCACATGATGATGTCTGGCGTAATGTCTATGACGGCTTCTGGCCTCGGCGGGCGCACTCGCCGCCATCATGCCGAGCGCGAGCGCCGCGCCAGCCAGAAGAAGTCCCAGACGCCTGGACACAACGCCACGCAAACCCATGCGACGCCCCATTCCGCGTTTTCCGATGCGTCCGGCCGGATTTCCCAATCCGTTGCCGAACAAACACAGGAGCAGACGGTAGGCGAACGGGGTTACCCTCCGGTTAAATATCGAAAATTCGAGCTATGTTGCGTCGCAATAAGATTCTTGACTTTTATTGTGCATCGCACATAATCGCGCGCGTTGTCGGGACCGGATCGAGGCTCCCCCACGCGCCCGCATGGGGGCGCACATCCAAGGAAGAAACAATGGCTTACGATTTCGAAGCTTTCCAGAAGTTCGGTAAAGAGCAGTTCGACGCCGCCACCGCTGCGGCCACCGAAGTCGCGAAGGGCCTCCAGGCGATCGCGACGGAAGCCGGCGACTATTCCAAGAAGTCGTTCGAAGACGGCGCCGCGTTCGTCGAGAAGCTGGTCGGCGTGAAGAAGCTCGACGAGGCGATCACGCTTCAGTCCGAATTCGCCAAGACGAGCTACGAAGGCTTCGTCGCGCAGGCGACCAAGATGGGCGAGATGTACAACGCCGTCGCCAAGACCGCTTTCAAGCCGGTGGAAGGCGCGATCGCCAAGTTCCAGGCCGGCGCGAAGTAATTCGCACACGCCATTGAAAAGGGCGGCTTCGGCCGCCATGTCGAAAGCCCGGCCTCGCGCCGGGCTTTTTGCGTTGGGCGCCGCGCCTTGCCTTCGCCGTTATGGCGAAGAAAGATCGGTGCGATAATCTGAATCGGTTCGAGGCTGCGGCGCGCGTCGCGGCGGAGGGCCTACAGAGGGAGAGAAACTGGCCTATTTGCTGCATGGAGATTGGCGTGGACGCATGCAACGCGCTTCGAGAGCGCGGAGGGCCGGGGATCGGCCGCATGGGCCGGCGCCTCAGGAATCGGGGCTGGCAGGAGAAAGATGAGCGCGAGCGAAATCCGAGCTTCCACACCTACGCGCCGCGGCGGCGACGGTCCGCCGGGGTCGGGCACGCAAGTTATCGCGCGTCCGCGCACGCAGACGCGCAAACCCAGCATGTATCGCGTCCTGCTCCTCAATGACGACTACACGCCGATGGAGTTCGTCGTGACGGTGCTGGTCAAATATTTCTCCAAGAATCGCGAAGACGCCTGGCGCATCATGATGCACGTGCACCAGCAGGGCGTCGGCGAGTGCGGGATCTACACGTACGAAGTCGCCGAGACGAAAGTCACGCAGGTGATGGACTACGCCCGCAAACACCAGCATCCGCTGCAGTGCATCATGGAAAAGAAGTGAGGTGAGGCATGCCGTCTTTTTCGCGCAATCTCGAGCAATCGCTTCACCGGGCGCTTCAGGCCGCCAACGAACGGCGGCATGAATACGCCACGCTCGAGCACTTGCTGCTGAGCCTCATCGACGACCTCGACGCGGCCGCCGTCATGCGCGCCTGTTCGGTCGATCTGAACGCTCTGCGCAAGACGCTGCGCGATTACATCGACACCGAGCTCGACAACCTCGTCACCGACGGCCGCGAGGACGCCAAGCCCACCGCCGGCTTTCAGCGCGTGATCCAGCGGGCTGTGATCCATGTGCAGTCCTCCGGACGGGAAGAGGTGACCGGCGCCAACGTTCTGGTCGCGATCTTCGCCGAGCGTGAGAGCCACGCCGCCTACTTCCTGCAGGAGCAGGACATGACCCGCTACGATGCGGTCAATTACATCAGCCACGGCATCGCCAAGCGGCCCGGCATGTCCGAGCCCAAGCCTGTGCGCGGCTCCGAGGAAGAGAGCGAAAAGCCCGAGTCCCGCGAGACGCGCGAGCCGGGCGGCGAGGGCAAGAAGAAGGAGAGCGCTCTCGACGCCTATTGCGTAAATCTCAACAAGAAGGCGAACGAGGGCCGGATCGATCCGCTGATCGGCCGCGAAGCCGAGGTGCAGCGCACGATCCAGGTGCTGTGCCGCCGCCAGAAGAACAACCCGCTTCTCGTCGGCGACCCCGGCGTCGGCAAGACGGCGATCGCCGAAGGTCTCGCCCGGAAGATCGTCAAGGGCGAAGTGCCGGACGTGCTCTCGAAGTCCACCGTCTTCGCGCTCGACATGGGCACGCTGCTCGCCGGCACGCGCTATCGCGGCGATTTCGAAGAGCGCCTGAAGCAGGTGATGAAGGAGATCGAGCAGCACAAGAACGCGATCCTGTTCATCGACGAAATCCACACCGTGATCGGCGCGGGCGCGACATCCGGCGGCGCGATGGACGCGTCGAACCTGCTGAAGCCCGCGCTGGCGCAGGGCACGCTGCGCTGCATCGGCTCGACCACCTACAAGGAATACCGCCAGTATTTCGAGAAGGACCGCGCGCTGGTCCGTCGCTTCCAGAAGATCGACGTCAACGAGCCGTCGCTCGCCGACAGCATCGAGATCATGAAGGGCCTCAAGCCCTATTTCGAGGAGTTCCACAAGATCCGCTACACCAACGACGCCATCAAGGCGGCGGTGGAGTTGTCGGCGCGCTACATCCACGACCGCAAGCTGCCGGACAAGGCGATCGACGTGATCGACGAGACGGGCGCAAGCCAGATGCTGCTGCCCGAGGCCAAGCGGAAAAAGACGATCGGCGTCAAGGAGATCGAGACGACGATCGCGACCATGGCGCGCATCCCGCCCAAGACGGTGTCGAAGGACGACGCCGAAGTGCTCGCCCATCTCGACGAAACGTTGAAGCGCGTCGTCTACGGGCAGGACAACGCCATTTCGGCGCTGGCCTCGGCCATCAAGCTCGCCCGCGCCGGATTGCGCGACGGCGAGAAGCCGATCGGCTCCTATCTGTTCTCCGGCCCGACCGGCGTCGGCAAGACGGAAGTCGCCAAGCAGCTGGCGGTCGCGCTCGGCGTCGAGCTCATTCGTTTCGACATGTCGGAATACATGGAGCGCCACACCGTCAGCCGGTTGATCGGCGCGCCGCCCGGCTACGTCGGCTTCGATCAGGGCGGCCTGCTGACGGACGCCGTGGACCAGCATCCGCACTGCGTGCTGCTGCTCGACGAAATCGAGAAGGCGCACCCGGATCTGTACAACATCCTCTTGCAGGTGATGGACCACGGGAAGCTGACCGATCACAACGGCAAGCAGATCAGCTTCCGCAACGTAATCCTGATCATGACGACCAACGCGGGCGCCTCCGACGCGCAGCGCCAGGCGATCGGCTTCGGCTCGACCAAGCGGACGGGCGACGACGTGGAGGCGATCAATCGGATGTTCACGCCGGAATTCCGCAACCGGCTCGACGCCACCGTCGCGTTCGGGCATCTGCCGCGCGACGTCATCGCCCGGGTGGTCGACAAGTTCATCATGCAGCTCGAGGCGCAACTCGCCGACCGCAATGTCACGATCGAGCTGACGGACGAGTCGCGCAACTGGCTGATCGACAACGGTTACGACGAGCTGATGGGCGCACGGCCGATGGCGCGGGTCATCCAGCAGACGATCAAGACGCCGCTGGCGGACGAATTGCTGTTCGGACGCCTGAAGCATGGCGGCACGGTGCGGGTGGTCGTCACCGGCGACGAAAGCGGCGCCAAGAAGCTGGGCTTCGTATTTCCAGAAGGACCGGTGCTGCCGCGTCCGGAACGCGAACTCGTCGGAGCGGCGAGGAAGCGCAAGCCGAAAGCGGAGCCGGAAGTGCGCCGCGCCAAGGCGAAAAAGGGCGAGGACCCCGATGCTGCGCCCAAGGAAGGCGCCACGCCCGTCGTCGGCAGCGTGCCGGACGCGCCCCTGAAGAATTGAGTCTCGTCGAGCCGCCTTCGCCGATGCGGCGGCGGCCCGGCTCGGCGCTGACCGAGTTAGCGCGGACCGTCGGCGTAGGGTGAATTTCGGCCCGCGAATTTCAGGCGCGGCAAGTGAGCGCGCTGGACTGCGCGCTTGAGCTTGGCTACCGCTTTTCCAATGCTCGCGAGCGGATCGGCCCCGCGCCTCGGCGCGCCTTCGGCCTGGCGCTGCGCGGTCTGACGATGCGCGGGGGGCTCAGCGCGGCGCGGCGGCGACGGCGGGGCCTTGTCGGTGGCGATCATCGCGGCCACGCCGCCGGCGACGCTGGGCGCCAGCCGGGACAAATCGGCGTCGCCCGTTAAGATCGCCGGAGCAAACGGCGGCAGGGCCGCCGAGGCGAGCCGGATCGCCGGAACATCGGCCGAGGCGAGCTCGATTCGGGCTGGCGTCGCATTCTGCGTGACTTGTTGAGGCGCGATCAGCGGCGCGACGGACGCGGGCGTCCGATCCCCGCCTGAGCCGTTCGTGTGGCTGACGAGCGAGGCGGCGATCGCGCCGCAGCTGGCGAGCGCGAGCGCGACCATCGCTGCGCGGCGCCAGTAGATCGACAGGCTTCGCCGGCGCACCATCGTCGCGGCCAAGGGCTCGGGATTCGCCGGCTCGTCCTGCGGCTCGGGCCAGAACGCCTCGGCCGCCGGTCGCTCATCCCCGAAAAGCTCCTGAGACAGCCGGCTGGCCCAAACAGCGATCCCGATTTCGCGGCTCGCGAAGAAGGCGTCGGTTCTTTCGTAGAGGCTTTGTGCGAGGACAGCGCACACCTCGCCCGGCGAGGCGCCGTTTTCGAGCCGGAACTCGGCTTGCACAGGCAGGTTGAACCGCTCCGCGAGCCGCAGTCCCAGACGCCAGCCCTCGTTTCCGAGCGGCGCCTCGACGGACAGCGGTTCGTTGACCCCGAGCAGATAGGCGCGAATGAGCTCGAACTGTTCGGCGGGGTCGAGCTGAAGCGCCACGTCGCGCGCTTCGTCATGCGCCGAGACTTCGAAACGAACCGGGGCGTGCGGCGCCCGGCCCGGATCGGGGGATGCGCAAGCGGGGTCGAGCGACACGGATAGCGAGACGGCGCGGCCGCCGGACGACACCACGATCCGGCGCGCGGGCGGCGCGCCGACCGACGCATCCCGCAACAGCGGCGGCAAAGTGAAATCCGTCGCTGCGGTCTCGTAGATCGCGCGGCACGCGGCGCGAAGGGCGTGGGGGGGCAGAATAGTCATGATGAAACCGACTCCTTCGACCCGACCGCCTCTCGCCGGCCGTAAACTAGATCGCCTTGCCCCTGCCGCTTTCAAACTAGCGACGCAAACGGCGCGATGAAGCGTTTGCTGCGCTGCGGGGCTGTGGATATCGGGGGAAAGTCGGCTTTTTGATCGCCGGGGATGGCGATTTTTCCGAATTGCGCCCGCCAGAGACACGACTCGCTAACCCTGAGGAGAGGTCGGCGGTCCGTAGGCGACATCAACCCCGCTTAAATTACCTGGGATTAATGGTGCGGCGTGAAGATCGGGCGCTCTCAGGTGCGAACATGCTCTCACACGCCCCCACCGCCGCCAGTTTCTCGGACGCCTCCGACAGGCGCGACCCCTCTCAGGCCAAAGAACGCAAGTCGGGCGTCGTCGTCGCCGTCGACGGCGCTCGGGCCACGGTCGCCGCGCGCATGACCGATCTCATCAACGACGCGGAGCAATTCTGGTCCGTCGGCGAGCTGGTGGCGATCTACGGCAAGAAATCGCGCGTCATCTGCCTCGTTCAGGACATGGCCGCCGCCGACAAGGTGTGGGACCCCAACTCGAACGGCTACGTCCATGCGAATGTCGAGCTGCTCGGCGAGGTGATGGACGACGGCGGCAAGACCAGTTTCCGGCGCGGCGTGGCCAATTATCCTTCGCTGGGCTCGGTTGTGAACCGGATCCGTCAGAGCGATCTGGCCGCGATCTACGACCTCGGCGACCGCTCGACCGCCGTCATCGGCAATCTGGTCCAGGCCGAAATCCCGGCCGCCATCGACATCGACGCGATGCTGCGGCGCCATTTCGCGATCGTCGGCACGACCGGCGTCGGCAAGTCGACGAGCGTCGCGATCCTCCTGCGCGCTGCGATCCGGCAACGGCCCAAGATGCGCGTCGTGATCCTCGATCCGCACAACGAATATTCGCATGCGTTCCGCTCCGAGGCCGCGACCGTCGAGGCGAGCCGGTTCGAACTGCCGTTCTGGCTCTTCCAGTTCGAAGAGCTGGTCGAGGTTCTGTATCGCGGCTCCAGCGCGCCATTGGACGAAGTCGATTTTCTGCGCGAAGCGATCGCCGAAGCGCGGGAGCTGTTCGCTGGCGGAACGGATCGGCAGCCGCTGGCCAAATGGCACAATCGCGGAGACGAGGGCGCCGCGGACAGCCCGCGTCCCTATCGGCTGGCCGACGTCGTCAGCCAGATCGACGCCGAAATCGGCAAGCTCGAGCCACGGCACAGCCGCGCGCTTCTCCGCAATCTGAAGAACCGCCTCGAATCGATCGGCGCCGATCCGAACTTCCGCTTCATGTTCGGCAAGGCGGCGGTCGACGGGCGGTCGGATTTCGTCGCGCGGAGCCTGTTCCGCCTGTACGACGAGACGAAGCCGGTGACGATCCTGCGTATGGCGGGCATTCCGGCCGACGTCGTCAATGCGTCGGTTTCCGTGCTGTCGCGTCTGGCTTTCGATATGTGCGCTGCGCAGCGCGGGCGGCAGGAACTGCTCGTCGTCTGCGAAGAGGCGCATCGCTACGTGCCGGTCGATACGTCGCTGGGCTTCGCCCCGACGCGGCGCGCCATCGCCCGGATCGCCAAGGAGGGCCGCAAGTACGGATGCTATCTCGGCATCGTGACCCAGCGTCCGGCGGAACTCGATCCCACCATCCTGTCGCAATGCTCGACGATCTTCGCCATGCGACTGGCCAACTCCTCGGACCAGGCGATCATGCGCTCGGCCATTCCCGACAACGCCGCCGGCGCGCTGGAGTTCATCTCGGCCTTGAACAACCGCGAGGCGATCGCTTTCGGCGAGGCCGTGGCGACGGCGATGCGGATGGTCTTTGCCCTGCAGGACGAAGATCATCTGCCGCGTATGACGACGGATTGGGAAGACGCCATCGCGACGCATGAGGATGCGTTCGTCGAGCCCACGCCGCTCGCCGCCCGGCGGACGACTGCGCCCGAGGTCAGGCCCAGCGCGCCGCCGCGCTCTGCGGAGCCGATCATGGCGCCGACGCCGGCAGGTTGGGGCGGCGTGCGGCGGATGCCTGAGATCGGAACGGCGCCGCGCGACTGGCCGTCCAGCGACAAGCCGCGCCGATAGGACGACCAGCGGTCGGGTTATGGCGGCGATGCGCCCGCGCGGCTCGCGCGGCTCGCGCGGCGCGGAAATTTCTCTAGTCTTGCGTGAATGGAAGCCTCCGACTCGCACGCGCCGGACCTCGCGCCGCTGAGCGCGGCGGAGCGGCGCAGGCTGTTTCTGGATGGCGCAAGGCAGGCCCTGAGCGGCCCGGCCTTTTTCGTGGCGGTGGCGCTGGTCGGTGTAGGCGGGCTTGCGAAGGCCGCCGGTTTCCCGCCGGCGGCGGCGTTTCTCTCGACCCTTCTGATCTGGGCCGGCCCGGCTCAGGTGCTGTTTTTCGGCGCCATCGGCGCCAAGACCGCGCTGCCGGCTGTCGCCGTGACGATCACCCTGTCGTCGATCCGGCTGCTGCCGATGTGTCTGTCGATCCTGCCGATGTTGCGTTCGCAAGGCGTTCGCCGGCGCACGATCTTCCTGGCGGCGCATTTCGTCGCGGTGACCGTCTGGGTCGAATCGCTGCGACGCCTGCCGGACGTGCGGCGCGAGCGGCGCGTGCCGTTCTTCTTCGGGTTCGCGATCACCTGCATCGCCGTCTCGGCCCTGTTCACACAGGCGGGGTACTTTCTTACCGCCGCGCTGCCGACGCCGCTGGCGGTCGGCGTGCTGTTCCTGACGCCAGTTTATTTCCTGTCCACGCTGGTGCGCGGGGCGCGGGCGCCTGTGGACTGGCTGGCGATGGCGTTCGGATTGGCGCTGGCGCCGCTGACGCAGGCCTATGTCGGAGGCGGGCTGGACCTGCTCGTCCTGGGGCTGGTCGGCGGAACCGGCGCCTATGCCGTCGGACGCTTCGTCACGGCGCGCAAAGCGGAGGGCGGGCTGTGAGCCTCTCGGTCCAGGATGGCGGTCTCGCCCCTTACATCATTCTGATCGTCTTCGGCTTTCTGCCGAGCGAGATATGGCGCTGGCTGTCGGTGGTGCTCGCGCGCGGCGTCAACGAGGGGTCGGAACTGTTCATTTTCGTGCGCACCGTCGCTTCGGTGCTGCTCGTGGGGGTCGTCGGACGCCTCATCCTGTCGCCAGTCGGCGCGCTCGCGCAGGTTCCGCTCGCCGCCCGCCTCGGCGCGCTGGCGGTCGGAGGCTGCGCGTTCCTGCTGTTCAGACGGTCGGTTCTGGCGGCCGTGCTCGCCGGCGAGGCGACGATCATCGCCGCCGGCTGGTATTTCGTTCCCTGAGCGGCTCAGCCGAAGGCGACGCGTATCTTCTCGGCGTGAGCGGCGATCGCGGCCTTGTCGCCCATCACGCCCGGCGGCCGCAGGTGAACGCCCGTCCAGCGCGGCAGAACGTGAAAATGGATGTGGAAGACGATCTGTCCGCCGGCGGATTCGTTGAACTGCTGGATGGATGCGCCTTCCGCGCCCATGCCCTTGACCGCGGCCCTGGCGACGAGCTGCACACGCTGGATCAGGCCGGAGAGGGCCTCGGGCGCGATATCGAACATATTGCGGGCGGGGGTCTTCGGAATGACCAGCGTATGGCCGTCGGCGCGCGGCATGATGTCCATGAAGGCGAGAGCGACGTCATCCTCGAAGACCTTCGTCGCCGGCATCTCGCCGCGCAGGATCTTCGCGAAAATGTTGTTGGGATCGTAGGCTGTCATCGGAACCTCTTTCGATTTCAAGGATTGCCTGCCTGACCGGCGTACGGTCAAGGGCGGCGTTCAGACGAAATTCATCTGAACCGGTCGACATTGCGCCCATGGGGGCGAACGAGAGAGGCTTTCACCTATGATCAAGAAGACTGTTGTTGCGGCGATCGTCCTTGCGGGGGCTGCGTTCGGAGCCGTATCCCAGGCCTCGGCCATGCCGCTCGCGCCGGCGGCGGCTGGATCCCAGATCGAGCACGTGCGCTTCGGTTGCGGTCCGGGCTGGCATCCCAATCCCTGGGGTCGGTGCGTCCCGAACCGGCCGGTGGTGCGCCGCATGATCCGGCGCGAACATCGCGAAATGCGTCGCGAATGGCGCCGCGACCGCTTCTGAACGAGACGGGCGGCCGGGCGACCGGCCGCCTCACCCCTTCTTGAAAGGCGCGAAATCCTCGTAGGCCTCGATCGTCGCCGCCACATGGCGACGCTCCCGCTGGAGGTAATCGGCGATGGCCCTCTCGAGCCGGATGTCCGCGAATTCGTGGGCCGAATATGTCGGGACGGGCCGATAACCCCGCGCCAGTTTGTGCTCGCCTTGCGCGCCCGCCTCGACGCGCTTGAGCTTCCGGGAAATCGCAAAATCGATCGCCTGGTAGTAGCAGGCCTCGAAATGCAGGCAGGGGTGTTCCTCGATCGCCCCCCAATTGCGCCCGTAGAGCGCGTCGTCGCCGATCAGATTGAGCGCGCCGCCGATATAGCGACCCGCGCGTTTGGCCATCACCAGCAAGACGCGGTCCGCAAGCCGTTCGCCGAGCAGGGAAAAGAAGGTCCGCGTCAGGTAGGGGCGGCCCCATTTGCGCGAGCCTGTGTCCATGTAGAAGGCGAAAAAGGCGTCCCAATGGGCTTCGGCGAGGTCTGAACCCGTCACCCATTCGATCTCGACGCCGGCCGAGAGCGCGGTCGCCCGCTCCTTGCGGATCGCCTTGCGCTTGCGCGACGCCAGCTCGCTCGCGAAGTCGTCGAACGAAGCGTAGCCGCGATTGAAGAAATGGAATTGCTGCCCGGTGCGCTGGAGCATTCCGTCCTGCCCGAGCGACTCCCATTCCGCACGGGTCGGAAAGTTCACGTGGATCGAGGAGGCGTCGGTCTTTCGAACGACGGCGCGCAGGCCCTGAAGAAGCGCGGCGCGCTCGACCGCGCCTGCTTCGGCCGACAGCAGCAGCCGCCGGCCTGTCACCGGGGTGAAGGGAACCGCGACGACGAGCTTGGGGTAATAGGCGCCGCCGGCGCGTTCGTAGGCGTCGGCCCAAGCATGGTCGAACACATATTCGCCCTGCGAATGCGTCTTGAGCCAGGCCGGCGCAGCGGCCCGAAGACGCCCGGCGCCGTCTTCCACCAGAATGTGGGCGCCCGACCAGCCCGTGCGCGGCGTGGCAGAGCCGGATTCTTCCAGCGCCGACAAAAATGCGTGCGTGAGGAAGGGGTTGAAGGGTTCCTGTTGAAGTTTTGAATCAATCGGGCCCATCGGCTCGTCGGCGGCGCCCGGAGATGGAAAGCCCGCATCCGCCGGTTCGGAAACTGATTCCGAATCTCGCGTCAACGCATTGTCGTCATTATTGATTTTCGGGTTGGCGCACGCGTCCCACGCGGCGGGGTCGACTTCGGCGAGGCTCGGGACGACGCGGATGGACAGATCGGCGGTCAAAGGCCCGCTTTCGGCTGGACGTGACGTTCTCCCGTCGAAAATAGGCCGTTGTCGCTGCGGCGCAACCGTAGCGGCCTCAGGGGATGAAACCTTCGAACACCATCTGGTCGGCCCAGCGCGCGGCGCGGGCGCGTTGCTCGGGCGTGCGCACGGTCCAGCTCATGATCGGCAGCCCGAGCCCCGCGCGGCAGAGATTGGGCGTCGAATGCGGCAGATCGTCCACGCGCCAGGACAGGAAGTCGGGCCGGGTGCGGGAAAAGTGCAGGAAATGGGTCAGGTCGAGGCGCTGGTCCGGCGTCAGCTTGGCCCATTCGCCCTGGACATATTGCGCCTCGGCGACAATCCCGAGCGGGACGTTCATCAGTCCGAGCGCGTCGCGTTCGGCACGCAGGAAAGAGATGATGTCGGGATCGAAGCTCTTGATCGCGATAGGAGATTCGCGGCTTGCGACGATTTCCGCGACCCGGCGGGCGAGCCGCAGGTCGCCTTCGAACACGCTCTTGATCTCGACGACCAGCGGAACGCGACCCCCGATCAGGTCGAGGAAGGCGGGCAGGGTGGGAATGCGGTCGTCCGAACCGGTCAACGCGATCGCACCGAGCGCCGCGGCGGAGCGCGCGGCCACGGGGCCGATCTCGCCGGTCAGGCGGTTCAGCATGAAATCGTGAAAGACCATGGCCTCGCCGTCGGCGCTCAACTGAACGTCGCATTCGATGGCGAAACCGCGCTCGACGGCGGCGAGCGCCGCGCCCGGCGAATTCTCGATTCTGCCAGCGGCCCGGTCGTGCAGCCCGCGATGGGCGATAGGCTGCGCGGTCAGCCAGCCCGGCGCCGTCACAAGGCGCACTCGAACATGGCTTCGACCTCGACCGCTGCGTCCAGCGGAAGCTGTGCGACGCCGATGGTCGACCGGGCATGGCGTCCGCGGTCGCCGAAGACCTCGACGATCAGGTCCGAGGCGCCGTTCATGACCTGCGCCAATTCGTTGAAATCGGGAGTGGAATTGATGAAGCCGCCGAGCCGCAGGCACCGCCCGACTGGGTCGAGGCTGCCGAGCGTCGCGCGCAATTGCGCGAGAATGTTGAGCGCGCACGCGCGGGCGGCTTCCCGGCCCTCGGCTGCGGAGACGCCTGCGCCGAGCTTGCCCTTGTAGCGGGACTCGATCTGGCCATCGCGGCCGAAGGGCAGCTGGCCGGATACGACCAGCAGGCCGCCCATCTTCGCCACCGGCACGTAATTGGCGACCGGCGCCGCCGCCGGCGGCAGGATCAGCGCGAGATCGGACAGCCTCTGTTCGGCCGAGCGGAACATGCGTTCGTTCATTCTGCGATCTTTCCGTTTGACGCTCGGGCGCGTGGGCGTGCGAACCGCTCGACCGACTCTCAGTAAACTCGTATTTTCGCCATGAGCCTATTGCAACGGTGTGTCGCAGGAGGACGGCGGATGAGTTTTTCGGCGCGCAAGACCGGTTATGCGATGAGCCTCGGAGCGGGGGCGCTCTGGCTTGCGCTGGCGCAAGTCGCGGCGGCCGCGCCCGTTTCTCCGGTCCTCGCCTCGCATCGCGCGGTCTACGATCTCAAATTGCTGTCGTCGCGGACCGACAAGGCGCCGAGCACGGCGCGCGGGCGCATCGCCTTCGATTTCTCCGGCAACGCCTGCGACGGCTACACGCAAAGCTTCAGGCAGATGACCGAATTGCAGCCGGTCGAAGGGCCGACGCGCATCTCCGAAATGCGGTCGGCGACCTTCGAGGACGGCGCCGCGCGGAATTTCAGGTTCAAGGTCGAATCCAAGGTCGACAACAGCGGCGTCGAGGACATCGACGGCCGCGCGTCCAAGTCGGACGATGGCGCTCTGTCCGTCCGCCTGACCCGACCCACGCCGAGCCGGCTCGATCTCGACAAGGACATTCTCTTCCCGACCGAACATGTCGTCCGGATCATCGAGGCGGCGCGCGAAGGCAAAAAGCTTATTTCCGCCAAGACGTTCGATGGAACCGATTCCGGCAAGAAAGTCTACGAGACGCTGACCGTGATCGGCCGGGAGGCGACCGACGCTGTCCCCGAGAAGGCCGCGCAGACGCCTGAGCTGAAAGGCGTGCGGCGCTGGCCGGTGACGATTTCCTATTTCGACGAGGACAAGAAGGACAACACGCCGAACTACGTGCTGTCGTTCGACCTCTACGAAAACGGCGTCTCGCGCGCGCTGAAGCTGGATTACGGCGACTTCGTCCTGGCGGGCGAAATGACGCAATTGCAGTTCCTGCCGAGCAAGGGCTGCAAGAAGTAGGGACGCCACCCGCTCGGCGCCGGCTTGCTTAGCAAGGCTGCAGCACGCCGCCGAACGACTCGATTTTCAATCCGCACCGCGTCGCCGCGCCACGAGAACGCGTTTCTGCCTGTGGCGGCGTTGCGAACGCTCAGTAGACCAACACCTGGGTCGCGCCGAGGCACTCCGACACGAATGCTGCGGCCCCGACGATTGTCGCGCCCTCAACCAGCTGTGATTTGTCGATCGCCCGAGAACCCGCGCATGGGCCGCAGACGTACATGCGGCCGCCAGCTTCCTGATAGCTTGCGAGCAAATCCTTCAAGGGCGGAAATCCCGCGGCGACGACATGGTCCGCCATCCCCTGCATGACGAGAAACGCGCCTTTGCCCTGGAATCCCATGAGCACCTCGACGTCCATCGCCAGCGCGGCGTTCGCCATGACGAACGGTATGGTCGACATCTCCTGATCGTCGGGGCCGTGCGTGACCATGAACACGAGTTTCTGCTTCGCTTCGGACATAGCAGCCTCCGTTCTCTGCTCGCCGTCGCACTCGGACGCTTTTGTGGCATGATGCGCGGATGCCGCGCGGCGCGCCATGACCGGCGTCAACGGGCCGCGTCGATCGCCAAAAGCGTCCGGATACCATGCACTTGCGCCTCGCAGGGCCGGCCGCTATCGCCGCTTCGTGCCGAAACCAATTCCTTTCACTACAGCGCCACCGCCGAATTTGGCGCGAATGGCGTCCATCGCGGTTTCGGCCGCCTTGAGCTTGCCGACGTCGGGGTCTGCGAGGTCCGCGAGGTCCGCCTCCGCGTCTTCGACGAGATCGGCGACGCCCACGCCGATCAGGCGATAGCGCGCCGTTCCGATTTCGGGCGTGAGCAGATCGCGGGCGACCGGGAAGATGCGGGCGGCGAGCTGGGTCGGACGTAGGCCCGAGCGCGATCGGGTCCTGGTCTTGAAATCCGCCGTCTTCAGCTTGAGCGTCACGGATTGACCCGCGAGATCGGCCTTTTTCAAACGGCCGGCGACCTTTTCAGTCAGTTCGTGCAGCGTGCGCAGCAGCGTTTCGGCGTCGGAAACGTCCGTGTCGAACGTGGTTTCCGACGAAATGCTCTTGGCCTCCCGATCAGGGCTCACCGCGCGGGCGTCGATTCCGTTGGCGAGTCTCCAGAGCCTTTGTCCTTCCTGCCCCAGCGCGCGCATCATGTCGGTCTCGTCGCGCGCCTGAATGTCGGCGATGGTCTGGAGGCCGTCGCGGGCCAGTCGTTCGGCGGCGACCCTGCCGACGCCCCAGATACGCGAGACGGGCAGGGGCGCGAGCGCCGCTTTGGCCTCGGCGCGGCCGATGATCGTGAAACCGCGCGGCTTGTCGATGTCGGAGGCGAGCTTCGCCAGAAACTTGCAATAGCTCAGGCCGACCGAGACAGAGACGCCGATCTCCGCCTCGACGCTCTTCGCGAAACGGGCGAGGGTCAGGGCCGGCGCGCCATGATGAAGGCGCTCGGTGCCTGACAAATCCAGAAACGCCTCGTCGATGGACAGCGGCTCGACCAGCGGCGTCAGCGTGAGCATGCGGGCGCGGATTTCGCGCCCGACGGCGGCGTATTTGGCCATGTTCGGCTTGAGCACGACGGCGTCCGGGCAGAGCGCGCGCGCCTTGAACATGGGCATCGCCGAGCGCACGCCGTAGGTGCGGGCGATGTAGCAGCAGGTGGACACGACGCCGCGTTTGCCGCCGCCGATGATCAGCGGTTTGTCGCGCAGCGACGGATCGTCGCGCTTCTCGACCGCCGCGTAGAAGGCGTCGCAGTCGATGTGGGCGATAGCGAGCGAGTCGCGCTCGGGATGCGAGAGAAGGCGCGGCGAGCCGCACGCCGGACAGCGCGCGGCCGCCTCCGGGGCGGGCGTCAGGCAGTCGCGGCAGAGCGGCGCCGGGTTCACGAGCCTGCTCCCCCGTCAGTCGTTCCAGCGGTCCGGACCGGACAGGACGGCGCGGGCGGCGGCCACCCGTTCGGGCGGTATACCGGCCTGCGTGGCGAAGGCGAGGAGATCCGGCTCGTAGCCCGCGATATGGTCGAGGACGGCCGCCAGAAAGCCCGGCTGGGCCGCCGCGCGCCGGAGTTCGCCAGGGTCGATTCCCGTGAGCGCCAGAAACCGGCCGAGGCGCTCGTCGTCGGCGGCTATGTGGCCAATGGCCTTAATAGCTATAGCCTCTGCTTCGTCGCGGTTCGGCGCAGCCGTCCGCGGGCTCCGCGTCGACATGGCCTCGCGCTGCGGTAATTTGCGGGTGGGCAAGGATTTTCCTTTCGTAAATCTCTGACGCGTAAATTACGTCCGATCGCGCTTTCGTCGATCCAGATTCGCCTGCCGCCGCGGGCGCGATGAGCCGGAAACGGGGCCGGACCTGAGATGTCTAAGACCATTCTGATCGTCGAAGACAACGAGCTCAATATGAAGCTCTTCAACGATCTTCTGGAGGCCCACGGCTATCGAACGCTGCAGGCCCGCAACGGGGTCGAGGCGGTCGACCTCGCCCGCAAGCACCATCCGAACCTGATCCTGATGGACATCCAGCTTCCGGAGGTCTCCGGGCTGCAGGTCACGCAATGGATCAAGGACGACGAATCGCTGAGATCGATTCCGGTCGTCGCCATCACCGCGTTCGCCATGAAGGGGGACGAGGAGAAAATCCGGCAAGGCGGCTGCGAGGCCTATCTCTCCAAGCCGATTTCCGTCGTCAAATTTCTCGAAACTGTCCGCAATTACGCGTCCGATTCTGTGGGGTAAGCGTTCATGACCGCTCGCGTTCTCGTCGTCGACGATCTGCTGCCGAACATCAAACTGCTCGAAGCGCGTCTGACGGCCGAATATTTCGACGTTCTGACCTCCACGAACGGGCCGGAAGCGATCGAAGCCTGCAAGGCGGGCCTGTGCGACATCGTGCTGCTCGACATCATGATGCCCGGCATGGACGGTTTTGAGGTCTGCACGCGGCTAAAGGCCGATCCAACGACCTCGCACATCCCCGTCGTCATGGTGACGGCGCTCGACCAGGCGGCGGACCGCGTGCGCGGTCTCGACTGCGGCGCCGACGACTTCCTGACCAAGCCGGTCGACGAAGTGGCGTTGATCGCGCGGGTGAAATCGCTGTCGCGCCTCAAGGTCACGATGGACGAATTGCGTTCGCGAGCGGCCGCGTCCGCGCGGCTCAGCCGCTCCGATCCCTTCGTCAACGCGTCGGCCGCCGACGGCAACCACGGTCGCGTCCTGCTGGTCGACGACCGCATGGCGTCGAGCGACCGCATTGTCGCGTCGCTGCGCGGCCACCAGGCGGTGGACGTCGAGACGAACCCGCAGGAGGCGCTGTTTCGCGCCGCCGAAAATCCGTACGATCTCGTGATCGTCAGCCTCGGACTGACCAACTACGACGGCCTGCGCCTGTGCAGTCAGCTTCGCTCGCTCGAGCGCACGCGCGGCCTGCCGCTGCTGACCATCGCCGATCTCGAAGACCGCCCGAAAGTGCTGCGCGGCCTCGATCTCGGCGTGAACGATTATCTGATGCGTCCGATCGATCGGAACGAACTGATCGCCCGCGTGCGCACGCAGGTGCGCCGCAAGCGCTACGCCGACAGTCTGCGCGACAATGTCGAGCAGGCGATCGAGATGGCGGTCGTCGACGGCCTGACCGGTCTGCACAACCGGCGTTATTTCGACATGAATCTCACGGCGCTGCTCGATCAGGCGGCGCAAGAGGCCAAGCCGCTGTCGCTGCTCGTGCTCGACATCGACTTCTTCAAGAGGATCAACGACACCTACGGCCACGATTCCGGCGACGAAATTCTGCGCGCGCTCGCCGGGCGCATCCGACGCGCGGTGCGCAGCGTCGATCTGGTCTGCCGCCTCGGCGGCGAGGAGTTCGTGATCGTGATGCCCGATACCTCGCTGGAGGTCGCCGCGCGCGTCGCCGAGCGCGTGCGTCGGGCGGTCGAAGCCGAGCCGTTCAATGTGAAGGAAGGGCAGCAGGCCATTCCGGTCACGATCTCGATCGGCGCCGCGGATCGCGGCGCGGACGCCAATCCGGACTTCATCTACAAGTCGGCCGACAAGGCGCTGTATGAATCGAAGACGTCCGGGCGAAACAAGGTGAGTTTGTCGGCGGCCTGAGGCTGGCCAGCCGTTCACCCTGTCCATTTTCCTTAACAAACGGTTTCTAAAACGGTTCGAAGGCCGGGAGATTGCTTTTCCGGCCGCGCGGGGTAACGTGGTCCTGCCGAGCTAGTTGCATCTGGCGGCGCGGTCAGGCCCCGAAGCGGGCGTTCGCGTCAGTTCGCGTAGCGATGCGTTTCGGCGACTTTGAATACCCTGCGGAGTGCTCAGGTCCGCCGCATCTCCTGGGTCCGTGGGGTCGGCCGGTCGTTGGCGGTGTAGGAGTGGCCTCCTCGAACGCCGTCGATGACCGGCCACCTTCGTCGCCGAATCAGGCTCCGTCGATTTCTCAGAGTGGCCTCATGCGCGACCTTTCCGGCCGCACCGCCTTCGTCACCGGCGCGGCCAGCGGGGTCGGTTTCGCGCTCGCCCGCGCCCTGGCGGCGGAAGGCGCAAACGTCATGCTCGCCGATATCGAAGAGCCCGCGCTCGACGCCGCCGTCGTGCGGCTCGCCGGGTTTTCGCCGCGCATCGCCTCGATTGTGTGCGACGTCGCCGATTTTGACAGCCTTTCGCGGGCGGCCGCGGAGACGCGCGACGCCTTCGGTCCGGTTCACATCCTGTGCAACAACGCCGGCGTCGCCGGCGGCAGCGGCGTCGAAGCGATATCGCCGCAGACCTGGCGGTGGGTCGTCGACGTCAATCTCATGGGGGTCGTGAACGGTCTGGCCGCATTTCTGCCGGCTATGCGAGCGCACGGGCAAGGCGGCCATATCGTCAACACGGCCTCAATGGCCGGCTTGCAGGCCAATATCGGCTTCAGCCCCTATGTTGCGACCAAATATGCGGTCGTCGGAATTTCCGAAGGCCTCGCGAAAGAGCTCGCGCCGGAAAACATCGGCGTCAGCGTTCTGTGCCCGGGATTCGTTCGCACGCGAATCGCCGAGAGCGCGCGCAACCGGCAGGAACGCTACGGCCCGGCGCAGCGGCCGCCGCCCGACAGCGCCAGCGGGGAATTGGCGAGGCGTATGGCGGAAAACGCCGACGCCGGGCTCGACCCGGCATGGGTCGCCGCGCGCGCGCTCGACGCGATCCGCTCAAACGAGCTCTACGTTTTCACCCATCCCGAGATGCGTGGGGAAGTGGACGACAGATTCGCGGCCATCGACGCGGCGTTCCGGCGCGCGTCGCCCTGAACGCGGTCTGCGTCAGGGCAGGGGCCGCGACAGAAAAACAGCGCCGGGGATCGGCGAAGCGTAATAGGGCTTGATCCGCTGGAAGCCGACTTCGGCGTAGAGCGTCAGCGCCGCGGCCATCGAAGGCAGCGTGTCGAGCCGCATCTCGGTGTAGCCCTCTGCGACCGCAATCTTGATGATCGCGTCGACCAGCGCTTTTCCCGCCCCGAGTTGCCGGCCCTTGCGCATCACGTAGAGACGCTTCATCTCGCAGCAGCCGGCGGGCTCGATCGGGCGCAACGCGACGCAGCCGATGGCCTCGCCGTCGGCGGCGCGCGCGAGCAGCAATTCGCCCTTCGGCGGCGCGTATTCGCCGGGCATGTTCTCCAGCTCTTCCTCGAAATTCTGGAACGAGAGATCGACGCCGAGCGTGCCGGCGTAAGCGCCGAACAGACGGACGGCGTCGTGGAAGTCGGCGTCGGTGCGCGCCGGAACGATGTGAAAAGCGGCTGACTGCACGTTTGCGCCTCCTGAAATGCGCCGTGACCGGCGTAGCAGGGGCGACGCGGGCGCCGCAACCGCTTTCGCGGCCTCGAGCGCTCGTTCCTTAGCCGCAGGCGCCCATGCTTTGGCCATGCCGCCCGCTCGCCCAAAGAAAAAGGGCGCTCGCGCGCCCTTCAGGAGATCGACTCTCGAGGCCGACTTACTTGATCTTGGTTTCCTTGTACTCGACGTGCTTGCGCGCGACCGGGTCGTACTTCTTGAACGACAGCTTGTCGGTCTTCGTGCGCGCGTTCTTCTTGGTGACATAGAAATGGCCAGTGTCGGCGGACGACAGCAGCTTGATCTTGATGGTGGCGGCCTTGGCCATGGTCGTGTCCCGGTTTAGCGGCGTAGCCAGCCGCGCAACGAAAAGAGCCGGAGAACGGTGAACCGTCCCGGCCCGGAAGCTCGGCGCGCAAAATACTCACGACAGGCCGATTGTCAATTCCGCGCGCTGACGGCAAAGCTGTCACATGATCCTCGTCTTCGGTTCGATCAATCTGGACCTGCTGTTTGCGATGGACGCGCTGCCTGTGGCCGGGGAGACGCGGCTGGCCGGCGCGATGCGTACGGCGCCTGGCGGCAAGGGGGCCAATCAGGCCGTCGCAGCGGCGCGCGATGGAGCGGAAGTGGCGCTCTACGGGGCCGTCGGCCGCGATTCCTTCGCCGGCCCCGCGCAGGCAGGGCTGGAATCCGCAGGCGTCGACACCTGGGGCGTCGCGGCGCTCGATGGACCCACCGGCGTCGCCTCGATCGTCACGGACCGGGCGGGCCGCAACGCCATCGCGGTCGCGCCCGGCGCCAATCTACTGGCGCGGCAGTCCGCCGTTCCCGACGAAATGCTCGATTCTGAAACGATTCTTCTCGTTCAGATGGAATGCGATCCGGGCGAAACCGCGCGCCTCATCGCCCGGGCCCACGCGGCGGGCGCGCGCGTCATTCTCAATCTTGCGCCGGCGGTCGAACTGCCGCTCGAGACGTTCCGCGACACATATCTGGTCGTCGTCAACGAGCGGGAGGCGGCTTTTCTGGCGGCGCAGGCCGGGTGCGACGCTTCCGCGAAAGCGCTGGCCCAGAGCCTTGCGACCGGCGTCGTCCGCACGCTCGGCGGCGAGGGATGCGAGGCGCATGTCGCCGGCGAGGATTTCAGGATCGCCGCCCATCGCGTCGATGTAGTCGACACGACGGCGGCGGGCGATTGTTTCGTCGGCGTGCTGGCGGCGGGACTCGACCGCGGCCTCGACATGCGCGCGGCGCTTTCGCGCGCCAGCGCAGCGGCAGCGCTCGCCTGCACGAAATCGGGCAGTCAGGGAAGCTTGCCGGACGCCGCCGACATCGACGCGGCGATCAACAGATAGAGCGCAAACAGCGCCGCCATTCCGCCGAACAGGCCGAACTGCGGCAGCGCGTCGAGAACGCGGCCGAGCGCCGGCGGGCCCGCCATCATGCCGGTTGCATAGAGCATGATGAAAGCCGCGTTGGCCGACGCCAGATCCGCGCCCGCATAGCGCGCGCCGAGCGCCGCCAGGCCGAGCATGTAGAGGCCGCCGACGACGCCGCCCCAGACGAACAGCAAAACGCTGAAGGCGAGGTAGTGGGGTTGCAGCAGCGCGAGGCCGATCGCGCCGACCAGGCCGAATCCCGCCACCGCGAGCATGAGGCGCTGGCGATCGAATCGGTCGGACAGAAGTCCGAGCGGCAATTGAAAGGCGACATTGCCGAAGGCGACGAAGGAAACGAACAGGGCGCCGGTCTGCGCGTCGAAACCGTTGCGCAGCGCCTGGACCGGAAGCAGACCCATGCCGCCCGTCTCGATGGCGCCGAACAGCAGCGACGCAAGCATGATGGCCGGCGCGGCGCCGATCATGCGCCAGGCCGGGCGCTCGGCGCTTCGGCTGAAGCCTGGAATACTGTCGCCGGCCGCCACAACAGGAGCGCCGGCGACAACGAAGAGCGCCATTGCGAGATAGAAGCCGGCGCGACCCTCCGCGCCGACGAGGCCGACGATCGCCGGGCCGAGAGCAAAGCCCAGGTAAAGCGCGGTCGAGTAGATGCCGATCCACAGACCGCGACGTTCCTCTGGCGCGAGGGCGTTGATCGCATATTCGCTGACGACGAACAGGAGCGTCAGCGCTGCACCGAGCAGGAACCGGATCGGATACCACCACCAGACGTTCGCGACGAAGGCGAGCGCGGCGAGACATGCCACCCCGAGCGCAAGGGCGATGGTCATCACGTTGCGTACGCCGAGCCGTCGCACGAGCGACGGCGTAAGCGGCGAAACGAGGATCGTCGCCAGACCCGACATGGCCACGCCCCAGCCATTGGCTTCCGCGCTGAAGCCTGCCGCCTCCATGCGTACGGCGATGATCGGGATCGTCAGCGACAGGCCGACGCCGACAAGCGCGATCGCGGCGATGGCTGCGATGAGAGGGAAGAAGCGTGGCATGTTCGCCCTGAGCCCGGCCGTCATGGCCGGGCATGACGGCGTCAAACGATCATAATTCCTCGCGAAACCAAACCCGCTGCTTCTCGTAATAGAAGGGCGTGGGGACGTCGTCCGCCATGCCGCCGGCGATGCGACCTTCCAGCTCCTTCAGAACGACCGAGGTGATGTGCGGCAGATCGAGTTCCTGCGCTTCTTTCAACGGCACCCAGACGAGTTCGACGAGTTCCGTATCCGGCGTCACGACGCCTTCGACGCGATGGGCGATCCATTTGGCGTCGAGGCACAGGAACGTGGTGTCGAAGCGCTTCGGACGCTTGGGCGGCGTGATGGCGCGGGCGATGAAATGCACCTCCGACAGATCCGGCGCCACGCCATGCGCGGCGAAATCCGCCCAGTCGCCGTCGGGAACCCGCTCGACCGCGCCGCGGCGGCCGAGGACGAGGCCCGTCTCCTCGAACACTTCGCGCATCGCCGCCAAAGCCAAGGCGCGCGGCAAGGTCTTCGACGGTTTCACGCGGCGCTTGCCGAGCTTTTCCTCGACCACAGACGGCAGCGGCGCCAGCGCCGACATCTTGCGGTCGGACGCCTCGATGCGCCCGCCGGGAAAGACGAACTTGCCGGCCATGAACTTGTGGCCGGCGTGGCGCTTGCCCATCAGCACTTTCGGCGTCTTGTCGGCGCGATCGAGCAGGATCAGCGTGGCCGCAAGCTTTGGCCGCACGTTCGGCCATTTCCGCTCGCGGTCATGATTGGTCATGAATTGCGCGTGCGCGTGTTCCTTGCTGGCCTGGGCCGCCTTGTCGTTCATTTCGGACCTTCGTTCGACTGCCGATCTTGTCGGACGATCCTACGCGGATCGATCCGTCGCGCCAATCTGTGGGCGGTGCGCGGCAGGCATGTCCTCCTCGCCGCCGAAACCGTGCATGCGCAGCGCCCATTGGTAGCCGACGAGCGCGCCTTTCACGAGCGGCAGCAGCCAGAGCGAGGAGAGGATGATGAAGGCGGACCAGAGGATCGCGTGCAGCCAGTAGGGCGCATCCGGCCAGAATTCGTCGAAGGCGAGCAACGCGGCGACCACGAAATGACCGACGATGAAGATCGTGAAATAGGGCGGCGCGTCGTCGGCGCGGTGATGATGCAATTCCTGGCCGCAGACGGCGCAAGCGTCCACGACTTCCAAATAGGAGCCGTAGAGCTTGCCCTCGCCGCAAGCCGGACAACGACAGGCGAAGCCGCGTCGCATGGCGAGCCAGACGTCGCGGTCGATGGCCGCCCCGGTGGATGCGGGCGCGGGAGAGTTCATAGGCTTGTCCCTTTCGGTCACTTCTTGCGCCCTTTGTAACCTTTGGACGCTTTTGCGGTAGAGGACCCTTTGTCGCGTCGGGACGACTTGATCTTTTTCGCGCGCAGGCCCGCGCCGCGCACCGAGCGGCCCTCGCTCAGAATTTCGAAGCGCAGCGCGCCCGCCATCGGCGCGACTTCGAGCAGGCGCACGTCGACCGCATCGCCGAGACGATAGGCGCGGCCCGAGCGCGAGCCGATCAAAGCCGCGTGCGCCTCGTCGTGACGGAAATATTCGTCGCCGATGGTGGAGGCAGGCACGAAGCCGTCCGCGCCGGTGTCGACCAGCTTCACGAACAGGCCGGAGCGTGTCACGCCGGACACCTTGCCGGCGAAGGTCGCGCCGATCTGATCGGCCAGGAAATTGGCGATCAGGCGGTCGATCGTCTCGCGTTCGGCCGTCATGGCGCGGCGCTCGGCGGCGGAAATGCGCGCGGCGATCTCGGCGAGTTCGTCGAGGCCGGTATCCGGCAATCCGCCGGGGCCGAGATGCAGCGCGCGCACCAGAGCGCGATGCACGATCAGGTCGGCATAGCGGCGGATCGGCGAGGTGAAATGCGCGTAGCGCCTCAGGTTGAGGCCGAAATGCCCGTAGTTCTGCGCGGTGTATTCGGCCTGAGCCTGACTGCGCAGCACGACCTCGTTGACGACGTGCTCGTGCTCGGTGTCCTTCACCCGCGCCAGAATGTCGTTGAACTGTTTGGCGCGCATCGTCTGGCCCTTCGCCAGACGCACGCCGATGGTGGCGAGAAATTCCGACAGCGCGTTGAGTTTTTCGACGGTCGGCTCGTCGTGCGCGCGGTAGATGAGATGCTGACGCTTCTCCTCCAGCGTCTCGGCGGCCGCGACATTCGCCGCGATCATGAATTCCTCGATCAGTCGATGGGCTTCGAGGCGCGGGGGAATCTCGATACGGTCGACGGTCCCGTCATCCTTCAGCCTGATCTTGCGCTCGGGGAGATCGAGATCGAGCGGCCCGCGCTTTTCGCGCGCGACGACAGCGCTACGGTAAGCGGCGAGAAGCGGTTCAAGCGCGGACTTCATCAACGGCGCGCACGTCTCGTCGGGCTTGCCGTCGAAGGCGTGTTGCGCCTGTTGATACGACAGCTTCGCGGCCGAGCGCATCATGATGCGATGGAACGTGTGGCCGATCTTTTTGCCGTGCTTGTCCATGCGCATGCGCACGGCGAGGGCGGGGCGATCCTCGTTCGGGCGCAGCGAACACAGATCGTTGGAAATGCGCTCGGGCAGCATCGGCACGACGCGGTCCGGGAAGTAAACCGAATTGCCCCGCGCGACAGCCTCGCGGTCGAGCGCGGAATGCGGGCGCACATAATAAGAGACGTCGGCGATGGCGACGATGACGACGAAACCGCCGTCGTTGTCCCTGTCGTCGTCAGGCTCGGCGAAAACCGCGTCGTCGTGATCCTTCGCGTCGGGCGGGTCGATGGTGACGAGCGGAACCGAGCGCCAGTCCTCGCGTCGAAAACCCTCGGCCTCCATCTTCGCCTGTTGCGCCTTGTCGGCTTCGGCGAGAGTTTCCTGGCGGAACACGTCGGGGATGCCATGAGAGGCGATCGCGATCTGGCTGATGGCCTTTTCCGTGCCGACCGCGCCGATGACTTCGCGCACACGCGCGGTGGGAAGGCCCGCGAGCCGTGTGCGCAGGATGTCGACGGCGACGAGATCGCCGTCGCGCGCGTCCTCGCGGTCGCTCTCGCCGACGGCGAGTTCGCGACCCAGCTGTTTCTTGTCGATCGGCTCGATGCGCCCGCCGCCGCCGCGCGCGTTGACGCGGAAAATGCCGAGCACGCGCGATTTCTGCTTCGACAGAAGCTTGATGACGCGGCCCGTATAGGCGGGCGCGCCGGGCTCCGGGTCGCGCTCCCTTTCAGTGCGCACCAGCGCGCGGTCGCCGACGCCCGGGATCGGCGTTCCCGGCTTCGCGCGGCGCGGCGCGTGCAACAGAATGCGCGGCGTGGGGCCAAGCTGGCTCGTGTCCCATTCGACGGGCCGCGCGATCAATTCGCCGTCGAGGTCGCGGCCGGTGACGTCGCACAACACGACCGGCGGCAGGACGCCCGGCTTGACCAGCTCCTTGCCGCGCCGCTCGACAGCGCCCTCATCTTCCAGTTCGCGCAGGATGCGCTTGAGGTCGATCTTGTCGGCGCCCTTGATCCCGAATTCGCGCGCAATTTCGCGCTTGCCGATCTTGCCCGCATTGCCGCTGTCCCGTTCGCGCGCGATGAAGGCGAGAATCTCCTCGCGGGAGGGGAGGCGAGTCGCGGGGCTGGATTTGGACATTGGCTGCTGTTCTATCGTTTGCGCGCCGCCAGGTCGAATGCAGGCCGACTTGTCGGACGCGGCGTTCTGCGCGAGCTTCGCCGGACGAGGGAGGCTGGAATGGCGGGGGTGACGAAACGCGTTGGTCTTGCTGCCGTATTCGCGAGCGCGCTGCTGTCGGCCAGTCCGTCGCTCGCGCAGCAGCTTGGGCCCGACGAGGTTGCGCGCCTCATTCTCAACGAGCGCGGCGGCGTGCGCGATGCGGCGGGGTGGGGCGCCGACATTCTGGCGGCGCTCGCCGACAACAAATTGCCGGTCGCCAACGAGAACGTCTGCGCCGTCATTGCGGTCGCCTCGCAGGAATCGAGTTTTCAGGCCAATCCGGCCGTGCCGGGGCTTGGCCGCATCGCCGAGGCGGCCATTCGCAAGAAAGCGGGCGTCGTGCCGATGCTGGGAAACAAGGCGGTCGACTATCTCGGCGCGATCCCGACGCCGCAATCCTCGTTTCTCAAGCGCATTCGCGCGGCGCGCACCGAGCGCGACCTCGATCTCGTCTATCGGGATTTCGTCAGCTACGGCGCGAAGAACGTCGCGCTCGACGGACTGCTCGCGACGGGACTGCTGGACAAGATCGTCGAGGAGTACAATCAGGTGTCGACCGTCGGGGCGATGCAGGTGTCGGTCGCGTTCGCGCTCGATGCGGAGCGCGGCGAACATTGGCGGCCGATCAGCCACGCCGAATCTCTGGCGGTTCGCGACCGGCTCTATAGCCGCAGGGGCGGCCTCTATTACGGGGCGCGCCAGTTGCTCGCCTACCAGTCCGGCTACGCGCACAAGATCTATCGCTTCGCCGATTACAACGCGGGCCGCTATTCGGCGCGCAACGCCGCGCTGCAAGGCGTCATTTCGCGATTGTCCGGTCAGAAGATCGCGGCCGACGGCGATCTTCTTTCCTACGACAAGCGGCGCGAGCCGCGCGCTGAAGCCACGGCGTCGGAGAAGGCCGCGCGTGTCGCGGTCGAGCGATACAAGCTCGGCATCGGCGACGCCGACTTGCGCAACGACCTGGCGCGCGAGAAGTCCGCCGACTTCGCGCAGACCCGCACCTTCAAGGAGCTGCGCGACGCCTATCGCCGCGCGACCGGAAAAGACGCGCCCTTCGCGGTCCTGCCCGGCATCGATCTCAAGAGCCCGAAAATCAAATCGCACATGACGACCGCGCTCTTCGCCGAGCGCGTCAACGGGCGCTACGGCAAGTGCATGACGCTGGCGACGGCGATGACGCAGAATCCGAACATGCGGGCGCCGGTGGCCAAGGCGTTCGATTGGCGCAAGTTCTGGCCGGATTGATCAACCGATGCGATGGGCCATCGTGATCGTGTCGCTCTTCTCGTAGCCGAGTTTGGCGTAGAAGGCGGCGACCGTGACATTCTCGCTGCGGATCATGACGTGCAGTTTCGGCGCGCCTCTGGCGCGAAGCCAGTCGGCCGCCGCCTGCATCATCGCCGCGCCGTAGCCTTTGCGCTGATGATCCGGCGATACGGCGAGATAATAGACCCAGCCGCGATGGCCGTCGGAGCCGGTCATGGCCGTGCCGACCAGCCGGTCGTCGATGCGGCCGGCGAGCACGGTGGAAGAGGGCTTGCCAAGCGCCAGGGCGATGTCGGCGCGCGGATCGTTCCACGGGCGCGTCAGGCCGCAGGTCTCCCAGAGCGCGACGGCGGCCTCGACCTCGTCGGGCCGTAGGTCGCCGATCTCCAGCATTACTTCTTTGTCGCCTTCCTGGCGGCCGTTTTCTTGGCCGGCGCTTTTTTCGCGACCGCCTTCTTTACGACCGCCTTTTTCGCAGGCTTTGCGCCTTCGAAAGGCGCGTCGTCGGAGTCCTCGATCTTCTTGGCCTTGGCCGCCGGCTTCTTGGCCGGCGCCTTTTTCGCAGCGGCCTTTTTCACCGGGCCCTTCTTGCCGGTGGCGGCCGCGCGGGCGTTGACCAGATCGATGGCGTCCTGAAGCGAAATCGCGTCCGGCGACTGGCTCTTCGGGATGGTGGCGAACACCTTGCCCCATGCGACATACGGACCGAAGCGGCCGTCGCGCACGACCAGCGCGCCGCCGTCGGGATGATCGCCGAGGGCGCGGCCGCCGCCAGCGTCGCCGCCGTCCTGTTTCGCCTTGATCATCGCCAGCGCGGCGTCGAGCGTCAGCGTCTCGGGGTCCGTTCCCTTCGGAATCGTCGCGTTCACCTTGCCCCAGTTGACGTAAGGGCCAAAGCGGCCGGACTTGACGGAGACCGCGCCGCCTTCAGGGTGCGCGCCAATCTCACGCGCGGTTCCGCCGCGACCGAACCGGCCGCCGCCCTGTTCCTTCTGCACGATCAGATCGATGGCGCGATTGGCGCCGATCTCGAGCACGTCGTCGTCGCGCGTCAGGTTCGCGTAGGTCTTGCCGTGCTGCACGTAGGGGCCGAACCGGCCGATGCCCGCGAGAATCGGTTCGCCGCTATCGGGATGGCGCGCGACCTCGCGAGGCAAAGCGAGCAGTCGCAGCGCCTTTTCGAGCGTCACGTCTTCAGGCTTCAGGCCGCGCGGCAGCGAGGACCGCTTGGGCTTCTCGTCGCCTTCCTCGGCCTGTTCGCCGAGCTGGATGTAGGCGCCGAAACGGCCGTCGCGGATCGTGACCTCCGCGCCGGTGTCGGGATCGTTGCCCAGAACCTTGACGCCCGGGCGCTCGCCGTTGGCGATGGCTTCGGCGGTCAGGGGCGACAGCGTGCGCGTGAAACGGCACTCAGGATAGTTCGAACAGCCGATGAAGGCGCCGTACTTGCCGATCTTCAGCGACAGCTGGCCGGCGTTGCACGATGGGCAGGCGCGCGGATCGGCGCCGTCGCCTCTGGCCGGGAAGATGTGCGGGCCGAGCAGATCGTTGAGCGCGTCGAGCACCTGCGTCGTGCGCAGGTCGGTGGTCGCGGCGATCGCGGCCGAGAACTCCTGCCAGAAGTCGCGGAGCACCGTCTTCCAGTCAATCTCCGAATTGGAGATGCGGTCGAGCTGCTCTTCTAGGCCGGCCGTGAAATCGTATTCGACGTAGCGCTGGAAGAAGCTTTCGAGGAAGGCGACGACGAGCCGGCCCTTGTCCTCCGGAACGAGGCGCTTCTTGTCGAGCTTGACGTAATCGCGGTCGCGCAGCACGGCGAGCGTCGACGCATACGTGGAAGGACGCCCGATGCCGAGCTCCTCCATGCGCTTGACCAGCGTCGCTTCGGTGAAGCGCGGCGGCGGCTCGGTGAAATGCTGCGTCGCCTCGATTTTCTCGCGCGTGCACGGCTCGCCCGCGGCCATCGGCGGCAGACGGTTCGAATCCTCGTCCTCGGGATCGTCGTCCTTGCCTTCCTGATAGAGCTTCAGGAAGCCGTCGAAGCGCACGACCTGGCCGGTGGCGCGCAGGTCGATCGATCTGGCGCCCGCCATTGCTTCGATCTCGACCGTCGTGCGCTCCAGCTCGGCCGATTCCATCTGGCTGGCGATGGTGCGCGTCCAGATCAGTTCGTAGAGACGCGCCTGCTCGGGATCGAGCATCTTAGCGACGCGGCGGGGCAGGCGGGCCATGTCGGTCGGCCGGATCGCCTCGTGCGCTTCCTGGGCGTTCTTGGCCTTGGCCGTGTATTTGCGCGGCGCGCCGGGAACGTATTCGGGTCCGTATTCCTGACCGATCAACTTGCGAGCGGCGGCGACGGCTTCCGGCGCCATGTCGACGCCGTCGGTGCGCATATAAGTAATGAGTCCGACCGTCTCGCCGTCGATATCGACGCCCTCGTAGAGCCGCTGGGCGAGCTGCATGGTACGGGCGGGCGCAAGGCCAAGCTTTCGCGAGGCTTCCTGCTGGAGCGTGGAGGTCGTGAACGGCGCGTAGGGATGGCGCTTGGCCGGCTTGGCCTCGACCGACTTCACCGTGAACGCCGCCGCCTCAAGGGCTTTCTTGAACGCCTCGGCTTCGGCGCCTGCGCCGATGTCGAGCCGGTTCACCTTCTTGCCGTCCGCGCCGACGAGGCGAGCGGTGAACGGCGCGCCCGCCTTCGTCTTGAGATGCGCGACCAGCGACCAGTATTCGCGCGCGACGAATTTCTCGATCTCGAGCTCGCGGTCGCAGACGAGGCGGAGCGCCACCGACTGGACGCGGCCGGCCGAGCGCGCGCCCGGCAGCTTGCGCCACAGCACGGGCGAGAGATTGAACCCGACGAGATAGTCCAGCGCGCGACGGGCGAGATAGGCTTCCACAAGCGCGGCGTCGACCTCGCGCGGGTGCTTCATCGCGTCGAGGATCGCATCCTTGGTGATGGCGTTGAAGACGACGCGCTCGATCTTCTTGTCCTTCAGGACCTTCTTGTTCCGCAGGACTTCCAGAACGTGCCAGGAAATCGCTTCGCCTTCGCGGTCCGGGTCGGTCGCCAGAATGACTTTGTCGGCGCCCTTCACGGCGCTGGCGATGTCGGACAGGCGCTTGGCCGCCTTGCCGTCGACTTCCCATTTCATTGCGAAATCGGCGTCGGGCTCGACGGACCCATCCTTGGCCGGCAGGTCGCGGACGTGACCGAACGAGGCCAGCACTTCGTAGCCGCGTCCGAGATACTTGTTGATCGTCTTGGCCTTTGCGGGCGATTCGACGATGACGACGTTCATGAAATAGCAGCCTCGCCCGCGCCAAAGCGCGGCGTAAATCGTTTGGCCGGCGGTCCGGCGGTCGCGCGGGAAAATGGTCGAGCGGGTTTGACCTGTCAAATCCGCATGGCCGTCAAGCTGACGCTGCGGGCTTTACCGGTTGTCAAACTCCTTTTGAAATCATGCAGTCAATCGACAGAAGAACAGACGGTTGCACAACGATGCGCGGAAAAGCGGTTTTGTATCTGACAGGGGTCCTGCTGGCCCCTGCGGCTGCGTGGGCGGCCACGGACGCGCCGCCGACCTTCACCAACACCTATTCGGCCATGCTCGAGCGCCAGCTGTTCGCCTGGCACATTTGGACGACCGGCGTATCGCGGCTCGACGACGGCGCCTTGTTCGGCTTCTCGTCCATCATTCTGGCCATGGCTTTCGCGACATCCGGCCTCGGCATCATCCTCTTCAAGGATCGGGGCCTCGGATTCCGCAGCGGCTGGCTTGTCACCTTGCCGACGATCCTGGCCGCAATGATCGCGTATTGCGTCTATCGACCCTACCCGACCATCAACGACCTGGCGTCGATGACGCTCGGCGCCGTCGTCGCGAGCCTGATCGCGCTCTTCATCGCGCGGCTGGCGAAAGGAGCGGTGGTGGGCGACGTTCCGAAGATTCCGCATACCGCGCCGCCGCCGAAGGCGGTCGACGACCGACGCCTCAAGATGGCAGTGCGCGCCCCGGCCGGCGGCCGTCGCGAATTCTGACGACCTTGTGAAATTCGGGCGCGCCTTGCGCGCGCCCCCTTGCGGTCGCCGCGCCTTTCCCGCATAGACCGGCCTCGATGTCGCAAGCAGCGCCCCGGCCGATTTTTCCTCACCGCCATCTGCTCGGGATCGAAGGCCTGTCGCGGATCGATATCGAGGCGTTGCTCGATCTGGCGGAGGAGGCGATCGACGTCTCCCGACAGGTCGAAAAGAAGCGTTCGACGCTGCGCGGCCGCACCCAGATCAATCTTTTCTTCGAAGCCTCGACCCGCACGCAATCTTCGTTCGAACTGGCGGGCAAGCGGCTGGGCGCCGACGTCATGAACATGTCGGTCGCCAATTCGAGCGTGAAGAAGGGCGAGACGCTGATCGACACGGCGATCACGCTCAACGCCATGCGTCCGGACCTGATCGTCGTGCGCCATGCGCAAGCCGGCGCCGTTCACCTGCTCGCGCGCAAGGTCGACTGTTCGGTGATCAACGCCGGCGACGGCGCACATGAGCACCCCACCCAGGCGCTGCTCGACGCGCTGACCATCCGCCGCAACAAGGGCCGGATCGACGGGCTGATCGTCGCCATCTGCGGCGACATCCTGCACTCGCGCGTCGCGCGTTCCAACATCATCCTGCTGTCGGCGCTGGGCGCGCGCGTGCGCGTGGTGGCCCCCTCGACGCTGCTGCCCGCCGGCATCGAACGCATGGGCGTCGAAGTGTTCCGCGACATGCGCGCTGGTCTCAAGGACGCCGACATCGTGATGATGCTGCGCCTGCAGCGCGAGCGCATGAACGGCGCCTTCGTGCCCTCGGTGCGGGAGTATTTCCGGTATTTCGGCCTCGATGCAGAAAAGCTCAAGCAAGCCAGGCACGATGCGCTGGTGATGCATCCCGGCCCGATGAACCGCGGCGTCGAGATTGATTCCGCCATCGCCGACGGCCCGCAATCTCTGATCCGCGAACAGGTGGAGATGGGCGTTGCGGTGCGCATGGCCGTTCTCGAAGCGCTAGCGCGCAACATGCCGAACGGATGAGCGCGCCGGCGCCAGGAGGCTGCAATGGTCCGCATCGCACGCCTGATCGGTTTCTTGTTTTCAGCCGTCGTCGTGCAGCTTGCGACGGCGCCGGGCCTGCTCGCCCTGGCTCTGAGCGCGGCGCTGGCCTGGGGGCGGCTGCGGGTCTACTGGATCCTCATTCCGGCGGTCGGCGGCGCGGTCGCAGCGCACGCCCTGTTCGAAGGCGTCTCGAGCGGCGGCAAGGTCGTCAACGCCATGTCGAACCTGCCGTTCGAATTCATCGTCTATCTCGTCATCTGCCTCATCGGATATGCGGTCGGCGCGCTGGCGCGACGCTTCCGATGACGGCGGGACGCGCGCAGAGCCAGGACTAGCCATGCCGTTCAACGCCCCGCACCCGGTCGCTCTGGTCAACGCGCGGCTCGTCGACCCCGCGCGCGGGACCGAGACGCGCGGCGGCGTTCTGGCGCGCGACGGCTACGTTGTCGCAGTCGGCGCGGAAGTCACGGGGCAATCAGTCCCCTCCGACGCTCGGATCGTCGATTGCGCGGGCGACGTCGTCGCGCCGGGGCTGGTCGACATGCAGGCCTTCGTCGGCGAACCCGGCGATGAGCACCGCGAAACCATCGCAACAGCGACGACGGCGGCGGCCATTGGCGGGGTGACGACGATCGTCGCGCGCTCGGACGCCAACCCGCCGGTCGACGATCCCGCCGTCGTCGACTTTCTCAAGCGCCGCGCGCGCGACACGGGCGCGGTCCGCGTCCTGCCGATGGCGGCGCTGACGCGCGGCCGCGAGGGCAGGGAGATCGCCGAATTCGGATTGCTGCTCGAAGCCGGCGCTGTAGCGTTCGGCGATTCCGGCCGTTCGCTGCGCAATGCGCAGGTCATGCGCCGCGCCCTGTCCTATGCGCGCGACTTCGGCGCGCTGATCGTGCATTTTCCGGAGGAGCGCGATCTCGCAGGCGGCGTGATGAACGCAGGCGAACTCGCCTCGCGTCTCGGCCTGACAGGCGTTCCGCCCGAGGCGGAATCGATCGTGCTCGACCGCGACATGCGTCTGGTGGCGATGACGGGCGGCCGCTATCACGCCGCGCTCGTTTCGACGGAGCAATCGCTCGACGTCATCGCGCGCGCCAAGGCCTCGGGATTGCAGGTCACCTGCGGCGTGTCGATCAATCACCTCACGCTGAACGAAAACGATATCGGCGACTATCGCACCTTCCTGAAGATTCGCCCGCCGCTGCGCCGCGAGGAAACGCGCCGCGCGCTCGTCGAAGCAGTGGCCAGCGGGCTGATCGACGTGATCGTCTCCGATCACGATCCGCAGGACGTCGAGACCAAACGGTTGCCGTTCGGAGAGGCGGAGTTCGGCGCCATCGGCCTGGAGACGATGCTCGCCGCGGGGTTGCGTCTCGTGCACAGCGGCGACCTGTCGCTGCCGCAATTGTTGCGCGCCATGTCGACACGCCCGGCCGAAATCCTCCGCTTGCCGCAGGGCCGGCTCGCGGCCGGCGCGCCCGCCGACCTCATCCGCTTCGACCCGGACGAACCGTTTGTCGTCGATCCGGAGAAATTGCACTCGCGCTGCCGCAACACGCCGTTCGACGAGGCGCGGTTGCAGGGCCGCGTGAAAATGACGCTGGTTGCCGGCGCCGTCGCCTACGAATAGGCTCGCGCCGAACGAGCCCGAAGTCCCGCCATGTCGTCATCCTTCTTCACTGAAATCGCTGCAGCGACCATGATCGCCGCGCTCGCCTTCGGCTATTTGTGCGGCTCGATTCCGTTCGGGCTCTTGCTGACCAAGGTGTTCGGGACCGCGGATCTGCGTTCGATCGGCTCGGGCAATATCGGGGCGACCAACGTGCTGCGCACGGGACGCAAGGATCTAGCGGCGGCGACGTTGCTGCTGGATGCGCTGAAGGGAACGGCGGCCGTGCTGATCGCCGCGCGGTTTGGACCTGCCGCGGCGGGCGCCGCCGGGCTCGGCGCCTTTCTCGGCCACATTTATCCAGTGTGGCTGAAATTCAAGGGCGGCAAAGGGGTCGCGACCTTCCTGGGCGTGACGGTCGCGCTCGACTGGCGCGCGGCGCTCGTCTTTGCGGTCGTCTGGCTCGGCGTCGCTTACGCAACCCGATACTCCTCGCTGTCGGCGTTGATCGCCTCGCTTGCGACTGGCTTCGCCATGTTTGCGCTCGGCCGGCCCGCGCTCGGCGATCTCGTCGTTCTGCTCATTTGCATCCTGTGGTGGAAGCATCGCGACAACATCCGGCGGCTGCGCATGGGGACAGAGAGCCGGATCGGACAGAAGGGATGAGCGTGCGCCTGACCGACGCGCAGAGGCTCGACTGGTTGCAGTTGATCCGCTGCGACAATGTCGGGCCGCGCACGTTTCGGGCGCTCGTCAACAAGTTCGGCGGCGCGGGCGCGGCGCTCGAGGCGCTGCCGGGCCTGATCCGCTCCGCCAAAGGAGAACGCGCCATCCGGCTGTTCGCGCGCGACGAGGCCGAACGCGAAATGGAAGCCGCGAACAGAAATGGCGTGCGCTTCGTCGCTCTGGGAGAGCCTGATTATCCGTCGACGCTGCGGGCGATCGACGCCGCGCCGCCGTTGATCGCCGTGCGGGGTCGGCTCGACGCGCTGGCGCGCCCGGCCGTCGCCATCGTCGGATCGCGCAACGCTTCGGCGGCGGGGCTCGCGATGGCGGAACGTCTGGCGCGCGGCCTTGCCAAGGAGGGCGTCGTCGTCGTGTCGGGCCTCGCGCGAGGGATCGATGCGGCGGCGCATCGGGCGAGCCTCGCCAGCGGCACGATCGCGGCGCTCGCAGGCGGGCACCTGCGGCTTTATCCGCCGGAGCACGTCGAGCTCGCCGCTGCGATCGCCGAGACCGGCGCGCTGATTTCGGAAATGCCGCTGGAATGGGAGCCGCGCGGCCGCGATTTTCCGCGGCGCAATCGACTGGTGTCTGGCCTTGCGCTGGCGACAGTCGTGGTCGAAGCGGCACGCCGCTCGGGATCGCTGATCACCGCGCGCTTCGCCAGCGAGCAGGGACGCGAGGTCTTCGCCGTGCCCGGCTCGCCGCTCGATCCGCGCGCGGAGGGCGCCAACGATTTGCTGCGCGGCGGCGCGACGCTCTGCACGCGGGTCGAAGATATTCTCGAGACGATCGCGCCGATGATCTCCGGCGGGGCGCCGCGCGCCGATCTGTTCGGCGAGGATGCGCCGGTCGGCCGGAGCGATCCGCTATGGGACGAGAGCGATCTGTTCGATCTCGGTCAGAGCGCGCAGCCTCGCACCATTCCCGATCACGATCTCGACGAGCCGGGCGAAGCGTTTGACCACAACGGCGCCGCGCCGGCGCACGACGACGAGGCGCTCGAACGGATCGCCGCCATGTTGGGGCCGTCGCCGGTCGGCGTCGACGATCTCGTGCGCGCAGCCGATCTGCCCGCCCCGACGGTGCACATGGCGCTGCTGGAGCTCGAGATCGAAGGGCGGATCGAGCGCCATGGCGGCAATCGCGTCTCGCTCCTGTCGGCGCGATAGCGCGCTCCGCGCAAGTCCGCGTTGATCTAGCGGCGCGCAGTTTTCGCCGCGCCGGCGCCGATCTGCGGCGCGAAGTGCATTTCGGCCTCGACGCGCGCCATGTTCAGAAAATAGGTGAGCATGGGAAGGCGCGCCGCGCCGGCGAGCGCGGCGAGCTCGCCTGCCATTTCCGCAATGTATTTCAGCGTGTCGTTGCGATCCGGCCCTTCGTCGCCCAAGCCTAGATCGATCGGCTGAAATGCCGACGATTTCTGACGCCGCATTCGAATCCCCCAAATGAATACGGCAACTATGAGTTGTTAAAGTAATATATGCAACCAAATTTGCGTGATTGCGACGATCTATCCCGCAGTGGACGAAATAGCGCGCAGGCGGTCGAGGGCGCCCTGGAGGATGTAAGCGGCGGCCATGCGGTCGACGACTTCGGCGCGTTTGGCGCGGGAGACGTCCTGCGCGATCAGCTCCCGCGTCACCGCCGCAGTGGACAGGCGCTCGTCCCAGTAAACGAACGGAATGGACGTCTTCGCCGCGACGGCGCGGACGAACGCGCGGGTGGCTTGCGAGCGCGGACCTTCCGAGCCGTCCATATTCAAGGGCAGGCCGATCACGAAAGCCGAGACCTGGAATTTTTCGGCCAGCTTCAGCATCGAGTCGACATCGAGCGTGAATTTCTTGCGGGCGATGGTTTCGAGCGGGGAGGCGAGCCGACGCTCCACGTCCGACAAGGCGAGGCCAATGGTCTTCGTGCCAAGGTCGATCCCCATCAATCGGTCGAAACGCTGAAGACGCTCCGGCAACGCCTCCAGCGCGAGCACATTGCTTTCTTGTTTCGGTTTCGCCGGCCGCGGCGGCCCGTTGTTTTCGTCGCTCATCGTATGGGCATCGCGCACGATTTTTTCACGGTCAATCGATGTTCGTATATAAACGAATCCTTCGATCTCGCGACTTGAGGACGCGAATGGGGGCGGGGGCCGGATTGCAGCGGCAGGACTTCGGACGGACAACCGTCTGGACCGTGGCGGGGCTCGTCTGCGCCTTGCTCGGGCCTCTGGCGCTGATGACCGCGCCGATGCAGGCGCTGTACGCGATGGCGCCGACGACGAACGCGTCGATCTTTCTCGGTCAGTCCATGCTCTGGCTGACATTGGCGGCGGCGCTCGCGTTTCATCGTTTCGGCGATCGCCTGCCGCTGGCGGCCGTCGGGCTCGTCAGGCCGCGCGCGCGTTCGGCGCTGCTCGGCCTCGCTATTGGCGTCTCGGTCTATGTCGCCCTCTATGCGATTGCGTATGTGCTCTACAAGAACGGATTGTTCGACGCGAAAGACGCGGCGACGCTCGTGAACAATTGGCCGTTCTGGCTGCGGCTGTTCGCCTTGCTGACGGCGGGCGTGGTCGAAGAGGCGCTCTATCGTGGCTTCGCCATCGAACGATTGACGGCGCTCATCGGCCGGCGCTGGCTCGCGGCGACGATCGCGCTCGCCGCCTTCGTGGCTGCGCACGTACCGTTCTGGGGACTGAGCGCGGTCGCGACGCCGCTCGTCGGCGGCGTCTTCTTCACGCTCGTTTATCTATGGCGGCGCGATCTCGTGACCTGCATGGTCGCGCATCTGGCGGTGGATTCCGTCGGGCTTCTGATCGCCCCGGCGCTCGGGGTGACGCCCTGACCGGCGCTATCAAAGACAGGAGGGCGGCGTGACGGCGTCCCTTGCTCCCTACCAGAAATTCTCGTTTTCCAGCGGCGCGTTCACACACGACGTCTATCGGCGCGGCGTTGGGCCGGCCGTCGTCGTCATTCACGAGGTCCCCGGCCTGCACCCGCTCGTCATCCGTTTCGCCGACAGGGTTTCGGCCGCTGGCATGACCGTCTATCTGCCGAGCCTGTTCGGCGAACCGGAGCGGCCGGTCGCCAATGGATACCTGCTGGCGTCGCTGGCGCGGGCGACCTTCTGTCTGCGCCGTGAATTCTCCGCTTGGTCAGCCGACCGCTCGAGCCCGATCGTCGACTGGCTGCGCGCGCTGGCCAAAAAGGCGCACGACGATTGCGGCGGTCCTGGCGTCGGCGCGCTCGGCATGTGTTTCACCGGCGGCTTCGCGCTGGCGATGATGACGGAGCCGTCCGTTGTAGCGCCCGTGCTGTCGCAGCCGTCGATCCCGTTCCCGACCTCGGCGGCGAAGCGGGCGGCGATCGGCGTCTCGCCGCAGGAAATCTCCTGCGCCCGCGACCGCTTTCGAAACGAAGGCCTGTCGATGATCGGCCTGCGCTTCAAGGGCGATCCCTTCGTGCGCGACGAGCGCTTTGCGACCTACAGGCGCGAATTCGGCGACGCCTTCGAGGCGATCGAACTCGACGACAGCGCCGCCAATCCGAATGCGCCGAAGCCGCCGCATTCGGTTTTGACCATTCATCTCGACGACAGCGACCCCGATGGTCCCACGCGAAAGGCGGAAGCGCGCGTGATCGAGTTCTTCCGCCAGCGGCTCCAGGTCGCCTGACGCGCGTTTGCGCTGCAAAAGCGCCGGATGCTATACGGCGCGAACGTTTTCGCGCGGCGATCTCGCAGCGTCGGCTACGCCGACCTCGAATCGGGCCGCCAGTCCGGAGCGCTCATGTCCGTCGATACAGCAACGGTCCGCCGCATCGCGCATCTCGCGCGCGTCGCGGTCGAGGACAAGGAAGTCGAGCATCTCAAAGGCGAGATCAACGCGATCCTGTCGTTCGTCGAAGCGCTGAGCGCGGTCGATGTCGAGGGCGTCGAGCCGATGACTTCGGTATTTCCGATGACGCTGCGGATGCGGCAGGACGAAGTGACGGACGGCTATAAGGCCGACGACGTAGTCGCCAATGCGCCCGAGCGCGAGGATCATTTCTTCGTCGTTCCCAAGGTCGTGGAGTAAGCGCCATGACCGATCTGACTCGACTGACGCTCGCCGCCGCGCGCGACGGCCTCAAGGCCAAGAAGTTCACCGCGACTGAACTCACCCGCGCGCATGTCGAAGCCGTGGAAAAAGCGCGCGCGCTCAACGCCTATCTCGTCGAGACGCCGGAGCAGGCGCTGGCGGCGGCGAAGGAAAGCGACGCGCGGCTCGCCAAGGGCGACGCGCGTCCGCTCGAAGGCCTGCCGCTCGGGATCAAGGATCTCTATTGCACCGAGGGCGTCGCCACGACTGCGGCGAGCCGCATCCTCGAAGGCTTCAAGCCCCATTACGAATCGACCGTCACGAGCCATCTGTGGCGCGACGGCGCGGTCATGCTGGGCAAGCTCAATCTCGACGAATTCGCGATGGGCTCCTCGAACGAGACGAGCGCCTATGGTCCTGTCGTCTCGCCGTGGCGGCGCAACGGCAGCGACGCGAAGATCGTTCCCGGCGGATCGTCGGGCGGTTCGGCGGCGGCTGTCGCCGCGCATCTGTGCCTCGGCGCGACCGCGACCGACACGGGCGGCTCGATCCGCCAGCCCGCAGCCTTCACCGGCACGGTCGGCATCAAGCCGACATACGGCCGCTGCTCGCGTTGGGGCATCGTGGCCTTCGCCTCCTCGCTCGATCAGGCGGGGCCGATCGCCCGCGACGTGCGCGACGCCGCGATCATGCTGCGCTCCATGGCCGGCTTCGACTCCAAGGATTCGACCTCGGTCGATTTGCCCGTGCCGGATTACGAAGCCGCGGTCGGCGCATCGATCAAGGGCAAGAAGATCGGCATTCCGAGGGAATATCGCCTCGACGGCATGAACGCGGAGATCGACGCGCTGTGGATGCGTGGCGTCGAATGGTTGAAGGAGGCGGGCGCCGAGATCGTCGACATCTCCCTGCCGCACACCAAACACGCGCTGCCCGCTTATTATATTGTGGCCCCGGCTGAGGCCTCGTCCAATCTCGCGCGGTACGACGGCGTACGATACGGCCTGCGCAAGCCCGGCCAGGACATCGTCGGCATGTACGAGAACACCCGCGCTGCTGGTTTCGGCGCGGAGGTGCGGCGACGCATCATGATCGGCGCCTATGTTCTGTCGGCCGGCTATTACGACGCCTATTACGTTCGCGCGCAAAAAATCCGGACGCTGATCAAGCGCGACTTCGAGACGGCGTTCGACGCCGGCGTCGATGCGATCCTGACCCCCGCCACGCCGTCGCCGGCCTTCGCGATCGGCGAGAAGGGCTCGGCCGATCCGGTCGAAATGTATCTGAACGACGTGTTCACGGTGACCGTCAACATGGCGGGTCTGCCGGGGCTCGTCGTTCCGGGAGGCCTTGCTTCGGACGGGTTGCCGCTCGGCCTTCAGCTCATCGGGCGGCCGTTCGAGGAGGAGAGCTTGTTCTCCCTCGGGGCCGCGATCGAAAAGGCGGCGCCGAAGATCGAGCTGCCTGAGGCCTGGTGGGCGTAATGGAGTTTTCGAGAGCCGTTCTCGCAGCAAGCGTGTCAGTTCTCGGATTACTTCTCTATGTCGTCGCGATTCTCTTCGCCGTGCTGGCGGCGGCCAATCACTGGCGGGGCGACGGCGCGCCTGCGACGACGACCTTGACGCTCGCGACGGCGAGCGCTGCGGCGGGTTTCGCTTGCCGGGTCATATCCCGCAGGATCGTTTGACCGACTCGGTCCAGCGTCGCGCCGGCCTGTCGAACAATTTGTCGCCGAGCGCGAGAGCTTTCGACAGCGACTTGGCGCGGCGTCTGGCGCTGGCGCGTTCAAGGGCGCGCATTGCGGGGCTTTGCGCGTCCGCCTCGCGTTCGCCGACGTAGCAGGCGAGGTCGTCGAGGTCGTTGACGTCGCCGAGATGCTCGCGCAGCCGGTCTGCGTCCGAGCGCAGGCGGCGCAACGCCGGCGCGTATCGCATCAGAAATCCGGCGTGATATTCGAGATCCACGACCGCCGTTCGCCAGTGGTGAAGTTCTTCCGTTCCTCCGGCGCGCGCTCGCCGCGCCCGCTTGCGCGCCCGCCGATAGGTCGCGCCCGCCGCCTCGACGAGGTCGCTCAGATCGCAATCGGCGTCGCATAGCTCCCAGTCTCGCATGAGGCTGACGATCTCGTCCCGTGCGGCGTGGGCGTCGGCGGCTGTCGCGGCCGCGTCTTCGCCAGCGAGCAGCGTCGCAAGGCCCGCGTGCGCGTCGCCCAGCCCCGGAGCGAGTTCTGCGAGCGTCTGACGCCTCACCTGCGCGTCGCGCGCGCCGCCGAGCCTGCGGCGGGCCGCGGCCACGCCATTGCGGGTGTGGCGCGCGAGAACGTCGAGTTTCGCCGGGGCGAGTTTCGCCAGTGCGCGCGCCCGCTTCGCTGCTCGCCTTGCGAGATGCACGTCGGTCTCGCCGGGTTGTTCGCCGGCGAGCCGCGCGTCGATTTCGCCTAGGGCGGCAAGGATCGCTCGACGCAGCGCCTGGCCCGCATTCTCTTTACTGTCGTCGCTCATGGAAACGCGAATGCGCACGCTCTCTGGAGTGCGTCACTGGCCGTCATAGACCCGTCACAGTCAAGCCCGTCGCCCGAGCGCGCTCGCGAGACGTCCCCGGCGGCGTATGTTAAGTATGTTGACATTGCTGCGATCAGGCGACCGCGGGCGGCGTCGCGGCGCGTTGCGAGGGAGCGATCCCGTGGTGTCGCTCCGCGCCGAAAGACGCTAAAAGACCGCCAACCTGACTGAGACACCGAACGCGGGGACGCGATGACTGCGCATGCCAAACCTTCGAAGCTGATCAAGGGCGCGACGGGCGACTGGGAAATCGTCGTCGGCATGGAGATACATGCGCAGGTGACGTCGAAGTCGAAGCTGTTCTCCGGCGCCTCGACGGAATTCGGCGGCGACCCGAATTCGCATGTCTCGCTGGTCGACGCAGCCATGCCCGGCATGTTGCCCGTCATCAACGAGGAATGCGTGAAGCAGGCCGTACGCACCGGCCTCGGCCTCAAGGCGCAGATCAACAGGCGTTCGATCTTCGACCGCAAGAACTATTTCTATCCCGATCTGCCGCAGGGTTATCAGATCTCCCAGTACAAGAGCCCGATCGTCGGCGAAGGCGAAGTGATCGTCGACGTGTCGCCGACCGAACAGATCAAGGTTGGCATCGAGCGGCTGCATCTCGAACAGGACGCCGGCAAATCGCTCCACGACCAGTCGCCGGATTCGAGCTTCGTCGATCTCAATCGGTCGGGCGTTGCGCTGATGGAGATCGTCTCCAAGCCCGACATCCGTTCAGCGGAAGAGGCGCGCGCCTATGTGACGAAGCTGCGCACGATCCTGCGCTATCTCGGCACCTGCGACGGCAACATGGAGCAGGGCTCCTTGCGCGCCGACGTGAACGTCTCCGTGCGTCGTCCTGGCGCGCCGTTCGGCACCCGCTGCGAAATCAAGAATGTGAACTCGATCCGCTTCATCGGTCAGGCGGTGGAGGTCGAGGCGCGTCGCCAGATCGGCATTCTCGAGGACGGCGGCGTCATCGATCAGGAGACGCGCCTGTTCGATCCTGCGCGCGGCGAAACGCGCGCGATGCGTTCGAAGGAAGAGGCGCACGACTATCGCTACTTCCCCGATCCGGATCTGTTGCCGCTCGAGTTCGATCAGGCTTTCGTCGACGAACTCGCCGCCGCGCTGCCGGAACTTCCGGACGCGAAGAAGGCGCGCTTCATGAGCGTCTACGGCCTGCCGTCCTACGACGCCGGCGTGCTGGTCTCCGATCGCGACGTCGCCGATTACTACGAGGCGTGCGTGACGGCAGGCGGCGCCAAGCGGGACGCGAAGGCGGTGGCCAACTGGGTGATGGGCGATCTCGCCGCGCTCGCCAACGCGTCCGGCCTCAGCGTCGCACAGACGCATGTGACGCCGCAGCGCGTCGCCGAGCTTGTCGACCTGATCGGCGAAGGCGTGATCTCCGGCAAGATCGCCAAGGATGTGCTGGCGCTGATGTTCGCCGACGAACGCGACGCGGGGCCGCGCGACATCGTCGAACGCCGCGGCCTGAAACAGGTGACGGACACGGGCGCGATCGAAAGCGCGGTCGACGCGATCATCGCGGCCAATCCGGACAAGGTCGCGCAGGTCCAGGCGAAGCCGACCATGCTCGGCTGGTTTGTCGGACAGGTGATGAAGTCGACCGGCGGCAAGGCGAATCCGCAAGCCGTGAACGACATCCTGAAGGCCAAACTCGGTCTCTGAACATCGCGGCGGCGTGCGAATCGCTTGATGCGATTCGCACGATTCGTTCGACTCGTTGTCGCGAGAACGCGATTTTGTGTCGAACGGACCAACTTTTTTCTTCTTCACACAAAAAAATTTTCGCGTCTTTCGTCGCAACGCAGCACGATCGGCGGAGCGCTCACGCACATCGCGCGGCGATGGTCGCCGTTTGGATCGCACGCTTGTTCGAATCAGCTTTCAGAAGTGCGCAGCGCGACGACGCGAATGCTTGCGAGTGATTGCAGGGAATGTGCGCGCGAATTCGAGACTGAATTGAGCGCCGCGTGGAACGCCTAGAAAAATAAGGCGTTCCGGCATGTCACGCGGAGAGGCGGCGATGAACGGCGATCGTTCCGGGGCGGTCTGTAGAGCGTTTCGAGAGCGTTCGCCAGCCGGAAAGAACAAGCTGTGCGCGCTAGCGCGACAGCGCGCATGGCGGCTCTTTACCGGCGTTCGCGCAGCATTGCGCGAAGCTTTGCATGCGCCCTTCGAACGCGAATCTGAAGGCGTCGCGCGCTGTGCTTGCGAGTTCTGCTGAAGCGGCGCTCTTGCACCAGTGATTAACCACGCTACGGTAATCAAGCCTCTTGCCGGCTCGCGTGTTCCGCCGGCGAACTCGATAAGGGGACATCAAGATGGCGAAAGCAACCACGAAGCGTAAGCCGGCCGCCAAGAAAGTGGCCAAGAAAGGTGCGCGTAAGACTGCGTCGAAGAAGTCCGTCAAGAAGGCGGTGAAGAAGACGGCGCGCAAGGCCGCTTCGAAGAAGGTCGCCAAGAAGGCTGCCAAGAAGGCCGTCAAGAAGGGCGTGAAGAAAGCCGCCAAGAAGGGCGTCAAGAAAGCCGCCAAGAAGGGCGCCAAGAAGGCCGTCAAGCGTCGCGCTCCCGCCAAGAAGGCGGCTGCTCCGACCCCGGCCGAAGGCGCCTGAAGCGCTTTGAAGCGGGCGCAGCGATGCGCCCATTTCGATCGCGACGCAAATTGCGATCGGCTCTTATGTCCTCCTGATCCAACGGGTCGGGAGGACATTTCATTTGGGGCTCGACTCAGCGCGTGAGACAGCGTGTCGCGAATTCGCGCCAGCCGAGGTCGACTTCCTTGCCCGCCTTTTTCATCGCCTGCCATTCGCGGCCGCATTCGCTCATTCGCTGACGGCTCGCCTGCGGAAGCATCGGCGGATTGTCCGGGTCGAGCGGCGCTTCCTCCGATGACGGCATCGCGTTTTGTTGCGTCGGCGGAGCGACAGGCGTCGCCGGAGTCGCTTGCGGAATACGCAACGACTGGGGGCGGGGCGGGGGAAGAGGCGGATTGGCGATCTGCGCGCGCGCGGCGCCATGCGAACACGCGACGGCGAGCAACGCTGCGCCCAAGAGCGCAGGCGTCAGACGCAGGCCTCGTGCATCACTGTTCATCGCACCTTCGATCTCTGCGCGCCGCTGCGCAGGCGCGGGGCGGCGTCAGGGTTCCTTGCCATCGTTCGTCCCCACCGCGCAACCCGAGAAGCGTCGCTGCGCTCGGCCGCCAATACGCGGCGGCGATCGCAATGGATCGAGGTCGAGGGCGAGAGGCGAGGGGATGGCGGAGACGGAGGGATTCGAACCCGCATGTTGCGTTCGCGCTCCTGGCTTCGCCAGGTCGCGAACGAATGAAATCGAGGGTTCGCCTCGCGAAGGATGCGGGATGGCGGAGACGGAGGGATTCGAACCCTCGAAGCCCTTTTGGGGCTTGCTCATTTAGCAAACGAGTGCCTTCAGCCTCTCGGCCACGTCTCCATACGCGCCGGCGAGCCGCCATACGCGCACGCGTGATATGCCCGAGGGGCGCGCGCTTGGCAAGCGCGCAATGCACGAGAAACGGCCTGTTTGGCGCGAGTTTTCAACGATTGCGCGTCATCGCCGCAGTCATGCGCCGAGCCGCGTTTCCGAGTGCTGTTCGGGCAAAGGAAAACCCCGGCGCTTTTGGCGCCGGGGTCGAAAGCGTTTCGGATCTCAGGGAGATCAGAAGGCGCGGTACATGCGGATGCGGCCGCGGATGAGGTCCGCCTGGCTCTTGAAGGCCGGCAGGCCGTTGAGCGCCAGAGCGAGATCCGAGGCGAGGCCGACCGGACGGCTGGTGATGCCGTGCTGCCAGGCGATTTCGCCGCCGATGCCGAAGTTCTTGACCGGATTCCACTCCAGGCCGGAGGCCAGGACGAATTCCTTGTAGTTGGTGAAGCCCGACAGGAAGCCGATGCTGCCCAGCGCGAGCGCGCCCGGAGCCGGGTTCGTCGCGGCGTCAGAGTACTTGACGGACCAGAAGCTGCCCGTGAGGGTCGAGCTGATGGTCGGCGTCCAGTAGTGACGCAGGGCGGCCGTGACCGCGAACGACGACGACTTGTCGCAGGAGCCGGAGTAGGTCCAGACGCAGTCCACGTCAGCCGTGCCCGAGCCGTTGTAGCCGTTGCCCGACGAAACGCGCGCGCCGCCGACCGCCATGCCGTTGGCCCAGTTGAAGCCGTTGACGAAGGCGAGGTTCGAACCGTCGACGTAGCCGATCGCGCCCTTGGCGTAGATCGCCTGCAGCCACAGCACGTCGCCCGGGGCGAGTATGTTGAGGTTGAACTTCAGACCGCCGCCGACGGCGAAGCCGACCGAGTTCGTGCTGGCGAAGTTGCCGAGGCCCGAGAACGGACCGGGGACGCCGAGGAACAGCATACCGGCCGCAGTGCCGCCGGGAGCCGCGCCGCCGGTCGTGAACAGGCCCTGACGAACAGCGTGGATCGCGCCCATGATCTGGGCCGAACCCCACGGCTGGTCGACGCGCAGGTTGGCGACGATGTCAGGCAGACGGGTGCCGGTCAGCTGAGCCGACGGAACGCCGAGCGGGCTGGCGGCGATCGCGCCGGTGACCGGGTTGATGCCGAACAGGCCGGTGATGAAGCCCGGGATGCCCAGAGCGACGACCGAAGCGGTCTGGCTGCGGTGCGAAACCGAATCTTCGATCGACAGGGTTGCCGAGAAGCCGCCGCCGAACGTGGCGGTGTAGGCCAAAGCGTTGACCGTCTGGTTGGAGCCGCGCAGGCCGGTGTAGCCGACCGCGTCCGCATAGAAGTCGAACATCGACTGGATGCGGCCCATCGTGAGACCGGCGAACTGGATGAACGCCTTGTTCAGGAAGGTGATTTCCTTCGCGGAGGCGTAGCTGCCGTAGCCCGTGTAAGCCGGAACGCCGGCGACAGCCTGAAGGTTCGCGCCGGTCGCGGAGACCTGGCCCGAGCCGAACTGGCTTTCCATGCGCAGGAACGCGCGGACCGTGCCCCACGGGGACTGGGTGCGAGCGTCGAGCTCGAGACGGCCCATCGCGAGCCACGCCACCGCGTCGCGGTTGTTGCCGGGGACGTAGGCCGACGGAAGCGCGCCGCCGCCGACGATCTTGACAGCGCCCGTAGCAGCAGCGCCGGCGATCGCAGCGAAGGACGCCGCGCCAGCCGCATTGTAGCGGTCAGGCGTGTTGGAGACTTGCATGTCCGCGAGGACGAGGCCGCCGACGCGCAGGCAGGTGTCGGTGCCCGGGATGTAGAAGAAGCCGGCGCCGTAGGCGTCGCAAATCTTCACGTACTGAACAGGGGCCGCCTTCCGCGTGGGAAGATCGGCGGCCTGAGCGCCCGCGACGGTTGCCAGAACCGTTTGATATCGACCTGCGATCCCACTCGACGAATATCCGGCAAAAGCTCCGCTGAAGCCTTCATAATAGGCTGATTCTATGTGGGGTTAAGGCATGCATAGACCGCATGGCGTCGGGCTCGCGCAAATGCGATGGGCGCAATCCGGTCCTCGACATCCCGCGCTACGAAATTCGTATCGCGACAAGCTAGAGCGTTGTTATTCAATAAAATTATTCCCAATGGCCAGGCTTGCGCCAGAGATACGCGTTTCGATCCGTAAGATACGCGAAGTCGTTCGCGGGATCGCGACAGGTGCGGCCATCTGAAGCGTAACAGGTATATATTGGTCGCGATCATGGATGTATGGACAGTGATATAAGTAGTGAGTTCGCATATGCCGGATGTGTACGACAATTGTGACAATTGTGTCCGCCGGCAAGCGCTATTATACGAATATCAAACACAGATATACGTTATTTGAACATCGCGTCGGATAATTGTCCTAAATTCGAATTTCGCCGTCGGAATGGGCGCCGGGGAATCGCAGCAAGCGCATTGAGCGTCGAGGCCCGAGTCGTCCGCGGGACGGTCCAGCTCCAGGCCGGACGCTCCGCCCGTCGAACACCGGGCGTTCTGTAAGCCGGCGCCTGCTCCGGGCCGCATTCTGGAAACTCTTGTTATTTCATATGGATAGAGCGATGTTGACGCGCTGCAGCAAAACTGTGGCGGGAATGCAACGCTCTGGGAGATATGGCCGTTTCGCCCCGGAATCGATTTCAACGGGGATCAAAAGAGAGGTATGAACAATCTGCGAGCAGGGCCCGTTCCACCCCGCTCGATGGGCGCACAGGCGAGGCACGAGCTTCTCCCGTCCGTCTCGAGAGAAGTGGGGCCGGGGCCAAGAGTTCCGTTCGTAAGAAGAAAAGTTCCACCGCCCCGAGAGGGCTTTCTATCTGGAGGTAACTACATGAAGGTCGCCAAGAGCCTTCTGCTTGGTTCCGCCGCGGTTCTGGCAACCGTCGCGGGCGCTCAGGCCGCCGATCTTCCCACGCGGAAGGCGGCCCCTGTTCAGTACGTGAAGATTTGCGACGCCTACGGCGCCGGCTTCTTCTACATCCCGGGCACGGACACCTGTCTGCGCGTCGGCGGCATGGTCCTCGCGGACATGGCCATCTCCAACACGCCTGACCGCTACAATGCGGCTGGCGCGACGATCTTCGGCTCGATCGCAGCCGGCAAGACCAGCTCGAACTTCAGTGGCAGTCCGTTCGTGACCGGCATCCCGGGCGCTGGCGGCGCGCTGCCGTCGGCCTACGTCCCCGGCACAAACCGTGACGCGGTTGCCTGGACCGCGCTCGGCCGCATCGAGCTCGACGCCCGCACCCAGTCCCCGTGGGGCACGGTCCGCGCCTTCCTGCGTCTCGAGAGCCAGTTCGGTTCGGGCGCGGTTGCTTCGACCGGCGCAAACCTGCAGTCGGTCGCCGGCATTCCGGCTTACATGGGCTATGGCTCCTACGCTTCGGCCAAGGAAATCACCTATCTGAACAAGGCGTTCATCCAGTTCGCCGGTCTCACGATGGGCCGCATCCAGTCGATGTTCGACTTCTATGCGGACGCGGTCGGCTACACCGGCCTGCGCGGCTCCAACCAGACGGTCAACGCACTGGCCTACACCGCCACCTTCGGCGGCGGCTTCTCGGCGACCCTCTCGGTTGAAGATTCGGTTTCGCACCGCAGCCAGACCGCCTCGGTCGTCGCTCTGGGCGTCCCGGGCTTCATCACCGGTACGGCTATCTTCAACCCGCTCGTCGGCGTCATCCTCCCGGGCGTGCCTCCCGCGGCTCTCACCGCCGCGAATCTCGGCGCTCCGTCGGCTCAGCTGAACGGCACCCGCCTGCCTGACATCGTCGCCAACCTGCGTGTCGACCAGCCGTGGGGCTCCGCCCAGATCATGGGTGCGATCCACCAGATCCGTCAGGGTCTGAACACGCTCGGCGGCGCTGCTGCCGGCGGCATTATCATCGGCGGCGTCCCCGGTCCGTTCTCGGGTCTCGGCAATCTCGCGAACTCGAACCAGATCGGCTTCGCGGTCGGCGGCGGCCTGAAGTTCAACCTCGACATGCTCGCCCCCGGCGACGTGCTGTGGCTGCAGGCGATCTACGCCAAGGGCGCGATCGGCTACGTCAACGGCTCGAACCTCGCCTTCGTCAACGGCTTCAACTGGGCCAACGGCATGGCGGCTGGCGGCGCGCGCGTTTCGTCGGGCAACGGCTACAACGGCACGGGCACGACGGACGTGGACTGCGTCTGGACGTACGCTGGCGCTTGCGAGAAGTCGACGTCGTTCGCGGTCACGGCCGCCCTGCGTCACTACTGGACGCCGACCATCAGCTCGACCCTCACGGGCAGCTTCTGGAACGTCAAGTACACGGATAATGCGGTCAATCCGGCTCCGGGCGCTCTCGCTCTCGGCAGCATTGGCTTCATCTCCGGCTTCACCAACTACAAGGAATTCACCCTGGCCACCGGCCTGGAGTGGAACCCGGTCAAGAACTTCGGCATCGGCGGCGAAATCGCCTGGCAGCACGGCGTCACCAGCCGTCCGGTCGGCCTCGCCTCGGATATCGCTCTTGTCATGCAGGGCCTGCCGGCCTTCAAGAGCCAGGCGGACCTCGTCCGCGGCCGTATCCGCATGTACCGCGCCTTCTGATCTCCCTGAGATCCGAAACGCTTTCGACCCCGGCGCCAAAAGCGCCGGGGTTTTCTTTTGGACCGATGTCCGCGCCGCTCAATCGCGCGTGGCGCGGATCAGTTTCGAAAGCGCGCGTTCATCGCCGCCAACCGCCCGATATTCGCGCACAAGCAAAGCGATGTTTTCAGCCAGCCCGTCGATGCGGGTTCTCGCCGTCTGATCGACGGTCTGCAGGCGATCCAGGACGAGCGCGCTCGAATAATGCGCGTAGCGATCGACCATATCGTTGGTGCTGTGGCCCGTGACGCTCATCACTTCCGCGGCGTTCAGACCCTTTTCGAACAAACGACTGGTCGCTTCATGGCGCAGGTCATGCAGACGAAGGTCCTCGATTCCAAGAAGCGAGTTCAGGCGCCGCCAGGCGTGCGAGAGGGCGTTCGCGCTGATCGGAAACAGGTGGATATCGGCGGCGATCGCCGCCGGAAGGGTCGATGGCCCGTCCTGACGACGGCAGGCCTCGAGAACGATTTCCTCGATTTCTGCTGTAAGCGGCACGATTCCAGTGCGCTTCGAGCGTGCGACGCTCTTCGGAAAGCAAATCGCATATTTGCCGTCGGCGATCATCTGAATGTGACGCGTTCTGCACTCCAGCACGCGTTCCATGCGTAGCGCCGTGGCGGTTGCGAATCGCACGATGAGCGGCAGCAGCGGGTGAACTTCGGCGCCGCGCGCCGTAATCGTCTCGATTTCCGCGAACGTCGGCCTTCGGGTGCGGCCGGGATTGGAGGCCGGCATCGCCACGCCGGAAATGTCGGGAACTCCAACGACCGTCTGACTGACCAGCTTGAGAGCGCGAGTCACGATCTGGATATTGTTCCAGATCGTCGTTCGCGCCGGCTGTCTCACGCCTTCGGACTGTTCGACTTCCGCGATGCGGTGCGCCAGCTCCTTCGCTCTCGACGGGTCCGCCTGCTTCATCTCCGCGCGCAGCCGGACCAGCGAACGCAGCCGAGCGATGCGGCGCGTGGAGCCTGGAGTTCCAGACAGGGCCTTTGCCGCGCGTTCAACACGACGGCTATAGCTGCGTTCGATCAGGAGATCGCGATATGCGGCGAGGTCCGGCCTCGTGAGACTCGCGATGGAACGATTGGCGATCTCGTCGCCCAGCATCTCCTCAATTCGCACCTCGTCTTTTCGCCGATTCTGCGGCTTGGACGAAAGTCCCTCGCGGGCGTAGCGGCGCAGCGCGTCGCCGAGCGTCATCGTCTCGGCTTCGCGGGTGGATGCGTAAGCGCCGGCGTACATGCGCCGACGCGTGTCGGCGGCCCAGGCCTGCGCGTCCGCCAACTGGCGCCGGCGGTCCTCCGGCGTGTCCGAGACGAGCTTGAAGGTTTTGACCGCAGTCGGCCAGCCTTTTACTCGAATAAGGACACGAATACTTCCATTTGGCGCTCTCCAGAAACCTGGGGGCATAGATTTTCTTCGGCGAGAGTCAACCATATGATTTTATTGGCTTAAGCGTTGCGATTGCGATGATATGCTATCGATATAGTGGCAGAATTTCGCGCCGTGTCGAGGCTTGTCATTTCGGGCCGGACGTCTCGATGGGGGAGCGACGAATGCGTCCGCCAAGGGGTGAAGAAGGCGCCCAGACGGTTCGCATCGCGGTTTGTCATGCTCGGAGCCATGCGTAGACCGCATGCTGATTCGACGGGATCGGTCCGGACCTCCGCCGACGGAGCTCGCCGTGGACAAATGACGCCTCAAGGATATTGTTACGGCGACCGAGCCCTCGAAGCGCCTCTGACGCATTTGGCGAGCTGCGGGCGGAGGTCGTCTTTTCTGAAGCGCCGGCGTTCGCCGGCCGTTCGCTATCGGGTTTCAGCATGTGCCGTCCTCACCGTTGGCTGTCGGGGCTTATTCCTCTGTTTCTTCTGTTTATTGCGGCTTTGGCGCTCAAGGCGCCCGAGGTGCGCGACGACGTGCGGGAGCGTACGATCGCGGCCGTCGCGCCGACCGGTCTGTCGCCCAAGGGCGTTTCGGTGTCGGGGCGCGACGTCACGCTGTCCGGCATGAGCTTCTCGGCGGACGAGCAGGCCAGAACCGTCGCAACTGCGGACGCTGTCGACGGGGTGCGGCTCGTCACGAATGACGTCTCGCTGCCGCAGGAGGCGAAGCCCTTCGCGTTTTCGGCGACCCGCGCCGGCGATTCCATCACCTTGTCCGGCTCGGTTCCCGACCCCGAGGCCCGCGCCAGGATCGTCGACGCGGCGAAGGCCGTCGCGCCCAAGGTCGAGGACAAAATGGCCTATGCGCGCGGCGCGGCTTCGGATTTCAGCGGCTGGGCGAAGGCGGCGCTGGCGCCGCTCGCCTTCCTGAAGAAGGGGAGCGCCGAGCTCGTCGACGGCGCGCTGTCGGTTGTCGGCGAAGCCCGGGATTCGGCGGGCTATCAGTCCGCGCTCCAGGCCGCCCACAAATTGCCGTCTGGCCTGTCGCTCGCCAAGGCGGACATCAGCGCGCCGGTCGTCTCCCCCTATATCTGGTCGGCGATCGCCGACGCGGGCGGGGCGACGCTCGACGGGTTCGTTCCCTCGGAAGAGGTTCGCAGCGCTCTGGTCGCAGCTGCGAAGGCGGCGTGGCCGGGCCGCGCGATCGTCGACCGCATGCAGATCGGCGCAGGCGCCGGCCAGGGCTTCGCCGACTGGGCGCGGGCTGGACTGTCGGCGCTGGGCAAGCTGGCGAGCGGCCGGGCGAGCCTGTCGGATGCGACGCTCACGATCTCGGGCGAGGCGGCTGATCAGGCGTCCTACGCCGCCGCTCTGGCGGCGATCAAAGGACTGCCGGCCGGTCTGACGTTGGGCAAGGCCGAACTCAATGCGCCCGTCGTCGCGCCCTATGTCTGGTCCGCCGTCTGGGACGGCAAGACGATCACGCTCGAAGGCTATGCGCCGTCCGAAGAGGCGCGCGCGGCGATCGTGGCGGCGGCCAAGGCCGCACACCCGGGCGCGACCGTCGTCGACCGCATGCAGATCGCCCGCGGAGCGCCGCGCGATTTCCTCGAGGCGGCGAAGGCCGCGCTCGGCGCGCTCGGAAAACTGGCGAACGGCAAGGCGAGCCTGTCCGACCTGCAGCTTTCGCTCACGGGCGTCTCCGCCGGCGCCGAATCTCTCGACGCGCTGGCGAAATGGGTGCGCGGCGCGCTGCCCGCAGGGTTCTCGGCGGCGACGGAGTTCGCTTACCCGGAACGCCATCCCTACGCCGTATCGGCCAAGAAGGACGCAAACGGGCAGATCGTCGTCGATGGTCTTGCGCCGTCGGCGCCGGCTCGCGCTGCGGTGATGGAGGGCGCGCGCGCGTCTGGCGCGGGCGTCGCCGGGGCGATCGAGCTTGCGTCCGGCCTGCCGGCCTCGCTCGATTATGGCGCGTCCACGGCCCTCGGGCTTTCCGCTCTCGGCCGATTGAAAACGGGCGAAATGATCTTGTCCGAAGAGGGACTGACCATCCGCGGCGTCGGCGAGGAGCCGGCCGTCACGGCGGTGCGGGCGGCGTTGTCCGCGCTTCCGCCCGGCGTTCGCATTCGCCTCGCCGATCTGACGGTTCTGCCTGCGGCGCCGCCGCCCGCGCCTGTGGCGGCCCCCGCGCCTCCGCCGCCCGCGCCGGCCGCCGCGCCGAAGCGCGAACTGACGCAGGAGGAAGCCGCCTGCCAAAAGCAGTTGCTGGACAGGCTGGCGCAGAACACGATCAAGTTCCGTACCGCGTCGGCGGACATCGAGCAGGATTCCGAGGGGTTGATCGCCGATCTCGCGAAGGTGCTGCAATCCTGCCCCGGCGTGAAGGTTGAGGTCGGCGGCCATACCGACAATGTGGGCGAACCCGACATGAACAAGGAATTGTCGCTGGCGCGGGCCAAGTCGGTCGTCGAGGCGCTGGGCAAGGCCGGGGTCGCGTCCGACCGGATGAGCGCCGCCGGTTACGGCGACGAGCGTCCGATCGCGACGAACGACACGCGCGAAGGACGCGCGCAAAACCGCCGTACCGAATTCGTCGTGAAGTGAGGGCGACGACATGATCTACGTCTTTTTCCAGTACTGGATTTTCATCGCGCTCGCGTTCGCGCTCGGCCTGTTCGTCGGCTGGGCGACCTGCGACGGCTCCTCCGACGACAAGAGGGACGGCGGGTGGCCCGCGTGGGCCGTCGCGCTCTTCCTGGCTGGCGTGTTCGCCGCCGGATTCAAATGGGTTCCGGGCTTGGCGGGCCACATCCTGGAAGTCGCGCTGATGTTGTTCGCGGCCTACATCGTCGGGTGCCTGACGGGGTGCGGCTGCCGGTGGGGCGGCGGGAAAACGCTCGGCGGGCACGGCGATGAAGCGCATGGCGGCGATGGTTCGCATGGCCATGGCGGGGCGCATGGCGAAACGAGCGGCCACGGCTCCGGCGGTCACAGCGCGACGGCGGCGCCGCCGCCTGTTGCGCTGGCTGCAACGCCCCCCGGCGAGACAAACGACGGCGCTTCGGCGCCGTCTGTCGTTTTGGGGCATGGACAGGACGCGCCCGCGACCGCCAGTCCCGCGTCTGGGTCGTCGGGTCCTGCAGGCCACGGAGCGAGCGAAGCGGCGCCATCGGCGGCTGGCGCGCCCGCGGTCGGCCCGGTTTCGTCTGCGAACGACAACGCCGAGGCGACCGGCGTCGCGTCGGACGCAAGCCCAACGGCCGCATCGCCGGAGGGGGCGCCGCTCGCGAACAGTCCGGCGCCGCATGTCGGAATGACGGACGGCCAGCGTTCGATCCTCGCCGCGAAAGAGAAGCTGGCGATGAAGGCGCAACAGGCGCCGCATGTTTCCGACGCGCCGACGGGCGAGCCGGCGCCGCCGGCCACGACGGCCCCCATCGTGTCGCATCCAGCGGGGTTCGCCACATCGGCGCCGCGTGCGACGATGACGGACGGCCAGCGCTCTATCCTCGCCGCGAAAGAAAAGCTCGCCGCAAAAACCGCACAGACGCAGCAGCCTGCATCAGATGCGGCAAGCACGGCGGAGGAAGCTTCGAAGTCGGCGTCGCCAGCGACGGCTGCAGATGCGGGCGCGCAAAGCGCGAGCGGGCGCGCGTCTGCGCAAGACGGGCGTCCGAGCGACGATGCGAGCGGCCTTCCGGCGGACGATCTCAAGCTCATCAAGGGCGTCGGTCCGAAGAACGAAACGGCGTTGAACGGTCTTGGCGTGCGTCGTTTCGCGCAGATCGCCGACTGGACCTCGGACAATGCGCGGTGGGTCGGCGAGCGCCTGAGCTTTCCCGGCCGCATCGAGCGCGAGCATTGGATTGCGCAGGCGAAGTTCCTGGCCGCAGGCGTGGATACGCCGCATTCGGCCGCCGTCAAATCCGGTGCCGTGACGATCGACGCGACCGCCGACGCGCCGCTGAGCGACGAAGAAGCGGCGCGTTTCGCCGACAGCCTTCCGCAGCAGGCCGCCAAGATCGACGACGAGCATTCCTACGCCGGCGCGCGGCCGCTCGGACTTGCTGCGCCACGCGGCGGCAACGCGGATGATCTGAAGCTCATCAAAGGCATCGGCAAGCAGAACGAGGAGCGCTTGCATGCGCTCGGCGTCTGGCACTTCGATCAGATCGCCGCGTGGAGCGCCGAGAACGTCAAGTGGATCGGCTCCTATCTGGCCTTTCCCGGCCGCATCGACCGAGAGCGCTGGATCGAGCAGGCGACGGCGCTGGCGCGCGGCGAGAAGACAGAATTCTCCAAACGCGTTGAAGCCGGCGACGTGCCGACTTCGCAAAGCTGAGGACTGAGCGCATCAGTCCACGCCGTCGACGAAGTCTTGAATACGCGCGATCGTCGGCGCGTCCGCGAGCAGCGGCGCGTGGCCCTGGCCCGGCGTAACCCAGCCCTGACAGTTCGGGCTGCGCTTCTGCATTTCCTGAAACGTCTCGTCGGACAGAAGGTCCGAATTCTCTCCGCGCACGACGAGCACGGGGACTTGCGCAAGCGCCTCGAATTGCGGCCACAGCTCGATGCGCGGCATGTCCGGCCCGACAGCGTCGAGCGTCTTGGCCAGTTTCGGGTCGGAGCGCCCGACGATCTTTCCGTCCTTCTCGACGAAGGTCGTGCGCGCATAATCGTGCCAGTCCTGCGCCGACAGGCCTGTGAAATGGGCGCTCATCGTCGTCTTGAGAATATCGACGGCCTCGGCCCAGTTGCGCGGCGCCGGCAGCTTTCCGACATAGCTCTTGATGCGCATCAGGCCGAGCGGTTCGACGACAGGGCCGACGTCGTTGAGAACGACAGCCTTCAGAAGCGTCGGGCGCGTCGCGGCGAAGGTCATGGCGTGCAGCCCGCCGCGCGACGTACCGACGACAATGGCTTTTGAAACGCCAACCGCCGTCAGAAGCGACAGAATGTCGGCGTTCTCCACCGGCACGCTGTAGTTGCTCCAGTCCTTGTCCCGTTCGGAGAGGCCGCGTCCGCGATAATCCAGCGCGAGCACGCGCCGACGTCGCTTGCCATTGAACGCGAGCGCGGGCGCAAGGACGGCGAAATCCTCGACCGTTCGCGTGAGGCCGGGAAGGCAGACGACAGGCGTGCCCGGATCGAGCGACGAACCATATTCGACGTAATGAAGCTTCAAGCCGTCGGGCGCAGATATGAAATGGTCGGTCGGCTTGGCGTTCGGCATGTCGGAGGTCTCTTGCAGCGTCTGGCGTACGGGGATGGCGGCGTCATTTCGCGAACGGCCAGAGGCCGGCGCGCATCTTTCGATAGGGCAACGCGCTCCAGTTCATGGTCATGCTGCCGGGCGTTTCTGCGTAGAGCACCTTCGTCGCCGACGGCGCGTAGGCTGCGTAGAAGTGCTGCGATGATTTCACGACAGCGATCTTCTTCCTTCGCCAGTCGACGCCGAGCGGCGTGAAGACATCGCCGAGAGCCTGCGTTCGATAGGCGTTGAGCACGATGTCGACGCCGCCGACGCGGACCGCGGCTGCGTCGCCGAGCGGCGAAATCGCCTTCGGGCCGTGGCCGAACGTATCGATCATGAAAGCGTCGGGCGCGCATTTCAGCACAAGCGCCTCGACATCGAGCGGATCGCCCGAGGCGGGCGACGTCTTGCCGCCAATACGCAAGGGCAGCCGCGCGCCTTCGCCCGCCGCGAAACACAGGGCGACGGCGCCAGCGTCCCACAGCGGACCGATCGCGGCGTTCTCGACGCCCCGCTCGATCAGTCGGCGCAAGATAAAGGTCGAGTCGCCGGCCGAACCGCCGCCGGGGTTATCGGCGGTATCGGAAACGACGACGCAACCCGCCGTCGCGAGCGCTTCGTCGATCGCCTCGTCCGGCGACTGATAGGCGGCCAGCGTCTTGTCGCGCATGGCGAACACGTCGCGTCCGAGCTGTTCGGCGAGCGCGTCGCCTTTCGATTTCGCGTCGTCGGTGACCACGAGAACCTTCGTGCCGAGTTCAGGACAATCGCCCCACGGGAAGGAATGAACGAGCGATATCGACAGAACGCCGTCCTCGCCTTCCAGCGCCTTCATCCGATCGACGAACGAACGCATGGGTTCGCGCGACGTATGGAACATCGAGACGAGGCCGCAATCGAACGACGACATGACCGGCCTGATCCGCTTCTCGACCGCCGCAATGCCGAGATCGACCACCTCGACCGCGCGGTCGTAGATGTCGGTGTGCGGATATTCCTTGAAGAAGATCAGAATATCGGCGTTGGCCTGCTTGGCCGCGGTCAGGTGCCCGTGCGGATCGAGCTCGACCGAAACGACAGTCTGCGGCCCGACGATCCTGCGGATATGTGCGAGCAGGTCGCCTTCGGCGTCGTCGTAGCCGTCCGCGATCATCGCGCCGTGGACGCCGAGCGCCACGAGATCGACGGGCAGGGCGGCGCGCAGATCCTCCAGCATGGCGTCGCGCAGGGTCTCGTACGCGTTGCGCGTCGTGATTCCGCCCGGCGTCGCGAAGCCGCCGCGGCCGCAGACGACCTCGTGGCCGTCGCGCAGGCCGCGCTCGCGCGCCGCGCGCACGATCTGGCCGAAGCTGTGTTTGATCTCGTCCGGCGGGCCGCCAGGCTTCGGCGCGATCGGATCGAATTGGGCGAGGCCGGTGGGAAGCGGGGCGAATGTATTGGTCTCGGTGCCGAGGACGGCCGTGAAGATGCGCATGCGCAATTGAAGCCAAGGACGCGACCGAAAGCAATCGCCGGCTTGCACATGGGTCTGCGCCTCGCGATGATCGGTTCACAAGAAAATGCAGAGGAAACGCGGACAATGCCGAACGACGGATTCAAGGGCAAGATCGGCGCGACGATCAAGGACTCGCAACCGTGGTGGCCGGCGTCGGCCAAAGCGCCGGAGGGCGCGCCGAACATTCTGGTCGTCCTGTTCGACGACGTCGGCTTCTCCGACTTCGGCTGCTACGGCTCGTCGATCGCAACGCCGACGATCGACCGGCTGGCGGCCGAAGGGCTGCGTTACACAGGCTTTCATACGACAGCGATGTGCTCCACGACGCGCGCGGCGTTGCTGACGGGACGCAATCATCACGCCGTCGGCGTCGGCTGCCTCGCCAATTTCGATTCCGGTTATCCGGGCTATCGCGGCAAGATCGCCAAGGAGGCTGGCACGTTGGCGGAAATGCTGCGACCGCACGGCTATCGCAGCTACATGATCGGCAAATGGCACGTGACGCCCCTGACGGAAAGCGGGGCGACCGGACCGTTCGACGGATGGCCGCTCGCGCGCGGCTTCGACCGTTTCTACGGATTTCTCGACGCCGAGACCGACCAGTACGCGCCCGAACTCGTGCTCGACAATACGCATATCGAAGCGCCTGGCTCGTACGAGACGGGCTATCATCTGACCGCCGATCTCGTCGACCGCACGATCCGTTTCATCGCCGACCACATCGCCGATCGCGCCGACGAGCCGTGGCTCGCGTGGCTCGCGCTCGGCGCCTGCCATGCGCCGCATCAGGCGCCGAAAGAACTGATCGATTCCTACGACGCGCGGTTCAGCCACGGCTGGGACGAGGAGCGCGAGCGACGGCTGGCGCGCCAGAAGCAGACGGGCGTTGCGCCAGAGAACACCAACATGCCGCCGCGCAACGATTTCGTGCGCGCGTGGAACGATCATTCGGACGACGAGCGCCGGGTGTTCACACGTCTGCAGGGCGCCTACGCCGCCATGCTCGACCACGCGGATCGGCATCTCGCGCGACTCGTCGACTTTCTCGAACGAGCGGGCGTGCGCGACGACACGCTCATTCTCGTGCTGTCGGACAACGGCGCGAGTCAGGAGGGCGGGCCGCTCGGCATGCTGAACGCGATGGGCCCCTACAACTTCCGCTGGGAGTCGATCGAGGAGAAGAATCGGCTGATCGACATGATCGGCGGGCCGAAATCGCATTCGAATTTTCCGCTAGGCTGGGCGATGGCGTCGAACACGCCGCTGCGACGCTACAAGCAGAACACGCATGGCGGCGGCATCCGCGATCCGCTCGTCGTTTCCTGGCCGGCCGGCATTCCCGCGCGCGGCGAGTTGCGCCATCAGTTCGCACACGCCAGCGACCTCACGCCAACGCTGCTCGACATCATCGGCGTGGCGCCGCCGTCGGAAATCAACGGCGTGAAGCAGCAGCCGATGACCGGGGTCAGCTTCAAGACGAGCCTGTTCGATGCAAGCGCGCCATCCCGCGGCAAGCCACAATATTTCGAGATGTTCGGACATCGCGGGCTGTGGCGCGACGGCTGGAAGCTCGTCGCCTACCATCCGCCCGGCACGCCGTTCGAGAAGGACAAGTGGGAGTTGTTCCATCTCGACCGGGACTTTTCCGAGACCAAAGATCTGGCGGCGGAAAAGCCCGACCTTTTGAACGAGATGATCGCGCTCTGGTGGTCGGAAGCGCAGGCCAATCAGGTGCTGCCGCTCGACGATCGCTTTGGACCGCGGTTTGCGGAGACTGCGGCGCGGTTTCATGGGGCGCGCAGGAAGTTCACCTTCCATCGCGGCATGGGCCATGTGCCGACGGATGTCGCGCCTGACGTGCGCTCGCGCTCCTATTCGATCGAGGCGGACGTTCATGTGCCCGACGGCGGCGCAGAGGGCGTGCTGATCGCGCACGGCGACGCGACGTCGGGCTATACGCTCTACATGCGCGACGGCCGCCTTGTGCACGACCTCAACATCGGCGGGACGCATACAATCGTGTCGTCGGATCGCCCTGTGTCTGCGGGCGATCGAAAGCTCGGTCTGCGTGTGCGGCGGCTGACGAAAGTCGCGCCGCCGCAGATGGGCTTAGGGCAGGGGACGAGCCGCTACACGCTGCTGATCGACGGCGAAGAAGCGGGCTCGGTCGATACGCCGCTCGGCTTCGTCACGCTGATTTCGTGGTCGGGTCTGGATATCGGATTCGACCGTGGCAGTCCGGTCGGCGACTACGTCGCGCCCTTCGCCTTCTCAGGCGAGTTGCGCAAGGTGACCGTGATTATGGACGACGACCAGGCGCTGGACGGCGAAGCGGTCGGGAATACGGAAATGGCGCGGCAGTAGCGAAGCGACCAGACGTGGCGGCGTCCTCGTCACATCCGCGCTTCCTTGCGCAAGGGCTCGACGGCCTTGGCCTCGGTCATGCCGAGGCGCGCGCGATAGACGGTGAGGTTTTCCAGCACGCGCTGAACGTAATTGCGCGTCTCGGCGATCGGAATGCGCTCGATCCAGTCGATGGGGTCGACCGCGGCGTCGCGCGGATCGCCGTGCGCGGCGATCCACTCCTTCACGCGCTTGCCGCCGGCGTTGTAGGCGGCGAACGTCAGGATCAGCGAGTTGCGCTGCTCTTTGAGCAGATCGCCGAGGTGGGCAGCGCCGAGCTGCGCGTTGAACACCGGATCGCGCGTCATGCGGCTCGCCTCGAAGCCGACGCCGACGCGCCGCGCCGTCGAACGCGCGGTCGAGGCGATCATCTGCATCAGACCCATCGCGCCTGCGTGAGACACCGCTTTCGGATCGAAGGCGCTCTCCTGCCTCGCGATCGAATAAACGACCGGCAGCGATGCTGAATTTTCGAACGGCGCAAAATTCGGCACGCCGTACAGCGGATAGGCCATGTCGTCGAACGGATGGCCGTTTTGCGCGGCGAGCTTGCCGAAGGTGAGCGCGACCTTGGCGTCGCGATCCTTGACGACGACCGCGCCGAGCGCGGCGATCTGCTCGGGCGCCTCGATCGTCTTGGCCGCCGCATAGACCAGCGGCACGGCGAGATCCTTCGCGCCGGCCGCGTAGAGAAGCTCGATCGCGCGGATGCTTTCGGCGCGCGCCATGCCTTCCGCCGGGACAGGCGCGAGGCGTATCGGCTGGTCCTTGAGGCCGAGCCGCAGACGCGCGAGCTGCCCGTAGAAGGTCGCCGACTCCTTGCCCGCCGATTCATAGAAAGCCGATGCGTCCGCCTTGGCGGCCTCGGCCGCGCGGCCGCGCCAATAATACGCGCGCGCCCGAGAGATCGGCGTGCGGGCGAGCGCTATGGCCTTGTCGAAATGCGCGACGGCGACCTCGGGCGACTCGAGATAGCGCAGCGCGATCCAGCCGGCGTGGAATTCGGCCTCGATCTGGTGTTCGTTCTTCTCGGCGGCGTGCCCCGCGCAGATGCGATAGGCGGAAGCTGCGTCGCCCGCGTCGAGCAGCTTGCGCGCAAGCTCCCGGCGAACCTCCCACCATGCGTCGCCGTCGATGACGGCGGCAGGGTCGCGCGGCGCCGTCTGCATCAGCGCGCCGGCCTCGGCGAATTTCTTTGCGCGGACGAGATATTTGACTCTTGCGAACAGAAGTCCCGGATCGTTCTTCACGGTCGGGGGCGCATCGGCGAAGGTCTTGTCGGTGGCCACGCCGCGCTCGGCGGCGGCGCGGATCTGTTCGAGCGCGGCGACGTCGGGGCCGGCGAGGCTTGCGGCCCGCAGGGCCGCGCTGGTTTCGCCGTCGTAAGTCAGCCGATCCGCGCGGCGCTTGCTGTCGGCCGCTGTCAGGACGGGGCCGAAGGATTTGCGCAGGATCGATTCCTGCGAGACGTTCAGATCGTCATCGCGCCAGATGCGGCGGGCGAGGTCGTTCGCGCGGGCCGCATCGCCCTTTTCGAGCAGCGCGACCGCCAGCGCGAGGCGCCCGGCCGGAGTTTCCGGCTGATGCGCGCGGAAGAAACCGATCACGACGTCAGCGGACGGATGCGCGGCGTAGAGGGCGCGCTCGGCGTGTCCCCGCAGCCACGCTTCCGCCGGCCAGCCAGGGTGGCCGTCGATGAAGCGCGCGATCCGGCGGTATCCGGCCTCGATCGGCTTCTGCCGCAGCAGCGCCCATTCGAGCGCCGTGGCGACCAGCGGGTCTTTGGCCTGCGCCGCGGCCGAGTCGCCAGCCGCCACGTCGCCGCGGCTGTAAGCGCTCAGGCCTTCGCGCAGGCCGGTCAGGTCGACGCCGAGACCGGCGGCCGGATCGACGACGCCTTCGGGGTAGGCCGGGTCCGGCTGGCGCGCATACGCGCTGACCAGCGGCGGGTCGAGTTCGGTGAACCGGCGCTTTGGCGCCTCCGGCGCGGTCCGATCGATCGCGGCGGCGGCGTCGAGCGGCTCGGGCCTCTCGGGCGGAGGAAGGCCGAGATTGGCGTGGCGGGCGTCAGCAGGGTCGAACACGAAACTGGCCGACGGGGGAACGGCCTGCGCCGCGCGCTGCGGTTCGTCAGTCGGGGGCGTGTCGCGCTCGAGACGCCCCAGCGCGACGGGGGTCAGGCAACCGACGGACACAATCGAGGCCGCAAAAACGCGCCGCGCCCAGACGCCCGTCCATTGCTCCGAACTGCCCGGATCCTTCGTCACCCGACGAACGCTCCCCATTTCCCAAACGAAAGTGACTGCGGACGATTAACGAAACGATAACCATCCCGGGCCGGCCGCTGCGCCCGTCGGCCGGCGGGCGCCCCTTTTCGGCGCGGCGCGCAGCGGTTATGTGTCATCCTCCAGATAAAACGGGGAATGCGGCGTCGATTGGGCGGAGCCGCAGGCAATTCGGGACGCAGCGATGAGCGCCAGAGCGAATTTCAGGGGATCGATGCCGGCGCTGGTGACGCCGTTCAAGGACGGCGCGGTCGACGAAGACGCCTATCGCAAGCTGATCAACTGGCAGATCGAGAGCGGCCAGCACGGGCTTGTGCCGGTCGGCACGACCGGCGAGAGCCCGACGCTGTCGCACGCCGAGCATCACCGCGTCGTCGAAATCTGTATCGCCGAGGCGCGCGGCCGCGTGCCCGTGATCGCGGGGGCGGGCTCCAACAATACGCATGAGGCGGTGGAACTGGCCAAGCACGCGGAGAAGGCCGGCGCCGATGGCGTGCTGATCGTGACGCCCTATTACAACAAGCCCAATCAGGAAGGGCTGTACCAGCACTTCAAGGCGATCGACGCGGCGATCGGCATCCCGATCGTCATCTACAACATCCCGCCGCGCTCGGTGATCGATATGTCGATCGATACGATGAAGCGCTGCTACGAACTGAAGAACGTCGTGGGCGTGAAGGACGCGACCGGCAATATCGGCCGCATCTCGCTGCAGCGGCAAGCGATGGGGCCGGAGTTCATCCAGATGTCGGGCGACGACATCACCGCGCTGTCCTGCATGGCGGCCGGTGCGCATGGCTGCATTTCGGTGGTCGCGAACGTCGCGCCGAAGCCCACGGCCGAGCTGATGGAAGCCTGTTTCGCCGGCAAGTTCGACGAGGCGCTGAAGATTCAGGACAGGCTCGTCCCGCTGCATGCGGCGACCTTCCTCGAAGCGGGCGTCACCGGCGCCAAGACGGGCCTGTCGTTTCTCGGGCGCGTTGCGGAAGAGGTTCGCCTTCCGCTCGTGCCGTCGACGGAGGCCACAAAAAAGGCGATCCGTGCTGCGATGGTCCACGCTGGCGTCCTGAACGCTTGAGACGCATCCGTCATTCCCGCGAAAGCGGGAATTCCGTCCCACGCGGCTCCTGAACGCCCGCCTGCGCGGGTATGATATTCGAGCTGGAAAGCCGCCTTGGCCGAAAAACCCAAATCCAACTTCAAGGTCGCCTCGGACAACCGCAAGGCCCGGTACAATTACGAGATCGGCGACAAGATCGAGGCCGGGCTCGTTCTGACCGGCACGGAAGTGAAATCGCTCCGCACCGGCAAGGCGACGATCGCGGAGAGCTACGCGAGCGTCGATCGGGACGGCGAAATGTGGCTCGTCAACGCGACCATCCCGGAATACGGCGGCGGCAATCGCTTCAATCACGAGCCGAAACGCCCGCGCAAACTGCTGCTCAAGCAACGTGAGATCGCGCGGCTGTCGCAGGCGGTTCAGCGCGAGGGCATGACGCTCGTGCCGCTGCGCGTCTATTTCAACGATCGCGGCCGCGCCAAGATCGAGATCGCGATCGCCCGCGGCAAGCAGTTGCACGACAAGCGCGAGACCGAGAAGAAGCGGGACTGGGCGCGCGAAAAGGGTAGATTGTTGCGCGATCGCGGGTGAGCCGGGCGCTGGTATTGGAGGCGAGTCTTGCAGGGCGTGGAAACGAATTCTTCTCAGCCTGTTATCCCCGGGCGTGCATGCGGCGCTTGCACGCTGTGCTGCAAGGTCTACGACATTCCTGAAGCCGAATCCGTGGCAGGCGCCTGGTGTCGCCATTGCACGCCAGGCAAAGGGTGCAACATTTGGGAAAACCGGCCGAAATTGTGTCGAGATTTCAATTGCATGTGGCTGACACAAGCTTGGCTCGGTCCTGAATGGAAACCAGATCGCGCCAGAATGGTCATCACCACGGACCCGCTGAATCGATTCTTGCAGTTTCAGGTTGATCCCGGATTTCCAAACGCTTGGAAGCGCGAACCTTACTATTCCACCATAAAACGTTGGGCGGACGAAGGTCTCAAACACAAGCGTTATACGCTCATATATCACAATCGATTGACGACCTTGGTTCTTCCGGACCGCGAAGAGCCCCTTGGCGTCGTCAATATCGGCGATACGCTTCGCGTGACAATAGGAAGGACCGGTCGCCTTGAAGCCAAGGTCGAGCGCGCCTGAACGCCAAGATTACGCGCCGGACTTGCGCGACTCCCGCTTCACTTCGCACACCTGCAACTTGTATTCCGTGTAGAATTCAGCGCGTCCCTGCCGTTGCGCCGAGCGGTGCTCGGCATGCTCCGCCCAGGCGCGATGCGACTCCCAGTCGGCGAACTCGACGATCGTGACGCGTTCGCCGTCGTCCGCCGTGAAAACCTTGTGCGAGAGGTAGCCGGGCATCTGCCGGGCGAGTTCGCTCATGCGCGCGGCCATTGGATCGTAGGACTGCTTCGCATCGGGCTTCAGGCGCGAACGAAAGACCGTAACGATCATGGGCGGCTCCAGCTTTCCGGGGAGACGCCGATTTTAGCCGGCCGAGCGGCGAACGCCAGCGCCCGTCAGGGACGTGCGGCGGCCGGCGCGGCGCCTCCAATCGGACCGGGAAGGAGGAGCGACTGGGCCTTGCGGGTGACGGGCTTTTCGATCCAGCGATAAATGGCGAGCGCAAGCGCCACGGACGCCAGGGTGGATACGACGACGAGCGGCCAGTACCCGAGCGAACGGTCGAGATGTCCGGCGAGCCAGAGCTTGCGCAGTACGATGATCGCCAGCGGATGAAACAGATACAGGGCGTAGGAGGCGTCGCCGACCTTGGCCGCCGCCTGCATCAGGCGACCCGATGTCATCGCCGGCGCGCGGAGCGTCGCCGCCGCGAAGATCGCCGCCATCGGCAGCCCCCAGGAGAGCAGACGAAGGAAGCCGTTCGGATCGACCGCGTCGTAGGGCTCGGCCGCAGAGTTCATCGGATCGAGCGCGAGTGCGACGAGAGCTGCGAACACGAGCGCGAACGAGATGGGCGAGGGAAGTCGCAAGCCGCGACGATAGGCGAGCGCGAGCCCCATGCCGAGGGCGAATTCCAGAACGATCGGATCGCTCCAGTAGGCGAGCGCCACGTTATGCGGCGCGGCGAGCGCGTTGAAAGCGACGAGCGCCGCAAGGGTCATGGCGACGCCGGCGACCGCACGCGTGCGCGGCAGCCAGATGAAACAGGCGAAGACGACGTAGAAGAACATTTCGTATTCGAGCGTCCAGCCCAGCGAATGCACCGGGCGCGGCGCGCCGTCCAGAGTGCGCGGCCAGGGAAAGAACGCGAAGGACGAGACGATTTCGCCGAGCGTCGGCGGAAGGGCCTTTCCGGCCGCCGCGCCTCGCAGCGCGGCGAACAGAAAGACCGCCGTGGCGAGCCAGTACATCGGCACGATGCGCGCGATGCGGCGACCCATGAATTGCATCGCGCCGCCGGGCGCCGCGAACATCTTCTCCGAAGCGAAGACCATCACGAAGCCCGAGACGACAAAGAACAGGTCGACGCCGGAAGCCCAGGGCAGGGGGAATATACGGTTGAAGCTCGCGCCGGACTCGAGCGCGGTGCGGCCTGCGTCGTTCTGGGCGTGCGCAAACACGACCATGAGCGCGGCGAGCGCACGAAGCGCCTGAATCGACAATAGATGCTGCATTGGCCCTCGTTTGGCCGAGCAGCAAAGCAGAGCGCGCTTAACGCCGCTTTACCGGGGCTGCGTCGACCAGGGCGCGCGCCCGGGCGAAGACAGCGCGGAACATGTCTGGCGTCAGCACCCGGGTGTTCGTGTTGTAGCGGGAGCAGTGATAGCTATCGATCAGGGTCGCCGGTCCGTTCGGACCATCGATCGCAAACTCCGCGCCGTGCGCAAAGGGGAGGGCGGACAGGCGCCCGCCCACCGCGCGAACGACGCTCTCGTGCGCGACCCGCCCCAGCGCGACGACGACCCGCAGCGCCGGCATCTCTTCCAGCGCGGCTGCGAGGTAGGGCCGGCAATGCGCCATTTCGACCGGCAGCGGCTTGTTCTGCGGGGGCACGCATCGCACCGCGTTGACAATTGCGGCGTCTTTCAAGCGCAGACCGTCGTCGATCCGCGCCTTGTAGACGCCGGTCGCAAAGCCAAACTCGCCGAGCGTTCCGTAGAGCAGGTCGCCTGCGTAGTCGCCGGTGAACGGCCGTCCGGTGCGATTGGCGCCCTGCAGGCCGGGGGCGAGGCCCACGATCAGCAGGCGCGCCGACGGTTCGCCGAACGGCGGCACCGGCGCGTTGAACCAGTCAGGCGCGCGCACGACCGCTTCGCGCCGGAACGCGACGAGGCGTTCGCAGCGCGGACAGGCGCGGTCTGGGCAGGCCCGAGCCGAAAACAAAGTCAGGCGTTGTCGTCGAACCCGCCGACAGCGGCCGGCGCGGTCGCCTGGCGGCGGTCCTGATAGCGCTGCATGCGCTCCATCCGCTCGCCCGGATCGCGACCGATCTTCGACACCAACTGCACGATGTCGACGAATTCGTCGGCTTGCCGGCGCAATTCATCGGCGACCATCGGCGGCTGGGTCGTGATGGTCGAAACCACCGAGACGCGCACGCCCTTGCGCTGGATCGCCTCGACCAGCGACCGGAAATCGCCGTCGCCCGAGAAGAGCACGATATGGTCGAGGTGCTCGGCCATCTCCATCGCGTCCACGGCGAGTTCGATGTCCATGTTGCCCTTGACCTTGCGGCGTCCCGTGGAATCCACGAACTCCTTGGTCGGCTTCGTGACGACCGAATAGCCGTTATAGTCGAGCCAGTCGATGAGCGGCCTGATCGCGGAATATTCCTGATCCTCGACGAGCGCAGTGTAATAAAATGCGCGAACCAGACGGCCCTTGGATTGAAATTCCCGAAGAAGACGCTTGTAGTCGATATCGAAATTCAGAGCCTTCGCTGTCGCGTAGAGGTTCGCCCCATCTATGAATAGAGCAATTCGTTCTTGTTCTGCCATTTTATTCTCTGATCGGGTTTTCCTGCCGCCCACGCCGCTCAACGCGGCGTAGAAACCCCATACAGACGCCGAAGAACCCGGTGACTTCGTACGCCCGGCCAGCCTTCCGGCCGAAATATGCGCGGGCAACATATTCCCGCAGATTGCGCCAAAATCGTGCGTCGGGACGCGTCCGTCAAGCGCTTTCCCGAGAGGGAACGTCCTTTGACTTTGAAATCACACATAATTTTTCATTCCTTGCCCGGTCGGAAATGTGTGAACAGTCGGCTGACCTATTGAAAACAACGACGTTTGCGGCCCACGATCCGAGGTTGCGCCGGCGGGCGCCAGCGTGTATGGAACCGGACCTTCCGAACGAAACAGCCGAGGAGTCGACCCGCAATGGCGCGCGTCACGGTCGAAGACTGCATTGAAAAGGTCGAGAATCGATTCGATCTCGTCCTTCTGGCCGCTCATCGCGCCCGGATGATCTCCTCGGGGCAGTCGATCACGGTCGACCGCGACAACGACAAGAACCCGGTCGTCGCTCTTCGCGAGATCGCCGACGGGACGCTGACCCCGGAAGATCTCGAGGAAGATTTCATCCACTCGCTGCAGAAGCACGTCGAGGTCGACGAGCCGGAGGCCGAGACTGTCCCGGCGCTGGTCAGCGCCGAACCCTCGGTGGACGCCGCCGGCGACGTCCAGTTCGATCGTATGACGGAAGAAGACTTGCTGCGCGGGCTCGAAGGCCTCGTGCCGCCGGCCGCGACGGAAGACGACGCCGACTGATCCGACCAGTATCGCGCGCCTCCTTGCAACGAGGCGCGCTTGCCACCTCGTCCGACCGGCCCGATAGTTACGCGGCGGCGGATAGCGGGGTCTCCAGAACATGATGCGGCAGTACGAACTCGTTGAACGCGCGCGGAAATACAATCCGAACGCGGACGAGGACCTGCTCAACCGCGCTTACGTCTATGCGATGCGGGCGCACGGGGCGCAAAAGCGCGCGTCCGGCGATCCCTACTTTTCCCACCCGCTGGAAGTCGCCGCGATCCTGACCGACCTCGGTCTGGACGACGCGACGATCGTTGCGGCCGTGCTGCACGATACGATCGAGGACACCACCGCCACGCGCGAGGAGATCGAGCGCCTGTTCGGGCCGGAGATTGCGCGGCTGGTCGACGGCCTCACCAAGATCAAGAAACTCGATCTCGTCTCCAAGCGCGCGGAGCAGGCCGAAAATTTCCGGAAGCTGTTGCTGGCGATCGCCGACGACGTGCGCGTCCTGCTGGTCAAGCTCGCGGACCGGCTGCACAACATGCGCACGCTGCATTTCGTTCCGCCCGACAAGCGCAAGCGCATCGCCGAGGAGACGCTGGACATCTATGCGCCGCTGGCCGGTCGCATGGGCATGCAGACGGTGCGCGACGAACTGGAGAATCTCGCCTTCAAGCACCTCATGCCCGAGGCGGCCGAAACCATTTCGGCGCGCCTCAAGGATCTCGAGGCGAAGAACGGACCGATTATCCGGCGGATCGAACAGGAATTGCAGCAGGAACTGAAGCTGCGCGGCATCGAGGCGGAGGTGAAGGGGCGTCAGAAGGCGCCGTATTCCGTCTGGCGCAAGATGGAGCGCAAGTCGATCGCCTTCGAGCAATTGTCTGATATCTACGGCTTTCGCATCGTCGTGGCGAATGTCGAGGATTGCTATCGCGTGCTCGGCGTCGTCCATACGAAATGGCCGACGGTGCCGGGCCGGTTCAAGGACTATATTTCGACGCCCAAGCAGAACGACTACCGCTCCATCCATACGACGGTCGTCGGTCCGGGACGCCAGCGCGTCGAGTTGCAAATCCGCTCGCGCGAAATGAACGAAATCGCACGCCTCGGCATCGCCGCGCACGCGCTCTACAAGGATTCGCACGCCGCCGACGCAGAGACGCTGAGCCACGAAAGCGGCGCCTATCGGTGGCTGCAGCGCACGCTCGAATTACTCGCCGAAGGCGACAGTCCGGAGGAGTTTCTCGAGCATACGAAGCTCGAACTGTTCCACGACCAGGTGTTCTGCTTCACGCCGAAGGGTCGGTTGATTGCGCTGCCGCGTGGCGCGACGCCGGTCGATTTCGCCTACGCCGTGCACACCGATGTCGGCAATACGGCCGTCGGCGCCAAGATCAACGGCCGTATCGCGCCGCTGCTGTCGGAGCTGAACAACGGCGACGAAGTCGAAATCGTGCGCGCCGAAGCGCAGACGCCTCCGGCCGCCTGGGAAACGCTGGCGCGCACCGGCAAGGCGCGCGCGGCGATCCGGCGTGCGACTCGCGACGCCGTGCGCGCGCAATATACGGGGCTCGGCCGACAGATCGTGACCCGCGCCTTCGAGCGCGCCGGCAAGCCTTTCAGCGAGGATGCGCTCAAGCGCGTATTGTCGCGGCTCGCGCGTCCGACGGTGGAGGACGTGTTTGCGTCGGTGGGGCGCGGCGAGATGTTTTCAGGCGACGTCGTGAAGGCGGTGCATCCGGAATTCAAGGACGAGCGCAAGGTCGCAACCGGCCTCGACAAGAAAGATTCCGGCTGGTTCGGCCTGAAGAAGGCGTCGCGGCTCGTGTTCAAGGTGCCGGGCCACGAACCGGAGAAGGCACTGCCGATCCGCGGCCTGCGCGGCGATTTGCCTGTGAGCTTCGCTCCCAATGGCGGCGCGGTGCCGGGCGATCGCATCGTCGGCATCGTCACGCCAGGCGAAGGCATCACGATCTATCCCATTCAATCGCCGGCCCTCTCGGCCTTCGACAACGAACCCGATCGCTGGCTCGACGTGCGCTGGGATCTCGAGGAGTCCGGGCGGGACAAGTTTCCGGCGCAACTCAAGGTGACCGCGATCAACGAGCCCGGCTCGCTCGGCGCAATCGCCACCGTCATCGGCGACGCCGGCGCCAATATCGCCAACATCGCTTTCGAGGAACATTCGCCGGACTTCCGCGATGTGTTGCTCGATCTCGAGGTGCATGATCTCAAGCATCTGACCAGCATCATGTCGCAGCTCAAGGCGAAACCGGTCGTGAGCAAAGTCGAACGGATCAACGGATGAGCGGAACAAGGGCATTGCGGCTCGGCGTGAACGTCGACCATATCGCCACCGTGCGAAATGCGCGGGGCGGAGCCCGGCCGGATCCCGTTCGCGCGGCGCTCTTGGCGATCGACGCGGGCGCCGACGGGATCACGGCGCATCTGCGCGAAGACCGCCGCCATATCCGAGACGAGGATATGCGTCGCCTGAAGGCGGCGATCTCGAAACCGCTCAATTTCGAGATGGCCGCGACCGAGCAGATGCTGGACATCGCTTTGTCGGTGGCGCCGCACGCCTGTTGCCTGGTGCCGGAGAAGCGCACCGAGCGGACGACGGAAGGCGGCCTCGACGTGGTCGGCGGCTTCGGCCATCTCAAGCCTTTCATCGCCGAACTGTCTCGCGGCGGCGTGCGCGTCTCGTTGTTCATCGAACCCGACGGCGCCGCGCTCGAAGCGGCGGCCGCGCTCGGCGCGCCGGTCGTCGAATTGCACACGGGCGCATGGTGCCACGCGGTCGAACAGGGCGAGGAGGCGCGCGCGGAATCGGAATTCGAGCGCCTGCGCGTGGCGGCCATGCGGGCCTCGGGCCTCGGGCTCGAATGCCACGCCGGTCATGGGCTGGATTTCGATACGGCGCGGCGCATTGCATCGCTGCCGGAAATCGTCGAGCTCAACATCGGCCATTTCCTCGTCGGGGAGGCCTTGTTCGTCGGGCTTGCCGAATCGGTGCGTTTGATGCGCAAAGCGATGGACGAAGGACGAGCGGCGGCCGAGGGCGCATGATCATCGGATTTGGCAGCGATCTCTGCGACATCAGGCGGATCGAGGAGGCGCTCTCGCGCTATCCGGGACGTTTCGAGAAGCGCTGCTTCACCGAGATCGAGCAAAGAAAGTCGGACGGCCGCGCGTCGCGCGCCGCCTCCTACGCCAAGCGTTTCGCCGCGAAGGAAGCCTGCTCCAAAGCCTTGGGCACCGGCATCCGCCGCGGCGTGCACTGGATCGACATGGGGGTCGCCAATCTGCCGTCCGGCCGGCCGACAATGGTGCTGACGCGCGGCGCGGCGACGCGGCTCGCCGAGATCACGCCGCCGGGGTGCGAGGCGCGCGTCCATCTGACGATCACAGACGAGTTTCCGCTCGCTTTCGCGCAAGTCATCATCGAGGCGCTGCCGATTGGTCAGGCCGCCTCCTGAGGGCCGCATTCGCATAGTCTGGTCCGTGTTGGCCGGCAGGGCCGCCGCATGACTGGGGCGCCCGGCCATGATAGGAGGGGCGGCCCGCCGCGGCGGGCGCCGACCGAGGCGAAGGGAATGGAACATATGAGCGAGCCGCTCGGCGTCGACGCCGACAACTCGAAGTCGCAGAAGCGCGCCGATGGCGGGCTCGGCGAAACCATCAAGGTCGTGTTTCAGGCGCTGCTGATTGCGCTTGTCGTACGCACTTTGCTGTTCCAGCCGTTCAATATCCCCTCGGGCTCGATGATCCCGACGCTGCTGATCGGCGACTTCCTGTTCGTCTCGAAATATTCCTATGGCTATTCGCGCTACTCGATCCCGTTCAGCCCGAACGTGTTCTCGGGGCGGTTGCTGGCCTCCCGGCCCAAGCGCGGCGACGTTGTGGTGTTCAAGCTGCCGCGCGACACCTCGAGCGACTACATCAAGCGCGTGATCGGCCTGCCGGGCGACAAGATTCAGATGGCCGACGGCCGGCTGTACATCAACGGCCAGCTCGTGCCGCGCGAGCCGATCGCCAAGGTGCGCACCGAAGATCGTTTCGGCCGATTGACGGAAGTGCCGACCTACAAGGAGACGCTGCCCGGCGGCGTCAGCCACACGATCATCGAGATCGAGGGCGACACCGGATTCAATGACAACACCGGCGTTTACGAAGTGCCGCCGGATCATTATTTCATGATGGGCGACAACCGCGACAATTCGACGGATTCGCGCGTGCCGCCGGAGCAGGGCGGCGTCGGCTATGTGCCGTCGGAGAATCTCGTCGGACGCGCCGAAATGATCTTCTTCTCGGTGAAGGACGGCGCGCAGGCCTGGGAATTCTGGCGCTGGCCGTGGTCCGTCCGGTTCGCGCGGCTGTTCCAGCCGGTGCGTTGATGTCGAAATCGCGCGTCTTCGATCTGTCGAAGCTCGAAGAGCGGATCGGCGTGCGGTTTTCGGACGCCGCGTTGCTGCAACAGGCGCTTACGCACGTCAGCGCCTGCGCGCAGCGGGGCGACAGCTATCAGCGCCTCGAGTTTCTCGGCGACCGCGTGCTCGGGCTGGTCGTCGCCGATCTGCTGTATGCGCGTTTCCCGGACTCGGCCGAAGGCGAATTGTCGCGCAGACTCGCCGAACTCGTGCGTCGCGAGACGTGCGCCGAAGTCGCCTCGGAATGGGGCGTCGCGCCCTTCATTCGACTCGGCGAAGGCGAAGCGCAATCCGGCGGCGCTCAGAAGATCGCGATCCTCGGCGATATCTGCGAATCCGTGATCGGCGCCGTCTTCCTGGACGCGGGTTTCGAGGCGGCGCGCCGGCTGGTCTGCGACAGTTTCGGCGGACGGCTGGATCAATCGCGCCCTGCGCTGCGCGACCCCAAGAGCGCATTGCAGGAGTGGGCGCAGGGGCGCGGCCTGCCGACGCCCGTCTATCGCGTCGACGGGCAGACAGGGCCGGACCACGCGCCGCAATTCGCGATGTCGGCGCTCGTCGACGGGTTCGACCCGGCGCAGGGGACGGGATCGTCCAAGCGCCATGCGGAGCAGGCGGCCGCGGAAGCCTTCATCGCGCGCGAAAAGATCGGAGGCGCGGCGTGATCGACGAGGCTGCTCAAACGCGGTGCGGCTTCGTCGCGCTGATCGGCGCGCCCAACGCCGGCAAGTCGACGCTGCTGAACGCCATCGTCGGGGCGAAAGTCTCGATCGTTTCGCGCAAGGTGCAGACGACGCGCGCGCTCGTACGCGGGATCGCGCTGGAAGGCGACGCGCAAATCATCTTCGTCGACACGCCGGGCATCTTTGCGCCGAAACGGAGGCTGGACCGCGCCATGGTCACAACCGCCTGGGGCGGCGCCGGCGACGCCGACGTCGTCGCGCTTCTCGTCGACGCGAAGAAGGGGATCGACGACGAAGTCGAGGCGATCCTCGACAGGTTGAAGGACGCGCCGCGCAGGAAGGTTCTGGTCCTCAACAAGATCGATCTCATTCCGCGCGAGAAGCTGCTGGGGCTGGCGCAGGACCTGAACGCGCGCGGCGCCTTCGTCGAGACCTTCATGGTCTCTGCCGCCAAGGGCGACGGAGTGGCCTATCTGCGCGCGCATCTGGCCGGGATGATGAAGCCCGGACCGTGGCTCTATCCGGAAGATCAGGTTTCCGACGCGCCGCTGCGTTCGCTCGCCGCCGAAATCACGCGCGAGAAACTGTTCGAGCGGCTGCACGACGAATTGCCCTACGAGGCGACCGTCGAAACCGACCAGTGGAAGACGATGCCCGATGGCTCCGCGCGCATCGAGCAGACGATTTTTGTCGCGCGCGACGGCCAGAAGAAGATCGTCATCGGCGAGGGCGGCAAGATGATCAAGTCGATCGGACAGGCCGCGCGCAAGGAGATTTCAGAGGCCGCCGAACAGAAGGTGCACCTCTTCCTGTTCGTGAAGGTGCGTTCGAACTGGGCCGACGATCCCGAGCGCTATCGCGAGATGGGGCTCGACTTTCCGCGCGGCTGACGCTGCGCCGCGCCGCCAGTTCGTATCTCCTACACGGGCGGCGGCTTCGGCGCGCCGCCCGCACAGGCCAGGTCAGTATTTCGCGACGACCGGCGATGATCCGCCCAGATCGAACTTGTAGCTCAGGCCGCTTCTGAACACATGGTTGGCGAAACTCGACGCCTGCATGTAGTTGACCGGCACGCCGAACACGTTCGCAGCGCCATAGGAATAGACAGGATTCTGCCGCTGACCGAGATCGGCGTACAAGTATTCCGACTTGAAGGTGACGTTGGAGTTGATCGCCACTTCCATGCCGGCGCCGATGGTCCAGCCGACAGCCGTGCCCGACGATTGCCCATAGGAACACCAGAATAGTGCGCACGATCCGCCGGGCGCCGACGTGAATGCGGAATGCTGTTCGACGCCGCCCAGCGCCAGACCGCCGGTCGCGTAGAACAGCGTCGCGCCGAACGGAACGAAACCGGCTCGCAGACGCGCGGTCGCGAGCCAGGAAACGTTCTGGCGCACGGTCGTATCGAAGGCGAGCGTCGTGACGTCGGCGACGGCCGTCGTCGCCGCGATATGAGCGTAGGAGATATCCGCCTCGGCGCCGACGACGAATTTGTCGAACTGGTGGTCATAACCAACCTGCGCGCCCGCGAGGAAACCATGAGACCCGGGACGCAGGTCCGTCGGCAGCCTGTTGATCGTCTGGAACAGAGCCGCAGTCGGCGAAGCCGCCGTGACCGAGCCGCCGCCGGAGCCGAAGGCGGAGCCGGCGGTCACGCCGACGTGCAGTCCGGTCCAGTCGTGTTGTTCGGCGCTGAGAAACGGAAGGAAGGAGACAGGTCCAGCGCTCTGGCCGCTCTTTCCGAACTTGTACGCCGCCTGGACGAAGAAACCGTAGCGCTCCATCTCCATCTTGAGCGGCGCCGGCGGAATTCCGCCGGCCGCGATTCCGGCGACCGTCTGCTCCCAGTGCGCCTTGCCGTTGGCGGCGGTGAACTTCCACCAGCGCGCGCCGGCGCCGATCGAAAAATTCTCCGTGACGTCGTAAGTCGCAATGGCTTCGAGCTGGAATCCGGTCGCGCGACCGTCTTCCGGAATGCCGCGGATATCGGGGCGGAAATTGTGATAGTCGTTCGAGTCGATGCCGCCGACGAGAAAGGCGCCTTCGAGCCTCAGCGCCAGCTTCGGAAGGATATTGAATTTGGCCGCGCCGCCGAGACGCACCGCATTGGCGCGCAGATCTTCGTCGAGTCCGTTGAAGGCGCCGCCGATCGGGCCGAACGCCGGCGGGACGACGCCGCAGATGCCTGCGTTCGTGGCGACCTGCGAACAGCCGTAGGTGTTGTAGCGTTCACGCCAGCGCGCATAGCCGACGAACGCCTCCGCCTCAAATATCGGCCCGCGAAGGAAGGTGTAGCCCGCGTCGATCGTCAGATACTTCATCATGCCGTCGCGGGAGGACTGGAGCGTGTTTGAATAGGGGATCGTTCCGGGCGGGAAATCCTCGTCGAACATGCGTCCGCTGACGATCGCGCCGGCGCCGACGAATCCCTTGAGGAAGACGCCGATCGAATGGTCGAGCCTCGCAAAGCCCTCGGCCGAATGCGCCGCTTGTCCCTTGTAGGTGAGCCGCGAATTCATCTGGCCCGGGACGAAAGGATCGTAGAGATCCTTCTGATAGCGGCCGATGCTGTACCAGTAGCGAAATCCGCTTTCGAGCGTCCAGTCGGAGATCGGCGGCTCCAGAGCCGGCGGGCCCTTCCGAACCGGCAGGTCGGCGGCTCGCGCCGCGCCGGCGGCTGCAACGAGAAGTCCAATCGAAATTGCGAGCGACGCTTGCTTCGCCATGTAGCTCATGTCCCCAATATTGGTTTTCGGCACACGCAAACGCTGCAAACACACGGACACGGAAGGAATCTTGCCAAGTCGAGGCTGATTCGAGGAGTGCAAACGTAGAGACGGGCGTGGGGGTTAAGTAATCGTTAATAAATATAAATCTTTGAAAGCACGAAGTATTGCTGAAATTCTGTCGTTGAAGCCGACGAAGGCGATCGAAATTTTGCATTGTGTGATCTTATGGCAACGCTAGAGCCCCGAGCGTCGCCATCGTCGCAGCGTCTCGAGGACGCCCGCTATTCGTCTCCCGATACCGACCTGCTTCTTTCCGCCTGGGTCGTCATACGCGTGAGGGCGATGATCAGATCCGTCTGCGTGACGAGACCGCGCAGGCGCAGATCGTCGTCGACGATCATGATCTCGTGCGCGCCCGGCGTGGTCAGCGGTTCGATGAGATCGACGACCGGCGTCTGGGGCCCTGCGGTTCTGGCCTTCGCCATGACCTCGCGCGCTGTCCCGCGCCCGATCATGGCTTCGCGCAGGCTGACGACGCCGAGGCAGTGCCCGGCCTGGTCGACGACTGGCAGATGGCGAAGCCCGCGCGACACCAGCGCGTGGCGGACCGCGTCGAGCCTGGCCGTCGGCTCGATCGAGACGACGTCCTTCGACATCACGTCGGCGCAGGTCAGGGCGCCGTGAACGCGCGCCAGCGCCCGAAGTTCGACGCGATGCAGCAGCAGCGAGAGGTCGTCGCGCGAAATGTCGTAGGTCTCATGCAGGTCGGCCAGCGCGGCGTCGATATCCTCGTCGCGGAAGCCGCTGCGGGTCTGCGGCGGCGGGTCGCTCGTACCGAGGTGGGACGTCGGCGGACGGGGATGGCGGATCGGATAGGCGTGGCCCGAGAAACGATGAAATGACGCCGCAATCGCCACGAGGATCAAGGAATTCAGCCCGACCGGCAGGAGCGCGTATGCATAGCCGAGGCCGGGCGTCGTGTGGTTCAGAAGAACAGCGCTGAGCGCGACGGCGCCGCCGGGCGGATGCAGGCAACGCATCAGCGACATCGCCATGATGGCGAATGCAGTCGCGACGCCCGTCGCCAGCAGCATGTCGTCGAACGCGTGACTGGCGGCGACGCCGACCAGAGCCGACACGACATTGCCGCCCAGCACCGACCAGGGCTGAGCGAGCGGGCTCGAAGGCACGGCGAACAGCAAGACGCTGGAGGCGCCCATCGGCGCGACGATGTAGGGCAGGTAGGGCGCGTGCGGGACGAGCAGACTGGTGAGCACGCCGGTCAGCGAGATGCCGAGCACGGCGCCGAGGCCTGCGATCACGGTGTCGCGCGGCGTCGCGCCGGCCGTTCGCGGCGTGAACCGAATGAATGCGTCCTTCAGCCGTCCGAACACACCCAGTGGCTGAGACGAGTCCGGCACGCTGTCGTTCCCTTCGCGACGAGATTTCGCCCAATAATGCGGCATACCGCCCAGGGTCAAGGCATTGGCGTCCCTCAGGCCGACGCCGCGTCGGCGGCGAGATGCTATAAGCCGCCATGGACTGGTCCGATCGCGGCCTCATCATCGGCCTTCGCAAGCATGGCGAGACGAGCGTCATCCTCGAAACGATGACCGAGAATCACGGCCGCCATCTCGGGGTCGTGCGCTCCGGGCGTTCGCGCGCGATGCAGCCGACGTTGCAACTGGGCAATAGCGTCAATCTGGTCTGGCGCGCGCGGCTCGAGGAGCACATGGGCGCTTTCGCGGTCGAGGCGGATCGCTTGCGCGCCGGACGGCTGATGGCCAGCGCGATGGCCTTGCATGGTCTGCACTGGCTCGCGGCGCTGTTGCGGCTGCTGCCAGAACGCGACTCTCACGCCGGCCTCTTCGCCATGGCCGAAGCGACCGCCGACCATCTCGACGACCCGGCCATCGCGCCGGAATTGATGGTTCGGTTCGAGTTGGCGATCCTCGCAGAGCTCGGTTTCGGCCTCGATCTGGAGAGCTGCGCGGCGACCGGCGAGCGTGGCGACCTCGCGTTCGTCTCGCCGAAAAGCGGCCGCGCGGTCAGCCGCTCGGCCGGCGCGCCGTGGGCGGACCGACTGCTGCCGTTGCCGGCTTTCATCTTGACTGAGGCTGGGGAGGAGCGGGCGCCGATCGACGACGCCGAAGCCGGGATGCGTCTCACCGGCTATTTTCTGCGGCGGGACCTGTTCGAACCGCGCGGACTGTCCGAAGCGATGGGCCCGCGCGACACATTCGCGCGCGAGGCGCGAAAAACCTGCTGACGCCTCTTAGCGGCGCACGCAGCCGGCGCTGACGCCGTAACCGTCGTCGAACGCCGATTGACCCGTTTCGCAGGCGGCGACGCCCTCATGGGCCATCACGTCCGATCCGCCGATCCAGGCGATCGCGCCGAGCGACAGGGCCACCAGCAGGCCAAGAGCGGAAACGATCTTCTTCATCTCAACACCTTGCGCAGCGAACGATTTCGCTCGCTGACGAAACTGATCCAAATCCAAATCGGGCGCGGTGCGCGAACACACCTGTTGGCCGATTCCCCCCACAGCCGCACCCCATGTGCCAATTGCGGCGCCGCCGAGCTAGTGCAATCGCGCAACACACGGTCAAAAGCGGTCTAATTTCGAAAGCTTCGTAAATACAGTGACGAAAGTCATGAACTTGCCGCGACTCACGCGTCCGGCTACGCACAGAACATGGCAAGAACGATCGATCCGCCGGCGTTGCCCGAGGCGCAGCCCGTCAATCTGCGCGAGGCGCTGGAAGAGCGCTATCTCGCTTACGCGCTCTCCACCATCATGGGGCGCGCGCTGCCTGACGCGCGCGACGGGCTCAAGCCGGTCCATCGGCGCATTCTCTACGGCATGCAGATCCTCAAGCTCGATCCGGGCTCGGCGTTCAAGAAATGCGCGAAAATCGTCGGCGACGTGATGGGCTCTTTCCATCCGCACGGCGATCAGGCGATCTACGACGCGCTGGTGCGTCTCGCTCAGGATTTCTCGTCGCGGTACCCGCTGGTCGACGGGCAGGGCAATTTTGGAAATATCGACGGCGATGCGGCGGCGGCCTATCGCTACACCGAAGCGCGCATGACCGATGTGGCGCGCCTGTTGCTCGAAGGCATCGACGAGGATTCGGTCGACTTCCGCGACAATTATTCCGGCGATACGCAGGAGCCGATCGTCCTGCCGTCGGCGCTGCCGAACCTGCTGGCCAATGGCGCGCAGGGCATCGCGGTGGGCATGGCGACGTCGGTGCCGCCGCACAATCTCGCCGAACTCTGCGACGCTGCGCTCTACCTGATCAGCAATCGTGCAGCGAGCGCCGAAGCGCTCATTCGTTTCGTGCCGGGGCCCGACTTTCCGACCGGGGGCGTGATCGTCGATACGCCCGCCGCCCTCACGGAAATCTATCGCTCGGGCCGCGGCTCGATCCGGCTGCGCGCGCGCTGGGCGAAGGAGGAGGGCGCCCGCGGCGTCTGGAACGCCGTCGTCACCGAAATTCCCTATGGCGTGCAGAAGAGCCGGTTGATCGAGAAGATCGCGGAGCTGTTCAACGAGCGCAAACTGCCGCTCGTCGCCGATATCAGGGATGAATCGGCCGAAGACATAAGGATCGTCATCGAACCGCGCGCGCGAACCGTCGACGCCGACGTGATGATGGAGACGCTGTTCAAGCAGACCGAGCTGGAAGCGCGGATCGGCGTGAACATGAACGTGCTGGTCGACGGCGCCGTGCCGCGCGTCGTTTCTCTCGGCGAGGCGATCGGCCAATGGCTCGACCATCGGCGCGACGTGCTGTTGCGGCGCTCGCGCCACCGCCTCGCGGAAATCGAACACCGGCTGGAATTGCTCGCCGGCATGATCGTCGTCTTCCTCAACCTCGACGAGGTGATCCGCATCATCCGCGAGGAAGACGATCCGAAGGCCGAGTTGATGAAGGCCTTCAAGCTGACCGAAAAGCAGACGAATTACGTTCTCGATACGCGGCTGCGTTCGCTGCGCAGGCTCGAGGAAATGGAGCTGCGCAAGGAGCACGACGAACTGACGAAGGAGAAGGGCGAGGTCGAAAAGCTCATCTCCGACGAAAAGCTGCAGTGGAAGACGATCACCTGGCAGATTCGCGAACTGAAGAAGAAATATCCGGCCGATTCGAAGATCGGCAAACGCCGCACGACCTTCGCCGAAGCGCCGGCGGCCGCCGAAATCGACCTGGCCGAAGCACTGGTCGAGCGCGAACCGATCACGGTCGTCGTGTCGGAGAAAGGCTGGATACGCGCGCTGAAAGGCCATGTGCAGGATCTGTCGAACCTGCAATTCAAGGGCGACGACAGCCTGCTCGCGTCCTTCTTCGCGGAGACGACTTCGAAGATCCTGGTGCTCGCCTCGAACGGCAAGATCTTCACGCTCGACGCGACAAAACTGCCGGGCGGTCGCGGCCATGGCGAACCAATCCGCCTCATGGCGGATATCGACGAGGGCGCCGACATCGTGACCGTGCTTCCGTACGAGGCTGGCCGCAAAATGCTCGCCGCAACGAATGACGGACGCGGCTTCGTGGTCGGTCAGGACGAGATGATCGGCGGCACGCGCAAGGGCAAGGTTCTGCTCAATCCAGACGACGGCGCGAAGGCGGCGCTGCTTGTTCCCGCCGAGGGCGACCACGTCGCCATCGTCGGGCAGAATCGCAAGCTGATCGTCTTCCCGCTCGATCAGGTTCCCGAGATGGCGCGCGGCAAGGGCGTACGCCTTCAGCGCTACAAGGACGGCGGCGTGTCGGACATCAAGGTGTTCGCGCTCGCCGACGGCTTGAGCTGGCTCGACTCGGCGGGGCGCACGTTCGTGGTCGACAAGCGCGAGTTGAAGGACTGGATCGGCAATCGCGCCGACGCCGGCCGTCTGCCGCCACGCGGGTTCCCGAAGAACAACAAGTTCGGCTGATCGCGCCGCGCGCCGGGGTTACGCGCCGGCCAGCGCCTCGACGGCGCGCGCGGCGAAGCGCATCGCCTCCTCCGGCGTGGCGAAGCTCGATTCCTCGACGCCGCTCGCCTCGTAGGTGGCGAGCACGACATAGGCGCGGCAGGCGCCGTTCGGCGCTTCTTCGCGGATCAGAAAGCTCGTCCCGCCGCCGCAGCCGCGCGAATAGGCGACGAAGCGCGCGTCAACGCCCGCGGGCGCGCCTTGCGCCAGTTTGGCCGCATCGGCCTTTCGCAGCCTTCGGTAGAGCCTGACCGGCTCCGAAAGCGGTTCGCGCCTGAAGAACATGTTCATCGAACGCTCCCGGCGCCTAGACCGCAAGCTGCCAGCCGTCGAGGCCGAGCCGTTCCTGCGGAAGGTAGCGCGACTTGTAACCCATCTTCTTCGACCCCTCGACCCAATAGCCGAGATAGAGATGCGGCAGGCCCATCGCGCGCGTGCGGGCGATATGCTCGAGGATCATGTACACGCCGAGCGACCTCGCGGCCTCGTCGGGTTCGTAAAACGAATAGACCATCGACAGACCGTCGGCCAGCACGTCGGTCAGGCAGCAGGCGATCAGCGCGTTGCGGCCGTCCGCGTCGGGCCGGCGATATTCGACCATGCGCGTCTCGACATGCGAGTCTTCGACCATCATCGAAAAATCGAGCACGCTCATGTCCGCCATGCCGCCGTCGCCGTGGCGCGAGTCCACGTAGCCGCGAAAGACGGAATATTGCTCGCTCGTCGCCTGAGCGGGGGCCAGGATGGCCGACACGTCCGCATTGCGCGCGAGGATGCGGCGCATGGTGCGGCCGGGGCGGAAATCGTCGACCAGCACGCGCACCGAGACGCAGGCGCGGCAATTTTCGCAGGCCGGGCGATAGGCGATTGTCTGGGAGCGACGGAAACCGGATTGGGTCAGCGCGTCGTTCAACCCGATGGCGCGACGGCCCACCAGATGGGTGAAGACCTTGCGTTCCTCGCGGCCCGGCAGGTAGGGGCAGGCCGCTGGCGCGGTCAGGTAGAATTGCGGCGCGTCGCGCGGCTCTCTCGTCACCGGTCCACCGTGTCTGAAACGGACGGGCGCGGCCGATGCGATTCAGCCGCGCTCTTGAAGCCTAACGCGAAACGTGTCGAGTCGAACAGCGCAATTACGAGGCGCGCCGCACCACGATTACGCCGGCCAGAATATCGTGCAGGCAACGCTTGTCGGCGCTGATCAGCGAGGTCAGGAGTACGAGGCCGCCGGTCAGGTACCAGCTCAGCCAGAACAAGACCCCATGAACCGCGGCGTTGATGAACGGGACCGACTGGCCATTGGTCATGCGGACCTCGAGGTCCATCGCCTTCATGCCCGGCGTCGCCATGTTGCGGCCGCTGACCGACAGGCCGTTATAGAAAAAGGCCACGACCGGAAGGATGATCGGCGGCAGCAGGATCAGCGAGAGCCCGAGCGTCCCCACCATCAGCACGAGGAAAATAACGGCGGCGATCAGCGACACCAGAATGAGGTCGAGCAGGACGGCGATCATGCGCCGGCTGCGTACGCTGGCGAGCGCCTGCGGCGGCAGCACGGGATAGTAACCCGCCTGCGGGGGAGCGTTGAAGCCGGTCGTATTGCTCATGGACGCCATCTCCGGGGGCCGACTGGCCCGCGCCGCAGAATGTGGTAGAGCCGGTCAGCGGAAACAAGACCGATACGGCCGCCGGCGGGGGGAAATGACAGGCGATACGCCCAAGGGGTTCTTCTGGCTCGCGGTCACGATCCTGATCTGGGGCGCGTATATGCCTGTCGGCAAGGTCGTGTCGCAGGCGATCGATCCCTATTGGATCACCGGCATCCGCTACGCGTTTTCCGGCTTGTTTCTGGGCGTGATCGTGCTGTGGCTGGAGGGGCCCGGCGCGCTCGCGCCGGCGCGGCGCGACCTCGGCTCGCTGATCTTGCTCGGCGCTCTCGGCTCTGCCGGCTTCGGTCTGTTCTCCTATCTGGGCGTGCGCCTGACCCGGCCCGAGCACGCCGCCGCCATCTCTGTGCTGACGCCGATCAACGTTGCTGTGTTTCGCGCGTTTCGGGCGCGCGCGCTGCCGCCGCGCGGCGTCGTGCTGTCGGCGTTGGCCGTCGTGATCGGCGCCGTGCTCGTGGTCACGCGCGGCAATCTGGCGGCGCTGACGTCAGGCGGCAGCATGGTCGGCAACCTGCTGGTGCTGATTTCGTCGCTGTGCTGGACGTTCTACACGATCAAGGCGCAGTCGATGGTCGGGTATTCGGCGCTGCGGCTGACGGCGCTGTCCTGTTCGCTCGGCGCGCCCGTCGGGCTGGCGCTGGCTGCGCTGATGACGGGGCTCGGCTACGCTCATCCGCCGCACATCGACGATTTCACGGCGATCTGGCCGCAGATCGTCTATCTGTTCGTGCTCGTGTCGGCGGTGTCCATCATCACCTGGAATACGGCCGTGCGGCTGGTCGGCGCGCAGACGGCGACCTTGGTTTCGACGTTTACGCCGGTTATTCCGTTCGCGTGGGCGGCCTATCGCGGGCAGAGCTTCACGACAGCGGAAATCGTCGGCGTGCTGACGATCATCGGCGCGATTCTCGCGCATAATCTCAACGAGCAGCGCAAGGCCCGCGCTGCTGCGGCGGCTTGAGGAGACGGCGATGCGCGCATTCGCTCTCGCGTTGACGGCGGCGTCGCTGCTCGTTTCGGGCGCGCTGGCCGGCGAGCAGCCGGCGCGGCGCGCGAAATCGAAACAGGAAGCGAACAAGCCCAACCCCTGCGCGTCCTATGGGCCGGGTTTCGCCATGCTGCCCGGCACGACGACATGCGTACGCGTCGGCGGCGCGGTCGTGGGAGAATTTTCGACTGGAAGTCCCGCGCCGAACCTCGGGGTGAAGTAGGCGCCTTTCCGAAGATCGCGAGCCGTGGGGCTCCTGATCATCGCTTGGGCGCAATTGGCGCTTCCCGATAGGACGTTTTGACGCGGCGCAAGGCGTCTGGCGTCGTCGCGGCGCTTGCTTACATCCGCACCGTCGAGTCTGGAGGTGGGTCATGTCCGGGCAAAATCGATCTGTGCGAGTTCTCGCCTATCTCACGCTGGCGGGCGTCTGTCTTGCAGCACAGCCGGCAAGCGCAGTCATGCTGGTCGAGCTCAAGGTCAACGCGTCGAACCGCGGCTTCGGCCCGGCGGCGCCGATAGACCAGAAAGCGCAGGACTTCGCCATTCCGTCCGGTCCCGGCACAGTGGTCATGACTTATACGGAAAGCGCTTATGTAGGCGGTCCCGGCGGGTTCTGGTTGACGGAAAAGCGCCTGTCGAACGACGCGCTCGGGTTCGGCGGCGCCTGCACCTATACGCCGCGCGAACCGATCAAGGGCCAGCCTTATCGTGTCCAGTGCACCTGGTTGCGCGATTTCAGCAAGAAGAACTGGGCCGCCACGCTCACTGCGCGGCATGATCCGTCGAACCGGCGCCAGTTCGCCGGCGTGCTGACGCTCAACGTCGAATTCATTCCCGGCACGCCGCAGGATCCGGCGAAGACGCCGACGGCTGCGCCTGGCGCCGCCGCGCCGCCGTCTGCGGCCCCTTCCGCGCCGCCGCCTGCGACGAGCGCGCCGCCGCCTCAGCCGCCCGCCGCGTCGCCGCCATCTCAACCACCGGTCGTCGCGCCGCCGCCTGCGCCAGTGCAACCGGCGCCGGCGCCTGTCGTTCCGGCTCCGCCGCCCTCGATCAGAGGCAGCGACAGCTTCGACAGCACGTCAATCGCCAAGGGCGATCCGTTCGACGGCGGCGAGTGGGGCAATGCGCGCAACGGTTCGGCGTCGGCGGTTCGCGTTCTGGCTGCGCCCGTGTGCGTCGCTGGCCTGGCTCTTCAGGGCGCTGGCACCGACGTGAACGCAGCGGGCAGCGCGATTCAAATCCGTCTCGTCGGGCCGGCAGGCGTTTTTACCGCGCTCGACATCCGGGACGCCGTTGTCAACCGCGACTTCTCGCCGGGCCCCGGAGGCACGGTCCTGCCGCCGCAAACGCGGTCGTTCGCGCCATTCGTCACGACAAAGATCGAAGTCGCGATGAGCGGGCACGGATGGTTCCTGCTGCGCGGTTTGAAACTGTCGCTGGTTCCGTGTCCCTGAGGCGAACGCGAGGAGGGCGCAACGCATGAATCCGGGCGCAACGATACGCGCGGCGCTGATCGTTTCGGCGACGGTGGCGCTGGCCGCGACAGCAGAAGCCTCGAGGCCCGTGCCGCGCACCATCACCGGGTGCGTCAGCGCGGGCGTGTTCACCAGCGACGACGGCTACGTCATTCGCGCCAGGGGCGCGGGTTTCGAAGAATATGACCTCAGCCGCTTCGAGGGGCGGCGGATCAGCGTTCAAGGGATGCTCTCTCCGGGCGACCTGTTCGCGGTGAAACACCGCCCGCGCGATCTCGGTCCCTGTCGCCGCCCGAGATAGGCCATGCGCTTCGATCCGCTGCGCGGCCTGTTCGCCGCGCTTCTCATCGCGGGCTCTAGCCTCGTGTGGTTCGCCGCGCTCTGGCTGGACGATGCGGCGCTGTTCCAACGCCTCGGCTATGCGATGCACGCCGTGACGCTGCTGGCGATCTTCGCGGCGATCGCCGGGCTTGCGGTGGCGGGCCTGTTCCTGCGCTTCCACCATGTGCGCCGCGAATTGCTGGAGGATCGGCGCGTGCTGGCGCGCTGGCGCGTGGACGAGGCGACTTTCAGGCGCTTCGTTCCGGAGGCTCTCGATGCCGATCGCGCCGACAAGCGGCAAGCATTGTTTGCGGTCGCCTTCTTCGTCGCCGTCATCTTCGGCGCCTTTGCGCTGTTCGACCGGGAGACGGCGCCCTTCATGCTGTCAATGGCGGGCGCGGTTCTGGTCGCGATGCTGATCGCTTATCGGCTCGGCCAGCGCGCGTTCGCCGCGCAGCTCGTCTATCGCGGCGGCGAGGCGATCGTCGGCGAGCGCGGTTTGCTGTTCAACGGCGTGCTGCACGTATGGGGCGCGCCGCTGAGCTGGCTGACCGGCGCGCGTCTTTCACGCGACGGACGTGTGCTGGAGGTCGACTACGCCTTCCTGTCGCGGATCGGCGCGCAGGGCGTGGCGATCCTGCTGCCCGTGCCGACGGAGGCGCGGGCGGAGGCCGAGAAGGCGGAACAGGGGTTGCTGGACTTGGCGGGGTGAAGTGTGGACGCGGGCGGCTAGGCCACGCCTTCCTTCTTCAACTTCTCCGCAACGCGCACGGCGAAATAGGTGAGAACGCCGTCGCAACCCGCCCGCTTGAACGCCAAGAGGCTTTCCATCATCGCCTTCTCGCCGTCGATCCAGCCGTTGTTGGCGGCGGCCATGATCATCGCGTATTCGCCCGACACCTGATAGGCGAAGGTCGGACGCTGGAAAGCGTCCTTCACGCGTCGAATGATGTCGAGGTAGGGCATGCCCGGCTTGACCATCACCATGTCCGCGCCTTGCTCGATGTCGAGTTCGACTTCGAATAGCGCCTCGTTCGTGTTGGCCGGGTCCATCTGGTAGGTGCGCTTGTCGCCGATCAGGGTCTTGTTGGTGCCGACGGCGTCGCGGAACGGACCGTAGAAGGCCGATGCGTATTTCGCAGCGTAGGACATGATCTGCACATGGCCGAAGCCGGCCTCGTCCAGCCCCTCGCGCAGCGCGGCGACGCGGCCGTCCATCATGTCGGAGGGCGCGATCACATCGGCGCCGGCGCGCGCCTGATTGAGCGCCTGCTCGACGAGTATGTGCACCGTCTCGTCGTTGAGGATTTCCTCGCCTTCCATCACGCCGTCGTGGCCGTGGCTCGTATAGGGATCGAGCGCGACGTCGGTGATGAGGCCGAGGCCGGGCGCGGCCTGCTTGATCGCGCGGCAGGCCTTGCAGACGAGGTTCTGGTCGTTCAGCGCCTCGGAGCCGTTGGGGTCGCGCAGGTCAGGGTCGGTGTAGGGGAAGAGGGCGATGGCGGGAATGCCGAGCGAGGCGGCGTAGGCCGCGGCCTTGGCCGCCTCGTCCACGGAATAGCGGAACACGCCGGGCATGGAAGCCACCGGGACCTGCGTCTTCTCGCCGTCGACCACGAAGATCGGCCAGATCAGGTCGTTGGTCGTGACCACGTTCTCGCGCACGAGGCGGCGCGACCAGTCGGTGCGGCGGTTGCGGCGCGGGCGGTGGGTCAGATCGAGCGTGCGGGAAAGCGTGTGCTTGGCGTCCATGGCGGGGTTCCCCGGAAATTTGGCGCGCACATTAGGACTGCGGGCGCAACGGGACAAGGCGCGGCTGCGCGAGGGGCTCGCGGTCCATTTGCAAATGCTCTATGCCTCCCGTCATGACGATCCAGACCGACGAAGCCATCTGTCAGCGCCGCGGCGCCATCGGCCATATTCTGCTCAACCGCCCGCAGGCGTTGAACGCGCTGACACTGAAGATGGTGCGCGCGATTTCCGCAGCGCTCGACGCATGGGAAAGCGACGCTGCGGTCAAGGCGGTGGTCGTCGAGGGCGCCGGCGATCGGGCCTTTTGCGCAGGCGGCGACATTCGCCTGCTGTGGGAGCAGGGGACGGCGGGCGATCACAAGAGCCAGCTCGATTTCTGGCGCGAGGAATATGTCCTCAACGTGCGCATCAAGAGCTATCCGAAGCCCTATGTCGCGGTGATCGACGGCATCGTGATGGGCGGCGGCGTCGGCGTGTCGGTGCACGGCTCGCATCGAATCGCGGGCGACGGTTTCGCTTTCGCGATGCCGGAAGTCGGCATCGGTTTCTTCCCCGATGTCGGCGCGACCTGGTTCCTGCCGCGTCTGGCGGGCAAGACGGGGATCTATCTCGGCCTGACCGGCGCGCGCGCCAAAGCCGGCGACGCGGTGGCGCTCGGCCTCGCCGAGGCCCATGTGTCGAGGGACAGCATTCCGGCGTTGGTCGAGGCGCTCGCCGGCGGCGAGGAGGTCGAGGCCGCAGTCCAACGTCACGCCAGCGTAGCCGCGTCCGGGCCGATCGTGGCCAACCGGGCGTCGATCGACGCAGCCTTCTCCGGGGCGAGCGTCGGCGAAATCGTGGCGCGCCTGAATGCGGACGGCTCAGCCTTTGCGCAAGACGCAGCGAAGGCGATCGCGCAGAAGTCGCCGACGAGCCTCGCAGTGGCGTTGCGTCAGATGCAGGTCGGCGCAGGCCTCGATTTCGAGGAAGCGATGCGGACGGAGTTCAGAATCGTCTCGCGCATTTGCCGCGGCCCCGATTTCTACGAGGGCGTGCGCGCGACGATCATCGACAAGGATCAGAAGCCGGCATGGAAGCCGGCGCGCATCGAAGACGTTTCAACTTCGGCGATCGACGCCATATTCGCGCCGCTCGGCGCGGATGAACTCGCCTTCGCGCGCTGAGCGGGGAGGGGACGTGCCCAGGAATTCGCCTGTCGATCACGGCGCAGCCATCAAGCTTGGCGACAAGACGCGCGATCCCAATGCGACGCGCTGGGGCATGTTGCTCGTTCTGTTCATGCGTATCGTCGCGGGCTTGTGGATATTACAGGGTCTCGTGCAGTGGCAGATCGTTCTGACGGCGCCGTCGGACCTGTTCAGCAAGATCCCGACGTCGACCGCCATCGCCATCGTTTATTTCGCCGTGATGGATCTGCTCGCAGCCGTCGGCCTCTGGCTGGCGACGCCGTGGGGCGGCGTTCTCTGGCTGCTCGTCGCGCTGTCGCAGATTCTCGTGGCTTTCCTGATTCCGGACTTCTTCGGCGGAGGACTGCTGGTCGTCGGGCTCGATGTCCTGCTGATCGCGATGTACCTTTTTCTCACGTACGAAGCCGGGCGCGAGCCCGATCGGCGCAGCGCGCCGCGCCGCGCGGCGACACGGCTGTGGAACCGGTCCTGGCGCATCTGGGAGAGATTCCGCCAGTAGCGGCATGTTCATCGCAAACTATTGTTTTGATTCACTATCCATTCACTCCATTTCGCGCAGTTCCGGTAAACGCCGGATTCAGCCTGTTGTTTAAACTGGTTTTCATTCGCTCCGCCTAAATTGCTCGTAACGAAGCCGGACAGACCGGACGGGGAAGCAAAACGGGGTGTGTCATGAACCAGGTCGCCAAAACGGAACTTCACAGCGCGCGCGTCGAGCGGATGAGCGAAATCCGCCCGGTCTATCTCGAGGCTCTGACGCTCGTGGAGCGGCTGCATCGCCGCCTTCTCGACGTCATCAAGGACGAATTCGACCGTCGCGGTCGCTCCGACATCAATTCGGTGCAGGCTCTGCTGCTGTATAATATCGGCGACAAGGAGCTGACCGCCGGCGAGCTGCGCACGCGCGGCTATTATCTCGGCTCCAACGTCTCCTACAACGTCAAGAAGCTGGTCGAGATGGGCTATCTCCACCACGCCCGCTCGCGTGTCGACCGCCGCGCGGTGCGCATCAGCCTCACCGACCGAGGCCGCGAAGTGCACCGGATCGTCGCCAGCCTGTATGACAAGCATGTCATGACGGTCGAGCAGATCGGCGGCATCACCTGCGACGAGTTCAAGCAGATCAATACGGCGCTGGTCCGGCTCGAGCGCTTCTGGACCGATCAGATCCGCTATCGCCTCTGATCTTTCTCAAGCCATAAAGCTTCCCCACAAGCCCGCTGGAGCCTGCTCCGGCGGGCTTTCGCTTGGGGCTTTCCTTCATGCGACGCGTTGCAGATCGGCAACACTCCCGGCAGAGCGCGCGCGGGCCGGTCGCAGCGCGGCGCCAGTCACAAATTCGCCGGCTTGTTCGGGCCTTTTTAACCCTCACGATGACAGGGTTCGTTCAGTAGGGTATTGAACGTTCCCCAAGTTTCCATCGAACGCTTTTGATCGATCCGCGCGGTCCGCCGCGTCCGGAGACGGTCGGCGTTCATAACGGATCTGGATTTCGTCGACGATGACCAAGACTGTTTCGCTTTCCCGCCGGGCTTTCGCCGGCGGCGCTTCCCTCGCCGGTCTGGCGGCCGTCATCGCCGCGTCGTCAGCCGCGTTCGCCGCGCCGGGCGACGGTTTCGGCCAGGCCGAATGGGCGCAGCGCTTCGATACGGATTCGCGGCTCGTCGTGCCGCGGTCGACGACGCCGCTGCTCTCGCAGGAAACGCTCGCCGCCACCGAGGCTGCGATCCAGCGCTATCAGCAGATCGTTTCGGCCGGCGGATGGCCGGCGGTCAACGGACCGACGCTGAAGATCGGCGTCCGCTCGCAGGCGGTGGTCGCGCTGCGCGACCGCCTGATGCGCTCGGGCGACCTCGATTCGACCGCCGGCGCCTCGCCGGTGTTCGATTCCTACGTCGAGGCGGGGGTCAAGCGGTTCCAGGCGCGCCACGGCCTCGGCCAGACCGGCGTCGTCGGCAAGGAGACCTACGCCGCGCTGAACATCCCCGCCGACGTCCGCCTGCGCCAGCTCGAAACCAATATTGTCCGGCTGCGCTCCTTCTCGGGCGACCTCGGCCGTCGCTATGTGACCGCCAATATTCCGGCGGCCATGGTCGAGACGGTCGAAAGCGGGCAGGTGATGACCCATCACGCGGCCGGCGTCGGCAAGATCGACCGGCAGTCGCCGGTCATGCAGGCGCGGGTGCTCGACATCAATTTCAATCCCTACTGGACCGTGCCGGCCTCGATCATCCGCAAGGACTTGATTCCGAAGATGCAGGCGGACCCGAACTACCTGTCCGACAACAAGATTCGTATCTTCAACAAGGACAATCAGGAAGTTCAGTCGAGCCAGATCAACTGGCACTCGCTGGAAGCCACGAACTATCGGTTCCGTCAGGATCCCGGCGGCGACTTCAACTCGCTCGGCGTGGTGCGCATCAACATCGCCAACCCCTACGGCGTCTACATGCACGACACGCCCGCCAAGGGTATTTTCGGCGACGATTACCGCTTCGTTTCCTCGGGCTGCATGCGCATCCAGAATGTCCGCGATTACGTTGCGTGGCTGCTCAAGGACACGCCCGGCTGGGATCGCGAGCACATCGACCAGGCGATCGCGTCCGGCGAGCGGGTCGACGCGAAGCTGACCGAGCCGGTGCCGGTCTACTGGGTCTACGTCACGGCCTGGGCCACCCCGCAGGGCATCGTCCAGTTCCGCGACGACATCTACCAGCGCGACGGACTCGGCGCGATCGCCGCCTATCAGGCGGCCCCGGCCGGCGGCGGCGACGGCCATGGCGGCTCCGCGCCGCAGCCGAAGGTTCAGCCGGCGAACGCGAGCACCGCTGGCGGCGGCCGCCTTCAGCCGATGAACGACGAGGACGAATAGGGGCTCGCCCCGGACAACGAAGAACCCGCCTCGACGGCGGGTTTTTTGTTGCGCGCCGTTCCGCCTTTCCTGTGCGCGCCGGCCATGCTAAACGCCTGCCTTCGCTAAAGCCGGCAGCCGATTCCAGCGCTCTTCGGGGCGGCGGCATCGCTTTTCCGGCGTTCCTCGTCTGGAAAGGGTCGCCCATGAGCCAGAACGCCGCAGAAATCCACGCGCCCAGGTCCAATTCCTTCTTCTCCGCGCCGCTTTCCGACGTCGATCCGGAGATCGCCCGCGCGATCGAACTGGAGTTGGGCCGCCAGCGCGACGAGATCGAGTTGATCGCCTCCGAAAACATCGTGTCGCGCGCCGTGCTGGAAGCGCAGGGCTCGATCATGACCAACAAGTACGCGGAGGGCTATCCGGGCAAGCGTTACTACGGCGGCTGCCAGTACGTGGACATCGCCGAGAAGCTGGCGATCGAGCGGGCCTGCCGGCTGTTCGACTGCAAGTTCGCCAACGTCCAGCCGAACTCCGGCAGCCAGATGAATCAGGCGGTGTTCCTGGCGCTGCTGCAGCCCGGCGACACCTTCATGGGTCTCGATCTCAATTCCGGCGGCCATCTGACCCACGGCTCGCCGGTCAATATGTCGGGCAAATGGTTCAAGGTCGCCTCCTATGGCGTGCGCAAGGACGACCAGCTGCTCGACATGGACGAGATCGCCGAGACGGCGCGTCAGGTTCGCCCGAAGCTGATCATCGCCGGCGGCACGGCCTATTCGCGCATCTGGGACTGGAAGCGCTTCCGCGAGATCGCCGACGAGATCGGCGCCTATCTGATGGTGGACATGGCGCATATCGCGGGTCTGGTCGCTGGCGGCGTCCATCCCTCGCCGATCCCGCACGCCCATGTCGTGACGACCACGACGCACAAGTCGCTGCGCGGCCCGCGGGGCGGCATGATTCTCACCAACGACGAAGACATCGCCAAGAAGATCAATTCGGCGGTGTTTCCGGGCCTGCAGGGCGGCCCGCTGATGCATGTGATCGCCGCCAAGGCGGTCGCTTTTCAGGAAGCGCTGCGCCCTGAATTCAAGCTCTACGCGAAGCAGGTGGTCGAAAACGCCAAGGCGCTGGCGAGCTCGATCAAGGCGGGCGGGGCGGACATCGTCACCGGCGGCACGGACAACCATCTGATGCTGGTCGACCTGCGTCCGAAGAACCTCACCGGCAAGGCGGCGGAAGCCGCGCTTGGCCGCGCCCACATCACCTGCAACAAGAACGGCGTGCCGTTCGATCCGCAGTCGCCCTTCGTCACCTCGGGCGTGCGGCTCGGCGCGCCGGCCGCCACCTCGCGCGGCTTCGGCGTCGCGGAATTCAAGCGCGTGGGCGAGTTGATCGTGGAAGTGCTCGACGGTCTGGCGGCCAATGGCGACGGCGGCAATTCCGCCATCGAAGAGGCGGTGCGCGGCAAGGTGAGCGAACTGACCCGGCGCTTCCCGATATACTGAGACGGTTCGCTGCGCCGAATCGACTGTTGCGATTTACGAAACGCGCGTCGGGCCGTCCGGCGCGCGTTCTGCATTTCGGCGCGCGCTGCGGAGGCGGACATTTCGATTGTTGTTGCGTCAATCGCAACAATTTGCATAGATTGAAACTGGACTGACGAGGCTGTCATGCGCTGTCCCTATTGCGGCTCACTCGACACGCAGGTGAAGGATTCCCGCCCGACCGACGATTCGGCGGCGATCCGGCGCCGTCGCGTCTGCCCGGATTGCGGCGGCCGGTTCACCACCTTCGAGCGCGTGCAATTGCGCGATCTCATCGTCGTCAAGAAATCCGGCCGGCGGGTGCCGTTCGAGCGTGAGAAGCTGATGCGCTCGCTCGCCATCGCGCTGCGCAAGCGTCCGGTCGATCCCGAACGCGTCGAACGCATGGTCAACGGCGTCGTGCGCCAGCTCGAGAGCGAGGGCGAGAGCGAAATCCAGAGCGCGCGCATCGGCGAGCTCATCATGCAGGGCCTGAAATCGCTCGACGACGTGGCCTACGTCCGCTTCGCCTCGGTCTATCGCGACTTCCGCGAGGCGCGCGATTTCGGCGCGCTGATCGACGAATTGTCGGTCGAGGACGAGGACGATCCCAAGCCGCGATCCAAGGCGTCGAAGGGATGAGCGGTGAGTTCTGGAAAACCTCCGCGCCCCCGCGCGCCGACGCCGACTTCATGCGCGCGGCGTTGGCTTTGGGACGGCGCGGACTGGGGCGCACGGCGGAAAATCCGTCGGTCGGCGCGCTGGTCGTGCGCGACGGTTTGATCGTCGCACAGGGCTGGACGCAGGACGGCGGGCGCCCGCACGCCGAACGCGTCGCGCTCGACGCCGCCGGCGATCTCGCGCGGGGCGCTACGCTTTACGTTACGCTGGAGCCCTGCAGTCATCACGGCAAGACGCCGCCTTGCGCCGACGCGATCGTCGCCGCCGGCGTTGCGCGCGTCGTCTCTGCGCTCGAAGATTCCGACCCGCGCGTCGCGGGCAGGGGACACGCGTTGCTGCGCGCAGCCGGCGTCGAGGTGACCACGGGCGTCTGCGCGGAGGAGGCGCGGCGCGCCAATCTCGGGCACATTTTGCGCGTGACGCAGGGTCGTTCGATGGTGACGCTGAAACTGGCCGAAACGCTCGACGGTTATGCGGCCGGCGACGAGCACGATCCGCGCCTGACGATCACCTCCGCCGCCGCCAACGCGCGTACGCATGCGATGCGCGCGATGCACGACGCGATCATGGTGGGGATCGGCACGGCGGTCGCTGACGATCCGCTGATGACCGTGCGTGCGCCCGGGCTCGAGACGCGCAAGCCGCTGCGCGTCGTGCTCGACGCCGAACTCGCGCTCTCTCCGCGGTCGCGGCTCGCGACGTCGGCGCGCGAGACGCCGGTTCTGGCGCTCGGCGGCGCAGATGCGCAATCTGCGCGCGCCGATGCGTTGCGCGCGCAGGGCGTCGAGATCGCGCCGGTTGCGCTCGACGCCGGAGGACGGATCGATCTGCGGGCTGCGCTCGGACATCTGGCGTCGCGCGGGCTCACGAGGGTCTTTAGCGAGGGCGGGCCGCGGATCGGCGCGGCGCTGATCGGTCAGGGGCTGGCGGACGAGGTCGTGATCTTCACCGGGCCGAAGCCGCACGGGCGCGGGACGCCGGCGCTCAGCGCGGAAGCGCGGGCGATCCTGAACGACCCGTCGCGTTACGCGCTCGCGGAAGATACGAAGCTCGGCGTGGATCGCATGCGCCGATACGAAAGGATTTTGTGATGTTCACGGGCCTCGTCACCGACGTCGGCGAAATTCTCTCCGTCGAGCCGCGCGGCGACCTGCGCCGCCTGCGCATCGCCTGTTCCTACGATCCCGCAACGATCGCGCTCGGCGCGTCGATCGCCTGTTCCGGCGTGTGCATGACCGCCGTCGACGTCGGCAACGACGGCAGCCGCAACTGGTACGAAGTCGACGCCGCCGCCGAGACGCTCGCCAAGACGACGGTGGGGCTGTGGACGGTCGGGCGACGCATCAATCTCGAACGCTCGCTGAAGATCGGCGACGAACTCGGCGGCCATATCGTGACCGGCCATGTCGACGGCGTCGCGCGCATTCTCGAGCGCCGCGATTTCGACGGCATGGCGCATTTCGAGATCGAGGCGCCGCGCGACCTGTCGAAATTCATCGCGGCCAAAGGCTCCGTCGCGCTCGACGGAACGTCGTTGACCGTCAACGAGGTGTCGGGCGACAAATTCACCATCCTGCTCATTCCGCACACGCTCGCCGTCACCACCTGGGGCGAGCGCGGACAGGGCGATCCGATCAATCTCGAGGTCGACCTGATGGCGCGCTATGCGGCGAGATTGACCGAGGCGCGCTGAAGCAGGCCGCGTCATCCGTGCGATCGAGCACACGCGGGCGCGCGCATTCGGCTTACCCTGTTGTGGATTGAACTTCGGGGAGGGCGCCATGGCGGCCGGGTTGATGCGCGCGACGATGATTTGCGGACTGGTTTTCGGCAGCGCGCTTCCTGCGCTCGCGCAGGACAAGCCGGCGCCGATCGGCCCGAAACTCCAGCCCTACATCGGATGCATCAACAGGCTGTCGGAACGCTCGTATTCGTCGCGCGAGCGCTATCTCAGCTGGTCGAAGCCGAGCGGCCCTACCGGCCGTGAGCGCATCATCTACGGGCTCTACACGATCTACGACACGGCCGACTGCCGCAAGAACGTCGAGAAGGCCGCCGAAATGGCGCCGAAGAACGCGGAGCTTGAAAAGGCCGGCGCCGATTACGCCGCCGCTGTCGGCGCGCTGGAGCCGCTGCTCAAGGAGGCCGACGATTATTATCGGCAGGAAGACTACAAGGACGACAAGATGGCCAAGGGCAAGGCCATGCATCCCAAGCTGATGGCGGCATGGGGGGCGTTTGCGGCGGCCGACACGGAGTTGCGGGCAGTCGTGCAACGGCTCAACGACCAGTCGCAGATCGAGGAGATGGCCGAGGTCGAACAGCGCGAGGGGAAAAAGGCGCGCTGGCACATCATGGATGCGATGTTGAAAGCGAAAGCGCTCAATCGCATCGAGGGCGGCGATCCCGCGAAGATGGATTTGCCGCGCGTGCAGGAGGCGCTCGGCGTCTACGAGGCCGCCGTGAGGGCGCTGGAGGGCTACGCCGAGGAGCACAAGGACGAACGCGTCGGCTCTGTCTATGTCAGCGCCGCGAAGTCCTACCTCGCCACGGCGAAGGCGCTGATGCGCCGCGTGCGCGACAAGGTTCCCTACAGCTCCGGCGAGCGCATGATGCTGAGCCAGCAGGGCGCGGGCTGGATGATCGAGGGCTCGCCGCCGCGCCTGACGCGCGATTACAACGAGCTGGTGAACCGCTATAATTCCGGGGGACGGTTCTGATCGCCGACGAGGCGCGCATGGCGGCCCGGCGCGCCGCGCGCCTTGCCTTGGCTGCGCGGCCCCTCTATTGAAGCGCCTCGAGTTTCGAGGATGTCATGGCCGAGCCGCAACGCGCGAAAAATCAGGACGAGACGCCGGTCGACGGCGCGAAATTTCTCATCGTCGAAGCGCGTTATTACGATTCCATCGGCGCCATGCTGCTGGACGGCGCGACCGCAGCGCTGAAAAAAGCCGGGGCGGCCTGGGATATCGTCAACGTGCCCGGCGCTCTGGAAATTCCCGCCGCGATCATCATCGCCAGCGACGCCTCGCGCGAGCCCTACGCCGGAGCGATCGCGCTCGGCTGCGTCATTCGCGGCGAGACCTATCATTTCGAGATCGTCGCCGGCGAATCTTCGCGCGCGCTGATGGATATTTCCGTCTCGCTGCCCATGCCGATCGGCAACGGAATTCTCACCGTCGAGAACGAGGAGCAGGCGATCGTGCGCGCCGATCCGAAGCAGGGCGACAAGGGCGGCGACGCCGCGCGCGCCGCGCTGTCGCTGTTCCGGCTGTCGCAACGCGGAGAGGCCTGAGATGTCGCGCGGCGAAGGCCGTTCGGCCGCGCGGCTCGCGGCCGTGCAGGCGCTCTATCAAATGGACGTCACGGGCAAGGGAATCGCCGACATTCTCGCCGAATTCCAGTCCCACTGGATCGGTCGCGAGATCGAGGGGGACGAGTACAAGCCGGCCGAGATCGCCTATTTTCGCGACATTCTCGAAGGCGTGCTCGCCGATCAGGTGGCGATCGACCGGCAGGTCGACGCGACGCTCGCCGAGGGTTGGCCGCTCGCGCGCATCGAGGCGGTGATGCGCGCTATTCTTCGCGCAGGCGACTACGAATTGCGCAAGCGCGCAGACGTGCCGGCGCGCGTGATCGTGTCGGAATATGTCGACATCGCCGGCGCGTTTTTCGCGCGTGAAGAAGCCGGCATGATCAACGCCGTGCTGGACGCGCTCGCGCGCAGGACGCGGGCCGCCGAATTCGCGCGGTGAGCAAAGCGCAACGCGATTTTTTTCTTTGTGCTGCGTCAATGCGTTAGAGGCGCCTTCGGGTGGAACATACGCTGGGTTCCCGTGAGTGGTTATCCTCCTGTGGGACGCCCCGAGGTTCCAACAGGAGGCCTCAATGAAAACAATCCGAACGATAGCTCTTGGCCTGTTTGTCGCAGGCGCTTCCGCTTACATCGGCGCAAGCCCGGCGGCGGCCAGTCCGCTCAGCGGATCGTCGCGCGCCGCGCTGTCAGACGAGTTCAATCTCGACAACGGTGCGGCCAGGCCGATCGATGAAGTTCAGTTCCGTGGCGGCCGCGGAGGCCGCGGCGGCGGGGGCGTCATCGGCGGCAGAGGCGGTCGTGGAGGCGGCGGCTGGGACGACGGCGGCGGCGCCGCGGCTGGCGCTGCAATCGGCATCATCGGCGGCGTGCTTGGCGCCATAGCTGCGCAGCAAGAAGCCGACCGGCAGATGCAATACGAGCGCCGGTACTATCGCCAGAATCGTCGGCGTCACCGCTGAGACGCAAGCCAAAAAGGCGGCCCTCGACGGGCTCCGCACAGAGGAGGACCAAATGAAATACCGCAACAAGGCCGCGCTTTTCGCGGCGGCGTTCCTCGCGACGGGCGTCGGCTGCGCCTGGGCGGAGGACGAACCCAAAATTACGCGATCCGCCGACGGCTGGATGGTGAAATCCGAAGGGTCCGAATTCACGGAAAACCGCAATATCATCGCGCTGAAGATCGATCGGGACGTCACCACGGGGATCGCGTTGAGGTGCAGCGATCACAAGAAGTCTGTGACCTTGCGCCACTACGATGCGACCTACGAGCCGGGCAAGAGCTACGCGATGCAGGTGCGCGTCGCCAAGGGCGAAATCCAGTCCTACACGACCACGGCGATCAACAACCGGACGCTGCAAGTCAGCGGCGGCGAAAAGCTGGTCGACGGAATCATGGGCGCCAAGAAATTCGCGATCAAGCTGCAGACCGGCGTCGATCTCTTCGAGGAGCTGGTGTACGAATCGAAAGACATGCGCGGCGCGCTCAAAGCGTATCTTGAGGAATGCCCGGTCAAGTAATCGCGCCTCGCTCCGCCGTACTCGTCAGGATCGGCAGGTCGCCGGGTTGCTCGCATGGCGGGCGGCCCGGGTTCCTGCGCGCCGGTGGGGCGGTGCTATAAGCGGGCATGTCTCGACCGTCCGAAGATGATCTCATCGCGCAGTTCTTCGCGCCGCTCGCCGGGCCGGGCGGGCTGGGGCTGCGCGACGACGCCGCGCTGCTTGCGCCGCCGCCGGGGACGGAGATCGTCGCTACGGTCGACGGTTTGGTGGCGGGCGTGCACTTTTTCGCCGACGACCCGCCGGACTCCATCGCCCGCAAGGCCTTGCGCGTAAACCTGTCCGATCTCGCGGCGAAAGGCGCGACGCCGCTCGGGTTCCTGCTGACGTTGGCGTTGCCGCGCGACTGGACGTCCGATTGGCTTTCACAATTCGCACGCGGCCTCGGTGAAGACGCGCGCGACTACGCCTGCCCGCTGCTCGGCGGAGACACGGTGTCGACGCCCGGTCCTTTGACGCTGTCGGTCACGGCGCTGGGCGCCGCGCCCGCGGGCCGGATGGTCCCACGGACAGGCGCGCGGGCAGGGGACTTGCTCTATGTCTCGGGAACGATCGGCGATGCGGCGCTGTGGCTGCCGGCGCGCCGGCAGCGTCTCGCAGGCGGCCAGGACATCCGGTCCGGGGTTCTGGACGCAATCGACCTGGCGCATCTGAAACGGCGCTATCTCTTGCCGCAGCCGCGCGTGAGGCTGGCGCCGGCGCTGCTCGAATTCGCCTCGGGCGCGATGGACGTCTCCGACGGGCTCGTTGGCGATCTCGCCAAGATGATGCGGGTCAGCGGCGTCGGCGCGGAGGTGGACATCGCCCGCATCCCGCTGTCGGCGGCGGCGGCCGAGTTCGTTCTGGCCGAACCGGAGATGCTCGAAACCGCGCTCACCGGCGGCGACGATTACGAGATTCTCGCGAGCATTCCCCCGGAGCGCGCGGCGGCTTTCGAGGCGGCTGCGCGCGCGGCCGGCGTCGAGGTCTCGCAAATCGGCGTCGTGGTCGAGGGCTCTGCGCCGCCTGCGTTCCGCGACGCGCGCGGAGCGCCCATGTCGTTTCGACGCGGCTCGTTCAGCCATTTCTGATTGCGCAGGCGTCTTCGATCGTTACGGTGCGCGCAAACAAGAAGGGGAGGCGCGCGCCATGACGGCGGCGGATCAGAGAATCGCGCAGCACGAGCGGGACGATGCGGCCAAGCGCCTGGCGCTGCGGCTGTCGCTTGCGTCGGCGCTTGCGGGCGCGAACGCCTCCGTCATTTTCGCAACCGAGTCGATCCTCGGCGTCAGCATGGCGCCGAATCCCGGCCTCGCGACCGTGCCGTTGAGCTGCTACGTCGTCGGTCTGGCGATGGGCACGCTGCCGATCGGCTGGGTTGCGCGAAGCTTCGGCCGCCGGGCGGCGTTTCTGGTCGGCGCGTTCTTCGGCGTGTTGACGGGCCTGCTGGCGGCGACCGCCACGCTGATCTGGAACTTCCCTCTGCTCTGCCTATCGGCGATATTTGGCGGCGCCTATGCGGCCGCGTCGCAATCCTATCGGTTCGCCGCGGCCGACGGCGCGAGCCCCTATCTCCAGCCCAAGCTGATTTCGTGGGTGCTGACGGGGGGCGTGATCGCCGGCGTGCTGGGGCCGCAACTCGTGCAGCACACGATGGATCTGTGGCCTCAGCACTTGTTTGCGGCGACCTATGTCGGTCAGGCGATCGTCGCCGTGCTGGCGATGGCGGTGCTCGCGGGCGTCAAGGCGCCGCCGCCGGCGCCGGTGGCCGCCGAGGCCGCCCGGCCGCTGGGCGAGATCGTGTCGCAGCCGCAATTCGTCGTCGCGGCCATCTGCGGAACGGTCTCCTACGCCCTGATGAACCTGGTGATGACCTCGGCGCCGCTCGCCATGAAGATGTGCGGGCTGTCGCTGAGCGATTCGAACCTCGGCATCCAGTGGCACATCATCGGCATGTACGCGCCGAGCTTCTTCACCGGAAACCTCATCAATCGCTTCGGCGCGCCGCGCGTCGTCGCGCTGGGCCTGGCGCTCGAGATCGTTTCGGCGCTGGTCGATCTTCACGGCGTGAGCGTCGGCCACTTCTGGACCGGACTCATTCTGCTCGGCGTGGGCTGGAACTTCGGCTTCATCGGCGCTTCGGCGATGGTGGTGGCGTCGCATCGGCCGCAAGAGCGCAACAAGGTCCAGTCCTTCAACGATTTCGTGATCTTCGGCACGATGGCGCTCGGATCGTTCTCGTCGGGGCAGATGCTGGCCGAAGGCGGGTGGAACCTTGTCAACATCGTCGTGTTTCCGCCGGCCGCAATCGGGCTGGTCGCGCTCGTCTGGCTGGCGCGCCGCGCCAAGGCCGCCGCGCGCCCCTCGCCAGCGGCGGTCGACAATGGTTGAAAAGACGTTAAGCCCCTCCCTACGACTCATTGCAGCCACAATTCATTTCTGGCAGAAAGCGCCGCGAACTGCGGCCCCGCGAGGCCGTCGGGAGGACAAGCTAAGGTCGGGTTCAACGGCCGGAAATCACCACAGGCGGTATCCATGACACTCTGGTTGATCATTGCGGGCGGGCTTCTGTCCGTCGTTTACGGGATCATGACGATCTCGCAGCTCATGTCGGCGAGCACCGGCAATGCGCGGATGCAGGAGATCGCGGCTGCGATCGCCGAAGGCGCGCAGGCCTATCTCAACCGCCAGTACACGACGATCGCGATCGTCGGCGTCGTGATCTTCGTGGCGCTCGGCTTCCTGCTGACCTGGCCGGTCGCCATCGGCTTCCTGATCGGCGCGGTGCTGTCGGGCGCGGCCGGCTACATCGGCATGAACGTGTCGGTGCGCGCCAACGTGCGCACGGCGCAGGCGGCCTCCGAGTCGCTCGCCAAGGGCCTCGACATTTCCTTCAAGGCGGGCGCGGTCACCGGCATGCTGGTGGCGGGTCTCGCGCTGCTCGGGGTCGCCGGCTACTACATGGTCCTCACCATGGGCATGGGCAAAGCCACGAACGACCGCCTCGTAATCGACGCGCTGGTCGCGCTCGGCTTCGGCGCCTCGCTGATCTCGATCTTCGCGCGTCTGGGCGGCGGCATCTTCACCAAGGGCGCCGACGTCGGCGCCGACCTCGTCGGCAAGGTGGAAGCTGGCATTCCGGAAGATGATCCGCGCAACCCGGCGACGATCGCCGACAACGTCGGCGACAATGTCGGCGACTGCGCGGGCATGGCGGCCGACCTGTTCGAGACCTATGCGGTGACGGTCGTCGCCACCATGGTGCTCGGCTCGATCTTCTTCGCCGGTCAGGCGGGCCTGACGACCTCGATGGTCTATCCGCTCGCCATCTGCGCGATCTCGATCGTCGCCTCGATCATCGGCACCTATTTCGTGAAGCTCGGCGCCAATAATTCGATCATGGGCGCGCTCTACAAGGGCCTGATCGCAGCCGGCGTGCTGTCGGCGGTGGGTCTCGCGCTCGCCACCCAGTTCGTCTCGGGCTGGGGCGTGCTCGGCACGCATGGCGGGATGGAGATCACCGGCAAGGCGCTGTTCATCTGCGGCTTGATCGGTCTCGCCGTGACCGGCCTGATCGTGTGGATCACCGAGTACTACACGGGCACGGGCAAGCGTCCGGTCGTCTCGATCGCGCAGGCTTCGGTCACCGGCCACGGCACCAACGTCATCCAGGGCCTCGCGGTCTCGCTGGAATCGACGGCGCTGCCGGCGATCGTGATCGTGGGCGGCATCATCGCCACCTACCAGCTCGCCGGCCTGTACGGCACGGCGATCGCGGTGACGACCATGCTCGGCCTCGCCGGCATCATCGTCGCGCTCGACGCCTTCGGCCCCGTGACCGACAACGCCGGCGGCATCGCCGAAATGTCGGGCCTGCCGAAGGAAGTCCGCCAGTCCACCGACGCGCTCGACGCCGTCGGCAATACGACCAAGGCGGTCACCAAGGGTTATGCGATCGGTTCGGCGGGCCTCGGCGCGCTGGTGCTGTTCGCCGCCTATACGAACGACCTCGAAGCCTTCGCCAAGGGCGGCGCGGCCTACTTCAAGGGCATGGGCCCGGTCTCGTTCGACCTGTCCAATCCCTATGTCGTGGCCGGCCTGATCTTCGGCGGCCTGATCCCCTACCTGTTCGGCGGCGTCGCGATGACGGCCGTCGGCCGCGCGGCGGGCTCGGTGGTCGAGGAAGTGCGTCGTCAGTTCCGCGAGAAGCCGGGCATCATGGAAGGCAAGGACCGTCCTGACTACGGCCGTGCGGTGGACATGCTGACCAAGGCGGCGATCAAGGAGATGATCATCCCCTCGCTGCTGCCGGTGCTCGCCCCGTTCGTCGCGTACTTCGGCGTGCTGGCGATCTCGGGCTCGAAGGCCTCGGCCTTTGCGGCTCTGGGCGCCATGCTGCTCGGTGTGATCGTCAACGGCCTGTTCGTCGCGATCTCGATGACCTCGGGCGGCGGCGCGTGGGATAACGCCAAGAAATCCTTCGAGGACGGCTTCGTCGACAAGGATGGCGTGAAGCACCTGAAGGGCGGCGACGCCCACAAGGCTTCGGTGACCGGCGACACCGTCGGCGACCCCTACAAGGACACGGCGGGCCCCGCCGTCAATCCGGCGATCAAGATCACCAACATCGTGGCCCTGCTGCTGCTGGCGATCCTGGCGCACTGAGCGGTTTCGGCAATCAAACGCGAAAGGGCGGGGGCGACCCCGCCCTTTTCATTGGTCGATCCTGTCTCGAACAGTAGAGAGAATGACATGGAAACCCGCGACTCGAACGGAACCGTTCTCGCCGAAGGCGACAGCGTCACCATCATCAAGGATCTGAAGGTCAAGGGCGCCTCCGCCACGCTCAAGCGGGGGACGGTCTTCAAGAACATTCGCCTCACAGACGATCCGCGCGAAATCGAATGCCGTTCGGCGCAGATCAAGGGGCTGGTGCTCAAGACCGAGTTCGTGAAGAAGGTCTGAGCTTCGTGCGTCGATTCAAGTTCTGCGCGTAAGTCGTTGTCGCAGGATTCGATTCGGCGTTGCGTTCAAGCTTCAATCTGACGCACGCGCCCAGATTGCATTCGGCCGGCAGGCGCCGCCCGCGCCAAGGCCTCTCGACACGATCGCGCCGGTCAGCGTCACGCGCATGGCCTTGTCGCGCGCTTCCTCGAGCAGCTTGCGGGCTTCGGCTTGTGCGCCGCCCGCGGCGATCCGACGCCCTGCGGCGTCGTCGACCACGACGTTCGAAAAGGAGACGATGCAGGAGCGGTTGTCCGTGAGAGCCAGTCTCAACTCCTGTTCGTCGTTGTTCCACGCGACCGACTTGATGGTCGTTTCGCCGGGGCCGGCGCCGCCCGTCGAGAAATCGTCTTCGCGCGGACGCCGGCCGCGCGCCGGCGTCGTCGCCTTGGCGTTGTCCGCTTTCGTGAAGCGCGTGTAGAGCGGAAAGGCGCGGCCGCCATAGCGACCGTGGACCAGGCGCCAGCGCCCGTCTCGGAGCGCGTAGGCCGAGGTGACCCAATAGCCGTCGTCATAGGATTGCCGCACCAGGGCGGGGCCGCCGTCGCCCGCGAAATCGACGAGTTGGTCGACGCCGGCCGCATCGAAGCTCGCGTAGCCGTCGAACGTCGTCGCGAGCGGCCGGCCGGAGCTTTCGAATGTGACTGACAGAATGTCCGTTGAAGGCGCCCAGCCGTTGCCCCGCGTTTCCGAGGCCAGGATCAGCGCCGGCGTTCGCTCGCGGCCGAGATCGGCTTGATAGAGCGTCCGGTCGCCGCCGCCGATCGCCGCCCAGACGGTCCAGGGCTTGCCGGCCTTGTCCGCGCCGGAGATGACCGCAAGGTCATATGCGTCGCCGCTGCGAATTTCGATTGCCGCTCCGCCCGCGCTGGTCTTGGTCGGCGCCGGCGTCAGTTCGACGCGCTGGAGGGGAACGCGTCGCGACATCTCCTTCGCGGTCAGGGGCATATGGCCGGTTTCAACCGCCGCGGAGGGGGCGGACGCCAACGTCGCGACAAGGAGCGCCGCGCCGGCGGTCGTGCGAGGATGTCGGGCCGGAGCCATTCCGGCCGCCGACGCTGCCGGCGGGACGTCGAGAGGGGCGCTCATGGGTCAAGGAAAGCACGGCGCAAAACGCCGCTCTATGCGCAACCTCACACGGCGCTCGACGGGCGGCGGCAGGCCCCGCCGGTCGTTTCCGGCGAGCCTTCGCGCTTGCTCGTCGCTGCGCGTTACTGGAACTTCAGGAGGCCCTTGATCATGTTCTGGACGAAGCTCTCGTCGCCGCCGGCGACGGGCGTCGTGCGGGTGATGTAATCGAAGAGCTTACCGTCCTGCAGGCCGTACTGGGCGACGCGGTCGAGCCCCTTGCCCTTAAAGTAGACCGCCAGAACGCGCTGGTCGGTGACTTCCGGGGTCATGAAGGCGACTTTGCGATTGATCGTCTGGCTGACGTAGTACCAAGCGTCGCCGCCGACGGTCGAGGTCGTGGACGGCGTGCCGAGCAACGCCAGAACCTTTTCCTTCGGCAGGCCGGGCTTGAGCTGGTTCATCGTGCCTGCGTCGGCCTGATAGCCGCGCTGGACGGTGCCGTCGTAGCCGATGCACGCGCCGAGCGGAGCCGCGAGGGCGAGTACAATCGCCAGTCGCGCCGGCGTACGAGAAAGCCGCTTAACCCCCATGGCCATTCAAATACTCCGCCGCTTCACTGTCCGGTCGTCGCATGCGCAAATCGGACGATCCGCGCACAATTTCACATTTCGCGCTTGCATCGGCGACCGGCGATGCCTAACCCCCGAGACGGCCAAATGCAAGGTCGCCCCGCGCCGCGGCCGCACAGACTTCAGGTCAGGAGCCATGATTTTCAAACTCTTCGCCCGCAAGTCCGACGTCGACGTCGTGGAGCGTCTCTATGCGGCAATCATGGCCGCGGCGCGGCGGCCGACGCTCTATCAGGGACGTTATTCCATTCCCGATACGCTGGAGGGCCGTTTCGACGCGCTGATCCTGCATAGCTATCTCGTCAGCCGGCGGCTGGCCGCCTTGCCGGAGCCGGCGCCGCGGCTCGCGCAAGACCTCACAGACCGCGTCTTTTTCGGCTTCGACCGCGCCCTGCGCGAGATGGGCGTCGGCGATCTCGCCGTGCCCAAGCGCATGAAGAAACTCGGCGCGGACTACGCCGGGCGTTGCGCGGCCTACGAAGCGGCGCTCGGGCAGGGCGAAGCGGCGCTGGCGGAGGCGCTGGCGCGCAACGTCTATGGAAAGGCGGAGGCGTCGGTCGCCGCGTCGCTGGCGCGCTATGTCTTGAACGCGGAGGCCGTTCTGGCGGCGACCCCATATTCGACATTCGAGCGGGGCGAGGCCCCGCTGCCCGAACCGACCGACGCGGCGTGAGTTCGTCATGAGCAACAAAAGCCAAAAGGACGACCGGCTCGCCTGGTCGTATCCGCTCGCCGTCTCGGACGTGCCGCAGCAGGGGCTGGACGTCGAACTCGTCGCGAACGAGGGCCAGCGCCGCGAGCTCGCCGCGCTCAACGGCCTCGCCGGGATCGAATCGCTGGTCGCGCGCCTTCACGTGACCCGGCGCGGACGGGAGGGGCTGCACGCGACCGGCGAAGTTCGGGCGAAAGCGACGCAAACCTGCGTCGTCAGTCTGGAGCCTTTCGAAACAAGCATTCTCGAACCCGTCGACGTCGAATTCGAGCCGGCGCCGGCGCCGAAACCCGCCCGTGAGGAGAAGAACGCCAGTCGCCGTCGCAGGGCCGAAGCCTTACGGCCGATCGAGGAGGACGAAGAGGGCATGGACGATCTCGACGCGCCCGATGCGATCGTCGACGGCAAGATCGATCTTGGCGCGCTGGCGGCCGAATTCCTGACGCTCGGCGTCGATCCCTATCCGCGCAAGCCCGGCGTCGCCTTCGAGGAGCCTGCGGACGGCGGCGCGGCCGCATCGCCGTTTGCGCGGCTGGCGGCCATCACGCGCAAGTCCGGCGGCGGCGATGACTGACGGGCGCGCTCCGATCGCGTGGATATTGCGCGTGTTCGGGGAAAACGCGCTTGCCATGGCGCGCCCAGCCGCTATGGTCCGCCGCCCCTCGCACATTGAGGGGCGCTCACGGGAGCCGCTGTGCCAATGACCAAAAGCGTACGGATCGCGCTCGACGCCATGGGCGGCGATTTCGGTCCGTCGGTGGTCGTGCCCGGCGCTGCGATCGCCCGGGATCGGCGCCCCGATACGAGTTATCTCTTCGTCGGCGACGAGAAGCTGATCCGGCCGCTCCTCGACCAGCATCCGAAGCTCGCGGCGGTGTCCGAGGTCCGGCACACCGACGTCGTCGTGAAGAACGACGACAAGCCGAGCCAGGCGCTGCGCGCCGGCCGGCGCGGGTCGTCGATGTGGCTGGCGATCGAGGCCGTGAAGAAGGGCGAGGCCGATGCGGCGGTCTCGGCCGGCAACACCGGCGCGCTGATGGCCATGTCGAAGATCAGCCTGCATATGCTGCCGGGCATCGAGCGGCCGGCGCTGGCGGCGATCTGGCCGACGACGCGCGGCGAGTCGATCGTGCTCGACGTTGGCGCGAGCATCGGCGCGGACGCCGAACATCTGTTCGATCTCGCGATCATGGGCTCGGCCATGGCGCGCATCTTCTTCGACATCGACCGGCCGACTGTGGGCCTGCTGAATGTCGGCACCGAGGAAATCAAGGGGCTCGAAGAGGTCAAGGCCGCGTCGCGGCGCCTTCGCGAGGCCAATCTGCCGACGCTCGATTATCGCGGTTTCGTCGAGGGCGACGATCTCGGCAAGGGCACGGTCGACGTCGTGGTGACCGAGGGCTTTACCGGCAATATCGCGCTCAAGACCGCCGAAGGCACGGCCAAGCAGATCGCGCAGTACATGCGCGACGCCTTCAAGTCCTCGATCCTGTCGAAGCTCGGCGCGCTGATGGCCAGCGCGGCCTTCAAGGCGCTGAAGGAAAAGATCGATCCGCGGCGGGTCAACGGCGGCCTGTTTCTCGGGCTCGACGGCGTCATCATCAAGAGCCATGGCGGCATGGACGCGGTCGGCTTCGCCGGCGCGATCGAGATCGGCTACGACATGGCCCGCCACGGACTGCTCGAAAAGATCCGCGAAACCATGCTTTTGTCCAGCGAAGGCGGCGCGGCTGCGGCCGCGCAGCCCGCGGACGACCAATCATCTCCAGGATAGCGACCGAATTCATGCCCCAAGGGTCCAATCAAGAAAGCGAGACACGCCTGCGCTCTGTGGTCCTGGGCGTCGGCTCCTGTTTGCCCGCAAAAGTGCTGACCAACGCCGATCTGGAGAAGATGGTCGACACGACTTCCGACTGGATCGTGCAGCGGACAGGGATTCGGCAGCGGCATATCGCTGCGGAGGGCGAAACGACGTCGACGCTGGGGACGCGCGCGGCCCAGGCGGCGCTGGCCCACGCGGGCGTGGATGCTGCGTCGATCGACCTGATCATCGTCGCGACTTCGACCCCGGACTACACCTTCCCTTCGACGGCCACGCAGATTCAGGCGGCGCTCGGGATCACCAAAGGCGTGGCCTTCGACCTGCAGGCCGTCTGCTCCGGATTCGTGTTCGCGGTCTCGACCGCAGACAAGTTCCTGCGCTCCGGCTCCCATAAACGGGCGCTGGTGATCGGCGCCGAGACCTTCTCGCGGCTGCTCGACTGGGAAGACCGGACGACCTGCGTGCTGTTTGGCGACGGCGCCGGCGCGATCGTTCTGGAAGCGCAGGAGCAGGGGCCGAACGGCCGCGGCGTGCTGTCCTCGCATCTGCGCTCGGACGGGCGTCATCGCGAAAAACTCTATGTCGACGGCGGGCCGTCGAGCACCGGAACGGTCGGGCATCTGCGAATGATCGGCAAGGACGTCTTCCGCCATGCGGTCGGGCAGGTGGCCGATGTCATGCTCGACTCCTTCGCCGAATCGGGCGTCGACGCCAAGACCCTCGACTGGTTCGTGCCGCATCAGGCCAATGCGCGGATCATCGACGCATCGGCGGAAAAACTCGGCATCGCGCCCGAAAAGGTCGTGAAGACGGTCGATCGCCACGGAAACACGTCGGCAGCCTCGATTCCGCTCGCGCTGGACGCGGCCGTCAAGGACGGCCGGATCAAACAGGGCGATCTCGTGATGATCGAGGCCGTCGGCGGCGGATTTACATGGGGCGCGGCGATCATTCGCTGGTGAAATCGTGATGATCACGATTGCGTCTGACGTCGGACATGACTTGATTTTCGCTTCTTCTGACGAATAAATTAGATTCACATCGGTTCTGTCGAAGGGGCATATGGGGGCCCTGTCGACACGCAGGGCCCCTTGCGTAAGCGCCGCGCTTTGCACGTGCGGCGGACGGATCGTTTTTCAGCAAATCTTTCTTTCGAGATGCGCCATGGATTCCCGAGGACTCAACCCCATCGAAGCCGAAACCGCCAGCAATAGCGTTTCCCGAACGATCACCCGCGCTGATCTCGCCGACGCCGTCTATCGCGCCGTCGGCCTGTCGCGAGCGGAATCGGCGAGCATGGTCGAGACCGTGCTCGGCGAAATCGCCGATGTGATCGCCTCGGGCGAGACGGTCAAACTGTCGTCGTTCGGCTCGTTCGTCGTCCGCGCCAAGGGCGAAAGGCTCGGGCGCAATCCCAAGACCGGCGTCGAGGCGGCGATCGCGCCGCGCCGCGTGATCGTCTTCAAGGCGTCGCACGTGCTGAAGGCGCGCATCAACGGCGATTCGGTCGACGGCCTCTCCGACCACTGAAAGCAGAGTCGATTCGGACTAGAATGTCCGCGCCGATTCGAGTCGGCGCGAACGATCCGCCATGGACAAGAGCCCGGACGCCTTCCGAACGATCAGCGAGGTCGCCGAAGAACTCGACCTGCCGCAGCACGTCCTTCGCTTTTGGGAGACGCGCTTCTCGCAGATCAAGCCGATGAAACGCACCGGCGGTCGGCGCTACTATCGCCCCGAGGACATCGAGCTCGTCCGCGCGATCAAGAGCCTGCTCTACGCCGAGGGCTATACGATCAAGGGCGTCCAGCGGCTGTTCAAGGAAAACGGCGCGCGCGCCGTCGTGGCCGCCGTGCGCAGCGGCGCGGCGGTCGGCGGCGCTCAGGCGGCGCTCGGCCAGTCCGCGCCTGCCGGTCACGTCTCGGAACCGATGCTCGAGGCGATCGGCCGCCCGGCCTCGCCGCCGGAGACGTTCGCACAGGGCGCATTGGCGTTCGACGCCGCAGACGAATCCGCAGGCGAGGCGGACCTGGAGGCCGAACCCGCCGGTCTCGCGCAGGCGCGGCAGGCCCGCTGCGACGAGGGGGCGGGCGGGGCTGCGACAGGCGCTGAACTGCTGAAGCTGGCTGTCGAGCTTGCGGAGTGCGCGCGGATCCTCAGGGCGGCGCGGGCAGGTTGACGCCTCGGGCGATTTCCGCCGTTTGCGCGTTGCGCGGCGCGAACGGCTTCTCTATAAGCGGCGCAGTCGGAGTGTAGCGCAGCCCGGTTAGCGCACTAGTCTGGGGGACTAGGGGTCGTGGGTTCGAATCCCGCCACTCCGACCACCTATCGCGCCGGCGAAGGAACCGCCCAAACGAAACGGCCGACCTGTACATCCGAGGTCGACCGTTCGTTTCGTCAGCATTCGATCTGACGAATCACCTGATTAGAATCGCGGGCAATGCCGTCGTCAAGAGTCAACGGCTTTCGATATGCAATCCACATGTCGTTCGCCTGACGCTTCGTTCACGGTTCCGTGCTAACATGCTTGCCAAGATCGCGCTCAAACAGGCTCGTGCATGTTCAATTCCTACCTGCGACTGGCCTTCGACATGACCATGCTGACGCTCGAAGCCCAGCAGGTCATTGCGCTGCGGATGATGCGGCTTGCGGTGGGCGGGCCGACCGTGGCGGCGCGGGAGACGCGGCGCATGGTGTCCGAGAAAGCCATGGCGGCCGTCGAAACCGGCGTGCATCTGGCGACCGGCGGGAGCCCGCACAAGGTCGTCCGCAATTACCGGAGCAAGGTGCAGGCAAATCGCGCGCGGCTCTCCGCGAATGTGACGGGCTGGCGCTGAGCGTCGTCGAACTCACGAGCGGCGCCGCGCGTCTGTCGCTCGCCCACGCGGGCGCTGAGCCGACGGCTTGGTCCATCGGCGGGACAGACCTGCTCTGGCGCGCCGATCCCGCAGCGTGGGCGCAGACCGCCCCGATCCTGTTTCCGGTCGTCGGCTGGACGCGCAGCGGGCGAATTCGACATCGGGGAAAGACCTATCCGCTCGGCCTGCATGGTTTCGCCGCGTCGCAGCTTTTCGAGCCAGTGGATGCGACGGCCGATAGCGCGCGCCTGAGGCTCGAAGCCAGCGCCGCGACCCGCGCGCTCTATCCTTTCGAGTTTCGGCTGGATGCGGTCTACCAGCTCGAACCGCGCGCGCTCACCTGGACCCTGGAGGCGACCAACCTCGGCGACGAGCCGATGCCATATGCGCTCGGCCTGCATCCGGGCTTCTGCTGGCCGTTGGCCGGGTCTGGAGAGACGCATTCCTTCGCTTTCGACCGGCTTGAGCACGCCGACGTTCCAATCATCGCGGCCGGCGGGCTGTTTTCTCCCGAGCGCCGCGCCATCCCGCTCGATGGGCGCCGTCTCGCCCTCACGCCAGAACTGATGGCCGAGGAGGCGTTGTGCTTTCTCGACATCGAGAGTCGCGGCGCGGTCTTCGACAACGGCGCGGGGGCGCGCCTGCGGATCGAACTCGACGATTTTCCGCATATCGCGCTCTGGGCGCGCCCGCCGGCGCCGTTCCTGTGCATCGAGGCGTGGACCGGACATGGCGATCCGGTCGGCTTTGCCGGAGAATTGTCCGAGAAGCCGTCGATGCGCCTGCTCGCGCCGGGCGAGACGGGCCGCCACTGCGCCCGCTTTTCACTGGAAACGGACGCGCCGCGCGCCGATCGGCTTGGCGCCGCAGCGGCGGTCTGACAGAAGAACCCCGAACGCGAACCAATCGAAACGGGCTTGGCGATGAGCGACTTTCTGCGGCCATCCGGGAGCAAGGCTCTCATTATCGACGGCAAGATCGCGGCGGCCGGCGTCGTCGAGGAGACGCGCGCGCGCACGCAGGCGCTGATTGCGCGAGGCGTGACGCCCGGTCTGGCGGTGGTGCTGGTCGGCGAGGATCCGGCGAGCGGCGTTTATGTCCGCTCCAAGAGCCGCATGGCGGGATCGCTCGGTTTCCATTCCGTGCAGCACAATCTGCCGGCCGATGTGCCGCAGGCCGAGCTGAACGCGCTCGTCGAAAGGCTCAACGCCGATCCGAAGGTCCACGGCATCCTCGTCCAGCTGCCGCTGCCGAAGGGCCTCGATACAGCCGATGCGCTGGAACGGATCGATCCGCGCAAGGACGTCGACGGCATCCATCCGGTCAACGCCGGCCTGCTGGCGACGGGCGCGATGGACCGCGCGCTTCTGCCGTGCACTCCGGTCGGCTCGATGCGATTGATCGAGCGCACCGCCGCCGCGCTCGGCCGCAAGGTCGAGGGCGCCGAAGCGATCGTCATCGGCCGCTCGAACCTGATGGGCAAGCCGATGGCGCAGTTGCTGCTCGCAGCCAACGCCACCGTGACGATGGCGCATTCGCGCACGCGCGACCTCGCCGACGTCGTGCGCCGCGCGGATATCGTGGTCGCGGCGGTCGGCCAGCCGGACATGGTCAAGGGCGACTGGATCAAGGAGGGCGCCATCGTGATCGACGTCGGCATCAACCGCGTGCCGACGGCGGACGGCAAGTATCGCCTGACCGGCGACGTGGCCTACGAGGAAGCCTTGCAGCGCGCGGCCGCGATCACGCCGGTGCCGGGCGGCGTCGGGCAGATGACGGTGCCGTTGTTGATGGCCAATACGGTGGAGGCGGCGAGCCGGGCGTCGGCGTAGACGGCGGCGCCGCGTCTGCTACAGTTCCAACGACGGCCGCTCGTGGGCGGCGGGGGGATTGGCCGGCCATGCAGAGTCTCGCGAGACACCCGTTCTTCAAGGATGTCGCCGGGTTTGACTTCGAGCGCTTCGATCGGCGCGTCGTCTGGAAGAAATGCGACGACGGCGAGACCATCGTCGATTTCGAGGACAAGTCGACAGACGTCTATTTCCTGCTGTCGGGCGAGGTGCGCGTCCTGCTGCGCACCGCGGCCGGCAAGGAGGTGATCCTCGCGGACATCAAGGCCGGCGAATTCTTCGGCGAAATGTCGGCGATCGACGGCATACCCCGTTCGGCCAACGTGACCGCTCTGACCAAGGCGGAAGTCGGGATCATGCCGTCCTCGGTGTTCCGCGACATTCTGTTTTCGACGCAGGCGGCCTGCGACAAGGTCTTGCGGCTTCTGACGCACCGCGTGCGCGACGTGAACACCCGGCTCGCCGAGATGGCGATCTTCGATCTGCGCCATCGGCTCTATTCCGAACTGCTGCGTCTTTCGCATCCACGCCCGGGCCACGCCGGCGAGCGCGTCGTGACGCCGCCGCCGTTTCACCACGTCGTCGCCGCGCGGATCGGTTGCCGACGCGAACAGGTGACGCGCGAACTTTCGAACATGTCGCACGAGGGGTTGGTGGAGAAGACCCGCGGCGCGCTGGTGCTGACCAAACCGCAGGTGCTCGAGGCGCGACTGGCCGAGGCCCTGCGCGAGGGCGAATGAGTGTCTGAAGCGCCGAGTTTGCAGTTCGAGAACGTCTCGAAACGTTTCGGCGCGACAGTGGCGGTCGATGGCGTCTCGGTCGCCGTCGCGCCGGGCGAGTTCTTCGCGCTGCTCGGCCCGTCCGGTTGCGGCAAGACGACCTTGATGCGCATGGCCGCGGGCTTCGAACGGCCCGACGACGGACGCGTGCTGATCGACGGCGTGGATGCGACCGATACGCCGCCCTATCGCCGCCCGGCGAACATGATGTTCCAGTCCTACGCGCTCTTTCCGCACATGAGCGTCGCGGACAACATCGCCTTCGGCCTGAAGGCCGCCGGGCTGTCGCGCGAGACGACCGCCGCGCGCGTCGCCGAGATGATGCGGCTCGCGCAATTGCAGGGACTGGAAAAGCGCAGGCCGCATCAACTTTCCGGCGGACAGAAGCAGCGCGCGGCGCTCGCCCGCGCGCTCGCGCGCGGCACGAAACTTCTGTTGCTCGACGAGCCGCTCGGCGCGCTCGATCGCAAGCTGCGCGAGGAAACGCAGTTCGAGCTGATGGACATCCAGAAGCGACTGGGCGCGGCCTTCGTCGTCGTCACGCACGACCAGGACGAGGCCATGTCGATGGCCGACCGCATCGCGGTGATGCGCGCCGGCCGGATCGAGCAGATCGGCGCCCCGGCGGAGATCTACGAGCGGCCGCGCACGCGGTTCGTCGCGGACTTCATCGGCGAGATCAACATTTTCGAAGGCAAGGCGACCCGCGTTTGCGAGACGCTGCGGTTCGATACGCAGGAAGGTTCGATCGAGGCGGCCGCGCCCGCTTCGTTCGCAGATGGCGCGACGATGGCCGTCGCCGTGCGGCCAGAGCGGATGCGCTTTGCGGCGACGGGCGAGCAGGGCGCGAACAGGCTGGCAGGCGTCGTGCACGATGTCGCCTATCGCGGCGACCGTCGCCTTTTTCGCGTGCGGTTGAATTCTGGCGCGTTGGCGCGCGTTGCGACTTCGGCTGCGATGGAGGCGCCGTCGCCCGGCGCGGAGGTGACGGTCGCTTTCGATCCAACCGCATGCGTGGTCCTCGATGGCTAGCGGCGTGAGGCGAGGGACGCGGTTTTGGGCGCTCGCCGTTCCCTACGGCTGGCTGGCGCTGTTCTTCCTCGCGCCGCTGGTTCTCGTGTTCAAGATATCGCTGTCGAAATCTGCGATCGCGATGCCGCCGTACGAGCCGGTCTTCAACCTGGCGGACGGACTTGCGGGCTGGATCGCGCAGGCCCAGAAATTCTCGCTCGATTCCTATCGCGGCCTCGCCGACGATTCCCTCTACCTCCAGTCCTATCTTTCGTCGCTGGCCATCGCCGGCGTATCGACAGCTATCGCTCTGCTGGTCGCCTATCCGCTCGCGCTGGCCATCGCTCGGTCCGGCCCGCGGGTTCGGCCAACGCTGATCGCGCTCGCGGTCGCGCCGTTCTGGACCAGCTTTCTCATTCGCGTCTACGCCTGGATCGCGATCCTGAAGGACGAAGGCTTCCTCAACCACGCGCTGCTGGCGCTCGGCGTGATCGACAAGTCGCTGGAGATTTTCGCGACCAACACGGCGGTCGTGATCGGCATCGTCTATTCCTATCTGCCGTTCGTCATTCTGCCGATCTACAACGCGCTGGAAAAGCAGGATGCGGCCTTGCGCGAGGCGGCGGCCGATCTCGGCGCGACGCCGCTCGGGACGTTTCTGCGCGTGACGCTGCCGCTTTCGTCGCCCGGCGTCCTCGCCGGCGCGCTGCTGATGTTCATTCCCGCCGTCGGCGAATTCGTCATTCCCGATCTGCTGGGCGGCTCGGACACGATCATGATCGGCCGCACCATGTGGAACGACTTTTTCGAGAACCGCGACTGGCCTGCCGCATCGGCAGGAGCGATCGTGCTGCTGGCGCTGCTCGTCGGCCCGATCGTCTGGTTCGAGCGCCGGCAGGAGCGGGAGCAGGCGCGATGAAGGATCTGCGCGCCGTGCGCCTGGTCGCGCTCCTGTTCGGCTTCGCGTTTCTCTACGCGCCGATCGTCCTGCTCGTGGTCTACAGCTTCAACGCCTCGAAGCTCGTCACGGTCTGGGCCGGCTTTTCGACGCGCTGGTACGGCGCGCTGTTCGAAAACCAGCAATTGCTCGAAGCAGCGCGCGTGAGCTTCTCGGTCGCCGTAATCTCCGCCGCCATCGCCACCGTCAACGGAACGCTGGCCGCCTTCGCGCTCGAGCGGCTTGGCCGCTTTCGATCGCGTTCGCTGTTCGTCGGCTCGATCTACGCGCCGCTGGTGATGCCCGAAGTCATTCTCGGCCTGTCGCTGCTCTTGATCTTCGTCGCGCTCGGCGTCGAGCGCGGTTTCTGGACGATCGTCGCCGCGCACGCGACTTTCACGATGTGTTTTGCGACCGTCGTGATCCGCGCGCGGCTGCACGGCATGGACCGCTCGCTGGAAGAGGCGGCGATGGATCTGGGCGCGGGACCGGCTGCGACCTTCTTTCGCGTCGTCCTGCCGCTGCTCGCGCCAGGCCTGATCAGCGCCTACATGCTCGCATTCATTCTCTCGCTGGACGATCTGGTCATCTCCAGCTTCACCTCGGGCCCGGGCTCTACGACGTTGCCGATGCGCATCTACAGTCAGGTGCGTCTCGGCGTGACGCCGGAGATCAACGCCATGTCGAGCCTGCTGCTCGCAGCTGTGGGCGTCGCGCTGCTGATTTCCGCGGTCGCCGGCGGACGACGGCCCCGACCCAGCTGATTTCTTACTGCGCGGGTTCGTCCGTCTTGCGCGGCGCAAACAGCATGCGCGCGGCGCCGGATCGACGAATGAAACTGCTGGCGTCGGGCACGATCGAGGGATTGTCCCAGGAGCCCTGAATGTCGAATGCGAAGCCGGGTCCGTCGGGTCTGGGCTCGCCGGCGCCGTCGCTCGCGGCCACCGTCGCATGCAGCGCCATTTGCCTTTCGGCGATCTGCGCCGTCCCGGCCAGCGCCAGTGCGTAGCCGTCGCCCCTGGCGGTCGCATCGGCGACGGTGGCCACGCCGTTGGCGATTTCCGTCGAAACGCTCGCGCTCGCGAACGGGGTCCGGCCGCTGTGAATGTTCATCACGGTCGCGAGCGGCCGCTTGTCGATCCGCCGAAGGACACGCTCGACATCGATGCCGGCGATGTCGCCCTTCGTCAGCTCCATGTCGCCGTGCCCGTTCAGCGACCGCGCGATCTGATCGAAACTGCCGCCGGTGCCGTCGATCGACAGATGCAGGTTGGCGAGGCCCGAGACGTGAGACTCGCCGAAACGGTCCCAGCCCAGCGCACCCCAGTCGAGGCCGCGCGCCTCGATATTGCATTTCATGTCGAGCCCCGCCTTGTCGGACGGCGAGACGACGAGACGCGCCTTGACGGCGCCCTTGTACATCGACGCGTCCGCAAGCGACGCATCCAGCCTGCCGTCGCGCAACAAGACCGCCCCTGCCAGATCGCGGGCCTGCACGCGCTCGTAGACCGCGCGCGCGGCGGACAGGCGCAGGTCGAGATCGAAACTGTCCCGATCGCGCCAGACGATGGGCTCCTGGCTGAAATGCCCGTCGCGGCCGATCAAAGGGGAGGCGTAGCGGAACAGTTCGCTGAGATCGAGACTCGATGTCGCGAGCGTTCCCGACAGGATGGGGCGTTCGTCGTCGGCGCGTACGGCGAGCGCGCCTTCGAACGACGAGCTATTGAGCTTCAGTCGGACGTCCGCGAGGTCGACGCCCTTCGCGCCGGCGTCGGCTGTGGCGTCGATCGATGCGCGGCCCAGGGCGACCGGCAAGGGGACCGCGACCCGCAACGTCTGCAAGGTTTCGCGCAGCGAATCCGTCGTTGCGACGACGCGCCCCTGGAAATGAGGGCGCTGACCGGCTGCGACCGTGCCGTTGGCCGAGAACGACAGGCCCGGCGATTTGATCTGCAACGTCATGCGCGAATTGTCGCCGCGCAGCATATCCGATGGACGTCCGACCCATAGCGAGACCGAGCCGCGCTGACCGCGCCAGGTCGCTTCGCCGTCCAGCGCCGCTGGCGAGGCGACCGTGCGCCAATCGAGCGTCGCGTTGATGTTTTCGAGACTGTCGATGGTCGTCCCGTTGCGCCGCAGTTCGGCCGCACCGTCGACCAACGAGACGACGCCGAGCCGCGCCCTGTCGGCCTTGGCTGCTTCCGGCGAGGCCGGCTTGGCGTCGGCGGCGCGGACAGCCGCGCCGGCGGTCGTCATCGGCCTAGCGTCGATATCGACGATCAGCTTCGGCCGCAGGAGTTCCGCGCGGTAGAGCTCCAGGCGCCCGGCGAGCAAAGGCAGGATGCGCACCTGGCCCGACAGCTGTTCGGCCATGATGACCATCGCTGCGCGCGGCTCGACGAAATTGATCTTCTCGAGACGAACGTGCGGATGCGGCAGCAGCGAGAAGGTCGAGCGGCCTTCGGTGAAGACGTAGAGCCCGGACGACGAACGCAATTGCGCGGCGATTTCCTCGCGCAGCGCGCCACGGGACACCGTCCACGGCGCGACAGCGGCGGCAAGGCCGCATGCGAACAGAACCGCAGCGGCGGCGCGCCAAATCCGTCCGAACCGGTCGTTGGGCCAGAGGCGGCCCCGCCATGCCGACGCGCCGGAGCCGACGGGCGCGTCGTGCGCGGTCGCCTTGTCGGCTCGGGTGCGGAATCCGAACATGTGCGAGCGTCGGCCGTTCTGCTGGAAAGGGTCCGGAAGAGCCTTCGACGAAAAGCGAGGCGAAATCGTGGCCCTCGGGCCGGGCGGCGAGCCGCCGCCCGGATCGGGCGATCAGGCCGCCTTGGCCAGTGCGACTTCGAAATGCGCCTCGGTATTGGCCCTGACGTGATCGAGCGTCACGTCGGGGGCCAGTTCGATCAGCTTCATGTCGCCGAGGCCATGCTTGTCGATGGTGAAGACGGCGAGGTCTGTGATCACCATGTCGACGACGCGCGCGCCGGTCAGCGGCAACGTGCAGCGGCGCAGCAGCTTCTTCTCGATCGTCCCGTCCTTGGCCTTGGCGACGTGATCCATGACCACGACCACTTTCTTCACGCCGGCCACGAGGTCCATGGCGCCGCCCATGCCCTTCACCATCTTGCCGGGGATCATCCAGTTGGCGAGATCGCCGTTTTCGGCGACCTGCATGGCGCCGAGGATCGACAGGTCGATGTGCCCGCCGCGGATCATCGCGAAGGAATCCGCGGACGAGAAATAGCTCGTCGTCGGCAGCTCGGTGATCGTCTGCTTGCCGGCGTTGATGAGGTCGGCGTCCTCCTCGCCCTCGTACGGGAAGGGGCCCATGCCGAGCATGCCGTTCTCGCTCTGGAGCGACACTTTCATGCCCTTGGGAATGTAGTTCGACACGAGGGTAGGAATGCCGATGCCGAGATTGACGTAGAACCCATCGCGAAGCTCTTGCGCTGCGCGGGCGGCCATCTGGTCTCTGGTCCAAGCCATGCTTCGATCTCCTTAGGCCGCTTCGCGCTTGCGGGTGGTCCGCTGCTCGATGTGTTTCTTGGCGTTGGCGACGTGAATGATGCGCTGAACGAAGACGCCGGGCGTGACGATCGCGTCGGGGTCGAGCTGGCCAGGCTCCACCAGATGCTCCACCTCGACGATCGTAACCTTGCCGGCGGTCGCCATCATCGGATTGAAGTTGCGAGCGGTCTTCCGGTAGATCAGGTTGCCTTCCGTGTCGCCCTTCCAGGCGTGGACGAGCGAAATGTCGGCGACGAGGCCCCGCTCCATCACATATTCCTCGCCGTCGAAGGCGCGCACTTCCTTGCCTTCGGCGATCAGCGTGCCGACCCCGGTCTTGGTGAAGAAGGCCGGGATGCCGGCGCCGCCGGCGCGAATACGCTCGGCGAGCGTGCCCTGCGGGTTGAACTCGAGTTCGAGTTCGCCGGACAAATATTGCTGGGCGAACAACTTGTTCTCGCCGACGTAGGACGAGATCATCTTCTTGATCTGCTTGGTCTCGAGCAGAAGGCCGAGCCCAACTCCGTCAACGCCGGCGTTGTTGGAGACGACCGTCAGGCCCTTGGCGCCTGATTCCTTCAGCGCTTCGATCAGCACTTCGGGAATGCCGCACAGCCCGAACCCGCCGCACATGATGGTCATGCCGTCCTTGATCAGGCCGGCGAGCGCGCTCTTGGCGTCCGAATAGACCTTCTGCATCCTCGTCCTCTCTTGGCAGGAGCCGTCGCCCCGCGTACGGCGGCGGCCCGATGCTCCACTTTTATAGGAGCGTGCGCGGAACGCCAATAAAATGCTGCGTCGCGAAAGCGCTGTGCCGGAAATGTCGGACTATTCCGCCGGTCGGGTTGCGGCGGCTGAGGCTTCGACCGGCGCCGGCGCGTTCTTGCCGCGCGTCAGCCATTGCTCGACCCGGTCGAGGTAGTAGTAGATCACCGGCGTGATGTAGAGCGTCAGCACCTGGGAGACGGCCAGGCCGCCGACGATGGCGACGCCGAGCGGCTGGCGCAGTTCTGCGCCTTCGCCCGCGCCGAGCGCGATGGGCACCGCGCCGAGACCGGCCGCGAGCGTCGTCATGATGATCGGGCGGAAGCGGATCAGCGCGGCTTCGCGGATGGCCGTTTCGGCGTCGAGGCCGTCGCGACGGCGGACGAGCGCGAAATCGATCATCATGATCGCGTTCTTCTTCACGATGCCGATCAGCAGGAGAATGCCGATGATGGCGACGACCGACAGGTCCATGCCGAACCAGCGCAGGAAGATCAGCGCGCCGAGACCCGCCGAGGGCAGGCCCGACAGAATGGTGATCGGGTGGATGAAGCTCTCGTAGAGCACGCCGAGCAGGATGTAGATCGTCAGGACGGCGGCCAGCAGCAGCGGTCCCTGGCCCTTCAGAGATTCCTGGAACATCTGCGCCGTGCCGGAGAAGCTGGTCGCGACCTGCGCTGGCAGCCCGATTTCGCGTTCGAGTTTCTGGATCGATTCGACCGCCTGGCCGATCGACACGTCGGGGGCGAGGTTGAAGGACAGGGTGACCGCCGGTTGCTGCGCCTGCCGGTTGATGGTCAGCGGACCGACGCTGCGCCGGATCGTCGCGATTTGATCGAGCGGAACGAGGGCAGGCTGCGCGCCGGGCGTCGCAGCGCCGGTCGGCGACGTGCCGGCGTTGGGGTTCTGCGGGCGCACATACAGGCGCGCAAGCTGGTTCGGATCGGCCTGGAATTCGCGGCCGGCCTCGACGATCACCTGATAGTCGGTCGCTTGGGTATAGATCGTCGACGCCTGATAGGCGCCGAAGGCGTTGTAGAGGGCGAGCCTGATCTGGTCGGCGGTGACGCCGTAGGCGGCCGCCTTCTCGCGGTCGATGTCGACGAATGATTGCGGATTTCGCACCTGCAGGTCGGTCGTCACGTCGCGCAAACCCGGCAGCAGCGCCATGCGATCCATCATCCTGTCAGCGCTCGCGTAGAGCGACTCGAGATCAGGCGATTGCAGCGTGTACTGATAGTTGGAACGCGTGATGCGACCTGCGTTGAGATTGAAATTCTGGACCGGCACGAACGAAATCGTCATGCCCGGCACCGAGCGCGTCGCCTGCCGCAAGCGGGCGATGATCTTCATCTGGTCGCCGCGTTCGGCCTTGCTCTTCAAGGCGACGAACATGCGGCCCTGATTGACGATCCCGCCAAAGCCGACCGCCGAAGCGAGGTATTGCACGCCGGGGTCCGCCAGAACGGTGCGGATCATCCGCAATTGCAGTTCCGACATCGCCTCGATCGAGACGTCGGGCGCGGCTTCCGTGGAGCCGACGATGAAGCCCGTATCTTCCGTCGGGAAGAAGCCCTTCGGGACCGTGACGTACATATAGCCGCTGGCGACGAAGGTGGCGATCGTCACCATCAGCGTCGTGAATTTCCAGCGCAGCACCACGTCGAGCGTGTAGCGGTAGACGGCGAGCGACCCGTCGATGATCGCGTCGATTGCGCGCGTGAAGCGTCCAGGCTTCTTGTGGTGGTCCATGGGCGACAGGATGCGCGCGCACAGCATGGGCGTCAGCGTCAGAGAGACGAAGCCCGAGACCAGAATGGCGACCGAAATGGTGACGGCGAATTCGCGAAAGACGCGTCCGACCACGCCGCCCATGAACAATACGGGAATGAACACGGCGACGAGCGAGAAGGTGATCGATAGAATCGTGAAGCCGATCTCTCGCGCGCCCTTGAGGGCGGCCTCGAAGGGCTTCATCCCCTCCTCGATGTGGCGCACGATGTTCTCGAGCATCACGATCGCGTCGTCGACGACGAATCCGACAGACAGCGTGATCGCGAGCAGCGAAATATTGTCGATCGAATAGCCGAACAGATACATGAAGGCGAAGGTGCCGATCAGCGACACCGGCAGGGCGAGCGAAGGGATCAGCGTCGCCGACAAGGTCTTCAGGAACAAGAAGATGACGAGAATGACGAGGACGATGGCGATGCCCAGCGTCTCCTTCACGTCGCGAACGGAATCGCGGATCGATTTCGACCGGTCGTTGATGACCTCGATTCTGACCGAAGCCGGCAACTGCGACTGATACGACGGCAGACGCTCCTTCACCTGATCGACGACATCGACGGTGTTGGCGTCGGACTGTCGATAGACGGCCAGAATGATCGCGCGCTCGTCGCGGAACCACGCCGCGACCTGATCGTTGTCGACGCTGTTCTTGACGGCGCCGATCTCGTCGAGGCGGACGGGGGCGCCGTTGCGCCATGCGACGACCAGCGACCTGTAGGCGTCGGCCTTGTCCATCTGCCCGGTCGCCTCGATCGTGACGTTCTGACGGCGTCCGAGCTGCACGCCGACCGGCGCGCTGGAATTGGCCGCAGCGACCTGTTTGGCGACTTCGTCGATCGTCAGATTGCGCGCCGCGGCTTTCTCCGGATCGACCTGCACGCGCACGGCGAATTTCTGCTGGCCGAAGATCAGGACCTGCGCGACGCCGGGAATCTGGGAGATCTGCTGCGCGAAATTCTGCTCCGCATAATCGTTCGTCACGTAGAGCGGGAGCTCGGACGACCGCAGCGCGATGAACATGACGGCGATGTCCGCAGGGTTCACCTTCTTGAAGGTCGGCGGACCGGGCAGGGTCGTGGGAAGCTTGCGCAGAGACGCAGTGATCGCGGCCTGCACGTCGAGCGCGGCGCCGTCGATGTTGCGATCGAGGTCGAACTGCAGAACGATTGACGAGGTGCCGCGGCCCGACTGCGACGTCATGGTCGTGATCGCCGGGATTGTAGCGAACTGACGCTCGAGCGGCGCTGTGACGGAGGCCGCCATCGTGTCCGGGCTGGCGCCGGGCAGGGCGGTCGTCACGGCGATGGTCGGGAAGTCGACGCGCGGCAGAGCCGCGACAGGAAGCTGGCGATATCCGAACAATCCGAAGATCACGAACGACATCATCAGCAACGTCGTCATGACCGGTCGACGGATGCACAGTTCCGAGAGCGACATCAGGAAGCGTCCGCCTTGGGGTCGGGTTTGCGTACGACGATCTTGGCACCATCGGTCAGAAGGTTGGCGCCGCCGACGGCGACCGTCTCTCCCGGTCTCACGCCTTCCGCGATCGACATGCGCCCGTCCTGCTCGCGTCCGACGACGATCGTGCGCAGCTTGACCTGTTCGCCATCGACGACGAACACGTAACTGCCCTTCTGGCCGATCTGCACGGCCTCGCGCGGCACGGTGACGAGATCGCGATCCGTGCGCAGGGTCACCTGGAGATCGCATAATTGCCCGGGCCACAAAGCCTGGTCGGCGTTGGCGAATTCGGCGCGGGCGACCAACATGCCGGTCGACGGGTCGATGGCGTTGTCGAGCACGGCGACCTTGCCGTCGATCCAGCGCTTCAACCCTTGCGGTCTGGCGCGCACTTCCGCGCCGCGGGCTGCCATGGCGTCGCGCAGGTCCGGCAGGTAGCGCTGCGGCACCGACATCGTGACGTAGATGGGCGCGATCTGGTTGATCGTCACCAGAACGCCGGTCGCGGTGTTGTCGCCGGCGCGCACGATGTTGCCGGCCTTCATGGCGAAGGTGCCGACCTTGCCGGTGATCGGCGCGGTCAGCGTGTAATAGGACAATTGCACCTTGAGGTTCTCGATGGCGGCCTTGTCGCCGGCGATCGCCGCTTTGGTGGCGAGCGTCGCGGTCTGGGCGTTGTCGAGATTGAGTTGCGGCGTGGCCTTCTTTGCGACCAGTTCGGTATAGCGCGCGACATCGCGCAAGTTCTGTTCGAGCTGAGCCTCGTCGCGCGCGAGCTGCGCCTGCGCCTGCTTGAGTTGCGCTTCGACCTGTCGGGAATCGAGTTTGACGAGCAGGTCGCCCGCTTTGACCGTCGCGCCGTCCGCGACGGCGACCGACTCGATCTGCGCGTCGACCCGGCTGCGCAATTGCACGCTGGCGATCGGTTGCACAGAGCCGATCGCGTCGATGCGATAGGGCAGGTCGCTCGACTGCGCCTGCGCGGTCGTTACGCTGACCGCAGGCCGCGCCATCGGACCCGACTGCGCGGCCGCAGGCGTTGCGTGCAGCGCCATTGCGACGAGAAATACCGTGACCTGGAACCGTGGCATGGAGCCTCTCGCGCTCGGCGGGAGGCTTTTCTTTACAACGTCACGCCCGAGCTTGGCTATCTAGTTCGCGTGAGCCTCGGCGGCGGGCGACTCGTTCGCGGCGTCTTCCGGATCCAGCAACGGCGGCGCAGCAACGCCCTGACGCCAGGCTGCGACCGAAGCGGCCGCTGCGGTCAGCCAAGCCAGAATGGCGAGCGTGCCGCCGGTCGGCGCGGCCATCGGAAACAGATGCTGGCCATAGAAGGTGAACACCGTCAGGTCGCCAGAGAACAGCGCTATCCCGAACAGCATCATGCCCGCGGCGAAGCCGTACAGCCATTGGGACGCGGAACCCCGGCCCAGCGCCAGCAGGCCGACAGCGGCCGCCGAATGGATCATCAGCATCTGGGCGACCGTCGACATGATGGGGTTGGATGTGACATGCGCCGAGGCGGCCGCGGCTGCGACCCCGAGCGCGCCCATCAGGGCGGCGACAGCGGCTGTAACGTAAAGCATAGAAATCGACTCCCGGACCGGATCGGCGTTTGACGTTTGTCAAAATCGCACGGCTGGTCCGCGATTTCCACTGCCCGGAGGCTTATTCCGCCGGCGTCGGCCGCGGCTTTTCGCTGCGGCCCCGCGCCCAGCGCGCCGCCATGATGTGCCAGTCCGGCAACATGAAGGTCCGTTCGACGAGAACGTAGAAGACCAACCCTGCGGCGACGATGGCGGCGTACTCCAGAATCATGAACGGAAAGATCGCCGCCAGCGGCATGGACGGAGCCAGCTTCGCTGCAATCGTGGACATGATCTGCGTCGTCTGCATGTGGACGAGATAGATGGAATAGCAGGCGCCGCCGATCAGGCTGATCCATGGGCGGGTGCAGAACCACGAGAAACCGGACTGCGGCGCCCAGGCGGCGAAGAACATGGCGATCAGCGTCGCGTAGACCGCAGCGCGGGTCGCAAGCCCGAGTATGAGATCGTCCGGCGCGTTGGGGATCGCGAGGTAACCCAGAAGCCCGCCCCATCCGATGGCGGTCGCAACGCCGCGCGGCAAGCTCGACGCTTTCGCTTCGAGCCACGGCCGCGCGTCGGCGAGCAGCAGGCCGAGCCAGAAGAACGCGAAGAAGCGCAGGATGCTCTTGTCGACGAAGACGGGACCGATCTTCGGGCCCATCTCCAGCGACAGGATCGCGGCCGCCGTCAGCGTCGCGCCAGCGACGAAAATGCGTAGCGCCGCGCCTTTCAGCCTGAACCACAGCCAAAACAATAGAGGCGCCAGGATGTAGAACTGCACCTCGACCTCGAGCGACCAGCCCGGCGGAAACAGACGCGGATACGCGCCCCAGATGAGCCCGTGCAGATAGGCCATGCTGCCGAGCAGGCTGAGATTGAGCGAGCGCGGTTCGGCGTCGAAGTGGTTTGCGCCTTCCGGCGCATAGCCGGTGGCGGTCAGCGCGAGCCAGGTGCAGATCAGAAGCAGGATGTAGGGCGGTTCGATCCGCAGCATGCGCCGCCAGTAGTACGACTTGAGAAAAGCGCCGCTGAGCGGCGAACGGCCTGACTTGCGCGCCTGCGTCGCGATGATGAAGCCGCTGATCGTAAAGAACAGGAAGACGCCGAGGCCGGCGCGCTGAAACAGGTCGGCGACGAGATTGTCGCGCGCGGCCTCGCGCGCCGCGGGAAAAAAGCGCACCGCACGCTCGGCGACGTGCCCGACAACGACGATGGCGATGGCGAGAAAGCGCAGGCCGTCGATCTCGGGCCGATAGGCGCCGCCGGACATGCGCCGCCGGAACCGCGCGGGAAAGTCGGCAATCGCCTGCCAGTGACTCCTTTGCGTGGACATCATCTCGCTCCAGGCGTCGACGCCGACGCCTCCGCGCGCACTATGAGCAGAGCCGGTTATTTCGAAGCTAACGCGGGCGGGTGAAGGCGAAGCGGCACGCGCCGTTACCGGAATCTTAACCGCGATTGCGTTTGATCGGCCAGCGGCGCGTCGCATTGCGGCCGGCCGGCTCAGGTCTTGCATCCCGGGAAGTGCGGATGAGTTACGCGGCGACGCCAGTCTATCGGTCCTATGCGCCGACCGAGAAAATGCTGCGCGGCGTTCTCGGACTGATGCTCGCGTTGAGCTGCGTGTCCTTTATCGAGCCGTCGCCATACGAATTCTTTTTCTTTCTGCTGATCCCGGTTTCGCTGCTCAACGGCCTCGTCGTGACGCGCACGACGATGACGCTGTTCTTCCTGCTGTTCACCATCGTCGTCGCGCAGTTCTTCGCGCTCATTCCCTACCTGCAGTATCGCGTGGTCGGCGACGGTCTGACGCCGGCGCTCTACACGATCTACACCGTCTATCTGTACGCCAGCGCCGTCCTGTTCGCGTTGATTTTCTCGCAGGAGACCAGCGCGCGCGTCTCGCTCGCGCTGCGGACCTACGCGTTCAGCTGCGTGTTCGCGGGCGCGTGGGGCATCCTGTCCTTCATCAACTTCATGGGCATCGGCGCGCGCGAGCCGATCGACGGCCGTATCGCCGGCCCGTTCAAGGATCCGAACGTGCTCGGCTCCTATTGCATCATGGGCGTGTTGTTCCTGGTGCAGTCGATCCTGCTGCACCGGCGCTATACGTTCATCAAGATGGTCGGCGCGAGCATCGCCTTCGTCGGCGGCGTCTTCTTCTCCATGTCGCGCGGCTCGCTCGGCGCCATGGCCTTCGGCCTGATCTTCCTGCTGGCGACGACATGGTTCACCTCGGACCGCCCGATCCGCCGTCGAATCGTCGCGGGGCTTAGCGGCATATTTCTGTTTGCGGCCGTCGGCGCCGCGGTCATCGCGACAAGTACGGACATGGTCGCGAACATCGGTCAGCGCGCACAGTTGACGCAGGAATACGACGGCGGCGTCACCGGGCGTTTCGGCAATCAGAAGCGCTCTATCCCGATGCTGATCGAGCGCCCGTTCGGCTTCGGGCCGTTCCGCTTTCCTGTCTACTTCAGCCTTCAGCCGCACAATTCCTACATCGGCGCATTCTCGGACGCGGGCTGGATCGGCGGCCTCGCGTTCTTCATCACGGTGCTGAGCACGACGTTCCTCGGCTTGCGCCTCGCCTTCACGCGTTCGCCGTTCCAACGGATGGCGCAGGTCGTGACGCCGGCCGCCATGGGGTTTTTCCTGCAAGCGCTGCAGATCGATATCGACCACTGGCGCTTCGTGTTTCTGATGATCGGCGCGATCTGGGGCATGGAATCGGCGCGCCGCGCTCTGCTCGCCTCGGGCCATATGACCGATTGGAAGGCGCGCTCTATTTCCCGTTCGGCTTGATGGACACGCGCTGGCGCATCAGGATGCGTTGCCCTGCGGGATTGCATCCGACGTTCTTGATGCGTGCGTAATAGAGCCAGGCTTCGTCGCCGACATTGTCGAAGTTGCGACCTTCCGCCTTGTCGTCGAGCAGGGACGGATAGGTGTTGATCCATCCGTCGCTGTTTGCGCCGTTGTCGCCGCATGGCGCATGCGAGATCGCGGTCGCCACGAGAAGCGTCGGCGCCGACCAATGCAGCAGATCCTTCGACGTCGCGTAGTAGAAGCCGGTCGTCGCGAATTTTCCGGGAACGCGCGGCGCCTCCCAGAGCGCAAGAAATTGTCCGCTCGGGCGGTGGCGCACGACCGCGCCGACCGGGAAGCCGAAAGGTTCGACCGGCGCGCAGGCGGCCTGCTGTCGCCCGGTGGAGCTGGTGTACGGATCGCTCCAGCGCACGTCGAAGGCATGGCCGTCCCAGCCGCGCCAACCCGCCGAATCCAGCGGATTCGCATTGCGGATGAGGCACGCGCCGGGTTTCTGTCCGGTCCAGCCCGTCGTCGACGTGAAGGCGTAGACGTAGCCGTCCTTGAAGAACATGTTCGAGGGATTGAAGAAGCCGCGGTGCCGTCCCTGTTCGACGTCTTGTGTGAAAGGCGTCGCTGCGACGACCAGCGGCGCGGAAGGCGTGAACGATTTGCCGCCATCCTCGGATCGGAACGACAGGATCGCGTTCCACCAGCACCCCAGGGGATCGGCGACCTTGCATCGGCCGGGATGAATGTCGGCGTGATATTCGTCGTGGATCAGCGCCGCGACATGCAGGCCGTCGTTGGTCCACGTCGAGGTTATGTAACGACGGCCGTCGTATTTTGCCGGGTCGGCGTCTTCGTGCGATCCGAGCGCGAGACGACAGTCGATCTTCAGGCGGCCGAGGTCCGGGCCGCGCAGCGCGCGCGCCTCGAACTGCAGCGCGAACATCGCGATCGATCCGTCGGCAGCGCGGAAGGCGCGTGCGTTGACGTCTGGTAGGTCGGCCTCCGCGCATCGATCCGTGACAATATCGAACATCTTCTCGGCGCGGCCGTGAACAGCGAGCGCGAACGATGGTCGACCCTCGGCGAAAGCCTGCGTCTGGCAGCACAGAATCGTCAGGCCGCATAAGACGGCCCGCGCGGCCTCAATAGGCGTTTTCGGTCTTGAACAGGGCAAGGGGCGTCACGGCGAGAATGTAGAAGTCGAGCAGCAGCGACCAGTTCTCGATATAATAGAGGTCGTACTCGACGCGCTTCTGGATCTTCTCGGGCGTATCGGTTTCGCCCCGCCAGCCATGGATCTGCGCCCATCCGGTGATGCCCGGGCGTACGCGATGGCGCGCGAAATAGCCGTCGACCACGACTTCGTAGGGATGCTCGGCGGCCATCGCCTTGAGCGCGTGCGGACGCGGGCCGACGAGCGACAGATTCCCCTTGAACACGACGTTGAAGAGCTGCGGGAGTTCGTCGAGCGAGGTCTTGCGGATGAAGCGTCCGACGCGCGTTACGCGCGGATCGCCGCGCGTCACTTGCTTTGCGGCGGCGTGATCGAGCTGGTCGACATACATCGACCGGAACTTGAAGACCTCGATCTCCTCGTTGTTGAAACCGTGACGCTTTTGCCGGAAGAGGACAGGCCCCCTGGAGTCGAGTTTGACCGCGAGGGCGACCAGCGCCATCACGGGTGCGAGCGCGACGAGACAGAGCGCGCCGACGATGCGGTCGAACAGCAGTTTTGCGACGATGTCCCAGTCGGCGATCGGCTTGTCGAATACGTCGATGACCGGCACCGACCCGATCCAGGAATAGGAGCGGGGTCGGAAGCGCAGCTTGTTGGCGTGGGCGGCCAGCCGGATGTCGATCGGCAGCACCCAGAGCTTGCGAAGCATCTGGAGGATGCGATCTTCGGCCGTGATCGGCAGTGTGAAGATGATGAGATCGATGCGCGTGCTGCGCGCGAAATCGACGAGGTCGTCGACGCCGCCGAGTTTCGGGAAGCCCGCGACGACGTCGGGCGTGCGATCGTCGTTGCGATCGTCGAAGACGCCACAGATGCGAATGTCGGTGTGACGTTGCGCGGCGAGTTCCCGCAGCACGTGCTCGCCGGTCGGTCCGCCCCCGACGATAACGGTGCGGCGTTCAAGACTTCCGGACGCCGTCATGCGTCGCACGATCACCGAAACCAGCGCGCGGCCGCAGAGAAGAAGAACGACGCCGGCGATGTACCAGGAGAGCAGCCAGACGCGCGAGTAGGCGATCTCGTTCTTCATGAAGAAGATCGCGGCGAAGGCCATGAGGAATGCGAACGTCCAGCCGCCGACGACGCGAACGCTGTGGGAGACGGGATCTCGAAAAGCAGGAATCGTGTAGAGGTCGAGGGTCTGAAAGGCGCCGAGCGCGACGAGCGCGATGGTCGGGACCGCTACCGCGAGTTCGGTCGACCAGTCGTGGCCGACATAGAGCGCGAACATGCCGAAGCCAGACAATGTCATGGCGGCGAATTCCGCCAGCCGCACCAGTCCTGCCAGCACGACAGAGGAATAGGCGGGGCGGGGGCGCAGACCGGCCAGCGATTCCGCGAGCGCATCCCGGCGCGCCTTTTCCTGCCGCGCCGCGTCCTGTCCGGTTTCAGGCGGATCGTTCGCGATCTGCGCGGTCGCCTTGGGGAGTTCGTCTGCGAAGAGGGCGGACATCGATCGTCTCGTTACTCTGCGGCGTGACGGAGCGCTGAAGCGGCGCCGGACCTGCGCGGCTCGTTGCGCGCCAGCGCTTCCCGGTAGCCGGCCAGCACGCCGTCGACCATGTTGGCGAGCGTGAACTTGCCGCCGACATAAGTCGCGAGCCTCGCCGCGGCTGCGTCATTGTCCGCGTTGGACGACAGCAGCTTGGCGGAAAGCGCCTGCGCGAGAATGTTCGGCTGGTCGCAAGGAATCAGCGTGTCGGCGTAGGGACCGAAGATTTCCGGAATGCCGCCAACATTCGTCGCGACCATCGGAACCCGCGCGCCAGCGGCTTCGAGGACGACATAGGGCAGCGATTCGGCGCGGCTCGGCACCACGAGAATGCGTCCGAGGCGAAACGCCTCGCGCGCCGGCATCGCGCCTGCAAAGGTGACGGCGTCGGAGTAGCCGACGTTCGCCGCGTGGCGCATCAGCGCCTCGCGATCAGGTCCCGAGCCCACCAGCACGAGCGTCGGTCGTCGGCCGATCGTCCGCTCGACGAGCGGCAGCGAATCCAGAAGCGTGTCGATGCCCTTCGCCGAACGCAATTCGCCGATGTAGAAGAGGTCCGCCGCATCGGGCGCGGGCTCGACGGGAATCAGTTCGGCGGGACTGACGCCGTTGACGATCACGCGCTCGATCGCCCGCGCGCCTCGCACCGATTCATGATAGCGCCGGCCGATATAGGCGCTCTCGAACAGCAGCAGGTCGGTGGTGCGCGAGAGCAGCGTTTCGGCGGCCATATAGGCGGTGTGCGCCGCGCTGCCGGGCTTGTAGTTGAACGAGCCGCCGTGCGGCGTGTAGGCGCGGATCGGCCGCGCGCCGAAATTCCAGAAGCCAGGCAGGCGCGCATAGGCGCCGCCCTTGGCGCCGTGGCCATGCACGACATCTGGATGGAGGTCCGACAGGCGGCGGGAAATTCGCGCGACGGCCGCGAAGTCCGTGACGTGCGGCGCGCGGTGCATGGCGACGCGCATGACGCCGAGCGCCAGCTTCGGGCTCAATTCGGCGAGGATTTGGTCGGCGCGGGCTCCGCCGGTGGTGGAGTCGACGATCAGGCCGACCTGATGTCCGAGCGCAATCTGCTCGCGCGTCAAATCGACGACGTGACGGAACAATCCCCCCAGCGGGGCGCGCAGGACATGGACGATCTTGAGGCTATTCTCGCAGAATTCGATCATGAGCGCTTCGGTCCCGAGATACTCGACGGGACCCAATAAGCGTCAAAAGTTCAAAAGAACCGTTCACGAATCTGGATCGTGTCGCCGGGCTGCACGGGGTAGGTCAGATCGACGTCGCCCATCACCTGCCGTCCCTCGATCACGCGAGTGACGCGCGCCCAGCTCTGGGAGGCGCGCGGCGTGAACCCGCCGGCGATGGCGACCGCCGTCTGAACGGTCATGCCGCTGACGTAGGGATACTGGCCGGCCGTCGTCACCTCGCCGAGAATGAAGAAGGGCCGGTAGGCCTCCACCTCGCAGGAAACGCGGGGCTCGCGCAGGAAGCCATTGCGCAGGCGCGCCTCGATGGCGTGCTGGATTTGGCCGGTGGTCATCCCGTTGACGGAGACGAGACCGATCAAGGGCATGGAGATTTGCCCCGATGCGTCGACCGAATAGGAATTCGACAGCGAATCCTGCCCGAACACGATCACGCGCAGGCGGTCGCCGGAGCCGACCGCGTATGGCTGGTCGGCGGTGGAGAGCAGTTCGCCCTGGTATGGCCTGGTCGCGCAGCCGCTGGCGAACGTCACGAGGATCACACTGAAGGCCGCTGCCAAACGCCGCATTTCGTCACCGTCTCATTCGCCCCGCCACAGCGAGGACGCCCGAGTTTTTTATGCCGCTATGGTTAACAAAGACTGACGAGACAGGATTAACGCGCCCTCAACCATAAGCGGATTAAATCCAGGCAGGTCAGGTTGGAGTTGATCATGCGCGTCGAGTCGGCGGGACGGACAGAAGAGATGCGGCGGGTTGTGCCCGAGCCGGAGCTCGACCTCGGCGGAATCGGGCGTGCGCTCTGGACGCATCGCAACTGGGTGATCGGGCCGACGCTGCTCGCGCTGCTGGCGAGCGCCGCATTCGTCAACATCGTCAAACCGCGCTACACGGCCGAATCGCGCGTGCTGCTTGAGATGCAGAACAGCTTCCTGCCAGGCGACGATCCGAAACCCGACGGCTCCGGGCCGTCGCTCGACGCCGAGGCCGTCGGCAGCCAGATCCAGCTCGTGACCTCGCGCGACGTCGCACGGCGCGCGATCAAGGAGATCGGTCTCCTCGGCAATCCGGAATTCGATCCGATGGCCGGCGGCATGGGCGCCGTGACGCGCATGCTCGTGTTGCTCGGGCTCAAGCGCGATCCGACGCAATTGTCGCCAGAAGACCGCGTGCTCGAAAATTACTACGACAAACTGCAGGTCTATTCGCCGACCAAGACGCGCGTGCTCAACATCGAGTTCCAGGCGCACGATTCCGATCTCGCCGCCAAGGCCGCCAACACAATCGCCACGATCTATCTCGATTTCCAGCAGGATGCGAAGCGCGCCAATGCGCGCTCGGCGGCCGAATCGTTGGCGAAGATCGTCGAAGGGTTGAAAACCCAGGTCGCTGCGGCGGAGGCCAAGGCCGAGGATTTCCGCGCGGAAGCGGGCCTGCTGGTCGGCACCAACAACACGACGATCACGGCGCAGCAACTCGGCGAAGTGAATGCGGAGCTGGCGAAAGCGCGCACCGCGCAAGCCGATGCGCAGGCCAAGGCCAAGCTCATTCGGGAAATGCTGCGAGAGGGCAAGGTCTCGGAGATTCCCGACGTCGCCAACAACGACCTCATTCGTCGTATTTCCGAACAACGCGTGACGCTCAAGGCGCAACTGGCGCTCGAATCGCGGACGCTGCTGCCCGGCCATCCGCGCATCAAGGAACTGAGCGCGCAGCTCGCCGATCTCGACAGCGAGTTGCGCGTCGCCGCCGACAAGGCTGCGCGCACGCTCGAAAACGATTCCAAGATCGCAGGCCAGCGCGTCCAGAATCTCCAGTCGTCGCTGGACCAGCAGAAGAAGGTCGTCGGCTCCATGAGCGCCGACGAGGTGAAGCTGCGCGAACTCGAACGGGCCGCCAAGTCGGCCAAGGACGATCTGGAAGTCGCGACGACCAAGTATCAGCAGGCGCTGGCGCGCGAGAAATCCAAATCGACGCCTGCCGACGCGCGCATCGTTTCGCGCGCAATCGCTCCGCAAATCCCGCAGTTCCCCAAGAAGCTGCCGATCATCGGATTCTCGACGCTGGCGGCGTTCGTCCTCTCGATGGCCGCTGTCGTCGCGCGACAACTGTCTTCGGATCGCGCGATGCAGCGCGCCCGCGCGCCTTTGCCCATCGAGATGGAGTCGTACTCCGGCATGGCGGACAATTCACCGGCCCCCGCCGCGGCGCGCTCCGTCGGCCTTGCAGCCGCACGCGCCAGCGAGACCGCCGCGGCCTCCGTCCTCGCGCCGGCGCAGGCCTTCGCCCAGCGCGCCGCTGAAGCGCCCGGACTTGCTCTATCCGTTTGCGAAGGCGACGACGACGACGGTTTTGCGCTCGCCGCCGCACGCGGGCTCGCCCGTCGCAGTCGCACGATTCTGGTGGCGATGGACGATGCGATCCGGATGCCCAACGTCTCGGGGCCGGGGCTCGCCGATCTCCTGACTGCGCGCGCGACCTTCGACGATACGATCCATCGCGATCCCATTTCTCGCCTGCATGTGCTCGGTCCGGGCGAGGGCGCGCAGGGCGGCGCGGACGCTCTGTTGTCGGCGCTCGACGCGCTGCTCGAAGCGTATGACCATGTGGTGGTGGCGTCCTCCGACAATCTCGACGTCGATCAGGCTCACGCCCTGTCGCAACTTGCGACGTCCGTCGTCGTCTATGCGCGCGATGTGGGCGCTGCGGCCGCTCTCGCCGACGCGCTCGAGAGCTACGGTCTGCCGCGCGCCGCTATCGCCGGCGTCGATGGCGCGCCGGTCGATCAGAGCGCCGCCTGAGAGGCGGCGCGCACGCTCGAAAAAAGGTCAGGACTGGTTCGGCGTCGTCACGCCGGGCCGGCGCGCACCTGCTCCACGAGCGACAGCGCCCAGGGCGTGCGCTTGACCCAGCGCTTCGTCGCCAGACGCCGGCGTTCGATAGGCGCCCACACACGGCCCAGGGTCGAGCAGGGGATGACGGAGTCGAACAATTCGATCGTTTCGTCGCAGATCGCGTTCTTGTAACGGGATTCGCCGATTCCGAGATCGAAGCGCTCCATGCCGCGGGCGGCGAGATCGCGGATGACGTGGCGCAGCAGCAGTTCGGCCGGGCTCGATCTGGCGATCTGGGGATCGCAATTGAAAGAATTGATCATCCCGTGCCATGCGCGCCCGCGCGGCAGGCCGCCATAGGTCGCGACGATCCGGTCTCCGACGCTCAGCGCATAGAGATCGAGCGGCGCTCCGCCGCCGCATTCTCCGGTCGCGATGGCGTCCAGAAAGCCGCGCATGGCCACGCCCGAGAACCCGCTGTCCTTGTGCTTCTGGTTGAACCGCAGTGTTTTCTGGACGACGAAGGCCTCCAGGATCGTACGCGCGCGGGCCGCATCGAGCGCGCGTTCGAAAACCAGCGGGCCGACGGCCGCGAGCTTGGCCGCCTTGCTCTTGAGCTTCTTGCGCGTGGCGCTGGAATCGATGCGCTTCAGAAATGCTTCAGCGTCGCGGCCGATTTGCGCGCCATAGGCGAAGCTCGGACTCGGGGTCGGGTCGAGCATTGCGAACGCGTTTTGTGCGCCGGCCCATTCGCGTGGCTGGTTGAGCAGCACGAACAGATCGAACGGAAGCGGGGCCGCCTGGGCCGCCTGGGCGAGCAGCGCGCGCGCGTCGTCGGCGGAGAAGGCCGCGCCTGGACGGAGCATCGGCAGGTTGAGGTTCGAATGCTTGCCGCCCGCGAACATCGCGATCCGAACAGGCCCGCGGCGGACGACGACCAACGGCAGGACGGCGCAGGGTCGATCCTGTGCGTCGCTGGCGACCACGACGAGCGGCGCCGCGCCTGAGGCCGCCGCCAGATGCTCGTACCAGGGCAGCACGAAGCCCAGGGTCTGATAGGCGGTTGCGGTCGAAAAACTCTCGATTTCGCGCCAGGCGCGCAACGCGGGCCAGGGCCGGCCATGAGCCTCCACGCGCGCGAAGGCGCCTGCCGCCGCGGGGCGCGGCGCGGCGGTTGCATCATCTGCGGCGGCTGTCGCGAGGAATGCGCTCATCAAAATCCACTCTCGGGGCGACGCTAGCAACAAATGGTCAAGGAGAACTTGCCATGCTCGCGCTTTGGAGGACGCATGGGTCTCAAGCGCGACGTCATCGATCTCGGCTTTCGCATGTTCGGCGCAACCGGCCTGCACCGGGTCGCCGCCCGCTATACGCAGGGCCTTGGCGCGATCCTGATGCTCCATCGGGTGCGCCCGGCCGCAGCCGGGGCCTTCGCGCCCAACGCCGGGCTCGAAATCACGCCGGACTTTCTCGACGCGCTGCTCGGCCGGCTGCGGGCGCAGGAGTTCGACATCGTCTCGCTCGACGAGGCGGTGGCGCGCATTGGGGCCGGGCCGAAGAGCGGTCGCCCCTTCGTGGCCCTGACCTTCGACGACGGCTATCGCGATACAGCCGACGTCGCCTTGCCGATTCTGGAGCGCCACGGCGCGCCGTTCACGGTCTTCGTGACGACGGGTTTCGCCGATCGCTCGGCGCGGATGTGGTGGGTCGAACTCGAGGAGGCGATCGCGTCATTGTCGCGCGTTCGGCTGTCGGCGGGCGGCTGCGACTTCGACCTTCCGGCCGAGACGCCGGAACAGAAGCAGTCTGCGTTCGAAGCGATCTACTGGCCGCTGCGCGGCGGCGACGAAAGCGAATTGCGTCGGGCGGCTGCGGCGCTCGCCGAACAGGCCGGCGTCGACGGCGCGGCTATCGTCGACGAATTGTGCCTGAACTGGAGCGGCCTGCGTAAACTGAGCGGCCATCCGCTCGCCGCCATCGGGGCGCACACGCTGACGCATCCGATGCTGGCGAAACACACCAACGAAACGGCGCGGCGCGAGATTTTCGACAGCAAGGCGATCATCGAGCGCGAGATCGGCCGCGAAGTCAGGCATTTCGCCTATCCCGTCGGCGATCCCGGCTCAGCCGGCGCCCGCGAGTTCGTGCTGGCGCGGCAAGCGGGCTTCGCGAGCGCGGTCACGACCCGTCCGGGCATGATCTTTCCGGAGCACGCCGCGCATCTGACGGCGCTGCCGCGCCTGTCGGTCAACGGCAACCATCAGAACCTCGCCGCGCTCGACATTCTGCTGTCCGGCGCGCCGTTCATGCTGTGGAACCGAGGGCGGAAACTGAGCGTGGCGTGAGGGCGACTGCTATCGGCCGATTGTGGAACCAACCCGCACCGTCATGGCCGGGCTTGTCCCGGCCATCCACGCTAAACGATTTCAGAGCATCCGGCGGGGGGTCGCTGGGCGACGCGGCGTGGATGCCCGGCACAAGGCCGGGCATGATGACACGTGAATTCGTTCGCTCTCCGCCCCCAAGCGGACGCGCCTCGGACTCACCGATCCTCGCGGGCCATCCATGAAATGACTGGAAGCAGCGGCACGATCCAGATCAGGCCCAAAACCGCGTAGAGCAGGGGCTGGAGCCAGGGCGAGGCTTCCTGCAATGGTCGCGACTGCGCCAGCGCCATGGCGATCAGGGCGTAGAAGATCACGTAGACGACCATGAACAGGGCGCCGATCAGTTTGCGGATGCGCATCGGCATGGCGTCACTCCAGAACCATATGGGGCTCTTCGGCGAGCCAGCGCACGAAGCGATTGTCGGCGTCGACCAGGATCACTTTGGGCTTGACCGGCCTGTCGACGAGTTCGAAGCCCATGACGATGATCTGCTCGCCTTCCGCGATGAGATGCGCCGCAGCGCCGTTCATGCACATGTCGCCGGAGCCGCGCGCGCCAGCGATGACGTACGTCTCGAGACGCGAACCCGACGTATTGGACACGACGAGCACTTTCTCGCCCGGCCAGAGCCCGACCCGGTCGAGCAGGTCTTCGTCGATGGTGATCGAGCCCACATAGTGCAGATTGGCCTCGGTGACCGTCGCATTGTGAATCTTCGAACGCATGACCCAGCGCATCGGTCATCCCCGTGTGGCCATAGACGCGGCCGCCGGAGCGCCTTATCAATCGCGCCGCACCGGAACGCAAGCCGAGGCCATGACCGACTGGATCAACTTTCCCGCCGCCGTCCACGCGGCCCATACGCCGCTCCGCCTGACGAGCGGCCGCGCAATCGCGCGCTGGCTGTGGATCACGGCGGCGCTGGTGTTCTTGATGGTGGTCGTCGGCGGCGCGACGCGGCTGACCGAATCCGGGTTGTCGATCACCGAATGGAAGCCGGTGACCGGCGTGATCCCGCCGCTCTCCCATGCCGAGTGGCTCGCGGCCTTCGAGAAGTACAAGCAAATCCCGCAATACAGGGAATTGTTCCCCGACATGGACCTCGGGCGGTTCCAGACCATCTTCTTGTGGGAATGGAGCCATCGCCTGCTCGGGCGTCTGATCGGCGTCGTCTTTGCGCTGGGCCTCGCCTGGTTCTGGCTGCGCGGCGCGCTCACGGCGCGGCTCAAGTGGCAGCTTTCGGGCGTGCTGGCGCTTGGCGGGCTGCAGGGGGCGGTCGGTTGGTGGATGGTCGCCTCCGGCCTCGTCAACCGCGTTGAAGTGGCGCAGGAGCGGCTCGCCATCCATCTGCTGCTCGCCAGCGTGACCTTTGCGGCGCTGGTCTGGATCGCCACCGGTCTTCGCCCGCGCCGTCGCGGCGAAGGAGCGTCGACCGCGGCGAAAGTCTTCGCAATCCTGCTGACGCTCGCGACGCTGAAACAGATCTTTCTCGGCGCGCTGGTCGCCGGCCTGCGGGCCGGGCTCACCTACAATACCTGGCCGCTGATGGACGGGCGCTTCGTTCCGCCGTGGGAGCATTTGTTCAAAGCGTCGCCGTGGTGGAGCAACTTCTTCGACAACATCACGACCGTGCAGTTCGACCACCGCATGGCGGCCTATGCGCTTTTCGCGCTGGCGCTGCTGAACGCGCTGTTCGCGCGACAGAGCGGCGTCGTGCGCCGGGGCTGGGCGCTTCTCGCGATCGTCCTGGCGCAGGTCGCGCTCGGGATCACGACGCTTCTATTGGTCGTGCCGCTATGGGCCGGCCTGCTGCATCAGGCCTTCGCGATGGTCGTTCTGGCGATGGTCGTCGTCAACATGCGCGCCGCTTTTCCCGCGCGCGATTGACGCGTCGCTTCTACCGGGACGGATGATTGGCCCGATAGAACTCCCATTCCTCGATCCGCCGGCCATCGGGGAATACGCAATAGCCGACCTCGCCTGTAGGCGTACGCACGATTTCGACCTTGCCGCCCCGCTGAACGCAATAGACGGACGCCGGATTGGCGATGATGCGATGGACAGGCAGGTTCGGCGCTTGAGCGAGCGCGCCTGTCAGGGCGAGCGCCGCGATCATGCCGCCGCCCCGCACTTTTCCGGCCGATGCTTGCGCGTCGTCGAGGCCGGGTATTGCGCGAGCTTGACGGCCGGGCGCACGGGGCGGGCGACGAGTTCGCCGCCGCAGTTCGGGCAGCGCATGCCGAGCTTGGCCTCAGCGCAATCGCGGCACCAGGTGCATTCGAACGAGCAGATCAGCGCCTCACGCGAGTCGGGCGGCAGGTCGCGGTCGCAGCATTCGCAATTGGGTCGCAGTTCGAGCATGGCTGTCCTCGAAAACGTGAGTCGGATGAATCGCTTGCGGCAACATCTTGCGAAAATGATTCATTCTTTGGAGCTTCCTCTCCCACCCGGCAGGAGACGGAGGCGCCTTACCCCGCCGCTGCGAGCGCCCGGTCGAGATCGGCGATCAGGTCGGCTGCGTCCTCGATGCCGACCGAAATGCGCACGACGTCCGGCCCCGCGCCGGCGGCGACCTTTTGATCGTCGGCGAGCTGGCGATGGGTGGTCGAGGCGGGATGGATCACCAGCGAACGGGTATCGCCGACATTGGCGAGGTGCGAGAAGAGCTGGAGGTTCTTCACCAGCGCGACGCCGGCGTCGTAGCCGCCCTTGAGACCGAAGGTGAAGACCGCGCCCGCGCCCTTCGGGCAATATTTCTTCGCCAGATTGTAATAGCGGTCGCCCGGCAGGCCCGGATAGCTCACCCATTTGACGGACGGATGGTTCGAGAGGTGTTCGGCGACCTGCAGCGCGTTGTCCGAATGCTTTTGCATGCGAAGCGGCAGCGTCTCGACGCCGGTCAGGATCATGAAGGCGTTGAACGGCGAAAGCGCCGGTCCGAGATCGCGCAGGCCGAGCACGCGGGTCGCTATGGCGAAGGCGAAATTGCCGAAGGTCTCGCCAAGCACCATGCCGCCGTACTCGGGCCGCGGCGCCGACAACATGGGATAGCGGTCGTCGGCCAGCCAGTCGAACGTTCCGCCGTCGACAATGACGCCGCCCAGCGAATTGCCGTGGCCGCCGAGGAATTTCGTGGCCGAATGCACGACAATGTCGGCGCCGTGCTCAAATGGTTTGATCAGGTAGGGGGAGGCCAGCGTGTTGTCGACGATGAGCGGCACGCGCGCGCGCTTGGCGATTTTCGCGATCGCCCCGATGTCGCAGATCACGCCGCCGGGATTGGCGATGGATTCGATGAAGATCGCCTTGGTGCGCGGCGAAATCGCCGCCTCGAAGGCCGAGAGATCGTCGGGGTCGGCCCATTTGGGCGTCCAGCCGAAGTTTTTGTAGCTGTGATTGAACTGGTTGATCGAGCCGCCATAGAGCTTGGTGGAGGCGACGAATTCGTCGCCGGGCTGAAGCAGGGCGTGGAACGTCAGGAATTCCGCCGCATGGCCCGAGGCGACGCCGAGCGCAGCCGTGCCGCCTTCGAGAGCGGCGATGCGCTCCTCGAGCACGGCGGTCGTCGGATTGGTGATGCGCGTATAGATGTTTCCGAACGCCTGCAGGCCAAACAGCGAAGCGGCGTGGTCGACGTCGTCGAAGACGAAGGATGTCGTCTGGTAGATCGGCGTCGCGCGCGCGCCCGTCGCCGGATCGGGCTTTGCGCCGGCGTGAACGGCGAGGGTCGAGAAACCGGGAGCGGGCGTTTCACTCATGGCGCATGTCCGTTTGCTATATCGGTACGATCGTTCTTTATATAGAACGTTCTGGCAAGTCAATCGTCGGCCGGTTTCGCTCCGAAGACAAGGGAAGAGGCGGTCTGCGCCTCGTTCTGGTTCGCCGTTGGGGGAGCGCGGGCGACGCGTTCAGCGGCCGGCGACGCGTTCGGCATGCTTCGCTGCTCAGGATGCGCGTCCGCTGCGCCAAGCGCGCAGCGTCTTCAGCGCGCCTTCGATGTGGGGTTGCGCGTCCGACGAGGACACCACCGATAGAATGCCGCCGTCCGGTGCGATGACGTAGGACACGCGCGCAGCGAAAATTCCGGCGAAGGAGGCGTCGTAGGCCTTGATTACCTTCATGCCGGCGTCAGCGCCGACCGGGAACTTGTCGCGACACTCGAGCGACGAAAATTTGCGCTGCGTGTCGATGTCGTCGCCCGACACGCCGATCACGCTGGCGCCGAGAGCGGCGAACTGCTCGGTTGCTTCGGCGAACAGGTGCGCCTCCTCGGTGCAGACGCTCGTGAAGCTCTTGGGGTAAAAGTAGAGAACGACCGGACCTTTCTTCAGCGCGTCGGCGAGATTGAAATCGAATTGCGCGCCGCCGAGCGCCGCTTGCAGCGAAAATGCAGGCGCCTTCGCGCCGACGCGCAATTGCGCGTGCGCTGCCCCGGCCATTGCGGCGAACGCCACGAACGCAATCATCCGCGATGTTTTCATAGTTCAACCCTGCATTGGCGCCCCAGGATCGAAGATAGGGCGCGCGCGGGGGGCGCACAGAGGCTCACGCCAACCTGCGCGACGTCGAGGGCGCGAGCGCGCGCCGCGCGTAGATGAAAGCCGCCGCCTCGTCTCGCGAGAGCGGCCGACTGAACAGGTATCCCTGGGCCATGTTGCAGCCGAACGACTTGAGAAGCGCGAGTTGCTCGCGCGTCTCGACGCCCTCGATCACACAATCGAACTGAAGGTTGCGCGCCATGGCGATCATCGTCTTGACGATGTCGCGGGCGACTGCGCTGCCCTCCATTTCGCGCACGAAGCTGCGATCGATCTTGATGCGGTCGAGCGGCAGGCGGTGCACGTAGTTGAGGCTCGAATATCCCGTGCCGAAATCGTCGAGCGACATGCTCGCGCCGGTCGATTTCAGCGCGACGATCGCCGCTCTGGCGCGGTCGAAATCGGTGACCAGCGCGGTCTCCGTGATTTCGAAATCCACCCGCTTCGCTGCGATCGGTCCGCTCTCCACGATCGCCACGATCTGGGCGACCGCGGCCGGCGACATCAGATCGCGCGCCGACAGATTGAACGACAGCTGGATATCGCTTGGCCATGCGCTCGCGGCAGTCAGCGCCTTGCGGAGCAGGGCGCGCGTCAGCGGATAGATGATATCGGAGCGCTCCGCGATCGGGACGAAGCGGTCCGGCGCGATCTGCCCGAGATCGGGGCTGTTCCAGCGGGCGAGCGCTTCGAATGAAACGATCTCGCCGGTCTCTGCGTCATGCAGCGGCTGGAACACGAGGTCCATTTCAGCGTCGAGGTCCGCGCGCCTCAGACTTTGCTCGACATGCGCGGCGCCCTTCATGCGGCGTTCGTGCTCGGCGTTGAACAGAAGCGGCCGGCCGCGATTGTGTTGCTTGGCGAAGTAGAGCGCGAAATCGGCGCGCTCGTACAAGTGCGCCGGCGCCTCGCCGGAATCCGGGCAAGCGGCCAGTCCGATGGTGGTGGAAATCGTCGCGATCGCGTCGTCGAACGCGAACGGCTCGCGCGTCGTCTCGCAGATGCGCTCGGCAAGGGCGATCGCATCGGTTTCGGATCGCGCGCCCTCGAGGATCAACCCGAACTCGTCGCCGCCGAGCCGCGCGACGAACGCCTTGCCCCGAACGGCGGCGCTGAACCGCGCGCCGCATTCGACGAGGACGCGATCGCCGACGACATGGCCGAACACGTCGTTGACCGGCTTGAATCCGTCGAGATCGAGCAGCCCGACATAAATGCGCTCGTCATCGCGGCGCGCCGCGACAGCCGCGTCGAGCGCCTCGAAGAAACGGCGGCGGTTCGGCAGACCGGTCAGGCTGTCGATGTGGGCGAGGCGATCGTTTTGCTCGTTGAGGCGTTGCGTTTCGACCTGCGCCTCAATCATGTCGGCGAAGTCGCGCGCGGTTCGCATGGTCATGTAGACCAGCCCGAACGTCACAGCGCAGAGCGCTGCGGCGAAGGCCATCATCGGCTCCGACCCAGAGCGCATCAGAAATACGGACACGGTCGGCACGCAGACCGCAGCCAGCAGGAGCGCGGTCTGGGGAAATTGCATCAGGCAATAGATGCAGATGATGGTGGTGACGCCGAACGCGCCGACAAGCTGGCCGCGCATCGCCGCGTCGCCGTAATCGTAGAGCGCGATGACCCAGACGACGAACAGGACGGCGAACAGGAATGTCATCCCGGTCATGGCGATCAAACGTCGCCGGAGCGTGGAATCGTCGGGCGCCTGTCGACGCCGATGCAGCCAGATCGCAATACGAACCGCGCAGCCTGCGACCAGCAGGGCAGGCGCGAGCGCGGACAAGCTCCAGGGCGCCTTGCCCGCGAACGTATAGGCGCAAGCGATCGCATCCACGGCGAGGATCAAGTAAAGCAGCGGCACCTGACGTGAAAAAGCAGCGTGCTGGGCGCGCATCAACGCGAGTTGGACATCCTGCGGCCGCGATCCGGCGCCGAACCAGTCGAGAATTCGCGGCATCTGGCGACCCAAATGAATCAATTAAGAAGCGCTTTGATCCTGAACCGCCGCGTTTTAACTTTCCCTTACGTGAATCGTCGGCGCAGTTGGCCACATTCACAACGTGCAATCCAGGCGCGAAATCGGACAAGATACGGAAAGATCGACGTTGTCGCGCGCGGCGCAATTTGCGAGACAGGAGAATTGATTACCTGTCGTTAACCGGCTGCGGTGAACCTGCGCCCCGATCACGAGGAAAGGACAGATCCATGCGCCATGCAACGACGGCTCTGGCTGGCGTAGCTCTGGTTTCGCTTGCGCTCGGCGGCTGCGTGAGCACGCGGCCGGCGGAGCCGCATGTCATGGTCATGCCCGGCAAGGGCAAGCCTTATTCCGCTTTTCAGCGCGACGACGATTATTGCCAGGCCAATGCGCAAGCGGCGGTCGGCTATCGTTCGCCGGGCGCCGCCTCCAACGATCAGACCGTCGGCGGCGCCGTCGTCGGCACGGCGGTTGGCGCGCTGGCCGGCGCAGCCATCGGCGCCGCCGCAGGAAATGCGGGCGCGGGCGCGGCGATCGGCGCCGGCACGGGGCTTGTCGGCGGCACGGCGATCGGCGCCGCCAATGGAGGCCGGGCCGCCGGCTCCATCCAGGCGCGCTACGATATGGTCTATGCGCAATGCATGACGGCGCGGGGCAACCGCATTTCCGAACCCGACGTCGAGCCTGTCGTCGTGGTCGACGAACCTCCTCCGGTCTATGTCTATCCGCGTCCCTATTACTGGGGCGCCGGCGTCTATTACGGCCCGCAGCCTTACTATCGCCGCGGCTGGTGGTGATCGGCGTTTGCGCGCGGCAGCCGCGAGCGGTAGAACCGTCGCGTTTCAGCACCGGACGGGCGGCGCGCCATGGGTATTCTTGACGGATTGTTCGGCCAGATGATGGGCCAGTTCGAGGCGCAGGTTCTGCCGGGCCTGCTGCAGCAGGCGCTGGCGCACACGAACCTCGGTTCTCTGCAAGGCCTGATCGACAAGTTGCGCGCGTCCGGCCTCGGGCCGCAGGTCGATTCCTGGCTCGGGCGCGGCGCCAATCAGCCGATCACCGCCGATCAGCTCGAGAAGGCGCTCGGCGACAGCGTCGTCGAGAAAATATCGACGACGCTCAACATGCCGCCGGACCAGATCTTCGGTTTCCTGGCGAAATGGCTGCCGACGATCATCGACACGCTATCGCCCAACGGCACGCTGCAGGCGCCGCCCGCGAAGTAAGAGTCGACGCGGGGCGCTCGCGATATGATCGACGCCATTTCATCGGCGCTCGCCACCAACCAGCTGCTCGCCGGCGGCGTCGGCACGCTCGCCTTCGGCGCGGTCATGTATCTGCTGCGCGCCGTGCCTGAGAAGCTCGTCGAGATCGCCGGCCGCACGCTCTGGACGAAGCTGTTCGTCGAGAGCCTGTCCAACGAATATCGCGACATCGACGGTTTCATCGCGCAGCGGCGGCTCGATTTCTTCTCGCGCTCGCTCGAGATCAAGGACGGCGCGCTCAAGACCGGTTTCGGCGGCGGTTTCGGCGTCTACGACGGCGTGCTGTTCAAATATTCCAAGGCCAAGGCCGCCCAGCAGATTGCGCCCTTCGAGACGATCGCCGTTTCGTTCCTGACGCGCGACCGCGGCGTCGTCGCGCGCTTCCTCGAAGACTGCAAACCCGAGGAGCATCGCAATTCGCTGACGGTGACGATTTACACGGTCGGCGGCAGCGCCGGCGCGCTGAGGCGGCGCAAGCGCAGCCTCGACACGGTGTTCGTCGACCGCGCGATCAAGGAGCGCCTCGTCGGGCGCTTCAAATGGTTCCTCGGCGCGGAATTCTGGCACCTGTCGCGCGGCATTCCCTGGAAACTCGGGATCGTGCTGCACGGCCCGCCCGGCACCGGCAAGACCAGCCTCATTCACGCGCTCGCCTCCGACCTCGGTTTCGACATCAAATACATCAAGTCGCTGCACGGGCTCGGCGCGGCGTTCCTGTCCGGCAAGCCCAGCGATCTGTTCGTGATCGAGGATATCGACACGATCGCGGGCAGCCTGAATCGCGACGACGCACCTGCCGATGCGCGCGGGCCGGGCGGCTCGGCGCTTCACGAAATCCTCAATTCCATGGACGGCATGCAGACGCCGGACGGGCTCAAGTTCATCGTCACGACGAACCACATCGACAAGCTGGACCCGGCCATCGTGCGGCCCGGCCGCATCGATGACGTGATCGAGATCGGCCCCCTGCCGATCGAGGCGGCGCGCGACATGTTCCGCGCCTTCTACGGCCGCGAGGGGATTGACGCCTATGCGCCGCGCACGGGCGCGGAATTGCAGCGCCTGTTCTCGACGAAGTCGGCCGAGGAGGCCGAGGCGCTGCTGGCGGCCGGCTGACGATCAGCCCTTGCAGAGTTTCAGATTGGTGCGCGCGGCCTTGATGAGCGGGCGATATTCGTCCCAGTCGGACGGCGGGTAATCCGACTGGAGATCGTCGTCGGACTTCGCCGCATTCTCTTCGAGCGGCGCGAGCGTCTTGAGGCAGGCGGCCTTCTTGCCGAGGTGAAATTGCGCGATGGCCAGATCGTTGCGGATGGAGGTCGTCTCCATCGGCCCGAGCGTGCGCGCGCAGGCCGACAATTGCGTCGCGAGCAGCTTTTCGGCCTTTGCGTAGTTCTTGGCGTCATAGGCCGCCTTGAACGCCTTCTTGGCGCTCGCGCGTTCAGGATCGGCGCAGCCCGGCTTGGGTTTGAGGTAGAGGCCCTCGAAATAGGCGCGCGCGCCGCAATAGTTGCGGCAGATGTCCGGCGTCGTCGGGACGACATCGTAGCCGCCGTCTTTCGCCTTGAAATCGATTTTGCAGATGTCGCCTTCGTCGTCGGCGATTCCGGTCGCGCCCTTGATCGAACCTTCGATCGAGCAGGTGTGGCCGTTGCCGCCGACGCTGGTGATCTCGAACTTGCCGTCCTTGACGGTCATGGCGCCGTAGCCGTGTTCGGCGATGTAGGCGCCGGGCGCGACGTGCGGTTGCGCGGCGTTCGCCTGCGCGAGCGCGGCGAAGGAGAATGCGAGAGCGAGGAGACGGCTTTTCATGCGGGCGTTTCCCATGTCAGACGCGGCACTGCTTCAGCGTCTCGCGCAAGTCCTTGAGCGAAGGTTCGTACCGATAGAGGTCGAAGGGAAGATATTTCTGCTGAAGCGCGTCTTCGGTGGCGTCGGCGTCGGCGATCAGCGGTTGAAGCGTCTTCAGGCAATCGGCCTTGCGGTTCTGGCGCATCTGCGCGGCGGCGAGGTCCGTGCGCGCGCTGACGCCGTCGAGCCATGGCAGCGTGGCGGCGCAGGCCTCGAGCTGCTTCGACAAGAGCGTCTCGATCCTGGCGTCGTCCTTTGCCTTGGTCGCGGCGTCGACCGCCTTTTGCGTGCGCTCGCGCTCCTTGTCGGAACAGCCGGCGGCGGGCTTGAGATAGACGCCCTCGATGCTCGCCTCCGCGCCGCAGAAGCGCGCGCATACGCCCGGCGTCTGCGCCTTCACCTCGACGCCGTCGGCACGCATCGTGAATTTCACGATGCAGGTCTTGCCGGCGTCGGCGGCGCGGCCGATGTTCTTCTTGAGAACGCCGTCCATCATGCAGGTATTGCCGTTCTGGCCCGCGCCGGAAATCTCGAAGGCGCCGGGCGTGACCTGCAAGGTGAACGCCCCGCCTTTGACGGCGTAATCGCCCGGCGCGATCTGCGCATGAGCGGCGGAGGTTGCGAGAAGCAGCGAGAGCGTGAGGGCCGGGCGGATCACGATTGGCTCCTGAAGAGGCGAGGTTTCAGGAGGGATTTACGGCTGCGGCGCGGGCGGCGCTGTGTCAGGAAGCACGGGGCGCGCTCCCTCTCCCCGTTTTACGGGGAGAGGGCAGGGGTGAGGGGCCGATCGACCGGGACGCGTGTAGCGGCCCGAGCCCCTCATCCTCAGTTGAAACCGGCGTTGTCGGTTTCAACGACTTCTGCCGCCTTCTCCCCGCAAGCGGGGAGAAGCGAGGCGGGTTGAGCGCCGTTACCAGACCAAGCCGACGTATGGCGGTACTTGCCAAATGTGCAGGACAGGTAACGCCGCCAGTGGCGTTCGGCATTCGATCCGGTCAATGCCGTAGCCGGCCGAAAAGCCTCTATCAAACGCGCCCTTATGGCGGTCGCAAGTCGTAGAGGCACTTGCGGTGGCGATGACGGCCGAAACGCTCACGATGAGGCCCAACAATGCAAGATGCGCTAGTTTTCTGGACAACGGATGAAGGCGACTCACGCCTTGATCAGAGATGATTGCCATCATGCTGCTATCCATCCGCCAAGCCATTTGGCGGTTCCTTCCAGTCGATTGTGTGAAGAGCCCGGGAGTTTGTCCGCGGCGCTTTTTCTATGTCTTTGATTCTGAAGCGCCGGGCAGGAAGGCCTGAAATGCGGTTTGTCCGCAAACGGACGTGGAGTTTGTCCGCAGTATTCGCGCAGTAGTGGAAAGGCGGTTGGACAGACTTTCGGGGGGCAGGCTGAGGTGGTCTGCCCCCGGCAAACTGAACCGTTTTGAATTAGAGTTTTCCGCGCCGGATTCCCTCGGCTGGGAGGAGCGGAAGACGTTGAAGGCATCGAAGTTCTCGGACGCGCAAAAGGCGTTCGTTCTGAAACAGGGCGCCGACGGTGTTCCTGTCGCCGACATTTGCCGGAAGGCGGGGATGTGCTGCTGTGCCGCGAGGGCTGGGACGTCAACATCAAGAAGGCCTGCCGGATTTATCGCGAACTCGGCCTGCAACTACGTAACAAGACGCGAAGCGGCGGGTGAAGGCAAAGTTGCGCGACGATCGGAAGCCAGCGACGTCGCCGAAAGAGACGTGGGCGATGGACTTTGTCCACGACCAGTTGTCGACCGGCAATAAGATCCGCGTGCTCACGGTCGTCGATACGTTCTCGCGCTTCTCCCCTGTCGTCGATCCCCGCTTCAGCTATAGGGCGGAAGACGTCGGCGGCGCGCTGGAGCGTGTCTGCGCCAGAATCGGCTATCCGAAGAAGATCCGCGTCGATCAGGGCTCGGAATTCGTCTCCCGCGACATGGACCTCTGGGCATATGCCCGCGGCGTCACGCTCGACTTCTCGCGGCCCGGCAAGACGACCGACAACGCCTTCATCGAAGCATTCAACGGGCGGTTCCGGGCGGAATGCCTGAATGCCCACTGGTTCCTGACGCTTGACGACGCCCGGCTGAAAATGGAGGAATGGCGCAGATACTACAACGAGGATCGCCCGCACGGGTCAATCGGCAACAAGTGCCCGATCGCGTTGCAACTTCCCGATGGCGCCGCCAGCCCGCCATCGTGACAAAGGCCCGAAAACTCTACCTTCGGGCGGTCCGGAGAATGGGGGCGGAGCATTCGAAGGCCAGACTCTAGCTCCGCGTGAAGGAAAAACTCAGAGGCAGGTCAGTGGAATCAATAACCAATATGCGATTCGACGTTGGTTTCTGAAGTCGTTGCTTTATTTAGTTACAATCTGCCACGCTCGCATCTTTCCACCCGGCGGGTTAAACTCAATGTCGCTGGTCCAACCAAGCGACGCAAAATAAGGGCTTTTTTCATCGGGGACGCCAACTTCGCACACATCGATTTGCTTTTCTGAAGCGTTCTTTCCACGGGCCGCGCTATTCAGCACGAGATATTCCACTTTAGAACTTGGAACCGAGCTCGAAACACCCAGTATAGCGAACTGATGTCCGCTTTTGTACGATTTGGCGGCTATCCGGAGGGCGCTCGTAATTATCACGTCCTTTACAATTGACCCCACCAAGAATGATGGCACATTATCGAATGCAGATCGGCTTGAAACTCCAGTCGTATCTTTAATTTTCTTTTGAAAATCCGCAGGGTCAAGCGCGTCATCTTTATAATTTAATGTATATTTCCCTTGAGTAACATACTCTATTGCCTTCTTCGAATCTTCGGGGCTGGCCAAATTTGCACTCCGGGCGTCCATATTCTTTTTTACTTCGGTCCGAATTAGGTTTTCCATTTTGCGCAATTCAGCCCAATCTTTCATTTTAAAATTTGAATCGTTCTTGAATGCAAGCGCGATAGCAAGAACATAGCTCTGGCAAGTGTCGTTTGTAGCCTGGCCAAACTGACGCTCGACAATGAAGGATTGTCCTATTGCCGAGCCGGCGTAACTAATGCCCATTAGAAAGCTAAGAAACACAGATGAGTATCTCACGGCGGCTTCTCCTTAGTGCTTCCGTAAAAGCATAGCACAATTTGCCTAAACGCGTCGATCCCCGCACCGCGGACGACAGCTGTCGTTTTGCCTCACACTCGCTCGCGCGCTTCATACCAAATTCGTCACTTGCAACGAAACTTCATTTAGGACACGATTAGAAAACTTTTGACTAGGCTCGATCGACAGTTAGCGGAGCGTAATCGGGGGAGCTAGATGAATAGTTTTTCGGGTCGTGCGCCGAATTTTTTGCTTTCGGTTTTTGTCGTTAGCGCAGTGTCGAGCGTGATACCGCTGGCGGCGTATGCTCAAGCTTCTGTGGGCGGTGGGAGCGAGGTGCAGCAAACGTCCGAAGCAAAGATACCGGATGACCCAATCACCTTCGACTCGTTGACGCTTGAAATTGCGCTCGTGCGGAAGACCCTCGCGGACGAGCGGTTTCTTGCTAATGATCGAGAAGGCGCACGGCGGGCGTATTGCGAAGCGCGCGACGAGATTGCGGGCGGATTTCAGCTATCAACTGCAAAAGGGAATACCCTCGAGCTTCTAAAAGCAGATATCGAATATCGATTGCTGCTACTGGATAGGGGGATCGACTTCTGGGGAGCAGTTCAAACCCTCCAGCCCAGCATGCCAGGTGCTCATCTAGTCGCTCTGGAAGGACTGCTCGCGGACTTTGAGAAGCAGAGTGCAGAGATCACCGCCGCGGTTCGCGAAATTGGCAAAGGCGATATCGAGACGGGCAAGCTTGAGGCTATCTCCCGCGAGATTGATGGGAGGGTGAGATCTGAAACCGTTAATCAGCAACGCATCGCTATCGAGCGGACGTTTCAGGAGGATCGGCAGGACGGCCTGGACGGCAGGATTGTAGAGCTAAAGAGCAATCGAAAGCGACTCGAAAACCAAATAGCCTCAGCGGTTGCCGATGCTCACGCCGCCTCAGCTCGGCTCAGCAAAGCGCTCGCCAATGCTGCCGCCTCGTCGCTTGGCGTCCCGCCGGATGTGCTCCAGTCGGTTAAAGAAGGAAAGCTTGACAAAGCGGTTCTCTCAGTAGTCACGAACTCCGATCTTCTGAAGTCTGCCGACTTCTCGAGCGCGTTAAGCCAAGTGGGAGCAAGCAACGAGGTGATCGCCGGCTATGTAAAGCAAGGGCAAGATCTCATTCGTAGAGGACAGGAGGTCAAGGAGCAGCTTGAAAGCTACAAAGCTGATCTGGAAGCAGCTGCTCAGGCCTTTCGCAATCCCACAATCGACGGGCTCGCCCAGGTTGGGAGCCAGATATACTCCCGACTCGACAATAACACGAAGCGGGAGTGGACTGAAAGAATTCGCGCAGCAAAGCCGGTGCTGGGAGCCGTCCAGCTTATTCGCTCGGTGGAGGAGCCGGCATTTGCTCAACGCCTGCGCGAAGGCGCTGAACGTTATTTATCTTCGGATGCTAACTTTGCTCGCGACTACCTAAAATCGGCCATCGATAAATACGTGGAATCCGTGGACAATCTTGTCGATTCGGCCGCCGGCAAAGTCGGTTCTGAAGTCGAGTCGGCCGCCGGCAAAGTTGGTTCTGAATACGCCAAGCTCCTTGGCGAAATTAGCCAGCTCCGCCTCGACGATAGCGCGGTAGAGCATCTTTTGGATCAGGTTTTGCGCAGCTGGCCTGGCCCCTTTCTCACGAAGTTGCCCCGCCCTGCACTTGACGGGTTTTTGAAAGTAGCCGGCGTGGATACGCGAGAGGCTCTACAAGAGAGGCTTCGCCAGACGGGCCTAAAGCTCGTTAGAGATCGGATCAATATTCGGGCGGACCGAGTTGAAGTGTTTGACCGCTCCGGCACACGGCGAACCCCCGTCATCGTAATTTCTCTCGCCGTTCTGGGCACTCTTCCACAAGGCAATCCGACTGAGAGTTACGGTTTCGCCGCGAAGGATGCACTCGCTGCAGAGCTCAACCGGCTAAGGCGTTCCGAGGGTGAGTTGCGACGTCTTCTACTAAAGCGCCTGCCGCAAGACGCACTGGAAAGCGCTCTAAGGCGAACCTTAACTCTGCCCGACGACGCTAACAACAAGGATGCCAGGGAGGCTGATCTCAAGGACAACGCGTGGAATGCAATCGTGCAATCGCTGCCGACACAGAAACAGCGGGACCAAGTAGTGGAGAAAATCACGAGTGTACATGTAGGGTCGGTGTACGTCTCTGAGCACGAGCAAGCAAAGCAGGAAGACGCTCAGAACGAACGCCGGTTGTACGCTGGTACGGGTGGAACAACCGACGCTGGAGGAGGGGGCGGCGGGCGGTCAAAGGAGGACGCGATGGCAGAGCAGATGGCGCTACTCGCCTTGAACGCTGTCCTCCCCGGCGCGAGCGTGGTTGCTGACGTCATAGGCTCGTTTTTTGCGTTCGGAGAGGCTGTGGATAAGGCGAAGAAGCTCGCCGCCGAACTTCAGGCCAACCTTTCGGAGGAGTTGCAGGTAATCGAGCTCGTCAATGAGGCGCGTCTAAAGCAGGTGGTCTTCGGGAAAGAGCGAGAGATATCGGAAATAATGAAAGCCTCAGCAAAGGCGCAATATGAAAGCTATCGTTTTGCCGTGACGCAGTCAGGTGTGAACCAAGACAAGGAGCGCAGCCACGTCACGATCCGTCGCAAGCTAGCCTTCTATCTGGCGGAACGTATGCGCGAGGAGTACGACGGCCTAGATCGCTCTCTCGCCCTTTGGGCTGGCCGCTTGAACAGTCCGCGAGGCGTCATCGCTGAACTCGTAAAGTCCGATCCACAGAATGTCAGATTAGCCCTCGACTCGGAAGTCCATCTGTTCGATTGGCTGAATCGAGAACGCGAGAGCACGAGGACAGACGTAGATGGCTTGATGGTGCACTGGCGACAGCTCATCCGCCTCTCCAAAGATCTTTGTGCTCGGCTTGGCTGTACGACAGGAACCGGAGCGCTCGGGCAGCTTCACCAAACTGACGCGATCCGATTGACGGATCTCCTATCGCCAGAGGACGAGCGACGCTTAAGACGATGGAAATCGACAGGATCGCGCGAATCTATCACCCTTACACTTTTCCTTTCGCCGGACGGACGATTCGTCCCGCTCGGTATCGACAACGTGCGAGTTGTCGACGTGAGAATTGGTTCAAAGTGGCCGAGCGGGCGGGTGACGGCGCTCACCCGCGTGCGCCTGTCACACCCAGGGGTTGGTTATATACAGAGTAATGGAGAAACCGCTCGACAGGTTCTACTACCCGTCCATCGTTGGGGGCACATGCCGCCTGAGCCGTTCGACATCCAGGAACTCGCTAAGAGCTGGCAAACGGGTGCTTCCGGTCGGACCCGAGATTTCGAAGGTTACCCCTTTTACACTGCCTGGCAGGTAACGTTGGATCCGGTTGTGGAGAACATAAGGGCGGATGAGATTTGGCTGAGATTCGCTTACCGTTATATTGATCGAGCGAACACGGTTACCGAACGTCAATATTTGGATACCACGGAGAGTGGGCCTGCTGCGATCTTCGAACCTGCCGTGCTGTGGGAAAACAAGAGCCCCGAAGCAACCGTCAATATGAACGGTCGCGTCGCCCGCGTCGCATTGCCTAAGCGGGGAAAGGTGTCCGTCCCGTTTAGTGCTGTGCCGCTAATCCACGTTCGACGGTCGCCGCCGAAGCCGGATCCGTGTTCACAAGCAATGAAGTCACCTGCAGGACCGCCGGTAGACTCAAGCCCTGAGCCAACCAAGCCGGGACCTGAACCCGCCGTCTTCGCGGTCTGCAAGCCTGAAGAGGACATTAGACGCGCATTCACCCACTTCCACCGCGCGAAAGGCGAGAGTGACGCTAAGGCGGCTGAACTAGCCGGCGCGGAAGTCTCGCGTCTGAAAAAGAATGAATGCAGTTCGCCTAGGCCGATCAGCGCGTTGGAGGTTAGGCGATGAACGTCGTTATTTTTCGAGTTTTGAGCCAGCGCACGCTTGCACTGCGTTTCATCGCTGCTCTCGCGTTCGTACAGCTTTTGAATCTGACTACGTTAGTTCAGGCACAAGAAACGACAAGGGTGGTCGATGGGCGCATCAATGTACGAGATGAAGATTTTAAGCCTGTTTTCCTGGACAACTTAAAATTTTATCCAGGCACAAAGGTAGATCTCGAGATCGTCTCAAACGTCGATGCAATGCGATGGATGTATGAAACCCGCGAATGTTGGAGCGAGTGGTTCGGTGGGATTTGGTGCGAGTATATTAAACGCAGCAATAGCAGTGGCATCGGCCCTGACCGTGCGCCGCTTATCCTTGAGCTGTTCGATCGAACTCAGGACGGTGGCAATCCAATGCAGGGTCCCGCTGCTACAACGCCTGCTCGGCTCCCTGCAAATGTGGACCCTTTCGATCCGTCCAGCCACCTCCCGGTCGCGACTTCTTCGCTTATTTCGTTAATGGTCGAACTAGATGATGCATCGGTTCAGGACGCCTTCAATCGCGGTTATGTCCTAAAGGGACGGGTCGCAGCGAAATATAAATCGGGCGACTCGTATCCTCCTATTGTGAGACGTTCCTGCGACCCGCACAGGAACCAAGAACACTGTAGCCAGGGGCAGTTCATAGTTAAAGTCAAAGCCGTTGATACGACATCACGCTACAGAATGCTCGAGCGATATCTTGCCCGCAAGCGTAGCTATGTGGAAATTTCGGGGGAAGGCGTCATCGATCACTTCATGAAGCATGAAATCGTGGGAGGCGTGAGCAAGCCGCGCCTCCGTGTGATCGAGGCTGCCAAGTTGCTGGTCTTCCACGCACGCCTGCATCACCGGCTCGACAGCAGTGGGGCTAGGAACGAGGATTTGCGGCAGATCCTTGAATACGCGGTCAGCCTGGATCCGGAAAACCCAGACGCCCGCAATGACCTCGTCCGCTACCACATTGATTCTGGGAGCCTCGCACAAGCAAAAGCGCAGGGCGGAGAGGCGCTCAAGAAATTCAACGACGATTATCTCGTTAATAAGCGAGACGCGACTACACTCCGAGGCTTGGCTCAAGCCCTTCGAAACGCTGGCCAGATTATGCTGAAAGATCGCGCTGCTACCGATCTCCAAGACGTTGAGGTAGCCAACGGGTTTTATGAACGATCTTTAGCAATTTGGGCTGAGTACGAAAAAGGCGGTAACCCAATCGGTTCTGGGGAGCGGCTAGAGATCGCGCAGGTGAATGTGGACCAAGCCCGGATTCTCGGCTTGATCCGGTCTGCTCCAGCGCTACAGCGCGCTAGCAAGAAGCTTGAGGAAGCACGCCTTCAGCTTCCTCGCGTCGGACGTGGAATGACGACCTTCGTATCTAGCGACGGTGAGCACTTCCTTACAGCGTCGTTCTTTCAGCCGCTCGCGGAGGTGGGAAAAGCTCAGGTCCTAGTCGGGTATCTTCCGTCCGTTAACTGGACGCCTGTCCATGCAGCGACGTCCTCAGGACGAGTGCTGCTGAGCCGCGAAGATGATGCCAAAGCCATATCTTATGCGTACTGGCAACTAGATTCGCAGTCCAATGAGGTGAGCCACATCGTCGCGCTCCCGCCTTTGCTACGCCTGACCGGCGGTCGACCTTATGGGACCGGTTTGATTGGCGTAGATGGAATTACTCGCGATCTCGTCCAAGTCGAGGGCGGAAAGAAAGAAGTGCTGGCTAAGACGCTGACGAACACTGCTAAATGGAGTTCGGCTTCTGACGCAGCGGTTGCGGCCCTCGCCCCAGCGCGGACGAAGGAGAAGATTACGATCTGGCGCGAAGGTAAGGTTTTTTCATTCGATCCTGGCGCGGCAGAAATAGCGGACCTCGCGGTCTCTTCGAACGGTCGTTTCCTGCAGATACTCCAGTCATCTAACAAAGGACCTGAATTAAGGTTCGTCGATCTCAATAAAGTAGTGAAGGGTGAGTCCGATGCTTCGACCATCTACAAGCTGGAAGCTCCTTTCGCGAATGCCGAACTTCTTTTCACACAGGATGAGCAGTTTGCTCTTCAACGTGCTGATGGGCTCCTAGCGATTGTCTCTGCAAACATCCCTGGGGAAATCAAGGCAGTACGATACTCGGAAGTGGGGGCGCCTCCGCTTGTAGTTGCTGACCGTTCGCGATTAGCGATGATGCCTAGAGACCAAGAAGGCATGGTCGACAAAGTTGCCCTTCTTGACATCGCTGCCGCCTATGGAGTTGGGGTTCCTGTTAAGAATTATGATTCTGCTCCAGTGATCGCCCTCAAAGAGTTGAAATTCCAGGCACGCGTGCCAGGAGAAGGACTGGTCATAGCCGCAACAGGAAGCAAGACCGGGACAGACGCTGATCGCGTAGTGCTGCTAGCAAAACTGTTACCTGCTATTCTTCAGGTCCATTCTTTCAAGAGCGGCCGAGCGATGGAAAAAAGGGCGCTGGCGTGGCGGCACGGCGACGCTGTTCTCCTGTCCGGCGGAGAAAACTTAGTCCTGCGGGATCGGGCAGCAGGGTCGATTAATATCCTCGATCTAAAGTCCGACTCAGAACTCCGACAATTCTCCGGCGCGGTTACTAAAACGGGGGATTTCGTCAACGAAATTATCCCGATTTCCGGATCCAAGGCCGGCGGGTTTTTCGTCGTAATTCGCGATCCGGATACCGGAAGCGTCACCTTCGTCGAAACTTTCGCGGAGCCGCGCGCAACCGGACTTAGATACGCCCTCCCGCAGCCGGTAGGAGTAGGTGGGGGCCAATTGGCTTGGAGACTGCTTCGGCAACCCTTAGGCCATCTCAGCCCGGATCAGAATCGACTGGTGTTTCTTGCCGCTCGTCAAAGCGATCCCAAGATTCTTAAAGGTGCACTAGTCCGTAGTGACTATGACTCGGCCTATGAAGCCCTGGACTTAGAACCGGCAAGCATTGTTGAGATCGATGCTGACGGACAAGCGACCGCCGGCAAGATCGAACTTCGCGATCCCGCTAGCACAGTGGCCAAAGTCGGTGATGCTTTTCTTCAGCGCCGTGAGACGGGCTTGGCGTGGACCCAGCCTGACGGGCGACTAGTCTATCTTGACGAGTGTGGTCCAAAAACTGGCTTGGACGAATGCTCCGGCGGTGATGTGCAGTTTCCACCAGACGGCAGAAGTGTCGTTTTAGCCCGTCAGAGTGTTGAGGCGCTCGATTTAACGCGGTGGATCGTAAACGGAAACGGATCTGTTGCAGTGGTCTGGCGCTGCAAGGCTTGCGGATCAGTCCGTAAGGATGCTTACGACTCTCTTGCTTCAAATTTCGTGGGTGCTTGGCCGAGAGCGACATTTGCGTTGGGAAGTGATGACACTGTGTTAGCCCCGCACCAAGGAGTACTCGGTACTGGCAAACCGCAAGAGACGAAGTGGACGCGAAAGCTTCCCCTCGCAAGGCCCGTTGCACTCGGCACAGACATGGCGTTGGTCCAACGGGACGGCGCAACGTTCGAGATATGGCGTAGCCGCTGAAAAGTAATTGATGGCGAACTGAGCTGCCTATGACATCTGCCCAAGTGATCGCTTTTCGACCGAAGACGGGAGCGGCGGCTTCCTGACCGCCACCACTTGGCAGGTCAACTGGAAGCCGCCGTTTCGCGTATTGCAATATGGATCTTCTGTCGCAATTCAGCGGCGGGTATAGCATCAAGGTCGGTTATATTGCTTTGGCCTAGTTTTGCGGAGGTATCGCAAGCTTTCATTCGGCCATAGAAAAAGGCGGCGTTCGGAGGTCCGATCGCCGCCTTTTTGGCGTGTTTCCGAAACGCTTTAAGAATCAGCGCTGCGGGAACACTTGTACGCCTCCGACGAGGACCGCAGTTCGGCTCGGATGAGTTGGCTGGGGCCGACT